>NZ_CBCPJJ010000022.1:0-237497 GCF_965118895.1 Rahnella inusitata
GGGATTAAATTTATATGCCTATGTTCCAAACCCGCTGACGTGGATAGATCCGCTGGGGTTGAGTTGTAAAACAATAAAAACCAATAGTCGAAATGATGCGTTAAACCGTGCTCAACAACATGCACAAGTTCCAAGAATTTCTCGTGGCGGGCAAGATTTTAGTTTGAATGATTTAAATCCAACCAGCCGTGGAAATGGTTGGGGAAAAATGAAAGCTGATGGTGCTCAGAAATTAGGTCGCCATAATCCTAATGGGAAAAATTCCTGGTTTGAACATCCAGATGGGCATCCAGCAGATGCTGGGAAACTAAATATACCAGACCATCATTCAAATGGGCATGTTCATGCGATTAACACTAAAGGGGAAGAGGTTATATTTACATGGTAGCGAATGAAAGGTTAATAAAATTCCCAGTACCTGACTGGAATAGGGTCATTAGTTCAGACCTTGATTCAATAGCGTATTGTTTATGCTATCAATATGATTTTGGCCCAAATAACTTTGGGCCTTATGGGTTTAATACTGATAAATCATCTAAGATTATTCATGATCTCTTCCCTAATTTGTTTTTTTATAGAAAGAATGCCGAAAGTGATACAACTCGGTTAATTAGCACGGGGACGATCAATAGCAAAGGTATTTATCTATATGGTGACACTGAGAAAATCAATTTGTTGCAGATAGAATTAGATAAGTATTATTTATCCAAAAAGAAAAATGAGATGAGGCTGAAAAAAAACCTCAACCCTGAGCCTCTACCTTCTGAACCTGTATTATTGGGCCTGGAAAAAAAAAGTGAATATCGAAGCGATAGTATAAGGGCGGTAATTAACTCAGGGTGTGGTTTGTTTATACATCATCATTATATTCCTGAAGCAGGTGATAGTATTATACTATTCGATTGTTACCTCGAATCTTCTATAAAGAACACTGTATTAAACTATGATGTCGATTTTTTAGAAGTGGACTCAATCGATACTTTAAAAGCATGGTGAAATGTAAAAGCCGGAAAAATATCTCGATTTTCTCGGCATACTTTATGCGTTTAGTGTATTAAACACTCATCCTCCGGAGCGCCGCTTGCGCGGCGATCTTCATCTCCCGGCAAGCCAGTTTAACATCCCGCAACTGGCTTCGCAGGGCTTCCCTCTCATGTTTTAGTCCTCCAATTCGTAGCAGTCCAGAGCCAGCATAATACAGCCATCGGTTATTTTAACGGTGATATGTGCGCCCGTCTCAACCCCCTCCTTACGCAGACAATTACCCATAGGATTAATATTATGCCCCGGTTGGGCACATAGCTAACAAGGTGGGAAACGATAGCCTGAATCCTGAGCAGAACGCTGAACAGGTAAATCTAGCATGCGTAATATCGCCTCACCGGCCATGACGATATCTCCGCCGAACCGCAGTTCTATCGTTACAATCCGGCCTCCAAACTGCTGGATAGCGCGAAACGATACATCCTTAAATACATCATCGAGTACAACAACATCGGATGACCTCTTACTCATCATGGTGGATTTTCACCCAACGAATAAAGGTCCTCCGCTTACAGGGGAACTTTTACCAGACCGAATCATTAAATATTTACTTATTCCCAGTCTGTATTCTCCGCTCCACCGCAACCTTCCTCCCCGGACTCAGTACCAGCCATACCGCCAGACAGATCAGCACCCCACCTGCAAAAAATCCTTCAGACAGCGTTTCGTTAAGCAGCAGATATCCCCACAAAATCCCGAACGGTGGGATTAGAAATGTGACGGTCATGGTACGCAGCGGGCCGATGTCGGCTATCAGCCGGAAATACAAAATGTACGCCCATGCAGTGCAGACGAAGCCCACTGCCAGTACGCAGAGCCAGATCAGCGGTTGTGCCCACATCACCGGGGCTTCAGTCGCCGAGGTATAGAGGAAAAACGGCAGCAGGAACAACGTGGCACCAAGCTGGCTGCCGGTCGCCACCAGTTTGGGATCCAGACCGCCGCGCTCGGTTATCCAGCGGCGGGTCAGGAATCCGGCAATCGCATAACATCCGGTCGCCACCAGACAGGCGATCACTCCCGCCAGTAAATGTGTCAGCGATTCGGCGCTGCCGGTGGTGGTCAACAGCGTAATCCCCAGCAGTCCGAGCAGAACGCCGAGCGCTTTTTTAAACGTCACCGCTTCATGGAAAAACAGACCGCCGATGAGCACGCCCATCAGCGGCGTAGTGGCGTTGAGGATCGCCGAGTATCCGGCGGGCAACCAGCGTGCTGCCAGACAATACATCAGAAACGGCAGACCGGAGTTGATCACACCGAGCAGCAGCGAACTGCCGAATTTCTGCTGATAATTACGCGGCGTTCTTAGCACGGTAAGGATCACCGCCAGCCCGATGAACCCGAAGAGCACCCGCAGAAACGCCGTATTAATCGCCCCGAAAGCTGGTGCGGCGATGCGCATAAATAAAAAGCTGCCGCCCCAGATCGCCGCCAGCAATAACAAACGGCCATAATCACCACTTTTCATTCAGTTCCCCTGTTTAACATTGGCTAAAGCCTTATTTTTGATGGCGTGATGGACAGCATTTCCGGTTCAAAATCCCGCTGTTCAGTGTAGTTAAACCTGCTAATTGAGAACCCTCTTTTTCTTGCTTTATCATTCAGGAAAGCCCAAAGGCTGAAAAGGAATGTTCAACGTCACAATAAGTAATATTTTGGCATACCGCTCTTTTTGCCCCTCCCCGGATCTATAACCCGGCCAAAGGTGTGTGATAGGTTTATTACTTATCATCTAACTTTTCATTTTGCCGTTTTTCAGGACACACACCATGAGCCAAAGTAAACCGGATGTCGCACAACATCCGTCGAAGGACAGTGCAGCCAGTTCAGGGATCTCCGTCATTGCTTTACTGGTCGCCGCGGCTTTCTTCATGGAATTTATCGATGGCACGGTGATCGCCACCGCGCTGCCGCAGATGGCGTTGTCGTTTGGCGTTTCAGCGGTAGATCTCAATGCCGGGATGAGCGCTTACATGCTGACCCTGGCGGTGCTGATCCCGGCCAGCGGCTGGGCAGCGGAGCGCTTCGGAGCGCGTAACGTGTTTACCTTCGCGCTGGGCGTATTTACGCTGGCCTCCCTGTTTTGTGCGATGGCGTCAAGCGTCAGCGAATTTATCATCTTACGCATTATTCAGGGGATCGGCGGCGCACTTATGGTGCCCGTCGGACGTCTGACCGTGCTGAAAACAACGCCCAAACCTCAGCTGATCAAAGCCATTGCCACACTCACCTGGCCCGCGCTGGTTGCCCCCATTCTGGGGCCGCCGCTGGGCGGATTTATCACCCACTACGCATCATGGCACTGGATTTTCTACATCAACGTTCCGCTGGGAATTATTGCGATGATCCTCGCGTGGCGGCTTTTTCCGCAGGCACGTCCGCCGGAGCCGAAGCATTTTGATAAGCGCGGATTTTTGCTGACCGGCGTCGCGATGCTGTCACTGGTCACAGGTCTCGAGTTATTGAGTCAGGATCACATTCTGTGGATGACGGCCACGCTGTTGCTGGCGTTGGGCGTAGTGGTCTGCGTGCTGGCGATAAGACATTTGTATCGCGCTTCTGCGCCGATGGTGCATCTGGGAGCGCTGGTCATTCCGACCTTCCGGGTCAGCATGGGCGGCGGTTCGTTGTTTCGCGTCACCATCAGCGCCGTGCCATTTTTGCTGCCGCTGATGTTGCAGGTCGGGTTTGGGATGGATCCGTTCCACGCCGGGCTTTTGGTGCTGGCGGTTTTCGCCGGGAATCTGGCAATGAAACCGGCGACCACGCCGTTGATCCGGCGTTATGGATTCCGGCCAGTGCTGGTGGTAAACGGATTGCTGAGCGTTTTCTCACTGCTGTTCTGCGCCTTCCTGACGCCCGGCACGCCGGACTGGCTGGTGATGCTGCTGCTGTTTCTCGGCGGCCTGAGCCGGTCGATGCAATTTACTGGCATCAGCACGCTGGCCTTCTCTGACGTTCCCGCAAAACAGATGGCTGATGCTAACACCCTGTTCAGCACGGTCTTGCAGCTGTCGGTCGGACTGGGTATTACAGTGGGCGCGTTGGGTACGCGGCTCGGTGAGCAACTGGTGAATCATATGCAATGGCAGGCCGTGCCGGGCATGAGTTTTAAAATCGCGTTCGTGGTGATCGCCCTGCTGACGCTGATCGGCTGGCTGGATATGCTGCGATTAAAACCGGATGCGGGGGCGGCAGTGTCTGGTAAAGCATAAGGGAATTGTGAAGTTAATATGAACAGAACTTGATTTATTGAGTAGGTTTATATGACCACCCGGAATCCATTCACTTAACAAATACCTCATTATTTCAATGAGTTGATCATTTATTTTTTGTGGGTTTGTTCTCGTTTTTTGATTTATCTTCTCTTAATAAATTTTCCTGGAATTATCATGGATTGATGTTGAGTAAATTTACTCAACATCATGAAATATTTTTAATTTGATTTAAAATAATTCTACAAGGAGAGAATAATTATGCCATACGGTGACGAACGTCAGGGATTGATGCGCAGAGTCCAGCTGGAACAAAAAATATTGCAAAGTAGCCGGTTCTCAATCTACGCTCAGGCAGTCTATTGTGTTAATAAAATGTTGCACCATGCTAACGTAGGGATTTCTGAACAGGCATATGAGAGCATTTCGCGAAACATCAATGCCGTAGCTGAAGGGAGGCTTTTTGAAACCTCGGCTTCACTTTCGGAAGCCAGAGTATTCTCACGTGATACCGTGAATGCGTTAAAAGTCGGTGATTATAAATCTGCAGCCATCACGGCCAGCGGCGTAGTGGTAAATACGCTGGGCGGGCCGTTGTTTTTCGGAAATTACGATCGTAATAAACTGACCGCCATTGAACGCCATCTCTACGATAGTTTTCATTTGTAATCTGACGCGCATGAGTTTCTGATTAAACTCAGGATGACGGTAAAAATTCCGTCATCCTCTATTCCCCATCCCACGCCACAAACAGCCACCCTTTTAACCGCTTATTCCGCCGTTTGATTTCCCTTAAATCACTCAGAATGCTCGCATCATGCACCTTTTCTATGTGCACTTTTTGCAGACCAAAACCAACAAGGGTTACTCAGGCGTGGCAAAATCATTTTTACGCAGTGGCAGTCTCAACGACATCCTTGCGCTGGGCGAAAACGGGCAACCGGTTTATGCATCAGCCCTGCAATTACGGGAAACCTTACGCCTGCGTAAACAACCGTCGATTGCCGATTGTCTGGCTATTCCTCAACTGAATGAATCGGGCGATCGTCTCGACTGGTACTCTCCCCGCGAAGGCAAAGTGATTTCCTGGGCAGCGGCGACGGATGCGGCGCGAGCGTCGGCATTGCGTCATCTGGAAAACTGCCTCGACGGCGTCGCGCAAATCAGCAGTGCAGCCAAAGCCTCTGAAAAATCGGCCCTGCAGTTTTTCGGCGCGTTACTCGAAAAAGCCTTCCGTTTCCCGGATCAAAATCACGTCTATCTGGTCGGCGGCCAGCCGGTACTGACGTTCTGGGGCTTTGTCAGCCTCGATAACAGCAGCAATACCGACGCGTTCGCCTGCCTGCGCGAGACTTTGAAAGCCGAAGAACCGCTTCCTGCGTTCGCGATGACCGCAGAAACCGCGCCGATGGAAACGCCAGTTACGCCGCCTGCCGGGCCGGTTAACGGGGTGAAAACCATCGAGGCCCGCGCCGCCGAAATGGATGTGCCCGCGCCGGAGCCCGTGGTCGTTCGCCGTAAAGTCTCGCCACTGCTGTGGGCGTTACCGGTGTGCGCGCTGGTGTTGGCCGGTGCTGCCGCAGGCTGGATGTATTCGCGTACGCCTGCGCCGCAACCTGTCGTCGTGAAGGCTGAACCGAAACCTGAGCCGGAAGTCATCGCACCTAAGGCGATTGCAGCCGAACCCGAAGCGAAAGCCTCTGAAAACCCGGCACCACAAGTGAAATCTCCTGAAACGGTTCCTCTGCCAGTTGCGCCTGCGGCCGTGGTGGTGCCTTCGCCAGAACCGGTCGCCGAGGCCGAGAAAAATCCGGTGGTTGCAGAACCGGCTCCCACACCGGCGCCTGTCAGTAAAAACGCGCTGGTGATGCCGCCGGACGCTGTGAAAATCGGCTCGACGAAATTCCTCAACGGTAACTGGAATGTGATCGTGGATATCAAAGATCCGGTGACCGGCAAGCCCCCGGTGTTGCGTTATCAAATTAAAGAAGGTCAGGGTACGGTGAAAATCAGCTATGGCGCAGGGATCACCTGTCGCGCGGCAATCAACGCCGGGCTGATGCAGTCTGGCAATCTGGTGATCAACAGCCGATACCGCGCGAAATGCAGCGACGGTTCCCGCTATCAGATGCCGGAAATCAGCTGTACCCAGGGCGCGACCGGCGCTGCCGTGTGTCAGGGCCGTTACAACGGTGACACCGTGTATCCCATGACGATAAAGCGCGAAGGTAAATAACCCATGCTGGCAACCATTACTGATTTTAAACAAAAAATTACCCTGATTCAGGACAGCGGGATCCAGTTCCTCGACTTCGCGTTAAAACCGGTCTGGGACGATGCACTGCCCGCTAAGTTCGTGCGCAAAAGCGCCAACGGCCCGCTGCTGCGTCTGGATTACAACGCGCAAAGCGGTCGCCATTTCCTGCCGGGTCTCGACGGCGCTGCGCCTGAAGTGGTTCGCCCGGAGTTCAGTTTTTCGCTTGAGCAATCCCTAGCGTTGCTTGATCAGATCTGGCTTCCGCTGCCGTTTCTGCGCTTCAACCCACCGCGCACCTTCATGGCCGGGCCGGACAACTGGGCACGGGTGCAAATCCGTGCGCTGGATGTGCCCGAAGCCGATGGAAGCACGCACCGCGTGGTGATCGCGTTTGATACCCGCGTGGTGGCAGGCGATGACGAGCAGACGCAGCTGGCACCGACGCCGGATGACGTCAAAAACGGCATCAACTTTGCGCTGGCGTGGCATAACGAAGAGCTGCCCGATTTTCTCGATCAGACCTGGGTAGACGGCTGGTTGCGTGAAGTCTTCACCGAGCAGGCGGCGATCCGCGAACTGCGCGAAGTCCGCAACATCAAAGTGGCGCTGCGCGAATTTGAATATCAGGCGCATTACCTGAACGTGCTGGGGATGCTCGGCAGTCAGCTGGGCATTCCTGAGCTGAAGATCAACGGCGCGACCTTGCAGGAGCCGTCGATCAACGTCGATCTGATTCTGGACGTCGGCAATTCGCACACCTGCGGCATTCTGGTGGAAGACCACGTCGGCGAAACCGACGGCCTGAAACAAACCAGCGAGCTGCAACTGCGCGATCTCTCCCAGTCGCATTTTCTTTATAACGAACTGTTCGAAAGCCGCGTGGAGTTCTCGCAGGCACGCTTCGGCAAACCAAACTTCTCCGTGGAAAGCGGCCGTGATGATGCCTTTATCTGGCCGTCGATTCTGCGTGCCGGGCGCGAAGCCAGCCGTCTGGCGCAGTTGCGCGAAGGCACGGAAGGATCCACCGGCCTCTCCAGCCCGCGCCGCTACTTGTGGGATGAGGACAGCTACACGCCGGGCTGGCGTTTCAGTCAGGGCGGTCACGGCGCGGTGCAGGAACCGGTCGCCGCCGCGATGCCGCTGACGTTTCTGATTAATGATGAAGGCCAGCCGCTGTCAGATCTCGCGCCGGAAGATCGTCTGCCGGTGTTTTCCGCGCACTACAGCCGCAGTTCAGTGATGACGCTGATGCTGTCCGAACTGCTGGCCCAGGCGCTGATGCAAATCAACAGCCCCGCCCAGCGCGCCAAAATGCTGCGCTCTTCCGCGCCGCGCCAGCTGCGTAACATCATTCTGACCTTGCCTTCGGCGATGCCGAAACCGGAGCGTGAGATTTTCCGCCGCCGGATGCAGGAAGCGATTGGTCTGGTGTGGAAATCCATGGGCTGGCATCCGTCGGACGACGGTTTTAAAACGCAGGCCGACAAAGCTAAAAGCCGTATGCCGGTGCCGGATGTGCAGATGGAGTGGGACGAAGCCACCTGCGGGCAGATGGTGTACCTGTACAACGAAACGCAGGTGAATTTTGGCGGTCATACCGGCGAATTTTTTGCCAGCATGGCGCGCCCGGATCGCCAGCTGGCTGACGATGAACCTGTTGGCAAAACCCTGCGTATCGCTTCGATTGATATCGGCGGCGGCACGACCGATCTGGCTATCACGCAATACTGGCTCGACGACGGCATGGGCAATAACGTCAAAATTACTCCACGCCTCCTGTTCCGTGAAGGCTTTAAAGTGGCGGGTGACGATATTCTGCTCGATGTCATCCAGCTGTATATTTTGCCTGCCCTGCACGCCACGCTGAAAAAAGCCGGTCTGGCCAATCCTGACGGCCTGATGACCCGCCTGTTCGGCAGCGAAGGTCGGATGGACGGTCACGCGACGCTGCGCCAGCAAAGCACTTTGCAGATTTTCATTCCTCTGGCGCACGCGGTACTGGAAGTGTACGAACGTTTCGACCCGCTCGATACCCACGCAGAAATCGACGCCCCTTTCGGCGAGTTGCTTGAACAACGTCCGACACAAAAAGTCCTCGACTATCTGCACGGCGAGATCCAGCGCACGCTGCCCGCCGGTTCGCCGGTGTTCGACATTTTGCAGGCCCCGCTGGTGCTGAAACTCAGTAAGCTGCACAGCGAGTTTTTGTCCAACCGCATGAGCATCACGCAAAACCTGCGTTCGCTGTGCGAAGTGGTCTCGTTGCATGACTGCGACGTATTGCTGCTGACCGGTCGCCCTTCGCGCTTCCCCGGTATTCAGGCGCTGTTCCGCCACCTGCAACCGCTGCCGATCAACCGTATGCTGTCGCTGGATGGCTATCACACCAGCGGCTGGTATCCGTTCAATAAACTGGGGCGTATTGATAACCCGAAATCTACCGCCGCCGTCGGCGCGATGCTGTGTCTGCTGGCGCTGGATCTGCGGCTGCCGGGCTTCTACTTCAAAGCCGGTGATTTTCAACCGTATTCCACCGTGCGCTATCTCGGCATGCTCGATGGCAATCAGGCGCTGACCGATGACAACGTCTGTTACAGCGATATCGATCTGGACGCGCATGATTACAAACTCGACGGCGCGGCCAGTTTCCGTATTCGCGGCGCGATTTGTCTGGGCTTCCGCCAGCTGGAAAACGAACGCTGGCCGGCGTCGCCGCTGTACACCCTGTCCATTGCCGAGCCGGAACTGGCGCGTAAAGTGGCAGGCGACAGCGTGCTGCGCGTGAAACTGGCGGTAAAAAAGGGGGAAGATCACCCGACGCCGGAGTATTTCGACATCGCCAGCGCAGTGCTGGATAACGGCACCAAAGTGCCGTCTCATCACCTGCGACTTCGGCTGAACACACTGGGCGAGAGCCATTACTGGATCGACAGTGGGAGCGTATTCGTCTCATGACTTTAACCAACACGACCTCAGAAAATCTGAATGCCGGCCTGCTGGAACAGCAATTTACACAGATTGATGACACCATCGGTGATGCGCTGGAATGGGTGGAACTGACCCGCGTTCAGGCACCGCGTCTGGATCTGGAAGCCGATCGCCTGAATCTGCAACTTCAACGCTGCCGCGATAAAGCGCGCCGCCTGACGCAGGCGGCAAAACTCACGCAAACTCTGGGCTTTTACGGCCATTCACAGGCAGGCAAATCCTACCTGATTTGTGCGCTGGCGGCCGGTAACTATGGCCGTCTTGAAACCCGGCTCGGCGGCGTGACGCTCGATTACCTGACACAGATTAATACTGGCAACCGCGCCGCGCGTCTTGCGACCCGCTTCACCCGTCAGACCGAGCTGAAAGACCGCGCCTATCCGGTTCGCGTGTTGCTGCTCAATGAAGCCGATTTGGCGCGCATTATGGTTCGTGCCTTCCAGCCGGATGCGTTGTATCACGTGCCGGATACCCGGCAGATCACCGAGCATCTGAATACACTGGCGATGCATCGTCAGCCTTTACCGGTGCCGGGATTCAGTAGTGAGGAGATGATGGGATTGTGGGATTCCATGATTCGCCTCGACGCCCGCCGTTTCCGTCATCTGAATGCGCATTACTGGCCGGTCGCCGTGAAGCTCGCACCCTATCTGAACATCGACGACCGTGCGCGTCTGTTCTCTCTTTTGTGGGGCAATGTGCCTGCGCTGACCACGGCATATCGTCATTACGCCCACACGCTGCAACATCTGGGTGGCGCACAAAGTCTTCTCGCGCCGCTGGGCGTTCTGGTTGATGATGCTATGCAACCGGCTGACGGAATTTTCAGCCAGTCACCGGCCTATGATATTGAAATTTCGGTATGTCCTGAATTTAACGATCAAAGCGCTGCGCCAGTGACGTTGTCACTTGAAGAACTGACGATGCTGGCCGCTGAAGTGCAAATTCCCCTGCTTTCTCCCCCGCGTGAAGCATTGTTTGAAGAGATCGACTTATTGGATTTACCTGGCTACGGCGCGGCAGATGAAGAAATTGACGGCGAAGACGACATCACTCCGTTGTTCCGCGCCAAGATCGCCTATTTACCGGAGCGTTATACCGATCGCCATGAGATGAACATGCTGATGGTGTGCACCGCCGCCGATAAACGTGAGGACGTGGTGGCCGTGGGCCGCACGCTGGAGCACTGGGTCAAAGAGATGCACGGCGAAAACCCGCAGGTGCGCAGCCGCCGCAAACCGGGTCTGGTGTGGGTGCTGACGCCGTTTGACCGCCGTATGACCGAGTCAGTGCATTACGACGAGGCCGTGCAGCGCCACGTGGGTAATCCGGGCGATGCCTGGGGGGCGCTGCTGGCCATGGACGATCGCGGTTTACAACGCATGGCCGATTATCTGGTAGCGGAAATCCGTCCGGAAATTCGCCTTAACCGTCTGGCGGAACAGCGTGACGAACTACGTCGTGAACTGGGCGATAATCTGCTGGGCAGCTGGTATCAGGAAGGTGAAACTGCCGATCCGGCGCAGAAACAGCGTACCGTGCAGACGGTGATCAAAGCGCTGCAAACCCGCACCGGCGTTCACGGTGAGCTGCTGGAAAAACTGCTCCCGAGCCGCGACGAGCTGCACCGCATCTATCACGAACTGTCGGCACAGCCCGATGACACCCGCGTGCAGGATGACGCTGGCATCGAAAGTTTTGGCATCGGCATCAATATCGACCTGTTCGCCGAACAGCAGGACACGCAGGTCTGGCAGGAACAAACCGACGACGGCACAGCGTTTGCGCGTCAGGTACAACGATACTGGATCAACCATTTACGCAGCCTGCCGGAAAACGAACCGCTGATTGCACTGCTCGGCGTCGCCAAGCCTACCGTTGAATTACTGATGGAGGAGCTGATTACCGCCAGCTTCCGTCTGGAAATGGGCGAATCGCTGACCCGCTCGCTCGGCGGCGCACTTCCTGTGGGAACGCGTGAGCATGAACATCACGCTGACCGTCAGGTCTCGCGCGCGCTGACCGTGCTGGGTGATTTCGTGGCGTGGCTGGGCTTTGAGAAACAGAATGAGGCAGACAGACCGGATAGCCGCATTAATAAGGGGAATAAGATTTTTGCCAAACCGCAGAAAAGCGTCGCCAGCTGGAAATCCACCCAGCGACTGACCAAACTCTCCGCCACACCGACCAATTCCACGGCGTTTTACATCTACGACTGGCTGGTCGGCTTGCAGGAAAGCATCATGCGCAACGCCGGTTACGCCGCAGGCGGCGAAATCCCCGGCGCGCAGCGTGAACGGCTGGTGCAGATGCTGCGAGAGCTGAAAGCTTAAGACCTTAGTTCTACAAAGAAGAAGCCGGAGTTGAAAACTTCGGCTTTTTTTGCTCCCTCTTCCCGCACCGCGACTTAAGATATCTCCCTGGCGTTTCCCCTGTAATTGTTGAATGGATACAGACATCCGCAAACCCAAAATGCCGGACAATAAGATCGCCTAAACGGCTACAAAAAATCCTAAATATTCTGTAACTTTGGCCGATAGATTTCTCTTTCGGCCTTTTTTCAGTTTATTTGGGGAGTGATACGGATGTTGATAGGGATCGATTTAGGCACTTCAAACAGTGCGGTGTCCATCTGGCAGGACGGTCAGGCCGTGCTGATACCCAATGCCTACGGGCATAATCTGACGCCTTCGGTTGTCGGCCTCGATGATGACGGACACATGCTGACCGGTGCACCCGCCCACGCCCGCCTGTTCACACATCCCGATTTAACCCTTTCCAGTTTCAAACGTTTCATGGGCACCGACCATCAGTTCAGGCTCGGCAACCAGTATTTTCGCGCCGAAGAACTCTCCGCGCTTTTATTACGCAGCCTGAAGGCCGATGCCGAACAACATTGCGGCTGCAACGTTGAGCGCGCCATTATCACTGTTCCGGCCTATTTCAATGACATCCAGCGTAAAGCGGTCAAAACCGCCGGAGAAATGGCTGGCCTGCACGTTGAGCGGCTGCTGAACGAACCGACAGCCGCGTCGCTGGCGTACGGACTGGCGAATCAGCAGGAGCAAAAGTTTCTGGTGTTCGATCTGGGCGGCGGCACTTTTGATGTCTCTATTATCGATATGTTTGAAGGCGTGTTTGAAGTGCGCGCCAGCAGCGGCGACGTGTTCCTCGGCGGCGATGATTTCACCCGCAGCCTGGTCAGCTGGATGCTGGTACAGCATCCGCAACTCGATAAAGAGGATAGCGGGTTGCAGGGACGGCTGACGACGCTGGCGGAAAGAGCCAAACGCCAGCTGACGGCGCAGGATAGCGTCGACGTCAGCTATCAGCACGAGGGCGCGGCACTGAACTGGACAATCACCGCCGATATTCTGGCGCAGTGCTGCGAAAGCGCGCTGGAGCGGATGAAAAAACCGGTCATTCAGGCGTTGCGCGATGCCAAATTCTCTCCGGATCAGGTCGATCATATCGTACTGGTGGGCGGTGCAACGCGGATGCCATTGGTGCGTCAGGCCGTCGCGCGATTATTTGGCCGATTCCCTCGTTGTGACCTTCAACCCGATGAAGCTGTGGCAATAGGGGCAGGCATTCAGGCGGGGCTGGCAATGCAGGATCAGGCGCTCGATGATATCGTTCTGACCGATGTGATGCCATTTACGCTGGGGATCGAAATCGCACGCCGTAAAGGCGAAGGCTATGAAAGCGGGCATTTCCTGCCGCTGATCGAGCGCAACAGCTTTGTGCCGGTCAGCCGTGTGGAATCCATTGTCACAATCACCCCTCAGCAAAAAGTCATTGAGCTCGCTATTTATCAGGGGGAAGCCCGCCGGGTGACCGACAACATTCTGCTCGGTTCATTATCCGTGGATGTGCCGCCACGCCCTGCGGGAGAAATCACCGCAGATGTGCGTTTCACCTATACGCTCGACGGCATTCTGGAAGTGGAATGCAAAGTCGACAATACCGGTGAGATGCAAAAACTGGTGATCGAAAAATCCCCCGGTTCGCTGACGCCGGAGCAAATCTCCGCCAGCCTGCTGCGGCTGGAAAATATCAAACAGCATCCGCGCGAGCAACTGGTCAACCGCCACTTAGTCGCCGAAACGAATGCGTTTTATGAACAAAGTCTCGGCGACCAGCGTCGGTATATCGCCGATCATTTGTACCGCTTCGAAAGCGTGCTCGATACGCAGGATGCAAGACTGATTGCCGAAGCGCGCAAGGAGATTGAAGGCTTGCTTGAGTATCTGCGCAAGGAATGGGAGTAACGGCATGAGTATCTGGTCCGTTTTAGGCATCGACCCTACTGACGATCTTAGCGATATCAAACGCGCTTATGCCCGCAAATTGAAAACCACACGGCCTGATCGGGATCCTCAGGGATATCAGCGACTGAGAGAAGCGTTTGAAGAGGCGAAAAAATCGCTTTTTAAAGCTGATTTTTGTAGCAGTGCTGCTGATTTTGAAAACCCGCAATACGTCGACTGCTTTCAAACTACCAAATCTGAAAACACCTCCAGCTTATCGAAACAGGATATCGTCAGGCAGGTCGATGAAATCGTTACCTTGTTACTCACTGATGCGGTAGCCGGTTTTCAACGCCTTTATACTTGTGTATCTGGCGATCTGCAGGAAAATATCACGGCCCACGAGATGTTTAATCATTTACTCGCTGAGACGATGGGGAAAAGCGAAGGCATAACTTCTCATTTGCTGAAAAATGTTGCAGCTATGCTGGGCTGGGAAATCGATAACGTCCGTCCTGAGGGTATAACAAATGTTCAGTTACTGGCTATTTATGCCCAGATCGAGAAGACAGAAGCGGAACTATACTGGGATTCTCTTGCAACCCAGTCAGTGGTGACGAAACAAGAAAGCGAACGATTTAGGCTATTAAGTGTTGAGGGTGAAAAACTGTCATTTCGGGTAAGGCTCATTCCTGACTATGTCGGCAAGTTATATCAGGTTGTCGAGGAAATCAGTGCTCATCATCCCGTGTTGCTGCCGCGAATAAACTCGCAACTTATTCAGGATCTTTCCGGTCGCTGTTTTATGCTGGACTGGAGAAAGACATTTTTTATCGCGTTCTGGAGCATGGTGATCGCCATCGGGATGCGCCATGATGCGCATGTACTGCGTGACGCACCGATTATCGTCGCCATTCTGCTCATCTGCACAGTATGTAAAAGCCAAATAAAGCGAAGCTTCCCGCAAGCCCCCGCCCTCGTTCAAATATATGAAGCCCTTCTTTCACTGCTTATTTTAGCCACATTTGCTAAGATTTTCAGCGGACTGTATAACGAGTTGCATTTCATGAACGACGATCCGAGTCGCGGCCCCGTGCTATTTGCCATGCTCACTGCATTTTCACTATTTTGCATTTGGGCGATTTGTCCTCGCTACTGGCGTTGGTACAACCTCATCAGTAACAGCCTGATTGCCCTTGTCACATTTCCATGGAGGCAGGTAAAGAAACCTGGTTGGTTTTGGCGAATCGCCGTGTGCGGGATAATGCTCTATCTCTATTCTTGGTTAGTTACATGGGCGGTGGCATGAGTATCTGGTCCGTTTTAGGCATCGACCCTACTGACGATCTTAGCGATATCAAACGCGCTTATGCCCGCAAATTGAAAACCACACGGCCTGATCGGGATCCTCAGGGATATCAGCGACTGAGAGAAGCGTTTGAAGAGGCTAAACTGGCGGCGGAGATTTCTGCACAGAATGATTTTATCGAGGAATTTGAGGCTACCGAAGACGCCAGTTCTTCGCCGTGGAACATGCAGATTCACGTTGGGCCTCTTACGGAGAATACGCCGGTTATCGATACGTCGCTGGCGCAGGAAATACGCCTGACGGATACCGTAACGGACATTATTAATGGACTGATGGATGATGAAACCGAAGGCCTGAAACGCCTGCGGTCCACGCTTTCCGGCGAGGTATTGCAAAATCTGCGGCTGCTTGAAGTGTTCAGTCAGGCGCTGGCGGCTCAGCTGTGTGAGCGCGAAGGATTGTATTCGGCGCTGCTGATGAAAGTGTCCGAGGTGATGGGCTGGGATATTGACCACTATCAGCCTGAAGGGATTTCATCACAGCGTCTTGCTGCGCTTAATTATCAGATTGAGAAAACGGGCGCGAACTATTACTGGTCGCAGCTGGGAAAAAAGTATCAGGGTTCGGCACTGGACCGCCAGCGTTCACGGCTGCTGACCGTGGAAGGGGCGACCCTGCCGTGGTGGGCTAAGTGGATGCCGGATTTTCTTACGCCGCTCAATAAAGAGCTGAGCCACATCCGTATGCATTTCCCATCCCTTTTGCCACGTGTCAATTCTCAGCTGGTTAACAGCCTGGCTGAAACCCGGCTGGCGCTGACCTGGGGAACTGTGTTTCTGACCGGGTTCTGGCTTTTGTTGATCGTGCTGGGCACCCGCGACGATCCCAACAGATGGCGTGACCGCATAGCGCTGATTTTACTGGTCGGTATTTTTATACAGGGTTACACCTTGCTGGAACAGCGACTGCGCTATCGTCCGGGCATTATGGTGATGATTGAAAGCGGCTTTTCACTGCTGGCGATGGTAGTTCTGGTCAGAATACTGTTGGGCTTTTTCGAGACGTTCAAACCGGACGTTGGCAATCTTCAAATGGCGGTGACAAATTACGGCGTGCTGAGTCTGGTCGGTTTTTTTGTGCTGTGGATGATGGCGCCGAAAAAATGGAAGTGGTATGCAGTGCCGCTCAACGCGATGGTTATGCTGGTGACCTTCCCGTGGTACTTGATGGCTAGAGCAAGCGGTATGGCGGGCGTAGTGGCATTTGTACTGCTGCTTGGGATGTATTCACTGCTGATTGCTTTTGGTATCCGCTGACTAAACGGCAGGCTGATATTCTCGTCCGCCTGCCGTTGGTGTTACTCCGCTAAAATCCAAACACTCACACTGCCCGCTTCGCAGAAGAATTGCGCCGTGCCGTGCTCGTCGGTTTCGATGATGTCTTCACGATGTTCCAGCACATCCCGCCATTTCCTGTGTGCGAGATTTTCACCCAGTTCAATGGATTTCTCTCCCGCTTCGCTGTTGGACATCACTACCACGCAGCCCGGATGCTCTTCGGTTCCGCTGCGGCTGAACGCAATGCAGTTCGGATGATCAAAATAGTCCGTTTGCACGCCCCACGCATGGGTCTGTCGTGCCTTGATTAACGTCTCGAGCCCAGGAATGGCAGGCATATCGATGGTGTAATTATTGCCGTCATCGCCTTCATCTTCATAGGTGGCGCCCAATAAGTCGGGATAGAAAACGATTGGCACACCCTGTTCACGCAACAGTATCAGCGCATAGGCCAGCGGTTTGAACCACGGCTCGATGGGTGCTTCCAGCGACTGCAAAGGCTGCGTGTCATGGTTAGCGACCAGCGTCACGGCGTGCGCCGGATCGGCGGCCACCAGCGTGTTGTCGAAGATCTGCGTGAAGTCGAAATCCGCCCCCTGCTTTGACGCATGGTGGAAATTCAGCTGCAAGGGTGCGTCGAAGAGCATCGTTTTACCCTCGACCTGATCGATATAATTTTGCAGCGTCGGGACATCGTGCGACCAGTATTCGGCCACAATATACATGGGCTGCTCAGCTTGTGCCTGAATATGGTCGATCCAGTCTTTATAAAACCAGGCCGGAATGTGCTTGACCGCATCAAGACGAAAGCCGGTGCATTGCGTCTGATCGATTAACCAGCGCGCCCAATATTTCAGCTCCTCATTGACCGCGTTGTTACGGAAATCGACGTTGGCACCCATCAGGTAATCGTAATTACCGAACTCGTCATCAACCTGATCGTTCCAGCCACCGGCGGTATAATCGTTGACGATTTTGAAGATGCCGTTTTCGTCCGGATTTTCGATGTGATCAACGCCACTGAAGCAGTGGAAATCCCAGATAAATTTGGAGTACTGACCGTTGCGTACGGGGAATGTGAAACGCGTCCAGGCATCCGCTTCAATGACGTCATCGCTGATGTCTTCGCGGTTATCAATATTGACGCGGTTAACCTGCACGCGTTCTTTTTCGTCTGCACCCATTTTGTGATTAAGCACCACATCGAGGATAACGCCGAGCTGATGTTGTTTCAGCGCAGCAATGGCCGCCAGCAAGCCGTCTTTATCGCCATACTTGGTGGCGCGTGAACCCTTTTGATCGAACTCGCCAAGATCAAACAAATCATAGGTGTCATAACCGACCGAATATCCGCCGGAATCGCCCTTATATGCAGGCGGCAACCAGGCCGCAGTGATACCAATTTCTGCCAGCCACGCGGCTTTCTCCGCCACTTCCGGCCACAGCTTTCCGCCTTCCGGGTAATACCAGTGAAAAAACTGAAACAACGTAGGATTCTGCATTCATGCTTTCCATTCAGATGACCGGGAAATGAAGTATGGAGCAGGATTTGGAAAAATGCGGCGCAAGGCAAAAAAAAGCCGGTCAGTAAGGCTGACCGGCTTCATTTACTTCATCAAAAAATCATCCGTTGATTTCAGGATGCTGGTCGATCAGGTTCTTTCTTTTGGCCTGAAGTTCAGCAATCTGCGTATCAATATCTTCGATTTTCTGTTCGATATTGTCGTGATGCTCTTGCAGGATTTCCTTCGCTTCAGCACGGTCAGAAGCTGCCGGGGTAGCGCCTTTCAGCGGACGGTTGGCAGTTTCTTTCATGAAGACACCGGTGACCAGACCAATGACCGCGACCACCATCAGGTAGTAGGCAGGCATATACAAGTTCCCGGTCGATTCCACCAGCCACGCGGCGATGGTTGGCGTCAGGCCAGCAATCAGCACTGAAACGTTAAAGGCAATCGCCAGCGCGCTGTAACGGATATGGGTCGGGAACATCGCCGGTAAGGTCGAGGCCATCACGCCGATGAAGCAGTTGAGCAACACAGCGAGGATCAGAAGCCCAGCGAAAATAAGCCCGACCACGCCGCTGTTGATCAGAATGAAGCACGGGATCGCCAGAATAAACAGCCCCACGCTGCCGATCAGAATGAACGGCTTACGGCCAAAGCGGTCGCTCAGCAAGCCCATAAACGGCTGGACGAACAGCATACCGACCATGATGGCGATAATGATCAATACACCATGGTCTTCAGAGTAATGCAGGCTGTGCGACAGGTAGCTCGGCATATACGTCAGCAACATGTAGTAGGTGACGTTAGTCGCAATCACCATACCGACGCAGACGATCAGCGGTTTCCACTGTTTGGTCAGTATTTCGCGGAAAGAGACTCTCGGTGGCTCTGCAATGTCTTTACGGGAATCGCTGTCGATTTTATCGACGTGCTGCTGGAACGTCGGGGTCTCTTCCAGCGCATGACGCAGGTAGATACCGATCAGGCCCAGCGGTGCAGCGATGAAGAACGGAATACGCCAGCCCCACTCGAGGAAGTTCGCTTCACCGACGATGCTGGAAATCAGGACAACCACGCCCGCACCGAGGATAAAACCGGCGATGGAGCCGAAGTCCAGCCAGCTGCCGAGGAAGCCTCGTTTTCTGTCCGGAGAATATTCCGCAACGAAAATCGCGGCACCGGTGTATTCACCGCCAACCGAGAAGCCCTGCGCCAGTTTTGCCAGTAACAGCAAAATCGGTGCCCAGATGCCGATGGTGGCGTATCCGGGTATCAGTCCAATACAGAACGTACTGACTGACATGATAATAATGGTGACAGATAACACTTTCTGCCGGCCAAACTTATCACCCAGTGCACCAAAGAACAGACCGCCCAGAGGCCTGACGAGGAATGGCACGGAGAATGTTGCCAGTGCGGCAATCATCTGAATACCCGGATCTGCGCCAGGGAAAAACACCTGACCCAGCGCGAAGGCGACAAAACCGTACACCCCAAAGTCAAACCACTCCATCGCATTACCGAGCGCAGCAGCGGTGATCGCCTTCTTCAGCTTGGAATCGTCGATGATAGTAATGTCGTTAATTTGCATCGGTTTGACGCGTTTCTTTCTCAATCTGATCATGTACATCCCTTTTCTAAAATAACTCCACTGTGTAAAGCGTGAGGTATTTGTTCTGTACCCTTAATGTATTTCAGGCATCAATTGTTATTTACGAAACCATGACATTATAGAATGTTTTTTACAGAAGGGAAAAATGTGATCAACATTACATTTCTGGCAGCCTCTGCCTTCAGGGTGCCGCAGTAAGTGGTAATGTGTTTTCAATTTAATGAAATTACATTTCAATTAATAAATGAAAGCCAAAGAAAGGCTGATTTTATTGCCATTTATGAGGTGAATCATGGCGAAAGGTTCTCAGATTCAATTCAGTTTCCACACCGTTTCGGACCCGCAAACCGGTGCGCACGTCACTCGTCTGACGCCGCCCGATGTGCTCTGTCATCGCAACTATTTTTATCAAAAATGTTTTACCCGTGATGGCAGTAAGGTTTTGTTTGCAGGGGAATTTGACGGCAATCGCAACTATTACTTGCTGGATCTGAGCACCCAAAAAGCGGTGCAGCTGACCGAAGGTCATGGCGATAACACCTTTGGCGGATTCCTGTCTCCGGACGATCAATACCTTTACTACGTCAAAAATGAGCGTCGTCTGCAACGGGTAAAACTGGCGGATTTCAGCGAAGCAACGGTATATCAGGTCCCTGAAGAATGGGTCGGTTACGGCACATGGGTGGCGAACAGTGAATGCACCAGTCTGGTTGGCATTGAGATCCGCCGTGAAGACTGGACGCCGCTCTCAGACTGGAAAATCTTCCAGGCGTTTTACCACAGCAATCCGCACTGCCGCCTGCTGAAGGTGGAGCTGCTGAGCGGAAAATCCACCGTCATTCATGAGAAAAATGAATGGCTCGGCCATCCTATCTATCGCCCTTATGATGACAGCACCGTCGCGTTTTGCCACGAAGGCCCGCACGATCTGGTCGATGCGCGCATGTGGCTGGTCAATGAAGACGGCACCAATGTGCGCAAAGTGAAAGAACATGCGCCTGGCGAGAGCTGCACGCACGAGTTCTGGGTGCCGGACGGCTCCGCGCTGATGTATGTTTCCTATCTGAAAGGTCAGCACGATCGCCATATCCGCCGTTTCGATCCGCAAACCGGCGAAGATATCAGCCTGATGACCATGCCTGCGTGTTCCCATCTGATGAGTAACGAGACCGGCTCGCTGCTGGTCGGCGACGGTTCCGGTACGCCGGTGGATGTGAAAGACACCGCAAGCCATACGATTGAAAACGATCCGTGGCTATACATTTTTGATGCTAACACCCGGCAGTACGCCCAGCTGGTGACGCATAACAGTTCGTGGCGCGTGCTCGACGGCGACCGTCAGGTGACGCATCCACACCCTTCTTTCTCGCCAGACGATCGTCATGTTCTGTTCACTACGGATTACGAAGGATTACCCGCGCTGTACCTGGCGGAAATCCCCGACGCCCTGCTCAACTCATTACGTAAGGACTAACCGATGTTTATCTTTAAGAAAGACATTCCGTTGCAAGACCTGGGCGCCGGTGTCAGCCGTCGCGTTCTGGCACATGACGGCACCCTGATGGCGGTCGAAGTGTATTTTGAAGAAGGCGCGGTCGGCCCGATGCATAACCATGTGCACGAGCAGTTGACGTACGTGCTGTCCGGACGCTTCAAATTCACCATTGGTGAAGAGACTCGGGAAGTCTCGGCGGGCGATACGCTGTATAAAAAACCGTACATCATGCACGGCTGCGTCTGTCTGGAGAAAGGCGTACTGCTCGATACCTTTACGCCGCAGCGACAAGATTTTCTCTAATAGCTTGTCATTGCCCAAATAGCTTGTCATTGCTCAGTTTTGTTCGTAAAAAAAACCGCAACGTGGTTCCGCTGCGGTTTTTTCAGTTTGATAGACGTGAAAAGCACCTCATGGAGACGCTTTGGCAGCTCAAACTATGTCGTTAACTTATTTATCAGAGCGTACCGGTACCGCCGTCGGAACACCACACCTGACCTGAGGTATAACTGCTTTCATTCGAGGCTAATGCCACGTACATCCCAGCAATCTCAGCCGGTTGTCCCGGACGGCCCAGCGGTGCCTGCTCACCAAATTTCTCAACTTTCTCCTGCGGCTGGCCGCCTGAGGTTTGCAAAACAGTCCAGTATGGACCCGGTGCCACCGAGTTCACGCGGATGCCTTCCGGTGCCAGTTGTTTAGCGAGACCTTTGGTAAATGCCACAATTGAGGCTTTGGTTTGCGAATAATCGAGCAGATTATCACTGGGTAAAAATGCCTGTACTGAAGAAGTATTGATGATTGAGCTTCCGCGCGGCAAATAATCCAGTGCGGCTTTAGTGATCCAGAACATCGCATAAACATTGGTTTTAAACGTCGCGTCAAAGGCTTCGGTGGTCAGATCTTTGATCGAATTACAGTACTGCTGGCGACCTGCGTTATTCACCAGCACATCCAGCCCGCCGAGCTGCTCAGCGGCGTCTTTCACCAGACGCTGACAGAATTTCTCATCGCGAATATCACCGGGGATCGCCACAATCTTATGGCCTTCTTTACTCAACAGATTCACCACATCTTGCGCGTCCGGCTCTTCATCCGGCAGATAGTTGATGGCGACATCCGCGCCTTCACGAGCAAAAGCTATCGCCACCGCCCTGCCGATACCGGAATCTCCGCCGGTGACCAGCGCTTTACGCCCCTTCAGACGTCCACTCCCTTTATACGACGTTTCACCGTGATCGGGCACCGGGATCATCTTACTGACCAGCCCGGGGAACGGCTGTTTCTGCTGTTCAAAGGGCGGTTTAGGAAAGGTGTCGACGTGGGGATCGTTAAGGGAAACGGGGATCGTTTTATTGCTGTTCATACACAAGCTCCTTGTCTTAAAAACGTATGAAGGAACCCTAAGGGTAGGACAGAATCTTCCACGCGAGATGCATTAAGGATATTTCTGAGTTGGAAGGCCCGTTAGCCCGCCGGGAGGGAAACCCTTTCAATCATTTGCATTTCGACACAATTAATCGCCCCTCATATCAGGCCTTTTCTCGTTATCATCCTGACCTATCTGAAAAGAACAGGCTTCGTTGCAATAACAATGGAATGGCAGCGGGCGTTATGTTGATGGTTTTGAACGGGATACATTATGCGTCATTCTAAAATTATTATGTTGTCAGCTCTGGTCTTCTCCTCCGTGATGATGTTTACGCACACCGCTACTGCGGCGACCACGTCACATGAGATTAAGTCATTCTTCGACGACTCTACTGAATACAAAATTGGTGACGCCGTACCTGGCTTGTACCGCACCAAGCCGTATGAAATTGTGGACTGGCAGCAGCGTCACCTGCCAGCGCCGGATGCCGGCAGCCACTGGACATACATCGGCGGCAACTACGCCATGATTACCGACACCGACGGTAAAATCCTTAAAGCTGAATCCGGCGATATCTACTTCCAGTAATACGATTTCCGGTCATACAAAAAAGGCGCTTCCCGCAAGGTAAGCGCCTTTTTTTTTCTGCGATCTCAGGGTTTATCAGCTCAGAGTTCAGCAGCGCCGGGGTTATCGAACCCGACACGGCCAATGAAGGGTAAGCGCAGCGCGGGAGATTTAATATCCACGCCGAGATTCAGCCCCAGCACATTCACCTCAACGCCCTCTTCTACGCCCAGTGTGACACCCAGCAGCCCCAGTACGGATACCTGCACACCGCGCCCCGACGGCGGTAAACCTATCGGATTAGTTATCCCGCGGTAATCTTTGCCGATGGCATTCGATGGCAAGTCCAGCTGGAGATCCGGCACTTCGCGGCCAATGTGCGCCATAAAAGTGTTGCTGTTCGGGCCCGGCCACGCGTGATACGTCTGCGGGTAAGGGTAACGTTTAATGGCGGCTTCTATCTGCGGGATCATCGCCTGTGCTTCAGCCCCCCGGTGATCAACAAGTTTTCTCGGGCGCGAGCCAAACCAGTAGCCGTCAGGGATCGCGTAATCACGACGC
Source organism: Rahnella inusitata (assembly GCF_965118895.1). Taxonomy (GTDB): domain Bacteria; phylum Pseudomonadota; class Gammaproteobacteria; order Enterobacterales; family Enterobacteriaceae; genus Rahnella; species Rahnella inusitata_A. The sequence goes on from NZ_CBCPJJ010000022.1 coordinate 23,516, forward strand.
ACCACATTTTTACTGCCCCAGCTGATCACGTCGTAACGCGTGAACCGGGTTTCACCTTCACGTTTGAAGATAATCCACGGATGTACCGCCACCAGTCCGCGCCAGCCGTAAGTCGGCGCAGCGTAGATCTGCACAATGGCGGTACTTTTAAATTTCATCGGATCCGGCGCAATGCCGGCCGAATCACGTCGCGCCGTCGACCAGTTTTGCGCAGGCGCTTCTTTGGTCTGCGTCGCTTTGGCATAACTGTAGCCAAACGACAGCAGCAAAATGCAGACAAACGCGAGGCTGAACCATTTAAGGGTGATCATGCTTTATTCACCTGAGGGATTTGAGAGAAACCACAACATTACGCATTGCACATGGGGGTGGCAATGTGAAAATCGGGGGTGAGAGTTTACCAATGGTCAGGAACGATGGTTTGGCATAATTCGGGTCGGTCGACATAATAGACTGCAAATTTTTTCTCATGGCAAGATGTATAAGATGAAAACATGAATATTACGCTTAGCAATAAAACAACAATATAACCCAAAAAAAAGGACAGCAGGCTAAAAACCAACCAAAAACATAACACATCTTATATAAAAACCATTTTTTAAAGGTAGGTTTCTCTAAGTTTATTTTACGATGCACGTTCATATTTACACCTTTAATCTCAACTAAAATCAGATAAGCGAGGGTTAGGTTTCATAATATTCACTAAGTTTTTATTCTTCCTTGAATGACTGTGAAAAATTAGGGATTATGGTCACACAGCGTTGAGGATCAATTACATAATAACGCTTAAGGTTTTCTTGTGGGCAGTGAGTATAGGATGAGGATAACAATAAAAAATAAAAAACCCACATACCGATATAAGATATAACAACAGTAATTACACTAAAAATGAGAAATATAAAACCAATAACAGTTTGTTTTTTCGGGGGTATGAAACCTTTAGAGAAAAGGCCACGAAGTGAAAAGAAGAAACCATAGATAAAAAGTGGTACGCCTCCCACAATCACAACACTTTGACGTTCAAATTTTATAATATCAGACTGTCTGAAAAATGATCTGATCTGATAAACCTCATCACCAAATATTACGGAGATAATAAAACCAGCTGATAGCAAGGCCAGTAAAAACAAACACGATTTGTATAAAACCCAGCCTTTCACATTATACTTTACCATTTGCTTTACTCATAAAAATAATTCGTTAATTAATGAATTCGCGTGTTTAAAATTCCATTCAGTTATCTTTTGATACTCGATATATGTTTTTCGTAACTGTTTTTTAAGAGAAACTGATAATCCAAAATCGTCATCTTTTTCGTTTAATTTTTTGTTTAAGTAAAAACCAGCAACGATAACAACAGTTACAGTAAAAACTACTGGCGCACTGACTAATGTACATATTCCAGCTACAACCCCAATAACTACACTCGCCACCACAATCTTTGCCGCGTCCATGGTGATATCGCCGAGAAAATCCACCAGATCATAGTCGGATTTAAATATCAGTTCGATGGCACGCCACGCCAGCGAGGCAAAGATACAGAATTTTGTCCCTTTCATCAGGGCACTGCCCAGCCCGCGTATGCCGATCCCCATTTCCAGCATCTGCGGGTTATTGACGGCGTATCGGGTGCCTTCCAAAATCCGGCGTAGTCCGGGATGGCCAGTAATTTTTATGTAGGATTTGCCTTTGAAAGTGTATTCAATTGCCCTGATCCCCGCCGACTTCAGGCGAAACACAATATCACCTGCCGAGTTTCGAAAGGTCATCAAAAGCCCGATACTGCGCGTCCCCTCCAAAATGTCCTTGATATTACCCGGTGCAGCAATGTAACTAAAAAATGTGTCTGCACGCCCGAAAAGCTCATCGGTGACTTGCTGCGCTTCTTCTAATGTCAGCAACATGATGTAACGGTTTTCGGTAATAAAGCTGCCATTCATGGCAGCCATATCCCGTTGCATTGGATTCACACTTGGGAAAGAATTGAAAGATTCCTCACCCTGCAAAATCCGCTTGCCTTCATTTACCCGCCGCCAGTATTTCTTATCTCTGAGTTCTGACATATTTTCATCCCTGATTATAAAACCCGTTCATTCCATAAACTGTACGCGCTGGTGCCCGCAATACAGTGTTCCCAGGTGATCGTTTCATAGCTGAAACTAACTCTTTCCTGTGGTTCGGCCTCACCCTCGAGAATGCTGTGTGGAACAATAAAATCGATATTGGTGATCCGGGCACCCGTTAATTTCACCTTGAAATAGGCTTCGTTCATCCCTGTTTTGTTGGTGCGGTGCATTTCTAAATCACAAGTCAGAAGCTCATTCTCTGAAATGGCTTTTCCCAGCAGTGGTGTAGATTTATCTATCGGCTTCAGAATAGTGAGTTCGTGATGATTAACGTTCTGAGCGCGGGATAAGGTATGTTTAAGGCTGTAAACCATGATTTGGTTAATATGTCCAATTTGGGCTTTATTACCAATAGAGTCCATTGATGAACAACCGCCAGAGATCAATCCCTGCGTTTGTCCATTGAGCGTGAGATAAGTCAGGCTGGCCATGTAAGTCCCTTACAAGTGATGAGTGATAACATTTCAACTATGCAATCCGGACTTAATTTTGTTCCTGCCTTTTTGATAATGCAATGACTTTATTATTCTGCAAACCTGAGTATTTAAAAATATTCATGACATCAATAATGCATTCGACAAAGATATAATTTATCACTTTTAACTAACAGTGACGGATATATGATTATTTAGAAGGTAAATGGAAAGAGTAATGAAGAAAAGCCTGAACCCCCGATCGTTGATATCACTGGGGAATCAGGCTGTAAATCCGTGTGATCTGGTCGATTACAGAAATAACGATGTCGAATGATCGATAATCTGCATCTGTTCTTTATTCTTAGCACTCCTTTGCCCGTATTACCCGGCGGAATTCTGTAACCAATATGCGTAAGGCACTGGCAGTACCGATTCCGGCTGGCTGATGTTCAGTTCACGCGCGGCAAGGAATGGCCAGTGTGGATGAGTCAGCAGCGTGCGCGCGATTTTCCAGCGTCCCGCCGTATTCATCGGTACGTATATTGGTGTGAGGTGAGAGGAAGCTCTGGGCCAAAAAACCATGAGCGAAATGCAATTCCAGCCATTGAAAACCTGCGTCAACTGCGCGACGTGCCGCACTGGCAAAATTCTGTTGGGTTTGCTGAATATCTTCATGCGTCATTGCCCGAGGCACGTAGGCATCGCCGTGAATAAAAGGGATCGCACTTGGCGCAACCGGCACCCAGGCCTGCGGATCGTTTCTCTCCAGCGGCGCACCGCCCTGCCACGGCGGGGTGCAACCGGCTTTGCGCCCGGCGTGTCCGAGTTGGATGCCAGGTACTGCGCCCGCTTGCTTTATTGCAGATGCGGTTTTAGCAAAACCGTCAATGTGGGCGTCGCTCCACAAACCGGCGTCTCCCGGCGTGATACGCCCTTCCGGCGATACAGCCGTGGCTTCGACCACCAGCAGCCCAACGCCGCCGCGCGCCAGCATGGTGTAATGTGTGTGGTGCCAGTCATTAAGTAAACCGTCCTGCGCCTGATACTGACACATCGGCGATGCGGCGATCCGGTTACGGAGGGTGACGTCTTTTAGCGTAAAGGGTGTGAATAAAGTCGGCATAACGTTCTCTGCTTATCGGGAAGAAGTAAGAAACAGTATCGACTTTTTATCCGCCGGATATCTTGTCAGATCCGCCGGGATAATTGCCTGAAATGATGAATATCCAGAAGGACGTCGCAAACTCACTCTCGTGATGATAAGTTCTGTTCATCCTTCATTCTGCAATGTAAAGGCGGAAAAGTGTCAGATTTACGCCATAATATTGAAACTTCACCACTCGATTCATTATCAGCTGCAATAGGCAATATTGCCCAAAACGACGGTGACTTTACTACGGCTATCGGTGCTTTATCGTTGCATCGTCGCAATACACCGACGTCGCCGGTGCACTGTATTTATCAGATGGGGCTGGGCGTGGTCGCGCAGGGCGCGAAGCAGATCATGCTGGCCGGTAAACCGACCTGCTACCGTGCCGGAGAGTCATTGCTGACGGCTGTGGATTTGCCGGTAGTTTCGCATGTCACGCAGGCAAGTGCGGAGCAGCCTTTTCTCGGTCTGATGCTGGTTTTGGACCCTCAAACGGTGGCCCAGATGGCCGCCGTCATTCCCCCTGCGCTAGCTGTACGGGAAGCGCCAGTTACGCCTTTGTTGGTCGAACCGCTGGATCAGGCGCTGGCCGATGCCCTGCTGCGACTGGTTAATTTACTGGCTGAACCGACGCTGATTGCGCATGTTGCCCCGCTTATCCAGCAGGAGATTATCGTGCGCTTACTGACCGGCCCCTACAGCAGCCAAATGCGCCAAATGGCGACGAAGGGCACGTCGGGTCAGCAGATGATGAATAAAAATCTGGATGCCAGCAGCGCCGCGTTGTTTGTTGGCTATGAAAGCGCCTCGCAGTTCAGCCGCGAGTACAGCCGTGAGTTTGGGGAATCGCCGCTGCGGGATATCCGTCGCTTGCGTACGGAAGGGGAAAGCTGAACGCCATAAAAAAGGGGAGATATCACTATCTCCCCTTTGTAATTCACTGACTTAATGATTAATGACGCTGATGCGTGAACACCGGTTCAGGTTGAGTACGACGACCCAACATGCCCATTGCACCGGCCAGAACGGCTTCGACGATCAACATAAAGAAGGTGAACCAGCTGGCTTTAGCGGTCGCGGCAGCCGCTTTTTCACCGGCTTCACGGGCTTTCTGCTCAGCCTGCTTTTTCAGTTCTTCGTATTTCGCACGTGCCTGCTGATAGGTTTGTTCAGCCTGGCTCACAATCTGATCGACTTCCTGATCGCTTTTACCCGTACGTGCTTTGATGATATTTTTCAGCGCATCGCGGTCAGCTGCCTGGAATGTCGCTTCATTGCGCGAGATCAGACCTTTAATAAAGTTAGTCAGATCGGCATCAGCGGTTTGTGGATGGTTCGCGGTATCATTGGCCTGAGTCTGCGCATTATTCGCCTCACCTTCGGCTTTATTTTGCAAATTCTCTGGCTGTAATTCCGGCTTACCGGTCTGACGCAGCGTAGTTTCAAGTTCGTTCTGCAAACTGTCGAGATTAATATTATTCTCGCCCAGTTTCTCTTTTACCATCTGAGTCACCGGCGGCGCGGCGGCGGATATTCCGCTACCTAACGTTTGCAACCCGGAACCCACCACGCTCATCGCACCGCTCATCGCATTATTCACGACCACCAGCAGGAACCAGGCGCAGATCAGCGTGTTCACTCCGAACATCAGCAGGCCGTGCAAAGCACCTTCGCGCTGGGCCAGACGTCCGCTGGCATACGCACCGGCAGCAATAGAAATCAACATACTGGCGCCCGTCCAGATGGCGGCGCCGGTGCCAAGACCGTCCAGAGGATTTTGCTCTTTAAGCGGGTCAATTGTACTTGCACCCACGGCCGTACCCAATATCGATAACAGTAAATAGACCACCATCGAAATAATGACACCAGCAAAAATCGCGCTCCACGAAATACGCTTCAGTGGAACGTTGTTCACCGGCTCAACCACGGTATTATTGTAATGACCTGGTGCAGGGGTTGGGTTTTCAATCATTTTGATCTCTCCATTTATTACCAGACTTTTCGTTATAAAAATGCAAATCAGGTACGTTAAACTCCTAAGAACCACCGCTAAAGCCAGAATTAAATATAAAAGCTGACATCAGCTTAAATAAGGTTAGCTATAAAACGGGAAATTTCCTCTGTGCTGCCTGAAATTACGCAGACGTTTTAGCAAAAAATGTCAAAAACTCATTAAAAATCATTATTCATTCGCATTGAAACTATTTCGGAAATTTATTAATGAAGTGGGTTTTTCGGCGATGTTCACACAACAATATAAGGGGTTTATCTGCTACGTTTTGCCGCTCAGCGTCTACGCTTAGCTGCTACGGTAGGAACGATTCTCAGATAAATTCCTCATAAAATAAGGACAGATATGACTGACACATCAAAAGCACTCATCATTGGCGCATCACGAGGCATCGGCTTAGGCGTAGTGAACGTACTGGCGGAACGTGGCTGGCAGGTGACGGCGACCACGCGGGATGCGGTACCCGCGGGCAGCCCCGAATCGGCTGAGTGGGTGAAGCTGGATATCAACAATCCCGACCAGCGTACCGCGATAAAAGATGCGCTTTCGGAAAGCACATTCGATCTGATTTTCGTCAATGCAGGCGCATTCGGCCCGGCCAGTCAGGATGTGAATCAGGCCAGCGACGACGAGATTATCAGACTGTTCATGACCAACACCTTCTCGCCGGTGCGGTGCGCGACGGAGCTGCTGCCGCTGCTCAAACCGAAAACCGGCGTACTGGCGCTGATGACTTCGGAACTGGCCAGCCTGAACGAAAACGAAGTTGCCACCTATCCGCTCTACTCCGCCAGTAAAGCGGCGCTTAATATGCTGACCCGTCCGCTGAAGGAAGAAACTGAAAAGCACGGTCAGACGTTGTTGTCTGTCCATCCGGGCTGGGTGCAGACCGACATGGGCGGCGAGAATGCCACACTGACCATAGAACAAAGCACCACCGGTATTGTCGATGTGTTCGAAAAATGGCGCGGCAAAGGCGGCCATCACTTCGTTGAGTATTCCGGACGAGAGCTTCGCTGGTAAGCGAAGACCAAAGACACACTTTTATCTGATTTTATTTATAGCCATTTTGCGATGGCTATTTTTTTGATCTCACTTTTCATGATAAAACAGCCCGTCACTTTGTTAATTATTTGTATCCACAATAATTGCCGGGCTAGTTTGTAGCACAGTACAAAACAGACGCGGCAGCATAATCTATTCTTTCAGGGATTTACCATGCCATCACCCTCCGTGAATTCGGACTCGCTGTTACAACACCGTTCGTTTGTTGCATTCTGGGTAGCCCGCGCGTCATCCAGTTTTGGTTTTCAGATGCTGTCGATTGTCGTCAGCTGGCAGATTTATTCAATAACGGGCCGGGCGTTTGATCTCGGGCTGATCGGGCTGGTGCAGTTTTTGCCTTCCGTCCTGCTGGCGCTGGTCGCCGGTCATGTGGCGGACCAGTTCGACCGCCGCCGCGTGGTGCTGCTGGGCCAAATCGCCGAATGGGTGGCGATTGTCGCGCTGGCGTATCTGACCCTGACCCATCACGTTAACGAAGTCGTGATCCTCAGCCTGATATTTATTATTTCCACCGCCAAAGCGATGGAAGCGCCGTCGTTGCAGTCGATGCTGCCTGCGCTGGTGCCGCCGCATTTGCTGGCACGCGCGATGGCGGCTAACAGCGTATCCGGTCAGGCTGCGGCGATGGTCGGCCCGGCGCTTGGCGGTTTTCTGTATGTTGCAGGAGCCGGTGTCGCCTACTCGGCGTGTGCGGCGCTGTATCTGCTCTCCATCGTGATGGTCAGTCGTTTACGTTATGAACATACTCCGCCGCGCCGCGTGCCCGCGACCTTTAAAACGTTGTTCGCTGGTATCGGGTTTATTCGCAACCGCCCTGACGTGCTGGGCGTGATTTCTCTCGACCTGTTCGCCGTACTTCTCGGCGGCGCGACCGCCCTGCTGCCGATTTTTGCCCACGACATTCTGCATACCGGCCCGTGGGGGTTGGGTTTACTGCGCGGTGCGCCTGCAGTCGGCGGATTGATCGTCGGATTCTGGCTGAGCCACCGCGCGCTGAACCGCAACGTCGGCAAAATCATGTTCGCCGCCGTCGCCGGTTTTGGTGCTGCTACGCTGGTCTTCGCCTTCTCGACGTCCCTCTGGCTGTCGATGCTGGCGCTGTTCGCTCTCGGCGGATTCGATATGGTCAGCATGGTGATCCGCGGCGCGCTGGTACAGCTCGACACACCTGATGATATGCGCGGCCGCGTCAGTGCGGTGAATTCAATCTTCATCAACACTTCGAATCAGCTCGGTGAATTCGAATCCGGTCTGATGGCCGCATGGCTCGGCGCGGTGCCCGCCGCAGCGATCGGTGGCGTCGGAACACTGATCGTCGTCGGGCTGTGGATGACGTGGTTCCCCGGCCTGCGTAAACGACAGAAGCTGGAGAATGAGGTAGCGGTTTAATCCGTGGGGGACGAAATCCCGCACTGGCAAAATCCCAAATCCCCCAATATAATCAGCTCATTCATTCACCAACTTTATATAAGGAGGATTGCCATGCTGACCCGTGAATTGTTTTTAACTTCACTCGTCCTTAGCGATCGTCATTGCTCAAGCGTTACCGGTATCGTGCTGCGATAACCTGCTTGAGCGAAGCTAACTGACAATCTGAGAACTTCCCTCCGGCTTACCGGTTATCGTCGGCTTTTTTGACGAGAGGCATTTCTATGCCTGTAAACCTTGAGTAAGCATCATGAATACATCTGTAAATACATTACTTTCCGCGCAATCTGTCTCTTTCGACACGGCCTTCGGCTCTCTGCTGGCTGAGATTTCCTTCGGCCTGAAAAAAGGCGACCGCATCGGGCTTATCGGCCACAACGGCTGTGGCAAAAGCACATTGTTGAAAATCCTCAGCGGCGAACTGGCGGCCAGTTCCGGCACCGTCACCCTTTCCAACCAGTGCCTGATGGCACGCATCGAACAACATCTTCCCGCAGCACTTGCGCATTGTTCGCTGCTCGACGCCGTGCTCAGCCATTTGCCGGACAGTCTGGATCAGCCAGAGCGCTGGCAGGCACAAGTGTTGCTCGCCACGCTCGGTTTTGATGAAACAGCCTGGGAACTTACCGCCGGGACTCTCAGTGGCGGACAGCATACCCGCCTACTGCTGGCGCGGGCGCTGATCCGTCAGCCGGATTTGCTGCTGCTTGATGAACCGAGTAACCATCTGGATTTGCCCACGCTGCTGTGGCTCGAAGAGTTTCTGAAAAATTGGGGAGGCAGTTTTGTGCTGGTCTCCCACGACCGCAGCCTGCTGGACAACGTGACTAACTGCACCTGGATCCTGCGTGATAAAACGCTGCAATTTATTCGTCTTCCCTGCACGCAGGCGCGACAGGCGCTGGAAGAAAAGGATGCGGCGGATGCGCTGCGCCGCAGATCTGAGCAAAAGGAGATCGACCGCGTGGCGAAAAGCGCCAAACGGCTGGCGGTCTGGGGCAGCGTGTATGACAACGAAGGGTTGGCGCGCAAGGCCAAGCAGATGGAAAAACAGGTCGACCGGTTGAAGCAAGATCAAACTGAGGTCACCGCAGGCAATCTGTGGAAGCTACGTTTAAACGGTGAAGCCTTACCGGCAGATCGCGTACTGGCGTTGTCGAATCTGCATGTCCGCCCTGCGCCGGATGCCCCGGAGCTGTTTGAGCTGGAAGAAATGCGGGTAAAAAGTGGCGACCGTATCGCGCTGGTCGGTCGCAACGGCGGTGGTAAATCGTCACTTCTGCATACTCTGTGGCGGGCATTTTGCAATCTGGACAATGCGGAACCCGGCGTGGTCTTTCACCCGCGTGTACGCACCGGTTATTACGACCAGAGCCTGCAACAACTGCGTGACGACGACAGCCTGAGCGACGCGCTGGTACAGTTCGCTCCATTGACGGAAGAACAGCGAAAAATGGCACTGATTGGTGCGGGCTTTTCTTACATCCGCCATCAGCAAAAAGTCAGTACGCTCAGCGGCGGCGAGCGCTCGCGCCTGCTGTTTATTGGCCTGACGCTGGCGAACTACTCACTGCTGCTGCTTGATGAACCGACGAACCATCTGGATATGGAGGGGAAAGAAGAGCTGGCGGAGACGCTGAAAACTTTCAGCGGCGCGGTATTGCTGGTATCGCACGATCGGCGGTTTATCGAGCAAAGCTGTAACCGGTTCTGGCTAATTGACCAACATCGGCTCGGGGAATGGCATGACCTCAAACCAGTCTATGAGATTTTAGCCGGTGTTCCTCAAGGGACTACTCCCCTGCCCGCGACAGAGCAAAAACCGGAAACGGCGAAAGAGCAGGAAACGCAAGAGGAACGCCTGCTGGCGATGCTGCTGGAGCTGGAGGGCAAACTGGAGGAAGACCGTGCGCGTAAGCCGAAACACCAGAAACCGGAGTTGCAAAATCAGTGGCAGCGGCAAATCGCCGAACTCAGCGCCATGCTGGATTTAACCTGATGAGGGGGTGCAATAATAAAAAACCGATGTTAATCAGTCGCTAATATGAAGAAAGCCCCAGTAATACATCACCGGGGCTTTCAGGTTACTACCAATTTAATATTTAACATTCATCAACTTAATTACTTAACTCTACTTCTCATGATGCACATATTTTCACAGGATATATTGGTTACTGATTTACTGCTGTCCTCCTAGAGTTTTATGGAATAAGCGTTTCATCCTGCTAATTTCATTAAGACAATTCCTTAAGAGTTGACTTAATGAGTACATCGCCCTCGCGATATATACTCTTTGATGCGTTACCTTACTCTCTTCGCGACATTCTCGATTTCATACTTACGTACCCAATCGCGAACATTACTCTTAACAACAAGGCCTTACATCATCGCGTTGTGTTCCACATCATGCGATTGCTGTACTTAACTTCGAGGCCTGACATCCTCTTCTCACGTGACTAAGTATTTCAGCCCGGTGTTGAAGAACCCATCCAAAATATGTCGTGGCCTTCATCGCATCTATTTACTGCTGACTTACTTTGATACTCACTTCTCGGTAATACACGCCGGTTAATAAATCTCTTACTCATCTCCTCTCCAGCGTTAAGTTCTAATCTACTCGTTATAAACCGGGTGTCAACACTGTATTTTAGTACAGGTTTATATTTATTATTTATATTAGAAAACGTAATGAAATCTGTGATGTAAACCCATTTATTGATGTATTTTTAGACGGTTTTGAGTATCAGCCCCGAAGAGTCGCTTAATAAACAGGCAGATCGGACAGCAAGTTCAAAAGTATCAGGTAAGCGGATGTATTGCCCTGACGTACTATCACACTAGTTCATGGTGTACATGCATCGCCATTTGCACTATATTATCGCGCTTAAGGTCAGAGCCGCAGGATAAACGCACGGTAACTGCCTCCACAACTCATCCATTCTTTTACAGCAATTCTTGAAATGAATCGTGATAAAAGCCACGCGAGGAACCGCACTATGGCGACGCTTTCCACAGAAGCCCCACTCCGCTCCGTCTTTGGCGGCGCAATGATTATTGGTGGCACCATCATTGGCGCGGGCATGTTTTCGTTGCCGGTGGTGATGTCCGGGGCCTGGTTTTTCTGGTCAGTCGCCGCGCTGGTATTTACCTGGTTCTGTATGTTGCATTCAGGGCTGATGATCCTCGAAGCCAATTTGAATTACCCGATTGGATCCAGCTTCAATACCGTCACCCGCGATTTGTTGGGCAAAGGGTGGAACCGGCTGAACGGCCTCACCATCGCTTTCGTGTTGTACATTCTGACCTACGCCTATATTTCAGCGAGTGGATCGGTTATTCAGCATACGATGCGCGAGATGTCAGTGAACGTTTCCCCGCGTCTCGGCGGATTGCTGACCGCGCTGGCGGTGGCGTTTATCGTCTGGCTGAGCACCCGCGCGGTCAGCCGCATGACGGCTATCGTGCTCGGCGCGAAAATCATCGCGTTCTTTCTCACCTTTGGCAGCCTGCTGTGGCATGTGAAACCGGTAAATCTGCTTAACAGTGCGGAGATCAATCCGGGTTATATGCCTTATGTACTGGCGACGTTGCCTTTTTGTCTGGCGTCGTTTGGTTATCACGGCAACGTGCCAAGCCTGATGAAGTATTACGGCAAGAACCCGCAGGTCATCAAAAAATGTTTGCTGCTGGGCACGCTGATGGCACTCGGGCTCTATATCATCTGGATGCTGGGTACGATGGGCAATATTCCACGCCCGGCGTTTATTGGCATCGCCGAGCGCGGCGGGAATATTGATGTGCTGGTGCAGTCGCTGAGCCAGATCCTCAACAGTGAAGGGCTCGACTTACTGCTGACGATCTTCTCGAATTTCGCCGTCGCCTGTTCCTTCCTCGGCGTAACGCTGGGGCTGTTCGATTATCTGGCGGATTTGTTCAAATTCGACGACAGTAAAACCGGCCGCTTCAAGACCGCGCTGGTGACCTTCATCCCGCCGATGATTGGCGGCGTTATCGTCCCCGATGGATTTATTTATGCCATCGGTTTCGCCGGTCTTGCCGCCACGGTCTGGGCGGTGATTGTGCCTGCGCTGATGGCACGAAAATCGCGTAAACGCTTTGGCAGCCCGCGTTATCGCGTCTGGGGCGGCAATAAAATGATCGCGCTGGTGCTGGTGTTCGGCGTGCTTAATGCCGTGGTGCATATTTTATCGAGCGTGGATTTACTGCCTGTTTATCGTTAATAAAGAGTGGAAGAGAAAGCCCGTTCTGACGACGGGCAGTACTCATGCCACTAAATTCATGCCTCTGAAGACGCCGGATGCCGCCAGTGCAGCTTCGGCGCAAGATAACAGCGCAACTCCTGCGGCTGCTGCTCATTAATAAGACCGATCACCACCTCAAAACAGTGCATCGCCAGTTCGCGGCAATCCTGTGCGACGGTATCGATTTTCACGGAAAGGGAATCGTAGAGATAATGGTCGTCGAAGCTGCACAGATGGATATCACTTTCCAACAGCTTGTGCTGGCTCATATAGCGCAACACCCCTTCCATCAGCCCGCAAGACGCCACGTACAGTGCTTTTGGCGGCCTTCCGAGACGCGCACAGAGATTGGCAAACATCTCGTAGCCGGAGCTCGGATGGTAATTGCCGTACATAATCCACTCGGGTTTCAGCGTCACACCGGCGCGTTCTAAGCCGAGCTGATAGCCCGCCAGACGGTCGCGCGTCGGGGAAATGCGCGGCTGTCCGCCGAGAAAATAGAATTCATCAGAGTGATTTTTCGCCACACGGGCGACCAGTTCGGCGGAAGATTCTATGGCTTCACAGACCACCAGCGGCAGTTCGGTATCCTGCATATGCCGGTCGAACAGCACCACCGGCAATTGCTGGCTGATTTTGACGTATTCCGCATCATTGAGCATGCTCGAAGCCACGATCAGACCATCGACCTGACGCTGGATCAGATTGTTCACCACCATCGTTTCCTGACTGGTATTTTCATCCGTACAGGCGATCAGCAGTTGCATACCGTTTTCACGACACAGCGTTTCCAGCTCATTGGAACAGGCGGCGAAACCGTAGTTGGTCATTTCCGGCACCACCAGCCCCAGCGTATAGCTGCGCACCGCATTGAGAGAACGGGCGTGAATACTCGGCTGATAATGCTGCTCCGCCGCCACCGCGAGCACGCGATCGCGGGTGCTGTCGGAGATGCGAAACTTTTTGCTATGCCCGTTGAGCACCTGGCTGGCAGTCGATTTCGACACGCCAGCCAGTTCGGCTATGCCACTGATAGTGATGCGTTTGGTCTTTTTCACTGCGCCATATTCTATTGTCCGGAAAGGTTTTTATTCTAACACGCAATCCGTCAACGACCAGTGGCGCAGCGCAATCTGCCCCTCACCGCTGAGGGTTAACCGTGCCGGCAGTGCAGGAAAATAGCGTGAAGACATTACTGCATCACCCTCATTAATGAAGATCTCCACGCTGGAACTGTCGCACAACAGGGTGAGATGACGTAACGCGCCGCGCCAGACGCGCTGCTCCGGTTCGCCGGTGCGACGGTTTATACGCGAAAGTCGTAGCCATTCGCCGTCCCAGGCGAGCGTCATGTTTCCGCCCAGATCGGCGCTGAACGGCTGCTCAGTCCCGAGAGTGACTTCCGCACGTGTAATGTCCCACACCGGCGCGTCCTGCGCGATACCCTGCCAGGCCTGTTCTTCGCCGCGTAACTGCTGAAGTTCGCGCGCCGGACGTTGAATAATTTTACCGTTTTCAAGCGTCAGCTCGCGCGGACAGGTCATGGTGTGCAGCCAGCCCTGCCCGATGGTCGGCTGGTAAAACTCATCGCCGTCGGGGACGCCCATCCAGCCAATCAGCAGGCGTCGGCCGTCGTCAGTGTGCGTAGTTTGCGGCGCATAAAACTCGAACCCGAGATCCAGCTCGTGGAAATCGCCGTGCGGAAACTGCCCCGTGGCGTAGTCCAGCTGCCCGACAAAATACCCGGACTGGAAGGTATTCTGGTAGCGGTCGGGTTGCGACGCCAAGCCCTGCGGGCAGCAGATCAGCACGTCGCTGCCGGTGATGCTGAACAGATCCGGGCATTCCCACATGTAGCCGAATTCCCCCAGCCCGTTCAGACCGGAACCGGCGATTTCACCGAGCGATTCCCACGCCAGCAAATCGGCAGATCGCAGCAACAGCACCTTGCCTTGCAGGCTGAGATCCTGCGCGCCAAGCACCATGTACCACTGGCCATCGTGCCGCCAGACCTTCGGGTCACGCACGTGGCCGGTGTAACCGGCGGGCAGATCCAGTACTGGCCCGGTTTTCTCAAATTCACCGTGCCCGTTTTCACGCGCCAGACACTGAAAGGCCGTGCGGCTGCCGTCCGGATATTTCACGTTACCGGTATAAATAAGCGTCAGCTGGCCGTTGTCCACCACCGCTGAACCGGAATAGCAGCCGTGAGATTCGTACTCTTGCGCCGGTGCCAGCGCCAGAGGCTCATGCCGCCAGTGGAGTAAATCCGCCGAGCTCCAGTGCCCCCAGAACTTCGCGCCGTGCGCGCAGGCCAGCGGATTCCACTGATAGAAAAGATGATAGCGTCCGTTATGCTGCACAAATCCGTTCGGGTCATTGAGCAAACCGACCGGCGGCGCAAGATGCCAGCCGGGGCGGTACGGATCGCAGGCAGCCTTCACCTGCCCCGCCACCACGCTGCGCAGCGCCTGTTTCAGCAGACTGACTTCCGACATTATTCACTCTCCGTTTTGTATTTCAGCAGCAGGGAAAGCAGGAACGCGCTGCCGAAGGCAATCACTAAGCCGATGAGATAGCTGAGCATCGAACTGGCCTGCACAATCGCCAGCCCCGGAATACCCGTCAGGCCCACGGCGGTCATGTTGACGTGCATCGCTACTACCCATGCTCCCCCCAGCGCCCCCCCGGCTAAGGCGGCAATGAACGGTTTCATAAAGCGCAGGTTGATACCGAAAATCGCCGCTTCGGTAATGCCCAACATGGCCGAGAAGGCAGACGGCACGGCAATTGCTTTAATTTTTGCATCACGTGTTTTGAAGTATACCGCCAGACAGGCCCCCCCCTGTGCCACGTTCGCCATCGACCAGATCGGCAACAGGAAATTCACGCCGATGCTCGGGTTGCCCAGCAGCCCGGCTTCAATCGCGTGAAAGCTGTGGTGGATCCCGGTGATGACAATAACCGAATACAGCCCGCCAAAGATAAGCCCCGCTACCCAGCCCGCGTGGGTGATCAGCGTACTGAGGATAAAGGAGATGCCGTCGCCGAGCGCACGACCGGCCGGGCCGATAATCAGGAATGCGATAAAGCCGGAGATGATGACCGTGAGGAACGGCGTCAGGATCAGATCCAGCGCGTCGGGAATCACTTTGCGCAGACGCTTCTCGAGAAAGCTCATAAACCAGACAGCCAGCAGCACCGGGAATACCGTGCCCTGATAGCCGATCATCGCAATCTCCAGCCCGAAGAAATTCATGGTGTGGAAACCGCTGGCGACACCCCAGGCGTTGGTCAGCGCGGGGTGCGTCAGAATGCCGCCGAGCGTCGCGCCGAGGAAGGGGTTACCGCCAAATTCACGCGCGGCGGTGAAACCGATGAGGATCGGCAGAATAATGAACGCCGCCGAACTGAACATGTCGAGCATGATAAAAATCGCGCTCTCCGGGTTCGCCCAGCCGTAGGTTTTCACCATGCCGAGCAGCCCCATCAGCAGGCCGGAAGCCACGATTGCCGGAATGATCGGCACGAAAATGTTCGACAGCACCCGCGCGATGCGCTGGAACGGGTTCAGTTTTTGCGCCGCAATGTTAGCCGCTTCGGATTTGCTCGATTCACCGATGCCCGCCACTTTGATGAACTCGCCGTGGACTTTGTTCACCAGCCCGGTACCAAAAATAACCTGGATCTGCCCGGCGTTGCTGAAGCAACCCTTCACGCCTTCCACTTTTTCGATGGCGCTTTTGTTAACCAGACTGTCATCCACCAGCACCAGCCGCAGACGCGTCGCACAGTGTGCGGCGCTGGCGATATTGTCTTTGCCGCCCAGCAAAGGGAGCAGTTCTGTCGCAATTGCATTGATATTCATAATGTTCCTTGTCTTACCCTGTGTGACAGCGCCTGGGTAACTCAGGCGCGTCATGATGATTCAAACCCTGTTTATCAGAACCAGGTTTCCATCTGGATCCCGAAGTTCCACTGTCCACCGGAGGTGAACCCGTCCGTGCCGAACGAATCGCTGGAAGAATAGCTGTCCAGCTTGTGGCTCCAGTCCATATAACTGGCGAAGAAGCGGATTTCCGGACGGCTCAGCATGTCGCTGATATCGCCCACTTTGAACGTCGGCGCGAACGTCAGTTTGTAGAATCCGCCTTTCACGTTGTTGTTATCTTTGTAGCCCTGCGGATCGAGATCCATATACTGATAGCTGCCTTCATAGGCCAGTTCGAAGTTTTCGGTGATCTGCTGAATCAGACGGGTGTTGAAGGTCAGCCACTGGTAATCATCGCCGGAAACATAACGGTCTTTACTTTGCTGGGCGAGGATCGCCGGAGCGATACTCCAGTTTTTACTCAGCGGCGTGATGCCGTAGGTCGCCAGGCGCACAGTGCTGGCATCGTCGGTCAGATGTCCATCCGAACCGAGCACTTTCACTTCTGCCCCTAAGCCGTGCCCGTACAGCAGCGCGGTGGTCGATGTCCCTTCGCGCAGGCCGTAGAAGCTCTCGCCGTGGTACGCCAGCATCGTATGGAAACCGGTATCCGCCGCGTTAGTGATGCCCTGCGTGCCGGTGTTTTCACGATCCTGATTATTTTTGGCGCGTAGCCCGCTGACCATCCATTGGAACGGTCCGGCATAGTTATTCGCCGTGACAATGTAGTTCTCAATGCGCGTGTCGTCATCGCTGTTGTTGTTATCGTCGAGATCGTCAAAGTTGCGCCCGTAAAGCGAGAAGTTACTTTTCAGGTCCTCGCTCCACTTCACGTCATAAATCCCGCCGCCGGTACCGGCGAGGAAAATAATGTCGGAATCCAGAAAATGAATATCGAAGTTATCGCGGTCGAAGCGTTTTCCTGCCCACAGCGTCGAGTCTTTCCAAGGGCCAGTAAAGGTCGGCAAAGAGCCGAGTTCGACAAACGCCTGACGAATATTCAGCTCGCTGGTGGCACCGGTCCAGTCGTTGTAGCTGCGCTGCCCGTCCGCCAGCATCACTTTATAGCGTGAGGTCGCGCCGCTGGCCATTGTCTGGTTGTGCTCAAGATTGACTTCTACGTAAGTGTTATTTTCGTTGCCCAGACGCCCGACCGCACCGCCGGTTTGCCCGGCTGGCGTGACGTAAGGACCACTTTCTGTCGAAGTACCGGAATCATTCATGATGACGCCGGAACGCGCGTAACCGGTAAATTTAAATCCGCTGTTGTCGCTGTCACTGCTTTTGGTATTACTGGCTAACGTTTCAGTACGTTTAGCTACGTCGGCAGTTTGTTGCTGGGTGATTTCAGCCGTTTTGGCCACCTGCCGGGTTTGCTGTTCATTACTGGCGGTGCGTGTCTCGAGTTGTTTAACCTGTTGTTCTGCCTGCGTCGCGCGGGCTTCGGCTTTCGCAGCGCGGCTTTCAGCCTGCTGCAAACGTTTTTCCATAGCATTGAAGCGGGCTTCAATGGCACTGGCGGAAATGTCGGCACCCTGAGCCGCAGAAGAAAGAATAAGTCCAACAGCAACAGCCAGATAGCGAGGTTTCATCATCATTTTTATCCTTCAGAGGAAGCTTTATTATTATGAGTAAAACCGTTTAGCTAAATTGCTAAACTGGTTTTCCTGAGCACAATAATCACCTCCCCCTGCTTTAGGCAACGAAGATCTCTGCTCTTAACGTGGAATTGTGATCTTGCTGGCAATTCGTCACTAAATCTTAAAAATTCGTTTGTGCTTGATTAGCTAAACCGGTTCTTCTACTTTATCGGCAAACAGTTTATCAGGAAGTTAAAAAAGGGAATGAAGATGAAAAATCGGGTTTGGGTGTTGGGCGATGCCGTGGTGGATTTGATCGCCGAACAAGGCGACCGTTTACTGAAGTGTCCGGGCGGGGCACCGGCGAATGTGGCAGTGGGCATCAGCCGTCTTGGCGGTGACAGTGCGTTTATTGGCCGCGTGGGTAATGATCCATTTGGCGCATTTTTGCGACAAACTCTGGCAGATGAAGCGGTCAACACCGACTTTATGCACCGCGATCCGCACCACCGTACCTCCACCGTGGTGGTGGAAAACGACGCCGACGGAGAGCGTTCGTTTACGTTTATGGTGCGGCCGAGCGCCGATCTGTTCCTGCAATCTACTGATATTCCGGCGTTCAAAGCAGGTCAGTTTTTGCATCTGTGTTCGATTTCACTTTCCGCCGAACCTTCACGTTCATCGGCGTTTTTAGCGATGGCGCAGATAAAAGCCGCCGGTGGGCATGTGAGTTTTGACCCGAATATCCGCCACGATTTATGGCCGGATGAGAACCAGTTGCGCGAATGCCTCGAACAGGCGCTGTCACTGGCCGATGTGATCAAAGTCTCAGAGGACGAGCTGGAATACCTCACCGGTGAGCCGCTGCTTTCCGAGGGAATTTTGCGACTTTGCCAGCGCCACGATCCGCAGCTGCTGCTGGTCACCCAAGGCAAAGACGGCGTGTCGGTGTACCGCAAACAGGATGCCTCGCTGATGCAGTATCCGGCACCGAAAGTGAAAGCGCTGGATACCACCGGCGCGGGCGATGCTTTCGTCGCCGGTTTGCTGGCCGGGCTGGCGAACGACTGGCCGGTAGCGTCGGACGACGCGTGGCGCGACATTGTCCGTCAGGCACTGGCCTGCGGGGCGCTGGCGACCACCGCACGCGGCGCAATGACCGCACTGCCGGATGCGAGAGAGCTGGCTGAGTTTTGTGGTCAGGCGTTTTGATTGCGGGTGATAAACAATAAAGAGTGGCAGCGTCGCGGATAGCCCTGGCCGCCGCTTATTATTAAAATCAGTCAGCCGGATACCCGCAATGGCAAATTCTTGCTTTGCGGGTTTTTGAAGTTGAATAATCCCTTAGCATTTCACATGGTTCATCTGAAACAACATCGTTTTTATTAATTTTTATCTAAGCCTTTTCTGTTTATTCAGATTAAAAAGATAAAAAACCAGTATAAGCAGAAAGAGATTATGAAGGCACATCCTTTGCCTTCACTGGCTTACTATTAATATCATTCGGAACGAATTGGACCGTCGTTATTTGAATCAGTATCCTTCCAGCTGTTCTTTTCTTTGTCATTCAAATATAGCGTATAAACGGTGTAACCCTGCTGAAATGTCAGTACGTTACCCACATGATTTGTATCAGGAATTTCTTTGCCGTCGACGTAAACGGCATTGTTTTCGATATGAATATCCGCGACCTTCTTACCGTCTTTATGGCTTGCTATATAGTTACCTGCAAAGGCTGACAAGCTGTTTTTGGCACTCGTGACGGGTTTACTACCGAATCCCGCCTGGGCATTCTGCGCTTTGGTTTTGTGTATATCGCAACCTTGCAACTCCGATTGCCCGGTACAGCCAGAACGCTCGAGTTGCTGGCGATACTTCTCAGAAATAGCATTCGCAGGTGACTGGAAAAATACTACCAGCGTTAACGTTGCGAGAATTATCTTATACATCCTGTCATCTCCGAAATCTTATTTAATCAAAAAACACTAATATTTGGCTAATTGCACACAATATGAAGTATATCAGCAAAACGAAAAATTTCCGGAATACTCAGTAATCGGTGTATCCCACTTCATTACCACCAAACAACGTGGCCGGATCGCCAATTTTCGCCAGCGCCAGGTTCTCTTTCAGACGATACGGGAAATCCGGGTTCGCAATAAATGGACGGCCGAAGGCCACCAGATTTACAACGCCTGCAGCCAGAAGTTTGTCCGCTTTTTCACGGGTGTAATTACCCGCCACGATAATCGCGCCGTTGAAGGTAGCCCGCAGTGTTTCACGGAATTCATAGGGTACCTGCGGTGCGTCATCCCAGTCGGCTTCCGCCAGATGAATAAAGGCAATTCCCTTCCTTTCACACCAGGCTGCCAGCACCAGAATGGCTTCAATAGCCTGCGGATCGTCCATACCACGCTGGGTAATAAACGGTGCAAGACGAATACCGGTACGCTGAGCACCAATCGCATCACTGATGGCTTCCAGCACTTCCTGAGCGAAACGTACACGGTTAGCCATGCTGCCGCCGTATTCGTCGGTGCGTTTATTCGAGGTGCGACGCAAAAACTGATCTACCAGATAACCGTTGCCACCATGCACTTCCACACCGTCAAATCCGGCCTCTACCGCATGTATTGCCGCCTGACGATAATCAGCAATCACCCGTTGAATATCTTCGTGCGTCAACGCGCGGGGTTCTGGGCAGTCCAACATTTGCCCGACGCCTTTTTCATCTACCACCCATACCCGTGCGTCAGGAGACAACGCTGAAGGAGCAACGGGTTTACCGTCTGGATGAAAACTCTCATGCGACATCCGCCCCACGTGCCAGAGCTGAGAGAAAATTTTGCCTTCTGCTTGATGCACTGCCTCCGTGACCAAACGCCATCCGGTAACCTGCTCGGCAGAGTGAATGCCCGGCGTCCACGAATACCCCTGACCCTGGGGGGAAATCTGCGTCGCTTCCGTGATGATAAGGCCCGCACTGGCGCGTTGCTGGTAATACTTTGCCATCAGCGGAGTAGGAATATTACCCGGCTGCGCGCTACGAGACCGGGTCATCGGAGCCATCACAATTCGGTTTTTTAAATCAACAGCGCCAATACGGGTGGTATCAAAAAGGGTAGGTTGCGACATGTTTCTTCTCCTGCGAGTTAAGGTATGCCTTGACTTTACGTCCCGCAAGTCGCTTTGATAATGGCAGAAATAACTGATTGTCTCTTCAGGAAAACGGAATAATGGGCAAATTCGAAGACATCACATTGCTGATACAGGTCGTGGAAACCGGTGGATTAGCGGCAGCGGGCCGGCGAATGAACCTTTCCCCGGCCACCATGACAGCCCGGTTAAAAGCGCTCGAAGAGCGTTATCAGACCCGGTTGTTTAATCGCTCCACCCGCGCTATTGCGCTCACCCGTGCTGGCGAAGAGTTTTACCATGCCGCGCTTCGCGTGCTGGAAGAAATGGAACAGGCGGAGTCGAAACTGACTCAGCGGGAGGGCATACTCAGCGGCAGTCTGCGTATTTCAGCGCCATCAGATTTCGGGCGGCAATATTTATCCCCCGCCCTCCTCGATTTTTCCCGCCTTCACCCAGAAGTGAAAAGCTCCGTCTACCTGAGCGAGAGTGTGGTGGATTTGATTGCCAATCGTCTGGATATGAGTATTCGTTTCGGCAATTTGCCGGACAGCAATCTGGTGACAAAGTTTATACGCCCTAACCATCGGGTGCTGGTTGCTTCCACAGCTTATCTGGAAACCAGAGGTATTCCCCTGCATCCACAGGACTTATATGACCATCGCTGCCTGGTGATGGAACTGCGCGGCACGCTCACCAACGAATGGAGGTTTGAAGTAAATGGAGAGCCCAGCGTGATTCGCGTCACGCCGGCGATGGTTTGTGATGACGGTGCTCTGCTGCGTCAGTGGGTACTGGCAGGGGCGGGCATTGCCTGTAAATCCTGGTGGGATGTGAAGCGTGATGTGGAACAGGGGCGGCTTGCCGTCATCCTGCCTGACAGTTTTATCGGTTTCAGCCGTTACGATAAAAAACAGGTTGGCCTACAGTTTGTTTATCCACAGCGTCGTTTCCAGCCTCTGCAGGCCAGCACCTTCAGCACGTTCTTTATCGACTGGTTAGATAATGAGTAATGTGCTTTGACCCTGAATGACCTCAATCTGCAGGTTGCGGGAGCACGTCACTGACTGAGCACGCAAACGAAATCCCCGTTCAGAATGACATGTCACGCCAAAACGGGGAAAACAGTCCTTATTGGTGCCTGGTTAAACAGGTGTTTTCAGACGTGATGAAAAGTCATTACTTCGTCATGGTGACCATAATTGGCTTTTTCACGAATAATCCATAACTTAGCGCGCCCAGCATCAGTAAACCGGCGCCAAGAAAGAATACGTTGGTGAACTGGCCTGTCGCATCAAGAATAAGTCCGGTGACGATCGGAGCACATGCCGCCCCCAGGAAACCACCGAAGTTTTGAATGGCGCCCATTGATGCCACCTGTTCTTTCGGCGCGATGTCCGAGGCCAGCGTCCAGATGACGCCCTGTGGCAACTGCGAGAAGAAGTAGCCAATTGACAGAAGCGCGATGCTCAGCGTGGTGTTGTGCACAAACGGGATCGGCGCAACAAAACAGGCCGCAAGCGCGGCACCGGCCACGATCGGGACCTTTCGGGCAGTAATGGTTTTCACACCGCGGCGGATTAGACGGTCAGAAAGGGTTCCTCCGCACAATACTCCCAAAATCCCTGCAAAGAAGGGTATAGCGGCCAACCAACCCGTCTGTTTCAGGCTAAAGCCCAGCGATTTCTCCAGATATCCCGGCAGCCAGGTCAGGTAGACCCAAATAGTGAACATAATCGAAAAGTTACCAATTACCATGAACCAGGTGGTTCTGTGCTTGAATAACGCTCCCCAACTCGCCTTGTTGTTACCGTTAACCTTTGCCACTTTCGGTTGCTCTAACGCAGAATGAGCATGGATGACACTGTGCTCACGTTGCGTCGGATCGCGATAGAACTTAAGCCACACCAGCAACAGTGGAATGCCAGCCAGACCAATGGCGATAAACATTCCACGCCAGCCGAGGGTCAACAGCAGGATGGTTAGAATCGGCGGCGCAATCGCATTGGCAATCTGCGAACCGGTATTGATGATCGAGGTCGGCAGCGCGCGCTCTTTATCAGAGAACCAGCGATGGGTGATCTTGATCCCCGAAGTAAAAAAAGGAGATTCAGAGATGCCCAGCAGAACACGTAGCGCGTAGAACGTGGAATAACCATTCACAAAGCCGGCCATTACCGTGAAGGTGGACCATAACCCCGCGCCCCACGAAAACATCTTTTTAGGGCCAAAACGGTCCACCAGCCAGCCCGCTGGCAGGTTTGCCAGCGCATACGGCCACAGAAACGCTGACAGCAAAAGTCCCATTTCTGTCTGGCTGAAACCAAACTCTTTAGCAATGGTGGTATTGGCGATACTTAAATTGGCGCGGTCGAGATAATTAATAACCGCCGCCATTAACAAGATAAAAATAATACCCCAGCGCAAGCGTGAAACAACCGTAGCGGAATTTTCTTCCAAAGGAACATTATTAACAGGTAAAGTAGTGTCTTTCATGATTTTAATTATCCACTATTAGTTATTTTTAAATAGAGCATCATCAAACAGACTCAGGTAAATTTTAATCAAAGCTTTACGAATAAAAGACTCAGTTCAGCCTGCGCAATATACTCAACGCCTTTACAAATAATCGGACGAAAAAAGAATTTTTCACGCTCCCAATCTCTCAGACAACATACGAACATGATGAATAATTCTTTTAAGTTATATCGTCGGTCAGATTGCGGACAAGCCTGCAGCTTATCCGCTTACGCGATGAAATTATCGGTTTTACACAGCGGAGATTTTCTTTTGCCAAAGTGCTGTGCCGCTGTGGATCTGATCCAGTAATACGGTCAGACCCCAGAATTTATCCAGCACATTGTCTTTATTCACGCGACAAAATTCGCTGTCGAAGGTACCTAAGCGTTGATGATAAATTTTGGCATTTTTCGGATAGCCCAGCGTCTCAGTTACCGCACCCAGGGAGAGGAAAATAGCCAGCTCGTCGGCGATTTGAGGTTGAGTGGCGGCCTTGTGATACAGCCAGCTGTAAAGCTCAGGATGAAAATTGGTGAACACGCCACTGAATCCTTTAGACCCCGCCTGCATCGCCCGGTAAGCAATCGCAGCGTTAGCATTAATGATGTTCAACCGAGTATTCGCCACCAGCTTCACACGGCGGGTCACAGTTTCCAGATCGCAGCTCACGTCTTTAAGCACAACGAAGCGGCCTGAGTTGGCGCAGTAGGCCAGCTCTTCGTCTGTCAGCAGACGGCGATACGGCGCCGGGCATTCGTATAGGCCCAGCGGTAAAGACGCGGGCAGCACGCTCAGCAGCTGGTCCAACGTGGCGAAGAAGGTTTCGCTGCCCTGGTTTTTTGGATCAAGATGATTGGTGACCAGCACCAGCGCATCGACACCCGTTTTTGCCATCGCGCTCAGCTCGTTGATTTGATCGTTGATGTCGTCACTGATGTGTCCTGAGGCAATGACCGGAATACGGCCTGCGACGCGCTTCACCACAAATTCTGCGAGTTCAACACGCTCTTCTAACGTCAGAAACTGCATTTCGCTCGACTGGCAAACGGCAAACAGCGCATCAACACCTTTTGCAAGATACCAGTCGATCAAACGGGTCAGCCCCGGATAGTCGATTTGATTATCTTTGGTGAAAGGGGTCAACATCACCGGCACGATACCTTCAATAACTTTATTCATCACAACTCCTGTAATGCCCGCAGGCTGCATATGTAATCGATTATGGCCGCTACGTTTGTCACTCAGGTCAGCGACCACTAAGGAAACTCATCATGAACGCAATGCTTACCGCTGCGCCAAACGCGCCAGAACCTGCTCATGGTCAGGCATGTTCGATGCGCCTTCGCGCTCTACCGCCAGAGATGCAAACGCAGAGGCATAGGTCGCTGCCTGAACCAGGGTTTGCCCATTAGCAATGCTCGAGGCCAGTGCCCCGTTGAAAGCGTCGCCCGCCCCCGTGGTGTCAACACTCATCGCCGGGAAGGCCGGAATATACTGGAACTGATCGCCGTCGAGCAGCAACGCGCCGCGCGATCCCATTGTTATGATCACCCGTTTGGCGCCCTGGCTGACGATACGCCGGGCAGCCTCTTTGGCGCTGGCCAAGTCCTGCACTTCGATGCCAGACAGCTGCGAAGCCTCGGTTTCATTCGGGGTAATAAGATCGACGTATTCAAGACAATCAAGGGCATTGTTCGAAAATGGCGCCGGGTTGAGGATAACTTTCACCCCCAGCGCCTTTGCCAGTTTCATCGCACTTAACGTGGCGACAAAGTTGTTTTCCAGCTGCACCAGCAGCACGTCTGAATCTTCAAGCTCGGGTGTGATCGCAGCGACTTCATCTTCACTAATGGTGGTGTTGGCGCCGGAATAGATGGCAATCATGTTCTCGCCGTTTTCCTGCGAGACATAAATAATGGCGTTGCCGGTCGGCTCGGTATCCGACTGATAAAGGGTGAAAGAATGAATCTCCGAAGAGGTGAGATGATCGTAAGCAAACTGGCTGAACTGATCCTTGCCCACCTTGGAAACGAAGTGCACTTTAGCGCCAGCACGGCTGCCCGCTGTAGCCTGATTTGCACCTTTACCGCCGGGACCGAGCGTGCTCCCCACCGCCAGCAGCGATTCTCCTCCCTTAGGAAACCGTTCAACCTTCGCCACGATATCGACGTTAAAGGAACCCAGGATGCAAACCTTACCTTTCATAATCTTCCCTTTGTTCTGCTGTACAGCGTGTTTTCTCTTTTGAATCTGAAGCCGTTTTAGCAACACTTCAAATTTGTCGCCGGTGTCAGTAATAAGTTTCGACTGCAAGCTTCTGCGGCATACCCTCGCACCGCCGTGACAGCGCTGAATCAGTTTTTCAGCAGACAGGGCGTTCAGATCACTGCGAATGGTTTCTCTGGTCACGTTAAACAGGCAAGCTAATACCTCGACCTTCACCCGTTCGTGTTTATCCAAATACTCCAGAATTTGCTGCCGGCGCTCTTCAAGAAACATATTCACCCACCTTTTCTGAGTTAAGAATAAAGGCACTACGCTAACTAAAGAGTGATGGTGCTCATAGCTTGATTGTCAAAACGGAAGCAAACAAAAATGGCAACGTATGATTTCTGTAAGGGATGAATACTAAAATTCCTGTGATGAAGTTGACTGATGTTCATCTTAAGGGAAATAGGGTGTCATCATCCCTACATCAGTCAGGGATAATATGAAGGGTAGGAAAATGGAAAAGTCGGATAGATTAATGATCTCAGCAGTCACAAAAACAGAGGGACTGTGGTTGACTTGAATATTTGCTATTTTGTAATAATGATAAAGTCTCAATCTCTACCATTTACATAACTCATGCTAAAACAATATGGGTCACGCCTGACTGGCGAAGACGCATCGCATTAACGTTGTTTTACATTATGCCAAAGCGCCATGACCCTGCTCATTTTCAAGAACTACTTTTCAAAGAGCTACGCCCGACATAAAACGCCAGCACCTTCTGCGGTTCAAACGAAAAAATCACATATCCACGCCCGTTCAGTTCGAATTCACCGGCTTCAGTCATCGGATAATGACGGTGGATAAGCAAGGATTTGTGGTTTTCTTTATCGACAAACGCCACGCCGAGGGTGAATTCGTCTTTCAACGCATGGCAGATGTGCAACAGCAGTTTGGTCAGCAATCCCTGTCCGCGAAAATCCCTGCGCACGCTCACCGGGCCATAGAGGAAAATCTGATCGGCAGCGGCGGCACCGCTACTGAGTACTGCATTGTAAGCGGCCTGCGCTGCCCCATGTTTTGCCAGACTGCCGGGAATCGTCATCGCCACACCGGAAATGACAGGCTTCCCTTCGCGTTCCTCACGGCTGACAAACACGCCGCTGCCGGACTGAAACGCCGCAAGCATGTCGGTGTCCATCGCGCCCTGGGTAAACCCTTCTTCTTCGCGCTGCTGCGCCGTCAGGTTATCGCCTTTGGATTCACTCAGAATGCTGAGGATGGAGGGGATGTCATTGTGGTCTGATTTCGTGATTTGCATTTCGACGCATCGCCTTTATCGGAGTTGATGAGACGTTATTATGGCAAAAATCTGAAAATCTGGGGGAGAAGGTAAGTAAATCAGAGGGGAACGTCGTCACGCAGCCTGCTCTGCGTGTGGAAACAACAGGCCGCGATCTTCGGTAAGGTCGTTAACGTTACGCTTTGTGCACTGAAACAATTTCTTTGATGAAGGTGAAGTTAGAATTGCCGTGATCAGTTTTGATCGTCGGATAAATTCTTTCCCCTTTCTTCACAAAGCCAGTGACTTCGTGGGTTGAGCCGTTCTTGAGGGTAAAGCTGTCGCCAATGCTCATCGAACTTTCTACTTCGCTCATAACAATCCTTAACTCTTCTTACATGGAACTTCAAAAAACCAGGGTACTTCTAAACAGGTCGTTCAAAAAACCTGTTGCCGATCGATGGTAGGCCTTTATGGAGCAGGTAGCCAGAAAGGTTTCATTCTTCGTGTTTTACGCCATGTCGCAATGTTCCTGCGCCGGGGAGTTGCAGGTATGAATGCGGCGGTAGCGCCAGAAACAGCAGGAAAACTCTCGGATTCAGGCCACTGATGCCTATCCCTCTGATAAGCCTGCGCCCCCGTCGTTGCCCCTTGCGTCTTCGAGCGGCGTTAATCAACGCCGCAGAGAAAAGAATTATTTCAGGTCAGTATCGGCATTCAGCGGTTCGCCGGTGGCGTAGAACTGGCCGCCCGCGATGTAGTGCAGGCTGCGCAGGGACGGGTCAGCATCTTCGAAATGCCAGTGCCCGTCTTTGAAGACGCGCGTATCGGCCCAGGCGCCGACAATCTCGCCGATGAATAGATCATGCACCTGCTGATTGTGCGGCTCAGGGATCAGCTTACAGGCCAGCCACGCGGTGCAGCCTGCGACGAACGGTAAGTCGCCCTGACCTTCCATGCGGAACAGCTCCGTGCCGCACTTCGCCAGTTTATCGGCATCGTCACGCAACGTGCGGTTGCCGAGATCGTAGGTCATTTGCAGCTGCGCCACGGTGGGTACCTGAATCACAAAGACTCCGCTCTGCTCGATAAGCTCGCGAGTTCTGGCGATTTTATCCAGCACCACAGTCAGTTTTGCGGGTTTGAAATCCAGCCCGCACACCCACGAAGCGGACATCACGTTGTCCACGCCAGCATGATGGGCAGAAACCAGCGCGGTTGTGCCGTGGTTAATCAGCCGGTAGGCTTTTTCCAGCTCAACGGGAGCAAATTGTTCGGTCATTAGCGTTTCTCATAAGTGAGTCCGGCGTACAGAATCGCAAAACTCTGCTCTCAACACTAAGCATTCGGTGCGGCCTGACTCGGTTTAACGGATTTGCGCAGCAGATGGACGGTCAGCGCCAGCAGGAAAATCGCCGCCTGAATCAGCACGATGGTCGGACCGGTTGCGGCATCAATATAAAAGCTGATAAAGGTGCCGGTAACGGCGGCGGTCAGTGATGCCGTCACGGATACCGCGATCATCTTCGGCAGCGTTTTACACAACAGAAAGGCGGTAATACCGGGTGTAATCAGCATCGCTACCACCAGCACCACGCCTACCGCCTGCAGTGCAGCGACGATGGTCAGTGCCAGCAGACACAGCAGCGCGTAGTGGTAGAAACGCACCGGCAGGCCGATGACCTTCGCCTGCACAGGGTCGAAGCAAAACAGCATCAGGTCTTTGAATTTGATGACGATAGCCAGTGTCACCACAGCGGCAATGATCAGCGTTTGCAGCATTTCGCTGTCAGTCACTCCGAGCACGTTGCCAAACAGAATGTGGCTCAGATGCTGCTCAGTATTCACCCGCGAGAACAGCACCAGCCCGGCGGCGAACATACCGGAGAACACAATGCCCATGACAGAATCTTCTTTTACCCGACAATGCTCTTTGATGAAACCGGTGGCCACCGCGCAGAACAAGCCTGAACCGAATGCGCCGATGACCAGCGGGATCCCCGCCAGATATGCCAGTACCACACCGGGCAGTACCGCGTGAGAGATAGCATCGCCCATCAACGACCAGCCTTTGAGCACCAGAAAACAGGAGAAAATCGCGCAGACGATGCTGGTGGCGGCGGCGGTCAGCAGCGCCCGTTGCATAAAGTCGAAGCTCATCGGCTCCATCAGGACATCCATCCAGCTCATCATGCGCGACTCCCTGCCCGTTTAATGCGCAAATGATTCACCAGCCAGCCGTGTTTCGGCGCAAATAGAAAGGCCAGCAGGAAGACGGTGGTTTGCAGGCAGACGATCACACCGCCGGTTGCGCCATCAAGGTAATAACTCAGCCAGGCACCGGCCGCGCTGGTTACCGCGCCGATAATTACCGAGATAATCAGCAGATGGGAGAACCGGTCCGAGAGCAGATAGGCAGTGGCACCGGGGGTGATCACCATCGCGATAACCAAAATCGCGCCGACTGTCTGTAACGCCGCCACGCTGCATGCGCTGAAGATAGTGAAGAAGATAACTTTTAACCACAGCGGCGACAGGCCCACCGAGCGTGCGTGCGCTTCATCAAAAAATACCGCCAGCAGGTCGCGCCAGATGACACACAGCACCAGCAGGGAAACGCCGACAATGATTTGCACCTGCAAAATATCGGCGTCATCGATGCCTAAAATATTGCCGAACAGAATCGACTGAACGTTAACCGACGTCGGATTGAGCGACACCAGTAATAAACCCAGGGCGAAGAAGGTGGAGAACACAAAGCCGATGATCGCGTCTTCGCGCAACTTAGTGAAATGGCGCAGCAGTGTCATGGAGAGCGCCGCCAGAATGCCGGTGCCGAATGCGCCGATCGCGTACGGGAAACCCAACGCATACGCCCCCGCTACGCCCGGAACGACGGAATGCGACAACGCATCGCCCATCAGCGACCAGCCTTTGAGCATCAGATACGCCGATAAAAACGCACACACCGCGCCAACACCCGCACTGACCCATATCGCTTTCACCATATAGTTGTAGTGAAACGGCTCCAGCAAAAGGTCGATCATTTCACCCGCCTTACCGGCGAAACGGTTTCAGGCATGGTCTCTTTGCCGACCAGATAGCTGATGTTGCGTAGCGCGCCGCCAAAGGTGTTTTCGAGATTCTGATGAGTGAACGTGGTCTCGAGCGGACCGGCGGCGATCACCGTCCGGTTGATCAGCACCACGCGATCGCAGAAATCCGGCACGCTGGCAATGTTGTGCGTGGAGACCAGAATCAGATGGCCTTCTTCGCGCAGCTGGCGCAACAGTTCGATAATGGCGTTTTCAGTTTTGATATCGACGCCCGTGAACGGCTCGTCAAGCAGCATGACGCGCCCCTGCTGGGCCAGCGCGCGCGCCAGAAACACCCGCTTTTTCTGGCCGCCGGAAAGCTCGCCAATCTGACGCTGTGCCAGTTCAGTCAGGCCGACACGCGCCAGCGCCGACGCCACCTGTTTTTTATCCTCTTGCGAAGGAATACGCAAAAACGACATTTTGCCGTAACGTCCCATCATCACCACATCCCGCACCAGCACCGGGAAATTCCAGTCCACTTCCTCAGACTGCGGCACGTAGGCGATCAGGTTTTGCTTCAGCGCTTTGGCGACGTTGAGGCCGTCGAGCGTCACGCTGCCGTGCGTCGGCCGGATAATTCCCATGATGGTTTTGAACAGGGTGGATTTGCCGCTGCCGTTGACGCCGAGCAGCGCGCAAATCGAGCCGCCACGAAGGCGAAACGACGCCTCTTCAATGGCAGTGTGACCGTTGTTGTAAGTCACCGAAATGTTGTCAACGTCAAGATGCAGCGCGGTGTCACTCATTGGCCAAATCCTTCTGCGATGGTGCCCACCGTCACTTTCAGCAAATCAATGTACGTCGGCACCGGGCCGTCGGCGGTGGAGAGTGAATCAACGTACAGAACGCCGCCGTATTTCGCGCCGGTTTCCTTGCTGACCTGTTTCGCCGGTTTATCCGAAATGGTGCTTTCACTGAACACCACCGGAATATTTTTCTGACGCACCAGATCGATGAGCTTTTTCACCTGCTGCGGCGTGCCCTGCTCTTCGGCGTTGATCGGCCACAGATAGGCTTCTTTCAAATCATAATCTTTCGCCAGATAGCTGAACGCGCCTTCGCTGGTCACTAACCAGCGTTGCTGTGCCGGAATGTTAGAGAGGCGTTCACGCAGCGGGGCATCAAGTTGAGTGATTTTTTCGGCGTAGGTTTTGGCGTTACGGTCATAGGTCGCGGCGTTTTGCGGATCGTATTTCACCAGCGCGGCGCGGATATTTTCGACGTACACCAGCGCATTTTTTGCTGACATCCACGCGTGTGGATTCGGGTTGCCGAGATACGGCCCTTCCTGGATTGGCAGCGGCGCAATACCGTGGGTGACGGTCACGGAAGGCACGTTTTTGATATTGGCGAAGAAGCGCCCGAACCAGCGTTCAAGGTTAAAACCGTTCCACAGGATCAGATCGGCGGACTGCGTTTTGACGATGTCCCGCGGCGTCGGCTGGTAATCATGGATTTCCGCGCCGGGCTTGGTGATCGACTCAACGGTGGCGGCATCACCGGCGACGTTCTGTGCGATGTCCTGGATCACCGTGAAGGTCGTCACCACTTTGAACTTTTTTTTGTCTTTTTCCGCCGCCGTTGCGTTGCCGGTGATCAGCGCGACGATCATGCCAATCAGCATGAGGCGCAAACGAAACGGTGAGTGGCTGAGGTGTTTCGCGATGTTATGTCCATTTCCCATGAATTTTCTCCTGTCACTCGGTGCGTCAGTCGGCGGTTTATTATTCAGGTATAGCATAGGCTATACTCCATAGCCAAGGCAAAGTTTGCAGAAATTGGTAGATATGTGGAGTTGGTTTACAATGCGGTTCGTTGTCGCGGCTTAGCGGCGACGGTAAGAAACCGTTGAGCAAGAAAGAGGCAGGCGTTGTGAAAGAGAAAAAATTAAATCCGTTGCTGGATGTTGAAGAACACGCTCAGGGTTTTTTACAGGTGCGCGAGGCGCATCGCCGGGAATTAATGGATGATTACGTGGAGCTGATTTCGGATCTGATCCACGAATTTGGTGAGGCTCGTCAGGTAGATTTGGCCGCGCGCTTAGGCGTTTCTCAGCCGACCGTGGCGAAAACCCTGAAACGGCTGGCGAACGCCGGGCTGGTCCACCAGCTCCCCTATCGCGGCACGTTTCTGACGCCGGAAGGCGAGAAACTGGCGGCGGAAAACCGCGAGCGTCATAACGTGGTTGAAGCGTTTTTCATTGCGCTGGGTATCAGTGCAGAAACCGCCCGTCTTGACGCCGAGGGCGTCGAACATCACGTCAGCGATGAAACGCTGGAAGCCTTCCGCCGCTTTACCGCGCAAAAACAGGCCCAGTAATCCCCCTGCGGCACTCTTTGCCGGATTAAGCCCGCGCGTCGCCGGCGGCGTTGAGTCAGTCAGCCATGCTGCCAACGCCAGTGACATCCGTTAGATTACAGTTCCACCACATAATTATCCGCCGCAGCCGCGCAGGAATAACGCCCCAGGCTTTCGTGCCAGAATAATAACGTTTCAGCCATAAGGCCGTTTCTTCAAAAAACAAAAGGCTGCCCAATGTGGCAGCCTTTTCAATTTAACAGCGTCAGGTTTCAGGCCTGATCGAATGGCGCACGGCCATTTAGCCAGTCATCAATCACCTTCATTACGCCCTCTTCGCGGTTGGACGGCGCACGGTACTTCGCAGCCGCTTTCGCGGGCTCTGACGCATTCTCCATCGCGAAACCGTAACCGGCGTAGCTCAGCATTTCCAGATCGTTTCCGCTGTCGCCGAAGGTCATCACTTCTTCGTCGCGGATGTCATAACGTTGTTGGATCTTCTTCAGGCCGTTGGCTTTGTGATTACCGGTAATAATGAGATCGATTGAACCGTGGCCGCTGGTGACCGGCGCAACGATGTTACCAAGCTGCGCGGTGATTTCGCCCATCAGCGGATACACGTCGTCTTCCACGTAGCTCAGTGCGAATTTAAAGATGGTGTCATCAATGTGGGCGTAGGTCGGGATTTTATTCAGGCGGTGATAATAGTGGCGCATACGCTTGATGAACTCTTCATCGGTGCCCTCAAGCACATACGCCCCTTTTCTGCCGCATACCACGGTGTTGATGCCGGGCGTGCGACCAATCCACTGCAAAACGCCAGTGACCTGTTCCCGCTCCAGTTTTGCGCAGTACAGCTCTTGTTTTTTATCGACCACGTACGCGCCGCCTTCGGCAACGTAGGCAATCTGATCGTCGAGTTCATCGAAAAAAGATTTCAGCTGGTAATACTGGTTGCCGCTGGCGACAACAAATTTGATGCGGCGGCGCAGTAATTCCTGATACTGCTCGCTAAAACGTGCCTGATTATATTCACTATATTCATTCAGGAACGTGCCATCCATGTCGACGGCGATAAGTTTTACGGCCATTGCAGCTCCTACAGAGGTCAGATTTTAAGAAGTGATAATCGGAAAAAGGCTGGCGGTTTTCTTCACGCCAGCGCTTCAGTGTGACTCAGTTAATCAAAAACCATTAATATTTTAATTTATAGGCGCCGAAGGTAATGATGAGGAAAGCTGCGGCGACGCCTGAGAAAGCCACGTACAGGCTGGAAAGATGGGCGATAAAACCGATCAGCGCCGGGCCGCCAAGTACGCCGAGATAACCCAGCGTCGCGACCATCGCGACCGACATATTCACTGGCATCACTTTTTCCTGCCCGGCCAGCGTGATCAGTACCGGTACGATGTTCGCCGCGCCAATACCCACCAGTGCAAACCCGCATAGCGGCAGGATCCAGCCTGGCAGCAACACGACCATCAGATAACCGGCGATACCGAGAAGACCACCGACCACCAGTACGCGTTTGCGCCCCAGCGCACTGACAATTGCATCGCCGGTCATGCGCATCAGCGACATTGCGATGGCAAACACAGCAAAGCCCCAGCCAGCATGTTCCAGCGCCAGACCACGCTCACGCGTCAGGAACACCCCGCCCCAGTCGAGCACCGCGCCTTCGGCCATAAAACAGATCATCGCCATGACCGCCATCAACACCAGACGGAAGTTTGGCCGTGGTTTAGCCTTCCCTTCTACATGCTCCTCTTCATGCGCACCAAACGGCAGCAGCCCACGGAAAGACCAGGCAGTGACAAGGATCACCAGCGCGATGGCGTAAAATGTACTGCCGAGCGGCGTTACGCCCGCACTCAGCAGCAACGAACCGCCGCCCGCACCGGCGATACAGCCCACGCTCCACAAGCAGTGGAAACCGGACATCAGCGGCTTGTCCGCCGCCTGCTCCACCAGCGTCCCCTGCACATTCACCGCCACATCCGCCAGACCAATGCCCATGCCAAAGATAAACAGGCTCAGCGCCAGCAGCCAGATATCGCTGAACGTTGCCAGCAGCGGCAGCATCAGGCAATACAGCACGACAGAGGCGATGATCACCCCACGGCAACCAAACCGGCCGATAAGCTTGCCGGAACCCAGCATGGAAAGCAGTGAACCCGCACCGAGACACAGTAATAGCAGGCCGAGATCCCCTGCTTCAGAATGCGTGCGCAGTTGCGCATAAGGCACGAGCGCCGCCCACAATCCCATCGCCATGCCGGTAACAAAAAAGATTGCCCGTGTGGCAACACGTTTAACCGGGCTCCCGACGTGCGCTGTGGTATTGGGTAGTTCAGATGACAGTGACAATAGTGTTTCCCCGCTGGCCTGATGAGTTTTTAAAAGTCTTTTAATAAGTGCTGAGTATATTGGCGGCAAAGAAAGAAAGTCAATGCATGCGCCGGTCAGACACTGAAAGCGACGTGACGATTGTAGTTGTTCAATGTGAGTTCAGTGATGCCTTGCAGGTAATCCTGACGCATTGACGGCCGGTAAACCAGTTCAGGCATATGCTGCGCGGGGATATGAAGATGGCAGCGTTCGAGCAGATCGTGGATCAACGCTTCGCTGATTTTCGGCCCTGAAAGCGCGATAGTGGCCGGGTTAACGATCGCGGCGAGCGAGACGATGACTTTGGCCAGTTCGTCTGCCACCGGTAGCTTATCCATATCCGTAAAAGGCAGATTAGAGACCTCGCCGGCAAACTGGCTCGCGCCCTGCAAAACCTGCCCGTTGATCACTATTCCGCAACCGAGACAGGGCACTTCCGGCTTGAAGATGTACCCCACTGGCGCGGTGACCTCCGTGCAGCTGCTGCGATAAAATCCGTACGCGGTGTAGTTCATGTCGTTATCCGCCTGTACGTATATCCCGAACCGCTCCCGCACCTGTTGCTCCACCGGCACACCGGCGAAAACGCTGATATCACAGGTCGCGACGGTGCCTTTAACAACCACACCCGGCAGCCCGATCCCGGATGCTTTGATGTTCGGAAACTCCCTCAGAATACGTTGGATTAGCTGATAAAATGTCTCCAGCTGAAGCGGAATAAAACGCTCTTCGCCCTGCGCCAGACAGCCTCCGGTCGCCGAATTTACCGTCCAGATGATCTGCGCCGCAGCGTCACTGCCCTGCGCGTAAATACTCAGCACCGAGAAGTAATCCGGATTGTAGGCATACCGCTGCGCGGGCCGCCCGCCACGTGAGACTTCGCGTTCCAGCGCCAGCACTTCGCTATTACTACTCAGTTCATTCAACACCGTGCCGCAGGTGGCAATACTAAGCCCGGTTGCGACCGCGAGCTCCGCTTTTGTTGCCGATCCCAGTGATTTCAAGGCATGGGTGACCAGCACCACATTATTGATTTTCATTTCACGGGTTGTACGGTTTAACGGAGTGATCATGGTGCCTCGGACGGAACGTAAATAAGGGTGGCTAATTTAGCATAAAGTGGCGGAATTCATCTTTCCCCGGCGAGCCTGACAGCTTCAGTTTCAGGAACGCCTTCATGTGAACCGGCGGTGAAGCATGCCACGGTCAGCGAGTCTTTCACATCAGGAAAATGATAGACCGCGTTGACGCAGGAAGGCCCGCCGCCCGAATGGCCGATCGCGCGACCCGCCTGCGCCATTGCACCCATCATCAGCCCGATGCCATAACCGCATTCCGTCCACGGCCGCCCATCAATCGCTCCGCCGAGCGGATAACGGACCTGCATTTGGGCAAGTGTCTTCGCACCGACAAGCCTTCCTGAGAACAGACCCTGCAAAAGTTTTGCAGCGTCCGGCACGTTACCCGTCAGACATCCGTGATACACCCAGCCCGGATGATAATGTCCGGCGGCGTCGCAATGAAGTTGTGAGAATTGCTCAGGCGTCGTCGCCAGCGCGATACTCTTCAGCCCAAGCGGCTGGCAAATTATCTCATCTGTCAGACGTGAGAAGTTCAAACCCGATGCGGCCTCAATATGCTCGCGCGCCAGCATGTACCCCACATTGGAATATGCCCAGCCTTCTCCCGGATTGAACAATTGCCCCCTGGCCATCACCGCACTAAGCAACTCATCCCGTGACCAGGGCGCTTCACCCGCAGCGACGGCATCGTGATAGGATTTCAGGATTCCATAATCCGGCAATCCTGAAGTGTGCGCCAGCAGTTGGCGAAGCGTAAAAGGTTCGCCAGTCAGCGTTGAGTCCAGGTTTAGTACACCGCTCTCACTCAATTTGAGTGCACAAATCGCGATCGCCGTTTTGGTAAAGCTCCAGTAGGGAAAAAGTGCAGATTCACTTCCCTGCCCCCACTCCTCGCCGGAAGCCGAAATACAGTAACTGTGAAAGGTGGTCATGAGTGGATCTCCTTAACCGGATAAGTTTATGTATTCATTGATCACGGTTCGTATAATGATTTCAAAAAAGTCACCGGTATTGGTTTCTCACCTTATATCCATGACGCGATTCAGTGCAACTGCACCGATTGCTTTGGGGTGGAGAGCGGGATCATCATCCCTTCTGTTTTCGTCATCAGCGTACAGTGGAACTTTAGATAAGCCTTTTTACGCAAAAGCCCCTGCGGCATTGACCTCCACAGGGGCTTTCATATGACATCGATATCACAGTAACTTATTTACCAAGAATGTTATTCACGGCAGCGGTGTGGCCTGCTTTGTCTTTCGCGCCAGAGATCACCTGAATTACGGTGAATTTTTTCTCGCCGGCAGCCAGTAAGGTAGCCTGCAGAACATCTTTACCATCCATCTTATCAGTGGCTTCGATGTGGTCGACTTCCAGCCCTTTGACGTTTTCCATCTTTTCGCTGGTCACGGTGTAGCTTGGTGAAGCCTGCTTCTGTTTATCCTTAATAGTTTTCATACCCTCAAGGAAATCAGCATCGCTGGCGGCGCGGGCAACCAGCGGAATGTCATCTTCGCCAATCAGCAGAACGCGTTTTTCTTGCTTGCTGACGTACATTTTACCCGGACCACCGCCCGGCACAGGCTGCACTTCATAACCTGTCAGGTTGAATACCTGTTTGCCGTTGAGCAACGTCACAGTTTGGGTCGTGGCTGCGGCTGCCGGTGCTTTCACTTCCGCAGCGGTAGCCAGCGTGGCTGCGCCGCCAAGTGCCGTCAGCAGGCACAATGAACCCATCAGATTGATTGATTTTCTTAACTTCATGTAGAACTCCCTTCTTCCTGTAAAATTCTCTGTATGGATGACCCTGCAATAATGTGCGAAGTATCCATAATATAGAGAGGGTTATTTCATCAGATCGCGAATACATATTCCCGAGCCGACTAAAAACAAAATAAGTGGCCAATACCGTACCGGGATAAAAAAGAATTTATGCGTTCTTTCCGGTTCAAACATCGGCTGACTGTCGGTCATCTTTGCCACGTACGCCAGGAGCTTTTCCTGCTTGATCGCATAGACAAAAATGCAGCACAGAATAGATGCCAGTATAAATGTAGCCCCAGTTGCCCATAAATGCGCAGAAAAATAACCTTCCTGCCAAATGATATCGACAATCCATTTTAAAAATACGTAGGCAATCGAAATCAACACGGCGATAAAAAACCCTACTCCGCTCCACACTATCATGGCTGATATCCTTGAGTTTCAAATCAAATAATGCATAATCTCTTTCAAAATTAGCGTATTTTTTCGATGATGGCGAGGAATTCTTGCATGCTGATATATCGCGGCGCCGGTATTATGACCCTTTTACTGCCAATGGTTACTGTACTATTGTTAATGTGGTTATGGCCCGATCCGGGTGTAAAAAAGGGTGATGTGTCCTTAATGCAGTTCCTGTTGGGCGTAGGTATTGGCGCGGCCATAAATACGGCTATTGGATTGATACTCAACAGAAAAAATCACGATATTGGTGTTCGTCACCACTTCTTTTATATTCCCATGCAGTGGCCTTCACTCGCTTTAGTGCTGGTTTGCAGCATTATTGGTTTTATAAAGCACTGAATATTTATGGCCAGCGGACATAATGGTTATCCTCTTCGTTTCCGGCACCGAATCATTCTGATGAATAAAACCTAACTCAAATTACCCTCGCCGTTTCTGAAAAATTGCAGACTGCAACCGAAATACATCATATTCACAAGGTAAATAATCCGAAAAATAAATAATAGCTTGTCGCGACGGGTAAAATATCGTCTTATAGCAACGTTTCACAATTCATTAAGTGAATATAGCTGATGCACGCCAGAGAAGGATCTCGAGCATTTCCCCTTATGCCGTAAATCTTTCTTTCGGTATTGCCTGATATAAGCAGCTTGTCCCTCCAACAGACAGTTAGCGAGTTTCTATTTTGAATAAATTAACGGCATTGAAAAAAGGTTATGCAAAGGTATTCTTCTGGCTTCTGATCACGCTATTTTTGATCCCCGCCATCACGCTGGTATTTGCTGAATACGGCAGTAATCAGCTTAATCAGCAATATACTCAGATCTTTATTGATGACGCCCGCGGGCAAAATCAGGACGTCGGTAAACTGACGGATTTCCTGCAACAAAATCCGCCTTCCAGCGTCTGCGGCCCCGTGTCGGAAGATCTGCTCGATTATAAAAATGCGGTGTGCGCCGAGAAGTCCGAACTGTGGCAATTCTACATGATGGACAAAGTGTCATTCTGGACGCTGATCGCCAGCGCTGTTGTGCTGCTGATGGTGTTGCTGTTCAGTGCCCTCGCTTTCAGGAATCGCCAGGGACAACTGCTGAGCCTGATGCTGGCCCGTCATTTCCTGATGCTGGCCAGTGCGCTGGAAGTGTTAGTGCAAGGTGCGATGCTGGTCTGGCTCTCGTTCTGGGGCACGGCTTTCTTCACGCAAACCTACTATCCGAAACTGGTGATGGCGGTCGGCCTGCTGGTGCTGGCCGGGATGTTCTACATGATCAAAGGCATCTTTAAAAAGCTGCCGCGCGAAGAGGGTATTGAAGGTGAGGTCGTGACGCGAGACGCCGCGCCCGCGCTATGGGCACGTATTGATACGCTGGCGGCCAAAGTCGGCACCACACCGCCTGACCATATCATTGCCGGCATTGACACTAACTTCTATGTGACTGAAGCGCCGCTGTCCGTCAACGGGCATCCACTGAGTGGCCGCAAGTTGTACGTCAGTATTCCCCTGTTGCGCCAGCTTACTACCGCACAGGCAGACGGCGTGATGGTGCATGAGCTGACACATCTGCATGAAGGTGATACCGCATCAGGCGCGCTGCTCGGGCCGAAGCTGCACCGTTTTGATATGTATACGCACCTGATGGGTCAGAACGTCGCGACGCTTATCGTCTTTTATCCTCTGTGCCTGTACCGCATGTTGTTTGAACTGGCATGGCAGCGAAACAGCCGTGAACGTGAGTTCATCGCCGACCACAGCGCAGCGACGCACACCACGCCTGCCGCGATTATTGAATCACTGATTAAAATATCAGCCTATGCCAGCTATCGCAGCGAAGTTGAACGCACCCTGTTCGATAACAAAACCCTGCATGAGAACGAGTTGGGGATCAGCAAAGCGATAGCCGCAGGCCTGCCGCAACACGTCAGCTCACCAGACTTTATCAGCCTGATGCGCGAGCAGGATGTACCGCACCCGTTTGACTCCCACCCGCCGCTGACGGAAAGAATGCGCAACGTCGGTTACCACGTGGAAGAGTTGGGCTATACGGCGATTGCCGCTGAACCCCCTGCTGAAAGCTGGGTGGATCTTATGCCGGTTGCCGAACAGATTGAGCTGCAGCTGTGGCAGAAGTATGAGCGTGACTTCTCATCGGTACATGAGGAAAGTCTGGCATGGCGTTATCAGCCTGAAGGTGAAGAAGAGACGGCGCTGGTACTGAAACATTTCCCGCCAGTGGCCTTTACGCTGAAAAATGGTTCTCAAATCGAGATCAACTATCAGGGCGTCGTGAAGCCAGATACGGGGGAATTACTGGAGTGGGATAACGTGAAGAACATCAATGTGATCCGCCAGTTCGGTACTGAAGTACTGTATCTGCAACACGTCCAGCCGAATGCGCAGGGGAAAAAGCGCAGTGAGATCCGTCTGCCAGGTCTGAAAAAGGAAATTGAAGGGTTTAAAAATACGCTGGGCTACTACTGGCATCGTCACCAGACGGTGCGTGCGTTACAGCAAGAGGAAGAGGCTGCCGCTGCGCAAAGCTAAAATCCGGTAACGAAAAGCCCCGCTGAACGCCTTGTGAAATGCGTTCAGCGGGGCTCTTTTATTTCATCAGGCCGCTTTAACCGCGCGAACCTTCTTAGGTTTTACAGCGTCTTCGGCGTGTTCTGCATGTTCTGCATGTTCTGCAACTTCCGCGTCTTCAACGTGTGTCTCTTGTGCTGTCTGAGCGTCGACCTTTACGTCGGCCGGTGCAGTTTCTGCTTCAGGCAGTTTGCTGGTGCGCAGGATGTGCTGAACGGTATCTTTCTGCTCGGCAAGGTGCAGCGCAATATTTTCCGCCAGAACCTCATCGATCTCAATTTCGCTCTGTAACAGCCAGTCAGTAAAAGTATCCGCCATGTCGAGCATTTTGTCGTAGGCGTCCGCTTCTTTCTTATTGGCAAATGTCATTTTTTCTTCACCTTTTCTGACGACAACAAATTTTGTTTCAACAGCCATGATTCTCACTCCTTATACTGTAATTATATACAGCATATCAACAATAGATGACGTTGACATCATACATTTAAATTTTTACGTTAGTATTTTAACGGGCTCATTATACGGTGATATCAATGAAAGATGTGCAATGCTGGACGAAAGACGGGTACCTCATCACCACTGACGTTGAAAAGATGGATATTTCAGCCATTCAGCATTATCTGACCCGTTCGACCTGGGCGGCAGGTATTGATGAACAGACCGTGCGCGATGCCATCGACAACAGCCTGAATTTCGGGTTGTTCGACGAAAATAAGCAGATTGGATTCGCCAGATTTATCACCGATTACGCCACCTTTGCCTACCTGTGCGATGTGTATGTTCTGGAGAATTATCAGGGCAAAAATCTGGGGGGATGGTTGGTGGAGTGCTGTCAGTCACACCCGGTTACCGCGCGATTACGTCGCATGATGCTCTTTACCACCACTGCGCCGTGGCTTTACAAGAAGTTTGGCTATGAGCCGGTCAATACGCCGGATTACGCGTGGGCGATCGCCCGTCCTGACATCTATCTCAACAAACAATAGATTCTGTACTTCTGACGCCCGAACCGCAGGCGTCAGAATTTCACCTTTTACCAGAAAACGTCTCCCGGACTTTAGAACGTCTCCCAGTTTCCTTCGTCACTTTTGTTCGCCGGTGAAAGCGCACGGCCAGACGACAGTACAGGTCTTTTCAGCGGCGATGGCTGACGCACAGCGGTATTTACCGCCGCAGCGCTGACTTTAAAGATGCTGATCGACTCCGCCAGACGCTCGGCCTGCTCGTTCAGCGAGTACGCCGCCGACGAGGCTTCCTGCACCA
Source organism: Rahnella inusitata (assembly GCF_965118895.1). Classification (GTDB taxonomy): domain Bacteria; phylum Pseudomonadota; class Gammaproteobacteria; order Enterobacterales; family Enterobacteriaceae; genus Rahnella; species Rahnella inusitata_A. The sequence goes on from NZ_CBCPJJ010000022.1 coordinate 65,566, forward strand.
GCGCGGCATTCTGCTGCGTCACTTCATCCATCTGCGTGATGGCTTTGTTGATCTCTTCGATTCCGGTGCTTTGCTCATGGCTGGCGATTGAAATCTCGCCGACGATATCCGTCACGTTCTTCACGCTGGACACCACTTCTGCCATGGTGGCACCGGCTTTAGCGACCAGTTGCGTGCCGTTATCGACTTTCGATACCGAATCGTCGATCAGTACTTTGATTTCTTTCGCCGCAGAAGCAGAGCGTTGCGCCAGATTGCGCACTTCCGAAGCTACAACCGCAAAACCGCGCCCCTGCTCACCGGCACGGGCAGCTTCTACCGCCGCATTCAGCGCCAGAATATTGGTCTGGAAGGCGATGCCGTCAATCACAGAAATGATATCGACAATTTTGCGTGAAGAAACGTTGATTCCCTCCATAGTGCTGACCACCTGCCCGACCACTTCGCCCCCTTCGACGGCCACGCGTGATGCCCGGGCCGCCAGCTGATTAGCCTGACGCGCGTTATCAGCGTTCTGTTTTACGGTGGCGGTCATCTGTTCCATCGCCGAGGCGGTTTCTTCCAGCGAGCTGGCCTGCTGCTCGGTGCGTGAGGATAAATCCAGATTCCCGGCGGCGATCTGGCTGGACGCGCTGCTGATAGCCTGCGTGCCTGAACGGACCTCAGTCACAATGCGCAGCAGGTTTTCATTCATATTTTTCAGCCCCTGCATAAGCTGGCCTGTTTCGTCAGAAGAGTTCACACGGATGTCCGTAGTCAGGTCCCCGGCGGCCACGCTTTCAGCCACCTGTACGGCGGTACCCAACGGACGGATGATCGAGCGGGTCAGGAAATAACCCAGGATCATGGCCAGCAGCACGGCAATCACCGAGAAGATCAGCGTCAGCTGAATCGCCGTTTGACCATCAGCGACGGCTTTTTTCCCTTCGGCCTGCAACTGCGAATCCTGAGAATCAGCAAAAGCGGTGGCCAGCCCCAGATAGGCATTCTGTGAGGTAGTCAGTTTACGCAGCACATATTCGGTGGCGCCTTGCATATCACCGGCGCGGGCCAGACCAATCAACTGTTCCTTTCCGGCTTCAAAAGCATCACTGGCATCCTGCAACGCTTTAATTTTTTGTTTTCCGGTTGGCGTGGACTGAATCGCGGCAATTTTATCCATCGCCAGATTGGTTTTTTTGATGGTGTCATCAAGTTGCAAATAACGTTTCTTATTTTGCTCGGTGTTTTTCGTATCAATAACGATTCCGCGCAAAAACTTTATTTGATCATTCACGCCGTCACGGACATCAAATGCCAGCCGGACTTTTACATAACGATCGTTGATAATTTGTTCGATACTGCTGTTAATGCTGCTTATTTTGATAACGGCAGTGGCACTGACGATGATGAGAAGCAGGATGATGAGGCCGAATGCGGCACCCAAGCGGCTGCCCACCCGCATATTGTTGATCAGTTTAAACATGTTATTTCCCTTATTTCCGGGCCAATAAAAAACAAATACAATGAAAATAATTCAATATATTGATGATTACATAGCGGGACTACTTTCTAATGATTATTTAATTCACATGAGTTATCGGTATCAATAAGGGGAACTTTAGGCGGGATATTTAAGGGAAAGTGTAAAGAGAGGTGAATGAATTTATAACGTTACTGAACAAAATAACGTTATAAACAGAGATTACGTTTCAGGGCAGCCGGTGAGCAAAAATACCGACGCCACCAGCGCCGGGAGGGTGAAACAGTGCACGTTACGCAACATCATTCTGCCTTGTGATCAGGCAGTCAGGGTTTCTTCCAGCCAGCCGACGCGCATTTCTGGCACCGAACGCAGCAGTTCGCGGGTGTAATCATCCAGCGGTTCAACCAGTGTAGAAATGACCGGCCCCTGACGCACAATCCTTCCCGCTTTCAGTACCGCCACTTCGTCCGCAATTTCGCGCACGACCTGCAAGTCATGGGTAATAAACAGATAGGAGATACCGGTGTCCTGCTGGATTTTACGCAGCAGCGCCAGCACGTCGCGGGCGACCAGCGGATCGAGCGCAGACGTCGGTTCATCACACACAATCAGTTTCGGCTGCGCCGCCAGCGCCCGTGCAATACAGACGCGCTGCTTCTGACCACCGGAAAGCGCAGAGGGAAAACGCTGCGCCAGTTCAGCATGCAGTCCGACCTGCGCCAGCAATTCCCTGACGCGGGTGTCGCGCTGGCTGCGGTTGAGATCGGAAAAGCAGGACAGCACGCGGGCGATCTGGCTGCCGACCCGTTCTTTCGGATTCAGTGCGGTATCCGGGATCTGATGGATCAGCTGCACGTCGCGCAGTTGCGCACGGCTGCGCTGCCGCAAACTGGCCGGCAGTGTTTGATTTTCCAGACTCACTTCTCCGGATTCCGGGCTGAGTAGCCCGCAAATCACTTTACCGAGCGTCGATTTCCCCGAGCCGGATTCGCCGATCACCGCCAGCGTGCGGCCGCGCGGCAGGCTCAGCGAGACGTTCTGCAAAACGGGCTGAGCGTGATAACGGGCGCTGATGTTATCGATAAACAGCGCAACCGGTGCCTCGCCGGTTTGCGGCATTTTTTCTTCGCCCTGTGCATGTAAAAGGCGGCGAGTGTAATCCTGCTGCGGTCGTGTCAGAAGCTGTTCTACCGGCGCCTGTTCCACGGTTTTACCCTGCTGCAATACCATAATGTGATTGCTGATTTGCGCGACAACCGCCAGATCGTGACTGATATAAATCGCCGCCACGCCGGAAATGCGGATGACATCGCTGATGGCTTTCAGTACGCCGAGCTGTGTGGTGACATCCAGCGCAGTGGTCGGCTCATCGAAAATCAGCAGTTCCGGCCCTGCGCACAGCGCCATGGCGATCATCGCGCGCTGTAACTGCCCGCCGGAAACCTGATGCGGATAGCGCTGATAAAACTGTTGCGGCTGCGGCAAACCGAGCAGTCCGAACAGTTCGATGGCCTTTGCCTGCGCCTGCTGGCGGTCATACACCTTGTGCTTAAGCGCCGCTTCAATCACCTGTTCACCCAAGGTGATCGCCGGATTAAAGGCTGCGCCTGCGGACTGCGCCACATAGGCAATATGCCGTCCGCGCACCTGCCGCAAGCGGCGGTCAGACAGCGTAGTCAGCTCCTGCCCGTTGAACATAATACTGCCGGATTCAATGCGCATCCCCTGACGGCAATGCCCGAGGATCGCCAGCCCGATGGTGGATTTCCCCGCACCGGATTCACCAATCAGCCCCAGCACTTCACCGCGTTTGACGGTGAAAGAGACATTATCGACTAACGTGCGCGGGTTTTTACCGGCGGAAACAACAGACAGTTTTGTTACGGTTAACAGGCTCATCCTTTTCTCCCCCACACGCGGGTGGTACCGCTCATCAGCCAGTCCGCCACGGCGTTCACCGCCAGCGCCAGCACGGCAATCGCGCCGCCGGGAACCAGTGCCGCCCAGACGCCAAACAAAATGCCGTCCTTGTTATCACGCGCCAGCCCGCCCCAGTCGGCGGTCGGTGGCTGAATGCCTAATCCGAGGAAAGACAGCGCCGAAAGGAACAGCAGAATAAAGATAAAGCGCAGGCCGAATTCGGCGATCAGCGTCTGTAGCGCGTTAGGTAAAATCACATGCCAGAGGATCCACCCGAGGCTTTCGCCGCGCAGGCGTGCCACATCGACAAACTCCATCACGCCGATATCCACCGCCAGCGATCGTGCCACGCGCAGCACGCGGGTCGATTCCAGCAGACCCAGCACCAGCGTCAGCACCGGAATCGTTTTCGGCAGCACAGCGAGGACGATCAGCGCCAGAATCAGCGTCGGAATGGCCATCACGATGTCGTTACAGCGAGAAATGACCTGATCCAGCCAGCCACCGCGCAGACCGGCGATAAACCCCAGCGTGCAACCGACCGCAAACGCCACCAGCGCCGCAAGCGCGGTGACGCCGAGCGAGACGCGCGTCCCCCAGATCAGCCTTGAGAGCAGGTCGCGACCGAGATTATCGGTGCCCAAAATGGCGTTTGGCCCCGGTAAATCCCAGGACATGCCAAGCGTTTGATCCGGCGCGTGCGGTGCCAGCCACGGCGCGAAAATCGCGATAAGAATAAAGAGACTCAGCACCAGCAGACCGAGTATCGAGGAAGGTTTTAAAGCAGGCATTGCAGCAATTCCTAAAAGTCAGCGGTTGTGACGTAAACGCGGATTGGCGACCAGCGCCATCACATCTGCCAGCAAATTCAGCAGGATATAAATCCCGGCCAGCAACAGCGCGCAGTCCTGCATCACCGGAATATCGCGTTTGCTGATACTGTCGACCATGTATTGCCCGAGCCCCGGATACACAAAGACATTCTCGACAATCACCACACCGACCATCAGATAGGCCAGATTGATCGCCACGACGTTGATAATCGGGCCGATGGCGTTCGGCAGTACGTGACGCCAGAGAATGCGCGACGGTGCAAGCCCTTTCAGCAGCGCGGTATCTACGTAGGCTGAGCTTTGCGCGGCAATCAGCGCAGCGCGGGTCATGTTGCTCATGTGTCCGAGAATCGCCAGCACCAGCGTGGCGCACGGCAGGGAAATCGCCGAGAGTTTGGCAGCCAGCGGCATGTCTGCCGTGATGCTGCTGTGGCTCGGCGCCCACGCCAGCGTGATAGCAAAAATCAGGATCAGCAGATAGCCGGAGAAAAATTCCGGCAGCGCCACGGTAGCGCGGGTGACGGCGTTAAGCAGCGCATCTACCCAGCTGCCGTGATAACGCACGGAGATAAAGCCGATTAAAAGCGCCAGCGGAACGGCGATGGCGGCGGTGCATCCGGCCAGAAACAGCGTGTTACCCAGGCGGGTAAACAACGGGCCGCTGATGGCTTCACGGGTGGAAAAACTGGTGCCGAAATCGCCATGCAGAATGCCAAACAGCCAGCTCAGATAACGGCTGATCGCCGGTTTATCCAGCCCGAGTTGCAGGTTCAACTCGCGGATAGCATCAGGCGTGGCGCTCTGACCGAGGATCGCCGTCGCGGCATTTCCCGGTAACAATTGCACTCCGGCGAAAATGAGCACGGAGACCGCCAGCACGATCAGCACGCCGTAAAACAGGCGCACCAGCACCATGCCGAAAAGCGACGAATGGAGGCGCGAAAAACGGCCCGCAGGCCGTTGAGTTGTATTTGGTGAGGACAAATCAGACATTATTTTACCCGGCTCAGCCTTCGATCCAGACTTTCTCTGCCGCGCGGTTACCACTGAGCGGCATTCCCGGAACGGAAGTGAACCCTTTGATTTTTGACGAACAGCCGTCGAGCGCATCGGCGTAAAGCGGAATGATTTCACTGCCCTGATCGACCAGCATCACCTGAATATCATGGTAAATCTGCTTACGGCGGGTTTCGTCCGGCTCACCGCGCGCGGCTTTCACCATCGCATCAAAGGCCGGGACGTGCCAGGCAGACTCATTCCACGAAGACTGGCTGGTGAACACTAAAGAGAGCAGCGCATCGGCGGTCGGACGGTTTGCCCAGTTTGATGACACAAAGGCTTTCTTCTGCCAGATGTCATTCCAGAACGCATCGTCCGGCACGCGCACGACGTTAAGGTTGATCCCGGCTTTAGCGGCAGATTGCTGATAAAGCTGACCGGCATCAACAGCGCCCGGAAAACCGGCGTCGGCGACGTTTAGCGTCAGCGGGCCACTGAAGCCAGATTTCTTCCAGTGGAACTGCGCTTTTTCAGGGTCATACGGACGCTGCGGAATATCTTTGGCGAAGTAACGGTTTGACGGGAAGATTGGATTGTCATTTGCCACGCTGGCGTAACCGCCAAGCACAGTATCAATAATTTGCTGGCGGTCGATGGCGTATTTCAGCGCCAGACGGCCATCGATATTATCGAACGGTGCCAGATTCGACAGCCCAGGGAAGGTATAAATCATGCTGTCTTTGGCACGCACCAGCTTCAGATTTGGCATACGTTCGATACGGCTGACAATGCGCGGGTTCACGCGGTTAATGAGCTGCGCGGAGCCGCTGACCAGCGCCGCAACGCGTGCGGTGGAATCGTTCATCGCCAGCGTTTCGACCGAATCCACGTGGCCGCGTTCGCTGTTCCAGTAATTTGGATTGCGTTTGGTCAGCGTGGTCACGCCCGGCTGGAATTTTTCCAGAATGAACGCCCCGGTGCCGATGCCTTTGTCGAAACTTTCGTTTTCGGCGGTGATCGCAAAATGCACGGCACTCAGCAACCAGACAAATTCGACGTCCGGCGCGGTCAGTTTAATGGTGACTTCATGTTCGCCGGTCGCTTCAATCGAGCTGGCGGTTTCCAGATAGCCTTTCACCGGCGACGTGGATTTCTCGCCACGGTGGTGATTCAGGGAATACACCACGTCTTTTGCGCCGAGCGAACGGCCGTCGTGGAACTGCACACCCTGACGGATTTTCAGCACCCAGGTTTTACTGCCATCGGTCGATGCCCAGGATTCGGCCAGCGAAGGCGCAAGTTTGGCGCTCTCGTCGATTTCTACCAGATTGTTGAACAGCTGCGAGCCGACAAAGTACATGTAGGTTTCGAACCAGAACGCCGGATCCAGACGGTCGGTGCTGGAGGCATTATCGACGCCCACCACTAAGTGACCGCCCTTCTTTGGTTTTTCCACTTCGGCGGCAAAGGCTTTGCCCAGCCAGGTAGAACTGGTGGCGGCTGCAATGGAAAGTGCCCCCGCACTTTTAATAAACGAACGACGATCGATCATGTTTTATCCCCTGTCACTGAGGGCATCCGCCCTCAAGCTCTGATTCAATAATTTTTATTTTTGATGATGCTAATTGCTGAACGCCTGTTTCAGTGCCGCAATGTGTTCCGGCCCGATACCGCAGCAGCCGCCCACCAGCGTCGCGCCCTGCGCCACCCAGTCCTGGGCGAAATCCAGATAACCCGCAGGATCCGTATCCTGACGCAATTTGCTCAGCCCTTCGTTGGCACCGCGTTGGTTGTCTGAAGGCTCGAAGGCGTTGGCGTACACGCCGATATGCAGCGAGGAATTTTCTGCGTTGAGCGCAGCGCATGCGGCCTGCACCGCAGCAGCCATGACTTCCGGGCGGCTACAGTTGAATAAAATTGCGCTGGCGGATAGGCGCAATACCGCCGCAACCGCCTCTTCGATAGATTCACCGGAGCGCAGATGCGCGCGGCCCTGTTCATCCAGCTGATCCTGCAAGGTAAACGAGAACCATAGCGGACGTGGGTCATCGCCCAGCACATCACGCACGGCTTCCACTTCAGCCACCGAACTCTGGGTTTCTGCCAGCCAGATATCCACGCTGTCGGTCAGATTATCCACCAGCACGTTGAGTAATTTTTTCGCGGCTACCGGCTCGAACAGATCCGGGCGGTAAGAGCCCAGCACCGGAGGAAGAGAACCGGCCACTTTTACCGGCGTCTGCGCGGCATCGGCGGCTTCACGCGCCAGCTTGCCAGAAAGCGCAATCAGCGCCGCACCCTGCGCAGCAAATACCGCGTCGCTGATATGAAAAGGCACCACGGCGTAGCTATTGGTAGTAATCACCTGAGAACCGGCGGCAATAAAGGCATCGTGCGCGGCGCGGACAAAATGCGGAGCTTCAATCAGCGCCAGCGCCGACCACTCAGGCTGACGAAACGGTGCGCCCATGCGGGCCAGTTCGCGACCCATGCCGCCATCGAGGATTTGAATGTTATTGATCATTGTGTCGTCACCTGGTGTTTTTCGTAAGCGAATCAACGTCCGCTTCGGCGTTTCCCGAAAGTTGGCTCCACTCTACAAAACGAACGTTTAGATGTCTAGATTTCTTAATGGCTAAACTATGCGAAATTCATTCGTTGTGTTTATTGGTTGCGATAATCATATAAATAAACGCGATACCAGAAACCCATTCTATGGGCTTTTGTAACAATTATTTCGCTTAAGTCTCGCTAATATACAAACTCCATCTTTTCTGCGCCTTTTCCCAATTCCGCCACGAAATTTACCTTTGTTATATTTATTTACACCTGAAAGCTCAATGCGTATTATTCTCATTCGCTTTATTGACTACGCACCTGCATCCCCCTTCCATCCTGTGTTTTCGCGGGCCTGGCGGATGTTTAAGCGAGGCAATCACGCGAAAAAAATAAAAGACAGTGGCGAAGTAAAAACAGTATCCAAAAAATAAAATAATCGTTTGGAGAATCACAATGTTGTCCGTTTCAGGGATCCATCCAGTTCAGTCAGCGCAGAAGCGAAATAATGCAGGCCGGAAACTTTCACTTTCCGTGATTGCTCTCTTTGTTTCTTCTTCCCTACATTCCGTCCACGCGGCAGAAACCACGGCACCCAAGGCTGCCGACGATACGGTGGTTGTAACCGGTCAGACCGGCGGTAATGACACCGGCAGCACCGAGCAGGATTACAGCGTTCCGGTTACCGCCGCAGGCACCAAGATGCTGCTGACGCAGCGCGATATACCTCAGTCAGTCACCATTATCAGCAAACAGCGTATGCAGGATCAGCAACTGCTGTCCCTCGGTGACGTGCTCAATAACACTACCGGCATTTCGCAAAGCGTGGCCGATATGGATCGCCGTACCTATTACTCGCGCGGATTCCTGATCGACAACTATATGACTGACGGCATTCCGACAGTCTTCGAACCGCGCTGGAATCTGGGCGATGCTGAATCAGATACCGCATTGTATGAACGTATTGAAGTGGTGCGCGGCGCGACCGGCTTGATGACGGGCCCTGGTAACCCTTCCGCGTCAGTGAATATGGTGCGTAAACACGCCGACAGTAAAGAGTTTACCGGCAATGTATCCGCCACCTACGGCAGCTGGAACAAACAGCGTTATGTCGCCGATCTTTCTACGCCACTGAGTGAATCCGGCAACGTGCGTGGCCGTCTGGTAACCGGCTATGAAGACAAAAATAGCTACGTCGAACGTTACGGCGCCACCAAGAAATTCGTCTACGCCGCCGTAGATGCGGATCTGACCGATTCGACCCTGCTCTCCGCCGGTTACGAATTCCAGCAAAATGACACCGACAGCCCGACCTGGGGCGGCATGCCGCGCTGGTACATCGACGGCAGCAAAACTGATTACCGCCGCGGTTTCAATTCAGCGCCAGACTGGGCGTACAGCAATAAAGAGACCAAAAAACTCTTTACCACGATCAAACAATCGTTCGATAACGGCTGGACGCTGACCCTGAACGGCACGCATAACGAAACGATGATCGACAGCAAAATGCTGTACATCGACGGTTATTTCGATAAAACCACCGGCGCGGGCGTCTCTTCTTACGCCGGTTATCCGGTCGTAGGTGGCACCGGTTATAACACCGGCAAGCGTAAAGTGGATTCCGTCGATACCTTCGCCAGCGGGCCGTTTGAGCTGTTTGGCCGCGAGCATGAGCTGATGACCGGTCTCAGCTACAGCAAACAGCAAAATACCTACTACAGCGCCTTCGCCAATATCTCCACCGAAGAGCTGGGTAATTTTAACAATTACAACAGCCAGTTCCCTGAAACCGACTGGGGCCCGCGCTCCCTTGCGCAGGAAGACGTGATCCGCCAGAAATCCGGCTATATCGCCACCCGTCTTTCTCTGGCGGATCCGCTGCACATGATTTTGGGCGCACGTTATACCAACTGGAATTCGCACACGCTGACGGATCAGATCGAAAAGAACAACATCACGCCGTACGCCGGTCTGGTGTTTGACATCAACGATAACTGGTCGACGTACGCCAGCTACACCTCGGTGTTCCAGCCGCAGACCTACCGGGATATCAACGGCGCTTACCTGTCGCCGGTGATCGGCAAAAACTACGAAGCAGGCGTGAAATCAGACTGGTTTAACAGCCGTCTCACCACCTCGGTGTCGGTGTTCCGTGCAGAGCTGGATAACGTCGCACAATCCACCGGCCGTGTTATTCCGGGGACGCAGGATTATGCGTATGAGGGTAAAAGCGGCACCGTGAGCCGTGGCGTTGAGTTTGAAGTAAATGGCGCAGTGACGGACAACTTGCAGATGACCTTCGGCGGCACGCGTTACGTGGCCGAAGATGAAAATGGTGATGCGGTGAATCCGGAACAGCCGCGTACCCAGTTGCGTCTGTTCACCCGTTACCGGTTGCCGCAGTTGCAGGATCTGACCGTCGGCGGTGGTGTGAACTGGCAGACTCACGTCTGGAGCGATGTCGCTGGTCCTGATGGCGATGGCACCCGTCATGCCGAACAGGGCAGTTACGCGCTGGTTAACCTGTTCAGCCGTTATCAGGTCACCAGACAGCTTTCCGTGCAGGCGAACATCAATAACCTGTTCGATAAAGAATATGACACCAGCGTGAACCAGTATGTCGTGTATGGCGAACCGCGTAACGTGTCGGTCACGGCAAACTACAGCTTCTGATTTTTCTTCTTATATAAATACGGCGACCGGCATGATCAATCTGCCAGTCGCCGATATTCCGCCTGGGAACCCATTCCAAACCGACCCGACGCTTTTTATCCACGCACCGAAAATGGCCGGATGAGAAATATTTTAACTGTCTCTTCGGTCAACGTTTTTTAAACAAGTTTTACGAAGATCACTTTCTATTTCCCCTACAAACACATTCTATGCTCACCGATTATCCGCCAGAGTAATGTGCCGGACGGCTCGCAGGCAGCGCTGGCAGCGTGACTTCGCCTGTTGGGAAAGGCGACGAGTAAAACTCGCACTGTTTCGTCGCGAATTTTTTTAGCTATCCAGTTAAAATATAAATACGCGAAGCGTTATATTGCACAAAATAAAGGCAATGGCATCTAAATAAACCAATTATAATTTTACTCAAGCTATACTCCACGTAAGAAATAGTTAATTATTATTTACTGCAATTTCCCCAACAGTACACAAAGAAATTATTAAAAGCACCCGGCAATATAATAGATTACGCACCTGTCGATGCCAATAATGATATCTCCGCCGACGTTCACAGCCTGATTATTGAAAGTCATGGCGACATGTATTTTTCCAAACCAGATGGTATCGACCCGAAAACCCCGGAGCTGACGGCGGTGTTTATCGACCATTTTTGCTGAGGTGAAATTTAATTATACTTAATACTATATTCAGCCATTCAATATTCGCCCATTTCATCAGGCAGACAATGGTGATCAATCAGATATCCAATAAGTTATTAAGATGTTTAAAAACACTCCCAACGCTGAATATATATTCATCCTATGAATGTATGATTCCTTAAAAATACTTACTATTAGTCATTAACGTAATCATAACAGTCCAAAATTGGACAGGATGAAAAATTGCATAGGAAGAAAAAAATCTAGATTGATAAAATTTTTATGGTAGCCTTACTTACTTCACTGAGCGTTAAAGATAACTCAATCATTTTACGTAGATGATAAAAGTTAATGTCAGCAATCAGGAAAATAACGTACTACCATCATGGCCAACGGCAAAAAACAACAAATGTTATATTTTATTTAGCGAAGTTAGAAAATATTATCATCTAGAGTTTTTTGTGAAAACCCAGGCTTTTAAAATAGTAAATACGTTCGCTCGTAAACAACGCTTTATAACGTTTAACAATTGACTTATTACACAAGTCAAATAATGCCGGATAAATCTATGAGTAATACACAACATAAATTAGATAAAGCAAGACCACCACGCGTGCAAATCACCTATGACGTTGATATCGGTGATGCACAAACGGTAAAAGAACTCCCTCTGGTTCTCGGCGTGATTGGTGATTTCACCAAAAGTGATGACGCCCTGCGCGAGCGGAAATTCCTCAACATCGATAAAGATAATTTCAGCGGGATCATGTCGTCGATGAAACCAGAAGCCGAGTTCCTGGTGGAGAGCACGTTACCTGAGCACGAAGGAAAACTGGCGGTTTCGCTGACCTTAAACAGCATGGAAGATTTCTCCCCGGACAATATTGCCCGTCAGATTGACCCTCTGCGCAAACTGATTGAATTGCGCGAGCAACTGTGCGACCTGCGCAACCGTGCGGCCAGCAATCAACGCCTCAAAGAGCAGCTTTCAGAAATGCTGGAACAACAAAGCCCTGCCTCTTTCGACGTGAATAAAAACCTGGGAGACGAAGAATGAGTGCTGAACAAATCCTGAATGCCTCTGCCGGACAGGCGTTGAGCGAAGATTACCTGGATAAAATCATTGATAGCACCCAGGCCATCCGTCGGGAATCTGATCGTGGACGCATGAAATCCCAACTGAACAACTTTCTTGCTGAAGTGGTTTCCGGCGCAGTCGTGGTCTCAAGTGATCTGATCGGCAGTATCGAAGACCGTATTACCGCCATTGATGAGCTGCTCTCCAGCCAGATCAGCCTGATCATGCACGCGCCAGAATTTCAGAAAAAAGAGTCTTCATGGCGTGGTCTGCACAAACTGGTGCAATCGAGCGTCACAAACAACACCCAAATTCGTCTGCTGCAATGCACCAAACAAGATTTGCTCAAAGACTTCAAGTCAGCGTCCGACTTCGATCAATCTGTGCTGTTTAAAACCGTCTATGAAAGCGAATACGGTACCTTTGGTGGCGTTCCCTTCTCTGCGTTTATCGGCGATTTCCAGTTCGATAACACCCCTCAGGACATTGAACTGCTGGAGCAGATTTCCCACGTTGCCGCTGCCGCCCATGCGCCATTCCTGAGTGCTGTTTCACCGGGTATGTTGTCGATGACCGATTTCTCCGAGATGCCGCGCCCGCGTGATATGGCGAAAATGTTCGACACCACCGATTACGCCCGCTGGCGCTCATTCCGCCAGACCGACGACAGCCGCTACATTGGCCTGACGTTGCCAGCAGTCCTGGGCCGTATGCCGTATGGCGCCAAAACGGTTGCTGTCGAAACCTTCGGCTTTGAAGAACAAATCCGCGAAAACGATGTGGGTTCCGACTATCTGTGGGTCAATTCTGCTTATGAATTGGGGGGGCGCATTCTGGAGTCCTTCGAAGAGTATGGCTGGTGCGCCGCCATACGTGGCGTAGAAGGCGGCGGTCTGGTTAATGCCCTTCCGGCCTATAACTACGTGTCAGAAAGCGGCGAGCGCGTCATGCAATGCCCGACGCAAGTCGCCATTTCAGATCGCCGCGAGAAAGAGCTGTCCGACCTTGGCTTCATCCCGCTGGTGCACTGCAAAGGCACAGATTATGCCGCATTCTTCGCGGTGCAGTCCGTCAACAAACCGCGTCAGTATAACTCCGATCAGGCCAACGCCAACGCACGGCTGTCAAGTCAGCTTCAGTACCTTATGGCGACGTCGCGCTTTGCGCATTACCTGAAATCTATCGTTCGTGACAAAGTCGGCAGCTTTATGTCGCGCAGCGCATGCGAAGAATATTTGCAGGAATGGATCATGCAATACGTGGTCGCGTCCGATAACGTCGGGCCGAAAACCAAAGCGCGCTATCCGCTTCGTGAAGCGAACGTAGAAGTTATTGAAGTGCCCGGTTTCCCAGGCACCTTCCGCGCTATCGCTTATTTGAAACCTCACTTCCAACTGGAAGGATTAAGTATGTCACTTCGCTTAGTCGCAGATTTACCTGCCGCGGCAAGTGCTTAATTATTAACATAAAGGAAATAAAAAATGTCAAAGTTAAAAGACTGTCAATTCATTAAAATCACTATCGACGGCAAAGATGTGGCCGGTTCAAGTGAAGAAAAAAAATATATAAATTGGATGGAAGGTTTTGCTCCAAAGGGTATAACCAGCTACGCCTACGATGATGGTGCGGGATTTGAATCAGTCCATTTGTCCGTTCTGGCGACGAAAGACACCAGTACTTTGTTCGAGAAATATTTACAACGTGGTTATAAAAATATCAACATCACCACTGTTTATCGTGGTTCTGATAAGCATAACAAGGATTATGAAATCCAGCGTACTGTGTTCGAAGATTGCCATTTTCTCGGCATGGGCTTCCATAAGGGCGAAGATGGTTTATTTATAGACTTTACCTTCAGTTTTACTGGTTCGGTCGAAGTCACCTTTAACGTACCGAACGCTAAGGCAACCGGTCTGGATAAAATCGGGCCAATCAACTACGGCATTCCCGAAAAAACTCACCTGTAATCAATTTATTATTAGGCAGTGCGCAAGCACTGCTTTCCTTAACATGAGGTTTCAAGATGCCATCTTTATTACTCCGCCTGAGTGATAATAATCCCCAGGCTGAAGAAGATTACCGGACTGAAGACAAAAGCACCTGGTTGCTGAGTGAGCTTAAGATGCTTTTTTCTTCACGTTCGCGTTTTTCTTCTATTGAAACTCTGCCGCTGGTGAATGCATCGGTCTTAAATTACGGCATCAATGAATCAGTTTCACAAATTCAGGAAGCTGACCACCGGAAAACCGTTATTGAGGAGCGCATAAAAAAGACGTTGCATCGCTTCGAACCGCGATTAAGCGAAGTGACGATCATCACCAAAACCAATAATCCTTCTAATGTCATTTTCGAAATAAATGCTTTGTACAACACATTGCCGATGAAATTTGAACTGGTGTGGGATGACTGCACAGGTAAGTTTTATTTCGATGAATAAGCTACTGTCTTATTACCAGAAGGAATTGACCTTCCTGAAACAGCATGGCAAAGCCTTTGCCAGCCGTTTCCCTAAGATTGCCCGGCGTTTGGGCATGATCGAGGGCCAATCCGAAGACCCGCATGTTGAACGCATCATTGAATCTTTTGCGTTACTCACGTCGCGCATTCATCAGCGCTTAGACGACGATATGCCAGAGCTCACTGAAGCACTGCTCACCACCATCGCCCCGCAGTTTTTACGGGCGATGCCGTCAACCTGTATCGTTGCCATTGAACCCAACCGGCAAACCAGTGGCATTACCGATAAAAATAACATCGCCGCAGGTGCCTCGTTGTTTTCCCGGCATATCCAGGACGCTGTTTGTCAGTTTCAGACCGTTTACCCCGTCGTTCTGTTGCCGCTGTCGGTAGATCAGGCCCGGTTACGGTTTGATGAAGAAGACCTTAACTGGCATCTGCACCTTAGTTTTCAGGTCTGGTCCGGTGCTACGGTGGCCGGCGAATCTCTGCGCCTGTTCCTCCATGGTTCCAGTAATGCGGTCAACATTCTTTACACCCTGCTGTGCTCTGAGATTAGTCAGCTCAGTGTTCATCAGGGTGAGGCGTTTTACCCGCTGAAGAGTACCGACATCAGACCAGCAGGGTTTGCGCATGGAGAGGGGCTTATCGCACAGGATCCGCGCGTGGCGCCCATCCATGCGCTGATGCAGGATTATTTTTTCTTTCCGGAAAAGTTCTATTTCCTGGATATCAAGTTACCGAACACTTTTCAAGCCACCGCCAATTCTGTGTTTAGTTTTGAAATGGTGTTTAACCGCACACACCTGAATCAGCCTCTTGAGAGGCTGACAAAGATTATCGATGCCTCTTTCTTCAGACTCAACTGCACACCGGCCATCAACCTGTTTGCACAACGCGCGGAACCGATCACCCTCGCGGAAAACACCGCAGAATACCCGGTTATTCCTGATATCCGCAGGCAGCAGCTGATTGACGTCTGGGCCATCAACCATGTGTTTATTCAGGGCAAAGCGGAACAGGAACGCACGATGGTTCCCGTCCAGCCGCTGTTTGGTATCGACCACTCGCGCATCGAGGGTGACGCAGGCATTTACTGGCAGAGTTTTCAGCGCGAAACCATGAATGCCGCAGGCGCGGAGCGTAAAGTGTTTATCGCCTTTGCCAACCGGAGCATTCAGCCCACTGTGCCGAAAGCCGACATCGTCACTCTCAGTTTAACCTGCACTAATCTGGCGATACCGACCCTGATGAATAACGGCCACCCAGACGGAGATTTTGATTCCGATTTGCCGCTGGCCGGGTTGAAGATAAGCGCGCTCAACCGCCCGACGCGGCCCATCCTGCCGCCTGATAAAAGTGCCATTCGCTGGCGCCTTATTTCACAGCTTTCCCTTAACCATATGCTGCTGAGCGGCAGTCAGGGCGTGCAGGTGCTGCGTGAAACGCTGATGCTGTACAACTTTCACGATCTTCCGTCGATCACCCGCCTCATTAACATGATCCTTCATCTCGACGTGCAGCCGATCACCACCCGGCTGGTGGCCAGCGATCCGCAGACGCTGGCGCGCGGCATTGCGCTGACGCTCACCTTTACTCATGACGCGCTGAACGAACCGGAATATTTTCTGCTGTGTTGTTTTCTGGATCACTTTCTCGGGCTGTATGCGCCAGTCAACAGCTTCACCCGCGTCACGACGTTGATTGAAAATGAAGAACACACACGGCGCATCTGGCCGGTACGGGCAGGGAAACTGTCATGGATTTAACACGCATCACCAGCCGGTTCAATTTCTATCAACAGGTGCGCACGCTGCTGCACAAGCTGCGTGGCAGCGAAATTTCCGAGGCGGACACGCTGGATACTCAACTCCAGATCATTTCCCCCCTTTCCCTTGATGCCCCCGCAGGCCAGATTGCCAGCATCGAGCAGACAACGCCTGACGATCCGCTGCGCATGACCGTGTGGCAAAACGGGCTGACGGGTGCGCTGGGCGCCTTACCGACGGTCTACACCGAATGGATGATAGAACGTCAGTATCGCTATGGCGACCATAGCGCCAAAGCGTTTCTGGACATGTTCAGCCACCGGCTTTACTGCCTGGATTACCTGGCATGGCAGAAAAATCATCTTTATGCCCTTGCCGAATCGCAAACTCAGTCGCCCTTACAGCAGGCGACACTGGCACTGACCGGTTTACTGACGTCGCACTCCGTGTCCGGCGGGGAAAATTACGCCCATTTATTCTCTTCACCGGTCCGATCGCTGGTCAATCTGGAAGTGTGGCTCAGCCATTACTACGGCGTTCCTGTGCATATCACGCCGTTCACTGGCGGCTGGAAAACCGTTGAAGAAACCGAACATTGTCGGCTGGGAAACCCGGGGCAAACCCTGGAAACCGCCCCGATGATTTGCCGCGTACGCTGGGAAGTTCAGTCGCACTTTGATGTCACTTTCGGGCCGATGGAGCAGGAACATTCACAGCACTTCATTCCGCAGGGCAAGTTTTATCAGGAAATCTGGGAACGCATTCTGGAATACGTTGGGCCGGGGCTGGATTTTTCGATTCACCTCAGCATCAGCAGCGGCAACAGCCCCCCCGTGGCGCTGGGTCAAGGTCAGCTTGGGTTAGATATTTGTATCGGCCAGCGTGACCCCGCCGCCCTGCGCCAGGTTTGTCTGCCGCTGCCTGTATAAGTCAGCGATACCGCCGGATGTTGCGATCAGCTCGCCATCACGGAGCACCTTAAAAGGAAGATGATAATGTTATTAACCACACAGCTAAGAGACATGCAGAAAAATCACTTCCTGCACTGGAACGGCAGCGTTGCCTCTGATCTATTACTGTTGTCAGTCAGGGGCCGCGAGACGATTTCCACGCCTTTTTGCTATGAAGTGCGCTCCCTGACGGCACTTGATGAGAAAGGAATTGCTGCATTGCATGGCAAAGCGATCTCCTGCCAGATTGGCGACGGTTCAAACAATCTGCCCCAGCGTTATCTGCACGGGATCGTGACCGAAACCCATCGTGTTCGACATGCTGATAATGAGACGGAGTGCGTTTTTAAGCTGGAACCGGCTTTTGCATTGCTGCAGATGGGGCGATCGACGCGCGTTTGGCAAAACATCACCGTACCGGATCTGGTCAGCAAACTGCTTGGTGAGCACAAAATCAACCAGGTGGAAATGCAGCTGCGTAATACCTATGAGAAACGGGAATATTGCGTTCAGTACCGTGAATCCGATTTCGAATTCATCAGCCGTCTGCTGGAGGAAGAAGGCATCTCCTACTTCTTCAAACATCAGGAAAATCAGCACCAGATGGTACTGGTCGATCAGCCTGCCGGACATCCCTCTGCCAAAGCAGGCACGCTGCTCTGGCACCATCAGGGGAAAATCCTCACCCCCGGCAACATCGACCGCTGGTCGGTCAGCTCAACGCTCATCCCCGGTGAAGTTACGCTGTCTGGCTACAACATGCAGAAAGCGGCGGCGGTGGCCGACAACCAGGATTCAGCGTCTAAAACGCAAAGCATCGATCATCTGAAGTTTACCGATGTCACACCGCTCGCCGAACGTGCGCAGCTCACCAGTAAAGCCAAAAATGCGATGGAGGCGTTTGAAGCCAACGGCCAGCTTTACGACGCGTCAGTTAACGCCTTCTGGCTGAGCTGTGGCGAAGTGTTCAGCCTGACTGGTCACCCGACGGACGATGACAGTTACCGCATTCAGTCTCTCAGCCTTGAGGCGACCAATAATCATGAAGATAACGCGGGCGGCTATCACTGTGAAACGCAGTCCCTGCGCAACAGCGTGAAGTGGAAACCGGTTTGCACCCGCTTTGCGCCGGAAATCGCTGGCGTGTTGATCGCCAAAGTGGTTGGCCCGTCTTCCGAAGACATTCACACCGATGAACACGGTCGTATCAAAATCCAGTTTCCATGGGACACCGAAAATAGAAATGACGACACCAGTTCATGCTGGGTGCGCATCTCCCAACCCTGGACCGGCAGCAAATTCGGTTTTCAATTTATCCCTCGCATCGGCAGTGAAGTGCTGGTCAGCTTTATTCAGGGAAACCCTGATTTCCCGCTAGTCACCGGCTCGGTCTACAACGGCCAAAACAAACTGCCATTCGCATTGCCGGATGAGAAAACCGAATCCGGCTTCGCGACGCGAAGCACCAGCAAAGGCGGCATGGAAGACGGCCACCGGCTGAGCTTTAACGATAAGAAAGGTGAAGAAAAGCTGACGATCACAGCTCAAAAAGACCTTCTACTGACGGTGAAAAATGACGTCACCAGCGACGTGACGCACGAAGTCAAAAGTAAAATCGGTGCGAACCGCGATACAGAAATCACCAAAGGTAATGACACGCTGGTGCTCAAACAAGGCTCGCTACATATCACTCTCAACAAAGGCGATATGGAGCAAAAAGTCACCGGTAACGTCACCACCAGCCTGAGCAACGGCAACTACTCCCTCACGGCAACCGGCGGCAGCGGCAAGATCAAAACCGACAAAACCTGCGTGATCGAATCCACGCAATCCATTGAGCTGAAAGTCGGTTCAAACAAAATCGCGATTTCGCCCAGCGGCATCACCATCAGCGGCACGATGATCAAAATCGAAGGCTCGGGCACGGCTGAACTGAAAGGTGCGATGACCACGGTGCAGGGCAGCGGCATGACGCAGATTAAAGGCGGCATCATCAACATTGGCTAAGGAACATGGGTTAAGGAAACAGCATGTCTGATTACGGTTATCCCCCGCATCACCCGGCGGCAAACGGGCAAAACGAGTCGCACTTACAGAGTGCCGACGACCGGTGGGAAGAAACGCTCACCCTGCTGGTGCAGCGAGCCGAACCGCAAGCACTATGCCTGTGGCTGCTCCGCTGCCTGCGCCTTATCGCGCACCCCGCCAGCGCGCAGCTGTTGGATGAAATGCAGCGCTGGTATGCACAGCCCGATGAAAAATTACGCTGGCAGATCTTCCGCCACGCCGAAATTTTGGGTTTCGACACACCGGCGGGTGCGCTTGCCCTGTCGCTGTTTTGGTCGCAGGGCAGCATGAGCCCTGAAGGTCTGGAGCCTGTCTATCCAGAACCGCACCTCAGCGCCGAGATGCGCCGCTGCGTGTTACTGATGCTGGCAACGCATAACACCGACAATCCCGCAGACGGCGCACGCCGCCTGCTAGAGCAATGGGCTCATCAGGAGAAAGCGTAATGGCACAACCCGCAGCACGCGTTTCAGACATGCATGTCTGTCCGATGGTCACCCCCGGCTTACCGCCGATCCCGCATGTGGGTGGTCCGATCCTCCCACCGGGTGTGCCAACGGTGTTGATCGGCGGAATGCCCGCGGCCACCGTCGGCTCCATGGCGGTCTGCGTGGGGCCGCCGGACAGTATTGTCATGGGCAGCTTCAAGGTGTTGATCGGAAATAAACCTGCCGCCCGCATGGGTGACAGCTGCGCCCACGGGGGCACCATCGTCATGGGCTGCCCAAAAGTTCTTATTGGATAGTTCTGTTTTTATTGGATAAAAGAAATGTCAGCAATGCAACCCGATATAGCCACTCTGTTGGTCCCCATAAGCCCGGAAAATCCGGCAGGGATCAACCTGGAATATGAACAAATTTATGATGATATCCGTCAGGCGCGCGAGAGCGATGCGGAATATCTTCCGCAGGATGAATGGACAATCGCTGAACCGCGCCGTGCGGACTGGCATAAGGTGCGCAAGCTGTGCATTACGACACTTTCGCAACAGAGCAAAGACCTGCAGGTCAGTTGCTGGTTCGTGGAAGCCCTGACCCATTTACAAGGTATTGAGGGAACAGAAACGGGCTTTCATTTTCTGAGCGAATTCATCACTCATTTCTGGTTTCAGTGTTGGCCAGAGCTGGATGACGACGGCGCCACGTTCCGCTACGGCAAGCTCGCCCGCCTCGATCGCGATATCAGCCAGGCCCTGTATACCCGCCCGCTGCTCCGGTCACCGGAGTCTACCCTGGCGCACTGGCATAAAGTGCTGGCGTTTCAACATAAAATCGCTACCTGGCCAGACTCCCGCGACGATCTGATCGCCGAAGAAGGCGACCTGAGCATGGAGACGTTCGATGCGCTCGCCGCTGCGTTTTCCTCCATTGAGATCAGTCAGCAAGCCGGTTGCCTTGAACGCCTGCAAACACAGCTCGACCGGCTGGAATCCTGTTATTTCTCGCTGAGTCAGGAAGAGTCTCACGCCATGTTTGCCCAGACCCGCCAGACCCTGACCGACATTGCGGATTTTCTGCAACGTCTGGCGCAGAAGGCTATCCCTCTTGGCGGCGAGTCGATAAACCTGAACTTCACCAGCGTGACGCAGGATCCCAGCGCGTTTGAGACGGCGGAACTGTATCAGGCACCGCCCAAAAATGAGCCTCTCTCGCGCGATTTAGCCATTCGTCAGATGCTGTCTATCGCCCACTTTTTCCGCCAGACCGAACCCTCCAGTCCGGTGCCGTTCCTGATGGAGCGCGCGGCACGCTGGGCCAACATGACACTCACCGAATGGCTCGAAGAGATGGTGACCGACAGCAGCAGCATGCGTGAAATCAACAACGTGCTAACAGGACAGCAAGAGTGAAAGCCCTCAGCGCAACATTATTACTGTTGATCACCAGCATCCTGCTTAGCGGCTGCTCGGGGGATCAACCCAATAAGGCCTCTGCCGAACAGCAGGCCATCAGTCAGGTAGCCGCGCCGTTTGCGCAGGGCGCGATCGCCCTCAACATCACGGCAGAGCCGGGTCTGAACAGTTGGAATGAAATCGCCAACAGCTGTACCGTGCTGGTGATCCAGGCGCAAACGACCAGTGCAATCAATAAGATCCTGTCCAATCCGGCGCAGCTGAAAAACCTGTTTAACGGCGCAGGTGCCGAAGAAGACATCCTGAAAGTGGATCGCTATCCCGCGATGCCCGGTCAGCAAACCACCCTGCACATCGACCGTAGCGAGAATGCACGTCAAGTGGCGATCGTCGCCGGATATTACCCATTCCCGAAAAAGCAGCATATGGCGTTGGTCAGCATCCCGGTTACCGCGACCAGCACCGGCTGGTGGACTAAAAAATGGTCCGCACAGTTATCCCCGCTCATCCTCAACGTCACGCTCGGCAGTCAGAGCATTACGAAGCTGACGAATAATTCATCGCCACAAGACGTTCTGTCGCCAGCCGACACTCAGGCAGTACAGAATTCGCCTGATAACGCCCCCGTGAAGGGAGAAAAATAGTATGTATCCTGAACAGCAACAGATTTACTGGTACTCCGGTTTGTATCTGCAACCTCAGCATTTTCAATCGGTAGATCTTCACCACAGCTACATGCTGGCACAACAGCGTCAGCTGGCGCAGCCTTGGAACGTCGGCGTGATCCAGTGCGACATCAATCACGATACGATGGTGGATTTTACGCTCAAAATCGACCAGCTTCGCCTGATCCTGCCCTCCGGCTATTTTCTGGAATATCCGGGCAATTGCCTGATCGAACCGCGTCAGTTTCGTGACGCCTGGAAACAGCGCGAGAAACCTTTTCGCCTTTGGCTGGCGCTCCGCCGTTTCGATCCCGGCCATACGAACGTCAGCACCGGCACCAGCAGCCGATGGATCAACCATGCTGATGACGGTGTGATGAAGGACGTTTATCACAATGGTCCGGAAAGTGCCGTGCCGCGCATCGCCTACAACGTCCGTATCCTGAGCGATGAAGAGAAAGAAACCGCGGTCGATTGCGAATGCCTGCCCCTGCTGCAACTGCGTTATGACAATGACCGCGTGATTTTCGATCCACGTTTCAGTCCGCCAGCGGTCACGCTTGCCGGGTCGCCGGCGCTCAAAACGTTGCTCGAAGGGTTGCGCGCAGAACTCAGCAGCCGCGCCCACAAACTCGAAGAATATAAACGTCCCGATCAACTCAGTAACGGCAGTAAAAGCGCCGGTGACATCACGCAGCTCTTGGCGATGCGCTCGCTCAACCGCGCGCTGCCGCTGCTTGAACATTACTGCCTCGCGCCAACCATTCATCCGTGGCAAATCTACGGCCTGCTGGTGCAGCTGGTGGGGGAGATTTCGTCCTTTAACGACATGTGTTCGTTCACTGGCGAATGGCTCGACGGCGGTGCATCACTGCTGCCTTACGATCACTACCACCTGATCGACTGCTTTAACAGTGTCAAAAAAACGCTGTTCGCCCTGCTTAACGGGCTGGCGCTGGAAGACAACACTTACATCACCCTGAAATCCGACGAACAAAGAATTTATCGCGGTGAGTTATTACCCGGAAAAATGCCACCTGCCAGTCAGGTACTGTTGCTGCTGCGGTCGGAAAAACTGGCGTCATGGCACTTAAGTTTTGCTGCCGGTAACGAATTTAAAATCGCCCCGCAGAATGCCATCAGCGCGCTTATTCAGCACGCACTGCCGGGCATCTCCTCAACCTGGGCGAACCCGTCACCGCGCGGCGTGCCCGATCGCAAAGACTCCTGCTACTTTGTGCTTAACCAGCATGAAGAGGCGTGGAAACGCGTCGAACTCCAGAAAAGTGTCGCCTTTTACTGGGCCGATGCACCAGACGACTTACAGGTGCAACTGGTCTTTATGGTGCCATCAGAATGAAACTCCTCGACTGCTATCTGCCGGTGTTCAAACTTGCAGCCCAATTCGCGCATCAGCCGGAACTTTTTGCCGATTACGACACTTTCCGCGCACTCTGCCTCTCCCGTCTCGAGGAGGCAGTGCAGGAAGCTGAGTACCATGACATTTCCGATTTCGAGCGGGATCAGGCATTTTTCGCTGTGGTCGTCTGGCTCGATGAAACCATTCTGTGCTCGGCACAGCCCTTTGTACAAAGCTGGCGCTACGATTTGCTGCAACGCAAATACTTCCAGACCTCCATCGGCGGGGAAATGTTCTTCGTCCGGCTAGATGACCTGAAAGAAGAACATCAGCAGGCGCGCTGCGTGTTTCTGTTTTGTCTGCAAAACGGATTCCACGGGAAATACAGCGCCGTGCAAGACAGTCAGGCGCTCACCGCGCTCATCGACCAACAGCGTCAGCTGTGCCTGCCGCAAGACTGGCAGTCGTGGCCGAACGACGCGCCGCTCACGCCGGTCAACGTCAGGAAACGCTCGCTCGCATCGTCAAAATGCAACGCTGTCCTTGCGGCTCTGGGGCTGGCGGTGCTTTACGCCACCCTGGTGCTTCTTCAGACCCTTTATTTTTCATAAGAACGTATGTTAAAAAAATTATTCGTCTTTGCCGGATGGCTGCTGTTGTTATGTCTGCTGTTCCTCTTCTGCTGCACCCTCGGGCTTTGGGGCGAGTGGAGTACGGTCACCATTTTCGCAGTCTGGCTCAGTATGCTGGTTGCAGCCATGTTGCTGTGGAGCGCGCTGCTCTGGCTAACACAGTTGATTAAAGAGAAAAAAGCACACCGCTTTTTCCAAAAATTTCGCCTTTCGCGCCGGGAATATGTGCTGTTCGAGCATTGGAAATCCGGCGCGGCGGTGGTGAAACGTATTCAGCGCAAACGCCCGCCGATCCCCTGGTATTTGCTGCTCGGCGACCGCTGCGGCAAAACGTCATTACTCGCCGGTTCCGGCCTGCCGATGTTCTCAAGCGAAGAGCAAGACAATACCGTGGTCCCGACGCACACTTTACGCTGGTGGTTTTTCCGCAACGTCTGCTTCCTCGACCTGTCCGGCAACTTCCTCAACGGGACGCCGACTTTCCACCGCGCCTGGGGGAAAATGGTCGGTTGGATCGCGCGCGCTCCCGCTCCGGCTGGCATTCTGATTGGTCTGTCGATCACCGATCTCATCAATGAAGACGTCAGTGCATTGCATGAAAAGGCACGCAAAATCCGCGCGCAAATCGAACCTCTGGCGCGCAAGCTGAAGCGCCAGCTGCCGCTCTACATTATGGTCACACAGTGCGATAAATTTCCTGCCTTCAGCCTCTGGACGAATCAGCTTTCCCCTGCTCAGCAACAGCAGGCGCTGGGATATTACTGGCCAACGCCGCCGGAAATCGACGGCAAAGACGTCTCGACGCTGCTGCCGCTTTTTACCGCGCTGAAGAAGGGATTCGATCTCGCTCGCATCAGCATGGCCGGCGCGCCCGTTTCGGCGGAGGCTAACGCCGCACTTCTCGCGTTCCCAGAATCTTTCGCCCAACGGGAAGAGCCGCTGCGGGTTTTCCTCGCATCACTGTGCGAACCCAACGCCTACTTCACCCCGGCTACGCTCGGCGGCGTGTGGTTTACGGCCAGTGAGCAACAGGATAAAAACAAGAGTCGCCGCACCACATCCTTTGTTCACGATTTGCTGATGCACCATCTTCCGACGTTCAGCGCCACCCGCGAAGTACAATGGAATCACAACAAAAGGCTGCGCGTTGTCGTGGGTCGTGTGTTGCTGCTGGGTTGCGTGCTTGCGCTGGGTTACAGCGCGCTGAAAAGTACAGAGCTGATGGAACGCGACACGGCGGCCCTGCCCCCGTCTGAACTGGCTGATTTGCTGATAAAAAACGAAACGCATCGCGCTTCACCACTGGTTTACCTGCCTTTTGCGCACGTGCTTAACCATCAGCATCAATGGATTGAACAGCGTTTGCGCAGCAAGCTCACGTCTCAACCGATAGACATCGACCAGCAGTTCGCTGCGTATGAACAGCAATTTTTGACCGCGCCGTTGCAAACCCAGCGTCAGATGGTGATCAGTCTGGCTCAAACGCTGCTTACCCGTCAGGCAATGCGTGACGATGCCACGCTGGCGGCGCTGAGCCTGCGACCGGCAATCCCCGACGCCCTGCGCCTGGACGCCATCGATCCATCGGCATCCCCGCACGCGCGGCTGGCACTGGAACGCTGGGAGATGCAACAACCCGCTGGCGCAACCCATCTGGCGGCGCTGCATCGCCTGTTGTCAGCGCTTATCAATGATGACCGCTCGCTGGCATGGCTGGCCGCGCCAGATGATAGTCTGCCTGCCGTTCAGGCCAGCGATTATTGGCCGCAGTTGCCAGCGACGCTGTCCGGTATCTGGACACGTCAAGGCGAAGCGCAGCTCGCCCAATGGGTAAATCTCATCGCGCAAGCGGGGGCCAGGACGCATTCTGAACCTGCGCTGCAACAATTTATGCAGACGTTGCCCACCCTGCGCCAAAACGCCTGGCGCGGTCTGATGCTCACCGTGAGCCCGTCGGTTCAAAATCAGCCGCCTCGTTCGCTGTCGCAAAACCAGCTGATTGCGATTGGTCAGGGGCAAAGTCCGGCGATGCAATTCGCCAAACGCGTCGCGCAAGAACTCGATGATATTCCGGCACAAAATGCCCAGCCCTGGCTGAGCGAACTGCGGCGGTTACAAATCCTGCCGTCGCAGGCGGCAGAAAACCCGACCCTGAAGAAGGTGCAGCAGGTTGACGCCACATTGCGCGGCGGGCTGACCAAATGGTTACGTGGCGGGAAACTCGCGGCTGTTACTCCTTCCGTCACGCCACAAACCGGCGCATGGAAGAAATGGCATGAATCTCTTAATGCGGCCACCGGTCTGGCACTGAATCAGGCTGCACTGAGTCCGGCGCTCACTGATGGGCTTTTCGTGCCACAGGCGGATGCCAAGAATATTAATCCACTGGTGAGCCTGTTTGCCAGCTTTGAACAGTTGCGCAAAATGTCAGAGCCACGCAGTCAGGAAATTGGCGTGGAAGCGGTGTGGTCGCTGTATCAAAGCGACGCCAGCGCGCTGCTGGGCCATGCGCTGTCCCGCTCAGGCTGCTGGCTCAATGAACAGTGGCAAAGCAAGGTGCTGTGGCCGATGCGTAAAAATGCCCAAGGGGAGGATTATGACGCCCAACAGACGCTGACATGGCAGTACCTTGCCGACTTCGTTCGTGGCCCGGCCAAAGGTTTGCTGGTGGTTAACGATCAGGAGCCGCAGGCCGGTGAATTCCAGGGCCAGACGCTCCCTCTGACCGAAGAGTTCGTGAGCATTGCTCGTCACCTGCTGAACCCGGAAGACGTACTTGACGTCCCGCAACGCCAGAACACGCAAAACGCCGACCGACTGTCAGTGCTTAACGATCAGATTGTACAACTGACCCAGCAGCAAAAAGCGCTGGAAACCAAGCCGTACAACGTCAGCATCATCAGCCAGCCGGCGACCGTACCGGAAGGCGCACGCCTGATCCCAATCGGTTCCCGCCTGACGCTGGAATGCCAGAGTGGGGTCAAAGTGCTCGACAGCATGAATTTTGCCGAAGAGACACAGTTCACCTGGCTGCCGGGACAATGCCAGAGCGTGAAGCTGGAAGTGAAATTCCCTAACTTCACCGCCACCTACCGCTATACCGGCAGCAGCGCATGGCCTGATTTCCTCGACGTATTTGCCCATGGCGAAGCGTTGATCGATGCCCATGATTTTGATGATAACGCGCAGGCCATGACGGCGTTGAACATCAAACATGTCTTGCTGCGCTTTAAGATCTCCGATCAGACGTCGCTGCAAAAAGCCTGGATGGACTGGGCAAAAATTGATGACCAGATCGCCGATCTGCAAGAACAAAAACAAGCGCTGGAAGGGCAACAGAAAAGCCAGCAACCATCGGCCGCTCTGCGTGGACGACTCTCCGAGCTGCCTGAAAACGCGGCTGATTGCCAATAATTTACGATAAGAGATATTTATGAGTAGCTATTTAAAACACATCGTCGACAAGCTTTCCCCGGAAAGCCGGGGCTGTCTGGATGCTGCCGTCAGTCAGGCGATTTCGCGTACCCACCATGAAGTTGACGTTGAGCATCTTTTACTCGCGATAATTGTCCGCCACAGCAGTCTGATGGAAACCCTCAGCCTGGGCGCAGGATTACGTTCTGACGTCCTGCTGAGCTCCACGCAGCAAACACTGAACACCTTGCGCAGCGGCAACAGCCGCGCGCCGGTTTTCTCCGACGGACTGGTTCAGTGGCTGGAAAAAGGCTGGCTGCACGCCAGCGCGGGCTGGGAGCAAACGCAGATGACACCTGCGGCGCTGCTGGCGTGCCTGCTTGATGAAAACACTGCGCCAGAGCTGGCCAGTGGGGTGCGTAATGCTCTGAACTGCAAGCGGGATGCGGCAGATGAGTTACTGCTTGACGCCTGCCAGACGGCAGAAAGCCGTACGCTTTCTCCGGAACAAACCAGCCAGACCGCGCTCGGCAAATTTACCCGCAACCTCAGCGAACAGGCGCGCAACGGACAGCTGGATCCGGTGCTGGGGCGCGAAGCGGAAATTCGTCAGATGATCGACATTCTGCTGCGTCGCCGTCAGAACAATCCGATCCTGACCGGCGAACCAGGCGTCGGCAAAACCGCGCTGGTGGAAGGTCTGGCGCTGCGCATCGCTGCGGGTAACGTGCCAGACGTGCTGAAATCTATGGAGGTGCTTACGCTGGATCTCGGTCTGCTTCAGGCGGGCGCCAGCGTCAAAGGGGAGTTTGAGAACCGTCTTCAGGGGCTGATGAAAGAAATCGCCAGCGCCCCGACGCCTGTCATTCTGTTTATCGACGAAGCCCATACTCTGATTGGCGCAGGCGGTCAGGCCGGGCAAAACGACGCGGCCAACCTGTTGAAACCCGCACTCGCGCGCGGTGAGTTGCGCGTCGTCGCGGCCACCACCTGGGCGGAATACAAAAAGTACTTTGAGAAAGATGCCGCGCTAACCCGCCGCTTCCAGCTGGTACAAGTCGCAGAACCCGGTATCGACAGCGCCACCGCCATGCTGCGCGCCATCTCCCCGGCCATGTCGCGCCATCACGGCGTACTGATCCTCGAAAGTGCGATCCACGCTGCCGTGACGCTTTCCAGCCGTTACATCGCCGGGCGGCAGCTGCCGGACAAATCCGTCAGCCTGCTTGATACCGCCTGCGCCCGCGTGGCGGTTTCCCAGTCCCATCATCCGAAAGAGATTGAGGACATCAACGCCCTGCTCGCCAATCTGTACACCGAGCGCGACGCGCTGCAAAGAGAAGGTCTGCACGAGAAGCGGCTTGCCGCGCTGGCCCTGCGGGAAAGTGAACTGCTGGCCGATCTCGCCTATCTCCAGCCACTGTGGGAGCAGCAAAAAGCACTGGTGCAGCAATTGCAGGAAAGCAGTGACGAGAGCGCCATCGCCCAGTGGCGCGGCGAACTGGCGCAGTTACATGAGACTCACGCGCTGGTGTTTGAGTGCGTGGACGCCGCCTGTATCGCCGACGTCGTATCCGGCTGGACGGGCGTGCCACTCGGACGCATGGTGGAAAAAGAACATCAGCAGTTGAACGAATTGCTTCAGCGGCTGGAACAGCGCGTCATCGGCCAGCGCCACGCGCTGTCGACCATCGCCACGCAAATACGCATCAGCCGCGCCAATCTTAACGATCCGCTGAAACCGACCGGCGTGTACATGCTGGCAGGCTCCTCCGGTATCGGTAAAACCGAAACAGCACTGGTACTGGCGGAGTTGCTGTACGGCGGCGAGCAAAGTCTGGTGACCATCAATATGTCGGAATACCAGGAAGCGCATAGCGTCTCAGGCCTGAAAGGCTCCCCGCCGGGCTATGTGGGTTACGGTCAGGGCGGCGTGCTGACCGAGACGGTGAAACGCAATCCATACAGCGTCGTCTTGCTCGACGAGGTGGAAAAAGCCCACCCGGATGTGATGGAACTGTTTTATCAGGTGTTCGACAAAGGCGTGCTCGAAGATGCCGAAGGCCAGCTGATTAATTTTCGTAACACACTGATTATCATGACATCCAATCTGGCGAGCGCGAAGATCACTACGGCCTGCGCCGAGGGCAACGTCTCTGCGGAAGCACTTTGCACGCTGATCCGCCCGGAGTTCGAACACGTCTTCCGCCCGGCCCTGATGGGTCGCGTCACGCTGATCCCTTATCTGCCGCTGGATCCAAAAACGCTGGCGCAGATCATCAGGCTAAAACTGGACAAAATTTGCCAGCGATACCACGCTGCCAGCAACGGCGAAGTACAACTGAGTTACAGCGAGAGCGTGGTTTCATGGGTCGCCGGGCTATGTCAGGTGAATCAGAGCGGTGCCCGCGACATCGACCAGGTGCTGAACCAGCATACGTTGCCGCTGCTGGCTGACCAGTTGTTGCAGGAAGAGAAGGGCATCAAAGGCGGCCTGAAACTGGGCGTCAGTAAAGACAAACTTGTGACGTGGAAAAGCCATGACAAAGATTAATTCTTCCGTGACGCCAGCCGATGTAAAAATCAGTTGCCACGATCCCCGTCATCATCAGGAGTTTTTGCTGCTCAGCAACAGCGTTAACGGCTGGAAAGGCCACGTTCACGACCGTTCATGGTGGCTGACGCAGGAAAACCAGTGTCTGGAGATCTTTCAGCGCCACGGTTATGACCTGCAAAGCGGTGTCTGGTTTTGTCTGATCAGTTGCCAGCGCCACGGCTGGGCGGGGATGGCCAACGCCACCTTATTACTGGCCGAAGCCTTTGGCAGAAAACAGCGTCAGTGCTGGCCACCTTTAGCGGCCACCGATCTGCGCCAACAAATCATCGAGTGGTATTGCACTCATGCCGCGACCTGCGTGTACGGTTTGCCGTTAAACAGTGCCGAAATCGACACCCTTACTCAGCTTGAAGGCGCGGTGTCAATGATGCTCGAACATGCACTGAACCTGCAATCGCGCAGTCAGGCGGCGCTGCGAAATCTGCTCGATTACCTTCAGTCAAGCCGGCAATCGCTGCAAAAACGGGCGCTGACCGTAAAACCTTCGGTTCCGGTTCCGACCCCTACGCCATTGCCTTTCGTGCCCGCTCCGCAACCCATTCCTGCGCTGACTCTGCTGCCTGCGCCGCGCCCATGGAGAGCCTGGATAACTGGCAGCATGGCGGGTATAGCCCTGACGCTGTGTGCGGTAAGTGTGACTCACTGGATAGAACAACCTTCGACGGCGATAAGCTTAAACGCTTTCTGGCCGGGCAATCCGTTATCTGTACGCTGGCAAAACCGCCTCGCCGAACAGACTGCCAGCCTGCCGACGATCAACAGCTGGGCGATGGTCAACAATCAGCTCAACGATCTCGAACAGCGCCTGCTGGATGCCGAGCAAAAGCGAAAATCCTATATGACGATTTCGGAACTAAAAACCGCGATTTATCAGATGCGGCAGACGCTCCAGCAAGGCGGTCAACCGGTGATGGCACAGCTTGATGATGTGCAAAGAAAACTCGATAAAAAACAGCCGGTCAGCGATGCAGAAATCAAAGCGATCTCTCAGCGTCTGGAGGCATTAAATAGCCGGTTGACTCAGTTGGCAAATAGACAGTAGAGCGTACCGTTATTTAACAGGGCAACGTGTCGGAATGTATCAGACAACGTTGCCCTGAATCTTTTCAGTCGGTATTTATGAACGGATTACTTCAGATTCTCTTTAAAGAATGACGTCAGTTTAGCGAAGGGGATCAGATCGGTACGGTCGTAAAGATCGACATGACCGGCACCCGGAACGATATACAGTTCTTTGGGCTGACCCGCACGCTTATAAGCATCTTCACTGAATTCTTTGGAATGTGCCCGATCGCCGGTAATAAACAGCATCGGACGCGGAGAAATCGTTTCGATGTCGTTGAACGGATAGAAATTCATGAACTTCACATTGCTGGTCAGCGTCGGGTGCGTGGTCAGCTGCGACGAAGACCCCTTAGGCGTGTATTCGCCGCGCGGCGTACGGTAAAAATCGTAGAACTCTTTGGCAATCGGTGGAGAATTTTTATCGATTTTATGCGGCGTACC
Organism: Rahnella inusitata; assembly: GCF_965118895.1. GTDB lineage: Bacteria > Pseudomonadota > Gammaproteobacteria > Enterobacterales > Enterobacteriaceae > Rahnella > Rahnella inusitata_A. The sequence goes on from NZ_CBCPJJ010000022.1 coordinate 97,032, forward strand.
GCTGGTGTATTTGATTTCACCGCCGGTGAATTCTGCGTAACGTTGTTCAGCAGCTTCGGCAATAATTTGCTTGCGCTGTTCCAGCGTTAATGAATTATTAAGCGCGTGGCGGTTCGCCGATCCCATGTCATACATGCTGACCGTCGCAATCGCCTTCATGCGCGGATCAATTTTCGCCGCGCTGATGACAAAACTACCGCTCCCGCAGATCCCCAACACGCCGATACGATTTCTGTCGATAAACGAACGCGTGCCGAGGTAATCCACCGCCGCACTAAAATCTTCCGCGTAAATATCCGGCGCGACGGCGTTACGCGGCTTTCCTTCGCTCTCGCCCCAGAAAGAAATATCAATCGCCAGCGTCACAAAACCCTGCTCTGCCAGTTTCTGTGCATACAAATTTGAGCTCTGCTCTTTTACCGCCCCCATTGGATGACCGATAACAATGGCGGGATGCTTGACGTTCTGATTCATCTCTTTCGGAATGAAAAGATTCCCGGTGACATTCATCTGATACTGGTTTTTAAACGTCACCTTTTGCTGCGTCACTTTATCGCTTTTGTAAAAATTATCTGCACCGTTCGACATATCCGCAGCAGTGGCCGCAAACGAGCTGATCAACAATCCTAACAACATACTTAGAGCTCTCATGAGAATATCCTCAGTAGGTTTCGTGAGTGGGCATCCGTTCGCCCGTGTAAAAAAACGTCCGCCGTCAGTGCGACCGGCGGGAAGTGATAAAAGTCAGGGTGGCCGCCAGTATCAGCAACACGCCGCTAAGGCCAAACGTGCTCTGCCAGCCCATGTGGTCAAAGGCCAGTCCGCCTGCGGTAGAGCCCAGCGCGATAGAAAGCTGCACCACGGCGACCATCAGCCCGCCACCTGCTTCTGCATTGTCAGGAAAAGTTTTAGCCACCCACGACCACCATCCGACCGGTGCCGCCGTTGCGACTAATCCCCATAAACCAAGCAGCGCGATCACCCGCCACAGCGTGTGTCCGGACAGCATCAGCATTGCGGCAATGACCGCCATCATCAGCGGGATGGCGATGAGCGTCGGGTAAAAGCCAGCGCGCAGAAAGATGCCGATGACCAGCGTCCCGATAAAACCGGCAATGCCGAGAGTCAGCAAAATAAGCGACAGTGTTGAGACGTTGACGCGGGTCACCGTTTCGAGGAACGGGCGCAAATAAGTGAACAAGGCAAACTGGCCCATAAAGAACAGTCCGCAAGCCGCCAGGCCAAGAGTGACCAGAGGGTTACTGAGCAACCTCAGGACATTGCCTGGGGGTTTTTCACCCACTGCAGGTTTCATTGACGGCAGACTTACCCACTGCCAGATAAACGCCACCAGCGCGACCGGCACGAGGCAAAAGAAGGCGCCACGCCAGCCCATCACCGAGCCCAGATAACTGCCGAGCGGCGCGGCAATCACCGTCGCCAGCGCATTGCCGCCGTTGAAAATCGCCAGTGCGCGCGGTACCTGGTCTTCAGGCACCAGCCGCAGAGCCAGCGCCGCCGACATCGACCAGAATCCGCCGATAACGACGCCAATCATTGCGCGTCCCACCATGTAGGTCAGGTAATCAGGGGCGAGGGCAATCACCGCGCCGGAAATGGCCATCAGCACCGTCAGCCCTGACAGCAGCGCCTTCCGGTCGATGTTTCCTGCCAGCCGTGATATCGACAGGCTGGTCAGCACCGCCAGTACGCCGGAGATGGCAATCCCCTGTCCGGCCAGCCCTTCGCTGACGCCAAGATCGCGTGAAACCGGTGACAGCAAACTGACGGGCATAAACTCCGAGGCGACCAGTGCAAACACACACATCGTTATCGCCCATACACCATTCCAGTGCGCGGTGGAGCGATCGTTCGCTATTGGCTCTTCTACCGTAGTCGTCACTTTTTAATACCTTTTTAAATTCTGCCTGATGATTTTTAAGCAAGCCCGGGGCGGTCTTTATTCAGGAAATAAAAACTGAAATAACAAGACGTTATTGGGAGGATCTGAAGACACGAGATTCTGCATTTTTCACGTTTCTGCTTGCTGAGAATTCTACAGGGCGGGTATAGTCTGACTAGGTAATGAATCCTTAATGGGGTTATAAGCTGTGCTTATAAATCGAAATCAAAGCAGGTGTAATGAAGCGTAATCTCAATGATCTGATGGCATTTGTGACCGTCGCGCGCGAGGGCAGTTTCACCCGCGCGGCCGCTAAGCTTGGCGTGACACAGCCCGCCCTCAGCCAGACGATCACCGCACTCGAAAATCGCATGGATATTCGGCTGCTGACGCGTACGACGCGAAATGTTTCGCCGACGACTGCGGGCGAGCGTCTGCTACAGGCGATTGGTTCCAGGTTTGATGAGATTGAAGCTGAGCTGGATATGCTGACCGAGATGCGCGATAAGCCTGCCGGTACGGTGCGCATCACCTGCGGCCCTCACGTTCTCAATACCGTCCTGTTACCCAAACTGTCGCCGTTATTGCGTAAATATCCTGATGTCCATCTCGAGTTTGATGCTAACCACGGTTTTCGCAACATTGTCGCTGACCGGTTTGACGCCGGTGTACGGCTGGGCGACACCATCGATAAAGATATGATTGCCATGCCCATAAGCCCTCAGCTGCGCATGGCGGCCGTGGCTTCCCCTGAGTATTTCAGTTCACATCCGCTCCCGCTGACGCCGCACGATTTACTGGATCACAACTGCATGAATATGCGGCAGGCGACGTCCGGGGGGCTTTACGTCTGGGAATTCGATAATGAAGAGGGGCCGGTGAATGTCCGGGTTAACGGGCAACTGACGTTTAACACTTCTGCGCCCATGGTAGACGCAGCCTTAGCCGGGCTGGGTATCGCATTTTTACCGGAAGAAGAGTTTGCCCCCCACCTTGAGGAGGGCCGCCTGATCCGGGTTCTCGATGCGTGGTGTATTCCCTTCCCTGGCTATTACCTCTATTACCCCAGCAGAAAACAGCACTCTCCGGCATTTTCGCTGGTGATGGAGGCGCTGAAACTGGCGTGATCTGAGTCTCTGGCAAGGTACTCAGTGACTTTCCCGCACCTTCATTCCCCTACGCAACTGCGCCACATCTTTAAGCGGAGGCAGGCCGAAGAAGCGGGCGTAATCGCGGTTGAACTGCGGCACACTGCGATAACCGACTTCCTGCGCCACGTAGGTGACGCTTTTTTGTCGCCCCAACAGCATTGTTCTGGCGTGCAACAGCCGGACACGTTTCTGGTACTGCAACGGGCTCATGGCGGTAACGGCTTTGAAGTGACGATGAAACGCCGAGACGCTCATCGCCTCCCGTTCGGCCAGTGATTCCACTAAAAACTCTTTGGCAAAATTGTGCCGCAGCCACTGGATGGCGTTGCTGATCCGCGCCAGCATGGTGCCCGGCGAGGCGATGTCACGCAGCATCCAGCCGTGCGGCCCTTTCAGAACGTGATAGAGAATTTCGCGCTCAAAACCCGGCGCAAGTGCGGGAATATCGTCAGGGGTTTTCATCAGACGCAGCATTCTCACCCACGCATCGAGCATTTCCGGCGTCACCGACGCCACCGAGAATCCGTCTTCCGGCATGTTGTTCATCACCGACTGAGGTAAACCCTCCAGCAATGTCGCTACACGCTGAGGATCAATGGTCAGGCTCACCGCCAGATAAGGTTCGCCGGTGGTTGCGGGATGCACTTCACCCACCGCAGGTAAATCCACCGACATCACAAAGTACGAGGCCGGATCATAGTCGAAGATCTTCTGCGCCACCGTCATGGTTTTACTGCCGGTAAGGATCAGATTGATCATCGGCTCATAGACTGCCGCCAGCGCCGCCGCCGGAATTTTGCCCTGCACCATCGCTACACGCGGAATGCCTGTCTCCGTCCGCAAGTTCCCGGCGTGTGCGGCCAAAGCGCGTAGTTCGTCGAGCTGAGACTTTAGATCCATATTCTGACTCCCCGAATTATCGTTGTGGAGAGCCTAAAGCAGAAACAGGCAAGAATCGAGCAGGAACGCGGAAGCCGCCGCGCCCTCAATCCCTTAGTCTTACTGCACACAAACAAACCGGCAGGAAACATCATGAAAGTTATTCTTATCACAGGCGCCAGCAGTGGCATCGGTGCCAGCACCGCCCTTGAGTGCGCAGCGCGCGGCATGGGCGTGATCCTCACCTGGCACCGCCAACCACAAGCGGCTGATGACGTGGTCCGCCAAATCGAAAATTCGGGCGGTCAGGCCGTAGCGGTACAACTCGACGTTTCGCGTTCAGAGACTTTCCCGGCATTCCGCGCACAACTGGAAACGTTGTTGCCCCGCCACTGGCATCGTTCTGATTTTGATGTGCTGATCAACAACGCCGGTTTTGGACTGTTTAATCCGATTGAAACCGTGACGGAAACAGAATTCGACAGTCTTTTCAACGTGCATCTGAAAGGACCGTTTTTCCTGACGCAGACGCTGTTGCCGTTACTGGCCGAGGGCGCTCACATCGTAAATGTCACCAGCGCAACGACCCGCGTTGCCACATCGGGCGTCGCGCCTTATGCCGCGTTCAAAGGTGGACTGGAAGTACTGACGCGCTATATGGCAAAAGAATTCGGTCAGCGCCGTATCCGCGCAAATTCCATTTCACCCGGAGCAATCCGTACAGGGCTGGGCGGTGGCCTCAACGATGAGTTTGAAGCACTGCTGGCTTCGCAGACCGCGCTCGGGCGCGTTGGTGAGCCGGAGGATGTCGCGCTGGCGATTGCCGGGCTGATTTCAGACGACAGCCGCTGGATCAATGCGCAGTCTATCGAAGTCGCCGGTGGCTACCATATTTAAGATTTAAGGAGATTCTATGCTCGATCACATTTTTATATCCGTCAGTGATACCGCCCGCTCGGTGGCGTTTTACACCGCCGCACTGGCACCGCTCGGCATTACCGCCCGCGTCGATTACGACGGCAAGGACGGCCCACCGGGGCATCCCGACCTCAAGGGTTTCGGGGCGAATGGCCGGATATTTTTCTGGTTGCGGGAAGGTAAAACGGCGGGCGATGCGACACATGTCGGATTTGTCGCCAACAGTGAAATGGAAGTGGATGAAGCCTACGCCGCCGCTATTCGCGCGGGGGCAAAAGATAACGGGGCACCGGGCGTACGGCTTCATTACGATCCGCGCTATTACGCCGCCGGGATTATCGACCTGGACGGCTACACCCTGGAGTTCGTGCATAAAAGCTGGCAACACGGGTCATAATGCGCGGTTAGCCTCACGCACAAAATCAATAAACGCCTGCAAAGGCGCGGGGATCAGGCGGCGGTCGTTGTAGTAAAGATACGGCCCGGAGAACGACAGCCACCACGGCTGCAATATTGCCTCAAGCTGACCGCTGGCGATGGCGGGCTGTAACCACTCTTCGAAAAGATAGATGATACCCGCACCGGCAATGGCGGCTCCCACCGCAAGGTCTACTGCGCCGCCGACGCTGACCACCAGCGGCCCTTTCACCTCTACGCTGAGGCTCTCGCCTTCGCGCTCAAACTCCCACGGCGGCATCACGCCACTGGCAAAGCGGCCGCGTAAACACCGGTGTTGCATCAGCTCGCACGGATGCGTCGGCCGCCCATGTACATCGAGATACGCCGGGGAGGCGGCGGCGGAAAAACGCTGGATACGCGGCCCGATGGGAATGGCGACTACATCCTGCTCGAGCCGTTCGTCATAGCGGATCCCGGCATCGCAGCCGTCTCGAAACACATCCTGCACGTTACTTTCAGCGACAATTTCCAGCTGAATATCGGGATAACGCCGCAAAAATTCCGGCACCAGCGCGGGCAAAACCAGCCGCGCGGCGCTGACCGGCACATTCAACCGCAGCGTGCCGCCAGGCGTATTGCGATAACGATTGAGGGCATCCAGCGCAGCATCCACTTCGTTCATCGCCGGTAACAGACGGTCAATCAGCGCCCTGCCCGCCTCGGTCAGCACCACGGTGCGCGTGGTGCGGTGAAACAGCCGGATACCGAGCTGCTGTTCCGCACGGCGCACCGCATCACTCAGCCGCGACGCATTGCTGCCGGTCACCCGCGCAGCCTCGCGAAATCCTCCGGCTTTCGCCACTTCCACTACTGCGTGCAGCAGGGCGATATCCATCGACATTGTGCGTCACCTCGTACAGTTTGTCCTGATTTGAGCGGATAGTTGCACAGCCAGTTCCCCGATACAATCAATGAACACTCACAGGAGAACCCCATGTCAAAACCTACAATGACTTACCGCCTCGGCGACCGTGAAGTTGGGCGCTTAGGATACGGCGTAATGCAGCTGGCTGGCCCTGGCGTTTTCGGCCCGGTGAAAGACGAAGCACGGGCGATTCAGGTACTGCGTGACGCCGTGGCCTCTGGCATTAATCACATTGATACCAGCGACTTTTACGGCCCGCATTACACTAACCGGCTGATTAAAAAGGCGCTGCATCCCTATCCCGACGATCTGTGCATCGTCACCAAAGTCAGCGCCCGTCGCGATGAAAAAGGTGGCTGGATCCCGGCGTTCAGCCCGGAAGAGTTGACTCAGGCGGTGGAAGATAACCTGCGAAATCTGGGACTGGACAGCATGGAAGTGGTGAACCTGCGCAGTATGCTCGATATCCATAAACCAAAAGAAGGCTCACTGGAGCCGCAGCTGGAAACGTTGATTAAGCTGAAAGAGCGCGGCCTGATCCGTCATATCGGCCTGAGCAATGTGACCGCCAGACAGGTGGCCGATGCCCGGAAAATGACGCCGATCGTCTGCGTGCAGAACATGTATAACCTCGCCAATCGTCAAGACGAGGCGCTTGTCGATCAGCTGGCAGACGAGGGGATCGCCTATGTGCCGTTCTTCCCGCTCGGTGGATTCTCGCCGTTGCAGTCCACGCAGCTCAATGAAGTGGCCGCCGAACTTAACGCGACGCCTATGCAGGTCGCCCTCGCCTGGTTGCTTAAACGTTCCCCCAATATTCTGCTGATCCCCGGCACCTCCTCGCCGCTGCATTTGCAGGAGAATCTGGCCAGCGGTCAACTGACGCTGTCCGATGACGTGATGGAAAAACTGAACGGGATGGGAAGTTGAGCGAAAACAGGGGATTGGGGGTGGAGTAAGGCATCGACATCGCCATTTTCCGTGTAGAACGGGGACACATACTCTAACGGACTCACTCTGTAGTTATGTCTTTCATAGCCAAAATTATGAATTGTGACCATAAACTGTCATCAAACAATGTCATCTTTCAAACGTGGTTCATTTACAGACTTATTTTCTCTGATGACATATATTGTCTATATAACAGATAGTTATGGGTAAGTTACTTTAAAGGAATATGTAATGTATCTTCATAAAAAAATGATTTTGGCTCTGACACTGTCCTCCCTTTCTGCCATGACCTGTGCGGCATCCCTCCCACTCTCTCCGCAAATCATTGCCCACCGTGGGGGAACCGCCGACGCCCCTGAAAATACAGTCCCGGCAATCAAACTCGCGCTTGAGAATAAAGCTGATGCTGTGTGGATCACCGTCCAGCTTTCGAAAGATGACATTCCCGTGCTGTACAGACCTTCAGACCTGAAGAGTTTAACGGATAAGAAAGGCGCTGTTTCTCAATATACAGCCAAAGAGTTGTCGCAGATGGACGCTGGCTGGGCATTTGGTACCGAAACCAGTCATCCCTATCGCGATAAACATATCGGTGTTCCGCAGCTGGAGTCCGTTCTGAAGACTTTCCCGACGACGACGTTTTATATCGACATCAAAACACCGGATGCGGATCCTCAGCAAATGGCCGCTGCATTGAGCAAGGTCTTGCAGGAGACTCACAGCCTGCAAAGAACGCGTATTTATTCCACAGACTCACGCTATCTCAGCGTGCTTCCCGCTACGTTGCCGAAATTTGAAAGCCGCGACATGACGCGCACTGCGCTGGCGAATATCACAATGGCGCATCAATGCCAGATCAAAGCGGATAAACAGCCGCGCTGGTATGCGCTTGAAATGAAAAGGGAAGTGGAAGTTGTCGAAAAATACACATTAGGTGAGGCACGTTCAAAAGCCACGCTGGTGTGGGATAAAGAAGCGATGGACTGTTTCCGCTCGCAAGGCGAGGCGCACATCATCTTAATTGGCATAAATGATGAAGCGGATTATAAACAAGCGAAATCACTGGGCGCGGACGGTGTGCTGGTAAACTCTCCGGCGCTGTTTAAAACGCTTCCTCGTTGATAAAAAAGCCGGAAGTTCCCCCACGAAACTTCCGGCTCTTACATCACAACACTTTACTTAAGAACTCTTTGGTACGCGGATTGGTCGGCGCGGTAAACAGTTGTGCCGGTGGCCCCTGCTCCTGAATCACACCCTGATCGATAAACACCACGCGGTCCGCCACTTCGCGGGCAAAACCCATTTCGTGAGTGACGATCACCATGGTCATACCTTCAAGCGCCAGCTGTTTCATCACCGCCAGTACTTCGCCCACCAGTTCAGGATCGAGCGCAGAAGTTGGTTCGTCGAACAAAATGATCGACGGTTCCATCGCCAGCGCACGGGCAATCGCCACGCGTTGCTGCTGGCCGCCGGAAAGACTGGAAGGCCAGGCGTCGATTTTGTCGATAAGTCCGACCTTTTGCAGCAGTTTTTCAGCACGCGACACCGCTTCAGCTTTCGACAATCCTTTCAGCGACATCGGTGCCATAATCAGGTTTTCCAGCACGGTCATGTGCGGAAACAGATTAAAACGCTGGAATACCATCCCGACGCCCGAACGCAGCGTGTTCAGATTGGTTTTCGGATCGTGAACCGCATAACCATTAACCACCACTTCGCCGCCGTTGGGTTTTTCCAGCGCGTTCAGGCAGCGCAGGAAAGTGCTTTTCCCTGAACCAGACGGGCCGATGATGCACACCACTTCTTTCTCTGCGATATCACACGAAATGCCGCGCAAAACGTGGGTTTCACCGAACTGTTTCTGCAAATCCTTAACGTGAATCACTTTTGCCAAACCTCTTTTCCATGTGTTGAACCAGCAGCGAGAGCAGGAAAGTCAGAACCCAGTACACCAGTGAAATGGTCAGGTAGGGTTCCCAGTAGGTGGCGTAAGCGCCTGAAACGGTACGCGCGGCGTAAGCCAGATCGGCCAGACCGATTGCCGAGGCCAGCGAGGAATCTTTCACTATCGCGATGGCGTTATTGCCCAGCGGTGGCAAAATGCGGCGGAACGCCTGCGGCAAAATCACTTTGCGCATCGTTTTGCCCCAGCCCATGCCCAGCGCGCGCGAGGCTTCCATCTGACCGTTGTCGATCGACTGAATACCTGCGCGGAAAATTTCTGACACGTACGCCCCGGCATTCAGGGTGATGGCGACGACGCAGGATAGAAATGCGCCGTAGTCGGATCGCAACATACGAGCGAAATCTGAAGACATCAGGCCGTTGGTGACCAGAATACCGTCGCGCGGGTTGATAAACAGCGGCACCAGCGCAAAGTGGACCACCATGATCTGCACAAACAGCGGTGTGCCGCGAAAGGCGCTGACGTAAACCCTCACCGGCCACTGCACGGCAAAACGCAGAATGTGTTTCCACGGGCCATCATCGGCGTGTGCCATCCGGCCAAGACCAAGCAGCAGCCCCCACGACGTCCCTAAAATCACGCAAATGATGGTGCACTGAATGGTCATGAGCGCGCCTTGCACAAACAGCGGCGCATATTCTGAGATTATCTCCCAGCGAAATCCGGTCATACCTGTCCTTGTTCAGGGGCTTTACAGCCCCTTGTCATGATGATTATTGCGCTGGAAGCGTTGGAACGTTGTTATCGAACCATGTTGCGTAGATTTTTGCGTAGGTACCGTCAGCCACGATTTTCTTCAGACCGGCGTTGATTTTGCCCAGCAGCTCGGTGTTGTCTTTCGCCACCGCGATCCCGAAATACTGACGTTCAAACTTGCTGTCCGGCACCAGTTTCAGGGCTTTCTCAGGATGGGATTTAATGTAGTACTTCACCACCCCAACGTCGCCGACTGCCGCGCCGATGCCGTCTTCTGCCAGCTCCTGCAACATCAGCGGTGTGTTATCAAAGCGTTTGATGTCGGTGCTGTTTTTGCCGAGCGTGTCGGAGACGACGATGTCGCCGGTGCTGGAGTTCACCACGCCAACTTTCTGGCCTTTCAGCGCTGCCACGGAATCCACTTTAGACGCCTCAGGTACCACGATGGACTGCTCAGCCGGGAAATACGGCGCGGAGAAGTCGACCATCGCTTTACGCTTGTCGGTAATGGTGATGCCGGAAATGATGATGTCGCGATCGCCGGAATTCAGCGTCGCAAAGATGCCTTCCCACGGCGTATTGACCAGTTTGATGTCAAAATTTTCCGCTTTAGCAATGGCCTTGATAATGTCGATATCAAAACCTTCCAGCTGTTTCTGGCTGTTTTCGTATTCGAAAGGACGGTAAGTGCCGCCGGAGCCGACCACGTAAGTGGTTTGCGCCGCAAAGGCTGATGTGATTAAAGACGAAAGCAGACACCCGGTGAGAATTAAGGACTTAAGCATGGTCACTCCTGTGTGATTGTGTTTTTATGCATATAATTTGCATAAAAATACACAAATTGACGAAGCGCTTCAACTTAAAGTTGTGTGGCGTGTTAAAGGCTGCAAAGAAGATTGTTCCGAGTTCCCTACCGCTGCATTCATCTCACAGGCCAGATCGGGTATATTGGTACGCAGATCACAAAAATCCCTCAAAGGAAGAAACCGAACTATGCGTTATCGTTTTACCCTTGCTGCCGTTGCAGCCGTTTTTGCACTGACAGGATGTGCAAAACCGAAAACCGCAGACCAGGCACCGGCTTTCGATTTCGGTTCGACGCGCGTGACCGTAACGCATATCCCGACGAAAACCGATGATGGCACCAAACTCTACGTGACCGTCGATGGCAAAGATGCCGGCGCGCTGGGGATCGGCGAAAGTCTCGAAGTGCGTGTGCCGGAAGGCTCGCATAAAGTTGGCGGCTATGCCCGTTCACTGATTGGCCGCGTAACGATTTCACCTGTTGACGTCACCACCTCGAACGACGCCATCAGCCACGTGACTTATTCGGTAGCCGATCTCAAACCGACGTTCCTGGTTCGCGCGCAAACCCCAATCCCGAAACCTAAGGCAGAAAGCATCCCGCTCGACCCGATCCCAACTCTGCCGAAAATTGAAATGGAAACCCCGGCAGCGGCCGAACAGACACAAGCTGAAACGCCTGTAGCAACTGAAGCGCCGCAGCCGACGCAGGCAGCAACACCTGCCGCGCCGGTAACTACACAGCAGGCGCAGACCGCAGCCCCCGTGACGACTCCGCCGACGCAGACTGACACATCGGCGACGTCAAAAGTCACTGAAGTGACGCCGACCACTCAGTCGCAGACCACGCAAACATCGCAGGAGTCTAAAACGCCGGAAGTCACTGAACTGACGCAGGATCCGCAGGCGTAGTTCTCATTCTCCTCACCGTGGGTTCACAATAAACCCACGGTAATATTGCTCAAAACTTCACCACTGCCCCAAGCTCAATCACCCTGTTCGGCGGAATATGAAATTGCTCCGGCGCTCGCAGGGAGTTGCGTTGTAACACCTGGAACAGCTTGCCACGGGCTTTTAAATACCATGGACGCGGTTCGCCGAGGGTGAACGTATCGCGCGACATAAAGAATGATGTCTCGTTCATCGTGCACTTCAGCCCTTCCAGCCCGCAGCGGTAAAGAATATCTTCCACATTCGGTTTTTCGCGCCAGCCATAACTTGCTACCACGCGCCAGAACGTGGGTGAGAGCTGCTCGATAGTCACTCGCCGGACGTTATGAACATAGGGCACATCCGTCGTGATCATGGTCAGCAGGATCACTCTTTCATGCAAAATTTTGTTGTGTTTGAGGTTGTGTAACAGCACCAGCGGAACTTCATAGAGACCCCGGGACATCACCACGGCAGTGCCGGGAACACGTTTAGGCGGCGCTTTTTCGAGTGAAACAATAAGAGATTCCAGCGCTTCGGGATCCTGACGCAAACGGCGTAGCAGCCGCGAACGCTCGGTTTTCCACGTCAGCATAATCACCAGAATGGTCAGGCCGATCGCCACAGGCAGCCAGCCGCCGGAGAACAGCTTGGTCAGATTGGCGGCAAACAACGGCACATCAATCAGCAGCAAAAGTACCGTCACCAGCCCGCCCACCCAGCTTTTCCATCCCCAATTTTTCACCATGACAATGCCGATCAGCAAAGAGGTGATAACCATCGTACCGGTGACCACAATCCCGTAGGCCGACGCCAGATTGCTTGAGTGTTTGAAGCTGAGGATGGCGATCAGCACTGCGGCGTACAGCAGCCAGTTGACCACCGGAATGTAGATCTGCCCGGATTCGACATCGGAGGTATAGATGATGCGCATCGGGGGTAAATACCCTAACCTTACAGCCTGACGGGTCAGGGAGAAGACGCCGGAAATCACTGCCTGAGAAGCAATAACGGTCGCCAGCGTGGCCAGAACCAGCAACGGGATCAGCGCCCAGCCGGGTGCGAGCAGGAAAAATGGGTTCTGAATGGCTTCGGGATGACTAAGCAGCAAAGCGCCCTGTCCGAAGTAGTTCATCACCAGCGACGGGCCGACCAACGCAAACCACGCGATACGGATCGGTTTTTTTCCAAAGTGCCCCATATCGGCGTAAAGCGCCTCGCCGCCGGTAACTGACAGCACCACCATACCCAGCGCAAAGAATGACACGGTTTTGAATTCGACAAAGAAATGCAGCGCCCAGTAAGGGTTCAGCGCCTGAAGAACATCAGGATTACGCACTACGCCACCGATACCCAACACGCCTAAGGTGATAAACCACAGCACCATCACCGGCGCGAAAATTTTCCCCACGCTGGCGGTGCCATTTTTCTGGATGAAAAACAGCAATGTCAGCACCGCGATCGAAGCTGGAATGATGAAACGGTCGAACGAAGGCGAGATGAGCTCCAGCCCTTCAATGGCAGAAAGCACCGAGATAGCGGGCGTGATGACGCCGTCCCCGTAAAAGAAACTGCCGCCGACCAGCCCGAGGAACATGATCAACGGTACCCAGCGCGGGCTCAGATTGCGCACAGCGAGCGACATCAGGGTGAGGATGCCCCCTTCGCCATCGTTATCGGCGCGCATCACGAAGATGATGTACTTGACTGACACCACCAGCATCAGCAGCCAGAAAATTAGTGACAAAAATCCGAACAAAGAGCTTTGGGTCAGGGTGATGCCCGCCTGTCCGGTCAGACATTCCCGTAGGGTATAGAGCGGGCTGGTCCCGATATCCCCATAAACGACGCCGATGCAGGCTACTGTCGCACTGAGCAGTGACGACTTATTTTGTATTTGTTTCATGAGTCTTCGCCATGTTTTAGGGCAGCATGTGCCGCCCCATTCACGGAGTATAGATGCTGCTACCTTCTTTCCCCCTAAACCCACTCACTATCTTTTGTTGAGGATAGGCAAAAAATTAAGACAACCTGCATAAATCAAAGAGCCGGTAAATTCCTATGCTAACTCACCTTTTTCTTACTCTTACCCTAATACCCTTTCTAAATTGAAGCCTTTTCACACAAATATAGCCTGTGCTAACATTTTTAACCAATACTATAACTGATTGAATATTATGGTTTTTTTATTTTATCTTTTGTGGCAAACTGCACGCCTCTTTTAATAAAGCACCTTTTGATTTGCGAAAGGTCTGACTGGCCTGTTTTATGCAATTTTATACGATCATTATTCTGGCGTTTGGGATGTCAATGGATGCCTTCGCGGCGGCAATCGGCAAGGGCGCAGCCCTGCACCGTCCTCCGTTGAAGGAAGCATTACGCACCGGGATTATTTTTGGCGTCATTGAAGCCATCACGCCGGTGATCGGATGGGCAATCGGCCTGGCAGCGTCGCAGTTCATCATGGACTGGGATCACTGGGTGGCGTTCACCCTTCTTTTAGTGCTGGGTTTACGCATGATTTGGGAAGGGTTCAGAAAGGATACTGCCGAAGAAATCGAGGTGCCCCGCCGCCATGGTTTCTGGCTGCTGGTGACGACGGCCATTGCCACCAGCCTTGATGCCATGGCCGTCGGTGTCGGTCTGGCGTTCCTTCAGGTGAATATTATTGTGATGGCGCTGACCATCGGTGCCGCCACGACGATTATGGCCACCTCAGGCATGCTGCTGGGCCGCTTTCTCGGCGCAGCGATTGGCAAATGGGCTGAAGTGCTCGGCGGCGTCGTGCTCATCGGCATCGGCTCCTCGATCCTCGTCGAACATCTCGGGTTACTGAACTGACATCCCGGCACTGACAGGTCTGGAACGATAAAAGGGAACTCAGGTTCCCTTTTTCACGTCTTACGCCTGCATCCTACCCCTTCTCTTTGCGCCGCTGAAACCGGTAACCCCCTGAATGTCTCATTAATACACTGCGCTATCTGCGGCGGTTCCCGATCCAGCCCGTCTTTCACTGGGTTCAGTCCTGCTTCAAGTGCAGTCCCTTGCGCATTTACGTTTTTGCGACCTGCCTCACGGTGAGATTTCAAAATTAAGAATAATTTTGAGCCTATAACCTCCTATCTAATTGATAATAAATACATTTATTTCAATTATGATTGTCTTGAAATATCACTTTCTGATAAATGCTTCTGCCGCACAGTTAAGGGACTCACAGCATGCCACTCAACGGAACCCGCTTTACCTTCACCGCAGGCACCGCGACGCGCGACACCTTCGCCGTCGTCAGCTTTCATCTTTCCCAATGTTATTCCGAACTTTTTACCCTGAACGTGGTGCTGGTGAGCAGCGACCCGGCCGTCGGCGTCGATAAAGTCCTGGACGAAATGGCGACGCTCACCATCTGGCAGGGCGATGAGATAAAACGGCGGGTGCGCGGCATTGTCACTTTTTATGAGCAGGGGGACACCGGCAAACACCAGACGCAGTACCGCCTGACCATCCGCCCGTATTTCTGGCGCAGCTCCCAGCGGCAAAACTGCCGCAGTTTTCAGAACCTGAACATCGTCGCCATTCTCGACCCGTTGCTCAGGGAGATGGGCGTGCTTAAACACGACGCGCTGTTTCGCTCCAGCCACAACTGGCGCGAGTTTTGCGTCCAGTTTATGGAAAGCGATTACGATTTTATTTCGCGGCTGCTGGCCGAAGAGGGGATTTTCTTTTACGAGGAAGAGTTCCTCAAGGCCAACGATCAGAAGCTCACCTTCGCGGACAACTGCAGCGCACTGATCAGCATCGGCGCGTTTGCGTATAACCCGAACGCCGCGTCTGAAGCGGCCACCTACTGCATCAACAACTTCCGCCGCACTGCGCAGGTTCGCCCTTCCAGGGTCATCACGCAGGATAACAGCGGTAAATACGGAATAACCCGCAACGATCAAACCAGACAATATCTCGACCTGGCCTCATGCTGGGTAGCTATTTTGATAGCGATCCGATGCTGGCGCCTTGGGCAAATGTACGACTAAATAATGCTGCGGAGGATGTTACCAGCCTTGATTTACTGAGAGACGATTTAGCACCAGCTTTGCAAAAGAGTATGGGAAATGACCTGTCAGTTTATTTGATGCGTTTAAACGATCTTGCCGGTCGTGACGTCGATGATCTTACGGTAATTACTCACGAGGCAGATATTCCAGATGTCGTTAGGGGTTAATATCCAGAACGTCATGAGTAATTAGCCGAAGGTACACTCTAGCGCTCCGAGCATGGTGGAGGGAACGTCCCGCCTGTAATGCAAAAGTGGCACGATGCAAATCAGAAAATTGTATTGGTCGGCCACAGCTGGGGAGGTGACCGGGTAATCTGTTTGGCAGAAGACAATACAAGTATCCCCATTGAATTGCTGGTAACGCTTGACCCTGTTTCAAGAGGTAAGAGCGGTAAACAAACAAAACCCGTAAATGTTAAACGCTGGATGAATATATATGTAGATTATAAATTTGCTGATTACAGTAGCCCGAATGATATTGCACGAGCTGGTGGGGCCTGGGAAGAATGTTCATGTGCTGATATGAACAAAGCAATTAATGTTGGAGAGATTCAAAATGAGAGTGGAAGAAAAATAATTTCAAAGATAAACGATTATGGGCATGCTAATGCGAGAGAAATGTTCCTGGAGGTTGAGAATTATGTTAACAAGATTTAGTTCTATTTTTTTGTTACTGAGTTTTTTTCCTCTATCTGGTTGCTTGTATGGTGACCAGGAAGGAATGGCAATGGATGCATTTAGTAGAAATGCAAGAAAATATTGCGAAACAAAAAATCACTTTTCATGCTTAGCTTATAGTACTTGTTATAAGAATGTGTATTCGAAAAATTTTAAAAGAAATTCTGCAGATATGGCTCTTATGGATTGGGCTATGCCAGAAAAACCGCATAAAGAAAATGAGTTTGGCGAACGTGACTATAGCAGCATGATGGAAAATATTAATAATAAAATGCTTGAGGCGGAAAATAATAACCACCATCATTTATCAGTTAGTTACGCTTATATGCTTTATGCCCATAATGACTGTGCAATAATCATCGGCGATAAGAAATATGATATTTCTTTATATGAAAAAGAAATTCAGGATGAAATTAACATTAATAAATAATAAAAAGTAGATTACTTGTCATTATAAAAAGTATTTTAAGAGCGAATTACAATAATCTTAAGCATTTACATACAATTAGGAAGATACCTATGCCATATTTAGCCTTAATTCTAAAAGGTGATAAAACCACCCATGGTGGAACCGTTTTAGAAGGGTTTGAACAGGTAACATGTTTGGGAATTCCCGTTGCAGGCGTCGGGCATAAGGTTGCCTGCCCGATGTGCAAAGGAATTTTTCCCATCAGGGAGGGAACGCCGCAGACTTCATTCAGTGGCGTAGCAGTCGCTGTTGAAGGGATGGAAACCGCCTGTGGCGCAAAGTTAATGGCTTCACAGCGGATTTTCACAGCATAAATATGTTAATGGGCTGATAATTCGCCGCCATAACTGTGGCCGACCAGAATCGTCGGGCCGTTTTGCATCGCCAGAATACGTTTGGTCGCTGCAACATCTTCCGGGAAGGAGGTCATCGGTTCCTGAACCAGTGTCAAGTATATCCGTCGTGCATCAGGATCTCGCACACCTGACGCCAGCCCGAGCCGTCTACAAATGCGCCGTGAACCAGCACAATATTTTTTACTGATGCAGCCTTTGAAGCAGAAGTTTTTTTTGCCGAAATTAATATCGGCGCCAAGGGATCCATAACGACAGCCGCCGGTTTTGCACTGGATCAACACGACAAAGGACTGGATCTGGCTGGATTTCACGAAGGAATTAATGGGTGTTTCGAGTTTGTGGCGGATGTAGATCGTGGGAGTAAAGATGAAAAGGAAGATAAATTCTTAGAGAAAAAAACACAGGTTGAATGGGAACTTGCAGAACCTCTAAGAGCAGTTGATTCCCCATTACGTATAAATTTGTATGGTAAGTCTAGGGTCACAACAAAACCCGTAATTACCCCAATAATACAGGTCCAACCTTGGGGGTTAGGATCTAATCAAGATTGGGGGATTTAATTAATAACTGAACGTCATTTTAGACACAAACCAGAGGTTTAAATATGAAATTACTTACTTTTATTTCAGTAACTTTATTAATGGGTGGAACTATGGCCTTACCTGCACATGCTAGTGAAACAACACTAAAAATCCGTAGTTTGTTTAATATAAAACAGGCATACTGCTCAATTAAAACAAATGGTGTAAAAGGATTAGATAACAGAAAATCTGCTTATCATGGTCGCGGAGGGGGTATTTCAAGCACTAACTCATTACTCTTCCTGGAAAATGGCGAGAATGAAATAAGTTTAGAAATCGGAGCGCTAGGTTGGTTTTCCGATCAAAACCTTGATAATAGTGAGAGAGGGAAGTTCGATGCATTGTCAAGCTGCAAATTAGAGTTGGTGCGTTTTGAGGGCCAAAAAAAAATAACTCTTACTACATTAAATGTTACGGTAAACAAAGATGGACTGCCAGATATAACTTCCGATAATAATGCAGTTATCACTAGACAGAAAATTATAGCAGAACAAGTAGTTCCTGGCCATATTGATCCTGAATATTTCGGTGAGAGATACTTTCCTGAGAACATGGTGTTATATGAATTTTCTGAGAAAATTATTCTCACTGGAATTCCTGAGTGGGCGTGGACAAAAGCAACGCCTTACACGGGTAGTGAAGAGCAAATTAAGAAATTACGTGACTCATATTCAAAACTTGCAGAAATAATAAATATGCATGACCGAACACAGCTTAAAAAATCTCACAATATTGCATTACATGCATGGGCTAAAACGACTGGAGATAATGAGGATGCTATCTTATTATCACAATATTCCAAATCCGATATAGAAGAAGGTAAGGTTAAAATAGACCCAATAAATTGGAATGATTATTCCGTAAGGGTGATGAATAAAGGACGTATTGTACAATTTTACAACAAATCTAAGCCGACATACTCTCCATTAACATATCATTCTACTGACAGTGACGGCAGTGAAAGCATGGGTTATTACGCCCCAATGTTCTCCCTGATCAACGGTAAATTTGTTGTCGTCATCTAAACCGGAGCCCGATAATGCCAATAGCAGCAAAAGTGAACGATATAGGATCGCAGCATGAAGGGTACCCCGCGACACCCGTGATCGCAGGTTCAAATTCGGTCTTTTTCGACAGTTTACCGGCTGCCCGAATGGGCGATCCGCTTGTGCCGCACAGCTTACCTCTGCACCCTTCGCATCCGCGTAAGATTGCCAGCGGTTCCGCTACCGTGTTTATTGATGGGAAACCGGCGGCAAGAACCGGTGACAGCATCGACTGCGGTGGTGTTCTTATCGGAAGTGGCACTGTAAATATCGGTTGAAGCGACATCATGGCAGCGGTTTGCCCAAAAACCGCTGCTTTAATTATTGAACCGTCACCTCACGCCGCGCCCGTACACCAGCGACTCCGCGCCTATCTCCGCGATACTTCGTGCTCCGGTCAATGTCATCGCCACCCGCATTTCTTTTTCTATCAACGTCAGCAAATTAATCACTCCCGACTCACCCGCTGCAGCAAGCGCGTACACAAATGCACGGCCTAACAATACGCTGTCAGCGCCCAGCGCGATCATACGTACTACGTCCAGACCGGTACGAATGCCGGAATCGGCGAGAATTTTGATGTCGCCTTTCACCGCGTCAGCAATAGCCGGTAAGGCGTGGGCGGTGGATAGCACGCCGTCGAGCTGGCGGCCACCGTGGTTGGAGACCACGATGCCGTCCGCACCGAACCGGACGGCGTCTTTGGCATCTTCCGGGTCGAGGATGCCTTTGATGATCATCGGGCCTTTCCAGAAATCACGGATCCACTCGAGGTCTTTCCAGGAGATAGACGGGTCGAAGTTCGCACCCAGCCAGCCAATATAATCTTCCAGCGTCGTCGGTTTGCCGCGATATGCTGAAACATTACCAAGATCGTGCGGCTTGCCGTTCAGGCCGACGTCCCAGGCCCATTGCGGATGCGTCACTGCCTGCAACATGCGGCGAGCAGCGGCGTTCGGGCCGCTCATGCCGGAATGCGCGTCGCGATAACGTGCGCCGGGCACCGGCATATCGACGGTAAAGACCAGCGTTTTCACACCCGCAGCCTGCGCGCGTTCCAGCGCATTTCGCATAAATCCGCGATCTTTTAAGACGTAAAGCTGAAACCACATCGGCCGGTCGATGGCGGGCGCTACTTCTTCGATCGGGCAAACCGACACCGTGGATAACGTGAAAGGAATACCTTTTTTCGCGGCGGCGCGTGCGGCCTGCACTTCTCCGCGACGGGCGTACATGCCGGTCAGGCCAACCGGAGCGAGGATAACAGGCATCGCCAGTTTCTCGCCGAAGAGCTCCGTTTCGAGGCTCAAATCCGACATATTTTTCAGAATGCGCTGGCGCAGGGCAATATCGGCCAGATCGGTCGTGTTGCGCCGGAGGGTATGTTCGTTGTACGCCCCGCCGTCGATGTAGTGAAACAGAAACGGCGGAAGTTTGCTTTTTGCCGCTGCCCGGTAATCCGTTGAAGCAGAAATAATCATCGTAGTTTCTCGTTATTGTTGTTTTGGTGAACGTTGTAGGGACGCAGGTCATGCCCAGCAAGTGTAGTTTATATAAATCAAAGTGATGAAAATTAAACCAACGCGCTTTCCATAAACAGACTAAGCTGTGGAGAGACGCTCGCTACAGGTGTCTATTCCGAAATGCCTCCCTGCCCCTGACCTCTTTTTCTCATGATGTGAACTCTTATCGCAGCTCAGGCAACTGCCTTCTCGGGTCCGCGTAAGGAATGACGACGTGAAAAATGCTGTCTTCAGTTGGTTCAAAAGTAAAGGAGCTCCACCTGCATCACCGGCCACCCGACGTCACCGCGCCAGCGCGCTTGAACAGTCATCGCCGATCCGCGCCGAACTTTTTTCGGCTGACCAGATGGAACGCTACGGCGGAAAACTGGCCCTCTCGCATAAATTATCTAAAAAGAAACTTCCGTACTATTTACTGAAACGCCTCGATGACAACGAGAAGGTGTTAACCCGCAGCTGCCTGATTTTAAGCAGTGGTGAAAAAGCCTCGATTACGCCCGCCGGTGAGTGGCTGCTGGATAACTACTATCTAATCGAAGAACAAATCCGTGTCGTGCGCCAGCTTCTGCCGAAAAACTTTGGCAAGGGTCTGCCCTCCCTTGGATCACCGCATTTTTGCCCGCGCATTTACGATATCGCCACTGAAGTCGTCAGCCACAGCGACGGCCTTTGGGATATCAAAACCCTCACCCGCTTTCTCTCGACCTATCAGAGCGTCCGTCCACTGACGCTCGGCGAGCTGTGGGCGTTCCCGGGGATGTTGCGCCTGGCGCTGATCGAGAATCTTCGTCGCGTCAGTATTGAAGTGGCAAATGCCCAGAAAGAACGCAATCTGGCGGATTTTTGGGTCAATAAATTGCTCGACAGTGCTGAGAACGATCCGGCCAATCAGATCATCGTGATTGCCGACATGGCGCGAACCAATCCGCCGCGCACCAGCGCATTTGTCGCTGAACTGGTTCGACGTCTGCAAGGGCATGGATCGATGCTGGCACTGCCGCTGACCTGGGTAGAACAACGCCTCAGTGAAGTCGGACTGACGCAGCGCGAAGTCATCGATAAATTTAATCAGCAGCTGGCAGCCAATCAGCTGACGGTCAGTAACAGCATCATGGGATTACGCCACCTGACTGAGATGGACTGGGCAGATTTCGCCGAGAATCTCAGCGTTGTGGAGAAAATCCTGCGCACCGATCCGGCCGGTATATACGCTACGATGCACTTCGACACGCGCGATAATTACCGCCATCAGATCGAACGTCTTTCGCGCAATTCCCCTCATGACGAAGCCGCCGTTGCCGCCCGTGCGGTGGCTTTGGCGCAACGGCCCGGTGATTCTTATCAGCAGCAGCACGTCGGTTTTTATCTGATCGGTCCCGGCCGTCCGGCCCTGGAGAAAGATCTCGGGGTACGCTATTCGTTGCAGATCCGCGCCCGCGCCAAACTCAGCCAGACGCCGCTCCTTTCGTGGCTCGGCAGCCTGATGTTGCTGACCACCGCCGTGACTGCTGATGCGCTTTTCCGTACCGGTCATCCGGCCAGTAACTGGCTGTGGTGGGCGATGCTGGTGCCGGTGGTGTTAGTCGCCAGCCAGTTCGCCCTCAATCTGCTCAGTGAAATCACCACCCGCAGCCGTATGCCGCAACCCTTGCCGCGTCTGGAGTTTGCCGGGGGTATTCCCGAAAATGCCAGTACGCTGGTGGTGATCCCCTGTCTGCTCGGCAGCCGCAAGAATATCGACGAGCTGATAAACAGCCTCGAAGTGTGTTATCTCGGCAACGTCCTGCCGCATCTGAATTTCGCATTGCTGAGTGATTTTCACGACAGCGTGGAGCGGGATAATCCGGATAACGATGCCCTGCTGGCTTATGCCGCGCAGCAAATCCAGTTGCTCAACCGCCGCTATCCTGCCAGCCAAGGTGCGCGTTTTACCCTGTTACATCGCGACAGCGAAATGAATGCGCCGCAGGGCGTTTGGATGGGTTACGAGCGTAAACGCGGCAAGCTGAATGCGCTCAATCACTGGCTGCGCGATCGGGGCGACCCCTTCTCACTGATCGAAGGCAGCACTCAGGCACATTTGCGGCAAGTGAAGTACGTCATTACGCTCGACAGCGATACCGTGCTGCCGCGCGCGACAGCGCATCAGCTGGTTGCCGCGATGGCGCACCCGCTCAATCATCCGGTCTACGACGAGCAGCGCCATCTGGTGGTCTCCGGCTACGCGATTCTCCAGCCACGTCTGGCAGAGGAGATCCCTGCTCATGGTCAGGGACGCTATGCCGCCCTGTGCAGCAGCGTGCCGGGAAACGATCCGTACTCATCGATGTCATCGGACATTTATCAGGATTTATTCGGCGAAGGCTCATTTGTCGGTAAAGGCATTTACGACGTCGATACGTTTATCCGCGCCAACGAAAACACTTGCCCGGAAAATCTGGTGCTCAGCCACGATCTGCTGGAAGGCTGTTACGCCCGTTCGGGGATGCTCAGCGATGTGGTGTTGTACGAACAATATCCCGATCACTATCTGGCGGATGTGGCGCGTAAAACCCGCTGGATCCGCGGTGACTGGCAGTTGCTGAACTGGCTGCGTTTTCGTGTACGGCAAGAAGACGGCCAGCGCTGCCCGAACCCGTTGACTACGCTTTCGCGCTGGAAACTGTTCGATAACCTGCGCCGCAGTCTGGTTGCGCCTGCGTTTTTAATCATCATCTTTTGCACCGTGGGGCTGGTGCCGAACAAGCTCTACTGGCTTGGATTTATCGCCGTGATGCTTCTGTTCCCGGTGCTGGTCGCGCTGGTACTGGATTTAATGAATAAAGGCCCGCGCCGCAAACTTATCCCGCATCTGAAAAGCGTGGCCTCCGCCACCCTCAGCCGCCTTTCACGCATTTTTGTGACGTTAATGACGCTGCCGCACGAAGCGGTCTATTCCTTACAGGCAATTTTACTGACGCTGTGGCGGCTGGGCATCAGCCACCGGCACCTGCACGAATGGTCTAGCGTGAAGGTCAGCAGCAAAAACCGCGCACAGTCGCCGGAGTATTTCTATCTGCGGATGTGGGCGAATCCGCTGGCGGGGATCGCGATTGTGATGCTGCCAGCAATGACTCATCCGTCGCTGGTCTGGGCAGTATTACCCCTCGGCGTGTTGTGGTTCCTCGCCCCGCGCATCATGTGCTGGCTGAGCCAACCCGCCCCACCTCCGGCAGCCAATCTCGATGCGGAACAGCGGATATTCCTGCGTCAGGCTGCGCGCCAGACGTGGTCATTCTTCGAAACGTTTGTGACAGAGAAGGAAAACTGGCTGCCGCCGGATAATTATCAGGAAATTCCAAACCCGATAATTGCCCACCGCACATCGCCTACCAATATCGGCCTCTCGCTGCTGGCAAACATCACCGCGTGGGATTTCGGTTACCTCACGCAGGGCGAAGTGTTACTGCGCACCGGGCAGACGCTGGATACGCTGGACAAACTCGAACATTATCGCGGCCATCTTTATAACTGGTACGACACGCGCACACTTGAACCGCTGAATCCGCGCTACATTTCCAGCGTCGACAGCGGGAATCTTGCCGGCCATCTGCTGACCCTGAGCACCGGCCTGCGCCTGTGGCGTCGCCAGCTCGCGGTGAATATTCCGCAGTGGCTGACCGGTCTTGAAGACACCCTTTACATGGCCGAAAATAAATACGGTGCGGCACCGATGGCCAAACTCCGCGAGAGCTGGACGCTGGCGGCTGCAGCAAAAGGCGAAGCCATTTTCGATAGTTTGCGTGCGATGCGGGCACTGATCTCTTCATCCGCAGACGGCTGGCTGCAACAGCTCGCGTTACAGCTGGATGCAGGGCTTGCCGAGTGGAATGAATTTTATGGCTGGCTGTCCCCACAAGCGCATGACGAACCCTTGCCAACGCTGCTCTGGCTGGCGCAGCAGGACGCGCTGACGTCGCCGGGTTTATCCCGCGCTATCGGGCTGGCGCGTCAGCGTGTGGATATTATCGGCGAACTGGAACAACGCCTGAACGAACACGCGCACATGGATTTCCGCTTCCTGTACGACAACACCACGCATTTGCTGACTGTCGGTTACAACTGCGACGCGCACAAGATGGACAGCGGAAAGTACGATCTGCTGCCGTCTGAAATCCGCCTGACCAACTACGTGACCATTGCGACCAACCAACTGCCGCAAAAAAGCTGGTTCGCGCTGGGGCGGTTGTTCACCGTGATCGACAAACAGCCGTCGCTGATGTCGTGGAGCGGGTCGATGTTTGAGTATCTGATGCCGCAACTGGTGATGCCGGCTTATCCGGACACGCTGCTGGTACAAATGTGCCAGACCGCCGTTGACCGGCAGATAGCCTGGGGGAAAGAGAACAATGTCCCGTGGGGGATTTCAGAGTCCGCGTATGCCGCATTCGATATCAATCAGAATTATCAGTATCACGCATTTGGCGTGCCCGGACTCGGGCTGAAACGCGGGCTCGGCGAAGACATGGTGGTCGCACCTTACGCCACCATGATGGCGCTGATGATCCGCCCGCAGGAAGCTTGTCTCAACCTGGTCGAGCTGGAAAATCGCGGCGCACGCGGCGAATACGGCTTCTACGATGCGCTGGACTACAGCCCGTCGCGGCTGGTTCGCGGACAAATTTACATCGTCGTACGCTCTTACATGGCGCACCACCAGGGGATGGGATTCCTCGCGCTGGCCAATGTGTTACTCGATTCCCCGATGCCCGCGCGCTTTGCGGCCAATGCGGCCTTCCAGTCCGCCCGTTTGTTATTACAGGAACGCGTGCCGGATGCGGTCGAACTTTACAGCCCGCGCCGTCACTTCGAGTCTCACGACAGTACACTGCAAAAAGTGAACGTCGAACTGCGTGAATTTATCGACGTAGACAGCCCGACGCCTGAAGTTCAGCTGCTTTCTAATACGAATTATCATCTGATGGTGACGCAGGCCGGGGGCAGCGTCAGCCGTTGGAAAGACCTCACGCTCACCCGCTGGCGGGAAGATGCGACGCGCGATAATCGCGGCATCTTCTGTTATATCAGCGATCCGGCGACCGGCGAAGTGTCAAGCAACAGCTGGCAACCGGCAGGTAAGCAAAAAGGGTCTTATCACGCGGTGCTTACCGACTCCGGTGCGGAATTTACCCGCACACAGGGCTCGCTGACGATGAATACGCACATTGTGGTATCACCGGAAGACGACGTCGAAATCCGCCGCATGACGGTCACTCACCACGGACGCCGTCCGCGCACGCTGGAAATCACCACCTATGCCGAAGTGGTTCTGGCGCCAGCGGCCAACGATGCCAGCCATCCGGCGTTCAGTAATTTGTTTGTGCAGACCGAACTGGTGCCCGCGCAGGAAGGCATTCTCTGCCATCGTCGCCCGCGCGAGCCGGATGAACAGTGCCCGTGGATGTTCCACATGATGGCGATCCACGGCCCGGTGGAGCGGGAAACCTCTTTCGAAACCGATCGCGCCGCCTTTATAGGACGCGGCAACACCGCCGCCCATCCGCAGGCACTGCAACAACCGGGCAAACTCAGCAACAGCGCCGGTGCTGTTCTCGATCCGGTGCTCTCTATCCGCCAGCGGATTCGCCTCAAACCCGGCGTACCGGTAGTGATCGACATGGTATACGGCATCGGTGATACCCGGCTGCAAAGCCTGGCGCTGCTGGAAAAATACCGTGACCATCATATTGCTGATCGGGTATTCGAAATCGCCTGGTCCCACAGTCAGGTGGTTCTGCGCCAGCTCAACGCCACCGAAGATGACGCCGGGCTGTTTAACCGCCTGGCCGGTGCGGTGCTGTTTGCCAGTCAGGAAATGCGCGGCGAGGCACAAACCATCATCAATAACCGACGCGGACAGTCCGGCCTGTGGGGGCTTTCGCTCTCCGGCGATCTGCCGATTGTGCTGCTGAACATCTCCAGCAGCGAGAATATCAATCTGGTGAAACTGCTGATCCGCGCCCACAACTATTGGCGACTGAAAGGGCTGAAAGTCGATTTGGTCCTCCTCTCTAACGATCCGGGCGGCTACCAGCAGGCGCTGCAAAACCAGATCCTTGGATTAGTCGCGTCGGGCGCAGGCTCCAGTCAGACCGATATTCCTGGCGGCATTTTTGTCCGCAACGGCGAACAAATCACACAGGATGACCGTACGCTGCTGATGAGCGTGGCGCGTGTCGTGATAGACGATCGTCACGGCCCGCTCACGGATCAGCTCAATCAGCGGATGCAGATGCCCCATGTCGGCCTGCCCGCACTGCTGCCGGTTCGCAGCGACGAGCCACTGACGCCGGTTGCCGCCGAACCACGCGATCTGACCTATTTCAACGGCACCGGCGGCTTTTCACCGGATGGTCGCGAATACCAGATCCTGCTTAACGACGGGCAAAACACGCCTGCGCCGTGGTCGAACGTGCTGGCGAATGCGGATTTCGGTACCGTGATTTCGGAAAGCGGTCAGGCGTATACCTGGTACGAAAACGCACATGAATACCGCTTAACGCCCTGGGAAAACGATCCGGTCAGCGACAGCTCAGGCGAAGCGTTTTATCTGCGCGACGAAGAGACCGGACGCGTCTGGTCACCGGCTCCCCTGCCGGTTCGCGGCGCGGGCGGCTACTTGACGCGCCACGGCTTCGGCTACAGCGTGTTCGAACATACCGAGCGCGGGATCGCCAGCGAGATGACGGTGCTGGTCGCCGAACATGCGCCGGTTAAACTCATTATGCTGACCCTGACCAACCTCTCTGGCCGTCCGCGCAGGCTCTCGGTCACCGGCTATGTGGAATGGGTGATGGCCGATTTGCGCACCAAATCCGCCATGCATATCGTCACTTCACAGGCGCGGGTGTCCCAGGGTTGCGCCGTGCTGGCGACCAATCACTACACCAGCAACGGCGCTGATCGTACGGCCTTCTTCGCCGTGACGGGCGCGCATTGTTCGGTCAGCGGCGATCGCCGTGAATTCCTCGGCCGTGGTGGTTCACCGGCGGCACCTGCTGCGCTAAAAAATCAGCGGCTGTCGGATAAAACCGGCGCGGCGATGGATCCGTGCGGCGCAGTGCAGTCGGCGACCACACTTATCGATGGAGACCAGCGCACCTTCACCTTCGCGCTGGGTCTGGGACAAAACGTCGATGACGCCGAAACGCTGATTCGCCAGTTCTTACAGGAAGGCGAAGCGCAGGCCGAACTGGATCGCGTGCATCAGCACTGGCATCTGGTACTGGATAAAATCCAGGTCACCACGCCGGATCCTTCCATCAATTTACTCGCCAACGGCTGGCTGATTTATCAGACCTTAGCCAGCCGGATACTGGCGCGCAGCGGCTATTACCAGTCCGGCGGCGCATTCGGATTCCGCGACCAGTTGCAGGATACGCTGGCGCTCACTCACGCTGCGCCGCAGCGAATGCGCGAGCAAATCTTGTTGTGTGCTTCACGTCAGTTTGTTGAAGGCGACGTGCAACACTGGTGGCATCCGCCAACCGGTAACGGCGTGCGCACGCGCTGCTCAGATGATTATCTGTGGCTGCCGCTGGCCATCAGCCATTACATCTCGGTGACCGGCGATCATGAGATTGCCGAACAGCAGGTTCCGTATCTGGAAGCCCGATTGCTGGCCGCCGGTGAAGAATCGGTGTACGAGTTACCGGCGGTCAGCGCGACGCAGGAAACTCTCTGGCAGCACGGTGTTCGCGCCCTGAAGCACGGTCTGAAAATGGGTGAGCACGGACTGCCGCTGATGGGGGCTGGCGACTGGAATGATGGCATGAATCTGGTTGGTCTCGGCGGACGCGGAGAAAGCGTCTGGCTGGGCTTCTTCCTGTACGATGTTTTGCAACGCTACGGCGCACTGGCCGAAGAGCGGCAGGATATTGAAACCGCCGCGCTGTGCCGCGAACAGTCCGCGCTGCTCAAACAAAATCTCAACGATCACGCATGGGACGGCGACTGGTATCTGCGCGGCTACTTCGACAGTGGTGAAACGCTCGGCTCGCATCTCAATGATGAATGTCAGATAGACGCCATCGCCCAGAGCTGGTCAGTGCTTTCTGGTGCAGGCACGCCGGAGCGCACTGCCAGCGCCATGCGTTCAGTCGATAAGCGGCTGGTGGATAATGACGCAGGGTTAATCAAACTGCTGACGCCACCGTTTGACGGCAACGGCCCGAACCCCGGCTACATTCGCGGCTATCTGCCGGGCGTGCGCGAAAACGGCGGGCAATACACCCACGGCGCAATTTGGGCGGTGATGGCCTTCGCCAAACAGGGCAATATCGAACGTGCCTGGGAGCTGATGTCGATGATCAATCCGATCAATCACAGCCTCAGCGCCGACGACATCAGCCGCTACAAAGCCGAGCCTTACGTTATTTCCGCCGATATCTACTCGGTAGAACCGCACAGCGGTCGCGGCGGATGGAGCTGGTACACCGGCTCAGCGGGCTGGACGTACCGTCTGATCACCGAATCCCTGCTTGGCATCACCCGCCACGGCAATGCGCTGTCCATCCACAGCCACCTCCCGGCGGCATGGCCGGAAATCACGCTCAGTTACCAACAAGGCAGCAGTTATTACCAAATAACCGTCCGCCGCAGCGAAGGCGAATACCGCGTTCTTTTCGACGGTAATACGCTGGAAAATGATCGGATCCCGTTGCTGGATGACGGGGTGGCACATCGCGTAGAGGTGGAGTTGGGAAGTTAAAGGCAGACGTCAGTTCTCAGGGAGCCCCGTTCTGCGGGGCTTTTCTTTTTCCACACAAGTTAAGCCATCAGCTGTCAGGTTCAAAAAAAACCGAAGGAAAACATGATCATTACTCTTTCCGTCGCCGTGATAACCAGCGGTATCGGGCTGGCGATTATTCACGATCTGGCGCGTGACCATCGGGTTTACGCACTCGGGCGTAGTAAAGACAGCCTGCTGGCATTGCGGCTGATTGAAACTGTCGGAGCGGTGGAAATCTAATTGCTGCATTTCACTGCCGAACAAAGTTTTGAGTCGTATAGCACACACTAAATTAAAATTAATCCATTAATGTGTAATAAAGGTAACGGTATTTGAGGAATCGTCGAAGTTGACGTATTGGGACTAAAGCAGGATATTTTTGCCAAACTGACCGGCGTATCACGTAAGACATTATCTGAAGTAGAAAATGATAAGGGTAACTATACCTCTGACATTATCAATAAAGTCTTCAAGCCTTTTGGCTTAGAAGTCGGTCTGGTACCCACTTCTCGTCATACGCTGTCTGCTCTGTTTAAAGAATAATTATTAAACAAAAAAGCCGCTCTCCCCTGAGCGGC
The DNA here is from genome assembly GCF_965118895.1 of Rahnella inusitata. GTDB lineage: Bacteria > Pseudomonadota > Gammaproteobacteria > Enterobacterales > Enterobacteriaceae > Rahnella > Rahnella inusitata_A. The sequence goes on from NZ_CBCPJJ010000022.1 coordinate 126,609, forward strand.
TTCCTGCAATTTACCCCTGACCTTATTCCTTGGTCGCAAATTTCAGCAGCACAACACCTGCGAAAATCAGAAACGCGGCGATTACGCGCAGCGGATTAAGACTCTCGCCAAACATCGTCACGCCGAGAATAAATGCGCCGATCGCACCAATACCCACCCAGACGGTGTAAGACGTGCCGAGCGGCAGCGTTTTCATGGCGATGGAGAGCAGCGCGAAGCTGAGTAACATGAAAACGATGGTGATGATGCTGGGAATCAGGCGGCTGAACCCGTGAGACTCTTTCATCGCCACCGACCAGACCACCTCGAAAATTCCTGCGAAAAACAGATATACCCAGGCCATGATGTTTCCTTTTTAGAATGCCAGGGTCGTCCCTGAATAATTATGCCGAATCTCTGGTCGTCCAGTCAGCGAATTAAGGCTGATTATAATGCAGTCTGCTACACCGGCACAGAAAACTGAAAACACGCGCCACGTTTCGGTTCTTCGATTAGCCGGATATCACTGCCGTGCAGCTGTAAAATACGGCGTACGATCATCAGCCCGAGGCCACCAGCACGATGTTTGTTGGCGCTGAGGATCGACGGGCGTACGAATAAACTGTCTTTTAGCTCCGCGGCGATACCCGGCCCGGAATCTTTCAGTTGCACCATCACCGGCCCTTCGCTTTTCCACAGTTTGATTTCGATGGTACCGCCTTCCGGTGTGTGGCGGATGGCGTTATCGAGCAGATTGGTCAGCACGCGCTCAATCATGCCCAGATCCGCATTCACCAGCGGAATGCCGGGAGTGATATCCGCCAGCAGTTTTTGCCCGCGTGTTTCAGTGGCCAGTTCGAATTTCGCAAACACGTCCTGCACCAGTTCGCACAGCGAGAACGGCTCTTTTTGCGGCTTCACGACGCCGTACTCCAGCCGCGCCAGTTCGAAAAGTTCCTGTGCCAGACGCCCGACTTTTTTACTCTGCGTCAGGGCGATGTTCAGGTAACGCTGGCGATCTTCGTTGCTAAGATGGTCCGATTTCACCGACAGCGTTTCCAGATAGCCGTGTAACGAGGTCAGCGGCGTGCGTAAATCGTGAGAAATATTGGCGATAAACTCACGGCGTTGTTGATCCTGAACCATCAGGCTTTGCCACTGTTGATCGATACGTTTTGCCAGCGCGACAAACGCCTGTTGCAGCTGTGACACTTCATCGCGCGGTGCAACGGCGGGCAGCTCTGTTTTCGCCAGCGCCTGAATAGCATCCATACCGCCGCTGTCGAGCTGGGCAATCTGCGCGGTGAGTTTACGCACCGGACGCGTCACCCAGCGGAAAGCCAGCGCACCGGCCAGCAAACCAAACAGGGCGACCAGTCCCATAGAACGCAGCGCCAGATAAATGGCCGACTGATATTGCGCATCGCTGGTCAGCGCGGTGTATTCGTCGCCGAGCAGGACGATATACACGTAGCCTTTAGTCACACCGTCCACTTGTAACGGCGCGGCGCTGAAGACCTGGCGGGTCTGCGGATCGCGCGGATTATCGCCATAGACCGGCATTTTCGCGCCCTGTAACAGCGCGGTCACCGGCCTGAGATCGATTTTTTGCTGTCGCAATCTGCCCGTCGGCGCAGCATTGCCGACGATCTTGCCGTTATTATCGAGCAGATACACTTCGACGCTCGGATTCACCGCCATCAGTTGGTTGAACAGCGTATGCACCGCTTTCGGATCCCAGTCACCCTGGCTGAGCAACGGATTATTGGCCGCGATCTGCGTCGCCAGATTGGCCGACAAACGCTGGATCACCGCCTGACTGTACTGATTGCTCGAACGCACCTGCATGTAGCCGGAAAGTGCGCAGCAGGCGAGCAGCAGCAGCGTAAATACCAGCGTCAGTCTTTGGGCCAGCGTGAGATTTTTCATGATTTACCCTTGCGCCTCTTCCGGGGAAGACGCGAATTTATACCCTTTGCCCCACACGGTCAGAATACGTTCCGGCTCAGCCGGATTGGTTTCTATTTTGATGCGCAGCCGGTTGATGTGGGTGTTTACCGTATGCTCATACCCTTCGTGTTCGTAACCCCAGACCTGATTGAGCAGGCTGAGACGCGAAAACACTTTGCCGGGATTTTTGGCAAAGAAATACAGCAGATCGAACTCACGCGGCGTCAGTTCCACCGGCTGATGATTGAGCATCACTTCGCGCGCAATCGGATCGATTGCCAGCCCGGCGAAACTCAGCGTTCCCGCATCCATCTTCATGTTGCGGCTCATGGCTTCCTGACGGCGAAACAGCGCTTTGACCCGTGCCACCAGCTCGAGCATGGAGAACGGTTTGGCCAGGTAATCGTCGGCGCCGAGTTCCAGCCCTAGCACGCGATGTACCTCGCTGGAACGGGCGCTGATAATAATGATTGGCGTGTAGCGCGTCATGTTGCGGGCGCGACGGCAGATCTCCAGTCCGTCAACGCCCGGCAGCATCAGGTCAAGAATTAACGCATCCCAGCCGCCCTTTTCCAGCAACGCCACGCCCAGATTGCCGTCGGCGGCGTGGGTGATCTCATAGCCTTCGTCGCGCAGATGAAGACTCAGTAAATCGGCAATATCACCGTCGTCTTCCACGATCAGGATCTTCTTCGTTTTATCCATTTTATTCTCAGCCCGTTCTTCCAAACCCTTCCCTGAGTCTACACAAGCGCATGCCGCAGAGTTATCACATTTAATTTAACTTTGCGTGAGGTCTTGGGGAACAAATCCGCCCAATACTCATTGCATCAACAGGGCAGATGGCGGGCAGACATCATGACGACGCACACAGAATTACCTCCGGTCGCGACACGCAAACCGGCCACGGTTCACCCTTTATGGCTGCGGCTGACCCACTGGCTGAATGCGCTGGCGGTGCTGATCATGGTGACCAGCGGCTGGCAGATTTATAACGCATCGCCGCTTTTTGATTTTGATTTTCCGTCCGCAGTGACGCTTGGCGGCTGGCTGGGTGGCGCGATTCAGTGGCATTTCGCCGGGATGTGGCTGTTCGGGTTTAACGGCATGTTTTACCTGCTGATAAACATTTTCACCGGCCGCATGAAACAGAAATTCTGGCCGCTGACGCCGCGCGGCATTTTCAATGATCTGCGGGCAGCATTACGCGGCAAGCTGCAACATGACGATCTGCGCCACTACAACATGGTGCAGCGCGCCGCTTATGTGTTCGTGATGTTCGACGGCATCGTGCTGGTGCTTTCCGGGCTGGTGGTGTGGAAATCGGTGCAGTTTCCGTTACTGCGTGAGCTGATGGGCGGTTACGACACCGCGCGCTACGTGCATTTTCTGGCGATGGCGTCGCTGGTGGGGTTCGTGGTGCTGCATCTGGTGATGGTGGCGCTGGTGCCGAAAACGCTGATCGCCATGATCCGCGGACGTTAAGGAAAACACATGAAAAACATCATCAAAAAAAGCATCAGTCACATTTTTAGCCCGTCCGACAGTGAGGCAATCGTGCAGGAAGCGCAGAAACAGATTATCCGTCAGCTGGATGCGCCATCCCGCCGCCTGTTCCTGCAACGCGGGCTGACGCTCGGCGGCGTGGCGATGCTGACCGGCTGCGACATCAGCGATAACGCCAGCGTGGAAACCGCGCTGGGTAAAATCTCCGGTTTTAACGACCGTGTTCAGGGCTGGCTGTTTGGCTCCGTGCGCCTCGCGCCGGAATATGCCGAATCGATGATCACCCGCCCGTTCCCGTTTAACGCTTTTTATGCCGAAGACGACGCACCTGAAGTTGACGGCACCGCTTATCGCCTGAAAATCGCCGGGCTTGCACTGGATAAGCGCGAGTGGTCATTGCCAGCACTGTACAAAATGGCGCAGGTCAGCCAGGTGACGCGGCACATCTGCGTCGAAGGCTGGAGCGCCATCGGTAAATGGGGCGGCGTACCGTTCGGAGATTTTCTCCGTCTGATTGGTGCTGACCTAACCGCTGAATACGTCAGTTTCAAATGCGCCGACGAGTATTACACCAGTATCGACATGGCGACCGCCCTGCACCCGCAAACTCTGCTGGCGCTGACCTATGACGGCCAGATTTTGCCGCGTAAATACGGGTTTCCGATGAAGCTGAGAATGCCTACCAAGCTCGGCTACAAGAATCCGAAACACATCGAAGTGATTGAAATTACCAATAAGTTTACCGGTGGCTACTGGGAAGATCAGGGCTACAACTGGTTCGGCGGGAGCTAAACCTTCCGGACTCAAAAACCATTACCTCAATAAGACCCTAATAAAGGAAATACCATGAAAAAGTTAACCGTAATGATGATGTCTGCCTGTCTGATGATGGGCGCAGTGAGCACCACCTATGCCGCTGACGCGATGATGAAAAAAGACAGCATGTCCAAAGACTGCATGAAAAAGGACAGCATGAGCAAAGATTCCATGGCAAAAAACAGTATGAGTAAGGACTGCATGTCGAAAGATAAAATGTCGAAAGATCACATGAAAAAAGACAGTATGTCTAAAGACACCATGTCAAAAGATGCAATGAAAAAAGACACGTCCAGCCAGTAAATTTCGCGCAGTCTGATTTTTTTAACGCCTCCGTCCTTTCTGGCCGGGGGCGTTTTACTGTTCCTGGCAGCCAAACGTTGAGGATCACCCGCTTTCGGCGTAATATACGGTTCATATATGATTCGTATACTGCCGAGGTCACCCAATGGGTATCATCAAGATTTCAGAACTGATGCATGAAAATCTGCGCATCGCCAGTCTGGCTTACACCCGCTCGATGAATGCGCAGGCTGAACACTGGATGAAAATTGGCATGCTGATGGAGACGCATCCCGATATGACGCACAGTGAAATTTCGCGCCTGCTGGTGCAGTGCAGCCTGGAATCTGATGAAAATACCGGCAGTATCCGCACGCTGTTAAACGTGGGTGGCACACACAGGAAGGCAAGTAATGAATAATGGTTTAGACAGTAAGTACTTTGTGAACAATAACCGGATGATCAAAACGCCGGAAGGCATCGACAAAGCCCGCATCGCTGGCAAGCTGGCCGCCCGCGTGCTGCACATGATCACACCGCACGTCGTGCCGGGCGTAACCACCAATGAGCTGGACCGCCTTTGCCATGATTATATCGTCAACGAATTGCAGGCGATCCCGGCGAACATTGGCTATCACGGCTACGAAAAAACCGTTTGTACGTCAGTCAATCACGTGATTTGTCACGGTATTCCATCAGACAAAGCGCTGAAAAAAGGCGATATCGTCAATATTGACGTCGCACTGATCAAAGACGGCTGGTACGGCGATACCAGCCGGATGTATTACGCCGGTGAGCCGGGCATTATGGCGCGCCGCCTGGTGGATACGACACTCGAAGCGATGATGGCCGGGATTGACGTCGTGCGTCCGGGTGCGACCCTGGGTGATGTGGGTTTTGCCATTGCCGCCGTCGCACACCGTGAAGGATTTTCTATCGTCGAAGAGTATTGCGGTCACGGCATAGGCATGGGCTATCACGAAGATCCGCAGGTGCTGCATTACGGCGAAAAAGGCCGTGGTCTGGTCTTGCAGGAAGGCATGTTATTTACCATTGAGCCAATGCTCAACGCCGGTAAGAAGCAGAATAAAGTGCTCGGCGATGGCTGGACGGTAGTCACTAAAGATCACTCGTTGTCTGCACAATGGGAGCATATGGTAGCGGTGACTAAAGACGGATATGAAATCCTGACACCGTGGCCCGAAGAGAATTAATTCCCCTGTGAAAAGCAAAAAGCCTCCAAATTACCCGGAGGCTTTTTCTTTTTATCACAGGTCAAGACATCAGCTGCGCTCAATTTCTTTGGTCGCGCGATCCAACGCATCAGTAATTTTATACAGCGTCTCCTGCTCGATAGGGCCTTTGGCCAGCCGCAGATTTAACGCCATGCGGATATTGTTTATCGCACGCTGCATTTCAGGAATACTGCGGTTATTGGATAATATCGCCAGCGAATGCAGTTTTTCAGTCACTGATTTCAATAACTCACCCTGCCCCGCCAGCGATTCTGCGCCTTCCGCCGTGATTGCATATTGTTTTTTACCGCCCTCTTCCTGGCTGGACGTGATTAACGCCTGCTCTTCCAGAAACGTCAGATTCGGATAAATAATACTGGCGCTCGGCGTGTATTCGCCTTTGGCTAATTCTTCTATTGCTTTGATAAGCTCATAGCCATGTGCCGGGCGCTGCTGTAAAAAATGCAGCATCAGTAACCGGATATCTCCGGTTTCAAACATCCTTTCGCGGCGGTGTTGTTTATTCATCAGCATTATTTATCGTGCCAGTACGCCACGCAGCGCACATAGGCCGGATCCAGCCCCTGATCCACAGTGAAATAATCATTCAAACCTTTTACCAGCTTGCCTTCGCCGGTCGCCCAGACGTAGTAATTGTTGTCCGGCAGCGGCAGACTTTTCACCTTTTGCACCAGCGCGTCTTCGCCGACAATCCATTGAATATCAAAGCCGGATCGCTCTTGCAGATAACCCTCGCAACCGGCGTTTTTCACTTTCACCAGCACGGTGATTTTCACATCAGTTGCCGCCTGTTCCAGTTCACCGAGACGACGTTTCAGCGCCGGAAGGCCAGTTTCATCGCACAGATACAATTGCCACTGATAGTCGGTCGGGATGATAAGCGACCCGCGCGGACCGCCAATGATCAATGTGTCACCAGGTTTTGCGCCAGCCGACCATTCACTCGCAACGCCGCCGTCGTGGAGATAAAAATCGAGCGTTAACTCATTTGCCTGTGCATCAAAATGCAACGGCGTGTATTCGCGGTTTAGCGGACGCGGGCCTTCGCCCCAGACGATGCCCTCTTCGGTGGCGACCGGTGCGGTGATCACATCACCCACATTGGCTGGGAAAAACAGTTTGATGTGATCATCAAAGCCACGAGAACTGAAGCCCCTGAGGTCTTCACCGCCGAGGACGATGCGTTTAAAACAACCCGCCACGCTTTCGCTGCGTTTCACGGTGAGGGTGCGAAAAACCAGTTCATTTTTTACACGAACCGGCAAGTTTGCAGCAGGGGAATCTTGACGAGGTTGTTCCATATTGTTTTCTCTTTCAGGGAATCTGTTGCCCTGAAAGATATATCTTAGCAATATTTTCCGCAAGCGTCTTAGCGCACGCCACCGCGTAAAAACATATCGACGGCGTTGAGAACCAGCTGGCGGATCTCGGCGATCTCCAGCGGCTCGGGATTTTGCTGATAAAGCCGCATATTGGTTTGTGCCGTGACCAGCGCCAGAAATTGTTGCGCGCGCAAAAGTGCGTCGGCCTTCGCCAGTTGCCCCTTTTCCATCGCTATCGCCATAAATCCGGCCAGCGCATGAATGGCTTCTGCCGGCCCGGAATCGTGGAACAGCATACCGATATCGGAATGCCCGGCTTCCGCGATCACCATGCGGTATACCGCCAGCGCTTCGCCGTCGTTGGTCAGCACCAGCAGCATTCTTTCGCCAAAACGCGTGAGTACGGTTTCTAAATCGAGATCCGGGAACGGCGCAGCGAGGCCGTTAACTGCTTCTGAAAGATGCCCGGTGGTGCAGGCTTTCACGACGGCAACCAGCAGCGCTTCTTTTGATGGGAAATAACTGTACAGCGTGGCTTTGGAACCGCCGAGGCGTCTGGCCAGCTCGTTCATGGACGCGCGCTCATAGCCCGTTTCTTTAAACAACGTGGCGGCAGCTTCGACAATTGCTTCCCGTCGGGCTTCGGTACGAACTTTCATCCTCACTCCTGTTCACTATTCAAGCCTGACAGCAGATGCCTGCCGGGCGCTAAACTGTACTGTACAGTTCTTATAACCACTCTAACGGCGGGTTTAGTGGTTGTAAAGATGCGTGCCCTAACGCAAATCCGCCGACAAAGTGCAAAGATTTCGTTAAGAAAGGCATTTATCTTTAACATTAGTTGATAACAATTATCAGTATCATTATCATTCGCACCAAGCCAAAGTGGGTATCGCGTATCAATAAACCCATACTTTATAAGGACAAAGGCATTCTCAGGAAGAGATCCTAACTTGCGTCTTAGCATTTGCAGGGCAGTTTTGTTGAGCAGAACTTAAAAATTAGTGCAGGACTAAAAACACATGTTCAAATCCTTTTCACAGCAGGGTTTGGTGAAAAACGTCGTTTTAATGGGGACGATTCTCACCACCACCTTTAACGTTAACGCAGCGGATGCCGTTAAAGAAAGTACCGATCTGGCACAAAACCAAACAAAGCCTTCTGACGTGATCAAGAAGAAACCAGTACGCACCGCTCAGGATCTGGCGCAGAGCCACGAAGAAGTGATGACCGTGACTGAGACGCTGCCGGATAAAAAACCGGGCTCAAAAACCACAATTTCCGCTGCCGATATGCAAAAAAAAGGCGGCAAAAATTTCGGGTCGATCATGCGTTATGAACCGCTGATCAGCGCAACGGGTTCCAGCGGCGGTTCCGGCAACGGTAAAAGCGGCTTCGACCGCGCAGGCTACACCGGCTATAACATCCGTGGTCTGGAAAGTAATCGCGTCAGCATTGACGTCGATGGTATTCCTCAGCCAAGCGCCACTGGCCGCGCTTATGCAAGCCGCGCGGGTCTGGGCACTTTCGGCATTGGCCGTGATTACATCGACCCGTATATGTACGGTCAGGTGGATATCGAGTCCGGCGCCACCTCCGCCGAGCGCGCCAACACCTCCATCGGCGGTGCCGTCTCCTTCCTGCCGAAATCCGCAGACGATTACCTGCGTCCGGGCAAAGAAACCTACTTCGGTTATCAGTCGGATTACAGCTCTTCAGATCGCTCCTGGCATAACGGTATCACCGCCGCCGCGGGCGATCAGGAGTTGCGTGGATTAGTGGCGATCAGCCGCCGCGACGGTCAGGAAACCAGCAATAACAGCGGCACACATGATGCGTATCCGGCTAACTGGCACTCCACCGCTATCATGACCTCCGGGATCTGGCAGCCGAATGATGAGCACAAATTCACCGGCACGCTCGATTACTACGAGAAAGTGAATCACACCCATTACGATGCGTGGGACAGCTCTGGCAACAGCGTGCTCGGCACGGCGCAGCAGCAAAGCAACACCCGTCGCTGGGGCGCGAGCCTGAAAGACGAATGGACGCCGTTTAACGATTTCGCCGATGCGGTCGTTTCGAAAGTCTATTACCAGTACACGCAGGCGCACGACAACACCTACATGCCAAACGCCAGCAAGCAGATGATGAACGTGTATTCTAACTATGACACCGACACCTACGGCGCAGAAACCAGCTGGCTGAAAACGTTGGGACGTCACGAACTGAGCGCCGGGATCAACGGTCGCGTGTCTGACACCGAACGTCCGTTCCGCGAAACGCCTGCGCAGAGCATTTACACCACCACCATGCAACCGGAAGCTAACAGCCGGACTTACGTGTTAGGCGGCTTCCTGCAAGACACCATGAAGTTTGACCTCGACGGCCATAACTTCTCGGTGATCCCGGCGGTGCGCGTGGCGTATCAGAACACTAAGTCGAAAGACCTGTCCGATCTCTCCAACAACGTCGTTTCAGAAGACTCCGTCTCAACCCTGTACGGTAAAGCCAATTCGGATACACAGGTTCTGCCGTCTCTGGCCTTCACCTATGATCTGACGCCAAAATTGATGACGTACCTGCAGTACAAACGCGGCGCACAGTTCCCGGATGCCAGCCAGCTTTACGGCTCATGGAACCTCGGCTCTTCTTACGCCGGTGCGGCGCAGTACGCGCTGATCGGTAATACCGATCTGAAAACTGAAACCAGCAATAACGTCGAGTGGGGCGTGAAAGGTGAAGCGACGCAAGGCGTGAGCTTCAAAACGTCGGTGTTCTACAACACCTACAAAAACTTTATCGCCAATACCCGTTACACCCGTGCTAAAAACGGCAACATGTTCACCAACGTGCCTTCCAACATTTATACGATCTATCAGGCTGAAAACCGTGATAAAGCGTATATCTACGGCGGCGAGCTGAGCACCAAAATCGATTACGGTACATGGTTTAGCGACGTGAACGGTTTGAGCACGACCTTCGCTCTGGGTTATGCGCAGGGTAAATCCAAATCCAGCTATGCGGGCGACAAGTACGTCGATCTCGACAGCGTTCCGCCAATGAAACTGGTCGCGGGCGTAGCATGGGATGATCCATCCGGCGTTTACGGCACCGCCGTCACTGCGACCTTCGTCAAAGGCAAAAAAGCCGAAGCCACCAGTCGTCAGAGCTATACCAACAGCGGTACGCCAATCGCGGATTCCAATGTGGATTACATGAACGTGCCGGGCTACGGCATGGTCGACGCCACCGCCTATTGGCAGGTCGCGAAGAACGTGAAAATCAACGGCGGCGTGTATAACATCACTGACCGTAAATACTGGGATTATCTGAGCAGTCGTACGCTGACCGACACCACCAATCAGGATGCTTACAACAAAGCGCTGGCGGTGATGCCAGGCCGTAACTTCCAGCTGGGCGTGAACGTCGATTTCTAACCGGTTATTAATCCGATAAAAGTCGTTAAGGGCGCAGGTGTGAATCTGGCGCCCTTTTTGTTTTCAACTCATGACGATGTTTTCGTGGGCAACCAGCAGTATAGGTTTTCCTAAAAAACTGAATATTCGTCATTTGAAATTGCTGTTATATACAATCCCCATAAGGCATAGCATTTTTAGCAATCATTTCCGTGCGCACAACATTCGCCGTGCGAGCACCTTGCATACGGTCGTGCATTTTGTACATTTTCTGCAACGCACAATCAACGGCATGAATCGCCGTAGGCGTAAAGCAATCCTCGTTCCAGCGGATAATCATTCCGCCCGCATTAGGATCAAAAATAAAGATTTCATCCCCGGTACCGTAGAAAGCTATCCCCTCATGATTCATTGGATAAAAGCTGTTTTTTAAGAATGCACAATTATCAGTACGTTTGCAGGTATCTCCCACCGATAAAACCAGCAATACTACACCGCACCCTTTCACAAATGGCTTTTCAGGAAAAATAGTGCAGGTATATCGGGAGTGCAGATTAAAAATTCTTTGACGGAAAGTCTGAAATCCGGGCGTAGTCGTATCTTCCAAAATATTACCGGACATACGAACCGCGCCCATATACTCTTTTATATATTTATACGCCTGAAGCGGTGTCAGTGGGAGTGACAAACCTTCTGCACATTCAGTGAGATGTACTGCCAATGCTATACTCAGCCCACAACAAAACCCACCCTGAGTTTGTAATTCATACTGACGACAACGAAAGCGATTAAGCGCCTGAATAGACATTTTTACATTCCTTTATCATAAACATCCCTTAAAGACTTAAACATGAGTCATTTGAAATGGCTGTTATGTATAATCCCCAAACGGTAAATAGTTGTCAGCTATCATTTGTGGCATCACGACATTCGCCGTGCGAATACCTTGCATGCGGTCATACATTTTGTACATTCTCAGCAACGCACAATCAAGGGCATGAATCACCGTAGGTGTAATACTATCTTCGTTCCAGCGGATAATCATTCCTCCCGTATTAGGGTCGAAAATAAATATTTCATCTCCTGTACCATAAAATGCTATTCCCATGTGATTCTTCGGATAATAGTCTGGGCTTTTTAGGTAAGCACAATTATTACCACGCCCGCGAGTTTTCGCCACAGATAAAGCCAGCAAAACCACTCCGCATCCTCTCACGAATGGCTTCATAGGATTTTTAATAATCCTATGTCGTGATTGAAGATTAAAAATCCTTTGACGAAAATGCTGAAATCCTGGCGTGGTCGTATCTTCCAAAATATTCCCCGACACACGAACAGCTCCCATATATTCTTGTACATAATCGAAGACATGTACCGCGCTAAGGGGGTGTGAAAACCCTTCGCCACATTCAAGAAGATGTGTCGCAAGCGCTACACTAATCCCACAACAAAACCCGCCCTGAGTTTGTAATTCAAACTGTCGACAGCGAAAACTTCTTAGCTCCTGAATAGACATTTTACCTCCCTTTACACTAAACACGCCGATCACAAATCTTATTTATTAGTAATATTACTAACACATACAGATAAATAATTAATGGGATTGCTATTATCCTATAAATATTTCTGGTTGAAAAAATCAACACAGATGAATATAAACGAGACAGATAAAAAATCTCATTATTTATTCTGCTATTTATTGATAATACTCATTTTTTAGAAAACCATCATAAGAAGATAAGACCATGCCTTTTCGTATGTTGGGGGTTGTCGATTAAAAGAATCCGTGCTTTTACATTATCCGATCATTTTTTAATTTTTCAGTTACAACCCTCTTTGCACTACTGGTTTGTATCCCTGCGCACAAGGGAACGTGGCGCGTCGCATCAGGTGTGAAAATTTACGCCGCCAGCCCGAACTTGGTATCGTTGGCCATCGCAACGGTCTCCGCTCGTCAGTAAAGCGGAAGACGGGCGCAACTTGCCTCGCCTTGCGAACCGAGCCGGTCTGGGCACTTTCGGCATTGGCCGTGATTACATCTACCCGTACATGTGCGATCAGGTGAATATCGAGTCCTGCGCCACTGATAACTCGCTATTCGCTGCTGATATCGGCGGCAATGAATGATGGCTGCAAAAAAAACCTTAGGCCAAATATCTTTTACGTTTAAGACCTTATATAAATTAAGAATAGCTAAAGTGTAAGTTCATTTTCAATTAATTATCATAACCTATTGATTTGAAATTAAATAGATCAAAACAACGTGAGTTATTAAAATGAATTTACATTCAGCTTATGTTTAAACATTCATTTTCTGGTTTAATAGATTCTTATGGTCAACTTTATTTTTTGCCGTCCTTCCAATAATTGGACAAGGAGTGTCTCCGTGATTAAACCTTCTAGAAAAAAATTACTTACCAGTATCTTATACGGTCTTATGTTCCCAGCCAGTTACTCCGGTGCTCAGGATCCTATCTCTTTGGTAGACGGTGAAACCGGGACTTTTGAGGGTGCATCAATTTCTATCGACCAACCCAATCAGGTTGCAGTAAAAGTTACCGATTATAATAGTGATGCCATTCTCAACAATAGCAATCTCTCTATTACCGGCAAGAACGATGTTGCACTTTACGCACTAAACAACGGCAATATAAATTTCGTTAATGGTGAAATCACATCGGCTAACGGTCAGGCAATCTATGCCAAAATCGGTGGGACAATTAATTTAAATACCGTAACTGTAAATACTAAGGGTGGTGATACAGACACCATCATCGCTGATGGAGATGGTTCAAAGATTACTGGTCGCGGAATAAATATTGTTGACACATCAGATTCGTCTTTGAGTTCTGTTGTTACAGCCATGAATGGGTCAGTTGTAAACTTTTATGACAGTACAATTGACAGTACCAGCGTATCTTCCTTTAACGCTCAGTCATCTACTGTATCAATTAATAACTCAAAAATAAACCAGGCGAGTGATTATTCACAAAATGTCATTAATGCATTAGGGAAATTGAAAAAAAAGGCAGTCGTTAATATTTCCAACAGTAACATTTCCGGGCACGGAACAGGTTCACCGGGATTACTAATCAACAGCAATGCGTATAGTGAAACCACTATTAGTAATTCAACCTTTACAGCGACTGGTGATAGTTATGTTGGAATTTGGGTATCTGGATCCACTGCCAATCTAAATGCTGAAAATATATCTTTATCAACGAATGGTACAGGATGTCATGCTGTAGAAGATTATGGTTATATGAATCTTAAGGATAGCGATATTACAACGTATGGCGAACAATCATACGCGTTGTATAGTACATATCAGCTCCATTCCGATAACCTTGATTTAAGTACATTCGGAATCAATAGTCCGGCGGCAGTGGTAGCAAGAGGTGGAACACTAACACTCAATAATAATAAAATTAAAACACAGGGTGTGAACAGTGCAGGCATATATAATATGTATGGCTCAAAAATTATCGCAGATAGCACTACCGTAGAGACAGTCGGTGATGATTCAGCGGCTATACGAGTTTCCTACGGTACCACGACTAAAATTTCTAATAGTCAATTTACAACTCAGGGAGAGAGAGCTAATGGGATCTTTTCAGCCGGTTCCAGTACATCTGATCCAACATCAACATTAGCAATAACTCACTCTACTTTTAACACAGAGAAAAGTAGTGCAATAGCCTTGGTTGGAGCAAAAATAAATATTGATCTGCAAGATAGTTCTGAACTCATTGGTGGAAATGGCATTTTGCTTGAAGCAAATACCGGTATTGTTAATAAATCCCCTCTATTAAGTACAGTCAATCTTGCCGCGAGTGGTGATTCTTATTTGCAAGGTGATGTCATTACTCAACGAGATGAATACGGCAATAACACGTCAAACATTATGCTCTCCGATAGCTCAAGATGGCAAGGCAGTAGCACATGGGTGGATAGCGTAACCGTTGATGAGTCAAGTCAGTGGGATATAACTGATAGTTCAACCGTCAATCATTTAGCATCAAATGGTACATTAAACTTCCTCTCCAATGGTAATCAATTTTCAACACTCAATGTTGCAGGTAACATGACAGGAGGAGGAAAATTAATATTAAATACCCAGCTTGGGGATGATTCCTCAGCGAGTGATGTTCTGCATGTATCAGGAAATATGGAGGGGGATTACAATCTAACGGTAAATAATACTGATGGCACTGGGGCGCTGACGACCGGTGACGGCATTGATATTATTCAAGTAGATGGAACGACACAAGGTAATGTGAAACTTGCTAATCGTGTTGCAGTGGGTTCCTATGAATATCTCTTATATAAGGGTAGTTCAACAGACGCGAATGACTGGTATTTGCGTTCATCATTTACCCCCGACCCAACGCCTGTGCCAGACCCAACACCTGAGCCAGACCCAACGCCTGCGCCAGACCCAGCACCTGCGCCACACCCAACGCCTGCGCCAGACCCAACATCTGAGCCAGACCCAGCACCTGTGCCAGACCCAGCACCTGTGCCAGACCCAGCACCTGTGCCAGACCCAGCACCTGAGCCAGACCCAACACCTGTGCCAAACCCAGCACCTGCGCCGACCAGCACTGATATTCCATGGCGGCAAGAAGTTGCGGGATATATAGCAGCACCGTCCCTCAATCAGCGCTACGGTTTCGATTCAATTGGTACCTATCATCAGCGAACCGGCAACGGAGTTTCACACAACAGCAATGTTTGGGGCAGAACTTCTGCCAGCCACCAGCGCAATGATCCAAACCGTTTTAGTTATTCTACTGATACCTGGTTCGCTCAGCTTGGAATAGATCTCTATGAGAATAAAGACAATGAGCAAACCGAACACAAAGCCGGGATAATGACAACTATTGGTAATCAGAAAACGGATGCTGAAGATAGTGCGCGGGGAGTGAATCCTTTACTGTCTGTTAATACCGGGAGTATCAATTCTGATATTTATAGTCTCGGTGGCTATTACACGATAATGGGAAAAAACGGCGGATATATTGATGCTGTTTCGATGGCTAGCTATTACCGTAACCATTACAATAGTGCAAGCGATGCCCAGCAGCAGGGTTATGGGATCGTCGGATCTGTAGAGGCAGGGAAACCTTACACATTATATAACCATTTTAAAATTGAGTACCAGGCACAAGTAAAATATCAGTATCTTAATCTTGATAGTTTCAGTGATGATATTAGCGCTATTTCTGGAGTCTCTCAAAGTGCAGTTGAGGCAAGAGGTGGTATACGTCTTATGAGAGATGACCCGGTATTTATTCCTTACATCACCCTTGATGCTGTAACGTCCACAGGTACGGATCCTGATGTTACGATTGCCGACCAATCTTTAAGCAGCCAAATGAGCGAAGATTATTGGCAAACAGGAGGGGGTATTTCATACAAGTTCACGAATGAAAGTGAACTCTATGCCGAGGGGCAATATCAAAAATCCTTCAATAACGCCTTTGAAGGTTACAGTGGTATAGTCGGAGTCAAGGTCAACTTCTAAGTGAAATGTTAAAAAGCCAATCCCTTAGGATTGGCTTTTTATTACGTAAATCAATTTGCGCACTTCAGAACATTTAGAAAAGTACCGTACGTTCAATAATAGGTAATAGTAACATTAGCCTTCGCAGTGATCTTACCAGTAAAACTATTCCCCCCGGAATCCGTTACATTGGCTGCTGTCTGCACAATTGCCGCCTGGAAAGAGGCGGTATTTTTACCCTGCTGCCCCACCCCCAGATTTTGTTTCACGCCGGTTTTGACCACCTTTCCCTCACTGTCATAAATCTCAACAGCGATACCGCTGAGCGCTTTGTTGTCAGCCGCATCATGAACTACCAGAGTATCTTTCCCATTAATCACGGCATTCGCATCGTCAAAGGTAAACTCTACATTGCTGGTGTAGCTGCTACAGGTAAAATCCATCCCAAAACGGGTCAGTGGCCCTTCCTGAGGGAAAGTCCCACTGCTGCTTTTGCGGATACCGCCTAAATCAACTACCTGATGTTTGTTATCCAGCGAGCAGGAAGGCGCGGCGATATAGACGCCAGAACCAAGAGGTACATCAACAGTTGCAATGCCGCTAAGCCCGTCGATAGTGAAGGTCAGATGTGCCCCCGGCGGGATCACCGCCTGGGAACCGTATTCCATCCAGCCAAATTTAATAAGCTCCGCGCGCATTGATTCGATGGCGAAGTTATATTTATTATCGTATTTGTACAGCGTCTTTGCGGCGTTATATTGCGCACCGAACTCCACCAGTGTGGTGTCATCTTTACCATTAATGATGGGATACTCCACGCCAAGGCGTTTTCCCGCAGCCATTGCCGCAGGTGGATAACTGTTTGGCAGAGTTTCTTCATTCATTGAAACTGCCTTAATGTACATCTTAAGCTTGATGCCGTTGTTTGTGGTATCCGCCTCGCCGGTCCAGTTCAGTGCCTTATCATTCACCGCACTCAGACTAAGGGTTATCGTGCCATCGAAGGCCACTGGCGGTTCAAATTCTTGTCCGTCAGAAGTGCATGTCATACGCATATTGGGCAAAAACTGTGCGTAATCCAGTGAAAGCACAACCGAATAGTCGGGTATGTTTTGATCGGCGGCAATAGGGTTTTCCCGGGTATAAGGCGAGAAAGGCTGAGCACCTCCGGAATCAATATCACAATGCAAAACCGCAGCAAATGTTGTGGCTGGAAATATACAGAACAACATGAAAGCCGCAGTATAAGAAGGGACGTTAAATCCCGAGACCTTTCTTTTCATATTTGCTGCCCGCTAAAATTTCAAAGACTGATGCAACACTGGCGTTTCGCCACCAAAATCATTGATCGCAGAGTAATTCAATGTACCTGTTTTCCCGACAACACCCGCGGGCAGTGCATAACGGGTTTCACCTTTCGCCGGAACCATCGCGTTTTTATCAGCTAACGGTATTGGTTTTCCCCCGGCCGTGACACTTAACTCGGAGAAACTGGCATAATATTCGGTCGGATTTTTCGCGATAAGCCAGATTTTTCCATCCTGACTGCTGACATACCACTGTAATTTATTAATGGTATCAGCGGGTCTTTCTTTTAGCGCGGTAGGTCGAATAAAGACTTTCAGACGCGTTCGTACGGCGACCTGCAGCTGATTACCCTCGACTTTGCTTACCGGCGGTATCTCCTGGATCCACAGCCAGTAAACGGATTCGCGATCTTGCTGCACTTTGCCCGGCACAATCACCATGCGTAATTTACCTTCGCGCCCCGCGCCGATTTTAAATAACGGCGGTGTGAGGATCACCGGCAGATTCTTATCATTACCTTTTTGATCCTCAACCCAGGATTGGACCAGATAGTCATGGGTTTTATCGTCGTTGAGTAACTTAATAGAGGTCTCTTTATCACTTTCCAGTGCGATAACCCTTGTCAGAGCCGGCCGTACTGCCGCTGAAGCTGCATTCGTTAATAATAGAAGGCTCATCAATACTGGCACTGCAATGTTAGTCAATTTCATACATTCCTCTGTTAGCGACAAATCGCATTAACTTGTTGATACCAGGGTTCTGACTGGTCTTTGGATAAAGGTAAAATAAACTGACACTGGGTGTTGTTTTCCATTGTCAAATGCAGGGCTGAATCTCCATCATCCAAAACACCATTGAGATACAGCAGCCCGTTATCGGCCACCATGCCGATCTGCTCCTTGCCTTGCCATGCACTGGCACCAAAAGGTGCCGGTTTACCGTCGGGCATCGATAGCATGACGATTGCCCGGCGCCCGACTTTGGTCTGAAAGCGGCGGACAACGACAGCGCCGTGGGTAGGGATGACGTTTTCACCGCCATCAACCAGTTCGACATTATCCGCAGCGTGACGCGTATCAAGTGACAATGAGTTATCACGGTAAGCCGATATCGAGGGTACAACAGCACGTCCCCAGCGATTGGTCGATACTCCCGGCTGCCCTTCCACACTGATGTTCTCCGCCCCTGGCGTTTCAATGATGGCAATGGTATCTCCCAATTGCTGGGAGAGCACGACCCCCTGTCCATACGCCACTACGCCGCCCGAAATCCCGGCTGAATACTGATTGCCGCCCTGGCTTGCACTTGCGCTGGCATTCATATTTGCCATGCTATTGCGATAAGCCAGTGAACCCGCCGGTGAATAACCGTTGCTGTCGTGCTGCGCCGAGAGTGAATAGTTCAGGGCGCTGTCCAGCTCAGTGCCGGATACGGTCGCCATCTGCGATCCGCCAGAATGGTTACTGCTGTTGGTGCTATAGGAGAGATTGCGGCTGCGTTTTTCCCCCATATCCAGTGGCACAGAGAAATTCAATGACAACTGGCGATCAGGGCTGTTGCCCGCGGACGAGTCATCTCCGGAATTAGCCTGATAGCTATAGCTCACATTCACATTGACGGCCCGGACATTGAAGCTATACCCCATAGTTAAGGACGTATCTTTCACGTTTGAGTCATAATAACTGTCTTGCTGTAACGTGAAATAACCACTGCCAAATTTGCCTAAGCCTTGATTTACAGTGGTTTGAATTTCATTTTTACGATGATACCGCGTCTCCTCATCCCCCCATCGCCAGCCCGCGTATTCGGGAAAATCCATAAAATCCTGGGTTTGATAGCGATATCCCATAACTTGCAGAGAGGTATCCGAGCTGTCGAACCGCCTCGCATAAAGCAGACGTAACGCCCGGCCGCCGTCTCCCACGCTCTCAGCCTGAGTGTAGTTCTGGTTGCTCCGATTTCCATCACTCGTTGACTGATGTTGCTCCAGCGCCCAGTCCAGCGAAACACTCCCCAGCACGCCCATATTGAACGCGCTGCTCAGCGCCATAGACTGATAACCTTCCCCCATGACCAACAGGTCACTGAGGGTTAATTGATCCCAGCCGTACTGTAAACTTCCCTGAGCAACCATTGGCTGATAAGAAATGCCACTATCGCGATAACGGCCTCCGCTGATACTGTAACGCCAGGTGCCTGGACGCAGCATGTTGGGTAGCGACGTATAGGGCACCGTAAAATGTTGCTGGCTACCGTCGCTCTCTTCGACCGTGACGTCTAAATCAGCGCCTATCTGCCCGTTATTTAAGTCCGAAATGGCAAAGCTGCCGGGTGAGACCGTTTTACTGTAAATAATGTTGCCACGCTGGCGGATAACAACGCGCGCATTGCTGCGTGCCACGCCACGTATGACTGGTGAATAACTGAACGTGTCTGACGGCAGCATCTGGGCATTCGTTTCCAGCGTCATCCCGCGTACGGGCAAAATGCCTAAGACGTCACTTGAAGTACTTGCGTACACATCACCGACGGTAAAACGGGATACCAGAGCGGCGACATCTCGCTCAGCATATGCACGGTCGTGGTTTTGCTCCCAACCCCTTTCAGATTTGTTGAAAGTATCAAAACTGTAGAAACGCCAGTTGCCAAAGTTTACGCCTGAATTAAGGCTCAGATAGGCTGTATCACTGCTGGAAGGATCGGTATTCGTATCATGATTTTCAGTATGGTAGACATAGCCGGAGTAACTTAATCTCAGGGCGTTCACCCCGTTGTCCCAAAGCGTAGGGTCAATCATCTCGGTTTGTGTAGAAACATTCATTGCCGCCTGAGGTGCGGTGACAACTAATTGCTGCATGGATTCGTCATATTGAATTCTTGCATCCGGCCATTTGGCTGAAAGGTCATAGCAAACTTCATCGCCATTCTTTGCCAGTTCATTCAGATGGTGATCTAATCCCATTTGATGTAATAAAGCCTGGGTTAAACAAGGTACAGCCCCTTCTCTGCCTTTTACGGAAATAAATTCGACTTTTGTTTTAAATAACATCCGGCCATTGAGAACAATATCTGCCGTTTTGACACCAGGTTCTGTTTGATCCGGATGATAAAACTGTTGTGGGACTGTCTGAGTATCTTTGCGTAAAAAGTCAGCATCGAAGGAAGGGGACTCGGATGAATTTGGTGCAGGAGTATCTTGCGCGTGACTATTAAATGAATAAAAAGCAGACATACATATGATAATAACCATTAACAAATTAGAATGAATTTTCATCAAAATATGTCTGCTTTTGTTATTTAACAATACGAGAACTTAAATTACCGGTAACACAAATATTACTGATAAGT
Organism: Rahnella inusitata; assembly: GCF_965118895.1. Taxonomy (GTDB): domain Bacteria; phylum Pseudomonadota; class Gammaproteobacteria; order Enterobacterales; family Enterobacteriaceae; genus Rahnella; species Rahnella inusitata_A. Next base: position 147,301 of record NZ_CBCPJJ010000022.1, read on the forward strand.
AATATCTACAAACGTTTTTGCGCTAACATTACCCGCGGTCACTGCCGGGGTAGAGGTATTGGCTTTATAAGCCACCTTAAATAAAAGTGAGGTATTCCCGACAGAAAGAGCCTGAGCTTTTGAAGGCGTACCCCCGTTAATATCTACCAGCGTAGAACCGTCGTTTTCCAGAATTGCGATACCAACACCTGATGCAGGCCCGCTGGTTTGGCTATTCTTAAGTATTGAATTATCAATAATATCTGGTGTTCCGCTGAAAGAAACCTGTGCGTTTTTCACCGTAGTCGTATCACAATCTTTAAGATCGATTGTGAAATCTTTCATACCTGCATAACCACCTGCTGAAGCGAACGAGGATGGGGTTACTGAGGCTAATGACATCACCGCACCATTAGCAGAAGTACCGCCGTTAAAGCCGCTAAGGGTGCACGCAGAAGCTACTACCTGACCATTAAAGGTAATATCACCATCTGAAGCTGATGCCAGCGTGGTATAGCCCGTAGCAGAGAGAAAAATGAATGCGGGTAGTGATTTAAGAACAAAACGTTTCATTATATAGTCCAATGTTGATCATTATACATTCGACACACCATTTAATGTGCACCAGTATTATTCCAGAGATATCAGTATAATCCAAATAATATCAATTAACATTTAGCCACACTGAAACCGTAATTTAGAAAAATTTAATCAAGATCTTTATTTCTAAAACACTTCCATTAAATCAACACATTCAGAAAGCATGAAAATCGCACACCACATTCATTAACTATATGAATCGACACCATAATGAGTGATTTCGTAAATACAAGAGGAGGGATACTGAGGAATGAGACAACAAGCTTATTATATTTTAGACTGGGCATCGCCCAGTCATGTCGAATGAATATCAGATGTTTTTATCAGGGCCACGCATATAACCCTGCATCGTTTTTACAACACGGGAAAGCTCCGGGTTTTTCACTAAATTTTTATGATATGTCATGTAGGTTTCAACTATTGGCAAAACAAAGTCACATGTTAATATTTTAAGATTAAAACATTCTGCGAATTTCTCAGCAAACCAGTCAGGAACAAAACTGATATAATCTGAAGATTCTGTCATACCCAGAATAGTGATAAGTGAACTACTGCTGTAGGCAAAGTGTCTTTTTACGAAGAAGTTTTCAATAAGTACCTGAATGTTTTTCACGGCATCCGTTTCATTCAGCAAGAAGGTCGACATTTCATTTTTCATATCTTCTCGTAACAGTATGTCACCGATGCGTGGATGACCTTTACGGCAAACGGCAACAGCCTGAGCGGAGTCGAAAACCTCCGTAATGGTTGAAAAACTATAATAGGGAGCTGAATCAAACACCAAATCGGCTTTACGGTAGGTCAAAACATCCTCCGTAGAGTCCACCATTCCATCAGAACTGATATGCTTTATACCACAGTGTAAACCGGCATCTTTTAACGCCAATGCAAGTGATGGCATGACCCGAAGTGCTGTAAATGGCGTGCAATAAATCGTCACCTGGTTGAACGCGGCAGGTTCAGAAATCAGCAATTGTTCAAAAAGCAATCCGATGTTTTCGCTGATGCTTTCATGTATTTTGTCGGCAAAACTGGTCGGAGAGACCCCTTTCCCCTCACGGATAAAAAGCGGATCATTAAAAAAGATTCTGAGTTTTTGCAATGACTGGCTTATCGCCGAAGCTGTGACACCCAGAATTTCCGCGGCACGAACACCACTGCCGCTGATGTAGACTGTTTCAAATACCCTCAACAGATTTAAATCGAAATCTTTGAGTTTGTGCAGATTTTCAAGAACATTTGTGTCTTTCACAACTCCTCCCTAGTTTATATACACAGGTTTCATCGTCCCTAAGTATCGGTGGAGTTATAAGAAAAAGCCAAATTATTGAAGAAGATAATTAACCAGAGTAGGTAAGTAACCGGAAGTGGTAGCACTCCTCGCGTTTACGGCAATAAAACAGCCTGGCAAAAGCAAGGTTTACGAGGTGTCATACAGTCCAGCATCTCCAGGGACTTTTTTTGCCCGGAGACAATCGTTAACTTAACATTCGCATTCTGAACAATACCGATATTTTTATAATGATCGGAATGTGGTGCCATACTGTTTAAACGCATCAGCAACCGTAGTGCCTGCGAGACAATCAGTAATATTGACTGACAAAATTAAGTATGAGGATACAAATTCTGTTGCTTAAAATAAGGAGATAATCTACAGAACTATTTTGATGCAACTCTAATTTCGTCTTTTTGTGCTTGTTCTAATGCTTTTATCAAGGAGTTAAAGTTGTCATTACACATTGATGATTTATTGTAAGTCATATAGGTCACAACAGGGTCAGTGACCATTGCCGACTGAAGAATGCGAACATCAAAACTTCCTGCGACCTTTTCCGCAAACCATCTTGGCACATAACCTATGCAATCCGTTTTCTCCACCATGGCCATCGTCGCCATGACAGAGCTGCTGCTAAACAGAAACTCACGGTCACCGTAATATCTGTTTATTTGGGTTTGAGTCAGATGTAACATGTCGGAATCTATTGTCAGGAAAGTCGACTTTTCATTTTGAACAGCTTCAGGTGTTAATACATCGGCCAGCCTTGGGTGATCGTTCCGGCAAATTGCCGCCACACTGTCTTGCAGATAGGCTTGCGTTACCGTCGAAAAACTGTAATGCGGATTGGTATCAAAAACAATGTCTGCTTTGCGGTAACTAAGTAAATCCTCAGTAGAGCCAATCATATCGTCTGAACTGATATGGGTAAATTCAAAGTCCAGCCTTTCACGTTGTAGTATATTGACCATGTTAGGAAGAATACGAGTCGCCGCATAGGGCGATGAATAGATAATGAATTTTCGCGAGTTTTCCTGCCCCGAAAATTCACTTAAGGTATTCACAATTCGCCCGAACCCCAAGCCTATCTGTTCATGCAGGTTGCTCGCTACCGATGTAGGAGCGACGCCCTTTCCGTCACGTACAAAGAGCGGATCCGAAAAGTAATTGCGCAATTTTTGCAAAGACTGACTGACGGCTGAAGGGCTGACACCCAGCACGGTTGCAGCTCTCATCCCACTTTTGTAGGTATATATTGTTTCAAACACCACGAGAAGGTTAAGATCAAATTCTTTTAAACTTTCGATATTATCTATGACGTTATTTTCTTTCATTGTAACTATCCGTTATCATTTATAGTAAAGCTCTAGATTTGCTCAAGGCAATGAAATATCAGGATGTAAATGAATATAATTGATTATGGGTAATATTAGTGACACACGCTGTTCTGCATCACGTTTTATATTACCCATCAAGTAAGTCATAAATAAATTCCGATAGGGTATGACATTATTTTCCAAGCAAAAAAACAACCTCATCTTTATCTTAAAATACTTTAATAATGATGGCAGAGTATTACTCGTTTATGGGCGTTATTTACTCATATGTCATAGTCAGATAAGCCACAGCACTCACCTTACCCTCCGTGATAGCTTTCTGAGTCTGATAAATACGCGTAGCCAGATTAATACTTGCAGTTGTTGAGGAGGAAGTTACCAATAACTTTTTAGTACCAAAACTCACAGATTCTCCCCCAGAATAATAAAGTTGTACCCCAAACCCGGTCGCAGTCCCAGTGCCGGATGTTGGTTTAATAACTGAGGTCGCTCCGGAAGAATCTTTGGTAGCATCAATGGTTGTGGATATCTTCGTACCCGAGTAACAGTTCAATGGAATGGTGAAATCCTTCCAGGCACTTGCTGAACCCACGCCAGTAAAAACGGTGCTACTTATGCTACCAAGATCAACATTGACTGAAGATGCCACATTACACCCTACTATAGTGGCTATAAAGGTCGTATTGCTGAAGGTAGCCTGGTTTGTTAACAAAGAACCGTAATACAAGTTGGCGATTGGAGATGGGAATGAGGTGCGACCACTCTTATAAGCCCCCGTGCTCCAGAACTCGACTTTATATTCCGATGCAGGAATATAATTCATATAGTTATTGAAGTTATCAACAGTCGATTTTCTTGGCCAATCTAGATATTGCATATTTCCGCCAAGGGTATGACTGTTTGAATAGTATACTCTTATACCTATTCCAGGTATGCCTGTGTCATAAATGCTGTATCCAGCAGAAGATAGCTTAATAGCATTTGCATATCCGACTTCCGTTGTAACCGAATCGCTCATTGTAAAACCGGTGGAGGTACATGTTACGTGAGTTTCACCACCATTAATCCATCCAGAACTCCATAAGAGAGTACTAGTAGGAAGGTCTCCACGAATTCTCACGGTAGAGGGGAGAACAATTGTTGTTGAATTAGCTGAATATCCGCTATCAAAAGAACATTTTGATGCATATGCACTAGGAAAACCCGAGAGCAAAAATAAAGCCAAAATAATAAATATTTTATTCATAATACGCCTCAATATTTACAATGATTTTTCTTGGGTTTGTGTTTTCTCACCTGAGTCTTGAATCGCTTGCCAGGTTATGATTTTGGTACTTTTTTTATTTTCTGGGACTTTTAATAATAAGGCGTTTCTCGGGGGTACCATTTTTGCGTCTTCTACCTCTTCGCCATTGAACTTCAACGAATAAAAAGATACATAAAACGGTGTGGGATTAGTCACTTTAAGCTCTTTCCCATTAACACTGAAAGTTATTTTTTTATAAGCCTCCTCTGGGTCTCCATCTAAACTTTTAGGACGATAAAATAATTTAAGCCGTGACTTTACGATCAGTTGCAAAGAGTTTTTTGTATTCTTATCATCCACACTCGGTATTGCTTTAACATCCAGCCAGAATTGGGACTCGCGATCTTTAGGTAAATTATCACCCGTCTTTATAATTCTTAATGCATGTTCTTCATTACCTCCACAACGAAATAAAGGAGGGACGATAGTAAACGGAGGCCTTACACCAGAATCAGATTCCACCCAAGACTGAACTAAGTATGTATCCGTTGCAGCGGTGTTTTTAATTGATAATGAAGCTTCTTTATCATCAAAGTTATAAATAACTCTGGTTGCCTCCATCTGCACACCAGCCATGACTGAACTGGACACTAAAGACAACATACTGACAAATAACACAGGGATGATTTTTTTCATAATTTCAGCTTTGATTTATTCACTGTGACAAGATGATTATTTCATTCATTATAGCACTGAGATAATCCATGGAAATAACAGCAATGGTATTATTAGCACCATCACGCTCTATCACGAATGTATCCTGATGATAACTCTAAAATTATTTCAAAAATAAGCCTGGTCATATCAAGAATTAATTAATACTAAATACCCATAACAATATGATTCAATGGGCATAGTATAAGGGAGGCAAATTCGCCCCCTTATTTATTGGAAGTCAAAAGATAACTCCATTACCCCTGAAACACTACCCGATGTGGCTTCACCCTGCGGTGATGTCATCCTGCCCTTCAGATCCATTTTTGCCTGATGCTGCGAATCTACTGTTAAATTACGCACGGAATTGTTGCTTAGCCGCGTGCCAGTATCATCTGCAACTTCAATCGCGACACGTTCACTGGTACCTGTGTTTTTAAAAAAAACAGGATAATCAGGATCTGACGTGCCTGTAAAATGCACGACAACTTTCGTTGTCGTAGATGGGCATTCTGTCAAATTGAGCGAAAAAGCTGTCCAGTCAGTAGCATCGCCTGCACTGTGTAGGCGATTGGTATAGACCTTACCTAGATTGACGTCTCCCTTGACAGTATCCGGTGTAATGGTACAGGGAGAAGCCAATACGCTACCGGTGATGGCCAGTTCGCCATCACCATTGGCTAATGCCATCAGCGGAATATTCATTACAAAAAACACGGCTGAGTAGACCAGAAAGAATACGACTTTGTTCGTTTTCATAACCGCTCTTCCTCTGAAAACTTTATTTGTAAGTGAAAGCAACTGAGATTGCCGCACTGACTGCACCTGGCGCCACGGAACCAGCTTTGGTGTACATGCGTGCTTTAATCGGGAAAGTAACCTTCCCGCTGGTCACTGCGGTATCACCAAAAGAAGCTCCATTTTTCAGGAATGTTGTGCCGTCAGTTTTAGCCAGTTGAACACTCACAGCAGCTGAGCCACTCCCTGCATTTTTATATCCATTAGTATCATTAGTATCTGCCGTGCCGCTAAATGTAGCGTTGACTGTCGAGGTCGTTGCAGGGCATGAGCTCAGCGTCAGGTTATAAAGTGCAGTCCACGCTGATGAACCGGCGGCGGCAGCCAAAACGGAAGCCTGAACATCGCCGAGCGGTATTGCCAACGTTTTAGTCGCTGCATCAACCGTGCAAGGTGAAGCAACTACATTGCCGCTAACATTAAGCCCTGAATCTGCAGCCATGACAGATTGAGTACACAGCCCACCGAGAATACATGCCAGCAGAGTGGCGGTTTTATTAAAACTCATGTCTATTTTCCTTGACGTAATATTATTTGTAAGTGAAAGCAACTGAAATTGCAGCACTGATGGCACCCGGCGTCACACTACCCTTTGAAGTGTACACTCGAACCTTAAAGGGTATTGCGGCTGCACCGGAAGTTACTGTCTGCGTTAAAGTAGCACCATTCTTTAGATCAGCAGAGCCAGCAGCATCCATTACATGAACACTCGCAGCAGATGATCCTGTCCCGGTATTTTTATACGCAAACGCCGCATTTGTATCGGCAGTACCCGTAAATGTAGCTACAACCTGACTGGTGGTGCTGGGGCAATTGGTTAACTTTATTGTCCCGTTTACCCATGGACTGCCGACATTAGCAGCCGCTAAAGTACTCGCCTGAATATCACCGAGATTTATTGAAAGATTTTTTGATGCAGTATCAACAGTACAAGGCGAAGCAACTATAGTCGCTGTAATATTAATAGTTGAATCTGCAGCCATAACAGATTGGGTACATAGTACACTGAGTATGCATCCAAGCAGGGTGGCAGTTTTTTTAAAAGTCATGCCGATATTCCTTAATGCTAATTTATTTATAGGTGAAATTTACCGAAATTGCAGCACTGACCACACCCGGCGTCACACCACCCTTTGAAGTATACATTCGGGCCTTAAAGGGTAATGCGGCTGCACCTGAAGTGACTGCCTGCGTTAAAGTGGCACCATTTTTGAGATCAGCAGAAAGATCCTTATTCATAATATGAATACTCGCCTGGGATGATCCCGCCCCGGTATTTTTATACGCAAACGCCGCATTTGTATCGGCAGTACCCGTAAATGTAGCTGTAACCTGACTGGTGGTGCTTGGGCAATTGGTTAAATTAATTGTCCCGTCCACCCATGGACTGCCGACATTAGCAGCCGCTAAAGTACTCGCCTGAACATCACCGAGGTTTATTGAAAGATTTTTTGATGCAGCATCAACTGTACAAGGCGAAGCAACTACATTACCGCTAATATTAAGCGATGAATCAGCAGCCATAGCAGATTGTGTACATAACGCAGTGAGTATGCATCCCATCAGGGTTGCGATTTTAAAATTCATGCTAACTTTCCTTTATGTTAATTTCTTTCCAAGTAAAAATTTATGGAAAAACTATTTTTATCTGCGGCTATGGTAGATTGGGTACATCGCCCATTGGCATATATCCCAACAGGATAGCCACTTCTTTAAAATTCATATTTTATCTATCCTTTTCCATAACCTATCCTTGATTAAGTTAAAATATAGTTATTTAAATCCTAATAATATTTATTACAATATAAGAATTTAAATGCTTGGCGCGTTATCTACTATTCGGGAATACACTGCCCTTCTAAAGCCATTAAAGTTTCTTCGGCCTGTTTTTCATTGACCTCGTAATGCACAGTACAGTGCTCATCTGCTTCTTTACCCCACTGTGCTTTAAGTGAGCCTTTAGCGGGCAGACCACTCAAGTATGCTTCACCTTGTTCACCCACAATACCGGCATCCGTGACCTTGTCGTCCACCAGGGCCACCGTGGTACCGAAGGGTACTGGCTTACCGGAAGGGCGCATCATGATCATCATCATGCGATACCCCACGTGTGTGGTAAAAGTAGCTCGAACCACAGCCCCACGGGTTGGCACAACATCTTTGGCGCTTTCATCAATTTCGACGTTTTTACCGAGACTGGTTGCATCCAGACCTACGTTGTTGTGCCTGTAAGGAGTAATATAAGGCAATATGGCATAGCCTGAGCTGTCAGTTCTGACGCCATTGTTATTCCAGATTTTAGTATCCGCTGCACCCGGTGTAGCAACTAACGCTACGGTCTCACCCAGAGGTTGTGAAAGTGTTACCCCTCCGCTGTGGGCAATGACACCCCCTTGCAGACCATAGTTAATCCGTCGTGAATCAGTGGTATAACTGTAACCTATATTGGAATTACCGTATTTCCCCTGATAGTTCAGCGAGGTATTTCCGGTATTTCCCTGGCCTTTATTTCCAAACCCTTCACTGACGTTATAATTAAGGTTACGATCTTCGAGTAACGTGCCATTTAAGCTGGTTTGACGCTGCACTCGGCCATCACTGCCGTGAGTGCTGTTATAACTGACGGTCGCTGACTTCAACCATTTATCTAACGGAATAGAGACATTCAGTGAAATCTGGCGATCTCGTTCCTGTTCGGTTACGTAACTGTCGCTAACTGCAATGTTATAAGAAATACTCTTCCAGCTATTGCTATAACCCCACTGCAACGTCTGCTCTTTGGTATCGTCCCCCCAATAATTCTGCACGCTGGCAGAAAAATAGAATGAGCCCCAATTCTCTGGCAGTGACTGGTTGACGGAGCCTTCAACCCGACTGCGTTTGTGAGTACGGATATCAAATAACGACAGGGTATTCGCATCATCATTGAGGTCGACGGATTCCTGTAAGGTGTAGAAACCGCTGGTTGAATAGCGATACCCCAGTAAACGAAAATCCGTTCCGCTATCTGCGAATGATTTTGAATACAAAAATCTGTATGACTGGCCTTTGGAGACCTCACCTTCCGGCAGATTAGTTTTGGCTTGTGTAATATCGACTGATACTGCACCAAAATCACCGAGATTTTGCCCAAGCCCAACTGCGGCCGAGGTATAATTCTCGCTACCTTGCATACCTCCATAAGCCGTCACCCCGCGGCTGAAACCACGAATCAACGTAAACTGACCAAATTTAGGTGTCGAACCACTATAGCCATTTCGATACTGGCCAGCGGTCAGGCTGTATTTAGTCCGCCCCTCACGTTGCAACATTGGAACTGACGCATACGGTTGGATAAAGGTCTGCTGGCTGCCATCTTGTTCTTTAATCACTACCGTCAAGTCACCACTACCGCCACTTGGATAGAGGTCATTAATTTCAAATGCACCCGGTGAAACATAACTCTGATAAATAGTGTAACCATTCTGAGTAATGGTGACCTGTGCATTGGTTTTTGCAATACCACGAATAATTGGCGCAAATCCCTGCTGGCTATCCGGTAACATATCGTCGTCTGATGCCAACTGGACGCCACGAAATTGCGAGCTGTCAAAAATATCCGCTGGAGAATAGCTGTCGCCCAATGTTAAAAGGGATTTCAACGGCACTATGTTACGCTGTAAATAGGTATTAACGTTCTGGAATTCCCGGACACCATTATTATCGTTCCAGGTTGAATAATTACGTAAACGCCAGGCTCCAAAATTTAATCCAGAACGCAGATTAAGATAATAGCTATCGTCATTGCTACTCTCTCCCCCACTTTTATTCGTTCCGTTAGCCCCGGAGAAGTTATAATCTATCAGCGCAGCTGTTATACCATCATCCCAGTATTTGGGATCGACATAACCCCTGGCAGAACGTGAAATCAGCGCCTGAGGGATACTCAGGTTTAACTTCTGCTTATTAAAATCGAATTCTGCCTTGGCTGAAGGTATTGACAGTAAAACATTGCTACACTTTTCTTCGCCTGTTGGGCCTTTAGTTTTGACGTCTTCGGCTACGACTACAGCAGCATCCTGCGCTGTAGTAGATTTTTTGAAAGCTTCGATAGCGTCCGTTTTTAGGCCGTAACCTTTTAAGTCTTCTAATGTCAGACAAGGGATTAAACCCGTTGCTTGTTCATTACTTTTCGTGCCGACCTGACTTTTATCAGCAACGAACTCTACTTCCCGATGATCGGTTTCTTCGCCATTGATATAAATATCAACGGTGTATTTCCCTGGCAACTGACCACCCGTTGGGGAAGAGAACGCTGATAAATCAGCTACATTACTGCCATCACCCATGTTTTCCAAAAAAGCTGGGTTAAAACTTGAGTCAGCAAAGCAATGTGTCGATAAAATAATAAGTGTCAGGGCACTTAGTTTAAAATATCTATTACTTCCTTTTGATAAAGAGCGATTCAATACAGGCACGCTCTTTTTAGATATTTTTACGGCTTGCATTTTTCTCTCTATCAGCTATGCCGGATAACTACCGCATATCAATTAAGTGGTGAAGTTAATGGGGGAGTTAGCCCGCCAAAATCAGTGATACTGGTGTAGGTAACATTACTCGCACTTTCACTTCCTGCAGGCAGGGTGTAATGGGCTTCTTCTTTCGGTAACACCAAATCAACTCCCGGTACATCTTTACCTGCAATTTTCACTTCACCGAGGGTGACTGAATAAGCAGACGGATTTTTAACAATGAGCTGGTTACCCTGATGCGACCATTTTAATTGTGCAGGAGCATCTTCTACTTTGCCTGCCAAGCCTACCGGACGGTAAAACATTTTGATTCGGGTCTTTATGGCCAACTGTAATACGTTCTGGCTATCACCTGCGGCAGGTGCTGGCGGAATAGCCTTAACATTTACCCAGTACACGGATTCACGGTCTGCAGGAACCTCACCCGGTGTTTTAATGATACGCAGCATATTTTCATTTTTTGCATTCAATCTAAACAGCGGGGGTGTAATAGCGAAAGGTACTTTCTTATTGCCATTTTTGTCATCAACCCAGGATTGCACCAGAAAATATTGCTCCGTATTTTTGTTAGTCACATTAATGGAAGTTTCTTTACTGCTTGCATTGTAGATTACCCGTGTGGCACCTAAAACAACTCCGCCAGCAGCAAATACGGAATGTGAAGCTGCCATAAGAAAAATAGCAGCTACGATTTTATTGCTTTTCATAATAATCTCTCTGAGTTACCGGCATCAATAATGATGCCGGTTGATATATACTTATTTATAAGCTAACTGGAAATCAGCCTGTGCATTGGCATGGCCAGATACAACAGGGATAGCAGTCGCTTTATAACGTGCTTTGAAATATAAAATATTTTGACCTGCAACCAGAGTGGTATCGTCACTGGCTTTGTTCATTGAAACAATTTTTCCAGCCTGATCGGAAATTTCAATACCAACACCCTTCGCTGCACCTGCTTCACCGCCAACGGCCAGCAAATCAGTATCCAGTACATCAGATGTGCCGCGGAAGGTAACCGTTGCAGTTTTCAGAGTTGCAATGTTGCACTCCTCCAGATTAATTTTGAAGTTAGTAAAGGCTGAAGTATCTTTAGCTTTAGCGAAGGTAGATGATTTTACCTGGCCCAAGTTAACATCTTGGTACTGACTATCACTTGCAACAACACAAGGGGTTTCAACAATATCGCCTGTGAAGTTGATTGTGCCATCTTTTGCCATAGAAGACTGACTGAAAGCCACAAGAGAAAGCGCAACACACAAGATAGATTTATTCAGAGTCATGATTTTTTCCTTAATATATAGATGAAACATCCATTCACTTGGATATTTGTTTTGATGAAAGTGACAGCATTCATATATCAAATACAGTAATAAATCAGGCCGCCTTACATCGTGACTCGCATATTAATGGATTTATGAAATAAGTCACCTATAAAAAACAGAGAAAGAGAAGGAGAATGAGCGACAGCGAGCAAGTTATTGTTTTTAAAAAATTTATTTTAATGAAGTATTACTTAATTTTAAATTAAGATAATTAAAAACAAATTTCCATTGCATAAGCACTCTAAATAACGTGTACAAATTTCTCTTTACTGTGCTAACTTACAATTATGTAACACCCACTAATCTAGAGTATTTTCATTTTTGCTTAATACAACGACGAATTAGTTAAGTGAATCTTAATTGAGGTAATATGAGAAAGGACAGCAGCAAGCAGATAGACTTAAATCTACTAAGGTGCTTTACCCTACTTTATCAAAATAAAAGTATTTTTCTGACAGCAAAACAACTTGAGTTATCGTCGTCGATGGTTTCTATCCACTTGCGTAAGCTCAGGTTTTACTTTGATGATGCATTATTTATTAGACGAAAGAAGTTATTTTTACCCACCCCTTTTGCAGATTCACTTTACATGAAAGTCTCTCCAGGGATGGCATTAGTGGCGTCTGCATTAGAAAGGCTAAATGTTAGCCAGGCAGGACAGCGTTTGATAACCATTGGTTCAACGCCGTATATTACCAGTCAGGTAGTGCCGCTCATAATGCAGCTAAAGTCTGAGGATGAGAGCTTGTCAGATATAGGGATCAGCCATGTGGAGCTGCCCAGTACGATAGAGGCGATTACTTTGCTTCTGGATAGTTCGAAAGCGGATATCGTTCTGTCTTATACTCCATTAAACAATATCGGCCTGGAGTGCAGGAAGTTATTCACTGATTCAGTTGAAATTATTTGCTCAAAGCAACATAGCTGCCTTACTCAAAAATCCATCACTAAAGCGGAGTACCAAAATGGAACGCATGCTGTGCTGGACACGCTATCGCCAGCCATACATAACATCAAGCAGATGGTCGAAACACAATTTCCAAACCGAAATATAGGTTTCAGTAGTAGCTATTATCTCGACTTGCTGGCAGTGGTTGAAATCTCAGATATGATCTGTCTGGTACCACAAATGCTATTTAGCAAAATGCGCGCTTCATTTAACATTAAATCTCTTTCGTATAATTTTTCTTTAGGATTCAGGCCGCCACCCTTGTACGTGGTTTTCCGTAAAGACAGGCTGCTTGATCCTGGCATGAAATGGATATTTGATATTTTGAGCAAGCTCGAAGAGGGCTAACTGCACGATATTTAAAGTAAAACACCAGAATTGTGTTCTGGTGTTTTGACTGTTTACCCTGAAGCTATAGAAGCGGCTGTAGCACCAATGAATCTTAGTGTGTTTCCCGCTATCCTCCAGCGAATTATTTTACGGCACGCCCGCCGGAATTCACCGTAAGAGCGTGGCGTGCCTATTATTAAAAACATTCGTAGTGGCTGCTTCACAGCCCGTCATCTTGAGTCTTACTCACCAAGCTCGATGCACAGGTATTTCATTTCCAGATAATCGTCCATACCGTGACGTGAGCCCTCACGTCCCAGCCCGGACTGTTTGATGCCACCGAACGGCGCGACTTCATTGGAAATCAGCCCGGTGTTAATGCCTACCATCCCGTATTCCAGCGCTTCAGGCACCCGCCACTGGCGTGCCGCATCACGCGTGAAAATGTATGCCGCCAGCCCGAACTCTGTGTCGTTGGCCATCGCCACGGCCTCGGCTTCGTCAGTAAAGCGGAAGATGGGCGCGACCGGTCCGAAGGTTTCTTCGCGGGCGAATTTCATCGCCGATGTGACATTCCCCACCACCGTTGGCTGAAAGAACGTACCGCCCAGCGCGTGCTGTTCCCCGCCGGTCAGCAGCGTTGCGCCGTGAGACAGCGCATCCGCAATGTGTTCGCTCACTTTAGCAATCGCCGCATCATCAATAAGTGGCCCCTGCGTCACGCCAGGTTGCATACCCTCGCCAACACTGAGCTTTTCTACTTCTGCCACCAGTCTTTCTACCAGCGCGGGATAGATGCCTTGCTGGACATAAATACGGTTGGCGCAGACGCAGGTTTGCCCGCTGTTACGAAATTTCGATGCCATAATGCCCGCTACCGCGCGTTCCAGATTGGCATCATCAAAGACGATAAACGGCGCGTTGCCGCCGAGTTCCAAAGAGAGTTTTTTCACCGTTGGCGCACTTTGTGCCATCAGGATACGTCCCACTTCGGTCGAACCGGTAAAGCTGAGCTTGCGAACCACCGGGCTGTCGCAAAGCACTTTACCGACTTCATGGGCGGAACCGGTGATCACCTGCAGGACGCCATCAGGAATACCGGCTTCAATCGCCAGCTGCCCGAGGGCAAGCGCAGTGAGTGGCGTTTGTTCAGCCGGTTTGACGATCATCGCGCATCCCGCCGCCAATGCAGGCGCGGCCTTGCGGGTGATCATCGCCGCCGGAAAATTCCACGGGGTGATCGCCGCGCACACGCCAATCGGTTGTTTCAGCACCAGCATGCGCTGTGTCGTCTGAACCGGCGCCAGCACGCTGCCTTCGATACGTTTAGCTTCTTCCGCAAACCATTCTATAAAGGAGGCGGCATAAACAATTTCGCCCCGCGCTTCCGCCAGCGGCTTGCCCTGTTCTGCGGTCAATAAGGCCGCCAGATCGTCCGCATGTTCGATCATCAGTTGCGCCCATTTTTGCATCAGCGCAGCACGTTGTTTGGCGGTTTTCTCCCGCCAGCCCACTTGTGCCTGTTCCGCATGGATAATCGCCTGCGCCGTTTGCGCGGTAGTGATTTGTGGAACACTGCCGACAACCGCACCGGTCGCCGGATTGATCACGTTTTCACGTTCGCCATTTTCGCTGTCCAGCCATTCACCATTGATCAGGCATTGCTGGCGCAGCAGTATTTGATGTTTCAGTTGCATGAGATCCCTCAGTCAGCCAGAACGCGAGATAAAATCGCCAGTGCTTCTTTGAACTGGGCGTCAGGGATAGTCAGCGGATACAGAAAGCGGATCACGTTGCCGTGTACGCCACAGCTCAGCATCAGCAAACCGGCATCCAGCGCCTTGCGCAGATATTGTTTGGTCAGCTCCGGCGAAGGCCTTCCGGTAGTCGGATCGTTAAATTCGGCGGCTACCATCGAACCCCGAGCGCGGACATCCACCAGCGCAGCACAGTTGCCTTTCGCGGTTTCCAGCACCTCGACCAGTTCTGCCCCCAGACGATTAGCACGTTCACACAGTTTTTCTTCGTCGATAATGTCCAGCACCGCCAACGCAGAGGCGACGGCCAGCGGGTTACCGGCATAAGTGCCGCCAAGGCCACCCGGTTCCGGCGCATCCATCAATTCAGCGCGGCCAGTCACGCCAGAAATAGGCAGACCGCCGCCGAGGCTTTTCGCCATAGTGACAAGATCAGGTTTCGCATTGCCGTAGTACTCCATTGCGAACATTTTGCCGGTGCGCGCAAAGCCGCTCTGCACTTCATCGGCGATCAGTACAATGTCGTGGCGGTCGCAGATGTCACGCAGAGCCGTGACGAAATCATCCGGTGCGATGTTGAAACCGCCCTCCCCCTGGACAGGTTCGAAGACAATCGCGGCGACCTGCGACGGACTGATGTCACTGCGGAAAATACGTTCGATGCTGTCGAGCGCCATTTCTGTACTAACGCCATGTCGGGCGTTCGGGAATTGCGCGTGGAAAACGGACGACGGGAACGGCCCGAAACCTACTTTGTACGGCACCACTTTGCCGGTGAGCGCCATGGTCAGTAACGTGCGTCCGTGAAATGCGCCGGAGAACGTGATGATGCCGGGGCGACCGGTTGCGGCTCGGGCAATTTTCACCGCGTTTTCCACTGCTTCAGCACCGGTTGAGAAAAAGGTCGTTTTGACTTTTCCGGCCACTGGTGAAATTGCGTTAATACGTTCCGCCAGAGTGACATAACTGGAATAAGGCACGATCTGATAGGCCGTGTGCGTAAACAGGTCGAGCTGTTTTCGGATCGCTTCAACGATTTTCGGGTGGCGGTGACCGGTATTCAGCACGGCAATCCCTGCCGTAAAATCAATATATTCCTTACCCTCTTCATCCCACAGCGTGGCATTCTCAGCCTTCGCTGCGTAAAAATCACACATGACGCCGACACCGCGCGGTGTCGCTTCTTTACGGCGTTTTTCCAGTTCGCTGTGACTCATGTTTTTCTCCTGCCCTAAGGCTGATGCTTTTGTGGGTTACGGGGTCAATCAAGTATGAAAGTTGTTATCTACCCTTGTTTTTTATCCTGTCAGCGGCCCTATAATCCAGAACCAGTTCTGTTTATTTCGAGGATCCACTTTTGCGATCACTGCTTTCTGACCTCATTTTTCAGCGGCTGAACCGTATTGCCGATGCCACTCCAGGCACCCTGCTCAAGCGGGTTTATCAGGCATTACAACAGGCTATCTTCGACGGCAGCATCAGTCCTGGAAGCCGCCTGCCCGCTTCTCGAGATCTCGCCAAAGAATTGGATATCTCCCGTAATACGGTGCTCGCGGCCTATGAACAATTGCAGGCCGAGGGATATATTCAGACCCGGACGGGAAGCGGGACCTTCGTCAGCGCTGATTTACCAAAAGACGGCGTGATTGCCGATAAAACGCTAACGAAGTGCGAACCGGCGCGTAGCCACGTCACGCTTTCTAAACGCGGCTCGCAGTTGCTGACTCGCACCGGTGTCGCCTCACACCAATGGGGTGCATTTATGCCAGGCGTGCCCGATGTCACTCAGTTCCCGCACGATATCTGGCGTAAGCTGCAAAACCGTCTGAGCCGTCGCCTGCATCCTGAATTTCTCACCTACTCCCGACACGGGGGTTGCCCGCAACTGCAACAGGCACTGACGGATTATCTGCGCATTGCACGCTCTGTAGAGTGCGCGCCGGACCAGATCCTCATCACCGCTGGTACCCATCAGGCACTGGACTTGCTGGCGAAAATGCTGTGTGACCCGGGGGATATAGCATGGATTGAAGAACCGAGTTACTGGGGGATCCGTAACGTCCTTTCGGTGAACGGGGTAGAAATTCATCCGATTGCCGTGGACGATAACGGGATGGACCCGCCCGAAAATCAACCAGAATCTCGTGCACCAAAGTTGATATGCGTGACACCGTCACATCACTATCCGTTGGGGTCCGTAATGGGTCTGGCGCGTCGACAAAAAATCCTCGCGCTGGCTGCGCTGCAAGGCAGTTGGGTGGTAGAAGATGATTACGACAGCGAGTTTCGCTATTCCGGCAGCCCCATCCCCGCACTTCAGGGGCTGACCAGCGATGCGCCGGTCATTTATATCGGAACGTTTAGCAAAACATTGTATCCCGCAATGCGTATCAGCTACGTCGTTTTGCCGCGTCCGCTGGCGTCCCGACTGAAAATCGCGCACTCCGAGTTGTATCGTGGGGGGAACGGGCTGACGCAGCTGACTTTGGCGGAGTTTATTCGTGAAGGGCATTACGCCGCGCATATCCGCCGCATGCGGTTGATTTACGGCAAGCGCCGTAGCGCATTGACGCGATTGATCGAGCAAGAACTCGGCCAGGAATTTATGTGCGAAAACAGTAACGCCGGGTTACATCTGATTCTTTCCTTACCGGATTCAATTGACGATGTGACTCTGAGTGCAGAGCTCGAACAAAAAAATGTGCTCACCCGGCCGCTTTCTGCTTACTACCTGCGCCCTGCTCCACGGCGGGGATTATTGCTAGGTTATGGATGCGTGGCTGAAGAAGATATCGAAGCGGCTTTTGGACATATCGTTGATTCACTAAAGCGAAGGATGAAACCCCAAAGGGCAATAGCGAATGTAAATGCGGTTACGGTGGGTGGAGACCTGCAAGATTGTGAATCGGCTTTAACCTTAAGGGGTACCAAACATCATATTGGGCACTGACGTTTTATTCCCCAGCCTGCCGATTATCTTCAGGCTTTAGATATGGGACACAATAAAATCTCTGGAGGTGTCATAGCGATGCCTCCTGCAATCTTGTAATTCTGTAATTCTGTAATTCTGTAATTCTGTAATTCTGTAATTCTGTAATTCTGCCACATCAGGATTCATGAATCTCCGAATCCAATAATCCATAAATCAAATAATCCATAAATCCTGTGATTCCTAATCCACCCTTTGAGTCAATCCTATAATCCCATAAGCTTGGAATCTCATAGGGATTGTATCTTCTCTCTTCAGAATCATCCCAGCTTGGGATGACAGAATCCTACAATCCTGGCACTTACTAAATACTGATAATTGAATCTCAGGATTGCATAATCCCATAATATAAATCCTATGATTACCGGATTAGTCTTCTGTTAATGAGAATCCGCTGTCAGAACAGAATCCTGTGATCTTATGATTTATAAAACATAATTACTTATAACACATTGATATTATTACTATAATTACGAAACCCCATGATGAGATAGATCATAATAATCCCAGGATTATGGGATGTTTATGTAATCATGTAATCCTAAAATCATCTTCTTCATCTCTTTAAAGACACATAGCAAAAAAATTTACACTTTGTCATTGTAATCTCAGAATCTTTGAATCATCCCTTATGCGGGGATTCTGGAATCCAGAGATAATTATCATTCGCCCTGTGAATCCCGTGATACCATATTCACCGAATCACCACATCCTATAATCCTGACGCACTGCATGCGCTAATCACAGAATCCTATAATTACAAAATCCCAGAATCGTTGACTGAATGATTCGGTGATTCCAGAACCTAAGAATCATACACTTCTACAATTTAATGATTCAATACTCATTAACTCTTAGGATGGTGAGATGGTGAGATGGTGAGATGGTGAGATGGTGAGATGGTGAGATGGTGAGATGGTGAGATGGTGAGATGGTGAGATTTTATGTGGGCGATCTGCCTTGTCCAGTAAATTTATTGAATGCTGTTTGACGATACTCATTTTCGAGCGGATAGGATCAGAGGAAAAGAAGATTTTAAAATCATAGCATCTCTGAATCTAGCAATCCTGGAATTCCAGAATCACATAACGTTGAACTTCTCGAATGATGGGATAACGAGGTTTACTGAATCTCCTAATCTCCTAATCTCCTAATCTCCTAATCTCCTAATCTCCTAATCTCAGGATTGAAACATCCCCCATATTGAAATCCACACTACACATCAAATTCATACCCATACCTCACAACTACCTATGATAAAAAAAGATTACATAATCCTTGAATCACAGGATTTTATAATTCAATAATCCTTAAATATTGAAATCCTCGGATGCAAACCTTATAGTAGCAGCTCAATCCTATGATTCATGGATTTAGAAATCTCATAATCCTAAGATTACAAACTTTTTGTATCCTGAAATCTCAGAATTTTAGGATGCGAGTAACTCACCGAACGCTTCATCAAGAGGGTGTTATGGCAGCGAAAATTATTTCCTTCCTCAACGGGAAGGGCGGGGTAGGGAAGACCACGACGTCCATTAACATTGCTACCTGTCTTGCGAGACAAGGCCATAAGGTCGTGATGGTCGATACCGACCCACAAGGAAGTATCAGCAACTGGTACGACGATAGCAAATGTCAGTTCGATCTGGCGGAAGCCGCCTCTGAAAAAGAAGTCTATACCGTACGTAAGCAATTGAAAGAATATGATTACGTGGTAATTGATGGAGCAGCCGCAATTTCAGCAATTTCATCGGCCGCTGTCATGGTCAGTGATTTGGTGCTGATCCCCGTGACACCGTCACCTTTAGATTTTGCCGCCTGTGGCGCTATTCTAGCCGTCGTGGAGGCACGCGAAAACTTGCAGCCGGTGATAGCGCGTTTCTTGATCACTAAAAAGGTCGCATCCGCTAAGATGCTGGAAGTACTTAAAGCCTCGATTGCTGATACAGGCGTTCCTGCACTACGTACCGGCACGACTCAGCGCCAGGTTTACATACGTACGATGATGGACGGGGGCACTGTTTTCGATACAACGGATGGTAACGCGAAGGGCGAGATTGAAATCATGACAAAAGAAATTACGGAGTTGTTGAAATGAAAATGAAACTTGGGCAGCACAGACAACTGACTACAGCACTGGACGCTGTAGCGAAGCCACCTGCTTCCGTGAAAAAATTGCAGACCAACATTGATGAAGAGCTGCATCGCCGCTTCAAAACCAGCTGCTTCCTACAGGATCGCGAGATGAAAGACGTATTGACTGAGTTGATCCAGGGCTGGCTTATCAATAACGAACGCTCGTGAGTCACTGATCTTGAGCAGAAGCGGGCCAAAGCAGGCCCGTTTCTGGCAAATACCGCACTAACCCTTTGCCAGATAAGCAATATTTTGCGCTTCGATATTTCCCCAAAGACCCTACCAGACTTAAAGAAGATCCCAAGATCAAATAATGTTTTGTTTCTTTTTAAAGTTTAGATCTTTCTCTTTAAGGGGCATTTTTAACCTTATTTATTAATAGGTTACACGCTTTATTGTGGAGGGTTTTCCTGTCTGGGGTGGAGATCATTCCTGTTGGATGTGGATCCTTTTCATGGTCAATGTAGAGTTTTTTCCTGTGGATAAACTCTTTAGGGATCAGAAGATTATCGACGTGGAGAGATTTCCTGTGGATATCCTGTCTGATACGCTAATCCTACGCCCATTCTAGCCATTTCTTCGCTAACTTACCGTCAGAAAACACTTTTTCTCCAAGGTGGAGGGATTTCCTGATCACCTGAGTTATTCCATATGTGGAAGAATTTCCTGTGACAGCGTCACGTGATGCCACAACTGTCACTTTTGAATCGTGATCGCGCTATGTCTGGCAAATCTGCTTCATCACTTTCACAGTAAAAGTGCATATGTGGAAAGATTATCTGATCGCTAAGTTCTCTTATGTGGAAGAATTATCTGATCAACTTATTCCATAGAGAGGAGACGTTAAGTTGATTAATCATTTTAAATCAATATTTTACTTGTTTAAGTGACATTGTCACATCTGCATATGTGGAGACATTACCTGATCTCTTAACGTTATTGATGTTAGATAAATTCGATCCGATGAAGAGTTCCGCTCACATAAGTGGAAAGATTTCCTGATCCACAAGCTGGGGGATACGTGGAGACATTTTCTGTGATCCTGCCAAAAACCAATGTGGAGAGATTTCCTGATCATGCGATTGCTTTTCGCGATATGTGGAAAGATTATCTGATCCCTCAGTGAGAAATAGGTGGAGATTTTTCCTGTTCAGCTTCGTGGATAGGGCACTTTCGGCAATTCCGAAAAAGTGAGATGCCGATCTCAAAACTACTACGTATGATTAATCAGCACTCAGGGCACTTATGTGGAGTGATTTTCTGTTATCTGGGAAAATTTTATCTTTCCACGATGAAGAATAACCGCGAACGTCAAAAATGATCGTCGATGGTATATGTGGAGTGATTTCCTGTAAAAAGAGTCATGATCCAAGATGTTAAAAAAAGGATCCTCAGTCGTTCTGAAATCAATATGTGGAGATTTTTCCTGATCCATCTTTTTCGATCCTCACTTAAATTATTGAAATTTAATGAGTAAATAACACCTGTTTTTACTTTACGTTAGTATTTTTTATGTGGAATAATTTACCTACTTTCCACCTATGGATCCTGCTACATGGAACTGAATAAACTGACCGTAGTTCAGGGGAACGATCTTCTGGAAGGCGCTTACAGCGTCACTCTGGATGAAATGCGCCTGCTGAACCTGGCTCTGGCACAAATTGATAGCAGGAAACCGCAACCAGACACGTTGTACCGTCTTTTTCCTCAGGATTATCAGCGTATCTACGGGGTAAACCCGACCAGCAGCCACCGGCAGCTGCGCGAAGCGGCGGAAAGCCTGATGAAAAAACCGGTGACGATCTACAAACCGGACGTCAAAACCGGCAAGGTACGTACCGTGCAATTGTCCTGGTTCTCGCGTCTTGAATACGTCAGTAGCGACGATCATAGCGCGGTGGTACTGAGGTTTGGGCAGGATGTTGCGCCGTATCTCTATGAACTCAAAGAATCTTTTACTAAATTGAATTTTGCCAACATTGCAAAACTCGATACCCCTTTCTCCGTTCGCCTGTATGGCTGGCTAATCAAAGCTAAGAACCTCTACGGACGCCGCAGCGGTAAAGCTATTGAAGTGACCCTGGATCTTAACTGGATGCGCGAGAAGGCCGGTTTGGCGGGCAAATATGAGGATTATCGTGACTTCCGCCAGAAGCTGCTGGAGCCAACGATTAACCGGATCAATGCCAACACGGATATCTCCGTGGTTTGGGAACCGGTGAAGCAGGGCAGAACGGTCATGTCC
This sequence comes from Rahnella inusitata, assembly GCF_965118895.1. Taxonomy (GTDB): domain Bacteria; phylum Pseudomonadota; class Gammaproteobacteria; order Enterobacterales; family Enterobacteriaceae; genus Rahnella; species Rahnella inusitata_A. The sequence goes on from NZ_CBCPJJ010000022.1 coordinate 169,496, forward strand.
ATCAAGTTCGCCTACGTGGATGAATCCACACCAGAGGCCAGTAAACCACTGCGTCCGCGGTTACCACGCCGTCCGCGTGCTGTTGCGGGCTCTGCGCTGGAAGGCGAGTGGGCGCGGCGCTGTATCGCTATCTTTGAAGAGTATCGCGATAAATTAAGTGCTTACGATGTGGATGAGAAAGCGACATTACCGGATCTGCGCAAACTTTCAGGTTGGTACAAGATGATTGGCGAGAAGAACAAACAAAAAGAGATCCTCTCCGAAGTCAGCGCCCGTAGCAAGAAAGCTGTCGCGTAGTCGCCTTACTGCTGAATCAGTAATCACGGCGTATCTTTCACGAGATACGCCGTTTTTTATTGCCCGAGATCCCACCGTCTTATTCGGTCTGTTTCTTCGGATCCGCTGCTTCTCAGTGCCAAGGAGTTAGTAAGTACTTACTGGGTGTGATCAGGAAAAGTTTCCACATAACCGTTTTGGCGACTTTTAAAGCAATCTCTCCAAAAGCTATAAGCCATATTTTTTCGTTGTTAGACAAGGACAAACCCCAACCTTACTCTTCGTCATGTTTTGTAAACTGCATGCACACATATTGATGAGGGATGTCTTTTGGCTACAGTACCGAATTCTTTTAAAATCGCATTACTGGCCAGTGCCGTAATGTTTTCTTCTTTTGGATTTGCTGATGACGTGCTCAAAGAAGGCATCACGCCAGCGACCGATGCCAGTCAGGTACCTGCTTCTGCAAAACTGCGCACCGACACCGTAATAGCTGGGATCTCCGAACCGCAGGGGATTTTCAACCCGTACTTCTTTGTAAATGGGTGGGACGAGAACGTCACTAACGTTATCTTCGCTCGGCTGGTCGACTGGGACAGTCAGGGCAAGCTGGTTCCCGGCCTGGCTGAAAGCTGGACGGTGAGCCCGGACGGTAAAACCTACACCATCAAGTTGCGACCGGACCTGAAATTCAGCGATGGCTCACCGCTGACGGCAGAGGATGTCGCTTTCACCCTGACCGTGCTATATGACCCGAAATATGACGGTGACACGGATATCACGCTGGCACACATCGCAGGTGGTGATGATTACAAACAAGGCAAAGCTGACAGAGTCAGCGGCCTGAAAGTGGTGGATCCGCTGACCCTGCAAGTTACAACTACCCAGCCCGGTGCGACCACGCTGCAAAAGATCGGCGGCCCGGTGCTGTCGAAAGCGTATTACGGCAAAGACTATCAGCGTGGAAATCTCGATTACCTGCGCACGCTTCATGGCAAACCGCTCGGTAACGGTCCGTATGTCTATGATAAATACATTCCGGGGCAGGAGATCCGTTTCCACGCTAATACTAATTACTACCGTGGCGTCCCGCCAACCCCGCGCTTCATCTATCGTGTCACTAATCCATCGACTAACTTCCAGTTATTCCAGACCGGCGATACCGATTACGATGCGTTCACTTCCCGTCCGGATGATATCGAACAGCTGAAGTTACTCGGCTTTGCCAACATCAACCTGTATGGATCCAGCGATTACAGCAAGATTGAATTCAATTTAAAACGCCCGGCTTTGCAGGATGCGAAAGTGCGTCAGGCGCTTATTTACGGGCTGGATCGTCAGAAACTGATCGACGTGGTGTATCAGGGCTACGGTACTGTCGCTATCGAGCCGATTTCGCCGATCTCCTGGGCTTACAACACAGAAGGTGTGAACCCGTATAAATTCGATCCGGCGCAGGCGAAGAAATTGCTCGATGAAGCGGGATGGAAAACCGGCGGCGACGGCATCCGTGTAAAAGACGGCAAACGTCTGGAACTGACGCTGCTGGTGAGCAAAAAAGTGCTGAACGATGCGCTGATCCCGATCGCTAAAGAGGATTATCAGAAAATTGGTGTGCTGCTGAAACCTCAGGTGGTGGACTTCAATGCGCTGATGTCACAACGCAAGGCCGGTAACTACGATCTGGCGTCCTTCAGCACCAGTACGCTGAACGATCCACACGATGGCGTATGGGACTTCTACAGCACCGAGGCTGCCGTTCAGGGTTATCACAATGCTGAAGTGGATAAGCTTATCAACGAAGGGAACGCCACGCTGGATATCGAAAAACGTAAGCCGATTTATCATGAACTCTATAAGGTGCTGGCTAATGATCCTCCGGTGATCTTGCTCGGTAACCGTAAGATTCTTTCGGCCAGCAGCGCCCGCGTGACCGGCTTCAAACCGGACATCTATAACGGTCTGACCGGCAGTCTGCCGGATGTCAAAATCGTCAAATAATCAAAATCACGTTGCTGCCGGTTTTTACCGGCAGCTTCAATGAGAAAGTCATGAGAAATTTCATTCTGCGTCGTTTGCTTCAAACCATTCCGATGTTGTTCCTCGCTTCATTGCTCATCTTTATGCTGTTTGCCAAAACGCCGGGCGATTTCATCGACGGAAATATTACCCTTACGGCACAACGCGCTGCCGAGTTGAAAGCGTTATACGGCCTCGATCAGCCTTTACTCAGCCGCTATTTGCGCTGGCTTAGGCATCTGTTACAGGGCGATCTCGGGTTCTCGCTGCAATATCAGATCCCCGTCAGCCAGCTTCTGAACCAGTACATCTGGAACTCCTTCCTGCTGGCGACTATCGCGATGGTTCTGTACTGGGGGATTGCACTGGCAGTTGGCATTGTCTCGGCGATGAAACCCTATTCTCTGTTTGATCATGTGGTCAGCGTGGTGATTTTCGCCGCAATGTCCTTTCCGACATTTTTCCTCTGTCTGCTGCTGATTAAATGGTTTGCGGTGGATTTGCACTGGCTGCCGGTCGGCGGAATGACTAACACCGGCAGCGATGCCACGGGCTGGGCCTGGGTGATGCAGGTGGCGGCGCATCTGGTGCTCCCGGTGGTTGCGCTGGTGATGTTGCAGGCGGGCAGCCTGACGCGCTATTTCCGCGCCAGTATGCTGGATGTCGTGCGTATGGATTTCATCCGCACCGCACGTGCCAAAGGGCTGCGTGAACGCACGGTCATTCTCAAACATGCGCTGCGCAATGCGCTGTTGCCGATCATCACGCTGCTGGGCTTCGAGCTGCCTGGGCTATTTTCCGGTGCGCTAATCACCGAGAAAGTCTTTAACTGGCCGGGAGCGGGGCACATTCATATTGATTCGCTGGCGGCGCGGGATTACCCGGTGCTGATGGGATTCACGCTCTTTCTGGCGGTATTAACCATTCTGGGCAATCTGATTGCCGATGTACTTTACGCGTGGGCTGACCCACGTATCCGTGTGAGGTCGTGATGTTCGGATCGCTATTTTCAACTCAACGCCGCCTGCGCGACGCACAAATCCCGGCGATGGCACAAGTGACACCGTCACCCTGGCATCAGGCGTGGAAGGCACTGCGCGAAAACCGGCTGGCGATGTTTTGCCTGATCTTACTTCTGGTGATGGCGGTCTGGTGCGTAGTGGGCCCTTACTTTTCGCCGTGGCGGGATGATGCCACTGATGCCCTGATGATTAATAAAGCCCCCAATGCGGAGCACTGGCTGGGGACGGATTTTCTCGGGCGTGACGTTTACACGCGTCTGCTGCTGGCGGGGCGCATCTCGCTGATCATTGGGCTGCTGACGATGTTGCTTTCGGTGTCACTCGGCTATCTGCTGGGCGCTGTGTCCGGCTATCTCGGCGGCGTGGCGGATAAAATCATTATGCGTTTTGCCGATCTGGTGATGACTATTCCGAGCCTGCCGTTACTGATTGTGATGGGCGCGATGCTGTCGGAACTGGATTTCTCGCCGGATTCACGGGTCTACATGGTGATTGTCATGCTTAGCTTGCTTGAGTGGCCGAAGCTGGCGCGTCTGGTTCGCGGCCAGATCCTGTCACTGCGCGAACGTGATTTTATGCTGGCAACGCAGGTGCTCGGCCTGTCATCGCGCCGTCGCTTGTTCGGCCATTTATTGCCGAATACGGTTCCGATTCTGGTGGTGATGGCCACGATGGCCGTCGCAAATGCCATCCTCAGCGAATCGGCGCTCAGCTATCTGGGTCTGGGTGTGGTGCCGCCGACGCCGTCGTGGGGAAATATGATGGACGCGGCCAATAGCCTGATCGACTTCCAGCGCCGTCCGTGGCTGTGGATGCCACCGGGTATCGCGATTTTCATCACCGTGGTAGCCATTAACGTACTGGGTGATGGCCTGCGTGATGCGCTCGATCCTAAAATGAAACGGAGCAAAAAATGACTCAGCCGTTGATCCGTTTCAATCAGCTTTCTCTCTCGTTTTCCAGCGATCAGGGGCGCGTGCGTGCGGTGCAGGACGTTACGTTCGACGTTAAGGCCGGGCAAATCGTCGGCATTGTTGGCGAATCTGGCTGCGGCAAAAGTGTCACCGCCATGTCGTTGATGGGGCTGTTACCGCCTCAGGCGGCGCGCATCGACGGCGGCGAAATCTTGTTTCAGGGGCGTGACCTGCTTAAATTGCGTCCGTCTCAAATGGCCGATTTACGCGGCAATCAGCTGGCGATGATCTTTCAGGAACCGATGACGGCGCTGAATCCGGTGCTGACGATTGGCGAACAGCTGGTCGAGCCGCTGATCCGCCATCGGGGTGAGTCACCGCGTTCGGCGTGGACGCTGGCGACGCAAATGATTACCGACGTCGGGCTGGCGCGCGCCGAAAGCCTGATGAAGAGTTATCCGCATCAGCTATCCGGCGGTATGTTGCAGCGCATCATGATAGCGATGGCGCTGAGCTGCAAACCGCAGCTGCTCATCGCTGACGAACCGACGACCGCGCTGGACGTCACCGTGCAGGCGCAGATCCTGCGTTTATTGCGCGAACAGGCACAGCGCCATCATATGGCGCTGATGCTGATCACCCATGATTTAGGTGTGATCGCGCAGATGGCCGACCACGTGGTGGTGATGTACGCCGGTAAAATCGTTGAGCAGGGCGCGACGGCTGAAGTGCTGCGTAACCCGTTGCATCCGTACACGCAGGGGCTGATTGCCTCCAGGCCGACGCCAGGCGAACGTCGCCGCCGGTTATATTCCATCCCCGGTCAGGTGCCTGATTTGGCCGCACTGCCGCCGTACTGCGCGTTCACCGATCGCTGTGACCGTGCGACAGACCGCTGCCGTCAGGGCATTCCGCCGCTGGAAGGACAGACGCGTCAGGCCGCGTGTTTTTACAGCGGACTGAGTCCGGCGAATAAAATGAAAAGCAGGGAGTTGCAGCCATGAGTGTGGAATATCTGATTCAAGTCGAGGGTCTGAAAAAACATTTTCCGATCCGCGATGGCCTCTTCGGGCAGAAAACCGGCCAGCTACGCGCGGTGGATGGCGTCAGCTTTAACATCCGCAAAGGCACGATCTTCGGCCTGGTGGGAGAATCCGGCAGTGGCAAAACCACCGTCGGGCGCACGTTGCTTGGCCTGTATGACAAAACGGCGGGCAGCGTGAGGTTTCGCGGCGAAGATCTGCAGCTGCTGAAACCCAAACAGCTGAAAGCGCTGCGGCCAAAAATCCAGCTGGTATTTCAGGATCCGTACAGTTCGCTGAACCCGCGGATCCGTATCGGTGATGCCATTGGCGAAGCCATGCTGGAACACAAGCTGTGTACGCGCGCGGCACTGCGCGACAAAGTGCTGGAGGTGATGAAGATCTGCGGTTTGTCGCCGCTGCATTACAATCGCTTTCCGCATGAGTTTTCTGGAGGTCAGCGCCAGCGTATCGGCATTGCGCGCGCGCTGATCCTGCAACCGGAATTTATTATTGCCGATGAACCCATTTCTGCGCTGGATGTGTCGATCCAGGCACAGATCATTAATCTGTTCTCGGATTTACGTGACGATCACGGTGTAACCTTTTTGTTCATCTCCCACGATCTGGGCGTGGTTGAGCATCTTTGTGATGATGTGGCGGTGATGTATCTCGGCCAGTTGGTGGAAACCGCCAGCCGTGACGCGCTGTTTCGCCAGCCTTTACATCCATACACGCAGGCGCTGCTGGCCGCGGTGCCGACCCTTGATCCTGACAGCGAACCGGCGGCAATGGTCAGCGGTGAAATTCCGGATCCCTCCAGACCGCCTGATGGATGCCGTTTTCACACCCGCTGTCCGCTGGCAACCGCACGCTGCCGTGCGGAAATTCCGGTGCTGCGTGAAGTTGAAAGCGGCCACCGCGTGGCCTGCCATCTGGTCTGATTCATTTTACCCCGCGCCGGTGAGGAGGTTATTCCTCCAATACCCGGCGGCTTTCCATCTGCATTTTCTTGCCGACGGCTTTAGTCACTTCGATCACTTTCTGCGTGGCGGGTGATAGAAATGCTCCTTCCAGCCACGTGATCCCTACGCGGCGCTCCATCACCAGCTGATCGTTATCGATGCGGATCAGACGCGAAATAAACTCTTCTTCCGCCAGAATATTTTCAGAGAGAAAACTCAGCAATCCGCTTTTGGCGATCAAACCGGGAACGGACGCCAGCGAGCTGATTTCTACTTTGACGTCCGGCGGCGGGCAGTGGTTCTCGTAAAAGATCCCGTCCAGCCACTGGCGCATCGATACGGTTTTAGCCGGTAAGATCCAGCCAAAGCGGCTGAGTTCGCGCAAAGACGTGGGTTTGCCGGCCAGCGGATGGTCACTGGAGGCGCAGACCACCACGCGGTCGGCGGTGACCGGAATCTGTACGACCGGGCTTTCGTAATTCACCAGCGGGCCAATAATAATATCTATCGCGTGGCGTTCCAGCAGGGTGAACAGTACGTCGTTCATGCCGATCTGAATTTCCAGCTTCATGTTCGGCACCTGCGACTGCAACATTTTGCAGATTTCCGGTAACAGGAACTGGGTAGACGAACCCGAAATACCCACGCGCACAATACCGCCCGCGCCGCTGCTTAGTTCGTTCATCACTTCGGTGATTTCATGATACGAACTTTGCAGCGCCAGACCGCGCTGATAAAGAATGCGACCCGCCTCGGTGAGCTCCAGCCCGCGACCTGCCCGTTTGAACAGTTTTATGCTGAGTTCTTTCTCCAGACGGGTGATAGATTTGGAAAGCGCGGGCTGAGTTATATTTAAATTTTGTGACGCAAGTCTCAAATTCATTATCTGCGCAGCCGTCACAAAGTAGTCCAGGTCTCTGTTATTTATCATGTATTCCTGAAATTCATCGGTTTGGTAAAAAAATATAGTAGAAGGCATGAGAGGCAGGGTCAATAATCTCGCGATCTTCGAGACCGCAGGCCATGTGTGGCCCTTTTTTGCGGCAAAGAATCCGCCTGTTTTAAGTAAAATAAGAATCTGAGTGCATCTATGAAAATTGTTAATTTCGTCATCAATAAAGAACACACAAAAAGTTTTGGCATCCTTAACGCTGACGGCATCGTCGACGTTGGCCTCCGCTCCGGATGCCGGGATATTAACGAATTCATGGCGCATCATCCGCTCGACTCATTGCAAGGCTACGTCGCACTGTCTGCCGATCTCCAGTTGAACGACATAAGTTTTCTGCCGGTCATTGACCGTCCAGGCAAAATCTTCGGCGTGGGCATGAACTACGCAGAAAAGCGTAAAGAATTTAACGAAACGAATCCGGCGCCAACGTTGTTTATCCGCTTTGCGGATTCTCAGGTAGGGCACAACGACATCGTGATTAAACCGGCATCGACGAATGAGTTTGATTACGAAGGCGAGCTGGCGATTATTATCGGGCGCACAGGCCGCAACATTTCAGCGGAAGATGCGCTTGATCATATCGCGGGCTACAGCTGTTATATGGATGGCTCGGTGCGTGACTGGCAGCATAAATGGTACACCGCCGGGAAAAACTGGCCGTCCACCGGCGCGTTTGGCCCGTGGCTGGTGACTGCGGATGAAGTGGGTGACCCGCAGAATCTGAAAATTAAAACCTGGCTGAATAACCGTCTGGTGCAGGACGACACCACCGCCAACATGATCCACACCATTCCGCAGATCATCGCTTATATCAGCACTTTTACTCAGCTTTCACCGGGCGATGTGATCATGACCGGTTCACCTGGAGGCGTAGGTAAAACCCGCGTTCCTCCGCTCTTCCTGCATCAGGATGACGTCATCGAAGTGGAAATTGAAAACATTGGCCGTCTGACCAACCGTATTCAGGATTCGGCGCTGACTGAGGTTATTCCGTCCCAGACAGCGGCCTGAACACATTAACGTATTTGATTTACCAGAGGCGCCGTCTGTTCGGTGCCTTTTCCTTTTACTACCATCAGATACGTCAGCGTAAATGACAGCCCCAGAGACAGCGTCACGCCCATCAGAACATAGATAAAGTACGGGCCAATGTAGGCGGGCAGGCTGAAAATGCTCGACAGAATATAGCCGTACAATCTCACCCCGAAGAACGCGATGAACGCCGACGCCACCGAGCTGCTGATGGTCGTCGCGATAAACGCTTTTTTGTAGCGCGTCAGTACGCCAAACAGCGCCGGTTCGGTGATCCCCAACAGCCCTGAAATCGCCGCCGAAAGTACCACGGATTTCTGTTCGCGAGTTTTGACGTGGAAGTAAATCGCAAAGGTTGAACCGGCAATCGCCATGTTGGCCATAAACATCATTGGCATCAGCATGTCCCAGCCCTGATCGGTGAAGTTTTGCAGCGCGATCGGCGTCATAGCGTGATGCATCCCGGTGAGGATCGCCACCGGCCGGATCGCCCCGACGATAAAGCCCGCAAACACGGCCGAAACGTCAAATAATCCCTGGATCCCGTACGCCAGCAGTTTACCGAGGTAAATCCCTGCCGGGCCGATAACCGTGAGTGAAACCAGCGCGGCAATAAACAACGTCAGGGTAGGTGTGAAAACGGTTTTCAGCACGTCCGGCATGATTTTATCCACCCAACGGTGGATGTAACTCAGCGCCAGTACCGAGAAAATTACCGGGATCACGCTGGCCGAATAGTTGAAGACCGAAACCGGCAGCACATCCATAAAATACAGCGCGGTCGGTGCGCCGGCGGTATGGCTGGCCAGCGCTTTGGCGGCGTCGATGAGCGTCGGGTACATCAGGCAGGCGGCAACCGCGGCGGCGAGATATTCGTTGGTCTTGAAAATCCTTGCGGCAGAGACTGCCAGAAAGAAGGGCAGGAAGTAGAAAACACCGCTGGCGATCAAATCAATGATCATCACCGTTTCGCTTTTTCCCGAAATGATTTTCAGCGCAATCAATCCGGCAAGTAACCCCTTGATCATCCCCGCACCTGCGATGGCCGGAACGATCGGCCCGAACACGCCGGAGACTGTGTCCATAAACAGCGAGACCAGGCTTTTGCGTCCTTTTGTGGAAACATTTCCTGTTGCTCCGGCGACCGGTTCCAGCTGTGACACGATAGCTTCGTACCACACATTGACCTTTGGGCCGATGATAATCTGTACCTGGCTGCTTTGGCTTTGTGCACCTAAAACGCCCGGCAGATTTTTAATCTCTTCCCACGCGACTTTATTTTCATCGGCTAAATCAAAACGCAGGCGCGTCATGCAATGCCAGACTTTATTTATATTTTCTGCACCGCCAACCAGTTTAATGACTGACTGCATTGTTTCTTTATTCACCCTGGAACTCCGTGACGAAAGGTTTTGTCAGATGGGAATGAAGTGTAATGACGCCCGTTTTTAAAAACAAACCAATAAAACCCGATCTCCATCACATAACATTACTGCAAAGCCACACTATCAGCGAGAAAAGTAAAATTGGTACGGTTTTAATGCGTTATTGGTGTCGCTTTCAGACCAAAATAAATTCATTAATTTAAGGTTTACAAGCAGGATGAAAATACGTTGAAATAACCTCAATACGAATATTCCTTTGCCATTTTCTTCTGCTGGCAAGTCAGACTTTCATCATGAAAAGTATTAAGGATTTCTCATGCAGCCTGTGCTGATTACTAATATTGAATGCCAGATTACGCGCCCGGATCGCCATAATTTAGTGGTGGTGAGAATTGAAACCGACGGCGGTGTTTTCGGGCTGGGCTGCGCGACGTTCCAGCAGCGCCCTCTTGCGGTCAAACTTATGGTCGATGAATATCTTAAGCCGTTGCTGGTTGGGCGCGATGCGAATCATATCGAAGATTTGTGGCAGATGATGATGGTCAACGCTTACTGGCGCAACGGCCCGGTAATTAACAACGCTATCGCAGGCATTGACATGGCGCTGTGGGATATTAAAGGCAAACTGGCGAATATGCCGTTGTATCATCTGTTTGGCGGTAAATCGAAAGATGCGGTGACCGCCTACAGCCACGCGGCCGGGGAAACGCTGGAAGAACTCTATGGGAAAGTGGACAGTCTTCTGGCCGAAGGTTACCGTCACATCCGCTGCCAGCTGGGCTTTTACGGCGGTAATGCACGTGATTTCCACAGCACGCGTGAACCGTCGGCAGGCGCGTATTACGACCAGGATCAATACATAGATAACACGCTGGCGATGTTCAAAGCGCTGCGTGAGAAATATGGCAATCAGTTCCACATTCTGCACGATGTTCACGAACGATTGTTCCCGCAGCAGGCGGTGCAGTTCGCCAAAGCCGTCGAGCAATATCGCCCTTACTTTATCGAAGATATTCTGCCGCCGGATCAAAACGAATGGCTGGCGCAGATCCGCAACCAGACCGCTGTTCCGCTGGCGACCGGCGAGCTGTTTAACAATCCGGCCGAGTGGAGAGATCTGATTATCAACCGCCGGATCGATTTCATCCGCTGCCACGTTTCGCAAATCGGCGGCATCACCCCGGCGCTGAAACTGGCGCATTTCTGCCAGAGTTTCGGCGTACGGCTGGCGTGGCATTGCCCGCCGGACATGACGCCCATCGGCGCTGCGGTGAATACGCATCTGAACGTCCATCTGCATAATGCTGCGATCCAGGAGTTTGTGGCCTATCCGGCGAATACGCAGCAGGTCTTCCCCGGCGCGCAGGCACCGGAGAACGGCTATTTTTATCCGAGTGAAGAGGTAGGGATCGGAGTAGGTTTTGACCAGTCGGCAGCGGATGAGTTTCCGGTGGTCTATCGCCCGCATGAATGGACGCAAAGCCGCCTGCCGAACGGCGTGATCCACACGCCTTAAGTCTGGCGGAAGGCCAGATTGTCCTGATTAAACGGGATGACGTAAGTGCAGGAATAATCGATATCTACGATATCGCTGAACGCATACACCCGTCCGCCCTGCAAAATGCCTCTGTTGGTAATGTGCATGGCGGCGATGCCTTTTTTGCAACCGAGCGTTTGCGCCTGCTCTTTACTGACCGTCACCGCCTGATAGCGGGTGAGGGAATGCGAAATCGCATAGCCTTTGCTCAGTACGTATTGCTGGATAGAATGCTCAATCGTTGTCTGATTCAGATCGGCAAACCCCTCTGCTGGCATGCGTGAGTATTCGATCTGCACATTGCGCTGATTAATGCGGCGCAAGCGGGTGAATGCCCAGATAAAATCGTCGCGGGTTAATCCGAAGACCTGCTGCTCTTCTTTGTCCGGCCGCCGTTTGTGCAGCTCGAGCATTTTGAAACTGATATCGGTGAATTTCTTTTCAGTGATCGAGTTGTATACCAGCGGATTACTGCTGACGCCCGGATTAATGTAAATCCCCGAGCCCTGTACGATCCGCACCGCCCCGATGCTCACCATTTTTTCCAGCGCCTTACGCACGGTGAAACGCGAAACCCCATACTCTTCTGCCAGCTGGCGTTCCGGCGGTAATTTTTCAGGGAGTGATCCGCTGTGCTGATAAATCTTGCTCAGCAGATCCTGAGCGATAAATTCACTTTTTTTCATCGGCGCTTCTGTGAAAACGGGCAAAAGAGTATTTGAACATGGGGGAGCGGGGAGGGCAAATCGCGGTTTTATCCCTTTTAGGGATTAAGAGCATCATCAATCCTCTTATTCATTGCTTTACTACAGGTGTTCAGTGAGTCACGCTGAACATCTCCCTGCCGCTATCCTGATCCTATACCCGATCATGAATATCGTTCATGTTCAGTGAAATTAAATCACTTTTCCTCAATCAACGACTCAGGCATAAATTGTACATCGTCGTTAACCTAATAAAACATGAAGACTGCTAAAAAACCAAAAAAACGGGGAAGCCCTGAAAAGCAACCAATAAAATCAGGTTTTATATCAGAAGTCGGGAAGTCAAATTACAATGAATAAAGAATTTACTTTTACTCTTAAGAGCATTCGTTTCGACGAAAATTATAACCCCTCGGAAAGTACGCGTATTACAACCAACTTTGCCAATCTGGCAAGGGGTGAGAAGCGCCAGGAAAACTTGCGTAACACCCTGGTGATGATTGATAACCGCTTCAATTCCCTGGCACATTGGGATAATCCGAAGGGTGATCGTTATTCAGTCGAACTGGAAATCATTACTGTTCAGTTGAATATTCACATTGAAGGAAAGGCCGATTCCTTCCCGGTGATTGAAATATTGAAAACCAATATTGTTGATAAGAAAACCAACGAACGCTTTGACGGCATTGTGGGAAATAACTTTTCCTCTTATGTACGAGATTTTGATTTTAGCGTATTACTGCCAGAGCACAATAAAAAACAAACTGAATTTAGCCTGCCGGACAATTTTGGCGAATTCCACGGTAATATATTCAAATGCTTCCTAAACTCAGATGTTTATAAAGACAATTTCAATAAAACACCGGTCATTTGTCTGAGTGTTTCAAGTAAAAACACCTATTATCGTACGGGCAATGAACATCCGGTATTGGGTATTGAATATCAGCAGGATGAACTTTCCCTGACTGATGAGTATTTCTCAAAAATGGGATTACGTGCCCGTTATTTCATGCCTGAAAATAGCGTCGCGCCTCTGGCTTTTTATTTTTCTGGCGACTTACTCAGTGATTACACTAATCTTGAGCTGATAAGTACCATCAGCACGATGGAGACTTTCCAAAAGATTTACCGACCTGAGATTTATAATGCTAATTCAGCAGCAGGAAAAGAGTATCAGCCAAGCCTGAATTTCCAGGATTATTCTTTAACGCGAATTGTTTATGATCGAGAGGAACGTAGCCAATTAGCTATTGAGCAGGGGAGGTTTACTGAGGAAAACTTCATCAAACCATACCAACGTGTTCTTGAACAGTGGACTGCTAATTCCGTTCTTTGATTAACAAAATTACAAGGTCATCCATAATGAAAAAGTTATTACCTACGTCGACGGCTGGCAGCTTACCTAAGCCTTCCTGGCTTGCGCAACCTGAAGTACTTTGGTCACCCTGGAAATTGCAAGATCAGGAATTAATTGACGGCAAAAAAGATGCCCTGCGTTTGTGCCTGGAAGATCAACAACAAGCCGGTATTGATATTGTCAGTGATGGCGAGCAAACGCGTCAGCATTTTGTCACTACGTTTATTGAGAATCTCAACGGCGTTGATTTCGAAAAACGTGAGACGGTTAAAATTCGTAATCGCTATGAAGCCAGTGTACCGACAGTCATTGGCCCGGTAAGTCGCCAAAAATCCGTTTTTGTTGAAGATGCCAAATTTTTACGCCAGCAAACCCGTCAACCTATTAAATGGGCTCTGCCAGGGCCGATGACGATGATTGATACGCTGTATGATAATCATTATAAAAGCCGCGAAAAGCTGGCCTGGGAATTTGCTAAAATTCTCAACGAAGAAGCCAAAGAATTAGAGGCCGTGGGTGTCGATATTATCCAGTTTGATGAGCCCGCATTTAATGTTTTCTTCGATGAGGTGAATGATTGGGGGATTGCCACGTTAGAGAGAGCCATTGAAGGGCTTAAATGTGAAACTGCGGTACACATTTGCTACGGCTATGGCATCAAAGCCAATACAGATTGGAAAAAAACGCTCGGGACAGAGTGGAGACAATACGAAGAGATTTTTCCAAAACTGCAAAAATCGAATATCGATATTATTTCACTGGAATGTCAAAACTCTCATGTTCCGATAGAGCTTCTGGAGCTTATTCGCGGGAAAAAGGTGATGGTGGGCGCCATTGACGTGGCGACTAATACCATCGAAACCCCAGAAGAAGTCGCGGCGACGCTTCGAAAAGCCCTGCAGTTTGTCGATGCCGACAAGCTCTATCCTTGCACCAACTGCGGGATGATCCCATTACCTCGTTCAGTTGCAAGAGGCAAGCTTGATGCGTTAAGCGCAGGGGCAGAAATCGTGCGAAAAGAACTCCTGGCTAAATAACTTCGCCAAAAGCGTTCACTAAACGAGAGTTCTGTCCGGGTTGAGCGACCAGACCGGTCGCCAACTATCCCCGGTTGAGCGATGAAAGATTTATAGAGATTCCATAATTTCCGCCAGCACATCCGCCGGTCTTTCTAGTAGCGCCAGATGCGTTCTGGCGTTCTTCAAACGTTTCACCTTAAAAATTCATGCGTCATTACGATGCGTTAATCGCTCTGCTCCTTCCGGCTCACCCGCGTCGCTTCGCCACCCACTGCTTCAACACGCTTTCGGCGCTGACCGTCAAAATGCCGAGCATAATAAGCAGGGCACCGATAATGAAATTCACCTTCAGTGGTTCGTGCAGGAAAACAACACCGGCGATAATGCCGAACACCGGTGTCATAAATGACAGGATCCCCAGTCTTGAGGCGTGATATCGGCGCATCAGGCTAAACCAGGCAAGATAGCTGGCGAAGGTAACGACCACGCTCTGAAACACCATGCTGGTGACCGACACCGGCGTGAGATGAAAGTGGGTCTGGCCAGTCAGCACCGCCAGCCCGCCGAGCAGCACGAAAGCGCCTGCCAGCTGATAGAACAGTGTCATGGTCGCGCTGCCTGAGGAAAGTTTACTGCGGCGCACCACAAGAGTAGTCATACCCCAGAATGCTCCGGCAAGCAGCCCGAAGAAATCGCCGAGCAGCATGTTGCTGGCCTGCGGTGAATTCGTGGCGTGACTGCCAAACAGAAACGCTACAATCACGCCAATGAACGTTACGCCCACGCCTGACCATTGCAGCCCGCTCAGCCTTTCTTCCGGTACCAGAAAATGCAGCCCCAGTGCGGCAAAGATTGGCGCGGTATACAGGAATACGGCCATGTGCGCCGCCGTGGTGAACCGCAGGCCTTCGGCGACAAACATAAACTCGATGGAAAACAGCAGGCCGACCAGCAAACCGGGGCCGATATTTTCGGCGCTGAAAGGAATTTTACGCTGGCGCACCAGCAACAAAATCAGTACCGCCAGTCCGGCGATGCCGGAGCGCAGCGCGACCTGCAATAACGGCGTGATGTCAGCGGCGGCACTTTTGATAGCCACCTGCTGCACGCCCCAGATTACACACAACACCACCATTACACTGCTGGCGAAGCCGTCCAGCGGTTTACGCGCATCCATTTCCTGTCACCCGTTAAAAAATCGAGCCGACAGCTTAGCGCGATTTAGCGATTCAGATAACGGTTCAATGTGCGGCGGCGGATTTTTTCCCTCTCAGGCTGCTCAGCGTGACCGCCATGACCGATAACACGCCCAGCGCGACGGCAGGAGCCAAGACGCTCCATCCGGCGCGTTCGATATAGGGCATCCCTTCAGCCAGAACGCGCCCCCATTCCGGCACAGGCGGCGGTGCGCCCAGCCCCAGAAAGCCGAGTGATGCCAGCGCCAGAGCGATGCCCGGCAGGCGTAACATGGCGTGGCGCAGTAAGGGGCCGGAGAGGGCAGGCAGCACATAAAATACCGTGCGGCGTAACGTCCCCGTGCCCACCACCGGCAGCATTTTCATATAAGGACGCGCCTGAATTTCTGCCACCAGCGCGGCGGTATGCGCGGCGAGCGGGGCCCAGCTGACGGCCGTAACTGCGATAATCGCACCGGTCGCGGTCGGGCCGCTGACCGCAGCGACCACTAATCCGGCGATCACCGGCGGTAGCGCGTTGGTCACTTCGATAGGACCGGT
Organism: Rahnella inusitata; assembly: GCF_965118895.1. Lineage (GTDB taxonomy): Bacteria > Pseudomonadota > Gammaproteobacteria > Enterobacterales > Enterobacteriaceae > Rahnella > Rahnella inusitata_A. Next base: position 185,436 of record NZ_CBCPJJ010000022.1, read on the forward strand.
CATCGCCCGCGGGAAAGCACCGACGGCCATGCCAATAACCAGACACATTAACGATACGGCCAGCGCCTGTAAGCAGGTATTGAGCGTGCCGTGCGCGACGCGGGCAAGAAGGTCACGCCCCATCGCATCCGCCCCGAAAGGCAGCGCCAGCGACGGCGGCTGTAAACGCAGATACCCGGACGTCAGCGGGTCGCGCGGTAAACCGGCAATCACCATCGCCACCAGAATTGCCAGACACAGCAAAGGGATCCACGCCCGTTGTTTATGCGCTGGCGCGGCCTGCACCGGAACCGGCACAGCGCCGAGCGACAGCGCACGTCCAAGCAACAACCGTCGTGCGCCGCCTGCCAGCATGCCGGTGACGGACGCCAGCAGCAGCAGGATCAACACGCCGGTCTGCAACGCCGGTAAGTCACCGGCTGCGGCTGCGCCGAGCGTAGCGCGACCAAGACCGGGGATGGCGAACACTTTTTCTACCGCGACAGCACCACCTGTCAGCGCCACCAGCACCAGACCGGTTAACGGCATCACGCCCGGCAGTGCGCGCATGATGACCGCCAGCGCCGTGTGGCGGCGTTTGATGCCGAGCACGCTCCACGTCGTCAGCCAGCTTTCGTTAAACGTGCCGGTCAGTGCATCGGAATAAATACGTCCGAGGTAGCCGCCCGCAGGCAAACCCAGCGCCAGCGAGGGCAGCACGGCGTAATGCCAGCCGAGCCAGCCGTAGGGTGGAAAAAGCGACAGCCAGACCGCACCGACGATCAGCAACAGTGAAGCCAGTAAAAACTCTGGCAGCGCAGTCAGCAGCGCCGCCAGAAAACCCGCCGGACGCGGCGTACCGCCCTGCAATCCACGCTTAAGCGTTCCCGCACAGAGCAACAATGCAATGATCATCGCCACCAGCGCCGACGACGCCATCAGCGTCAGTGAAACTCCGGTTGCCCGTAACATGCCAGGCAACACTGGCATTCCCGATACCCACGATATCCCGGCATCACCGCGTAACAGACCGCTGAGCCAGTGTACAAGCGCGTGCCACGGCCCCTGATCCAGCCCGAGCGAGAGGCGGATCGCGTTCAGTGTCTCCGCCGTTGCTTCCTGATCGCCGGAGCGGGCACGAAGCAAAGACAGCGCCGGATCGGTGCCGGAAAGCCATGGCAGCAGGCCGATCAGCACCACAATCGCGGCCAGCGTCAGCAGGCGGGAGAGCAGTGGCAACAACGTCTTCGGCTGGCTCTGACGAAAACGGCTGACCCCCGCGCAGGTGCGGCAATACAGGGACTCACTCATCAGTCGGTCTCTTCCACGCGCTGTGTTGCGGCATTGATCAGCGTGCGTTCACGCGGATCACGCACGGCATCGCGCACATTAGCGGCTTCACCCTGAATGACGCGCTCGTGCAACATAGGAATGGCGGCATCGGTGGCGAGGATCAGGTTTTCAGCCTGCATAATGGCTTTGCGCCGTTCAACGCCGGCCGGAATGACCGACGCACGTTGCAGCGCCTGATCGATTTCCGGGCGGCAAAGCTGGGCGATGTTAAATGAGCCTTTACAGGAAAAATCGCTGTACAAATACGCTACCGGATCGCCGGAATCGAGCACTGTGGCGCGGGACAGAATAAAGGCGTCGAATTTACCCGCCAGCGCATCGGTCTCGATTTGTGAATATTCGCGCACCACCTGTTTGACGTTAAAACCGGCGGCGGTCAGCTGCTGCGCCAGATACACCGCCACTTCCGGCAGTTCGGCACGGTCGCTGAAGGTCGCCAGCGTGATGGTTTCACCCGCCGGTTTACGCGCGGTCACCGGCGCGCTCACCGGTTGTCGCAGCTGCGCCGCCCAGGGTAACGCCGGGCCGAGCAATCCCTGCGCCACGTCGGCGCGTTTTTCGTAGATGTTATCCACCAGCTGCTGACGGTTTATCGCATCACGTACGGCGGCACGCAGCGACGGATCCTGCATCACGCCAGACTTCGTATTCAGATACAGCGTATTGGTGCGTGGCATCGGCACTTCGTGGATTAAGCGTTGATCGAGCAACGGCGCCTGCGAAACCGGAATGGCTTCGACAATATCCGCCGTGCCGGTACGCAGAGCTGCGCCACGGGCGGTACCGTCCGGCACAAAACTGACGTCGATGCCGCTGGCTTTGGCGCTTTCACCCCAGTAGCCATCGAAACGTTCGAGGCGCGCGCTGCTGGTGCCGTTGACCTGCACCAGTTCGAACGGGCCGGAGCCGGTATGACGCGGATCTACCACGCCGCTGGCGCTGTAGGCTTTTTGTGATAACACCGCCAGCTGCGGGCTGGATAAACGCTGTGGCAGCAGCGGATCCGGCTGTGCCGTGGTGACGATCACCGCCCGTTCGCCGTCGGCAGCGGCGGTCAGTTGCACGCCATCCAGAATGCGAGGTTTGGGTGCCGCGTGCGCTGCAACGGTCAGCGCGTTCACGACAGTGGCCGCATCCAGCGCGGTGCCGTCGTGAAATTTAACATCAGGGCGCAGTTCGAACCGCCAACTGTTTTCACCGGTCTGCTGCCATTTTGTCGCCAGCGCCGGTTGCGCTTCACCGAGTTTATCGAGAACGACCAGCGTTTCTGCCGTACTCCAGCGCGAAAGTTTGAACGCATCATCGCTGAGCGGCGTCAGGCCTGATCGCGGCGGTTGTAACATCGCCAGACGCAGGCGCGCATCCCCGCTGTTTTTGGGGGTTTTATCGGCCTCGTTGAAGCAACCGGTCAGTAAAAGTGCAGCAGAAAGCAGCCCGGCCAGCGGGCTTATGCGTAACGGTGACATCAGAAATTCCTTGTCAGATTGCGGGAGGAGGCAGCTGGCGGCAGATTCGCCACATCGCCAGTGCACTTAAAAACGGGACGGCGGCCAGCGCCAGCCAGGGGATTACTGCGCCGGGCGACGGCACCAGCGCGTCATCAAGCAGGCCGCCGAGCAGGAAATTACCCGCCAGCACGGCAATCCCGCCCATAGAGGAGAGTGCACCGTAATGCGCGCCCAGATTATGTTGCCCGGCAAAGCGCGGTATGAGATCCATTCCCACCGGCACAATCAGCATCTGGCCGACGGTCAGTAGCGTGATCAGCAGCACCGACGGCAGCAGGCGCAGCCAGCCTTCCGGCGGCACCGTCCACGCAAACAGCGCGACAGCGGCGAAGGCTGAAGAGAGCATCAGAAACCCTGCAGGCAGGATGATTCGCGCACCAGTCCGGCGGGAGAAACGCGCCAGTGGCATTTGCAGTACGATCACCAGAACTGACGCCAGCACAAACAGCGGCCCGAGATCCTGCTCGCTGCCGCCTGAACGGCGCAGTTCTACCGGCAACGCCAGATACAGCTGGTTGTAGCTGAACAGATAAGCACTGTAAGCCACGATAAAGGCCACAAAGCGCGGCTGACGGAAGGTCTGCCACCACGGGACAATTTTCAGCTCAGCAGCACGTTTCGGCGCTGCGGGCAGGGTGAAGAACAAGGCCACCAGCGCCACCAGGAACAGGCCGGAACCGGCCAGCGCCACCGGCTGAAAACCGTAGCCGGACAGCAGCGATCCGAGCAGCGGCCCGAGCACTGCGCCCAGCTCTGCACACACGGCTGACAGCGCGAACCACTCGGCGCGGCTGCGCTTTCCCGCTTTCTCGCTGTGCGTCCCGGCCTGCGCCAGCAACGCCTCGATAGAGGGCGAAAACAATGCGCCGCCGATGCCGGTCAGACAGGCCCCGATAATCACCGGCGTCAGCGTGTCAGAAAGCCCGAGCAGCAGATACCCGGCGATACGCACCACGCAGCCGCACAGAATCACCTTCCGCGCACCGAAGCGATCGGACAACGCGCCGCCAACCAAAAACATCCCCTGCTGTGAAAAAGTACGCAGCCCGAGCACCAGCCCGATCGCCCAGCCTGAGAGCAGCATGTCATCGCGCAGGAAGATGGCGAGAAACGGCACGACCGCGTAAAAGCCAATGTTAAATACCAGATTACTGCCGAGCAGCAACGGCGGCCAGGGTGCGCCAGTGCGCGAAAAAGTGCGGGTAAACATCCGGTTATCCGTGAGCGGTCAAAGGTAAATGAGGGATCGCCTGCAACAGCTGGCGGGTATGCGGGTGGTGCGGTAAACGCAGAATATCTTGTGTTGCGCGGTCTTCGATAATCTGGCCAGCGTGCATGACCAGCAGCCGCTCGCACAGCCCGGTGATCATCGAGATATCGTGCGTCACCATCAGCAACCCCATGCCGTTTTGCTGCGTCACCTGCTGCAACAGCTGCTTGATTTGCGCGCGCAGTGGCAGATCCAGCCCGCTGACCGGCTCATCGGCAATCAGAAATTCAGGGGAAATCGCCAGCGCACGGGCGATCGCTACGCGCTGCGCCTGGCCGCCGGACAATGCGCCCGCTTTGCGGTGCAGCAGCGTTTCACACAGCCCGACCTGCGTCAGAACTTCACGCACGCGCGACAATATTTCGCCGTGATAGCCGAGGCGTTTGAGCGGCTCCGCCAGGATCTGGCTGATGGTGTGATTCGGCGGCAGTGAACCGGCCGGATCCTGCGGAATATATTGCACGCGGCGACGGTACCCGCGCAGCGAACGCGCGGAGCCGGGGCGAATTTGCACGCCGTCGCAGAACACCTCGCCGCTGTCCGGTGCGTCCATCGCCAGCAGAATTTTGAGCAGTGACGATTTTCCACAGCCGGACGCCCCCACCAGTGCGATGCGTTCATGGCGACCAACACTGAGCGACAAACGCGAGAACAGCATATTAGGCTCCACCGGTGCCCGCCAGAAAGCGCGTGGCAGTGAGAGATGGCGGCTGACGTTGTGAAGGTGCAGAAATGGTTCGGTAACCAGATGCAGGGAAGATGACATCAGACCGCCACTGCGCAAAGAGATGAAATTTGCTGAGGCAGTGCGGCCTCTTTAGCCGCGTGAACCAGACGCTGAGTGTAAGGATGCTGCGGATGCGACAGTAACTGCGCCATGCTGGCGGATTCAACCAGCCGGCCATTTTCCATCACCAGCGCATGCTGGCAAAGCTGCGCAGCGACCGTGATGTCATGGGTGATAAACAGCAGTGCGCGAGCTTCACAGGCCTCGCGCATTACGTCGATGACTCTTTGCTGGGTCAGTACATCGAGTGCGGTAGTCGGCTCATCAGCGACCAAAAGGGAAGAGGATGACTGCATTGCCAGCGCGATACATAAACGCTGGCGCTGGCCGCCGGAAAGCTCCGCCGGATAACGGGCCGCAAAGCGTGGAATATCGCCGAGCCCGACGGCCTCCAGCATGGCCGCGATTTCATCCTCGCAGGCAGCGGGCAGGGCGAGACGCAATTGTTTACCGAGCGTCATTAGCGGATTCAGTGCGGTGGAAGAATCCTGAAACACCGTCGCCACGCGGCCTGCATGAGGCCGCATAATCGGATGTTTCCCGCAGACTTCCACACCGTTGACACGAATGCTGCCACTGAGGCGCACACCCGCTGGCGGCGTACCGGTGATGGTTTTGGCGGTCAGGGATTTGCCGCACCCGGAAGCGCCGAGCAGACAAACGCGCTCGCCCGCATGGATGCGAAAGCTGACGTCCGAGAGGCGCTTTTCACCGGCGATCCATAACGTCAGCCCCTCTACCGCCAGAACCGGTGGGCACTTTTTCGCCTTTTCTGCTGTCATTCCCTTCAACCCGCTCATCGCCTTTGAATACATGATATGTGATAACATAACAAAATGTATCAATTTGATGCAAAAGGTTTTGTGATTTTTATTCTCACCGGGAATGTGCGCAGACATAACAGGGTCTTTATTTAAGCCTTATTTCAGCAGGATTCTTAAGACAAAAAATGTCCGAAACAGCGTTCTGTCAGAATCAGCGCTTATTCTGCTTTATGATAATTGCCTTGCTCGTCGGCGCTTTCAAAAATCATTGAGACGGAATTGACGCAGTGACGCAGATTCTTCTCAGTTAAATATTCGCCCTCAAAAACATGCCCCAAATGCGCTTTACAGTTGGCACAAACGATTTCCGTCCTGCGGCCATCGGCATCCGGTACACGTTCTACCGCACCCGGAATTTCATCGTCGAAAGCAGGCCATCCGCAATGGGATTCGAATTTGTGTTCTGAGGAATAGAGCGGCGCAGAGCATCTTTTGCAGACATAACGGCCTGGCGAAAAATGGTCGTTATACTCGCCGGTATTCGGGCGTTCTGTCCCTTTGTTTTCGATGACAAAACGTTCAAAATCATTCAATTCTCTGTTCATTATAATTGCTCCAGGCAGGTGACATTGCAGCGATAGTGTATCTCTATATTGTGGCTATAGAGTATAGCTGCAAGTGCCTTCCTGCCTGCGACGTCTTACTTCACGCCACCCCCCAGCGACTGCCACAGCGTAATCCGGTTTTCAAAATCGGTCTGTTGCAGGGCGATCAAATCCAGCTGTGCCGACCACAATGAACGCTGATTAGTCAGCACCGTCAGGTAATCACCGGCTCCGGCTTGATAGCTGCGAAGGGAAATATCGTAGCTGCTTTGCGCGGCAGCGACGTATTGCTGTTGTGCATCCATTTGCTCATCCAGCGTTGCGCGGCGTGCGAGGGCGTTGGAGACGTCTTTGAAGGCGCTTTGAATGGCTTTTTCATAGGCGGCGATCAGCCCCTTTTTCTCCGCTTCGGCATAACGTAACTGCGCGGTGTTGCTGCCGCCGGTGAACAGCGGCAGGGAAAGGCTCGGGGCGAATGACCACACATTGGCGCCGTGGCTGAACAGGTTCGAGAGCGAGCTGCTGCCGACGCCTGCGCTGGCGGTCAGCGACAGCGACGGGAAGAAGTTCGCCCGCGCGGCACCGATATCCGCATTGGCGCTTTTCAGGTTGTGCTCGGCTTCCTGCACGTCCGGGCGGCGCAATAATACCGAGGAGGACACCCCGGCAGGCACCAGCGCGATGGCCTGCGGTGACAGTGATTCGAGCGTACCCGGCAGCAGATTTTGCGGCACGGTGTCGCCGACCAACAGGTTCAGCGCATTGATGTCCTGCGCGACCAGTGTCTGATAGCTGGCGACGCTGGCGCGCGCCTGCTGATAAATCGCCATCGAGGAGCTGACGTCCGGCCCGGAGGCTACGCCTTCTTTTTGCCGCAGTTGCGTGATACGCAGGGAATCGGCGGCGCTGGTCATGGTGTCCTGCGCCAGTTTCAGATTGCTGTTATCCGCAGCCAGCGTGATCCACGCGGTGCTGGTTTCGGCAATCAGCGTCAGACGGGTGTTCAGGGCGGTGGATTCGCTCGCCAGCCAGGTCTCTTTCGCCGCCTGACTTAGACTGCGGTTGCGGCCAAATAAATCAATTTCAAAGCTGCTCACCGCGCCATCTGCAGTAGCGCTGCTGCTGACGCCCGCATCCTGCGTCCGGCTGCGGGTTTGCGACAGCTCGGCATCCACGGTGGGGAACAGGCTGGCGCGCTGCTCGCCGTACAGGGCGCGGGCGGATTCGATGTCAGCAATCGCTTCCTGCAAATCACGGTTGCTGGTCAGCGCCCGTTCGACCACGTTGTTGAGGCGTGCGTCGGTCATGATGTGCTGCCAGTCGGTCAGCACGGCACTGGCGTCTGCCGGGGTTCCCTGCGCCGCCCACACGGACGGCACCGGGGCGGCGGGGCGCTGATAATCGGGATCCAGCGAAATACAGCCTGCCAGCAGCATGGACAACGAAAGAATACTCAGACGAAAAATCATGTCTTACTCCTGCGCGTCTTTGTGGCGGGTGAATACTTTTTTCACCAGCACGAAGAACAGCGGAACAAAGAAAATAGCCAGCAGGGTGGCGGTAAGCGTGCCCCCAATGATGCCGGTCCCGATTGCGATGCGGCTGTTGGCGCCTGCGCCGGTGGCAATCGCCAGCGGCATCACCCCGGCGATAAACGCCAGCGAGGTCATCAAAATCGGTCTCAAACGGGTGCGGGCGGCGGAAACAGCGGCGGCGGTCAGCGTACTGCCCTGTTTAAGCGCGGCTTCGGCGAATTCGACGATCAGAATGGCGTTTTTCGACGAAAGCCCGATGGTGGTCAGCAGCGCCACCTGGAAATACACATCGTTATTCAGGCCGCGGAACGACGCCGCCAGTGAGGCACCGAGCAGGCCGAGCGGAATAACCAGAATGACCGAGAACGGCACCGACCAGCTTTCGTACAGCGCGGCTAAGCACAGGAACACCACCAGAATCGAGATGGCATACAGGCTCAGCGCCTGGCCGCTGGCGAGCTTTTCCTGCAACGATAATCCGCTCCACGCCCACGTCGAACCTGCGGGCAGCTGATCCGCCAGCGCCTCCATTTTTGCCATGGCAGCACCTGAGCTGTAGCCGTCAGTGTTTTCGCCCTGAATCTCAAACGAGGTAGAACCGTTGTAGCGCGACAGGCTTTCCGGGCCATAGCTCCAGCGGGTGGTGGCGAAGGCGGAGAACGGCGTCATGCTGGTGCCATCGCTGCTGCGCACAAACCATTTATTCAGGTCTGCCGGTTTAGAACGGAACTGAGTGTCGCCCTGAATGTAGACTTCCTTGACCCGTCCGCGATCGATGAAATCGTTGACGTAGGTACCGCCCCACGCGCTGCTCAGGGTGGCGGTGACGTCACTGAGCGATAACCCGAGCGCCACGGCTTTATTGTTGTCGATATCCACCTGTAGCTGTGGCATTTGCGGTAAGTCGTTGGCGCGCACCGACTGGAGTTCCGGGCTTTTACCCGCCAGCGCCAGCAGTTCGGTGCGCAGTTTCATCAGTTCGTCACGGCTGGTGCCGCCGGTGGACATCAGTTCAAAGGTGAAACCGTTACTCTGGCCGAGGCCGTCTACCGCCGGTGGCGTCATGGCGATGACTTTTGCATCCCGGATAACCGATAAATCCCGCATCGCGCGCCCGGCGATGGATTGCGCGGTATTGGTGCTGCCCGGTCGGTCGTCCCAGTTTTTCAGCGAGACGAACGCCATACCGGCGTTCTGGCCGCTGCCGCTGAAGTTAAACCCGGTGATGGTGAAGATAACGTTGGTATTGTCTTTCTCTTTATCGAGGAACCACTGTGTCACACGGTCGTTCACCGCTTCGGTACGGTTGGCCGTCGCGCCGGCAGGCAGGGTGTATTGCACCATGATTTCGCCCTGATCTTCGGTTGGCAGAAAACTGCCGGGCAGGCTGTACATGACGAACGCCATTACCGCTGACATGGAGCCGTACAGCAGCACCATCGCCACCGGGCGGCGCAGGCCATGCATCACGCCATTCTCATAGCGGTTTTCAGTGCGGGAATAGAGGCGGTTGAAGCCGCCGAAGAAGCCGGTTTTGGCCTGCGGTTTATGACGCAGAAACGCGCCGCACAGTGCCGGAGTTAACGTCAGCGCTACCACCACCGAGAGGATCATCGCGGAGATAATGGTGACGGAGAACTGGCGGTAGATAACGCCGGTCGAGCCGCCGAAGAAAGCCATCGGCAGGAAGACGGCGGAGAGGACCAGCGCAATCGCCACCAGCGCGCCGGAAATTTCACCCATCGATTTTTCGGTGGCTTCGCGGGCGGAAAGCCCTTCCTCATGCATTATTCGCTCAACGTTTTCCACCACCACAATGGCGTCATCCACCAGCAGCCCGATGGCCAGCACCATGGCGAACAGCGTCAGGGTGTTGATCGAATACCCGAACAGCGCGAGCACGCCGAAGGTGCCGAGCAGAACGACGGGCACCGCCAGCGCCGGGATCAACGTGGCACGTATATTCTGCATAAACAGGTACATCACCACGATCACCAGCACGATGGCTTCGACCAGCGTTTTGATCACGTCCTGAACGGAGATTTTGATGAAGTCAGTGCTGTCTTTCGGATACGCCACGTCATAGCCTTTCGGCATGCTGCGCTGGTATTCGGCAATGGTATTTTTTACCAGCGTCGCCGTATCGAGTGCGTTGGCTCCGGGTGCCAGCATCACGGCGACACCTGCCGCCGGATGGCCGTTCAGCTGTGAAGACGCGGTGTAATCTTCGCTGCCCATCTCGACACGGGCGATGTCGCTGATGCGCACAACCGCGCCGCCGGTATTGCTCTTAACGATAATATTGCGAAACTGCTCCGGGGTTTGCAGACGTGACTGTGCCCGCACGGTGGCGGTCAGCTGCTGCGTGTCTGAAGAGGGCAGTCCGCCGATTTTACCGGCTGAAATCTGCACGTTCTGCGCTTCAATCGCACTTTGCACGTCGGACGGCATCAGGTCATAGGCCGCCAGTTTGGTCGGATCCATCCAGATGCGCATGGCGTATTCCGCCCCGAACACTTGCAGACTGCCGACGCCGCTGACGCGCGCCAGCGGATCCTGCATGTTACTCACCAGCCAGTCGGCGATGTCCGAACTGGTGGCTTTGTCGGTTTTATCGTACACCGCCATGATCAGCAGGAAGCTGGATTGCGATTTAGTGACGGTCACGCCCGCTTCCTGCACTTCCGTCGGCAGGCGTGACTCGGCCTGCTGCACTTTATTCTGCACCTGTACCTGCGCGGTATCCGCGTTAGTGCCTTGCTGGAAGGTGACGGTGATATCCACAGAGCCGTCCGAGCTGCTGCTTGAACTAAAATACAGCAGGTTATCGAGACCGGTAAGCTGCTGCTCGATGACCTGCGTGACGCTGTTTTCAAGGGTTTCGGCGGAAGCGCCGGTATAGGTAGCTTTGATTTTAACCGACGGCGGCGCGACGTCCGGATACTGCGCCACAGGCAGCGTGCGGATCGCCATCACACCGGCCATCATGATCAGAATAGAAATCACCCACGCGAACACCGGGCGGCGTACAAAGAAGCGTGAAAACATCAGGCTGCTCCTTCAATGCTTTGGGTGGTGTTGTCATTCACGACGGCGGGTTGTACTTCTACCGGTGTGACGGTGTCACCGGCGGCTACTTTATCGTTGCCTTCTACCAGTATGCGATCCCCGGCCTGCAGGCCTTTGGTAATTACCCAAAAGGTGCCGGTCGCTTCACCGGTTTCCACATGGCGCTGTTCAACTTTGTTTTCTGCCGTGACGACCAGCGCGGTGGCTTCGCCTTTCGCGTCGCGGGTAATGCCCTGCTGCGGTGCCAGAATCGCATTTTCGACTACACCTTCATCGACCGCAGCACGAATAAACATACCGGGTAATAACACGTGTTTCGGATTCGGGAACACGGCGCGCAGGGTGACAGAACCTGTGGCTTCATCGACGGCCACTTCGGTCAGCTCCAGACGTCCTTTTTCGGCATATATCGAGCCGTCTTCCAGCGTCAGCGTGACGCCGAGCGTATCGCTGTTGGTCGCCAGCGCGCGTTTGCGCAGGCTCAGTAAATCGGCACTGGATCGGGTGAGATCGACATACATCGAATCGAGATTTCGCACGGTGGCGAGCGCGGTGTCCTGCGAGGCGGAAACCAGCGCGCCTGGTGTGACAGAAGAGATGCCAATGCGTCCGTCAATGGGGGAGGTGACGCGCGTCCAGTCGAGATTGATTCTGGCGGTTTCCAGCGAGGCGGCTTTTTCATCGACGCTGGCACGGTCTTCCGCACACGCGGATTGCGCATCATCGGCGTCCTGCTGCGACACACCTTGCTGTTTCACCAGCGTGGCGTAGCGCTTCGCTTTCTGACAGTCGGAAATCACCAGTGCTTTGGCGCTTTTCAACGCAGCGGCGGCCTGATCGTAGGTGGCTTTATAAGATGACGGATCAATCTGATACAGCGCCTGACCGGCCCTGACGATATCGCCTTCGGTAAACAGCCGTTTCTGAATAATCCCACCCACCTGCGGCCGCACATCGGCAGTCAGCGTGGCGGTGGTGCGCCCGGTTAATTCGCTGACCAGATTAAACGGCCGGGCTTTAAGCGTGACAATGCCCACGTCGGTGGGGGCCGGGGCTTGCTGAACCGTCGGCGAATTATCGCAACCGCTCAGCCCGAGAATAACGAACAGGCAGGTGAGTTTTATGGGTCTTATTGGCATGATGGTTTTCCGTCAGTCTGAAACAGGCATGAAAATCCCGGTGACCGCATTATAAATATAATGCGGAAATATAAAGGGCAGATTGCGTAAGGCTTTAATTAAGCAGGGTAAATAGTGAGGTTTGGCGAAACTAACTCACCATTACTATTATAATTTTTTTATTTTATCTGTAGCTTCGTTAATAATATTTATGATTTTAACCAGTTTTTCATCAGACGGTTTTTCATTATATTTCTTCGTCCGTAACGTTATTTTAAAGTTCTCGATGGCATATATAATTTCTGGCGGCGGTGGCGGATTCGTTTCCATCACACGGGTTTTTATTTTCTCTTCGACGACGCGAATTTCCTTCCTTCTCGCGGCCAGATATTCAGATCCGGCAGGCGTCATGGAAAACTGTTTTTTGCCGCCGTCGATTTCCGCTACGCTGGCGTAGCCTTCTTCGACAATCAGCGACAAGATCGGGTAGATCACGCCGGGGCTGGGGATGTAGGCCCCCATCGAATAGCCCTCAATGGTTTTAATGATCTCATAGCCGTGCGCCGGATTTATCTGGATCAGATGCAATACAAACAACGTCAGTTCCTGACGCGTGAGCAGTTTGCTTTTGCGGCGTGCTGCCGGTTCGGACGTTTTCATCATTTTCCCTTTTCCCTTCATCGGCTACGGCCTCAAGATATATCTTGTGAGCGTTGAGGGTCAAGCCTGCGGCGGGGCGTAAATGTTGCGTAAGAATAGTGTTAATCTATTGTTTTAAAACAACTAAAATTTCATTCTTGCAGATTGAATCGATAACGCCTGACAAAACTTAACATTCTGCTCCCGCCATTATCTGTCTGAATTGCAATATAAAATCAATTCATCACGGAGGTGACGGTTTCGTTATGTAAGCATTGCGAAAAAGCGCCATTTGTCAGCTGCACTGACGGGTTTTAATGCTGTTCGCAATGTCTGAAGCCACGTCGCGCATCAGCGCCTGCTGAGTGGCGACCAGTCCGGGATACCCTGCCTGCGACATTTTCTGATGCTGCGTACGGCAGGTGAGTAGCTGTTCTTCTGCTGAACCCGCCTCGAAACTTAGCCGCCAGGTCACGGCAATGCTGGCGCGGTTGCCCGGCCACGCATCAAATTGTTGAACCGCCACGCTGATGCCCACCACCGGTTTGTCCTGCGGCGGCGTCAGCCCGCTGACCTCGACGGTATTCAGTGAGCGTTCCAGCTGGCCGGTGAGCGCGCTGCGCATTTCCTCTGGCAGCGGCGATGCCCACAGGGCGTTATCCGAGATAAAGGTTTCGCCGTTGCTTTTGCGCGTCACCAATTGCGGCTGATTCAGCTGTCCCGGTACCGTCACCGGATGCATGCGGATCACAAAGGGTGCTGCGGCGGCGGCGGGCGGCGTACTGTCGCCATTCACCAGCGTGTAATAGTGCGGCGGCGTGGACGTTGCACATCCGCTTAACAGCAGCAGGGCACCGGCGATGTTCAGGGCAGTGTTCAGTTTCATGGTTTTTCCTTCGGATCATTCTGTCTGCCGGTCAGCAGCGCCTGCGGCTGACGCGTCAGTAAACCGGTGAGCGTGCGCAGGGAATAGAGCGTGCGCTGAAATTCGGCCAGCGTTTGTAAGAGCGGCGAATCCGCCGCCAGCAGCTCTTGTGCGCCGTTCATCGTCTGATCCAACTGGCGCAGGGTTTGCGTGGTCTGCGGTAAGACCTGCCCGTTGACCTGAATCAGTGTCTGATTGAGAGTCCCCAGCGTGGCGTTGAGATTATTGCCGATCGATTCAATGGGCATTTTCGATACTTTGCCAATCAAGGTCGCGACCTGCTCCTGTAAATGATCGAACCCGCCGTTTAGCGTTGGAATGCGCAAAGGCCGCGCGCTGAGATCGAAAGGCACCGGCGCGGCGTTGGGGACAAAATCGAGCGAAATGTACAGCTGACCGGTCAGCAGGTTGCCGGTGCGCGCCTGTGCCCGCAGTCCGTGCTGCACCAGGTCACGCAGGAAGACGGCGGCCTGTTTTTCGCCATCTTTTTCAGGCTTGGGTAATTTCTCCAGCACGCGGCCTAAGCGGTTCGGGTACACCTCAATGGTGACCACCGAAATAAACCGCGAGCCTGACGGATCAAAATCCAGATCGATGGCCGTGACTTTGCCGAGCTTCACGCTGGAAAATTCCACCGGCGCGCCGGTTTGCATTCCGCGCAGCGACTGCTGAAAACGCAGCTGAAGAATTTGCGGTGTACCGTCCTGCGGTGCCATCGCCGAAAGTTGATCGTCGGCCAGCCGGAAAACGCTGTGATTGGTGGAAGATTTTGCGGTCTCTGAATCGGGAGGATTTGCGAACGCAATACCCCCGGCAATGACCGAGGCCATGGTCTGCGTTTTCAGCTGCAATCCTTCTGAATTGAGCGACAAATCGACGCCGCTGGCATTCCAGAAACGGGTGGATGGCGTGACAAACCGGTCGTAGGGCGCATCAATGAAAATATTGACACTCACCCCTTTACCGTCCGGGCGCAGCGCGTAAGACGATACGCGGCCAACCGGGATCCGCCGGTAATACACCGCCGAGCCGATATCCAGCGAGCCGAGATCGTCGGCCACCACTTCAAACTGTTTGCCTGGCATGCCGTTTATCACCGTCGGCGGCGATTCCAGCCCGGTAAACGTGGTGCCGGATTGCTTTGATGTGCCGGTGTCGAGGCTAATGTATGCGCCCGACAGCAGAGTATCGATCCCTGAAATACCGCCCATGCCAACGCGCGGACGCACCACCCAGAAACGGGTGTCGGCTTTCGCCAGATTATCAGCATTTTTCATCAGCGAGACGGTGACCAGCACGCGCTGGCTGTCCGGGCTTAAGACGATAGACTTCACCAGTCCGACGGTGACATCTTTGTATTTCACTTCGGTTTTACCGGCCTGTAATCCGCTGGCCGTCTGAAAGGTAATAGAAACTTCCGGCCCTGATGAAGCCCACAGCTGAAACAAGAGAAACAGGCCGATTAACGCAGCGGCAGCGGGCACCAGCCAGATCAGCGAAGGGCGCAGCCGGCGCGGGATAACCTCCGGCGGCGGTGGATCATAGTCACTCATTCTTATTATTTTCCCAAAGCAAACGTGGGTCGAACTTCATTGCTGCCAGCAGGGTGAACATCACCACGGCCCCAAAAAAGACAATGCCGATGCGCGGCTCGGCGGTACTAAATCCGGGGAACTGCACCAGCGCGGCGATCAGCGCCACCACCATCACATCCAACATTGACCAGTAACCGATATGTTCGGTCAGGCGAAACAGACGCGATCGCCGGACGCGTCCTGAGGTATCTCGTCGTTTTGTGGCGATCAGCAGCCAGCCGAGAATGCCAAACTTGGCGCAGGGCACCACCACGCTGGCGGTGAAAATCACCATCGCGATGCCATAAGAGCCTGATGACCAGAATCCGGCGATGCCGCCGAGAATGGTGCTTTCGCTGCCACGCCCGCCGACGCTGTTGTACATCACCGGTAATACATTGGCGGGCAGATACAGCAACAGGCCGGTCAGCAGCAGCGCCCAGGTTTGCGTCAGGCTGTCCGGCAGACGCGGATGCAGCGGCGCATGACATCGCGGGCAGGGCAACGCATGCACACCGCCGACGTGTTCACAGGCCAGCCCGCAAACGTGGCAGCGCACCAGCCCCTGAGATAAGGCCTGTCCCGCAATTGTCATCCGTGCTTCCCCTTTACGGTTTTCAGCATCCACAACGGGTGAAAATCCTGATGATTGATCACCGGCAATAGCAGGCATAAACCGAGCAATGCCCAGGTGCCGGGACCGGTGGTGATATTTACCAGCCCGGAGAGTTTGATGGCGGCGATGAGAATGCTGAGCAGCGCCACTTCCGCCATGCTCCACGGTGCGAGCCCGGCCAGCAGACGCATCGCGGGCGCAAACCCCGGCGCAGCTTTTCTCCGGCAGGCGTGAAACAGTACCCAACTCAGCAGCAGGATTTGCAGGCACGGACAGACGATAATCAGCAGCGCCAGCGGAATGGCCAGCGGCGAGGCATAGCTGTGCGCCAGCGCCATCGCGGTTTCGGCTAACGTCGTCGCCTGCGACTGGCCGTGGAACTGGATCTCCAGCACAGGAAACAGGTTGGCGATGATAAAAAACAGCGCCGCTGTCACCGTCAGGGCGAACCATTGTTCCAGACTCAGCCAGCTTCCCCGGTACAGCACAGCCCGACAACGCTGACACTGCGCCGCCTCGCCGGGCCGCACAGATTTTCGGCTATAGAGGCTGTCGCAGTGTTTGCAAATGACCTGCTGCGGATAGATTTTCATCGACTGTTCCTGCTTATTGAAGCTGGTCTTGCAGCTGTTCAGCGCCTTTGTCGAGGCCGGTTTCTGCTGCACTCAGCGCACCCCAGCTCGCGCCAATATTGAGCGAGTTCGGGTATTGCTTCGAGATGTACGCCTTCAGCAGCTGGTTGGATGGGGCATCATAAATTTCCACCGCATAACTCACCGAGCCGGTAAATGAGCCCTGTTTGCCACGCACGGATTGCACGATGTTGTAAGGACCGCCCATGAGATCAAAACGGGAGAACGTCCCGAGCACCGGTGTGGTGGTTTCGGCACCGGTGAGGGTCAGGCGAATGCGCAAGGTGCCGGGCGTGATTACGTTGGTCAGCGGAAAACGCTCGCCAACGTTCTTGCCGAACGTCTGTTGCATGTAGGTCGCCAGCGCCTGTTTCTGTTCAGGCGAGACGTCGTCGAACTGCGCGTCCGCGCCCTGATAAATCACCACCGGATCGAGGATCGCGCGGGAATATTTATTCCAGTCGGTCGGGGCGCTGAAGCTGTAAGCAATGTGACCGGAATCATCCTGAGTATCAGGTTTCATCTGGGTAGAAGAAGTGACCCCGGTGTAGGGCACAGGCTGGGTACCCGCGCACCCGGTGAGAAAAGCCAAAGAAATCAGAGCCGCCAGAGAATAGCCGTTTGTTAACGCAGACATTCGTCATACACCTTCTGTGAATAATCGTAGCGGGACGTCGGTTTACTTTTTCATCAAAACCGTACGGTACAGTATATTTATGAGTGATGACCCAAGTGATGTCAAGAAAATGTACACGTCGGTACAGTTATCAAAAGATTTCAGCGCGGAACGTGTTAAATATGTTGAAATGAAATGTGTATTTGTGTAAATAAAAGTGTCAAACATAATTGATAATCATTTTCATTTAATTGTTCTACTTATCCTGGGAAACTGACTTTCATGGCTGCACATACCTTTACTCTGCGCTCGCTTGCCTGCGCGTTGTCCTTTGCCACGCTGGCGCTCAGTGCGTCTGCTGAGGCAGAAATCAAAACGATCACCGATGTTATTGGCCGTCAGGTAAACGTTGATCTGCCTGCGAAACGTGTCGTGGTGGGCTTTTACTTTGAAGATTACATGTCGGTCGGCGGCGAAAAAGCCTATGACTCGGTAGTCGGTATCTCACGCGAAGCGTGGGAAGGCTGGGTACCGGCTAACTGGGAAATGCACGTCGCGCATCGCCCTTCACTGAAAAACATTTCCGACGTGGGAGAAGTTGAAGCACAAAGTTTCTCGGTCGAGAAATTGCTCAGCTTGAATCCGGATTTGCTGGTGCTGGCTGACTGGCAGTTTAAGGCGCTGGGGCTGGATGTGGAACGTATTGAGAAGCAGGGCATTCCGGTGGTGGTGATCGATTACAACGCACAAACCGTGGAACGCCATGTGGCCTCGACCCGCGTGCTGGGTACGTTGACCGGGCAAGAAGCGCGTGCGAAAGAAATGGCCGATCTGTATGCGTCATCGTTGAAAGACGTCTCTGAACGCATTGCCGCTTCCGGCAAAGCGAAGTCAAAAGTGTATGTAGAATTTGGCAACAAAGGCCCGGAAGAATATTCCTTCACCTATGGCAAAAATATGTGGGGCGCTATGGCGACCGCGGCGGGCGGCGACAACATTGCTGCGCCGTTCGTTGAGTGGTGGGGGCCGATTAACCCTGAGCAGGTACTGGCCTCTAAGCCTGACGTGATCTTCATTTCTGGCCGTGAGAACAATAAGAATTCATCTGCGCTGCCGATGGGCGTGGGCATCAGCAAAGCCGATGCGCGTGAAAAACTGAAAGGTTTTGAGAATCGTCGCGGTTGGGCGGAGTTACCTGCGGTCAAAAACGGTCAGTTATACGGTGTTTATCAGGGCGCATCCCGCACGATTTCTGATTTCGCGATGGTGCAGTACATGGCGAAACAGCTTTATCCGGCGCAGTTTAAAGATATGGATCCGCTGGCGAACTACCTTAATTTCTACAAAAAATATCTCCCTGTGACGCCACAAGGCACGTTTGTGGTTGGTCTGAAAGACTGATTCTGATTTTGTGTCGTACAGAAAAGCGCTGCCTCTGAGCAGCGCTTCTTTCGTTTTTTGAAAGGGGATTTTGATGACTATTTCTGCCGACCGTAGTGAGGCGATTATCGCTCATCGCTCGCGGGAACGTAAGCGCTGGCGCTACGTGCTGTTATTTCTGCTGATTACTGCCGTGAGTCTGGTATTCGATATCGCCACCGGCCCGTCGATGTTGTCGCCTTCTGAAGTCATCCGCTCACTGACCGGCTTCGGCGAACGCGCGGCGATGACCGACGCCATTGTGCGTGAATTCCGCTTACCCATGGCGCTGATGGCACTGGTGGTGGGCGCCGCACTGGGCGCGGGGGGCGCGCAGATGCAGACATTGCTGAACAACCCGATGGCCAGCCCGTATACGCTCGGCATGGCAGCGGCGGCCGGTTTCGGGGCGGCGCTGAGCCTGGCGTTTGGCGGATTCGGCCTGCACCCGATGATTTCCGTGCCGATTGGCGCGTTTATCTTTTCAATGTTTGCCGCGCTGTTTCTCTTCATGCTGGCCTCAATACGCACGGTCAGAACCGAGACCATCATTCTTGGCGGCATTGCGCCGCTGTTTCTTTTCCAGTCGCTGCTGTCATTGATTCAGTTTTTGTCATCGCCAGAGCTCTCACAGCAGATTCTTTTTTGGCTGTTCGGCAGCCTGACCAAAGCGACATGGCCGACGCTGGCGCTGACCGCAGTAGTCACGCTGGTGTGCTGCCTGATGCTGATGGCGGATTCATGGAAACTGGCGGCACTGCGCATGGGAGAAATGCGGGCGCTGAGCCTTGGCGTCAACGTTCGGCAGCTGCGGATGAAAATTCTGATTATCGTGGCGGTGATGACGGCGACGGCGACCAGCTTCGTCGGTGTCATCGGTTTTATCGGACTGGTCGCACCGCACATTGCCCGCATGGTGGTGGGCGAAGATCAGCGTTTCTCCCTGCCGATGTCGGTGCTGGCTGGAGCGCTGATGCTTTCAGCGGCGTCGGTGTTGTCGAAATCGATCGTTCCCGGCGCGTTATTCCCGGTGGGTATTGTGACGGCGATTGTCGGCGTGCCGTTCTTGCTTTGGCTGATCTTTGCGCCGCGCCGGAGAACCTTATGATTGAGCTTGTAAACGTCGGTATTCACCGGCAGGGGCGCAGCATTCTCGGCGGAGTTAGTACGCAACTGGATGCGGGTAAAATTCACGTCATTATCGGCCCGAACGGCACGGGAAAAACCACGCTGCTGAACGCCATGTTTGGTGAACTGGCGTTGGCAGAAGGGCAGATAAAGTTTGGCGATCAACACTTATTGCCGGGGAAAGTGCGTGGTAAATTGCTACATGGCTGGCGCGACACAATTGCCTATCTGCCGCAGGACACCACTGCCGATATCGATCTGACGGCGTTGGAAGTGGTGGTGCTCGGTCGGCTTGGTAAGCTTTCATTGCACATTGACGATGATACGCTGGATGCCGCGATGCAGCGGCTTGAACAGGCGGGCATCGCGCATCTGGCTGGCCGTGAAATTGCTTCGCTGAGCGGCGGGCAGCGGCAGATGGTGTTATTTGCACAGGTGATGATGCGCGAACCGAAAGCGATGTTGCTGGACGAACCGGTCAGCGCGCTGGATCTGAAGCATCAAATTTCATTACTGAATCTGGTACGACGTGAAACCCGCTCACGGGGTTGGGTCACGGTGATCGTGCTGCACGATCTCAATCTGGCCTGTCAGTATGCCGATAACTTACTGGTGGTCGCACAGGGCAAAATTCAGGCAGCGGGCACGCCGCGTGAGGTCATCACAGCAGAACTGATCGCCCAAACCTATGGCGTTGAAGTGGAGGTGTTGCAGGACCGTCTGGGCAATCCGGTGATTCAGCCGGTAAGCGGAGGGTAAGGGGGCCACCTGGACAAACGGAAAACATCCTACGCCAAGCCTGTTTTTTGTACAGGCTACTATTCACTGAGCGTAATGCGCGGTATTTATCCTGTACCAGTTTGAGGTTTGTTCTCCAGAGATAATCCCCGTTCAGGTTGATATGTACCCATCCCAGCAGTGGCAGATGGGTAATCAGTTGCTCATTAATCGGGATCTCTTTCCCTCTCAAAGAATCTTTGACTCTTTCTATTCTCAGGGTTAAAGCGGCAAATACATCGCCGGATAATGATATTTATCCGGTGAATTGATCTGTTTAAAAGATCTTATTCCCCCTGCCAAACCAATAAAACTTTATATACACAATGTCGAAGGGGCTGCGAAAGTATTTTCTTTCACTTGTTGATGCAGCCTCCTGAAACTCCTGTCAGTCAATGTTGTTATCGGGAAAATGACTAAGCACTCAGTGTTGGCTTCGTTCGGGAATGTCCGAATGAAATTCCAAAAGCAAGCAGGCCAGCCACCGCAGCAAAACTAAATAACCCAGTGCTGCCAGCGTGCGACCAGAGAAGACTTCCCATTACTGCCCCAAGAGCCATACCGACCATAGCCCCCGTCATCAACAGGCCATTTGTTCTGCTCCGCGAATCCTGTCCAATACCAGTTACAATAATCTGATGTGAAACAAGCCCGGCTTGTGCGCCAAGATCAAACAGCACGGCTCCAACAATCAACGCCCAGATACTGGGTGGCAGAGCCAGTAACCCGACAAAGGATAAAATGACCAGAATGCAGCCAAAACGTATCACCGGAAGCGGACCCTTTCTGTCGGTGTATTTACCAAAAACTGGGGCCGCTAATGCACCCGCGGCTCCGGCAATACCAAAACTCCCCGCAACAGCAGGCCCGAAATGAAAAGGTTCAGCAGTCAGTACGAAAGCCAGACAAGACCAGAATGCACCCAGTGTTGCGCCAAGGCATGCCTGTGTCATGACGGAAATCCGCAGAACACGATGTGTTCGCCAAAGAGTCCATAAGCTGGACATCAGGCGACTGTATTTCTGGTGCTCGCCCGTGTGCCTTTGCTCAGGGAGCATAAATCTGACAATAACCAGAACAATGAGCATTAAAAACGATGCCAGATACTGCATTTCACGCCAGCCCAGGAGCTGGGAGATCCACCCACCCAGCGTTCGGGACAGCAAGATGCCCGTCAGAAGACCGGTCGTTACTATTCCCACCAGATGGCCACGTTTATTGTCGGGTGCCAGCTGTGCGGCGATCGGGATAAAATCCTGTCCAATGCTACCCAGCAATCCGACCACCATACTTGCGATCACCAACAGCATGAACGAATGTGCGCTTGCGGCCATGGTCAATGCTGCAAGAAGGAGTATTGCTTTCACTGTAACGAGTTTTCGCCGGGGAAGAATATCGCCTAAAGGAGCCAGAAGTAACATACCCAGCCCGTAACAAATTTGAGTCGCGGCAGCAAGCCACCCTGCTGCATCCGGGCTGACACCAAACTCATTCTGGATCAGGGAAAGACCCGGTTGAAGGTAATAGACATTGGCAACGCCTAATCCTGAGCAGACAGCGAGACAAAAGAAAAGCCATATCGACGGGTTTGCTTTTACTTCTGATGAGGAAATCATAAAGCCTCTCTTTCACTAATAAGGGCGAAAAATTGCGTAAACATGATATGTATTGTTTCGATTGCTGAAATATCATCCAGTTATACAGTTACAGTGGATTTTCTACCCGCGACGATAAATAAGAATGCCAGTACGGAAAAAATGATACTGCTCAGTACAAGAGAATGCGTTCCAAAGCGGGAGATAAACCACCCACCTGCCAGCGAGCCAATAGTTATTCCTAAGTTAGAAAAAGAGATATACAGGCTGTTGGCAAATTCCGGGGCTCGGCTTGCTTCACGCATTAACCACGTCTGACTAATTAGTAATCCTGAGGAATGAAAAGCACCCCATATAACAATCAGTCCACACATGAGCATGGCGGAATGTCCGTACTCCCAGACGAGGAGAAAAATCAGGATATAAAATAATGGATACAACAATGTTGTTCTGACAGTATTTTTCTGTAAAAAAACACTAAATATAAAGTTACCTATCAGCCCAAATACACCAAATGCCACCAGCATAGCGCTGATATAATTATTATTCAGGTGGGTAATGGCTGACAGATAATCTGCTATATAGCTGAAACTTGAGAACATGGCAGAGAAAACAAAAGTCACCATCATGAGGGCAAGCCAGACCGTCTTGCTTCGTAAGATACTTAACTGGCTCGAGAAAGAGAGACGGTTGGTTGTCGGCATCGATGGCACGTAAAAAAGAATACCCAACAGTGCAACAAAACACGCCGCTGCTGAGAACAGAAAAGCGGCACTGAGGCTGAGGTTCTCTGCAATCAGGGTGCTAAGAGGAACGCCTATTACCAGGCCGACTGCAACACCGGCGAAGACTTTCGCTGCCGCGCCAGCACTTTTCTCTTTGGGAACCGAACGGGTTGCTGTTACCAGGGCGACAGCAAAGAAAACAGCGTGGAACAGTGCAGGAATAATTCTGAATACAATCATCAGATTTAATGCATCCGTCACTGCGTACATTAAATTAGAAAATACAAATACAGCGAGTATAGAGACCAGAACTTTTTTCTTATCAAACCCTGAAAGCAACAGAGTAATGAAGGGACCAGAAATAGCCACAACAATGGCATAGATGCTGACCAGAAAACCGACCTGCGTGGGGGTTACATGCAACGTCTTCACAAGTTCAGGGAGTAAACCGATTATTCCTAACTCTGTCGTAATAACCCCAAATACGGCCAGTGACAGTGCGAGAAGCAATAATTTATTATTTTGCATGGCGATTTTTTTGTAACCCGTTTATATAAGAAATGGATTTTTAGCGAATGAAATCCCTCACCAGAATTGATGTGTTGAAGAATTTCATTGAAACTGAATGTTCTTTTATGACTTACAAAGAATTATAAGGAGGGTAGTCAATATAACCTGTTGCATACTGTCCGTAAAAGGTATCCCAATCCGCATCAGCGATAGGCCAGTGGTTTTTTAATCTGGCGACGAGATCTGGATTACTGATATAAGGAACACCAAACGCAGCAAGATCAATGATATTGTTATTCACCATATCTTCAGCAATAGTCCGTGTCAGACCTCCTGCCAGTATTAGTGCAGTATCTGGTAAGAAACGTTTGAACGTTTCCAGCAGTGCAAAGAAATTGTCAGGATTGCTCTGCTCAGAACCATTATCTATACGTTTAAATCCGGTCTGATTCATAATGTGGACATATGCTAGCTTGCGTTGGCCGATAGCTTTAACAAGTGCTGAATAGGTTTCATCGATCTCATCATACAGTGGCATATCAAAAAGTTGACCATAGGGTGAAAGGCGGATAGCTGTGCGTTCTGCACCAATAGCACTCGATATGGTATCAATGACTTCGGTAGTAAAGCGCAGTCGATCCTTCAGGGATTTTGCTGAGTATCGATCTGTACGGTCATTGACCACGGGGTTAAGGAACTGCTCATGTAGATAGCCATTTGCACCGTGAATTTCCACGCCGTCAAAGCCGGCTTTAATGGCATTCTCTGCGGCTCTCGCAAACTGTCTGATGACATCCTCTACCTCACCGGTGGTTAACTGGCGGGGGGCCGCAGCTGGAACCAGACCAGGTTTACCATTCTGGTCATATCCATACGCCATTGCGCCTTTGGCGGATTTTGATGTTGCGCTTACTGGCTGGGCATTATCGAACTGGATGGAGGGATGAGAAACGCGGCCGACATGCCATAGCTGAGCAAAAATTTTACTGCCAACGGCATGAACGGAATCTGTCGTCAGACGCCAGCCTGCAATCTGAGCATCGGTATAAATCCCCGGATTGAACAGATAGCCCTGACCCTGGCGGGAAACGGGCGTACCTTCACTGACAATCAGACCGGCTGTCGCACGTTGTGTGTAATACAGTGCGGTCTGTTCATTCGCAATGTCATTGACTGCGCGAGCACGTGTCATCGGTGCCATTACGATGCGGTTCTGCAACATCGCACCAGAAAGATTAAACGGTTCAAATAACGTTTTCATGTTGTGTCCATATGCCAGAAGTTAATATCAATGCATCTCATAAAAGGTGCTCACTGTAGATGTCAGCAAGTTTATAAGGTTGCAGTAATAGTAACAATGACATGATATTGCATATCACTATTGCTATTATTGCATTCATAAATCATGCTCAGATCTTTATGAGATTTTGTGGGGTCGACAATGGACTTAAAAGGCTTACGTTACTTTTTAAAAGCAGCGGAAACCGGCAGTTTTCTTGAAACCGCGCGGATATTCAACACGCCAGCATCCTCCGTATCGCGGTATATCTCTTCACTGGAGAAGGATCTCGGCCATCAGATGTTCTACCGAAGCACCCGGGCAATAAGATTGACTGAGGAAGGTGCGCGTTTCAGGTTGCAGGCCAACGAAGCGCTTGAATTGCTGGACAGTGCCGTTGGTGAACTTGCCCTCAGAGATGAACAAATCCACGGCCAACTCAGTATAAATGCGCCGGAAGCTTTGGGCCGACTGCATGTTGCCGGTGTGCTAAATAAACTACAGGAGCGGTATCCTGATCTGTCCGTTGAGCTGACACTGACTGATACCTACATCGATCCGGTACGTGAAGGCGCAGATATCACTATTCGGGTTGGCCCGCTAATTGACTCAGGGCTTATTGGCAAAGTAATCGCATCGCAGCGCTATATTCTGGCCGCCAGTCCTGCTTATCTCGACAGATATGGTGTACCCGCCCGTCCATTGGATTTACTGAGGCATAACTGCCTGCTTTATCGCGGTGTAAGAGGAACACAAAGGTGGTTCTTCCGGCGAAATCAGGATCAGGAATTGAAACAATATGATGTGTCGGGAACGCTGCGCAGTAACAACTCAGAAAGCCTGGTCTCTGCTGCTCTTGCCGCGCGAGGAATTGTGCTTTTACCGACCTGGATGTTTCAACCTGAGAGTTTTGCTGAGAATCAGCTTGTGAGCATCTTGCCGGAATGGCAGATGTCCGCCACGGTTCAGGAATCATTTATACAAATTCTTTCTCCAGAAAACCGTTTGCGATCAAGGAAGGTCCGTGAGGTTTCCAGTTTTTTTGTGAACGAATTTGGGACACCACCGTACTGGGATCAGTGGTTCAGCTAAGCGTTTATGAGATGAATACTATTGATATCCGCGCAAAAAATAGTCTTAGGGTAGGATATTTCCCGTTTACCAGACGGACCCCGGTAAGAGAGGGCTTCACGGCGGTGGCAGAGCGCGCATCCTTGCGCTGCAAATCCCTTAACTGCCCGACTGTTGCGGGGCAGGGTCATCCTGTAAGTTCTTTTTAAAATGTTTTTCGATCTGTTCCAGCGTTTTGCCCTGGGTTTCGGGGGCAAAAATGATGGCGAATATCCCGCCGCCGACGCCGATGGCGGCGAAGGTGAAGAAGGACATCGTCAGCCCGAAGGTTTCCAGTAGTATCGGGAACATGAACGCTATCGAGAAGTTGGTCATCTGCATGGCGAAGACTGAAACGCCGTTAGCCATACCACGGATGCGCATCGGGAACATTTCCGACAGCAGCAGCCAGGTGACCGGCGACAGCGCGCCCTGCTGGAAGCACAGGAAGATCAGCATCCCGCCTAGCACCAGATAACTGCGCACCAGGTCAGGGTGGCCGTTCACCGTCTCAGGCATCAGCCAGGTGACCAGACCGATAGCCAGCAGCGTACAAGTACACCCGATTTGTCCGGTCAGCAACAGCGGACGGCGACCAAAACGGCTAAGCAACATGATCCCGACAAATGTCATGATGACCGAAATCACACCGTTGGCGATGGTGGCGAGCAGGGCGGCATTGGTGCTCAGACCGGTCGCCTGCAACATCGTTGGCGCATAGAACATGATGGTATTCACACCGGACAACTGCTGAAGCATGGCGATACCAATTCCCAGCGCGACCAGGCGTTTCATCCACACGGAAATCGTTTTCTGGCGGCGGCTGTGCTTTTCACTTTTCGAATCCATCGATTTGCGGATTTCGCCCAGCTCTTTCTCGACGCGGCCTGATTTACGCGTGCGCTCCAGCACATCGCGTGCTTCACGATAGCGGCCATGCATGGCGTACCAGCGCGGCGTATCCGGCAGGAACAGCATTCCCACCCACAGGATCACCGCCGGAACACAGGCAACGCCGAGCATCCAGCGCCAGGTGGTTTCGCCGCCCCAGACTTCGTTTATCGCCGCGTTACTGGTGTATGCGATCAACTGCCCTGAGACGATCATCAGCTCCTGTAACGTAACAAATTGCCACCGGCGGTTAGACGGCACAATTTCGGCGATATAGATCGGCACAATCGCCGCCGCGCCGCCCACCGCCAGCCCCAGGATGAAGCGGAACATGATCATCAGCTCGACGTTCGGCGCCATGGCGCAGCCCAGCGAGCCCATCATGAAAATCAGCGCCATCGCGAGGATGATTTTTTTACGTCCGAAGCGGTCAGCGAAACGCCCGGCAAAGATGGCGCCTACTGCTGAACCGAGGATCAGGAAACTGGTGACCATCCCGGTGGTTAACGATGTCAGATGCAGGTCGTGCTTCATGAACAGCAGCGCACCGGCAATCACGCCGGTATCGTAGCCAAACAGCAAGCCCCCTAATGTCGCAATAAAGGCAATTACTTTCACCAGCGGCTCGGTCGACTGCGGTGCTTTCGCCGCGTCGTTCCCGGTACCGCTGTTTAATTTCTCAGTCACAAATACTCCCTGGATTTCGTTATTGTTGTGGTTTTTCATGTGACGCAGATCACACAACAGGTAAATCTAATGCAAGATTGGGATTTTGGTAGGCGAGGGGGGAAATTAATTGCCGGAAAAGCGGTGACTGCGGGTTTTACGGACAAGTCCTACTCAAACGGGGCTGGCAGGCGCGGGAAGTTTACCGCATCACGCTCTGGCGCGGAGAACTGGGTTACACTTCAGGGGATATCTTTTTGGCTCATTTTTTATCCTTTCGGCAGAAAATCAGCGTGATTTCGCGTCAGAGATGTCTGTTTACGCAAGGATAAAGCGTCAGGTTTTGCCTGAAACGGCGCAAACCTATATTCTATCGGCCAATTTACTGAGACAGTTGCAATGAGGTCTATATGATTATCAAACCACGCATCCGTGGCTTTATCTGTGTTACTGCCCATCCTGAAGGTTGTAAGGCAAACGTTAAAGAGCAGATCGATTACGTGACCCGTCAGGGCAAAATCGACGGCGGTCCGAAGAAAGTCCTGGTGATCGGCTCCTCTACCGGCTACGGCCTTGCTGCACGTATCTCCGCTGCTTTCGGCTCCGACGCTGCCACACTGGGCATTTTCTTTGAGCGTGCGGGCGACGAATCCAAAACCGCGACGGCTGGCTGGTACAACTCTGCCGCCTTCGAAGAATTCGCTGAAGAGAAAGGCCTGTATGCAAAAAGCATCAACGGCGACGCGTTCTCTGATGAAGTGAAGCAAAAAACCATCGAGCTGATTAAACAGGATCTGGGTCAGGTTGATCTGGTGGTTTATAGCCTGGCTGCGCCGCGCCGTACCCATCCGAAAACCGGCGAAGTGTTCAACTCCACGCTCAAACCGATCGGCAAGCAGGTCACCATTCGCGGCCTGAACACCGATAAAGAAACCATCAACGAAACTACGCTGGAACCGGCTTCTCCTGAAGAAATCGCGGGTACTGTCGCGGTTATGGGTGGCGAAGACTGGCAGATGTGGATCGACGATCTGAAAGCCGCCGGTGTGCTGGCTGATGGCGCGAAAACCACTGCGTTCACCTATCTGGGCGAAGAAATCACGCAGGACATCTACTGGAACGGCTCTATCGGCGAAGCGAAAAAGGATCTGGACAAACGCGTTCTGGACATCCGCAGCTCACTGGCTGAAAAAGGCGGCGACGCGCGCGTTTCCGTGCTGAAAGCCGTCGTGACTCAGGCGAGCTCCGCTATTCCAGTAATGCCGCTGTACCTTTCCCTGCTGTTCAAAGTGATGAAAGAGAACGGCACGCACGAAGGGTGTATCGAACAGGTTTACGGTCTGTACAAAGACAGCCTGTACGGCACTTCTCCGTTGCTGGATAAAGAAGGCCGCCTGCGTGCTGACCTGAAAGAAATCACGCCAGAAGTACAGGGCGAAGTCGGCAAACTGTGGGATACCGTCACCAATGAAACGCTGGCCGAACTGACGGATTTCGTCGGTTACAAAAGCGAGTTCATGCGTCTGTTCGGTTTTGGTCTGGACGGCGTCGATTATGCCGCTGACACCAATCCTGATGTGAAAATCAAAAATCTGGTTCAGATGTAATTTGAATTTCAGGTAGCGGATTGATGAAAACCCACTCCCTCCGAAAGGTGGGGGTGGGTTTTTTTTACAGATTTCACTGTCAAATAAATCGCCGGGTTCAGCCAGCACGACCGGACATATTCACCTGAATTTTTCTGGTGAATAGCATCTTCTTTTAAAGAAACGTATAATAATTCATTCCCCACACAAGTATAATATATTTGTATTAATAACGGTTATTTATATTAATTACTGATGATATGGGTCTGAGGTTGAATTGACAATCTCGGAGAAATTCTGTTTTCAAAATCCGTAATACTCATTTAAGAATAGCTAAATAACGCAGGTCGATTATCCTAATTCATTGATAACTCATTTTTAGTGAATGAAAAATAATAAGTAAAATATAATTAAAATTCAAGGTATTAACGACGGATGAGATAATGCAAGCAGGTTATCTGACTCTCAAATAGCGCTGGTGGATCTTTCTGGAAGCGGAAAACTATTATCCCGGCGTTATAATTTGAATAATATTTATGAAAATAATACATCGAGAGTATCCATAAGCAATGCAGTAATTATTTGTCTCGAAGCAACTAAAGGTAAAAACCAATCATGCGATTTATAGAAAGAAATCCACGCGGTGCGAAAGCGCTCACTTTATTTTTACATGAAGATAGAGAGCAACCGCCTGAAGATGATCAATATGCAATGAATTTTTCGTTAATCACGCAGGACAGAAATAGTGTTGCGGACGGGCGTTGTTCCGTCGACAGTGAATCAGAAAGCGAAACTTTTTTACACATCTCTGCAATTTATGTCGAAGGTCATACCAATACACCAACCAAGCAGAATCCCAATCAGTACGCTGGATTGGGGCAAATCTTGGTTTTTGCCGCGGTTAAATTTGGATTTGAACATAATGTCAGATTGGCAAGACTTGCACCGCTTGATGGAAGTGAAGGATTCTATTTAAAAATGGGTCTTCATCCCGAGGTGAGAGGCAAACCCAACAGAATGACTGCCAGAGACTCTGTATCGCAGTCTCACAATGGGAAGTTAAACCCTGACTGGGTGCGTGGGTTTGAAAAATCATCATTTCTCAATCACGATTTTCGAGGCCCAACCTGGACTGGCAGCATTCCCGATATTTATCGGCGTTTGCGAGCAAATATTCTGAGCTCATGGTTAATTGTTGAATGAGTCGGGAAAAGCGGACTGAAGGCTGGAGACCACATTTCCATCGTTGATAAAAGGGCGCTCCTGCGCCCCTTATCAACCTAAACCCTGTTCGCCGCACGCGGATTGCGTTGCATCAGCTCATGGGTAAAGGGATGGAAATACCGGCTTGGCCAGATGACGCTCGGATGAATTCCCAGCGCCTGACCAATAATGATTTCACCCTTCGGCCAGGGTCTTGCGAGCGCATTCGACAGCGTCGAGGAGCTCAGACCGGCGGCGCGGGAAACGGCGGCCAGCGTTGTGCCTTTCTTGCGTAATGCGGCAATGATATCGGCCTGATGCCAGTCGTGATTATTCATCATGAAGTGCTCCTGTTTTTGAATGTGCAGGAACATCGGTGCAGAAGGGCAGAAAAGTCGGGCTATGTGATAGTTTCATCGTTTTACTCTCTGGTTTGTTAATGTAACCACCACAAGAGCTGCGAAACTCAATATTGGTGGTAGCTCAGACAAGGTTCGCAGTACCGGTACAAACCAGAAACCCGGCCAACCCGAAGGTTGCCCCGCCTGAGCCACCATTGAAAATGCAAACACGAGATCTGTGTTTAACAGGTACAACGAGGCTCAACACATAATTATCACATATGTGTTTCTGGTTTAGTATTCAGGCTGCGAAACCCGGCTGCGGATTTTGCCGCTGCGGGCGCACTATAGCGTAATACAGGGAGGTAAACCAACAGGCTACATGCGGAATTGAGGTTTGCTTTCCAGAGAAAGTGTATGCGTTGCATTGGGTTACATTGAAAGAAACCACTCCCGCTGAAAAGTGAGAGTGGTTTTTTGTATTTCGTTACGGCTAAGCTGAAACATCAGTCATAAGCCGCTTTCTGATTGATATGGTAGAAGGTCGCGGTGGCGGCCATGACGTGCTGATCTTCTTTGCCCGGTTTGTGCGATTCCACATTGGTAATGTGATAACCGGCAGCCCCTGCATCTAACGCTTTTTTAACAAATGCGTTGTTGAGTTCTTCCATGGAGGTTGCCCAGGAAACCGTGGTCACGCCGACGGCTTGCAGCGAGGCGATTTCACGATGCGATAATCCTGTGCGAACCAAAACAGGCGTAACCGTCTTGGGGTAGAATATGGATATGATATCGTTCACTAAGTTTTTCATGGATTTACCCCTCATCAGGTCAAGTTCTACATCGGAGTGTCAGAGAATGCTGTAAATAAACGAGACTGATGGCCAATCTGATTTATTCACCGGCACCGTTCCAATAGACACCCATTTTTGTTTCGACCTTTAGCTTTAATTGCTAATTAGTTGTTAAGAAAACTTCCGCCATAATTAACGCAGTTTTTCATGAAGATATTTGCAGTTGGTTACAAGTCAGGTGTTTTTGACATGCGTATATCTGCGCCCAAATTTTATTGGATAACGTCTCTAAAATGCCGTGTCATGAATACAAAAGCCGCCTCAGGAAACCAAGGCGGCTTTTTTGTTTTACACAGAACTCGTGGGGGCTTTCCCGTGGTCATGGTTTAGTCTGCTTATGAGAAATCCCGGTTGAATATAACCAGATTGCAGTAAGGGCAGACAAATTTGTAAATGCCTGGTTTATCCGATCAGCTTCCCCAGCGGCTTTTCAAATAATGTACTGCCTGCTGGGTCTGCGGCTGATTCAGATAGTTTTCACGAAACAGAATGGTGCCGTTAATTTGCGGGACGGATTCATTCATATCGAGCTGCTTTTTCAGCTCCGGAACGCCGCCGTTCACCATCCAGTCCGGTTCATTTTTTGACGGCTCGCCAACTTTATACAGCGCAATCCCGATATACAGACGTGTGTGAGTGGGTTTCACCACTTCCGCCCACCAATGGGCTAATACGTCATAACGGGCGGCCTGACGCGAGAAGGGCCAGTAGAGCTGCGGGGCGATGTAATCGAGCAGGCCTTGCTGCACCCAACGGCGGGTATCGGCATAAGATTCATCGTAAGCCGCCGCGCCGCGCGTATCAGAACCCGCCGGATCGTGTGAGGCATTTCGCCACACGCCCGCCGGGCTGACGCCAAATTCGACGTCTGGTTTTATCTGCTTAATGGTGCGCGAAACCTGCTCGATCAGCTGCTGAGTGTTGTGGCGTCGCCAGTCAGCTTTGGATGCAAATCCCTTCCCATATCTCTGAAACGTCAGGTTGTCATTGAGGCTGGATCCCGGAGATTCGGTATAAAAATAGTCATCGAACTGAACGCCGTCAACGGGATAATGCGCGACGACTTCGGCGACGATACTGGTGATCCAGTCCCGTGCTTCGGGAATTCCGGGGTCGAGCACAAAGCGATCGCTGGCGGTGCGGATCCAGTCACGATGCAGCACAAATACGCTGGCCGGATTCAGTGTCAGCGTGTTGTTTAGCTCGGCAACGGTAGAAGGTTTGGTATTGACGGAGACGCGATACGGGTTAAACCACGCGTGGACTTTCATACCGCGCTTATGCGCTTCATCAAGCATAAATTGCAACGGATCGTAGCCCGGATCCTCACCGATTTTGCCGGTCATCATATCGGACCACGGCAGGATTTTTGATGCCCAGAGCGCAGTGCCGTCAGGCTTCACCTGAAAGAACACGGTGTTGATGCCGAGTGTCTTTAGCTTGTCCAGCTTGTCGGTCAGTGCTTTCTTTTGCAGGCTGATGCGCAGGGCAGGGCTGCTGACATTCACCGACGAGACCGGCGGCCAGTCGAGGCGCGACACGGTGGTCAGCCAGACGCCGCGCACCGGTTCCTTACCGAGCGCAGATTTTCCCGGCGGGGGTTCTATACTGACTGGAGGTCGTGGGGTCACCAGCGATTTCGGCGGTTTGGACGAACAACTGGCCAGCATCATCGCGGCAGCCATCAGTGCGGCACCGGTCTTGACGATTCTTAGATGAGGAAATTTGAGAGAGCAGACGATGGTAGACTCCGATTCTGTAAGTGTGTCGCTCGAAAAGAGCCATTCTCGTAGTATTGGGCACAAAGTCAATGTGTTAGAGGGTTAGCCGCTCACGCTTAAACGGAGATCAAAAATGCTCAGAAAGAAAAGCAATGCCAGACTTGACGAAGACATCTGCGTGCATATCTTCACTGCGTCGGCGGGAATGGTGGGCGTGTGCATCACGGTAATCGGTATTTTTCAGGTGATCACTACCCTCAGGCGCGAAGGCACATTGGGCGATGATCTGCTCGCCATCAACGCCATTTTGTATCTGGCTACCACGATTTTATCCTACTGGGCATTGAGAACCCGCAATCAGCGCCGCAATCTGCTGCTGGAAAAAGTTATCGATATTCTGTTTCTCGTCGCGCTCACCTTTACCACAGTGGTCGCCGGAGTGATTACCTGGGCGATGACCTTTACCTGAAAGCGGCAGGATAACATCCCGCAATAAGCCAAATAATCAACGCCTGGCGCCGCCAACGCCGCGATAACGCGCGCGTCCTATATGATTGAAATGACGCCTAAACTTTCTCCAGCCTTTGCCGATAAACCGTTCAAAGGGCGATCACCACTTTGCCATCCGACGCTGACGCCTTCCTGTGAGATCATTGCTGTTGTCTGAGGAATCGATATGGGATTTACCATCAAGAGCCGGTTGATTGGCATCGTTGGGTTGTTGTGCATTTTGCTGACCGTCGCCGCGCTGTGGGCGATTTTAGGGCTTCGCGCTGCCGATCAGCGCGCGATATCGACCTATCGCACCGAATTATTGCCTTTACAGCATTCCGCGAAATTATACCGTCTGGCGCAAATGCAGTCGGCGACACTGTTTGAATCGCTGCGCTATTGGACCGATCCGGCTGAAGTCGATCAACGTGTGGCGCAAATCAATGCTTACGGCCAGCAGATTATTGCCGAACGTAAAGCCTATCAGGCGACATTTGCCGTTCCGGGCAGCGAAACGCTGCGTGCGACATTCCTTAACGATCTCAATGATTATCAGGCCGCGATAGTCGATGCAGGCAAACTGGTGGCGAGTGGTAACCCGTCCGGGGCGCTGGTGATGATCGAAACCCGGCTGAAAAATGGCAGTAAGGCGTTGCAGCAGGATATCGACGGGCTGGACAACCTGATGCGCCAGCACGCTGAACGCAACTATGCAGAAAGTTCGCAGGCTTACGTCACTATGCGTAACAGTATGGCCGCGATCCTGGCGGTCGGTTTGCTGGTCGCCGTTATTGCGGGCTGGTTGCTGGTGCGTTCGATCACCGGCGCGGTGCGTCGTGCGCGGCGTCTGGCGGAGTCGATTTCAGCGGGTGGGTTGAATCACCGGCTGGGGGCGATCCCGCAAGATGAAATGGGCGAACTGATGCAGGCGCTGGCAAATATGGATGCACGGCTGAGCGGCATTGTCCGTGAAGTCGGAGAAAGTGCGCTGGCGCTGAGCAGCGCAGCCGGGCAGATGGCCGACGGCAATAACGATTTATCTTCCCGCACCCATGCGCAGGCCAGCTCGCTGGAACAGACTGCCGCGAGCATGGAGCAGATGACCGCGACGGTGAAATTCAACGCCGATAACGCTGCGCAGGCCAGCCAGCTTGCGCAAACCGTGCGTGAACAGGCGCAGCAGAGCAGCAACATTCTGACCGACGCCGTCACCGCAATGCGCGATATCGAAGAATCCAGCAAGAAAATTGCTGACATCAACCGTGTCATTGACGAAATCGCCTTCCAGACCAACTTACTGGCGCTTAACGCCGCAGTAGAAGCCGCCCGCGCAGGTGAACAGGGGCGTGGTTTTGCCGTTGTAGCGTCAGAAGTGCGTCAGCTGGCGCAGCGTTCTGCCAGGGCGGCGCAGGAAATCAAATCCCTGATCCAAACCAGCGTCAGCAAAGTGGATGCGGGCAGTAAACTGGTGTTGCGATCCGGCGAAACCTTGCAGGAAATCAACGGCGGCATGACGAAGATGGTTGAATACGTCGCGGAAATCGCCGTCGCCAGCCGTCAGCAATCGAGCGGGATCGATCAGGTCAACGTCGCCATTGTTCAGATGGACAGTGCGACCCAGCAAAATGCCGCCCTGGTTGAAGAAGCCAGCGCTGCCAGCCAGACGGTAAATGAACACGCAGCACGACTGGTTGAGAAAATGTCGTTCTTCCATTTGCGACCCAATCCACCGTCTCATCCGGGTTCTCCTGCCGAAGTTAATCGCGGGCAGGGCGTTCTTGAACCGCTGACCGCGCTGAACGCCCCTGTACGTCAACCACGTCTGGCGAATGCCTGATCTGAGAAGGAGCACCACCATGTCAGGTCTTTTTCACAGACGGATCCTCAGTGTGCTGCTGCCGCTGGCGTTTTGGGCCAGTGCGCAGGCGCAAACCGTGGTTAAAATCGCCACCATCGCCAACGGTGATATGACGATCATGCAGCAGATGTCCGGCGAGTTCGAAAAAACGCACCCGGACATCAAACTCGAATGGCATGTCATGGATGACGGCGAACTGCGCAGGCAGGTGCTGAGCGACATGAACAGCGGGCAGGCGAACTTTGATGTGATCACCGTCGGCACTTATGAAGCGCCGCTGTGGGGCAAAAAGGGCTGGCTGCAACCGCTGAACAATTTGCCTGCCGATTACCACGTTGATGACTTGCTCAGGCCGATCCGCAGTGCGCTGTCGTGGAACGGCACGCTGTACGCTTTGCCGTTTTACGGTGAAAGCAGCATGACCTATTACCGCAAAGATCTGTTTGCCGCCAAACATTTGGCGATGCCCACCAATCCGACGTGGGATGATGTCAAATCTTACGCTGCGGCGCTTACGGACAAATCGCAGGGTGTTTACGGTTTATGCCTGCGCGGGCTGGCCGGCTGGGGGGATAACGTTGCCTTTATCACCACGATGGCGAACGCCTACGGCGCGGAATGGTTCGATCAGGACTGGCATCCGCGTCTGGACAGCGACGAGTGGCGAGCGGTGCTGACCGATTACGTGCAGATGATGCATAATTACGGCCCGCCGGATGCCAAATCAAACAGCTTCGGACAAAATCTCAAGCTGTTCTCGCAGGGCAAATGCGCGATGTGGATCGACAGCACCGTCGCCGCCGGTATGGTCATCAATCCGCAGATTTCCCGCGTGGCCGATAAAGTCGGGTTCGCACCTGCCCCGACTGCGATTTCCACCAACGGATCGCACTGGCTGTGGGCATGGGCGCTGGCAGTTCCGCAGCACGCCAGCCATAAAGATCAGGCGCAGCAATTTATCACCTGGGCGACGTCGCAGGCGTATATTCAGGACGTGGCGAAAACGGTTGGCTGGGGCGCAATCCCGCCGGGCAGCCGCTATTCTTCTTATGCGCAGGTGAAATACCAGAAACTGGCGCCTTACGCTGAGGGTGTGAAACAGGCGGTTGAAACCGCGACGCCGGAGACGCCGACACTCTACCCGGTGCCCTATCAGGGCGTGCAGTACGTGAGTATTCCGGGCTTTGATCAGATGGGGGACGCGGTGGGGAAAAACATCTCGGATTTGCTGGAAGGCAAAAAAACCATTGATGAAACGCTGAACGCCAATCAGCAGGTCGTGACAACCCTTTACGCCGCCACGGCGCAGGGTAATTAGTGATGGGATTACAAAATCACAGGATGTAATAATCCTGTGATTTGCATTCTAGATTAAGTAGTTGGCGTCTACTTGCGACCAGTCCACACCGTTTGCACGTTACAGAATTCGCGCAGTCCGAAGTGTGACAGCTCACGGCCATAGCCACTTTTCTTCACGCCACCAAACGCGACACGCGGATCTGATGCACTGTAACCGTTGATAAAGACGCCGCCGGTGTCCAGTTCGTCCGTCATCTCTTTCGCCAGTTCCATATCGGCCGTGTAAATTGTCGCGCTCAGCCCGAAATCGCTGTCATTTGCCAGCTCAACCGCATGTGACGCATCACGCGCCACGGTAATCGCAGCAACCGGGCCAAACAATTCCTGACGGAATGCGGTCATTTCTGGTGTCACGTTACCCAACACGGTCGGCGCGTAGAAATTGCCTTTACCTGCGATTTTCTCACCGCCGAGCAGCAGCGTGGCACCCTGCGCCAGACTGTCCTGGACCTGTTGATCAAGCTCATCACGCAAATCGAAACGCGCCATCGGGCCAATGTAGGTGGTGTCATTCAGCGGATTGCCCATCACCAATTCCTGGGTGGCGGCAACAAATCTCGCCGTGAAGTCTTCCAGCACGCCTTCTTCAACGATCATGCGTTTGGCGGCGGCGCACACCTGCCCGGTATTCTGATAACGGCCTGCAACGGCGGCGGTCACCGCGTCATCCAGATTAGCGTCATTGAGCACGATGAACGGATCTGAACCGCCCAGTTCCAGTACGCATTTTTTCACCGATTTTCCTGCCAGTTCGGCGATCGCGGCACCTGCCCGCACGCTGCCGGTCACGGTCACTGCGGTGACGCGGCTGTCGGCGATCAGTTCTGCCACTGCGGGTGTATCGACATTAATCACGCCAAATACACCCGCCGGGAATCCGGCTCTCAGCGCAGCCCGTTTGACCAGATACGTGGTGCCCATCACGTTGGGTGCAGGTTTGAGCAGGAAAGTATTCCCTGCCAGCATGGCAGGAACCGCGCCACGCAGGATCTGCCAGACCGGAAAATTCCACGGCATGACAGCCAGAATCATCCCGGATGGGCGATAGTGAATATGTGCTTCACCGTTATCGACCTGTGTGGGTTCCGGTGCCAGCATTGCCGGGCCATTTTTGGCGTACCACTCGCAAAGACCTGCGGATTTCTCGACTTCGGCCCGTGCCTGCCTGACCGGTTTACCCATTTCGAGAGCAATCGTACGGGCAATTTCCTCACTGGCATCACGCAGTTCGGCAGCCAGCTGAATCAGGCGGTTTGCACGTTGGTTAATATCCACCTTGCGCCAGTGTTTAAATGCGGTGCTGCCCTGCGCCACGGTGGCTTCGAGCGCCAGTGCGGAATCGTAAGGGTAAACGGCGATGCGTTCGCCGTTAAACGGGTTCAGTGAGATGGCCTGAGTCATTTTGTTTTCCTCTTTGAGAACGTTGGAAACAGGATAGCGACTTGCACGACTCAATAAAAATGAATAAAAATAAGCTTTCCTTTCACATTTTGAGAATGGCCATGAATTTGTCACAACTGGAGATGTTCCGTGCCGTCGCGCAGACAGGCAGTATCAGCGCCGCTGCGCAACTCGTTCATCGCGTGCCGTCGAATCTCACAACGCGCATCAAACAGCTGGAGGCCGAACTGGGCGTCGAATTGTTCATCCGCGAGAATCAGCGCCTGCGTTTGTCACCGGCCGGGCGCAATTTCCTCAGTTACAACAACCGCATTCTCGATCTGGTGGAAGAAGCGCGGGCATCGGTTTCCGGCGATGAGCCGCAAGGCGTTTTCACGCTGGGCGCGCTGGAAAGTACGGCTGCGGTGCGCATTCCGCCGCTGCTGACGCGATATCATCAAAAGTTCAGCAAAGTGGAGCTGGCGTTAAGCACCGGCCCTTCCGGTGAATTGCTGGAGAAAGTCCTGGAGGGTGAGCTGGAAGCGACCTTCGTCGATGGCCCGGTAGTGCATCCGGTGCTTGACGGTGTGCCGGTATATCAGGAGGAAATGGTAATTGTCGCGCCGCTACATCATGTGCCGGTCACGCGGGGACAGGAGGTGAACGGGGAAATTGTCTACGCGTTTCGTTCCAACTGCTCCTATCGCCGACATTTTGAAAGCTGGTTCAGGGAGGATGACGCGGCACCTGGAAAAATCTATGAAATGGAGTCCTATCATGGAATGCTGGCTTGCGTGATTGCCGGTGGCGGGCTGGCGCTGATGCCGCGCAGTATGCTGGAAAGTATGCCGGGCAGCAGTACGGTCAGCATCTGGCCGCTGGCGGATCATTACCGGTATCTGATGACCTGGCTGATATGGCGGCGGGGAACATTAACGCGAAATCTGTCTGAGTTTGTCGCGATGGCGTCGGAAGCGAAAATCAGCTCTCCGCCACCTGCAAAATGATTTGCCAGTCAAGCGCCAGCTTAAAAGCAAGGCAGGCGGTAAAGACGAAAAAAATGGTTTTGTACATGGGGTAATAATGGCTCTTTGGTGATGATCGTCACATTCTACGGTGGGGGATGTTAAATCTTCCAGCAGATTTTTCGGATTCCTGCACCTTTTGAATACATAAAAGGTATTGCGACCCTTTCTTTACAAAAACGCGGAGTATATAAGCAACATAATATCGTGATATCGTGTTAATCCTTCACGCAGCGATACTATTAAAAGTATGAGTAAAAATTTCACTTATCGTCACAAACGAGAGTACCGATAGCCTGGCTGTTATCCTTCCGGCTTAATCATCGATAAGAAATTTCTACGGGAAAAAGTATTACCGGTTAATACAAAGAAAGAAACAGAAAAATAATTGCGTAACAAGCTGTAATATTACGCTGCTGCAATTGATATAGTTATTTCTTTGTGTAGAATCAGACGCACTTTCAAAAAAATTAATCTCTCATACTGGCAGGAACATCATGGACAACGCATTAAACGTTTTGAATAATATCCGTACACTTCGCGCGCAGGCTCGTGAAATGCCACTGGAAACTCTTGAAGAAATCCTCGAGAAGTTAACAGCGATTGTTGAAGAATCTCGCGAAAATGTGAAAGCAGTCAGCGCACAACAGCAAGAACGCAACGAGAAACTCTCCAAATATCGCAAAATGCTGGAAGAAGATGGCATTGATATCGACGATCTGGTGACCCATCAGGGCGCGAAAGAAACCACCAAAACCAAGTCCAAACGCCAGCCACGTCCTGCTATCTATGAATACAAAGACACTAACGGCGAGCACAAAACCTGGACAGGTCAGGGCCGTACCCCATCAGCCATCAAAGCAGCGATGGATGCGGGTGCAACTCTGGAAAGTTTCCTGATCGCACGTTAATAATACGACCGTATTACTGATGTTCCTGAGATTTCCTGTTTTGTTAACACAAAGCAGGAAATCGCGAAAGACAATATTATTCTCTCCCTCTTCGCATTATTTTCAGTATGTTTAGTAACCCAAATAATAAATTTTCCTTACGATCCGCGATCCTTGAAGATCTCTTTAACGCCCCCAACTCCATTTTTGGCAGGAAAACCACCCTCAGTGCTTTGGCTCACTCTTACCCGAGCGGATATTCTTACATGCATATTAAGCCGAAGTGGCTGATCTTTTGCATACCCCACATGGCGTGGTTTATTCACCCAATAATTAATTCACGTTATTAAGTTATTAAGAAATGCATCCGGGGAATAGCCCGCTTCGTTAACGGGCATCATAAAAGTTAAGCGGGTTTGCGTGCCTGCTGATAAACACAAAGATGGGTATATGCCGCCTGCAGCAGCGGGACATTTATTCCCACACGAATTGCACGCTCAACCAGATCGCCGACGATCTGATCGGCTTCCACCGCATTGCCCTGCGTCATATCGCGATACATTGAGGATGTCTGCGTCGAGGACTTGTCGGTCACCGCTTCCCTGGTTTTTGCCACAGCAGCCGCGCGCTCCGCGTAGCCAAAGGCTTTCATGGTGGTGAGCGCCTCATTCACAATGCCCAGAGCAAACTCTTTGCCGCCTGGCGCAGAGGCCACCTGACCGATATTGCCGCGCAGGGTGCAGGTAATTGCGCCGACGCTTGAAAGCAGCAGCCACTTCTCCCACAGATCGCTGATGATCGTTTCGGAAAGGAATGCCTCGAAGCCGGCATTTTGAAACACCTGATCGACACGCTGAATACGTTCGCTCTTGTCGCCGTTGAGTTCACCGTAAAAAATCTGGTGCATGGGCGTCATCTGATGAATATGGCCGTTTGCATCAAGCGTCGCGTTAATCTTACATAAGCCACCGATCAGCGCATGTTCGCCGAAACGCAGGCTCAACGTCTCCATATGTTTCATGCCATTAAGAACGGGCAGGATCATCGTTTGTTCACCGACCACCGGTGCAATGTCTTTCATCGCAGCTTCCAGCCCGAAGCTTTTCACCGTCAGCAGGATCAGGTCATAAGAGCCGGTAAGTTGTGAAGCCTGTAATACCGTCGGCTGAAAATGGAAATCCCCGTGCGGACTGTGCACCGTCAGCCCGTTTTCCCGCACCGCCAGTGCGCGCTTTTCACGCAGCAAAAACGTCACGTCCTGGCCTGCCTGCGCCAGTCGCGCACCAAAATACCCGCCAGTTGCCCCGGCGCCCACCACTAATATCCGCATGCGTTATCCTTTTGTATCAAAACTTTCAGAAACCCCGTGTCTGATTAAACTACGGGAGGAGGGCGGCAGGGATCAAGTGACTGTGATGAAAGATGGATTTTTGATGATTTTGACGCGTGATACTATGCCCCATCATGATTTCATCAAGGAGCACTGAATGGCAGGTTATCAGCCACCGTACAGTATCACGCCGCACATTCTCAACCGGGTGGTGGACGTCGGCGAATTGCTGGGGCGTTGGGCTGCACATACGGAACAGTCATCTGTATTGCTGCGAAAGGAAAACCGCATCCGTACGATTCAGGCTTCACTGGCCATCGAACACAACAGCCTGTCAACGCAGCAGGTGACGGCCATTATGAGTTTGAATTTATTCATCCGTTTGCTGACGGCAACGGCAGGATGGGACGTTTGTGGCAGACCCTGATCCTCAGCCAGTGGCGTTCAGAGCTCGCCTGGCTTCCGGTGGAAACGCTGATCCACAATCAGCAGCAGGATTACTACCGTGTGCTTGGAGAATGCGATCGCGCCAGTGACTGCACGGCGTTTATCAGTTTTATGCTTGATAAATTGGCTGAGGCGTTGCGTGAAGGTATCGAAACCCAATCTTCGTACTGAATGTAAAAATTCAAAAGTGGCTGTCTTGTAGGGGAAACCCGCCCAAAGGCCGGGCTCCCCTGATCCGCTTATTTCCCCCGCGCCAGCACCCGGCGGTACAGCACCGGCAATGAAATCACCACGATCAGCATCACACCGACAATCACCGACATCACAATACCCGGCACGTTGAGCAGGCTGAGGCCGAAGGTCAGCAGCCCCATCAGGAACGCGGCGATAATCACCCCGGTCATGCTACCGGAGCCGCCGAGTACGCTGACACCCCCGAGCACGGCCATGGTGATCACGCTCAGCTCCCAGCCGAGCGCCAGCGTTGGACGTGTGCTGCCAAGACGTGAGGTTAGCAGCACTGCCGCCAGCCCGGACATCAGGCCGACCAGCACGAACAGCGTCAGGTTGTGGCGTTTGACGTTAATCCCCGAATACCACGCCGCGACCGGATTATTACCGATGGCGTAGGTCCGGCGGCCGAAATTAGTTTTGTGCAGCAGGAAGTAAAATACTGCGCCCAGCACCACAAACAGCGCGAATTCAAACGACAGCGGGCCCCAGACGTAACCCTGACCGAACCAGGCGAAACTGGCCGGATAATGGTTCAGCGACTGATCGCCGAGCAGTACATATGTCAGCCCGCGAAACAGGCTCATAGTACCGATAGTGATGACGATGGACGACAGATTCAGACGCGTCACCAGCAGCCCGTTCACCAGCCCGCAAAGTAAACCGACGCTGAGCCCGACACCCACTAACGCAGGCGTCGGTAAACCGGCCTGTGCGCAAAAGCCCATGACAGTTGAGCTCAGCGCCATGGTAGACGCGACCGACAAGTCGATTTCACGGGCGATAATCAGCATCGCCATCGGCAGCACGATAATGGCTTTTTCGGTGAAGTTGAACGTTGCGTCCGACAGATTCCATATATTGAGGAAATACGGTGAGGCGAGCGCGTTCACCACGAACACCAGCAGCGTCACGACCAGCAAAAATCCTTCCCAGCACAAAAAGCGGCGGAAGAACGGCGTCACCGCCATCGTCCCGCTTTCCCGCGAAGCGTGGCGAGACGTTAAGGTTTTAGTCATGATCTTGCTCCGCTTTCAGGTTGCGCAGAATGGACGGGTGCAGAATGGCGTAAAATCAGCCGTCCCTTACGTTTGTTAGCGCGTTCGTTGAGGATCACCGCAATGACAATCACGCCGCCGGAAATTGCCATCTGCCAGAAAGGCGAGACTTCGATCACCGGTAATGCATTGTTGATGACGCCTAGGAACAGCGCGCCGAGCAGGCAGCCCACCACCGAACCGATGCCGCCCATGGTACTGATCCCGCCGATAACGCACGCGGCGACAATCTGTAATTCAAAGCCGTTGGCGACGTCCACGTAGGCGACCGCAAAGCGCGAAATCCACAGATAACCGCAGAAACCGGCCAGCGCGCCGGAGAGGCAGA
The DNA here is from genome assembly GCF_965118895.1 of Rahnella inusitata. Taxonomy (GTDB): domain Bacteria; phylum Pseudomonadota; class Gammaproteobacteria; order Enterobacterales; family Enterobacteriaceae; genus Rahnella; species Rahnella inusitata_A. Next base: position 228,629 of record NZ_CBCPJJ010000022.1, read on the forward strand.
AGCTGATGAACTGCATTTTTCCGGCGTTGATGCCGGTGTAATATGCCGCCGTCGCGTTGCCGCCCGCAGTGTACAGCGCCCGTCCGGTGCGGCTGTAACGCAGGAAATACGCCACCAGTATCAGCGCGGCAATTCCGCACCAGCCTAACAGTGGCAGGCCGATAAAGGTCGCACGCGGCAAACTGAGAAAGTCAGGACTCATCTGATGGGCGTTGATCCAGCCGCCGTTAGAGAGCAGGAAAATGATGCCGCGATAAATACTCATGGTGCCGAGCGTGACCACAATCGGCGGGATGCCGATTTTCCACACCAGCAGCCCGTTTATCGCCCCCATTACCAGCCCGAGCACCGTCGCCAGTACCACCAGCGCCCAAACCGGCACATCAGGATGATGGAAATTGATCAGTGCAACGATCATGCCGGTCAGCGCCAGATTCGCTGCCATCGAAAGATCGATACCTTTGGTCAGCAGCACCATCATCTGGCCGAGCGCCAGAATGATCAGAATCGAGGTGTCATTGAACATTTCCAGCAAATTGCCGACGCCGATAAACTCCGGTGAACGTGCGCCGACGCCAAATACCATCAGCACAATCACCACCGCCAGCAACAGCTCGCGGTACTTGAGCAGATTTTTGATCATGCTGCCTCCTCGCCCGCACCGCTGGCGGCACTGACAATCATTTCGGCGCTGGCTTCGCCGGCCTTGAATTCTGCCACCATCAGCCCTTCGTGCATCACAATGATCCTGTCCGCCATGCCCATGACTTCAGGCAGTTCGGAAGACACCATAATCACAGCCAGCCCGCGTCCGACCAGCTCGGACATAAACTGATGCACCGCAGCTTTCGAGCCGATATCAATGCCTTTGGTCGGTTCATCCAGAATGATGATGTCCGGCCTGGTCGCCAGCCATTTAGCGATCACCACCTTTTGCTGGTTACCGCCTGAAAGCGTGCCAACCGCCTGTTTCCAGCTCGATGCCTTTACCTGCAAACGTTTGGCGTAGTCATCGGCCAGTGCCCACTCTTTTTTATCGTTGAGCACACCGCGCGGATTCAGCTGGCTGAGCTGCGGCAGGCTGATGTTCTGGCTGATCGGCAAATCAATGATCGCGCCCTGTTTTTGCCGCTCTTCCGGAACATAGACAATGCCCGCGCGGATCGCCTGCGAAGGGCGCGTGAAATGGTGTTCTTTGCCATGGATAAGAATTTTGCCACCGCCCGGCTGCGTGACGCCAAACAACGCCTGCATCAGTTCGGTCCGGCCTGCGCCGACCAGCCCATAGAAGCCAAGAATTTCACCTTTGCGCAGTGAGAAATTGATCCCGGCGAATTCGGTCGGATGGCTGAGGTTCTGCACTTCCAGCACCGTTTCGCCTGGTTCGCAGTTCACTTTCGGATACGCCTGACTCACTTCGCGCCCGACCATCATCGTCACCATGGTTTGCTCGGTGATGTCGCTGATTTTGCCGGAACCGACGTAGCTGCCGTCACGCAGCACGGTGTAGTAATCGGAAATTGCGAAGATTTCGTCGAACTTATGCGAAATAAACAGGATGGCTTTTCCCTCGTGTTTCAGGCGCTCGACTATCTGGTAAAATTCGGTAATTTCATGCTGCGACAGTGCGGCCGTAGGTTCGTCCAGAATGACCACCTGCGCGTCGAATGACAGCGCACGGGCAATCGCCACCATGTGGCGCTGTGCAATGCTCAGGTCTTTCAGGGTGGCGTGTGGATCGATATTCACTTCCAGCCGCGTCAGGATGTCGCGCGCCTGTTGATGCATCGCCGGCCAGTTCAGGCGTTTGAATATCCCGGAATAAATATAGTGGCCGACGAAGATATTTTCGGTGACAGAAAGCTCGTCAAACAGCACGGTTTCCTGATGAATCGCGGTGATCCCGACTTTGTGCGCAGATTCGGGGTTGGGCAATTTAATGGGAATGGCTTTATAGCGCAGTTCGCCTTCTTCCGGCTGATAAATGCCGGTCATGACTTTGACCAGCGTCGATTTTCCTGCGCCGTTTTCGCCAATCAGGGCGGTGACTTTTCCCGGATACAAATCCACATGCACATTATTCAGTGCCCTGACGCCCGGAAAGACTTTGCTGATCCCCTTTAAGGACAGCAACGGTGTGATATCGGTCATAGATTTCCCCTGACGAAGCACAACGAAACGGCCAACCGGAGACCGGTCAGCCGCATTCAGGATCAGAATATTTTGGAGAATTTGTCGATGTTGCTGGCGTCGTAAATAAAGGGTTCAGCCATTGCGCCGCTGCCGTCGGCGTCCAGTTTCACTTTACCTAAACGTCCCATGCTGGCTTCGGTTTTCGTAGCTGTGCCTTTAACCAGATCGTCGGCCAGATAGGTGGCGGCGTAACCCAGATCAATCGGATTCCAGATGGCGAAACTTTTGGTCGCGCCGGATTTTATCGCCCCGGCCATTTCAGAAGGCAACCCAAGACCCGTGACGTACACTTTGCCAATTTTGCCCTGATCTTTCACCGCCTGCGCCGCCGCCACGATGCCGACAGAGGATGGCGAGATAATGACTTTCAGGTCGGGATACGACTTCAGCAGCCCAATGGTTTCACGATAGCTTTTATCCGACAGATCATCACCATAGGCTGTGGTCACCAGGTTCACCGATGGATACTTCGGCAGCACCTTTTTCATCTCGGCGATCCATAAATTTTGGTTGGTCGAGGTCGGTGTGGCGCTGAGAATGGCAACATCACCCTTCTCCACGTTCAGCGCTTTCAGCGCATCAGCGGCCAGTTTAACGTTCGTTTCGCCAATCAGTGCATTGTTAGACGGATTGAGATGGATCTGACGCCCCTCTTTCGCTACACCGGAATCCCATGACACCACTTTGATGCCGCGCTGCATGGCTTTTTTCAGCACTGGCACCAGTGCGTCCGGGTCATTGGCAGAGACGGCAATCGCGTCCACGCCCTGAGCAATCAGGCCGTTCAGTACTTCGATCTGCGCTTCGGCGGTGGTAGTCGTCGGGCCGGTGTATATCACTTTGACATCGCCCAGCTCTTTCGCAGCCTGCTGTGCGCCCACGTTGGCTGCTTCAAAAAATCCGTTGCCCAGTGATTTCGCCACCAGCGCAATTTTAACTTCAGCCGATGCCGCACCGGCCATCAGGATGCTGCTCGCGATCAGGGTAAGGCTCAGTACGTGTTTTAATTTCATTTTTGTACTCCGCATGCTAATTCGCAAAATCTGCAAAAAGGGTAACGACGAAAAATTGCCGACGCGCCAGGCGCATGATCACGACTCTAGGAGGTTGCTGACAAACTGACCTTTCCGCGAGTGCCAGTTGTTAGCCAACTATGGCAAAGGTGCAAAGGTTTGGTAGAACAACCTCACAAATTGATAACAATCTTGTGGTGCGCTGCCAAAACGGTCAAAAAAACACAGTGATTTACCGTTAAAAAGGCGCACTAAAATGAGGCGTAAATCTGCGTCTCACAGCGCATTTCACCAGACTTAGCAGAGAAATACGGGTTTTGTTCAAAAGCGACTGTCCGGTCACAGTTTCGGCCCGATGCATACGTCATCGCCGACTAAGATATTACGATAATGTTAATAAGGAGTCGGAAATGACGGTGTTACGCAGTAGTGAGTATTTCCCCTCAGGAGATTTCCCGGTTGCCATTGAACCCCGTTATCCTCAGGAGACCTTTCCTGAACATCATCATCAGGATTTTAACGAAATTGTGCTGGTCGAACAGGGCACCGGCACCCACGTCTTTAACGATCAGCCGATGATCCTCAGTGCGGGCAGCGTCTGTTTTGTCCGTCACCGCGACCATCATTTGTATGAAGATACCGACAATCTGCACCTGACCAACGTGCTGTATCGCAGCCCGGATGCGTTTCGCTTTCTGAACGGCGTCGGCGATCTGTTGCCGCAGGAAGTTGACGGAATTTATCCGGCTCACTGGCGTATCAATTCCGGACAGGTCGCGCAGGCCAAAACACTGATCGACATGCTGGCGCAAAAGCCCGTTAGCCAGTCGCCGGAGTCGCAGGCGCAGCAGGAACTTTACTTTATGCAGCTGTTATTGCTGCTGCGTAAAGGCAGCCGTGATGTCGGTTATGGCGGGCAGGGCGGCGATCTCAATAATTTGCTCGACTGGATGAACGAACATTACGACCAAGAAATCGACTGGCCGGTACTTGCCGAACGGTTCTCGATGTCTTTGCGCACGCTGCACCGTCAGATGAAACAACAGACCGGCTGCACGCCGCTGAACTACCTTAATCGCCTGCGGCTGATCAATGCCCGCAACCTGCTGAGGTTCAGCGACAGCTCGATCACCGATATCGCCCATCAGTGCGGCTTCTGCGACAGCAACTACTTTTCAACCCTGTTTAAACGTGAATTCGGCTACGCGCCGCGTCAGGTTCGTCAGTAACGCTCCCGATTCCTTTCTCATAATTTGCAAAAATGTTACGTCGGGCATTCCGACCATGACATTTTTGCCATTTCCCGCACCTGACTGGCAGCCACGAAAAGGTAAAGCTTCGGCGGATGGAACAGGCTGTTAAAAATTCACAAAAAAGAACTTATTTTTAACAATTCGTTCATCACCACTATCCGTACCTTGGAGACACCTTATATGGGCACAGTTCAGAAACGTATGTACATCAATGGCGAATTCGTTGTAAACACCGGCGGAAAGTGGATTGACGTAGTGAATCCGGCGACGGAACAGATCATTTCCCAGATCCCGGAAGGCTCTGCGGAAGATGCCCGACGCGCCATCGACGCTGCCGAAGCGGCGCAGCCGGGCTGGGAAGCATTACCTGCGGTAGAACGCGGTGTGTGGCTACATAAAATCGCCGCCGGGATCCGCGAGCGCGAACCCGAACTGACCGAGACGATTATTGCCGAAGGCGGAAAAACCTACGGTCTGGCGCAAACCGAAGTGTTGTTCACCGCCGATTATCTGGATTACATGGCCGAATGGGCGCGCCGTTACGAAGGTGAGATCATTCAAAGCGACCGGCCGAACGAGAACATTTTTGTCTTCCGCAAAGCCATTGGCGTGACCACCGGCATTCTGCCATGGAACTTCCCGTTCTTCCTGATCGCCCGCAAAGCTGCTCCGGCGCTCATCACCGGTAACACTATCGTGATCAAACCAAGTGAAATCACGCCTAACAATGCGGTTATCTTTGCCGAAATCATCCATAAAATCGGTTTGCCAAAAGGCGTGCTCAACATCGTCACCGGCTACGGCCCGACCGTTGGCCAGGAACTGGCAGCCAATCCGAAAGTCGGGATGGTCAGCCTGACCGGCAGCGTCGCCGCCGGTATCGCCACCATGACCGCCGCGGCGCAGAACGTCACCAAAGTCTCGCTGGAGCTCGGCGGTAAAGCTCCGGCTATCGTCATGGACGATGCAGATTTAGATTTGGCGGTAAAAGCTATTGTCAGTTCTCGTGTTATCAATACCGGGCAGGTGTGTAATTGCGCGGAACGTGTTTACGTGCAGGAAGGTGTGTACGACGAGTTCATCTCACGCATCAGCGTGGCGATGAAGGCAGTAACCTTCGGCAATACGGCGGAGAAAAAAGAGCTGGATATGGGCCCCCTGATCAGTGCGGCCGCGTTACAGCGTGTGGAAGATAAAGTGGCGAAAGCAGTTTCTCAGGGCGCGAAAGTGCTGCTGGGCGGTAAGCGCGAAAGCGGCACCGGCTTCTTCTATCCGCCGACGTTGCTGGTGGATATCAAACAGGACATGCCGATTATGCATGAAGAAGTGTTTGGCCCGGTGCTTCCTGTTGCGACATTCAAAACGCTGGAAGAAGCCATCGCGATGGCCAACGACAGCGAATACGGTCTGACGTCCTCTATCTACACCAGCAACATCAACACCGCGATGAAAGCGCTGAAACAACTGAAGTTCGGTGAAACGTACATCAACCGAGAAAACTTCGAAGCGATGCAGGGTTTCCACGCCGGCTGGCGTAAATCCGGCGTGGGTGGCGCGGACGGTAAGCACGGTTTGCAGGAATATCTGCAAACGCATGTGGCTTATTTGCAATTCCACTAAGATTCATTATTTCAGAAACCGGAGTAAGTGGATTACTCCGGTTACAAAAAAAAGAACAAAATATGTACAGTTGGGTGTTAATATAAAATTAAATCTCGCCATTTTTAATTAAAATATTCTGTTTATATGACTTCTATCAATTAAATTATCTTATGTAAGGCATACTTTACTTCATGCAAATAGTTCATGGAGCATTGATTATTTGTATGTTTTATGGGTTTAAGGGTTTTCGCGCAAATGATATCTGGAGGGAACCTAAGTGTTTGCGAGGAGGAAAAACGAGCTGTCATGTATTTTTAAGTAAAAATAAAGTCATTGGTTAAATTTTAAAATAACATTAATAGAGGAAAGAATGCCATTACTAGAAAGTGATACATTTAATTTTTCGCAGTTTTATGTGCTGGATTTAAATAAATCTGATGGTTGGTGTGCCGGTATTAGTGTTTCAATGATGATTTATCTAAAAGAATGCTTTCCTCAAATGACGGATAATTATCCTTTAGACGGTGTTTTTCAAAGAACAAAAGAATATGCAGATATGCAGATATGCTGAGGATGAGCTTCAATTCTTTTGAGGGAAAAACGACTTTAGGGACTGAGGATTTTAGAGGAAATATGGAAAAATTTCAGTCTGCTTATATGTACAATTTTGCAGCGCCAGGTAAGTGGGAGTATCAATTTGATAAAAATGGAGTTTTTTTATTAAACCTGAAGAGTTCAGACTCTCACCAACAAGTTGGTAGCCAGTTTTCGAAATTCTATGATTTTTGGGGAAGCTCCGACCATGCAGGTTTTCTTGTGACCGGTGACTCAAACAGATTTTTTGTTTTTGACCCTAATGCCGGTGGCGGAATTTTTTCCTGGACACCGTGTATTGATATAAAAAACATAACATGTGCAGTTGACAAAGCATTAGATCGTCTTTATCAGAAAAACGACCGCCTTAGGGGAAGAAGGATCGTCAGATTGAAAGCAGCTAAAAGATAAGATTTTAGCAGTAGTCGATATCATCATGCGGTGTGAATTTCATGATATTTACCCAGAGTGGAAGTATTAAAATACCAGTTTGAAATGTTCTTCACGATAAAGTGATATAAGTCATAGGGGGCAGGTTACCCCTATAGCTTAATTAAATGAAGTATTAATAAAGCAACTGACAATTAATATTACCTTCAGTTAACGGCAATCAGAATTTCCAGAATTCCAGCATTAAGATATATTCTTCTCTGGAATTCCCAATTCGAATGCCTGGACTATTCTCCATCAACAACATATTTATTGTCAGTGTTAAATTATCGTATCAATCTTTTCAATATTCCAGTATGCAAACGTGTGAACTATGAGCATATGCTTCCCTGCATTCTTTATCTCGCCGTTTAAATCACGTTGCTGCACCTTCCGCCGCCTGTTCAATCAGCGCTGCGACCTCCTTGGGATGCGATTCATACACTGAATGACTGGCACCGGCGATTTCAACGGTGTGGCTGTGTGCGCGTTTGGCATACATACGCTCTAAATCTGGATTGATGATTTTGTCGGCCTTGGCAACCATGTACCAGCTGGGTTTCACTTTCCATGCAGGGTCGGGAATGTTGGCGGTGAAGACGCTGGCGGAGGTGAGCATCTGTGCTTTTGCTTCGAACTCTGCCTGCTTCAAAGGTAAATCTGCGGCGAAGTCAGAAGGGAAGTTGACCGGGTTGATATAGAGGAAATCGTTCGTTGTTTTTGCAAACGGATGCGCCGCGTTAGGGAATTTCTTGCCGTTGATCGCTTCTGTTTCGCCTTTATCCAGCGCATGTGCGGCGATGTAAACCAGACCGGCAACGTGCGGATCGTTACCCGCTTCGGTGATAATTGCGCCGCCATAACTGTGGCCGACCAGAATCGTCGGACCATTTTGCATCGCCAGAATACGTTTGGTCGCTGCCACATCTTCCGGGAAGGAGGTCAGCGGTTCCTGAACCAGCGTCACATTATATCCATCGTGGGTCAGGATTTCGTAAACCGGACGCCAGCCCGAGCCGCCTACAAACGCGCCGTGAACCAGCACAATATTTTTCACTGGCGCGGCAGTCGCAGCCTGAGAAGCGAAAGCCGCCGCAGCGGCGACTATTAATGTCGAAGCGAAACGATAATGCATGGCAAATACCTCGTGGAGTCGGAAATAACATCAGGGTGTACAGCCACGATGCGCGCCGGGCTCTGACAGCAGCGTGACGTACTGATGACATAAACGACATTGATTGACTGTTGTTTCGGTACTTCTCATGTTGAAGCTCGGTATCAATGCGGCACGCGCGGGTGAATTACCATTCCCGGCATTCAGCCTTTTGCACATACAACCCGCTATGACTTTTCCCACAGGACGACGCACTCAATAATCCAGTAGACGCCTTTGTCCGCACGCTGACAGCGAGAATGCGCTGATGTCAGGGGCGAAAGGAGTGTGGAGTTTACGGGGGGGAGTATGAAAACGCCCATCCTCTTGAGCAATAAAGCGGATTAATACGCGTCAGAACATTCAAAACAGGGGCATCATTCTTAAATTTCTCTTCTATTTCCATTTAAAAACCGTGATGTTCATCACTGATATCCTGCCCTGTTAAGATTAATTTCCCCCTCGCAAATTTTTATTTATCACAATGATTTATATAATAATTATTATTGGCCTGGTTAATGGATTACTAAATAATTCACATTTTGATGAATGAATTCACTCATCGTTAAAGGATTAACATCATGCCACTCAACGGAACCCGCTTTACCTTCACCGCAGGCACCGCGACGCGT
>NZ_CBCPJJ010000023.1:0-164005 GCF_965118895.1 Rahnella inusitata
GTTGAATTTTAATGGCAAGCGAATAAATACAGTTTTATTTCGTTTGCCGTTTTTTTATCCAAAGACGGTTATTTTAGTGCTTTTGCTATAAAGGAAGGCAAGGCGGTAAGGCTTTCAAGTACTGCGTCTGCTGCACTTTCGCTTTCCGCTGTCACAGGCTTCCCTGTACGCACTAAAATTTTAGTGCCCACGCCTGCGGCGGTAGCAGCCAGCATGTCTTCAAGCTTGTCGCCCACCATATAAGAAGAGGCCATATCAATATTTAGCTCTTCTTTCGCCGTTAAGAACATCCCAGGCAAAGGCTTACGGCAGTCACAAACCTGAGTAAACTCTTTCACCGAGCCTTCAGGATGATGCGGACAGAAATAGATGCCATCGAGATCGACACCACGATCGGCGAGAGACCAGTCCATCCATTCGGTCAGTGTCATAAACTGGTCTTCGGTAAACTTGCCGCGTGCAATTCCCGATTGATTCGTCACTAACACGAGTAAGAAGCCCATTTCCTTTAACTTAAGGCAGGCATCGATTACACCGTCGATAAACTGGAATTCATCGATTTCATGTACATAACCGTGATCGACATTCAAAGTGCCATCACGGTCGAGAAAGATTGCTGAAACAGGTTGTGCCACGTATTTGCTCCTGATGGCTGATTAACGGCGTCAGTATCGCATGTTTTCAATGTCAGTGAGAATGTTAACCTGGTTGACTTAGCCGTCTAGACGCCTTAGCATCCACGACATGCTACGAGGGTCACCCTCGCAGAGTTAAATTCACCATGTGACGTCAAAAAGACAGAATAAAAAATAATATGATTAAACTTTCAAATATCACCAAGGTTTTCCAGCAGGGAGCGCGCCAGATCGTCGCGCTTTCCGACGTGAGTCTTCACGTCCCTGCAGGACAAATATATGGCGTGATCGGCTCATCTGGCGCAGGTAAGAGTACATTAATCCGCTGCGTAAATTTGCTCGAGCGTCCGACCGAAGGCCAGGTGTTGGTCGATGGCCAGGATCTGATGTCCTTTTCAGAAAAAGCATTGACCCGCGCACGGCGCCAGATTGGCATGATTTTTCAGCATTTTAATTTGCTGTCATCCCGCACCGTTTTTGGCAACGTCGCACTGCCGCTGGAGCTGGATAACCTCTCAGGAGCCGAAATTAAGCAACGCGTTTCGGAGTTGCTGAAACTGGTTGGACTGGAAGATAAACATGATGCCTACCCTGCCAACCTTTCCGGTGGACAGAAGCAGCGCGTAGCGATTGCGCGCGCACTGGCGAGTAACCCTAAAGTTCTGCTGTGTGATGAAGCGACCAGCGCATTAGACCCTGCAACTACCCGATCCATCCTTGAATTACTGAAAGACATCAACCGCCGTCTGGGATTAACCATCCTGTTGATCACCCATGAGATGGATGTGGTAAAACGAATTTGCGATCAGGTTGCGGTGATAAGCGACGGTAAACTGATTGAGCAGGATAAAGTGAGCGAGATGTTCTCACATCCCAAAACCCCGCTGGCTCAGCAATTTATTCAGTCAACGCTACATCTCGATATTCCGGAAGATTACGCAATACGTTTGGTGCCCGCCCCGGAACAAGGCCGCGTGCCTTTATTGCGTCTGGAATTTACCGGTCAGTCCGTTGATGCTCCACTGCTTTCCGAAGCCGTACGACGTTTCGATGTAAACAATAATATTATCAGTGCTCAGATGGATTATGCCGGTGGCGTGAAGTTCGGGATTATGCTGACAGAAATGCACGGTTCAGAAGAAAACACTCAGGCTGCGATTCATTTCCTGCATGAGAATCAGGTGAAAGTTGAGGTGCTCGGTTATGTCTGAGGCAATGATGTGGTTAATGGGCCGGGGTATCTGGGAAACTGTCATTATGACACTAACCTCTGGCTTCTTTGGTTTTGCGCTCGGGCTACCCTTTGGTGTTCTGCTGTACGTCACCCGTCCGGGGCAAATTGCTGAGAATAAAAATGTCTATCGCGTGATGTCTGCGCTGGTGAACATATTCCGGTCGATTCCATTCATTATTCTGCTGGTCTGGATGATTCCGTTTACCCGCGTCATTGTGGGCACCTCCATTGGATTGCAGGCGGCGATTGTTCCGCTGACCGTAGGCGCTGCGCCATTTATTGCACGTATGGTGGAAAATGCGCTGCTTGAAATTCCAAGCGGTCTGGTTGAGGCTTCCCGCGCAATGGGTGCCACGCCGATGCAAATCATCCGCAAAATTCTGTTGCCGGAAGCCTTGCCGGGTCTGGTTAACGCAGCCACTATTACTCTGATCACTTTGGTCGGGTACTCTGCGATGGGCGGTGCAGTAGGTGCCGGTGGTCTGGGGCAAATCGGATATCAGTACGGTTACATCGGTTACGACGCGACCGTCATGAATACGGTGTTAGTCCTGTTAGTGGTTTTGGTCTATTTAATTCAGTTTTGTGGCGACCGCATCGTAAAAGCAGTCACGCATAAATAACGAAATAACAACTGTAAAACGTAACCCTGCGAATGATTTTTATCCGCTTATTGAGGAAAGGACATGTCAAACAAATTTAAATCCATTGCTGTTGTCGGCGCGCTTCTGGGATCGCTGGCTTTAGCGGGCTGTGGGCCAAAAGAACAAGATCCAAACCACATTAAAGTGGGCGTGATTGTCGGTTCTGAGCAGCAGGTAGCTGAAGTTGCACAGAAAGTAGCGAAAGAAAAATACGGTCTGGACGTTGAACTGGTGACTTTCAACGATTACGTTCTGCCGAATGAAGCGCTGAGCAAGGGTGATATCGATGTTAACGCCTTCCAGCACAAACCTTATTTGGATCAGCAGATCAAAGACCGTGGTTACAAACTGGTGCCAGTCGGTAACAGCTTTGTTTACCCGATCGCGGGCTATTCCAAGAAAATCAAATCTGTTGATGAACTGAAAGAAGGCGATCAGGTGGCATTGCCAAACGATCCAACTAACCTCGGCCGCTCTTTATTGCTGCTGCAAAAACAAGGTCTCATCAAACTGAAAGACGGCGTTGGCCTGCTGCCTACCGTTCTTGATGTGACTGAGAACCCTAAAAACCTGAAACTGGTTGAGCTGGAAGCACCACAGCTGCCACGTTCACTGGATGATGCCAAAATCGCACTGGCGGTAATTAACACGACTTACGCCAGCCAGATTGGCCTGACGCCAGAGAAAGACGGTATCTTTGTTGAAGATAAAAACTCACCGTATGTGAACCTGATTGTTGCCCGCGAAGATAACAAAGACGCTGAAAACGTGAAGAAATTCGTTCAGGCTTACCAGTCTGATGAAGTAAACGCTGCAGCGAACAAAATCTTCAACGGCGGCGCAGTGAAAGGCTGGTAATACCTGCCGTCAGGAACTCAGCATTACGCCTGAAAATTCCTGTGAAATATAGATTTCATAAATAAGTACAAGGCGGGCATATGCCCGCCTTGTTATTTTCTCAATACCTTGGTTCAATAACGCCACATTCATTCCTGTAAACATATTAAAAAGCAGAGGATTTACCATGCGTGCTTTACCTCTCTGTTTGTCGGCACTTTTGCTGGCGGGTTGTTCCCTGACTCCACACACACAGCCAATCACCACTGCACCTGTTGTTAAAGAAGAGCCAAAACCCGTCAAACCCAAACCGGCTCCAGTTCGCCCGGCTCCAGTAAAACTGTATAAAGATGCAGAAGCGCTGGTCGGCACACCATTTCGTGACTTAGGCGAAGTCTCCGGAGAATCATGTCAGTCCGATCAGAATGATGCTCCGCCGAGCCTTGCCACAGCACGTAAAAGAATGCTGACCCGGGCATCCTATATGAAAGCCAACGCAGTGCTTTTACATCAGTGCCAGATCCTTGGCGGTGTACCGGGCTGCTTCCAGCAGGCAATTTGTCAGGGCTCTGCCCTGAACGTCACCTTTAAATGACTTCATTTTCTTTTGAGCAAATAGGGACCATCCACTCGCCCTATAAAGAGAAATTTGCTGTCCCCCGCCAGCCTGGTCTGATTCAGGATGGCGGCGGTGAATTACATTTGCACGCGCCGTATAACCAGCCCGAAGCCGTTCGCGGGCTGGATGAGTTCAGCCATCTCTGGGTGATGTTTATTTTTCATCAGACGATGGATGGTGGATGGCGTCCGACAGTGCGCCCTCCCCGCCTTGGCGGTAACGCGCGAACCGGCGTATTTGCTACACGTTCAACCTTTCGCCCTAATCCACTAGGAATGTCTTTGGTTGAGCTGAAAGGGATCCACTGCCAGGGGCAAAACGTCATCTTGCAGCTCGGCAGTCTGGATCTGGTCGATGGCACTCCGGTGGTAGATATCAAACCTTATCTGCCCTTTGCGGAAAGCCACCCGGATGCTCGCGCAGGCTTTGCTCAGCACGCACCAGACGCTGATATGCCGGTAGAGTTTTTGCCTCAGGCCGAACAGCAGATGGCCGAGCACATTCATCAATACCCTCAGCTGCGCCGGTTCATCACGCAAGTGCTGGGGCAAGATCCTCGCCCGGCCTATCGCAAGGGCGAAGCCACCGAACGGGACTATGCCGTTCGCCTGCTGGAGTTTAATGTACGCTGGCGGGTGACAGGCTCTGTGAATCAGGTATTGTCGCTCGACAAAGACTAAATTTCCTCTGCGTCTCTTTTGGCGACACCAACTCGCTGGTAAACTAAACCACTTTTTACGTTTTGGCGGCTTTTAGCCGCCTGATTGCAATTTGCAGTGCTAACGGAATCAACACATCATGCGTACTACTCAATATCTGCTCTCTACTCTGAAAGAGACGCCAGCCGACGCGGAAGTTATCAGCCATCAGCTGATGCTGCGTGCGGGGATGATCCGCAAACTGGCTTCCGGTCTGTACACCTGGCTGCCGACCGGCCTGCGTGTTCTCAGAAAAGTTGAAAACATCGTGCGCGAAGAAATGAACAACGCGAACGCCATCGAAGTGTCGATGCCGGTAGTGCAGCCCGCCGACCTGTGGCAGGAGAGCGGACGTTGGGAACAATACGGCCCTGAATTGCTGCGTTTTGTTGACCGTGGTGATCGTCCGTTCGTTCTGGGTCCAACCCATGAAGAAGTCATTACCGACCTGATCCGTAATGAAGTCAGCTCATACAAACAGTTGCCGCTGAACTTCTTCCAGATCCAGACCAAATTCCGTGACGAAGTTCGCCCGCGTTTTGGTGTGATGCGTTCCCGTGAATTCCTGATGAAAGATGCCTACTCGTTCCACACGACCCAAGAATCTTTGCAGGAAACGTATGATGCCATGTACGCAGCCTACAGCCAGATTTTCAACCGCATGGGTCTGGATTTCCGTGCAGTACTGGCTGATACCGGTTCTATTGGCGGCAGCGCGTCTCACGAATTCCAGGTTCTGGCGCAGAGCGGCGAAGATGATGTCGTATTCTCTGACTCTTCAGATTTCGCTGCCAACATCGAGTTCGCAGAAGCGTTGGCCCCGACCGCACCTCGCGGCCCGGCAACCGAAGAGATGCGTATCGTTGAAACGCCAAATGCAAAAACCATTGCTGAACTGACAGAACAGTTCCAGGTACCGGTTGAGAAAACCGTGAAGACCCTGATGGTTCATGCAACGGCAGAAAGCGGTCATAAACTGATTGCACTGCTTATTCGCGGCGATCATGAACTAAACGAAATCAAAGCGGAAAAACTGCCACAAGTTGCAACGCCACTGACTTTTGCTACCGAAGCGGAAATCCGTGAAATCGTTGCAGCTGGCCCGGGCTCACTCGGTCCGGTCAATCTGCCAATGCCAGTTGTTGTTGATCGTACGGTTGCTGCCATGAGTGATTTCAGCGCGGGTGCCAACATCGACGGCCAACATTATTTCGGCATTAACTGGGATCGCGACGCTGAGCTGCCAGAAGTGGCGGATCTGCGTAACGTGGTGGCTGGTGATCCAAGCCCGGATGGTCAGGGTACGCTGGTGATTAAACGCGGTATCGAAGTCGGCCATATCTTCCAGCTGGGCACCAAGTATTCAGAAGCGATGAATGCAACCGTTCAGGGTGAAGATGGCCGTAATCAGGTGATGACCATGGGTTGTTACGGTATCGGTGTGAGCCGCGTGGTTGCTGCCGCTATCGAACAAAATCACGACGATCGCGGTATCATCTGGCCGGATGCTATTGCTCCGTTCCAGGTCGCAATTCTCCCAATGAACATGCACAAATCTTTCCGCGTGAAAGATGCGGCAGAAGCCTTGTATGCAGAACTGCGTTCACACGGTATTGACGTGATCCTCGACGATCGTAAAGAACGTCCGGGCGTAATGTTTGCTGATATGGAACTGATCGGTGTTCCGCATCACGTAGTGATTGGCGATCGTAATCTGGATGCTGAGGAGCTGGAATACAAAAACCGTCGCTCCGGTGAAAAACAAATGATCAAACAAAGCGATATCGTTTCTTATCTGCTGGGCCAGATCCCGCGTTAAGGTTCGGCCAAAGATCGTTGTATATAAAAATGCCCGCATTGAGCGGGCATTTTTATTTGTGCTTTTCGCTTAGCAACAGTCATTACGGGCAAGCTTTGGTTGCATCAAACTTTACGTTTTTATCTGCCACCACGGCTTTCTGCATCTGGCCTTCTTCCATCGATGGTTCCGTCATGAAATGACCGTCCATCGCTACAAAGATCAGCTGATTTGGTGCCTTACGCGCCGCGAGATATCCCTGTTGCAGCGATTTGCTGGCAGACATTGGGAAAACTTTACCTGTCGCACAATCCTGGAAAGAAGCAGCGTCGGCGCTGTACTGCATCATACCGGTCAACGGCATGGGGGTCTTCGGCAAACTCTGCTGTGTAGGTTTCAGCGTGTAATTGAGCGACGAAACAATCGGCGCACCACGGGTATCAAGCATTTCAAGATTTTCATCTTTCGGATGGAAGTAACGCTTTTCACCTTTCGCATCGGTCAGGACCAGCTTGTCTGCGGTTCTCGCCCAACTGCCATAACTCGCAAAAGTCTGGTCGCCGTCTTTCGCGCCCTGATAAATTTCCTGCAGAACATAAGTCCCATCCTGCTGGAGGAATAAGGATGTCTCCAGCCCGCCGCAATCGGCGCACGGCAAGACACCGCTGTAACTTTGCTGCATCGCCTGCAAGGGTTTTTCCTGATTGAAGGCGGCGGTATGGCAACCAAACAG
The DNA here is from genome assembly GCF_965118895.1 of Rahnella inusitata. Lineage (GTDB taxonomy): Bacteria > Pseudomonadota > Gammaproteobacteria > Enterobacterales > Enterobacteriaceae > Rahnella > Rahnella inusitata_A. Next base: position 7,199 of record NZ_CBCPJJ010000023.1, read on the forward strand.
TGATAACGCCCCGAGCGCCAGCACTGCGGTTATGATGATTTTTTTCACAGTTTCTCCCCTACTGCTTTTCCTGAGTGTTGCGATAAAAATTGTCCTGCAACACGATGTAAGGCTATCGAACTTTGCCCCTCAATGCTTTTGTCGCGCCTTTGCGCACTTTACTTTCTACCCGACGGATCTTAGAACCGCGGGTTGGCTTAGTCGCACGCCGGGGTTTTTCCACCACCATCGCCTGCGCGATCAGAGTGCTCAACCGGGCCAGCGCCGCTTCGCGGTTCTGTTCCTGGCTCCGGGATTCCTGCGCCTTAATGACCACCCAACCGTCAGCCGTGATGGAATGATGATTGAACGCGATCAGCCGCTCTTTATAGTAGTCTGGCAAACTTGAGGCTTTAATATCAAAGCGTAAATGTATTGCCGTTGATGTTTTATTGACGTTCTGGCCACCGTTGCCCTGAGCGCGGATCGCCGTTAATTCAATTTCACTGTCGGGAATTTCAAGTTTACCGGAGAGGATAAGCACAACGATTACCTTGATTCTTTTACGACAGACTCTTTCCATTCAGAAAAGTGAATTTCTAAATTACTCTGAGCATCAGAAAGCCAAATAGTTCCGTCCTGCAACGTCGCCTGTAAATCCATGGTTCTGCTGCCAAAGGCGGTCAGCTGAGTGAGCATTTCATCGTCTATATAACGAATGCGCAAATTCTCAAAACCTCTGACTTTGCCTTCGATTTGCGACCACCACACTCTGGCCGCCCGCTCACCGTAAGCGTAAAGCACCACTTCGCGCGACTGGTTACAGGCTCTTTTCAGACGCTTCTCATCGGGGAGCCCTAATTCGACCCATAACTCGATGCCATTATGGTCATTTTTACGCCAGATTTCCGGTTCATCCTCTGCGCTTAATCCACGGGTAAACGTCAGTCGCTCATCGGCATGGTAAATCCAGGCGAGCAGGCGCAGCATCATGCGTTGTTCTGTTTCTGAGGGATGCTGGGCCAATGTCAGGTTAGCGTCGTGAAAGAAATTGCGATCCATATCAGCGATATTGATCACTGCTTTATAAATAGTTGCTTTTAACGCCATGGGAAACCTCTTGATGATAGACGTACAGTGTACTTGAAAGCGTCATGTCGCGACCAGTTTAACCCCGCAGGTCCTTCTGAAGAACCGTTTCAACGCAAACGATAAACCTTTGTGGGTTGTCTAATAACTGAGACTCTCCTGTGCTATAGTCGATAAATACTGAGAGCTTATCTTTCTGCGCTTTCCTCAGAGGGATACGCTTTTAAGGGAGAACCTATGCAACAATACTGTGAGTTGGTACGCCGTAAATATTCAGAGATTGCCAGCGGCGATCTGGGATATGTGCCCGATGCATTGGGCTGTGTATTGAAAGCATTGGACGAAGTGGCAGCAAACGCTGACCTTCCGTCCTCCGTTAGGGACCAGGCGGCCTATGCCGCCGCTAACTTATTGGTGAGCGATTATGTCGATGAATGATGAGTACCAACCCATCAATTGTGATGACTACGATAATCTCGAGCTCGCCTGCCAGAGTCACCTGGTGTTGACACTGAAGCTGCGTAGCGGAGAAATCGTTGAGGCGAAGGCTAACGATCTGCTGATGCGTAAGAAAGTAGAATATCTGGTGGCCGAGGTGAACGGCGAACAACGCGATCTGCGTCTGGATTACATCGAAAGCTTTAGTCATCCGGAAATTGGCACCGTGGTGGTCAGCGCCGAGTAGCGCGCCCTCCAAACGTCAAACTAACGGGCAATCTCAGGATTGCCCGTTTGCATTTCTGAGCTCCGGCTATTTCAGCGGCGCGAGGCTGGCGTAATATGCCGCCAAATCGTTGATATCCTGATCTGAAAGCGATGCCGTAAACGCCTGCATCACCCCCGCCTGCCCACCACTGCGTTCACCTTTCTTATATGCCTGTAACGACAACGCCAGATAATCTGCATTTTGCGCGGCTAAGTTAGGGTAAATCGAATTTGTCGCTTTACCGTTTGCACCATGACAGGCGGCACAACTGGCCGACTTAGACTGTCCGTCCGCACTGTTTCCCTTGGCGAAAACCGGCGAACTTACAACCAGCAGCGCCAAAATACCTGCAACGATACGCATTACTTCCCCCGCGGGCTTAGAATGTCCGCCCAAATTAATCATCTCATTTCTTCTCAGGCAACGGACCAGATGACCTGCCATTGCGTTTCATGGTCTTCAGCCAATGCCTGACGGGTTATAAACCAGCCCGGCGCGGCAATAAGTTGCTCATTGTAGTAAATCAACGGAATACGATCACGCTGCCACGGCGGCACACCGAGTTCAGACCATAATTTTTTGGCCTGTCGCGCACGGTCGCGCCCGACTTTTTCGATATTCCCGTGTGCCTGAAAACGTATGGAGACGATTTCACCGGCGCGCGGCTGGCGAAAAAATGAGTTTTCAACGCGCGCAACAGGAGAGGAAGCGATAGACAGAGTACCCAATCCGTCCGGCAGTGTTAAAGACTGGACAGGATCCCAGCTCAGCACGACGTCTTTTAAAGGCTGAAATTCTGGTAACAGATACAAGCGTTGACGAAAGCGACGTACCGTCAACGCGCCCAATCTTAACTGCGCCTGCGCATCTTCCCGGCTCAGCGCAACTTCATTCCAGATCATTTGTAACTGTTCCCGCGAAGGCATCTTCGCGCCGCGTGCGGCCAGCCAGCGGCGCAGTAAGGCAGAACGTTTCACGTCAGAAACGTCGAACAGCCCTTCTACCGCCAGACTGCCCTGCGAATCCATTAATGCGCTCAGAGCTTCACTGAGCAGTTCATCCAGAAGAGACTCCTGTTCCGCACACAGCGCTGCGCTGCGGGCGGTAGCCTGTGCAAAGTGCGGCCAGCGCTGATACAGCTCCGGCAGAATATTAAGCCGCAGGAAGTTACGGTCAAAACGAGGATCCTGATTGCTGTCGTCCTCGATCCAGTTCAGCTGATGCTGACTGGCGTAGCCTTCCAGCTGTGCACGACTGAGATCCAGCAGAGGGCGTAACAGACGATAACGCGGCGTCAGGCTGTCTTCGCTCATCGCCGACAATCCCGCAGGCCCGCTGCCGCGTTTGAGCGCCAGCATAAACGTTTCACACTGATCGTTCAGATGCTGCGCCGTCAGTAGTACTTCATCTTCCGCGAGACTGTTTGAGAATGCCTGATAGCGCGCGGTTCTCGCCGCCGCTTCAATACCGCCGTCATGGGCATTTACCTGTACATGAACGACAGAAAATGCGATGTCATGGTGCAGGCAAAATCTCTGACAATGTGCCACCCAGTTATCGGCAAACTGACTTAAGCCATGATGAACATGCAGCGCACGCAGCTGAATCTCCGGCAGCAAAGTACCACGCAGCTCTGCCAGACCGGCGAGCAGCACGGTGGAATCCAGCCCGCCACTGAACGCCACGCAAAGCTTTCTCGCATCGCCAATTTTTTGGTGCAGATGCTCTGACAGAAAGCTGGCCGCAGAATGTGAATTCATAGAATTACCGGGATTCGTACAGTTCTAACGGGAGGCCGTCAGGATCGTTGAAAAAGGTAAACTGCTTGCCGGTATAGGGATCAACGCGAACCGGTTCACAGTCCACGCCCGCCAGCTCCAGCGCGGCAACAGACTGCGCAATATCATCCACGCTGAACGCCAGATGGCGTAGTCCGCAGGCTTCCGGGCGACTTGGGCGTGCCGGGGGAGTCGGAAAGCTGAAGAGCTCAATGATATATTGGCCATTCAACGCTAAATCCGCTTTCCATGAATCACGCTCTTCGCGATAAAACTCCGCCACCAGCGTGAAACCGAGGATATCGCAGTAGAAGCGTTTACTGGCCTGATAATCAGACCCGATAACGGCGATGTGATGAATTTGGCGTAGTTTAAGCATGGCGTTTGTCCCGTAGATTCTTGGGGTGCACGTTACTCAGCACACCCGCAGACGTCAATAAAAAGCCCTCATCATGAGGGCTATGGGTTATTCCGCATCCGGGAGTTTAAGGACTTTCACCAGATAGCGTCCGTCTTCGGTCAGCCGCGCACCGTGAATATCCGTTTCAAAGCCCGGATAACGTTCACCAATCGAACAAAGCATGATCAGGAAATCGAGCACGGCGCGGCTTTCCTCGGTGATCATCTCGCCCGGCATCACAACCGGCACGCCTGGCGGATAAGGCAGGATCATATTGGCCGATACTTTACCCATCAGTTCGTCGATATCGCATTCGTCGATATGTCCGCGCACCTGATGCTGGAACATTTCGTACGGTGTCATTTTCATTTCCGGCAGGACATCAAAGGCTTCGAGCATTAAGCGCGGCAGATCGTGGCGGACGATCAGCTTGTGAATCCCCTGCGCCAGATCCTGAATCCGCATATTGCGATAGAAATCAGGATCTTCCGCATAAAGGTCGGGCAGCATATTTTTAACGCGCAGATTGAGATCATAACTGCGTTTGAAATCGGTCAGCCCGCGCATCACGCTCATGGACTTGGTTTTATCAATGCCTATGCTGAACAGGAACAGAAGATTGTAAGGGCCGGTTTTTTCAACCACCACGCCCCGCTCATCAAGGAATTTCGCCACCAGCGCCGCCGGGATCCCCTCTTCTTCCAGCTTGCCCATTTCATTCATGCCGGGCGTGAGGATCGTCACTTTGATCGGGTCCAGATACATATGATCGGTATCCGCATTGGCAAAGCCGTGCCAGTTGTCATCCGGATTCAGCGGCCAGCACTGAGCTTCATCAATGTGCTCCGGCTGCCAGATATCGAAGAACCAGCCGTCCGTTTCCTCGCGCAGTCTCTGGATTTCTTTACGAAAATGTAGCGCGCGCTCAACGGAACGGTTGATCAGACGCCGCCCCGGATTACCGCGCAGCATCGCGGCTGCCGTTTCCGCTGAGGCCACGATGCCGTAGTTAGGCGATGTTGTGGTGTGCATCATATAAGCTTCATTAAAAGTGCTTTCATTGTAATCACCTTTAATGTGGATCATCGAGGCTTGCGAGAAAGCAGCCAGTAACTTGTGCGTAGACTGGGTTTCGTAAATGACTTTACCAGGCACGCGTTCGCCGCTCATGCCACTTTTACCCTCGTAGATCGGGTGGAAATTGGTATAAGGCACCCAGGCTGAATCAAAATGAATCGACGCCACGTCCAGCGTACTTTTAATGTAGTCGGTGTTGTACAACAGACCATCGTAAGTGGAGTTAGTGATGACGGCATGCACCGGCCAGGTAGCATTTTCCGTTTGCGTGATCTTCTCTTCGATACTTTCACGGGAGAATTCGTGTTTGGGGATCCCGCCAAGAATACCGTAAGCGTTTCGGTGCGGACGCAGATAAATCGGCACGATATTGGTCATCATCATCAGATGCGCCAGCGATTTATGGCAGTTACGGTCAATCAGTACCGTGCTGCCCGCCGGCGCGGCGTACATCCCGACAATTTTGTTGGCCGTCGAGGTACCGTTCGTCACGATATAACTTTGCTCGGCTCCAAAAGTGCGCGCGATATATTCTTCGGCTTCAAGATGCGGACCGGTGTGATCGAGTAAGGAACCGAGTTCAGTGACTGAAATAGACACGTCGGCCTTCAGCGTTTTGGCGCCAAAGAAATCATAGAACAGGGTGCCGACCGGGCTTTTCAGAAACGCCGTGCCCGCCATATGCCCAGGCGTACAAAACGTATACTTACCTTCCTCGACGTATTTGAACAGCGCTTTGGTCAGTGGCGGCGTGATGGTATCAATATATTCGTCAGTATACTGGCGGATGCGTTTGGCGATGTCGTCTGCGGCGGTCAGCGCATACTCGAAGAAATAAAGTACCATTCGCATTTCATTCACATCCACGTCCAGCGTCGAATGCGTGTTGATGAACGCGTACAGCGGCAGATATTCGTTCAGCTCATTAATTTCTGTACACAGCTCTTCGCTATGTTCGTCCCAGTCAAAAATAGCCCCACAAATGCGGGCGTTATTTTCAATCAGTTTCAGTAAGTCAGCGCGGTCTCGTGGATAAATCACCTGGAATCCGAGAAGCGTCAATGCGCTATCCAGTTCGCGGATTGGCTCTTCTTTATAGTAAGCCCCTTCCGGGCGCATGATAGCGATAATATTCATCTGACAAATCCTTCTGTTATTGGTATCTCATTTATTTATAGAAACACGGTTAGCGCCGGGTGTGTACCCTTTAGCATTGATTTTCTGGCTGGCGGAAGGAAATTAAGAATGCTGGAAAGGCTGACGAAGAAAAATAGACAATAAAAAAGGCCATGCGTTTGCATGGCCTTTCGGAAACTGGATTTGAATCAGCAATAGCCGTAAGTCATCAGACGCTGATAACGACGGTTACGTAATTCTTCAGTGCTCAGCACATCCAGATCGCTCAGATCAGCTTCCAGTTGCGCGCGCAATGAAGCCGCCATTGCTTCAACGTTACGGTGAGCGCCACCCAGAGGCTCAGGGATCACCGAGTCGATCAGCTTCAGTTCTTTCAAACGTGGCGCAATGATGCCCATAGCTTCTGCTGCCAGAGGTGCTTTATCCGCACTCTTCCACAGAATTGACGCACAGCCTTCCGGCGAGATAACCGAGTAGGTGCTGTACTGCAGCATGTTAACTTTATCACCCACGCCGATAGCCAGTGCGCCGCCAGAACCACCTTCACCAATGACGGTGCAGATAACTGGCACGTTTAAACGTGACATTTCACGCAGGTTACGGGCGATCGCTTCAGACTGACCACGTTCTTCTGCACCGACGCCAGGATAAGCACCCGGAGTGTCGATGAAGGTAATGATTGGCAGTTTGAAACGTTCGGCCATTTCCATCAGGCGTAACGCTTTACGATACCCTTCTGGCGCAGGCATTCCGAAGTTGCGACGGACTTTCTCTTTTGTTTCACGGCCTTTCTGATGACCAATGATCATCACGGCACGCTCCCCCAAACGAGCAATCCCGCCAACGATAGCTTTATCGTCAGCGAATGCACGATCACCAGCCAGCTCATCAAAATCAGTGAAGATATGTTTGATGTAATCCAGGGTGTAAGGGCGACGTGGATGGCGCGCCAGTTGAGCAACCTGCCAGGCGCCCAGATCAGAGAAAATCTTACGAGTCAGTTCAACGCTTTTCTCGCGCAAGCGTGCAACTTCCTCGTCCAGATTAATATCCAATTTTTCGTCTTGACGGCTGACTGCAGTCAGCGAGTCAATTTTCGCTTCGAGTTCCGCAATCGGCTGTTCAAAATCAAGAAAATTCAGACTCATAGCATTCCTATTTTAGTCAAATTCCAGTTCCACCTGCTCACTACCGACCAGGCCTCGCAAATCCAGCAATAGTTTGTCCGTTGGCGTAACACGCCATGACGCCCCGAATCGAAGCCGGGCTCTAGCGTTTTCTCGTTGGTAATACAGATGTACTGGTATCGTCCCCGATCGGTGAGGTTCCAACGATTGGCGGAGACGGTTCAAAAGCTGGTCATCAATTTGCCTGTCAGTCAGCGAGATAGCAAGACCGCGAGCATATTTTTCCCGTGCTTCACTGATGTCCATAATATCGCGGGCCATCATTTTAAGCCCGCCGCTGAAGTCATCAAAGCTGACCTGTCCTGTGGCGATAAGGATACGGTCTTTTTCCAACAAATGCTGGAATTTTTCCAACGCTTCGGTGAACAACATCACTTCCAGACGACCTGAGCGGTCATCTAACGTACAGATCCCAATGCGGTTACCGCGTTTGGTGACCATAACCCGTGCAGCGAGAACCAGCCCCACTGCAACTGTCATTTTTCCCCGATCGGTCGGGTGCATGTCTTTCAAACGCTGACCGCCGCCATAACGCTCGATTTCTTTCAGATATTGCGTGATCGGATGGCCGGTAAGATATAGCCCTAACGTTTCGCGCTCACCGTCCAGCACCGTCTGTTCCGGCCAGCGCATGACGTTGGCGTAGGATTTCTCCACCTGCTCCGGCGCTTCGGCCAGAACACCAAACATATCCACCTGACCGATAGCTTCGGCTTTGGCGTGCTGGTCGGCGGCTTTCAGGGCATCCGGCAATGAACTCATCAATGCCGCGCGATGGGGACCTAAACGGTCGAACGCCCCGGACATGATCAGTTTTTCCAGGATGCGCTTGTTGAGTTTTTTTACGTCCGCGCGGGCGCAAAGGTCAAACAGCTCTTTGAAGTAGCCACCTTCATTACGCGCTTCAATGATCGCTTCGATCGGGCCTTCACCCACGCCTTTGATCGCACCGATACCGTAAACGATTTCACCTTCGTCATTCACGTGGAAATGATACTGCCCACTGTTAATGTCCGGCGGGAGGATTTTCAGCCCCATACGCCAACATTCATCTACCAGCCCGACAACTTTCTCGGTGTTATCCATATCCGCGGTCATTACTGCCGCCATAAATTCAGCAGGGTAATGCGCTTTCAGCCACAGTGTCTGGTAAGACACCAGCGCATAAGCGGCGGAGTGGGATTTGTTAAAGCCATAACCGGCGAATTTTTCCACCAGGTCGAAAATTTTGATCGCCAGCTCGCCGTCGATGCCGCGCGCTTTCGCACCGTCTTCAAAGCCACCGCGCTGTTTCGCCATCTCCACCGGGTTTTTCTTACCCATGGCACGACGCAGCATGTCCGCGCCGCCCAACGAATAGCCCGCCAGAACCTGAGCAATCTGCATAACCTGTTCCTGATACAGGATAATGCCGTAGGTCGGCTCCAGTACCGGTTTCAGGGATTCGTGCTGCCACTGGATATCCGGATAGGAGAGCTCTTCGCGACCGTGTTTACGGTCGATAAAGTTATCTACCATGCCTGACTGCAACGGCCCCGGACGGAACAGCGCCACAAGGGCTATCATATCTTCGAAGCTGTCGGGCTTCAGGCGTTTGATCAAATCTTTCATGCCGCGGGATTCAAGCTGGAAGACTGCAGTGGTCTCCGAGCGTTGCAGCATGTCGAAACTTTTCTTGTCATCGAGCGGAATGGCTGCGATATCCAGCGGCGGCTCGCCCGCTTTCGCACGGCGGGCGTTAATCATCCCCAGCGCCCAGTCGATGATGGTCAGCGTACGCAGGCCAAGGAAGTCGAATTTGACCAGCCCCGCATATTCCACGTCGTTTTTATCGAACTGTGTGACCGGGTGATTACCCTCGGCATCACAATAAAGTGGCGCGAAATCGGTAATTTTGGTCGGTGCGATCACCACACCTCCGGCGTGTTTACCGGCGTTACGCGTGACACCTTCCAGCTGACGCGCCATGTCGATCAGCGACTTAACTTCTTCATCCGCTTCGTAAATTTCCGGCAATTGCGGTTCAGCAGCAAAGGCTTTTTCCAGCGTCATGCCCGGATCGGGCGGCACCAGCTTGGAAATACGATCGACAAACCCGTACGGGTGTCCCAGTACGCGGCCCACGTCGCGGATAACCGCTTTGGCGGCCATCGTACCGAAGGTAATGATCTGCGAAACCGCTTCACGACCATACATTTCTGCCACGTGATCGATAACCTGATCGCGTTTTTCCATACAGAAGTCAACGTCGAAGTCAGGCATGGAGACACGTTCGGGGTTAAGAAAACGTTCGAACAGCAGGTCGAATTCGAGCGGATCCAGATCGGTAATTTTTAGGGCATAGGCCACCAGAGAACCCGCACCGGAACCACGTCCCGGTCCGACCGGCACGTCGTTATCCTTTGACCACTGGATAAACTCCATCACGATCAGGAAGTAGCCTGGGAAGCCCATTTGGTTGATCACTTTGAGTTCGATATCCAGACGCTCGTCATACTCAGGGCGTCGCTGGGCGCGAACTTCAGGATCGGGGAATAAAAACTCGAGGCGCTCTTCGAGGCCGATTTTCGATTTATCGACCAGGAAATCTTCTGTAGTCATGTCACCGGTCGGGAACTGCGGCAGGAAATACTCGCCCAGCCGGATGGTGACGTTGCAGCGTTTAGCAATCTCTACGCTGTTTTGCAGCGCTTCGGGAATGTCTTCAAACAGCTCGCACATTTCATCTTCACTGCGCATATATTGCTGAGCAGTGTAATTACGCGGGCGTTTGGGATCGTCAAGAGTAAACCCGTCGTGGATCGCCACGCGGATCTCATGGGCGTCAAAGTCTGTCGGCAGCATGAACCGCACATCGTTGGTCGCCACAACCGGCAGGCCGCGCTCGGCGGCCAGCGCCACGGCGGCGTGCAGATAGTTTTCTTCTTCGGCGCGGCCAGTGCGGATCAGTTCAAGATAATAGCGATCCGGGAAATATTGTTGATAAAAGTCCAGGCACAGCTCGACCTGCAAATCGTTACCGCGCATCAGAAACTTGCCGACATCGCCCATTTTAGCGCCGGAAATCAGGATCAACCCTTCATTCAGTTCGGCCAGCCATTCACGATCAACAATCGGGCCCGCTGCACCATAACCGCGCTGATAAGCCCGGGAGATCAGTAGCGTCAGGTTCTGATATCCCTGATTATTCATCGCCAGCACCGTCAGCTGCGCCAGCTCGTCACCAAGGATCTCGCTTTGGATATTTAAATCAGCACCGATAATCGGCTTAACGCCAGCGCCGTGTGCAGCACCGTAAAATTTGACCAGACCGCACAGATTGGTGAAGTCAGTGATCCCCAGAGCGGGCATGCCGAGTGACGCTGCGCATTTCACCAGCGGACCCACTTTCGCGAGTCCATCCACCATGGAATAGTCGCTATGTACACGCAGATGAATAAAACGAGGTTCGGCCATATCCAGAGTCCAGAAATGAGTGAATTAAGGGTTTGTATCTCCCGCTATGGCAGGAAAGGAACAAGGCGACGCGTTACGCCAGCCCGAGTGCGCGTTTCACTGGTGCGAAACTGCGGCGATGATGCGCTGTCGCGCCAAGTCTGGCGAGGCTCTCAAGATGCACCGGCGTCGGATAGCCTTTATGTTTCGCAAAACCATATTCAGGGAACTGCAGATCCAGTTCAACCATTTCGCGATCGCGGGTGACTTTCGCCAAAATGGACGCCGCACTGATTTCGGCAACTTTACTGTCCCCTTTCACCACGGCCTGAGAAGCCATCGGAAGTTTTGGGCAACGATTGCCATCGATCAGCACCATATCTGGCGTAACGCCAAGTCCGGCGACAGCTCTTTGCATTGCCAGCATGGTGGCGTGCAAAATATTCAGTTCATCAATTTCATGCGGTTCCGCGCGGCCAAGACTCCACGCAAGCGCCTTTTCTTTAATTTCGATATACAACGCTTCGCGGCGTTTCTCGCTGAGCTTTTTAGAGTCCGCCAGACCTTTAATCGGATTGGCTGGATCCAGGATCACTGCTGCGGTCACTACAGCGCCCACCAGCGGGCCACGACCCACTTCATCCACACCGGCAATGCACACGGCCTGTGGATAGATAAAAACGTCACTCATCGGCTTGCCAGCTCCATTACGGCCTGAGCGGCCTGCTCGTCAGCATCACGGCGGATGCTTTCGTGCAATTCCAGAAAAGTATTACGCAGTTCCTGGCTCTTCTCACCGCCGGCCAGCAAAGGTAGCAGCGCAGCGGAAAGTTTATCCGGCACGCATTCAGTTTGTAGCAGCTCAGTGACAATTTCACGTCGGGCAAGCAGGTTGGGCAATGAAACGTAGGGCGTTTTCACCAGACGCTCTGCGAGCCAGAAGGTAAACGGCTTCATGCGGTAACCTACCACCATCGGGCATTTCGCCAGCATACACTCGAGCGCTGCCGTACCGGACGCCAGTAGCGCGGCATCGCTGGCGATCATCGCTTCGCGCCCTTTGCCATCGAGCAAGTGCGCAGGAAGGTCTGGTGCAATTTCAGCTTTGATGCGTTCGAACTGCTCACGACGTTTGGCATTCACCAACGGCACAACGATGTGCAAATCAGGATACGTCTGCCTCAGTTGCAGCGCCGTTCTTAGGAAATCAGCACTGAGCATTTCTACTTCCGCATGACGACTTCCCGGCAGTAGAGCCAGACAATGCACGTCATCAGGAATGCCCAAAGACACGCGGGCAGCCTGTTTGTCCGGATGCAGCGGCATCGCATCAGCCATCGTGTGGCCGATGAAACGGCAAGGTACGTTGAATTTATCGTAGAACGCTTTTTCAAAAGGCAGAAACGCCAGGACCAGATCGGTGGCTTTACCAATTTTGAAAACGCGTTTTTGTCGCCATGCCCAGACGGACGGACTGACGTAGTGGATGGTGCGGATACCGCGCTGCTTCAGACGACCTTCGAGCGTGATGTTAAAATCAGGGGCGTCGATGCCCACAAACACATCAGGCTTAAGTTCGCTGAAACGTTGGGTCAAATCTTTGCGGATTTTCAACAAGCGTGGCAGACGCTCTAATACTTCCACCACGCCCATTACCGCCAGCTCTTCCATTTCGTACCAGGTTTCACACCCTTCCGCCTGCATCAGCGGCCCCGCGACGCCCACAAAGCGTGCGTCCGGATGGTGCTTCTTCAGGGCTCGAATCAGCCCGGCGCCAAGAATGTCACCGGACGTTTCACCGGCCACCAGGCCAATTGTCAGAACAGGCTTTTGCATTATTTTCCGTAGCGCAGATCAGCGAATAATACCGCGGGTTGAGCGGCTGAAGAAATCACTGAAAGGTTTAGCTTTCGGGAATTCAGCGGCGATCGCAGCAATTTCCGGCTGTGCTTCTTCCAGCGTTTTGCCACTGCGATACAGTAACTTATAAGCATTACGGATAGCGTGCAGGTCTGCTTTCTCAAAACCACGACGTTTAAGTCCTTCGATGTTAATACCGAAAGGTGTCGCGTGGTTACCCTGCGCAATCACAAACGGGGGCACGTCCTGAGCAACGCCAGAACACCCGCCAACCATGACGTGTGCACCGATGATGCAGAACTGATGCACTGCGGTCATACCGCCAATGATCGCGAAATCGTCAATCTCAACGTGGCCGCCAAGGGTCGCGTTGTTCGCCAGAATGCAGCGATTACCAATGACGCAATCGTGGGCGATATGCGCGTTAACCATTAACAGGTTATCGCTGCCCACTTTTGTCAGACTACCGCCCTGAACGGTCCCACGATGAATGGTCACGCTCTCACGAATATTGTTGCGATCGCCGACCTCAACGCGTGTTGGTTCACCGGCATACTTCAGATCCTGGTTAATTTCACCAATGGATACGAACTGGAAGATGCGGTTATCGCGACCAATTTTGGTCACGCCATTAAGAACTACGTGTGATTTAAGCTCAGTACCTTCGCCGATTTCCACTTGGGAACCGACATAGCAGAAAGGACCGATATGAACACCAGCACCGATAACGGCGCCTTCTTCAACAATAGCGCTTGGATGTATAAAGGCGGTTTTGTCTATCATGTATTAAGACTCCCGGCGACGGGCGCACATCATTGATGCCTCGCAAGCAATCTCACCATCTACTTTTGCGACACCTTTAAAACGAGCAACACCACGACGCTCTTTAATGAATTCAACTTCCAGAATCATCTGGTCACCCGGCAACACCGGACGTTTGAAGCGTGCATCATCAATTGCTGCAAAATAATACAGCTCGCCCGGTTCCAGTTTTCCAACGCTTTTAAACGCCAAAATACCGGTGGCCTGTGCCATGGCTTCCAGAATCAGAACACCTGGAAAAATCGGCTTGCCTGGGAAATGCCCCTGGAAAAACGGTTCGTTAAAGGAAACGTTTTTCACTGCGCGCAAAAATTTCCCTTTCTCAAAATCCAACACGCGGTCAACCAGCAAAAACGGGTAGCGGTGTGGCAGTAAATCCAGTATCTCTTCAATACGCAGAGTATGAGTGTCAGTAGTCAAAATACTCTTCCTGTCTATAAAAACTGATGGCATCAAAAACACGGCCTGCCAGACCCCAAAAAAAGGTCATCAGGCAGGCCGCAAATAGGAACGAATGCCGCAGGTTCACCCGTAAAGGGAACACATTGCAGCACCGTAAGTGGTAATTAGTCTTTTTCGATTTTACGCTCGACAGCTTTCAAGCGCTTATTCATCTCGTCAATATTCATTACCAATGCAGCCGTCTTACGCCAAACTTTATTCGGTTGTAACGGAATACCGGAGGAGTATACCCCAGGTTCGGTGATTGGTCGCATTACCATTCCCATTCCTGTCACCACGGCCTGGTCACAAATCTCCATGTGACCATTGATAACACTGGCTCCGCCTATCTGGCAGTAACGTCCGATTTTCAGACTACCGGCCATAATTACGCCGCCAGCAACGGCCGTATTGTCTCCAATCACGACGTTGTGTGCAATCTGACATTGATTATCAATGATGACGCCGTTGCTGATAATAGTGTCATCCAGCGCACCGCGGTCAATGGTGGTACAAGCACCAATCTCAACGCGATCACCAATAATCACGGTGCCCAGCTGTGGGATTTTAATCCAGTTACCACGTTCGTTTGCGTAACCAAAACCGTCAGCACCGATCACCGTACCTGACTGAATCAGGCACTGCTCGCCAATCTCAACGCGATGATAAATAGAAACATTGGCCCAGATACGGGTACCTGCTCCTATTTTAGCTTCTTTACCGATAAAACAACCTGCGCCAACGATAACGTTATCGCCCAACACAACGCCTGATTCGATAACTGCATTAGCGCCAACCGAGACATTCTTACCTAAAGAAGCACTTTCAGAAATCACCGCACTCGCAGCAATATCTTGTGCCGGTGCCGGCGTGGTATCCAGCAGTTGCGCCATACGCGCATAGGTCAGGTAAGGGTTTTTAACCACTAGTGCCGCTGTAGGGCAAAATGGCAGATCCGCTTCCGTCAACACTACGGCGCCTGCACTGCAGGAGGCCAACTGTTCACGGTAACGGCTGTTTGATAAAAACGTGATTTGCTCAGAGTGTGCGGAATGCATTGAAGCAACGCCGGTGATGGCAATTTCGCCATCACCGTGCAATTGTGCATCCAACTGCTGTGCGAGATCAGCCAGTCGAATTGAAGACATGTTTATTTAACCTGTTTCAGCACATCAGCAGTAATATCTTTGTCATTGCTTGCATACGCGATTGCATTTGCATCAATAACAACATCATAACCTTCTTTGCTTGCAACAGATTTCACAGCGTCCTGAATACGGCTCAGGATTTTGTTACGTTCTTCGCCCTGACGACGACGGTTGTCTTGCTCAAACTGCTGCGCTTTAGCGGAGAACGCTTCACGCTGAGCCATCACGTCTTTTTCAAGTTTAGAACGATCGCTGGCTTTCATGGTTGAGCCATCGCGTTGCAGACGTTGCATTTTTGTTTGCAGATCACGTTCCTGAGATTGCAAATCACTTGCACGGCTTTTGAACTCATTTTCGAGTTGTTTGGCCACAGCTTCACGCGCTGGCATCTGTTGGAAAATGCTAGCGACGTTAACGATAGCAATTTTGTCAGCAGCCTGAACGCTAGCTGAAGAAGCCATAACTAAACCGAGGCCTGCGGCATATAACCACTTTTTCACTATAAACTCCTTCCATCACCCGTTTGTGCCATCTGGCACAGTAAATTACACAAAACGCCTGACTTTAAAACGATACACGGGCCGAAACCCGTGTATCCAGTTCCGCAATCAGGCGATTGCGATTCTGCTGAATAACTCTTGTTCAGGCAGGCCGTTACCAGGTTTTACCAATGTTAAACTGGAACTGCTCTGCTTTATCGCCTTCGTATTTCTTAACTGGTTGTGCGTATGAGAAGACCAATGGCCCCAGCGGAGACATCCACTGCAACGCAAGACCTGAAGAAACACGAATGTTGCCTGGTTTACTGTAATCAGGCACACCGGCAGCCATAGTCTGCGGGGTGTTTTCCCAACCTGTATCCCAGACAGTACCGCTATCCACGAACAGGGAAGTACGCAATGAGTTAGCGTATTTTTCGCTAACGAACGGAGTTGGAACAATCAGTTCTGCACTCAGTACTGCCATTGCATTACCGCCCACCGCATCATCCGAATTATCGATCGGACAACCGCTGTACGAGGTATTAGCCGTAGTACATTTGTAATACGCTGCTTTTGGACCAATGGTGTTCGACTGGAAACCACGAACACTGCTTGAACCACCGGCATAGAAGTTATCGTAGAACGGTACTTCTTTACCGCCCAGACCATCCGCATAACCTGCACGCGCGCGGCCCATCAGTACCCAATCACGATCCTGATTCAGCGGCATATAGCTGGTTGAATCGAAAGTGATTTTGTAATATTCGTTATCAGAACCCGGAACGGTGACTTTACCGTTCAGGCTGGCTTTGGTCCCTGACGTAGGGAAGTAGCCACGGTCGAGGTTGTTATACCCCCAACCAAGGTTCACGAAGAAGTCATCAGCACTGAAATCTGCATCAGCGTTGTCGCTGGTGGTGACCGCAGGTTTAAGGCCCACTGAATTCAGATAACGGAACATGGCGATCTGAGGTTCCATATTGGACAGATCGTTATGTACGTAATCCAGACCCAGACGCAATGAGTTGTTCTCATTGATTGGGAAACCAAGGTTGCCGCCAATACCATAACTTCTGTTGGTATAGTCAGACAGATCCGCATTATCCGCTTTAAAATCATTATAGAAGATACGGCCGCCCAGACTTACACCGTCAACGGTGAAATACGGGTCAGTGATCGTGAATTCTGCATACGTCTGATAGTCGTTTTTAGTACCGCTGATGCCGACAGAGTTACCTGTACCCAACCAGTTGTCCTGCTGGACGCCGACCTGGAAGCTGACACCACTTTCTGTACCGTAGCCCACACCGAAGTTGAATGTCCCGGTGTTACGCTCTTTAACTTTATAGACCACATCAACCTGATCCGGTGTACCCGGAACGCGTTGCGTATCCACATCTACCGTTTCGAAGTAGCCAAGACGGTTCAGACGCTCTTTACCTTTATCGACCAGATCGTTACCTAACCAGGCACCTTCCATCTGACGCATTTCACGGCGCAGAACGCTGTCTTTACTGGTGTCATTACCTTCAAAGCGGATGTGACGTACATAGAAACGGTTACCCGCATCTACGTTGATATGCAGTTTGACGGTCTTGTCTGTATCATTAATTTCTGGCTGCGTGTTCACACGTGGATAGGCGTAGCCATAACGACCCAGCATCTGCTTGATGTCGTTTTCCATCTTGGTGACTTTAGCGCCGTTGTACAGCTCGCCTTTATCAATCTTAGTCAAGCTTTGCACTTCTGCTGAGTGACCGGCCATGCTGCCAGTGACTTCAACGCCAGAAAGTTTATATTGCTCACCTTCTGTGATGTTCAGCGTGATGTAGATGCCTTTTTTGTCCGGCGTCAGGCTGACCTGCGTCGAATCAATGTTGAAACGGGCGTAACCGCGATCCAGATAGAAGCTACGCAGGGTTTCAAGGTCACCCGCCAGTTTCTGTTTCTGATATTTGCGATCGCCAACCACGTTCCACCATGGCACTTCATCACGAAGCTGGAAATGTGAAATCAGTTCATCAGTACTGAAGGCGTGGTTACCTACGATGTTGATCTGCTGAATTTTGGCAGAAACACCCTCGGTAAAGACTAATTTCAGGTCGACACGGTTACGTGGCAAAGGGGTAACAACCGCTTTTACCGACGCACTGTATTTTCCGACGCTGTAATAGAAGTCTTCCAGACCTTTCTCGATACTGCCGATTGTTGTACGGTCAAGCGCTTCGCCAACACGGACGCCAGAGGCCTCCAGGTTTTGTTTAAGCATGTCATCTTTCACCGATTTGTTACCGGAGAAAGTGATGCTGGCAATCGTTGGACGTTCCTTAACCTGAACAATCAGAGAATCGCCATCGCGCAGGACGCGAACGTCCTCAAAGTTGCCAGTGGCAAACAATGCACGAATGGTATTACTGATGTCATCGTCAGTCACCGTATCACCGACGCGAACCGGCATATTGAGTAACGCCGCACCGACGGCAACTCGCTGCAGGCCTTCGAAATGAATATCTTTCACTACGAAACCGTCTGCACCGTATACGGTGGCGCTGCCAAACAGCAGCGACGCTATGAGCAACTTTTTGATCGCCATCGTTGTTATGCGTTCTTCCTAACCTAATCTCCAGCCTTAAAGACGGGAGAAATCATTGAAAAGTGCAAGCCCCATTACCAGGAACAGCAATACCGCACCGACCTGATAACTGAAGTTTTGAACTCGCTCGGAAACTGGACCACCTTTTAGTTTTTCTATTGCCAGAAAAACCAAGTGTCCACCATCTAATATCGGTAATGGGAACAGGTTTACGATACCGAGATTGACGCTGATAAGCGCCAAAAACGTCAGGTACGACACTAAACCATATTCTGCTGACATTCCTGCGCCCTGTGCGATGGAAATTGGGCCACTCAGATTGTTCAGCTTCACATCACCGGTAAACAATTTGCCCAGCATGTTGACTGTAAGCTTCATCAGTTGCCAGGTTTTATCACCCGCCTCATATAAAGCGACAAACGGACCATACTGACGAACTGTCTTGTACTCTTCAGGCAACGGTATGACTTTGGGAACCACCCCGGCAAAACCTTGTACAATACCTTTACCCAACGTCCGACTTTCCGGTGTCAGGGTCAATGCCAGAGCCTCGCCATTACGCTCAATGTCTAACGCAATGGGCTTACCCGGATTATCGCGAACCTGTAACGTAAAATCACGCCAGCTCGCCAAAACCTGACCGTCAACTTTAACGATCCGATCGCCCGCTTGCAAACCTGCCTTTTGAGCGGCGGAGGCTGATTGCACCTCAGATAATACGGGTTCTGCCTGCGGACCACGCGGAATAATCCCCAACGCGACCACCGGATCTTGCGTTTCAGGATCAAACGACCATTCACGCAAATCGACAACTTTTTCAATTATCGTTGATGAGCCTAACTCGGCTACCCCGAGCGTCATTTGGCTATTGCCAATTTCACCCATCAACGACATTCGAATTGAATCCCAATCAGGCGTTTCGATACCGCCAATAGACTTAAGTTCCATCCCTGGCAAAACTTTGGCTTGCGCGGCAATGGATTGAGGCATGATTTCGGCCACTACAGGCCGTACTGTTGGTACACCAACAATAAAAATGATCCAGTAAGCAAAAACCGCAAAGATAAAATTGGCTATCGGACCCGCGCTGATAATTGCGGCACGCTGCCAGACAGTCTTACTGTTGAAAGTAAGATTTTTTAGCTCAGGCGGTACGGTTTCTAAACGCTCATCGAGCATTTTGACGTAACCGCCGAGGGGGATGATAGCAAGGACATATTCAGTGCCGCGGCTGTCGGTTCGACGCCATAGCGCACGACCGAAACCTACGGAAAACCGCTCAACGCGTACGCCACAGCGACGAGCAACCCAGAAATGGCCGAACTCGTGCACGGTGATAAGCACCCCCAATGCAACGATAAAGGCGGCCAGGCTCCAGAGTATGTTCATCATATGTCCAACTATTCCTTAGAAAACTTCACCGTCAGCGACGGATTAATACACTAACAGCATCAGGCAGGCAAATACAGGAACCGCAGCAGTCAGGCTGTCGATACGGTCCAATATTCCACCATGCCCTGGGATCATATGACCACTGTCTTTGATCCCGGCTTCGCGTTTAAACATACTCTCGGTCAGGTCGCCTAAGACTGAAGCCAGCGCAGCAACCACGGAACAAATCAATAATACAGACGGCTGCACGGTAAGCGGTGCATAGCGGCCAAACAGCCAGGCAATCAACGCACATGTCAGTAACCCACCGATGAACCCTTCCCAGGTTTTTCCCGGCGAAACTTTAGGTGCCAGCTTGTGCTTGCCGAGTAGCTTACCAAACAGGTATGCACCGGAATCCGCACCCCAGACGAGTAGCATCACATATAACAGCCACCATGCGCCAGTATGAGGATTCTCAACGTAACCATATTGACGCAGCGCGACCATGCCCCAGAAGAACGGCACTATCGTCAGTACGCCAAAAAGCACCCGCAGCACGCGCGAGTGCCGCCAGAATGCCGCTGAAACCGGATATCCCACGACCAACACCAGCGCCACACACCACCAGGCGAGTGCAACCCATAGGGATCCACTTACCAGCGGCAACTGCGCGTTGTGATGATAGGCTGGAATGCTTAGCATCATGGCTGCCAGCAGAAAACCACAGAGAATGGCGAGCCAGATCCTCTGATTACGGCTTCCGAGACCCGCTAGTTGCCCCCACTCCCACGCCGCCAACATGCACACGATTAACGTGACAATGGCAAAACCGACAGGCGGTAATAAAAAGAGTGCAGCAATAACAATCGGTATTAAAATCAGAGCTGTGATAATGCGATACTTCAGCAAATGTTCTCCCTAGGACGCATTGGCGCCGATAGGTGTAGTCCCCCCGAAGCGGCGCTCGCGTTGTGCAAAAGCATCCAGCGCATCTTCAAAGGTATTTTCATCAAAATCAGGCCAGAGGACATCCGTAAAGTAAAACTCCGCATAGGCAATTTGCCACAGCAGGAAGTTACTGATTCGATGTTCCCCACCGGTTCTGATCACCAAATCGACTGGTGCCAGTTCGCTCATACAGACGGCTGAATCCAGCATGTCTTCTGTTATTTGCTCTGCCCGCAGGGTACCGGCTTCAACCTGACCCGCCAGCGTCTTAACGCCCTGAATAATATCCCATCGCCCACCATAATTCGCAGCAATGTTCAGCGTAAGACCGTCGTTATTTTCTGTAAGTGTTTCTGAACGACGAATGCGTTCCTGCAGACGAGCACTAAAGCGACTGACATCGCCAATGATCCGCAACCTGACATTGTGTTTATGCAGGCTTTTGACTTCGCTGTCGAGTGCACGTACGAACAGTTCCATCAATGCGGCGACTTCCTGAGCCGGGCGATTCCAGTTTTCACTACTAAAGGCATAAAGCGTAAGCGCATCAAGTTGATGATTGGCCGCAAAACTCACGGCTTTGCGCACTGATTTTACGCCCGCTTTATGACCAAAGACCCTCATTTTACCCTGACGTTTTGCCCAACGTCCGTTGCCGTCCATAATAATGGCGACATGGCGCGGCTGAGCGCAGGACGTATCAGACATCTGTTGATTTTCGAGGGACATAACGCGTACTCATTTCCTTTTATCAGAACACGACGGCTTTTTTAGCTGGCGTTGCAGTTCAAACGCAGGCGCAATAACACGCGCAAAAAAGCCGTGTCTCCCTTGCGGGCACGGCTACTCTGACAGCTTACCGATTCCACATGTCAGATCCAGAGACTAAAAACCTGAATCTACTGTCAGCGTGGCGCAGACTATACCATTTCAATGTGATGCTAACAAACTGCTGCATAAGCAGTAAACTTAGCGTCAGGCCGCAAATGTGCGAAGTTTTTGTTGAGCGGATGCGCGCGATTGTTTGTCAATTTCCAGCACTGCTTCCACAGACTCCGGTTCAGCACTCACCAGCTCTTCCATTACCTGACGATTAATCGAAGCAATATCGGTGAAACGAATCTCACCATTGAGGAATGCCGCTACGGAAATTTCGTTCGCTGCATTCAGCGCCGTCGTCGCAGCCTGTCCGGTATTGCTGGCTTCGATAGCCAGTTGCAGGCAAGGATACCGCGCATAATCCGGCTCAGAGAAAGAGAGTTCGCCCATTTTACAGAAGTCTAATGCCAGCACGCCAGCAGCGACACGGCGCGGGTACGCCATCGCATGTGCAATAGGCGTACGCATGTCCGGCGACCCCAACTGCGCCAGTACGCTGCCGTCACGGTAACGAACCATCGAGTGGATCACCGACTGCGGATGGATAATCACTTCCATTTCGGCCGCGGACGCATTGAACAACCAGCGAGCTTCGATGTACTCCAGGCCTTTGTTCATCATCGTGGCGGAATCGACGGATATTTTACGCCCCATGGACCAGTTAGGATGCGCGCACGCCTGATCCGGTGTCACATCGTTAAAGTGGTTTAACGGTAACTCACGAAAAGGCCCGCCGGACCCGGTTAGGACGATGCGGGAAATCCCGTTTTCTTCAAGTGAAGCATAGCCCAGTTGCTGCTGCACGGACTCAGGCAAACTCTGGAAAATCGCGTTATGTTCACTGTCTATAGGCAGGAGTTGGGACTGATTTTCACGGACAGCATCCATGAAGATACGACCACAGGTAACCAGTGACTCTTTATTCGCCAGAAGGATCTGCTTACCTGCGCGCACGGCGGCGAGCGTCGGTAAAAGGCCGGCAGCACCTACAATGGCTGACATCACTTGATCGACATCATCCAGCGCAGCCAGTTCAATGGCTGCGTTTTCGCCGGAGAGCACTTCAGTTTTCACACCCTGTTCAGCCAGAATGGTTCGCAGAGCTCGGGCTGAAGTCTCATCAGCCATGCACGCATAGGCCGGACGAAACTCGATACATTGCTGCGCCATCACATCAACATTGTGTCCTGCAATCAGGGCTTTGACTGCGAAAGCGTCGGGATTGGACCGGACAACGGAAAGCGTACTGGTGCCGACAGACCCTGTCGAACCAAGAATAGTCATTTGTTTCATGAAAATGCCCGGGATAACGCCATCAATTCAGAATAGTGCACAGTCTGAAACCTCTTATCCGGCTTGTCCATGAGATTGTGGCAGCGGAGAAAAGATTTGAGACCCGTAAAAAAATAAAGCGCCGCATTTGCGACGCTTTATATGAGAACAAACGAGTCTGATTAGAACTCCATCAGCTCAGCTTCTTTCTCAGTCAAAGCTACATCGATTTTCTTGATAAAGATGTCTGTCAGCTTCTGGATATCGTCCTGAGAACGACGATCTTCATCTTCACTGATTTCTTTATCTTTCAACAGTGCTTTGGTTTTGTCGTTAGCGTCACGGCGGACATTACGCACAGAAATACGGCCCTGCTCTGCTTCGCCACGCACGACTTTGATCAGGTCTTTACGACGCTCTTCAGTCAATGCAGGCAATGGAACGCGGATAGTCGCGCCTGCTGAAGATGGGTTCAGCCCCAAGTCAGAGGTCATGATCGCTTTTTCAACGGCAGCGCTGATAGAGCGGTCAAATACAGAAATAGCCAGAGTACGGGAGTCTTCCACCGTCACCTGAGCCAGCTGACGCAGTGGCGTAGCAGAACCATAGTATTCCACCATGATGCCGTCGAGAATGCCGGGAGAAGCGCGGCCTGTACGGATTTTGCTGATATGGGTTTTAAATGCTTCAACGCATTTTTCCATACGAATTTCAGCGTCTTTTTTGATTTCGTTAATCACGTTGTGAACCCTTGAGAGCTGGTTACCTGGCAGACCATACCATCAGTATAGTCCGTGAATACTTATGCCAGCACTGGCTGGCTGAACGTAATGTTCAATGGCGAAGGATCACTCAGCGTTAGAAATCAGCGTCCCTTCGTTTTCACCCATCACCACGCGGCGCAGTGCACCGGGTTTGTTCATGTTGAAAACACGAATCGGAAGATTGTGATCGCGGGCTAACGTAAACGCCGCCAGGTCCATCACTTTCAATTCCTGTTCCAGCACTTCCTGATAGGTCAATGTTTCGTACAGCGTTGCTTCCGGATTTTTGACCGGGTCAGCGGAATATACACCGTCGACTTTGGTGGCTTTTAATACCACATCGGCTTCAATTTCGATACCACGCAGACAGGCTGCAGAATCGGTAGTAAAGAAAGGATTACCGGTACCGGCGGAGAAAATGACCACGCGGTTATGACGCAGCAGGCTGATGGCTTCAGCCCAGCTGTAATTATCACAAACACCGTTCAAAGGAATTGCAGACATCAGACGCGCGTTAACATAGGCACGGTGTAATGCATCACGCATTGCCAGGCCGTTCATGACAGTCGCCAGCATACCCATATGGTCGCCTACAACACGATTCATGCCCGCCTGCGCCAGACCCGCGCCGCGGAATAAGTTACCGCCGCCGATCACAACGCCTACCTGAATGCCGAGTTCGACCAGCTCTTTAACTTCCTGAGCCATACGATCTAATACACTCGCGTCGATACCAAAACCTTCACTGCCCTGCAGGGCTTCGCCACTGAGTTTGAGCAGGATACGCTGATAAACGGGTTTCGCATTGGTAGCCATGGTGTCTGTCCTAGAAGCAATGTGTCTTAATGAGAATTCAATCTTTACATCATAGCGTTGTTGCCGGGTGTTGCTACAGCACATCGCACAATGTCATTGGAATTTGGGGCTGGATAAAACGGAACCGCCAACGTGCAGCGGTTCCATTTTATAGTGCATCAGTTACTGATTAAGACTGTTTGGACATCGCTGCAACTTCTGCAGCAAAGTCAGTCTCAACTTTAACGATGCCTTCACCCACTTCGAAGCGGATGAAGTTGATAACGTCGGCGTTATGCTCTTTCAGAATCTGACCAACAGTTTTGCTTGGGTCGATAACGAAAGGCTGGCCAGTCAGAGAAACTTCGCCGGTGAATTTCTTCATGCGGCCTTCAACCATTTTCTCTGCGATTTCTTTTGGCTTGCCAGATTGCATCGCGATGTCCAGCTGAACCTGGTACTCTTTTTCTACCACTTCAGCAGACACATCTTCTGGTTTAACGAACTCAGGCTTGCTTGCAGCAACGTGCATAGCAATCTGCTTAACCAGCTCTTCGTCAGCGCCTTTAGCAGCGATCAGAACACCAATGCGTGCACCGTGCAGGTAGCTACCCAACACTTCGCCTTCCAGGGAAGAAACGCGACGGATGTTGATGTTCTCACCGATTTTAGCAACCAGTTGCACACGTTCTTCTTCGAACTGTGTTTTCAGAACTTCAACGTCGGTGATTTTGCCTGCAACAGCAGCATCCAGTACTTTGTCAGCAAATGCCTGGAAACCGGCATCTTTAGCAACGAAGTCAGTCTGGCAGTTAACTTCCAGAATCACGCCGTAGTTGCCTTCAATCTTGGTTTTGATCACGCCGTCAGCAGCTACGTTGCCTGCTTTTTTCGCCGCTTTGATCGCGCCAGATTTACGCATGTTTTCAATGGACAGCTCGATGTCGCCGTTAGCTTCAACCAGAGCTTTCTTACAATCCATCA
This sequence comes from Rahnella inusitata, assembly GCF_965118895.1. Taxonomy (GTDB): domain Bacteria; phylum Pseudomonadota; class Gammaproteobacteria; order Enterobacterales; family Enterobacteriaceae; genus Rahnella; species Rahnella inusitata_A. The sequence continues at coordinate 32,349 of NZ_CBCPJJ010000023.1, forward strand.
TGCCAGCGCCAGTACGTTCGCGCAGTTCTTTTACCAGGGCAGCGGTAATATCAGCCATTGTATTTTCCTCGATTATCTCAGTGCAAAAAGGCTTTTTGCGGTGAGATATTTCTCGCATTTAAGATAAGCAAAGGGGGCCAATAAAGGCCCCCTAACCAACATATTTCAATACCTGGTTAATAAGGGCTCTGCTGAGCTTGCCTTATTATTCAGCTTCTACGAAGCTTTCTTCTGCCTGTACAGCCAGATCTTGCGAACGGCCTTCACGGACAGTGGCAGCAACAGCGCTCAGGTACAGATTTACTGCACGGATTGCGTCATCGTTACCAGGGATAACAAAGTCAACGCCATCCGGATCGGAGTTGGTATCAACAATGGAGAATACCGGGATACCCAGGTTGTTAGCTTCTTTGATTGCGATGTGTTCGTGATCAGCGTCGACAACGAACAGTGCGTCAGGAAGACCACCCATATCCTTGATACCACCCAGGCTGTTTTCCAGCTTAGCCAGTTCGCGAGTACGCATCAGCGCCTCTTTCTTGGTCAGCTTCTCGAAAGTGCCGTCCTGAGACTGAATTTCCAGGTCTTTCAAACGTTTGATGGACTGACGAACGGTTTTCCAGTTAGTCAGCATGCCGCCCAACCAGCGATGGTTCACGAAGAACTGGTCGCAGTTGTGTGCAGCGTCTTTTACCGCTTCGCTTGCTGCGCGTTTAGTACCAACGAACAGGATCTTGCCTTTACGGGCAGAGATCTTCTGCAACTCAGCCAGGGCTTCGTTGAACATTGGAACAGTTTTCTCAAGGTTGATGATGTGAACCTTGTTACGAGCGCCGAAGATGAATGGCTTCATTTTCGGGTTCCAGTAACGGGTTTGGTGACCGAAGTGAACACCGGCCTTGAGCATGTCGCGCATGGAAACAGTTGCCATGATAAAACCTCTATTAAGTAGTTGGGGTTATGCCTCCACGTATCCCATACAACCGACCCTGCAGAATAAATTCCCAAGGCACCCCGGCGTATGTGTCGATACGTGTGTGTTATTACTTACGTTAATAAGTACACATATGAGTGAATTCGGCTTTAATCCCCCGGAGTCTGGGACCCAGAGCGGATTGCCGGCGCGTTTTATACCACAAATAACGGCCAGGCAGCAACTTTTGTTCGCCGAATTGCGCCCCGGGAAATGATAGTTTGGCAGCTAATATCAGGGCTGATACCATAAGCCACAGCTAATTATTGATGACAACGGTGTAGAAATACAGCACACCGGATGTACAAACCTGCAGGAAGACTCATGGCCATTTCAATCAAAACCCCTGAAGATATCGAAAAAATGCGCGTCGCTGGCCGTCTGGCTGCGGAAGTGCTGGAAATCATTGAGCCTCACGTCAAACCTGGCGTCAGCACCGGTGAATTGGATCGCATTTGTTCTGATCACATCGTGAATAACCAAAAAGCCATTTCTGCCTGCCTGGACTATCACGGCTTCCCGAAATCCGTCTGTATCTCCATTAACGAAGTGGTGTGTCACGGTATTCCAAGTGACGACAAAATTCTTAAAGACGGCGATATCGTCAACATCGACGTGACGGTTATAAAAGACGGTTTCCACGGCGACACCTCCAAGATGTTCATCGCGGGTAAACCGACGATTCTGGGTGAGCGTCTGTGCCGCGTGACGCAGGAAAGCCTGTATCTGGCACTGCGTCTTATCAAACCGGGTATCCGTCTGCGTACCCTGGGGAAAGAGATCCAGAAGTTCGTGGAAGCGGAGAAATTTTCCGTCGTACGCGAATACTGCGGTCACGGCATTGGGGAAGGTTTCCACGAAGAACCTCAGGTTCTGCATTACGATGCAGACGACGGCGGCGTAGTTTTACAGGCCGGTATGGCTTTCACCGTTGAACCTATGGTCAACGCGGGTGATTTTCGCATCCGTACCATGAAAGATGGCTGGACAGTAAAAACTAAAGATCGCAGCTTGTCGGCTCAGTACGAGCATACTATTGTGGTGACTGATAACGGTTGTGAAATTATGACGCTGCGTAAGGATGACACCATCCCGGCAATTCTGACGCACGACTAACAGTTGCCGCTCTGCGAAGCGCGGATAAATCTGTCAATCAAACCGGCGAAAGCCGGTTTTTTTATCTTTAACGTGTAGGAATGGGCTGCGCATCTATGACTGAAAACTTCTCTGCTGAAAAGCGCCTGCAACCTGAACTCTCTCAGGAATTGCCGTTGGCGTGCCCGCCACAGCCTGTCTCCCCTGCCGTCTATCCGGATGATGATTTAAACCGTCAGAACCTCAAGCAACATATGGAACAGTTTCAGGGCTGGCTGGCGGATGCATTCAATGCCGGACTGCGTGCCGAAGAATTGGTTGATGCGCGGGCGCATTTCATCGACCAGCTTCTGCAACGTCTTTGGACGTTCTACGGTTTCGACAATATTCCCGAAACCGCGATGGTCGCCGTAGGTGGGTACGGCCGTGGTGAATTGCACCCGCTTTCCGACATCGATGTTCTGGTCCTGAGCCAGAAACGCCTCAATGATGAACAGGCGCAACGCATCGGTGAACTGATCACCCTGCTGTGGGACGTGAAGCTGGAAGTCGGGCACAGCGTTCGCACGCTGGAAGAATGCCTGCTGGAGGGACTTGCGGATCTCACCGTTGCCACCAACCTTATTGAATCGCGTCTGATTTGCGGCGATGTGGCGCTGTTCCTCAGCATGCAGAAACACGTTTTCAGCGACGGTTTCTGGCCTTCGCCCAACTTCTTCCGCGCCAAAATTGAAGAGCAAAACGAACGCCATCTGCGCTATCACGGCACCAGCTACAATCTGGAGCCTGATATCAAAAGCAGCCCCGGCGGCCTGCGCGATATCCATACTATTCTGTGGGTCGCGCGCCGTCACTTCGGTGCGACGTCGCTCGATGAAATGGTTGCGTTTGGTTTTCTAACCAAAGCTGAGCGCAATGAGTTGCTGGAATGTCAGAGCTTCCTGTGGCGCATTCGCTTCGCTCTGCACTTAGTTCTGCCGCGTTACGACAACCGTCTGCTGTTCGACAGACAGCTCAACGTCGCCCAACTTTTGCAGTATCAGGGCGAAGGCAATCAGCCGGTTGAACGCATGATGAAAGATTTCTATCGCATGACCCGCCGGGTCGGCGAGCTGAATCAGATGCTGTTACAGCTGTTTGATGAAGCGATTCTGGCCATTGGCCCGAATGAAAAGCCACGTCCGCTGGATGAGCATTTCCAGCTGCGAGGCGATCTGATCGACCTGCGTGACGAATCGCTGTTCGAACGCCAGCCAGAAACCATTATCGGCATGTTCCACCTGATGGTACGTCACCGCGAAATCAAAGGTATTTACTCCACCACCGTGCGTCTGCTGCGTCACGCGCGACGTCATCTCAAAGAGCCTTTATGTATGATCCCGCAGGCGCGTGAGATGTTTATGTCGATTCTGCGCCATCCGGGCGCCGTGTCGCGCGCGCTGGTGCCGATGCATCGTCACAGCGTGCTGTGGGCATATATGCCGCAGTGGGGTCAAATCGTTGGTCAGATGCAGTTCGATTTATTCCATGCTTATACCGTGGATGAGCACACCATTCGTGTGCTGCAAAAGCTCGAAAGCTTCGCTCATGAAGAAACGCGTCCGAAACATCCGCTGTGCGTAGAGCTCTATCCGCGGCTGCCGCAGCCAGAACTTTTGCTGATGGCCGCGCTGTTCCACGATATCGCCAAAGGCCGTGGCGGCGATCACTCCATTCTCGGGGCGCAGGACGTACTCGAATTCGCCGAACTGCACGGTTTGAACTCGCGGGAAACTCAGCTGGTATCATGGCTGGTGCGCGTTCATTTACTGATGTCAGTAACGGCACAGCGTCGCGATATTCAGGATCCTAACGAGATCCAGCAGTTCGCCGCAGAAATGCAAACCGAAGTTCGCCTGCGTTATCTGGTCAGTCTGACGGTGGCCGATATCTGCGCCACCAATGAAACCCTGTGGAACAGCTGGAAGCAAAGCCTGATACGCGAACTGTATTTCGCAACAGAAAAACAGCTGCGTCGCGGTATGCAAAATACGCCGGATCTGCGCGAACGCGTGCGGCATCACCGCCTGCAGGCGCTGGCGTTGTTGCGTATGGATAATATTGATGAAGAAGCGCTGCACCGCATCTGGAGCCGCTGCCGTGCAGATTACTTCCTGCGTCACTCGCCCAATCAGCTGGCGTGGCATGCGCGACATCTGCTGGAACATGACTCCACCAAACCACTGGTGCTGGTGAGCCGTCAGGCCACGCGCGGCGGCACGGAGATTTTCATCTGGAGCCCTGACCGCCCTTACCTGTTTGCCACGGTTGCAGGCGAGCTGGACCGGCGCAACCTGAGCATTCATGACGCGCAGATTTTCACTAACCGCGATGGCATGGCGATGGACACCTTTATTGTGCTCGAACCGGACGGCAGCCCGCTGGCGCAGGATCGTCATGAAGCAATCCGTTACGCGCTGGAACAGTCGATGACGCAGGCATATCAACCCCCGCGCGCGCGCCGCCCTTCGCCAAAACTGCGCCATTTCAGCGTGCAGACCGACGTCAGTTTCCTGCCGACGCATACCGATCGCCGCACCTATATGGAGCTGGTCGCGCTGGATCAACCAGGCCTGCTGGCCCGCGTTGGGGAAGTCTTCTCTGATTTGGGATTATCGTTGCATGGCGCACGCATTTCGACCATCGGCGAGCGGGTGGAAGATTTATTCATTCTGGCGAACTCCGAACGTCGCGCGCTCGACAAGCCGACGCGCAAGGAAATCACACGCCGATTAACCGAGGCACTCAACCCCGGCGATAAAATGTGATACAAGTACGGTTGTCTATTTAACATCACTTCAGGAAAGAGAACAGGATGCAGCAACTACAAACCGTTATTGAACAAGCCTTCGAGCGCCGTGCAGACATTACTCCGGCAAACGTAGACAGCGTAACGCGCGACGCGATCACTCAGGTCATCAACAAAATCGACAGCGGCGAACTGCGCGTGGCTGAAAAGATTAATGGCGAATGGGTAACGCATCAGTGGCTGAAGAAAGCGGTACTGCTCTCTTTCAGAATTAATGACAACCAGATCATGGAAGGCGGTGAAAGCCGTTACTTCGATAAAGTGCCAATGAAATTCGCTGACTACGATGAAGCGCGTTTTCAACGTGAAGGTTTCCGCGTTGTTCCACCGGCTGCCGTTCGTAAAGGCGCATTCATCGCCCGCAACACTGTGCTGATGCCTTCTTACGTCAACATCGGCGCTTACGTTGATGAAGGCACCATGGTTGATACCTGGGCGACCGTCGGTTCCTGCGCGCAGATCGGTAAAAATGTTCACCTGTCCGGTGGCGTTGGCATTGGTGGCGTACTGGAGCCGTTGCAGGCTAACCCAACCATCATCGAAGATAACTGCTTCATCGGTGCGCGCTCAGAAATCGTTGAAGGCGTTATCGTGGAAGAAGGCTCCGTGATTTCCATGGGCGTTTACATCGGCCAGAGCACCAAGATTTACGACCGAGAAACCGGTGAAGTGCATTACGGCCGAGTTCCTGCGGGCTCCGTCGTGGTTTCCGGTAATCTGCCGTCTAAAGATGGCAGCTACAGCCTGTACTGCGCCGTGATCGTGAAAAAAGTGGATGCGAAAACATTAGGCAAAACCGGCCTGAATGAGTTGTTGCGTAACATCGACTAAACTGAGCAGTACTGAGAAATAGCGGGTCAATTTTTGTATTTACAACAATACCCGCTATTTTTTTATCTTGTTGATGGCAAATTGTGTCATTAATCAACGATTCGAACCGCCGTTCGGTTCATCATGATGATCAAATATTCTCCTAAACGAAGGTAGCGCTATGTATGACAATCTGAAAAGCCTGGGCATTAATAATCCCGACGATATTGATCGTTACAGCCTGCGTCAGGAGGCGAATAACGACATCCTGAAGATTTATTTCCGCAGAGATAAAGGCGAATTTTTTGCCAAAAGCGTGAAATTTAAATATCCGCGCCAGCGTAAAACCATCGTCGCTGATAATGCGGGACAGGGTTACAAAGAAATTCACGAAATCAGTCCGAATCTGCGTTATGTGATTGATGAGTTAGATCAAATCTGCCAGCGCGATCAGGTGGAAGTTGATCTCAAACGTAAAATTCTCGACGATTTACGTCATCTGGAATCCGTGGTAGCCAATAAAATTACCGAGATCGAATCTGATCTGGAAAAACTGACCAGCGGTCGTTAATTCCATTAATACATGGCCTCATTGATGCCATGCAGAAATGCAAAAAGGTCAGGTTAACTCCCCTGACCTTTTTTATTATTTGCACCGCAGTACTTTATTTCAACAATAACGCCCACTTCTCGACCCACGGAATGGCCACCGTTTCCGGCTCCGGATTTTCCATAGCATCTATTTCCAGCAAATCGCCGATACGCGCTGCGCCCTGCTCCTGCAATAAATCATCCAGCTTATGACCGCCGCCGCAAAAATGATCGTAACTGCTGTCACCCAGCGCAATCACGCCGTAACGCAGTTCGGGCTGGTAGCCAACAGTATCGCGCACAGCAACGTACAGCGGCGCAATGCTATCCGGCAAATCACCCTGGCCGGTCGTGGAGGTCACTACCAGGACGAAATGATGGCGGTAGTACTGCCAGGCTTCCAGCGTTCCTTCTTCGAACAGCTTCACCTCATGACCCTGGCTTTTCAGCACGGTTTCCGCTTCTTCCGCTACCAGTAACGCATTGCCGTATACCGTACCGACAAAAATTCCGACTTCTGCCATGGCTTCACTCCTGTGTCGTTCGACTCACTCTTTCGCAAATGCGTCCGAAGGCTTTAAATTTGTTCACTATCCTGACCGCAAGCGGGGGCAACTTCAACCCTTTCAAGCTCAGGGATTTTCCCCTGCCAGCCAAACTGTTCGACCACGCTTTGCCAGCGATTATCCCAGCGCGCCTGCAAAGACAGTAATTCACCGGTGACCGGATGTGGTAACTGCATATGACTGGCGTGCAGCATCAGGCCGGAACAGCCAAAATGCTCGGTCATTCCGCGGTTTTGCTTGAGATCGCCATGGGCGCTGTCCCCGATGATAGGATGACGCAAATGTGACATATGGCGACGCAGCTGATGCTTACGTCCGGTTTCCGGCTTTAGTTCGACCAGGCTGTAACGGGCCGTGTCATAGCGGCCAATGGCGACCGGCATTTCGACCTGCGCCACCACGCGATAATGGCTGACTGCGGATTGCGGCGCTTTATCGGGATTAGCAAACTTGTCGGCAATTTTATCCAGCTCTTCCGTCAGGGCGTAATCGATCGTACCGTCTTCGCTGACATATCCGCGAACCACTGCGTGATACACCTTCTTCATTTGGTGATTTTCTAGCTGCTGGGACAACAACCGCGCCACGTCACTCGACAACGCCATCAGCAACACACCCGATGTCGGTTTATCCAGGCGGTGAACGGTAAACACGTGCTGACCAATCTGATCCCGCAATGTTTGCATCACAAACACCGTTTCATGTTGATCCAGCCAACTGCGATGAACCAGCATGCCCGCAGGTTTATTCACTGCGACCAGATGTTCGTCCTGATACAAAATTTCCAGCATGTCAGTCTTCTATATTCAGTAAATCATCGAGACGTTGCAGCTGACTCAACAACATCGTTGCTTCAGGCATCGCCACTTCAAAATAAGGTGTGATGGCAAAACGGGTTGGCAGCGCCGCACCGGCTTCCAGCAGGGCGTACATTCGGGGCACCAGCACCCATTGCAGCCATTGTTCCGCAGACATGGTATCGACTGAAAATGGCTCCTGGCTTTCAAAAGCGTCCGTATCAGGTGGCGTGGCATGCCAGAGTTTCGCATTGCGCATCGCCTGTTCGATATCTTCTAAAATCTGACGAACCTGTTTTTCTGTATTCATGAGTCGCTCTCTTCATTCATGGCCCCTGGCAGCCTCCGCCGGGGGCGCAAAGCATAACATTGAAGACCTGTTGCCCCAACTTTCTGCATCCTGTCCGGTATATCGCTCCTTCCATACGTTTTTCATAGTGGCGAAAGGTGCCCGATACGGGCAAACTACCGCCACTTTTTTCTTTACAGATGTGTACCTATGTCCGCTCAACACACTCAAAAAGCACACGCAACACCCGCCAAAGCGATGCTGGCCTCCGTGACAGGCTACGCGATGGACGGCTTCGATCTGCTCATCCTCGGTTTCATGCTCCCGGCCATCTCCAGCGAATTTGGTTTGAGTTCCTCGCAAAGTGGTTCACTGGTGACCTGGACCCTGATTGGTGCAGTGCTCGGCGGCGTGATTTTCGGCCCGATCAGCGATCGTTTTGGCCGTATACGCGTACTCACTTTCACCATATTGATGTTCTCAGTGTTTACCGGTTTATGCGCGTTCGCTCAAGGTTATTGGGACTTATTGATTTATCGCACGCTGGCCGGTATCGGGCTCGGCGGCGAATTCGGTATCGGTATGGCATTGATCGCTGAAGCCTGGCCGGCTGAAAAGCGTAACCGCGCGTCTGCCTATGTCGGCATGGGCTGGCAGCTCGGGGTGTTACTCGCTGCCTTCCTCACGCCATTATTGCTCGACGTAATCGGCTGGCGCGGTATGTTCCTGGTCGGCCTGTTACCGGCGCTGGCGTCCTTCCTGATCCGCCGGACCATGGGCGAACCAGAAGCGTTCGTGAAAAGCGCTTCCACCGACAACGGTGGTTCACTCTTCAGCCGCATCAAATTGCTCTTTGGCGATAAAGCGACCACCAAAGCCAGCCTCGGTATTTTCATTTTATGTTCTGTGCAGAATTTTGGTTATTACGGCCTGATGATTTGGATGCCGAGCTACCTGTCGAAGAACTTTGGCTTCTCGCTGACTAAATCGGGTTTATGGACGGCGGTGACCGTTATCGGTATGACTTTTGGAATCTGGCTGTTTGGCGTCTTGTCTGACCGTTTCCCGCGCTGGAAAATCTTCCTGATCTATCAGATGGGCGCTGTGGTGATGGTGGTGTGTTACGCGCAGCTTTCTGACCCAACGCTGATGCTGTTCGCGGGCGCGGTGATGGGGATGTTCGTGAACGGTATGATTGGTGGGTACGGCGGGCTGATTTCCGATCTCTATCCGGTACGCGTCAGAGCAACGGCACAAAATCTGTTGTTCAACATGGGGCGTGGTGTGGGTGGTTTTGGACCGCTGGTGATCGGGATGCTGGTGGCGCAGGTTTCTTTCACCGCAGCCATTTCTTTACTGGCCGCCATCTACCTGCTGGATATCTTTGCGACGTTATTCCTGTTACCGAAAAAGCAGGGGCAAGATGACGTGCTGGGCGCTATTGGCTAATGCCAGGCGCTTCGGTTAACGCCGGAGCGTCCATTTTTTCATCAAACCACAAAATTCAGACAAAAAGTTGGGGGCACTGTTTTCACAGTGCCCCCGGTTCGTTTTATAGCAATCCAGCTACCAAAGTGCTCCCTGCTCAATCCCTGAAAACTTTTCCTGCGGTTATCCTAACCTGCTATCCTTTGCATCGTCCAACTTTCATCCTGACGGTTTATCCTGAGCCATCCTGACTCGCATCCTGGTCATCTGTGACCCGCTCAGCTTCCTTTGTGAGCTCTCTTCTCCGTCCTGGAGGTGTCCCTGGTTTCGTCCTGAAACATCCTGGCATAATCCGATGCCGTCCTGACTCACCCTGAGTCGTCCCCTGCTTTATGAAACAGCCATCATCCTGATGTTCCGTTTCATGCTTCCCTTCTGCCCGACTAGAATCGTTGATTTTGGCCTCTCAGGCAATACAGGCTGTAAGCCAAAATAGAGGAATGTCAGTCGACTCACAGAGGAGATCAATATAACAATCTGAATTACAATGAGTTTATTATTTGAAATGGGGGGCGATTAAGTCAAATTAGCGAGATCTCTTACAGTCTTTGTGAGAGATCTCTCACACGCGTGTGAGCCATTTGTGCTCTGCGGGAATGGGTTCTTCTGGCGATAAAATCAGGTAGGGTTGATAGCGGTCAGCATTGTAAGGAATTCCGACAATGATGGCGAGAGTATCGTTCTTTTTTTGCTGCCGAACTGCTCCAGAAGAACATTACCGGTCACATTACACAATGAAACCAAATCCAGCTCTGAATCGGTCGTCGCCAGAAACACCGTCGGCGTCAGCTTCAGACGCTTTTGTGTCACCAGATGACCAATCAGGTTTTCCTGCAAGCGGGTAAAATCTTCCAGGCTCCAGACCTGCAGCAGCGTCAATGCATTTCCCTGCCATTCGGCAGTCATGTCGCCAGCAAATTGCGTGGTGTAGAACTGATGCGCTTCCGGGCGTAACTGCAGTTCCATCGCGCGTTCGACATTTTCCAGCGTACTTTCAGGGCTGAAGGTGTGTGTCAGCCAGAACACTTTGTCTTCGTCGGTTTTCACAACACAGGGGGATTCGACGCCAAACAACGCCTCACTCGACGGTGGCATACCGGTTTTCTGTTGCCATAGATCGACATAACGCTGAGTAAATTCACGCAATGCTACAGAAACTTCAGACTCCATAATTCTCTCATCTTCAGGTAAGGCTGGGGTAAACTAGTCACTATTCTCTATTGTACCGATCTCTTAGCAAGGTGACACCATGTCCTCTTATCAGGATAACCCCGCACTGGCGCAACTGACGCTGGGCAAAAGCACGGCTTACGTCGATCACTACGATGCTTCTTTATTGCAAGCCGTTCCCCGCAGTATGAACCGTGAACCGCTGGGCCTGTTCCCGGATAACCTGCCTTTTCATGGCGCAGATATCTGGACCCTGTACGAACTGTCATGGCTCAATGCCAAAGGATTGCCACAGGTCGCCGTCGGCGAAATCAGCCTGAATGCCAACAGCCAGAATCTGATTGAATCCAAAAGCTTTAAGCTTTACCTCAACAGCTTTAATCAAACCGTTTTCCCGGACTGGCGCACCGTCGAAGAAACCTTAACGCGTGATTTAAGCGCCTGCGCGCAGGGCGATGTCAAAGTGACAGTCAGCCGCCTGTCAGAAATTGAAGGCACACCGGTCGGGCATTTTGCAGGAATATGCATTGACGATCAGGACATCGAAATCAATAGCTACGAATTCAGCACCGACTTTCTGGCAAGTGCTGCAGGCGATGAAATTGTTGAAGAATCACTGGTCAGCCATCTGCTCAAATCCAACTGTCTGATTACTCACCAGCCAGACTGGGGTTCGGTGCAAATCCAGTATCGTGGCCCGAAAATCGATCGAGAAGCCCTGTTGCGCTATCTGGTGTCATTCCGCCATCACAACGAATTCCACGAACAGTGCGTCGAGCGAATTTTCAACGATCTCCTGCGTTTCTGTCAGCCTGAGAAACTCGCCGTGTACGCCCGCTATACCCGTCGCGGCGGTCTGGACATCAATCCGTGGCGGTCTAACTTCCCGTTTGAACCTGCAACCGCGAGACTCGTCAGGCAATAATGCGAGGCATTGCTCAAGTTTTGCGCTAACGCTCTGGGAGTATTGGTAAAAGCCGGACGACAAGGTTACTGTTAAATCAGAAAGAGATGGTGGGCAAACCTGCACCGATCATCCTTTCTGTTAACAGATAATTGTTTTTGTTTGCCCAACGCTTTGCGATGCAAAAAACATGATTCGAAAAATCATGCACGGCGTCCGGCAGCAGAAATAATCACAGCACCGATTGGTGTCAAGGAGCAACTTTGATTACACATATCAGCCCGTTGGGCTCCATGGATTTGTTGTCGCAGTTGGAAGTCGACATGCTCAAGCGTACTGCGAGCAGCGACTTGTACCGTCTTTTCCGAAATTGCTCACTGGCCGTCCTCAACAGCGGCAGCCAGACCGACAGCAGTAAAGAACTCCTCGAACGTTACGAAAGCTTTGATATTAACGTGCTGCGCCGCGAGCGTGGCGTGAAACTCGAACTGGTCAATCCCCCAGAAGATGCCTTTGTCGATGGACGGATAATTCGTTCATTACAAGCAAACCTGTTCGCCGTGTTGCGAGACATCCTGTTCGTTAATGCGCAAATCGCCAGCAACCCCCGCTTTGAAAACTTTAACAGTGACAATGCGGCACACCTCACCAATATGGTGTTCTCCATTTTACGCAACGCCCGCGCACTCCATCTCGATGAAGATCCGAATATGGTGGTTTGCTGGGGCGGGCATTCCATCAATGAGGTGGAATATCAGTATGCCCGCAATGTCGGCAGCCAACTGGGCCTGCGTGAACTGAACATCTGCACTGGCTGCGGCCCTGGCGCGATGGAAGCCCCGATGAAAGGTGCCGCCGTCGGCCATGCGCAGCAACGTTACAAAGCAGGCCGTTTCATCGGCATGACTGAACCCTCCATTATTGCTGCGGAACCGCCAAATCCTCTGGTCAATGAACTGATCATCATGCCGGATATCGAAAAGCGCCTTGAAGCGTTTGTTCGTATCGCTCACGGAATTATTATCTTCCCCGGCGGCGTCGGTACAGCGGAGGAATTGCTGTATCTGTTGGGCATTCTGATGGATCCGGAAAACAGCGATCAGGTATTACCGCTGATCCTGACCGGACCGAAAGAGAGTGCAGATTACTTCCACGTACTCGATGCTTTCATTAAATCTACGCTGGGCGAGGATGCCGCTAAGTTCTATACCATCATTGTGGATGATCCGACAGAAGTCGCCCGTCAGATGAAACGTGCAATGCCGCTGGTGAAAGAGAACCGCCGTAACAGCGGTGATGCATACAGCTTTAACTGGTCGATTCGCATTGCGCCGGACTTGCAGCATCCGTTCGAGCCAAGCCATGAAAACATGGCGAACCTGAACCTCTATCCGAACCAGCCGCCACAGGAACTGGCCGCCGCCCTGCGCCGCGCCTTCTCCGGTATTGTGGCCGGTAACGTTAAAGAGTTTGGTATTCACGCTATCGAACAGCACGGGCGCTTTAAGTTGCACGGCGATCCGGCGTTAATGAAGAAAATGGACAGTCTGTTGCAGGGCTTCGTCGCACAGCACCGCATGAAATTGCCGGGCAGTGCGTATATTCCTTGCTATGAAATTTGTGCCTGATATTGAGGGTTCGAATTTAAGCAGACTTCAGGGCGACGAAATGTCGCCCTGATTTTTATAAAGAATAGATTATGGAGAATGGATTATGGAGTTTGCCGATGGCGATACATCTGCTGATTATTGATGCCCTGAACCTTATCCGCCGTATTCACGCGGTGCAGGGTTCGCCTTGCCTGGTTACCTGTCAGAATGCGATTGGACAACTGATCCAACATACCCAGCCGACCCATGCGGTGGCAGTGTTTGATGAAGACGATCGCGCCGACAGCTGGCGTCATCATTGTCTGCCAGATTACAAAGCCGGGCGCTCACCGATGCCGGATAATCTTTTCGCCGAAATGCCCAGTCTGAAGGCCGGGTTTGAAGCGCAGGGGATCACCTGCTGGCACTCCGCCGGCAACGAAGCCGATGATTTAGCCGCCACGCTGGCGGACAAAGTGTCATCCGGCGGACATCAGGTGACCATCGTTTCGACGGACAAGGGTTATTGCCAACTGCTAGCCCCTAACGTACAAATTCGCGACTACTTCCAAAAACGTTGGCTGGACATGCCGTTTGTGCGTGATACCTTCGGCGTTCTGCCCCATCAGCTCACCGATTACTGGGGGCTTGCCGGGATCAGCAGCAGCAAAATTCCGGGCGTACCTGGGATTGGCCCCAAAACCGCCGTGACCTTGCTGACACAGGCCGGTTCGCTGGATGCGCTGTATGACAATCTCAGCGGCGTGCCGGAAAAGTGGCAGTCTAAATTGCAGGAACATCGTGAACTGGCGTATGCCTGTAAACGAGTTTCGACACTGCAAACAGATATTGTTCTCGACGGAAATTTGCAGCAGCTGCGCCTGCCGTAACCCCGACACACGACCTGCGGCCAAAGAAAAAGGCGCTTCCCGAAGAAAGCGCCTTTTCACATCACGTCAGAATTCACTTAGCGATGATCAGTGATCGCGTTCATCACGACGGCCACCGATGGCTGACCAGAAACGACGAATATGCACTGTCACTTCCTCACGGTCGTGATACAGCTGCTTGGCAAAGATCTCGGCGTTTACACCATTTTCTTTCAGACGTTCGTCAATGCGCGCCAGAATGTTGGACACTTCTTCGTAGCGCTTCTTCATAGGCAATTTCAGGTTGAAAATCGCTTCACGACACCAGCCGTTGACCAGCCAGTCGCACATCAGTGCGGCCACTTTCGCCGGTTTTTCTACCATGTCGCACACCAGCCAGTAGTTCTTGGTACTGGTGGATTTATAGCGGAAGCCGTCTTCACGCAGGTGAATAACCTGACCGGTTTCCATCAGGCTTGGTGCCATAGGACCGTTATCAATTGCAGTGACCATCATGCTGCGTTGCACCAGCTGATAGGTCCAGCCACCCGGGCATGCCCCCAGATCCGTCGCATACATTCCGCTTGCCAGACGCTCTTCCCACTCATCGGCAGGAATGAACACGTGGAACGCTTCTTCCAGCTTCAGCGTAGAACGGCTTGGCGCCTCGGAAGGGAATTTAAGACGGTGGATCCCCATGTAATACGGTGAGTTGTTGTTGCTGTAGGAGTAGCCGACATAGCAGCAACCCGAGGCAATAAAGAACACATGCACAACCGGGCGCAGCGGGTTTTCACGTTTGCCCAGCACACGGCGTTCACGCATCGCAGTACGCAATGGCACGGTCAATTTGCGGCAAAACTTGGTCAGCTCTTTACTTTCATTGGTATCCGGCACTTCAACGCGCAATTCACCGCCGTTGGTGATGACGTTCTGTACCATGCCCACGATCGGCGAAACACGATCTTCAGGTGGTAAGTCTTTCAGCAACTCGCCAACAACGATCAACTGACGGGCAAAGATCAGCTCGCGGAAAGGCAGTTCTTTTGCCAGACGATCGGCGTCGTCCGGCTGATAGCATTCAAACAGCACATAACCGCTGTTATCTTTTACACGGGCAAAACCGAAGATTTCCATCTTCGCGGCTTTGTCCGTAATTTCTGCTGCGCATTCTTTTTCAAAACCCTGACGGCAGTAGAGAGCAACTTTATTCATGGCGTTCGGCCTTTTTCTTCAGGCGCAGTGCGCCGATCAACATCAAAATCCAACCGACCAGAAACAAGGTACCGCCAATCGGAGTCACAAAAGCAAATAAACGGAGGTGCGACAGCGCCAGACAATAAAGGCTGCCGCTGAATAACACGGTTCCCAGCGCCAGAAACGCGCTGCTCCAGTAGAACCACACATTACGCTGACGCTGCATCGCAACGCCTAAAATCATCACCGCCAGCGTGTGAATACTTTGGTAGGTCAGGCCGGTATGGATCCAGGCCAGTTCGGCTTCTCCCAGCGACTGACTCAGTACGTGTGCGCCGAAGGCACCAAACGCCACATAGATAAAACCGCTGATCGCGGCGAAGATCAGCATTGAACGGCTGGTCATTATACGTTACCTGTTATCGTTGTTTAATGATGGAAACCTTGAATAATCAGGCTCATCAGTACGTTCATGTCCATCAGTTTCCGGTATTCAGGACCTCAGGCCTGATCAAACCGAAAGCGCAGTTTTTCCTGCTCGCTGGCTGCACGCGCAAGGATCCATTGGCGAAAGGCGGCTATTTTACCCAGTTCTGCCTGACTGTCATGACAAACCAGATAAAAAGCGTTTTTACTGACTAAAACCTCGTTGAACGGACATACCAGACGACCGGCTTCGATTTCAGTCTGCGCCATCACATTATTCACCAGCGCCACTCCCTGCCCGTGTACGGCGGCCTGCACCACCATCGCGCTGTGACTGAAAATCGGCCCTTGCTGAACATTCACCTGTTGCAGCCCCAGCTGTTTGGTGTAAGCCAGCCAGTCGCGGCGGGACGCATCGTGCAGCAAAGTGTGATGCCCGAGATCGGCAGGTTCTTTCAACAAATTATCGCCCATCAGTAAAGACGGAGAACAAACGGGGATTAAATACTCCGCATATAAACGTTCGGCGCGCAGACCCGGCCAGTTGCCTCGCCCATGGAAAATCGCCACGTCCACATCGTCAGACAATTTGTCCTCCTCGCGGTCAACAGCCTGAATCCGCACATCGATACCCGGATAAGCTGAGTTAAAGCCAGACAATCTTGGCACCAGCCACTGGATAGCAAAGCTCGGCGGCAAACTGACCGTCAGCGCACCTTTCGCACTGCGCGCCTGAAGTTTACGGGTCGCTTCATTCAGCGATGAGAATATCTCTTTGATATCCAGATAATAGCTCTGCCCTTCTTCGGTCAGTAACAAAGAGCGGTTACGGCGACGAAACAGTTTTAGCCCCAAAAAGTCTTCAAGTGACTTAATCTGGTGGCTAACGGCAGCTTGCGTGACGAACAATTCCTCTGCCGCTTTAGTAAAACTAAGGTGGCGCGCTGCGGCATCAAACACACGCAGTGAGTTAAGAGGCGGTAAACGTTTTGACATAGATAGGATACTTGTTGTGTGCCGGTCAGCGGGACGCCTGTCCGTGGCTCTGGATATTAGTTTTTTTAATCCGAGACATTATAATTTGTCCGTTGAGGATGTACAGGCAAAAACCTATAGTGGCGCCACTTCCTGAGCCGGAACGAAAAGTAGATTGGTATGAGGATGCTGAAATACTTTTGGCTTGTGGTTGTGATGTTGTGTTTGCAATTGTCCGGCAATCCGGACTCGTAGCTTGAATGCTACAAACTTTTCACTTCCTGTACATTACCCTGTCTGTCCAAAGTGATTTTTTAGCACCGCATTTTGCGGTGCTTTTTTTTGTCCGGATTTCGGCCATCCCGCCAAAATCACTACGTACATATGTGACAAAACCGGCTACGTCGCATACGTATCCGGTTTTGTCGTGAGGCGCAGTGAGGTTACCCGAAGGTGGTGTCACTCAGGGGATTATTTCCCTTCAGCCATCTCTTTCACTTCAGACTTATTGATCTGCTGCTTGTTGCCATACGCATCGGTATAACTGATCATACCGGTATCACTGTCGGTGCTTGGTTTGCCTTCAGCAACGATAGTACGGCCATCGTTGGTGTGCATCACGTAGTTGCTCGAACAGGCGGCAAGTGTAGTGGTCAGCAGTGCGGCTGAAATTACGGCGACGATCTTTTTCATTGTAGACTCCTTGCAGATTAAAATGCTTTCAATTCCCGGGAAGCCCCCAGGGTAATGCGTCTAGTCTTCGTAATTCAGCATAACAAACCTCTGATATATTTCCAGGTAACCATTCCTAAAATGAATAGATGGTTTGCACAAACGGAAAGTTTGTACTCTTTACCCCGTAGCCGAAGGATGTAATCTTGCATGACTGACTTTAACGCCGCTGATTTTCGTCAACGCTTCCCCGCGCTCTCACAGGGCCAGTGCTATCTCGACAGCGCAGCTACTGCACTGAAACCGCAAGCGGTCATCGATGCCACCGTGAATTTCTATTCACAGGAAGGCGCGACGGTTCACCGCAGCCAGCACCACGCCGCGCAAACGCTGACTGAAGAATACGAGCAGGCACGCGCTCTGGTGGCGGAATGGATCCATGCCCCAAGTGCTGCCGATATCGTCTGGACGCGCGGTACCACGGAATCCATCAATCTGGTGGCACAAAGCTATTTGCGCCCAAGGTTGCAGGCCGGTGATGAAATTATTGTCAGCCAGGCTGAGCACCACGCGAACCTGATCCCGTGGCTGATGCTGGCGGAACAGTGTCAGGCGCAGGTCGTCACGCTGCCGGTAGACAAGCATGGCGCACCCGATATCGCCGCGCTCCCCGCCTTGCTTAGCGCCCGCACCCGGCTGCTGGCTGTCACGCAAATGTCCAACGTCACCGGTGCCATGCCCGATCTTGCGCATGCGATCACACTGGCACATGCCAACGGCACGCCGGTTCTGGTGGATGGCGCACAGGGCGTCGTGCATTCGCCGCCGGATGTCCGCCAGCTGGACGTCGATTTCTATGCGTTTTCCGGCCACAAACTGTATGGCCCGACCGGCATCGGCGTGCTGTACGGCAAAACCGAATTACTCGACAGCATGGATCCCTGGCACGGCGGTGGGAAAATGCTGACGCAGGCGTCGATGTCTGACTTTACACCGCAGGCGGTGCCGCATCGTTTTGAAGCCGGTACACCCAATATTGCCGGCGTGATCGGTATGGCGGCCGCTCTGAAATGGCTGCAAACGGTTGATCTGCACGCCGCTGAGCGCTATGCGCAAAATCTGGCGACCCTGGCAGAAGAACAACTTTCACAGTTCGAAGGTTTCCGCAGTTTCCGCGCTCAGAACGCGTCACTGCTGGCTTTCGATATCGCCGGGGTGCATCACAGCGATCTGGTGACATTGCTGGCAGAACAAGGCATCGCACTGCGTGCCGGACAACATTGTGCGCAGCCGCTGATGGCTGCATTGGGCATCAGCGGAACATTACGTGCGTCGTTCGCGCCTTATAATAATGAGCATGACGTCGCCCGCCTGACCGCTGCGGTAAAATATGCCCTCAGTCTGTTAGCCGATTAATTTAATTGAGAAAAACGTTTTTTGAGGAATACGATGCACGCGCCACATCCTTTTGGACATGAGATCACCGAAGCCTCGCTGACGGAAAAATTTGCCGCATTCCGTCAGTGGGAAGATCGCTATCGTCAGTTAATCCTGCTGGCAAAATCTCTGCCGCCGCTGGATGCGTCACTGAAACTGCCGGAAAATGAGCTGTCGGGATGCGAAAACAGGGTATGGCTGGGAGCAGAAAAAGCAGAAAATGGGACAATGCATTTCTACGGCGACAGCGAGGGAAGGATCGTCAAAGGTTTGTTGGCCGTGTTGCTGACGGCGGTAGAAGGCAAAACGCCAGACGAGATCCTGAACCGGGATCCGCTGGCGTTGTTTGATGTTTTAGGTTTGCGGGAACAGCTGAGCACCAGCCGCGCCAGCGGGCTGAATGCGCTGGCAGAAGGCGTATTACGTCTTGCCCGTCAGGCCGCCTGAGCCTGACGCTGCTGTTTCGCCATCATCTTTTTAAGCACATGGGAAACCGCGACAAAACCGAAGGTGGCGGTGACCATCGTCGCCGCACCAAATCCTGACGCACAGTCCATACGCTTTGGCCCTTCCGCCGTGGCGCGTGACGCACAGACAGAACCGTCGGCCTGCGGGTACATCAGCGGTTCGCTGGAAAATACGCAGTCGATCCCCAGTTTACCTTTACTGTTTTTCACCACGTTGAAATCGTTTTTCAGACGCTCACGCAGCTTCGCCGCCAGCGGATCCTGAATGGTTTTCGCCAGATCGACTACCGCGATCTGGGTCGGATCAATCTGCCCGCCGGCACCGCCGGTGGTCACGACAGGAATTTTGAAGCGGCGACAATACGCGAGTAATGCCGCTTTCGGACGCACACTGTCGATGGCGTCAATCACGTAGCTAAACCCTTTATCGAGCATCTCTGCAACGTTATCCGGCGTAATGAAATCGTCGATGCAGGTTACCTTGCATTCCGGGTTAATCGCCAGAATACGCTGAGCCATCACCTCGGTTTTCGCCTGCCCGACGTTTTCACGTAGCGCGTGGATCTGCCGGTTGGTATTGGTGGTGCACACGTCATCCATATCAATCAGCGTGATCGCGCCGATGCCGGTGCGGGCCAGCGCCTCAGCTGCCCAGGAACCTACCCCGCCGATACCAATCACGCAAACATGTGCCTGCGAAAACAACGCCAGTGCCTGCTGACCATAAAGACGTGCAGTGCCGCCAAAGCGTTGCTGGTATGCGTCGGAGTATGTTGCTGTCATGACCTTCTGAACCTCAGTACGTGTCGAAAACTTAATTTGGCTGGGCAGACGCGGTGAACAGCGGTTTGCCATTTGGCGCTGATTTTAACACCCAGACGCGGCCGTAGTGGTTATAAAATCCGGCTGCGTGTCCGGCATCAGTACCAATCCCCTGATACATATCGAAATGTTGCCCTTTAATTGCTCCGCCAACGTCCAGCGCCACCATCAGACGCATGTGGTATTTTCCAGTGAACTTACCTTTATCGTTAAGCTCCGGTACTTCCGCCAGCAAAGTGCTTCCGGCCGGGATGAGCGAACGGTCAGACGCTACGGACGCTTTGGCGATCAATGGAACGCCGCTGGCACCGCGGACTGGTGCGAAAGGTTCAGGCTTAAAGAAGACGAACGACGGGTTTTGTTCCAGAAGTTCGCGCACTTCGGCGGCGCTGTGCGTATCGGCCCACTGGCGGATTGCCTGCATGGACATATTCTCGCGCGCTACTTCACCGCGATCGATCAGCACCTTACCGATACTGCGATAAGCGTGGCCGTTTTTGCCCGCATACCCAAAGAACATATAAGGACGGCCATCGCCGTAATCGACATAGCCGCTACCCTGCACTTCCATCATGAAGTTATCCATCAGGGAGTTTGTCCAGGCCACGACGTAATTTTCGCTCAATGCGCCCGAATAAATGGCAGCGCGATCCGGCAGACGGCCGCGTTTTGGCGGCATGCGGTACAGCGGATACTGGAATTCGCCCTGACGGGTATAGCGCGCCTGCACCACCGGCGTGTAATACCCGGTCAGTTGAACGTTACCGAAGTTATCGGCACCTTCCATCTGATAAGCACTGATGCCGTACTGGCTTAGGTTGCGGGTATCTGCACCGGAACGCAGCCATTGCTGAACAGCCTGAAACGTCGGATTATTTCGGCCATATAAGGAAGAAGAGGCGATTTGCACGGCAGCGACCTGATTGGAGTAATCCAGGGCATTGACAGGTTTGCCTGTCGCATTCGGCTCATTAACGTATTCCAGCGCGTTTTCCAGCCGCCCATCCTTATATTGCTGACCCCGGTCGGTCGGGCGCGAGGAACAACCTGCAAGCACCGCAATCACCAAACCACCCAGCAGATATTTACTCCAACGTCCTTTCATTATTGCCGCGCTCTCTTACTTTCAGGGGAAATGACAGGCGAAACGATAACAAACGGCCTATCAGAAAGGAATTGGCATAGCCGAAAAAATTGCCCTCAACCAAATTGGGTACAAAACAGCAACGATGTGGGCAAAAAGCCAGCAACTAAGTGCTTTGTTTGAATAAATTCAAATAAAGGGTTGCGCGAAATCTCATGGGGAGTATAGTTCGCCTCCATCGGACGCGGGGTGGAGCAGCCTGGTAGCTCGTCGGGCTCATAACCCGAAGGTCGTCGGTTCAAATCCGGCCCCCGCAACCAATTCGATTCGCAGGCAATAAAATGCCCGATTCAATTGAACGATGAAGTAAAGAAGTAAGAAGTGCTACGGACGCGGGGTGGAGCAGCCTGGTAGCTCGTCGGGCTCATAACCCGAAGGTCGTCGGTTCAAATCCGGCCCCCGCAACCAATTCGAGACTTATGCATGATGTGCAAAGTTCGAATGATGTGATGAAGTAAATGCAGTACAAAGTAGTGACGGACGCGGGGTGGAGCAGCCTGGTAGCTCGTCGGGCTCATAACCCGAAGGTCGTCGGTTCAAATCCGGCCCCCGCAACCAACTACTAAAAAACCAGTAAACATGAGGCACCTTAACGGGTGTTTTTTTGTGTCTGAATTTTGGCTACAGAATCCTCTCCCCCTTCTTCCTGATGCCCTCTTAAATATTCACCCCCTTGCAGACATGCCACCCTGAGCGAAATAGGCCTTAATCCCTGCCAGTATAGACTCCGCGACCTGCTGCTGAAAATGAGCCGTACGCAGTTTCTTCTCTTCATTAATGTTACTGATAAATGCGGTTTCCACCAGAATGGACGGGATGTCCGGTGCTTTGAGTACAGCAAATCCGGCCTGATCCACTTTGTTTTTATGCAGAGGGTTAATCTTGCCCATCCGCGTCAGCACTTCCTTGCCGAATTTAAGACTGTCGCTGATAGTCGCAGTCTGCACCAAATCAAATATCGTGTGATCGAGATACTTGTCACCACTTTTACTCACGCCGCCAATCTGGTCGGATTCGTTCTGAGTTTGCGCCAGAAAACGTGCTGCTGAGCTGGTCGCGCCCTTAGTCGATAAGGCAAAAACGGACGAGCCTTTAGCCGCTCGGCTGGTAAACGCGTCGGCATGAATGGAGATAAACAGATCTGCCCGCAGCTTTCGCGCCTTGGCGACACGCACTTTCAGCGGAATAAAGACGTCTTCATTGCGGGTCATATGCGCTTTCATGTTCTTTTCACGGGCAATAAGCTTTTGTAACCGTCGGGCAATCTGCAAAACGACATCTTTTTCACGCGTTTTATACTTGCCTATAGCACCGGGGTCCTCACCGCCGTGACCGGGATCTAACATGATGACCAGAGGCCGGCTTCGACCTGCCTGCCCGTCTTTTACCGCTTCCGGCGGCAAAGTCCTTTCCACGTCCCCACGATTGTAATCTTCCAGTAATGCCAGCAGCGGATCATCCTCAGCGCTGACCGCACCTTCTTCCGGATACAGATCGACGACCAGTCGGTTATGGAATTCTGCCACCGGTTTAAGTGTGAATACGTGAGGATTGATTGAGCGTTTGAGCTCAAGGACCATACGCACGGTGTTGGCATCAAACTGCCCTACCCGAGCCTGCTGAATATAAGGATCGCTTTGCTGGACCTTATCCCCCAGGCCTTTCAGCACGCTGTTGAGGTGAACGCCTTCGATATCCACCACCACGCGTGCGGGTGAGCTCAGCAGAAACTGCTTATACTTCAGAGGAGTACTGGATTCCAGCGTGATGCGGGTATAAGTCGAAGAGGGCCAGATACGCACGGCAATAACCTGTGAACTGGCAGCGAACCCCACTTTACTCACACTGAGCATCCAGGAAGCCGCTACGGTTTGAAGGAGTCGTCGTCTTCCGGGGTTGTGGTTATCGTCAGTCATGCAGTCTCAGGCAGATTTTTAAAGTCTTAAAGTGTTGATAAAAAGCTCAGTTTGGGAATTTTAACCAATCCGTCCCTGCATGTCATTCCTAAACATTATTTCGATATATCAATTTGTTGTATGTTTGTAATCGTTGTTAATAGAAAAACAGAGATTTCTTACTTGCCACACAGCCCTAAAAGAATAAAAATACAGAAATTACGAATAAAAATTCAAATGAGGTTTTGCCGTGAAGGAACGTAGTACTGAACTGGTTCAGGGATTTCGCCACTCAGTTCCCTATATCAATGCGCACCGTGGCAAAACATTCGTTGTCATGCTTGGTGGAGAAGCCATTGAACATGAGAACTTTAGTAATATTGTCAATGATATCGGTCTGTTACACAGTTTAGGGATCCGGCTTGTCGTCGTCTATGGCGCACGTCCGCAAATCGACGAGAATCTCGCCGACCACAATTGTGAGCCGATTTATCATAAAAACATTCGTGTCACCGACGCCCGAGCCCTCGAACTGGTGAAGCAGGCGGCGGGACTTTTGCAACTGGATATCACTGCCCGCCTGTCGATGAGTCTGAATAATACTCCGCTACAGGGCGCGCATATCAACGTCGTTTCCGGTAACTTTATTATTGCTCAGCCGCTGGGCGTGGATGACGGCATTGATTACTGCCACAGTGGCCGTATTCGCCGCATCGACGAAGAAGCCATTCACCGCCAGCTCGACAGCAACGCCATCGTATTGATGGGGCCGGTTGCAGTGTCGGTGACCGGGGAAAGTTTTAACCTGACTTCCGAAGAAGTCGCGACGCAGCTGGCCATCAAACTGAAAGCGGAGAAGATGATCGGCTTCTGTTCTTCACAGGGCGTGATAAACGAAGAAGGCAATATCATTTCTGAGCTGTTCCCAAACGATGCGCAGCTTCGTATTGATACGATGGAAACCAGCGGCGATTACCTCTCCGGTACAGTGCGCTTCCTGCGCGGTGCCGTGAAAGCCTGCCGCAGCGGCGTACGTCGTAGCCATTTGATCAGCTACCAGGAAGATGGCGCTTTGATTCAGGAGCTGTTCTCGCGTGACGGTATCGGTACACAAATCGTGATGGAAAGTGCCGAACAGGTTCGCCGTGCTACCATCAACGACATAGGCGGGATCCTCGAACTTATCCGTCCGCTGGAACAACAGGGAATTCTGGTGCGCCGCTCCCGCGAACAGCTGGAAATGGAAATCGACAAATTCACTATTATCGAACGGGATAACCTGACCATCGCCTGTGCGGCGCTGTATCCGTTCCACGATGAAGGCATCGGTGAAATGGCGTGCGTGGCCGTGCATCCTGATTACCGCAGTTCATCACGCGGCGAAATGCTGTTGCAGCGAGTGGCCAGTCAGGCGAAGCAAATGGGGCTAAACCGTTTGTTCGTGCTCACGACCCGAAGCATCCATTGGTTCCAGGAGCGTGGCTTCAAACCGGCCGAAGTGGATGTTCTGCCGATTCAGAAACAGGAAATGTATAACTACCAGCGCCGTTCTAAAATCCTGATCTCCGAACTCTGAACGCTGACTTTCATCCATAAAAAAGGACGCTAACGCGTCCTTTTTGCTTTCTGAGTTTTCAAATCACATTATTTATCAGTCTGTGATTTCAGGGTTTTCTGCAATGTTGAAGTATCAGCGTAGGTTTTGAAACCTTCCGGCGCAGCATACTGCGGCGTCTTGCTGTCACTGCCGGAGACCTGAGACAACATCGCCAGACCATCCGGTTTAATTACTGCCTGATGGAAGTAATCCGCCAGTTGCGTTTGTGTCAACCCGGCAATCACACGGATAACATTGGTGCGCGTATCAAATTGCGCATTCCCCCGGCTGAAATCATTACCTAATCTGTCCGCTTCTTCATCCAGCGTTTGCGGGCGTTGCTGCATTTCATTTACCAGCCCTTGTTTATACTGATTAAACTCCGCGTCTTTCATTTCACGCAGACGTTTTTCGGCTTGTGGGTAAAAGGCCAGATAGCGCTGATACAGATAGTCCGGCTGCTTGCTGTTACTTTGCAGTAAGAAACCGATACCCCATTGTTTACCGACAGGAATGGGGAACGCAAATACCGCGTAACCGAGTTGCTCCTGCGTGCGAAGCTGGCTATAGAACCACGGTTGAATAATTTGCCCGAGTAATGCGCTGTAGCCCATGCTCTGGACTTCGTCATAACCGGTCGGCACATACACGGCGGCCAGCGCCGAGTCAGAACTGCTGCCGACACGCTGGATGTTGGCTTTCAGAGGCTCAGTCACAACGGCCTGCGTGCCGCGCCACCAGTCGGTTCCGTGCTTACCAAGTTTGTGCATAATCTGCTGCGACATAGCTTTCACCTGATCGCCCGTCATATTGCCCACTACCATGATTTCCACAGCGGCGTGGTGAATAAGCTGCTCACGGTAAGCATTCACATCATCAAGTGTGATATCCGCAACCAGCTTCTCGCGTTCTGAACGCTCGGTATAAGGCACGCGCGAAAGTAACTGAACCGGCTGGAGTGCTAACTCGAAGGCTTTGCCTTTATCCGCAGAGGCTAAACGCTCCCGATACCATGATTTAGCCTGATCAAGCTGTTGCTGCGTGGGTTTGAAATCAGGATAGCTGTCCACCAGTGCGGCCAGTAAGTCCGGCAGACATTCCGTGAAACCGCTGGCGGTAAACTGCAGCCCGTTGTCAGGCGACGTACCAAAGCTCAATCCGCCGATAGAAGCCTGATAACTTAGCTGATCGTAAGCTACGCCGGTAAGATAATCCGTCAGGCCGTAAAGTACCTGATTTTTCGCCGTGCTTAACGCCTGTTCATTGCGAAAGGATACCGTCACGCTGGCTTTCGGTTCATCAGCGAAGAAGCGGCTTGGCATGTAAAATACCCGCAGGCCTTTATCTTCAACCAGCAGTTCAGGTTTTGTCGCTTTAGAATCTTTGGTTACCAGCGCCAGAGAGTTCGGAATGTATGGGTTCAACTCAGGCAGAGTGAGTTTGATTCCCTTCCCCAGGGATTTCCAGTGCTCGAAGGTTTGTGGCAGGACTTTATCGACCTGATAAGGTGCATTCACAAAGTAAGCGACTTTATTGTGTGGCTCATTCGGACTGATGATCCAATAACGCGCATTTTGCGGCGTCATTTCATCCAGCCTGGATTCGATCGCTTTCGGATCGTATTGGTCCGTCAGATAAGGGGAATCCAGAACGTGCTCGACCGGCACACGCAACATGGTATCCACCAGCCATTCGACGTAATCCATATCCCTCGTCAGCGCCGGATAGCGGAAGTCGAGCGCCATCACGTGGGCAATTTCATCGAAATAGGGTTTCTTTATGCCCTGCTCGCGCATTTCACGCAAATAACTGAAAATGGCGGCAATGACCGTATCGCGCTCGGCGAGACCTTTATCCGTCAACGAAACTGAAATATTAAACACGCCCTGATTCCGGTTGACCATCGGGTCCGCACCGGCACTAATACCATCGGCGTAGCCTTGCTTTTGCAGCCAGTCAGACAATGTATTCAGACTGCGGTTACCAATCAGGTAACTGATATAGGTATCCGTCTTACTGCGAAACGCGGCGCTGTTGTTGTCAATGGCGAACTCAACGCGTAATTCTTTGCGCGGCTGTGCGGGAACAAAATGGATATATTCGCCTTTCTGTTTATCCGTTAAGGTCGGCACGGAAATCGGCGGTACGGCGGCATGATGATTGGCAATCTGCCCGAAAGTGTTTGCGGCCAGTTGCGCCAGTTCCGGCAAAGGTTTATTGCTGTAAATCACGCCGACCATCAGATTGGCAGAGTAGTAGCGATGATAAAAGTCCGTCAGCTGATCGTGCAACTTGCTGCCCGGCTTGTCCTTTAGGGTATCGAGATTCCCCCCCGAAAAGCGCGAACCAGGATGTTCCAGATTCAATGTTTCAGCGCGTACCTGTGCCATACGCATTCCATCACGGGAACGCGCCATGGTCAGTTCAGCATTCACCGCGTTGCGTTCTCGGTCACCATTGGCGGGGTCTAACAGGGGTTCTCCGATTGCATCGGAAAGGCGATCTACTGCTTCAGGCAGAGCGTCATTTTCAACTTCCAGATAGAATGCCGTGCGATAGGAAGCGGTGCTACCGTTATGGCTGCCGCCATGTTTTTTGAGAAATTCGGAAAGGCTTTCTGGCTGAGGATATTTTTTGGATCCCATCAGCAACATGTGTTCAGTGTAGTGAGCCAGACCTAACTGTGAGTCCGGGTCTTCCAGCGAGCCGACGGGAATAGCCAGAGCTGCGAGGGATTTAGGCGCATCTGGATCAGAAACGAGCAAAACCGTCATGTCATTCGCCAGCGTTATCGCCTGATACTGACGCGGGTCGTTCTGACTTTTATTGATAGCTTGTGCATAAGGCTGCCAACCGGCGGCACTTGAAACAACAGGGGCCCAAAAGGTCAATAACAACAGTAACCCTGTAACTCGGGTAACCTGTTTAAACATTGCCACTCTCCCTCAATCCAATAAACGTGCCACACGGGCAAAAAATAACGGTTCATCCACTGATGAACCTCAACCTGCTGTTTTATGCCGTTGAGTCTTTTCAGACCCCGCAGTTGCAGGATAGTTGTCAAAAAATCAGTCTCGGGATGTACGTTCTGGTGCTGTTTCACATTTTGCACCCGGACACGATACTCCCCTCCCGGATAAATCACCTGTTTAAACCACTCTATGCAGTTGGGCTGCCATTGCAAGCGGCTTGACAGTATTTCTCCCGCCTAACCGGAAGATGTGGGCGTATCTGGCTCGCAAAGCAAACGCTGCAACTGCGCCTGATAGTGCGCCGGTGTACGGATAATCGCGCCGATCACTTTGCATCGTTGCCCGGCAGTAAAACCCGAGATCTGATACTCCCAGCCATTAATTACCGGTTCAGTGCCGTTTCCGCTGACCGAATAGGCTTCTAACTGTGAGTGCGCCTCTGACCACGCCTGCTGCACCTGCCACTGACGCATAAAACCCTGGCTCAGAGACTGAAAATAGTTGAGCAATCCTAGAACCGATACCGACAGCAGCAGCGCGGCGATCAGCGCCTCAGGCAGGCTAAATCCTTGCTGTTTGGCTTCTTTCTCAGTCATCACAGAACTGCTCATCGCCTTCGGGACAGAAATCCAGCCAGCCTTGCCTGAGTGGAAAAAAAATCAGCGAGCCATCGGCTTGTATTTGCGCGCTGACCTGCTGGTAAATGGTCACGGGCTCTCCCCCTTCCGACACTCTCCCTTCCCCGCGCACCACAAAAACATCTTCACGTAGTGAAGGGCGGACACAGGTACGTCCTGACCCCACAGCCAGGATCCCGGAGGTCAACGCCTGACATTGCCACTTCGTCTGTGCCGTTAATTTCCACCGTTCGCTGATTCCCCAGCTCAGTGAAGACGCGGCATTCTCCCAGGCAATCGCATACCGGTGCTGATGAGAAGTCAGTGCCAGCCCGGCAGAAAGCTGTTGCTGTAGCGAATTAAGGGCAATCATTCCCAGCCCCATCATCACCATAATACTCAAGATCATGGCACTGCCCTGCTGATGGTATTGAGAGGAATGCCTCCTGATTTTCGCCCGGAATTTCATAAGGAATGTCCCGCAACCTGGACAATAATTTTGCGGTGGATCAGGGGATCTTTGCTCCAGCTGGCCTCAAGTTCCAATGAGAAAAGGCGTCCGGCATTCAGGCCTGAATGTTCCGTCACAGCAAACTTCGTGACGTTAACTTCTGCCGGGTCGAGCAATTTCTCCCAGCCAGAACTGTTGCATGCATCTGTACCACGCTGGATTTCAATACCGCCCTGACGCAGGCGATAACCAAAGTATTCAGATTCTGCGCTACCCGGTTTTTCCCAATGCCCGTTTCTGTTCAGATCATAAATCGCGATAACACAGGAACCTGCAGTTTCTCCTGACGCATTGCCGAGAATGACCGTTTTACCATCACACACGCCATTGCAAAACCCAGCGCGTCGTAAATCCTTTTCGACAGTAAAGCTGGTCTGGCGCAGCAGTTGATCCAACTGATAATGTCGCCCGAGACTTTGGCTTCGCTGGCGCATCAGCGGATAAATTTGCGCCGCACTGAGCATCAGCATGCTGCCGACGCCCATCGCCATCATCACTTCAGGCAGTGTGAAGCCCTGCGTTCGACGGGAAATCACTGGCAGACTCCGATGCCCAGCATCGGCTTATTTTCACTGCACAGACGCAAACGCCCTCTGGCTGATAGCACCACACGCAGACTCCCCGCCGCATTTTTTAGTGTCATATGCCCGGCCAGTGCGGCATTTCGCAGCCCGTAAAAACCCATCGCTTTGCCGGTAAAATCGATTAACTCCATATCCGGTTCACTGACCACAAACACTCTTCCGACCGCTGCACTGCAAACTGCCGGACGCGCACCTGCCCCAATGCACCCGCCGGTACCGCTTATCATCCACAATATGGCGGAACAGTTGTAATTGTTGGCTTCAGCCTGCAAATCATAAAGATACAATCGCAGATGCTGCGCCTGCTGTTCGAGTTTAAGCGCCTGCTGATATCCGCGCCAGCTGTGCAATCCCCACAGGATGCACATCGCGACCAGCGCAACGACCACCATCATTTCAATCAGTGACATTCCCTGCTCTCCTGAACGATCGGTTGTTTTCATACGCTCAGGGTAGGCATTTGAATTTTCACCACCAGTGGCAAAGTGGTTTTCTCCATGACATCCCCAGAACAAAAAGTGCAAAAGAATGCACGCGACAAAAATGTTGCGCGACGTCTCGCAAAATCAAAATGTGGGATGCAATAGCGGTGTGAATCGTTGAGGGGAAAGCGTAAAAAGTGTCGCAGAGGGAAGTCAGGATAATGGCTGCCTGACAAACGTCAGGCAGCAAACAGCGAAGAATCAGATAGCGACGGGCGCTTTTATTGCTGGGTGCGGATCGTATCCCTCAATCTCGAAATCTTCGAAGTTGTAGTCAAACAGGGAGGCAGGCTTGCGTTTGATAATCAGTTTAGGCAACGCGCGTGGTTCACGGCTCAGCTGCAGCTGCGTCTGTTCCATATGGTTGCTGTACAGATGGGTATCCCCACCGGTCCAGACAAAATCGCCGACGTCAAGAGAGCACTGCTGCGCCATCATGTGCACCAGCAGTGCGTAACTGGCGATGTTAAACGGCAGGCCAAGGAAGACATCGCATGAACGCTGATACAGCTGGCAGGACAACTTACCGTCCGCCACGTAGAACTGGAAGAAAGCATGACAAGGTGCCAGTGCCATCTGATCCAGCTCACCGACATTCCACGCAGAAACAATGATACGGCGCGAATCCGGATCGTTTTTCAACTGGTTCACGACGTTGGTCAGCTGGTCGATTTGCTTTCCATCAGCAGCCCCCCAGGCACGCCATTGCTTGCCGTACACGGGGCCGAGATCGCCGTTTTCATCGGCCCACTCGTCCCAGATGCTGACATTGTTTTCACGCAGATAGGCGATATTGGTTTCGCCTTTCAGGAACCACAGGAGTTCATGAATGATGGAGCGTAAATGACAGCGTTTGGTGGTGACCAGCGGGAAACCATCCTGCAAATTGAAACGCATCTGATGACCAAAAATCGACAACGTGCCGGTACCCGTACGGTCGGCTTTAGGGGTGCCTTCATCGAGCACTTTCTGCATTAAATCCAGATACTGTTTCATGTTACCTCACGACAATTGTTTCTGCGGACGGCGGTATGCCCAGACCATCATAATCAGGCCGATGACTACCATCGGAATGGACAGTACCTGCCCCATGCTGATCACGCCGTCGAACAAACCGAGCTGCGCATCCGGCTGGCGGAAATGCTCAACAATGATGCGGAATAAACCGTAACCGATCAGGAACAAGCCTGATACCGCGCCCATCGGGCGTGATTTGCGAATAAAGACGTTCAGGATGATAAACAGCACGATGCCTTCAAGCAGCAGTTCATACAGCTGGGAAGGATGGCGTGGAAGAACACCATACTGGTTCAGAAGCGGCTGCCATTTAGGGTCAGCGGCAGCGATGGCGATATCTTCCTGACGGGAGCCGGGGAATAACATCGCCCAAGGCACATCAGTGGTCACACGCCCCCACAGTTCGCCGTTGATGAAGTTACCCAGACGCCCGGCACCCAGACCAAACGGGATCAGCGGCGCGATGAAATCCGCGACCTGGAAGAAATTACGTTTGGTACGGCGGGCGAAGACCAGCATTACGACGATCACACCGATCAGGCCGCCGTGGAAGGACATACCGCCGTCCCACACTTTGAACAGATAAAGCGGATTGTCGAGGAACAGAGGCAGATTATAGAAGAATACGTAACCGATACGGCCACCGAGGAACACGCCAAGGAAACCGGCATACAGCAGATTTTCGACTTCGTCTTTGGTCCAGCCGCTGCCCGGCTTATTGGCACGGCGCACCGCCAGCCACATCGCAAAGACAAAACCGACCAGGTACATCAGTCCGTACCAGTGGAGGGATACTGGTCCGATAGAGAAAATCACCGGATCAAACTGGGGAAACGCCAGATAGCTGTTGCTCATCTATCACCACAAATTGTTTATTGTTTTAGCCCGGTTAGGGGTCAGCAGGGTGCGAATAGTAGCATAGCCGGGAGGATTTCCGGGGCTATGGCCGGGGAAAAGTTCTGTAAAAAAACGTCTCATTCTGCGCCGCATTGGGGGCAGGCAGGAATGACGCGGTGGTAAACGCCGCGCCTGAGTCCTATTTACCGCCGCGAATCAGCCCGCCCAGACCGCGCCTTTCCATGAATGCTGCCGTCATATGACGAACATCCGTAGTGAAATGTGCCTGCAAAACCCGGCTGGCAAGCTCTTCGGCATCCACCAGATCGATACGGCGCAGCAAATACTTCACGCGCGCCACGCTGCGCCCGTTCATGCTCAGGTTACGGTAACCCATACCGGTCAGCAGCAATGCGCCCATCGGGTCGCCCGCCATTTCACCGCACAGGCTGACGTCCAGCCCGATCGCTTCAGCGCTGGTAATTATCTGCCTGAGCACCCGCAGCATCGCCGGATGTAAGCTGTCATAAAGCCCGGCAACGCGGGTATTGTTGCGGTCAACCGCCAGCAGATACTGAGTTAAATCGTTGGTGCCAACCGAGATAAACTCCACTCTTCCCGCGAGAGCCGGCAACATAAAGATCATCGACGGCACTTCAATCATCACCCCGATGCGCGTGCGCGGCAGTTGGTAACCAAGCTGCTCCTGCACTTCACGTCCGGCGCGGTCTATCAGACGGCGTGCCTCATCTATCTCTTCGAGGCTGGTGACCATCGGCAGCAAGATACCCAGATTCCCCGTCGCCGCATTGGCACGCAGCATGGCGCGCACCTGAATCAGAAAAATTTCCGGCTGATCGAGCGTAATACGAATACCACGCCAACCCAGACAAGGGTTTTCCTCGCTGATCGGCATGTATGGCAGCTGTTTATCAGAACCGATATCCAACGTTCGCAATGTCACCGGCTTTTGCGGGAACAGCTGCAACATGCCCTGATACTGCGCCACCTGCTCCTCTTCGGAAGGGAAACCGCTTTGCAGCATGAACGGAATTTCAGTGCGGTACAGACCGACGCCGTCCACACGACTGCCGAACAGTTTTTCGTGATCGGCACTCAGACCGGCATTGAGCATCACCTTCACTCTTTCGCCGCTTTTCAGCGCCGCAGGCTGATCAACATCATCTTCAGCGCGCTGGCTCAGCTCCATTTCTTCGCTGATGAGCCGTTTATATTCGGCGACCAACACCGGTTCCGGGTCAATCAGCAATTCGCCACGATAGCCATCAACAATCAATTGTCGCTGGCTGAGCAGCGCAGGTTGAATATCCGCGCCCATAATCGTCGGCACGCCCATCGCGCGTACCAGAATGGCCGCGTGGGAATTCGCCGCACCGTCGCGCACCACCACGCCCGCCAGCCGGTCCTGCGGGACTTCGGCCAGAAGCGTTGCGGTCAGTTCATCTGCGACCAGAATGAAACGCTCCGGCCACTGAGTATTGCCCTGAATGGTATCATCGAGATGGAAAACCAGCCGCTGCCCAAGCGCGCGCAAATCGCTACCGCGCTCGCGCAGATAGGTATCCTGCAGGCTGGCAAACTGCGCAGCAAATTCTTCAACGACCTTTTTCACCGCCCATTCAGCAACCGCACCCTGATCGATCTGCGCAAACAGTTCACGCTTGAGACGCGCATCGTTAAGGAGGTGGGAATAGAGGTCGAAAATTGCGGCACTTTCTTTTTGTGCGCTGGCGGTAAACCGTTTACTGAAACGGCGGAACTCTGCACCGGCATCTTCGAGCGCACGGGTCAGCCGCTCGCGTTCACGCACCGTATCGAGCGTGGACGCCATATAAACGTGTTCAAGGGATGGCTGTGAACTGTCCTGCCAGCCGATACCGATGGCAACACCCGGTGAAGCCGCCAGCGCGCGGACGCGGGTCTGGCGAAATCGGCCGTACAGCACGTTCAGCTGGGCTTGTGAAAGGATCGCCGCCAGCTGAGTCGCTAACGTAACTAAAAAGGATTCTTCACTTTCGTCGAACTGCCGATGTTCGCGCTGCTGAATAACCAGCACGCCAAGTAGCTGACGACGGTGAATGATCGGCACGCCTAAGAAGGATCGGAAAAGATCTTCTTTTACGGCTGGAATGTATTTAAAGCTGGGATGACTCTGCGCGTCGGCGAGGTTGATAGGTTCTGCCAGCCGGCCTACCAGACCGACGATCCCCTGATCAAACGCGAGCGTAATAGTGCGCCCGCGAGGTTTTTTCAAACCTCGCGTCGCCATCAGGTAATAACAACGACGGTCATTGTCAGCGAGATAAACGGAACACACTTCGGTGTCCATCGCCAGGCAGGTTTCATTGACCAGTACGTCCAGCGCATCATTCAGGCTGGCCGCCATTGCTACCTTTTCAACAATTTCTCGCAAACGCGTGAGCATCTCTTCGCGACTTAGCCTCTTTTACGACGATAAGCGGGCGATGTCTTGGGAAGGGAAATTTCCTGCATCGGCATAATAGTGGTCGAAAACTCTTTCATCACGCGACGATACACATCGCGCTTAAATGACACCACCTGACGAACCGGATACCAGAAACTCACCCAACGCCAGCCATCAAATTCAGGCGTACTGCTGCGCTGCATATTGATATCAGCATCGTTACACATCAGTTGCAGCAAGAACCATTTTTGCTTTTGGCCGATACAAACCGGCTTTGTGTCCCAACGCACCAAACGTTTTGGCAATTTATAACGTAACCAGTTGCGGGTGGACGCCAGAATACGCACATCTTTGCGGCCCAGACCCACTTCTTCAAACAGCTCGCGGTACATTGCCTGCTCAGCAGTTTCCCCTGGATTAATGCCTCCCTGAGGAAACTGCCAGGAGTGCTGACCGTATCGTCTGGCCCATAATACCTGGCCCTGCTTGTCACAGATTACGATACCAACATTCGGGCGGTAGCCATCATCATCGATCACCGGACTACCTCAATAGCTTAAAATCATAGATGTTCTGATTGTTTCACACTACCAACAGGCGGTAAACCACTGGTTAGCGCTGATCCACACGAATAAAAATGGGATAACTTTCACTAATTGGCAAAGTTATAAACAGATTCGGGCCAGCACTCGCGATTTTATTCACTTTTTCTGTGGATAGATGTGTGCAGAACTTAAGAGTAAGCAGGGTAAAACTCTCGTGAACTTATCCCCAGCCTGAAAATTAACATTTATAAAATACATATAAAGCATTCAGTTACGATGCATAAACCGCGTTATCAACCACCTAAAAAAGTGAGGTACGTCACACGCAGACATGATCTGGCGAAAGATCCACCAATGACGTTTTTATCCACAGCGATCGTCTAAAAGTTGACGTCGTCGGGGTAGAAATTGGATAAAACACTGTCCGTCAAGCCTGTAAATCGAACCAGTGATCGGATTTATCCAAGGTTATCCAAGAAATCTGTGGATAAGTAGGGGGAAGATCCTGTTCATTGTCGCCTTCAACAGGTGGTCAACCTAAAAACTGCTTGTGATAAACCGGCCAGAACCCTAAAAAAAACCAAATTAAATCATGCTATTATTCATCCATCTCACGGGTATAACTTTTTATGCACTGCATTACGCAGGGTGAGGTTAAAAATTAACCTAAATTCATGAGTGTTGTTTTTTATGTCTATTCCGTTACCTGCAACTGAACCGCCCCGTCACGAAGATGAGCTGCTGCACCGCGCGCAGTCGCTGGCCGGTCACAACTTAGGCGAGCTCGCAGCCCGCGCAGGGTTGCCGATCCCGGCCAATCTCAAACGAGAAAAAGGCTGGGTAGGAATGTTATTGGAAGTCTATCTTGGCGCGATTGCTGGCAGTAAGCCGGAGCAGGATTTCGCCGATATTGGCATTGAGCTAAAAACTATTCCCATTGATTCGCACGGCAAGCCGCTGGAAACCACGTTCGTCTGCGTTGCGCCGTTAACCGGTAATAGCGGCGTGACCTGGGAGAGCAGCCATGTGCGCCATAAACTGGCGCGGGTGCTGTGGATCCCGGTTGAAGGCGAGCGCCAGATCCCGCTTTCTGAGCGCCACATTGGCGCACCTTTATTGTGGCAGCCTTCCAAAGAAGAAGATGAGCAGCTGCGTCAGGACTGGGAAGAGTTGATGGATTTGATCGTCCTGGGCAAAGTTGAAAGCATCACTGCGCGCCACGGGGAATTCCTGCAACTGCGCCCGAAAGCGGCTAACAGCAAAGCGTTAACCGAAGCGATCGGCGAATTCGGTCAGCCGATCCTGACGTTGCCACGAGGTTTCTATCTGAAAAAACGCTTTACCGGCGCGCTGCTGGCCCGACATTTTCTGCTCTGATGGCACTCATTTTAAAAATTTCACGCACCTTTTGTGCCACTTTTTCAACCCTTTGCTACGATAGAATGTGATTATGTCCGGACAGAATAATGTCAGACTTTCTAAAACGTCGCGTACACACAAGGAATGATAAAAATGATGAAGAAAACATTGATGATGACCAGCGCCGCGCTGCTGGTATTCGGGCTCGCAGGCTGCGCCAGTGATTATGTGATCTCAACCAAAGACGGCAATATGATCCTGACCGACGGCAAACCGAAGCTGGATAAATCTACCGGCCTGTTGAGCTATACCGACGAACAAGGCAACGAGCGTCAGATCAACAACGACAACGTCAGCCAGGTGATGGAACGCTAATTCAGACCTGCACCAACCGATAAGAGCCGGTTTTGGACTGGCTCTTTTGCTGCTTCCCCCGCTCTCTCTGATTACCGGCACTCTCTGCCACTTCCACCTGATGTTTCCCTTGTATATAGTCAGATAAGGCACTTTTTCTATCAGCCTGACATTCTCAGAAGAAAGGAAGACCGGCAATGCAATATCACCGTATACCCCACAGTTCTTTAGAAGTGAGCTTACTGGGTCTTGGCACCATGACTTTTGGTGAACAAAACAGCGAAGCCGACGCCCATCAGCAGCTCGATTACGCCGTTGCAGCGGGCATCAATCTGATTGATACCGCAGAGATGTATCCTGTTCCGCCACGCCCGGAAACCCAGGGTCTGACCGAAAGCTATATCGGCAGCTGGCTGAAAGCCCGTGGTAACCGCGAGAAGATCGTGCTGGCGAGCAAAGTCTCCGGCCCTTCCCGTGGCAGCGATAATGCGATTCGTCCGGCGCAAATGCTGGATCGTAAAAATATCCGCGCGGCGCTGGATGCCAGCCTGACACGTCTGAATACCGATTATCTGGATCTCTATCAGCTGCACTGGCCACAGCGTCAGGCCAATTTCTTCGGCAAGCTGGGCTATCAGTACACCGAAGAGCAATCTCCGGTGACGTTGCTGGAAACGCTGGAAGCGCTGAACGAACAGGTTCGCGCCGGTAAAATCCGCTACATCGGCGTTTCAAATGAAACGCCGTGGGGCGTGATGCGCTATCTGCAACTGGCTGAGAAACACGATTTACCACGTATTGTTTCCATTCAAAACCCGTACAGTCTGCTGAACCGCAGCTTTGAAATCGGGCTGGCAGAAATCAGCCAGTACGAGGGCGTTGAACTGCTGGCCTACTCCAGCCTGGCGTTCGGTACGCTGAGCGGGAAATACCTGAATGGTGCGAAACCGGCCAATGCGCGCAATACGCTGTTCAGCCGTTTCACCCGTTATTCTTCTCCACAAGCTGAAGGCGCAGTGGCGGAATACGTGGCATTGGCGAAGAAACACAATCTGGATCCTTCGCAGATGGCGCTGGCCTTCGTGCGTCAGCAACCGTTCGTTGCCAGTACTTTACTGGGTGCGACCACGCTGGAGCAGCTGAAGATCAACATCGACAGTCAGGATTTGACGCTCGATGCCGAAATCATGGGCGAGCTGGAAAACATCCACAAACGCTTCACCATACCTGCTCCGTAACTGCGTATTTCAGACATAAAAAAGGGCGCTCAGCGCCCTTTCGTTTTTTCGGGTAATGCAAAACGCCTCAGATCTGACGGCGCTTTTGCATTACCTGCCAGATCCACAGCGCAGTAATGGCCAGCGCGAAGACCACACCGAAGCCAATACCGATCGCAACGACCGGCGCACCCGCCATCACGACCAGCGAATACAGGCCAAGCATCAGCAGCATCGCGGTATTCTCGCCGAGATTTTGCACCGCAATCGCATTACCGGCTCCGACAGAGGCTTTCCCGCGATGCTGTAACAGCGCATTCAGCGGCACCACGAAGAAGCCACCGAGAACCCCCACCACCACCAGGACGATATACGAACTCAGCATGCTGGTTTGCAGCGCGAAGACTACTACGGCGATACCAATCGCCACGCCCGCTGGCAGGCAACGTTTGACGGTGTCGAGACGGATTAACTTCGCGGCCGCACCGGCTCCGAAGACAATCCCGATGGCCACCATTGCGTTGAGTAACGTCGGCGTTTTGTTATCGGTAATCCCTAACGCCACCGGCACCCACAGCACCAGCAGGAAACGCAACGTCACGCCTGCGCCCCAGAACAGGCTGGTACCGACCAGCGAAAAGCGGGTTTCACCATCATTCCACAACGTTTTACACGCCGAGAAAAACGTCCGCGTCATTTTAGCCGGATGCCACGACTGTCCGGCGCGCGCCGGGGTCAGTTTTGGGATAAACCAGTTGGCAACCACGGCAGCTCCGTAGGCCAAAACGCAGATGCCCAACGCCGCCAGAATATTCCAGTCAGCCAGCGCGCCACCCGCTACTGAGCCGAGCAGGATCGCGGCAATCGTCGAGGCTTCCATCAGACCGTTGGCTTTAACCAACTGCTCGCCGCTGGCGATTTCCCCCAGAATGCCGTACTTGGCCGGTGAATAGGCGGCAGCACCGATGCCAACCAGCGTGTAGCCGAGGAACGGATTCAGACCGGCGCAAATCACCGCCGCACCGCCGAGCTTCAGCAGGTTGGCGACCATCATCACGCGGCCTTTGGAGAAGCTGTCAGCGAACTGCCCGACAAACGGCGCGAGAATGATGTAAGTCGCGACAAACGCCATCTGCAAAACCGGCTGGCTCCAGTCGGGATAAAGCTGTTGTTTGATCAGCGCCAGTGCGGCAAACAGCAGCGCGTTATCGCCGAACGCCGACAAGAACTGCGCGACGATCACCGCCGTCATGCTTTTTGACATCAGCGGCGATGCCGCCACTAAAGGTTTACTCATGCCTCAGTCTCCGGTTTTTCTGCCATCTCGCGCAGGGTGACAAAATCAGGTTTACCGCTGCCGAGCAACGGCAGGGCTTTGACCACGCGAATATCACGCGGCACGGCAAGTTCCGGCAGTCCCAGTTCGCGGGCGGCTTTGCTCAGCGCATCACGACGAAGTTCTGCATCGGTAGTAAACAGTACCAGCGCTTCACCTTTGCTGCTGTCGCTGCGCGACGTCGCGGCATGCTGGCCGTCCGGGGAGGCTTTAATCGCCAGCTGTTCGACGCTTTCCAGCGACACCATTTCACCGGCCAGTTTGGCAAAACGCTTCACGCGGCCACGAATGGCGCAGAACCCTTTTTCATCCAGCGTGACGATATCGCCGGTGTCATACCAGCCCGCCTGCATTTCGCCGTCGGCATTTTCAGCCTGTGGTGTTTCGAGTACGCCCGGATTTTCGACGCGCAGATAGCCTTTCATGATGTTCGGGCCGCGCAGTTGCAGGCGCCCCCCCTCTTCAATACCCGGCACCTTAATCAGACGCGCCTCCATCCCCGGTAAGATCTTCCCGACGGTATTCACCCTGGTCGCCATCGGCACGTTGATTGCCACCACTGGCGCACATTCGGTCACGCCGTAGCCTTCAAGAATGCGGATACCAAATTTGTTCTGCCAGATTTCCTTGGTGCTTTCCGCCAGTTTCTCCGCACCGGCCACCACGTAGCGCAACCTTGCAAAATCATAAGGATGAGCAAAGCGGGCGTAGTTGCCGAGGAAGGTCGAGGTGCCAAACAGCACGGTACAGTTCTGGTCGTACACCAGCTCCGGTACGATGCGGTAATGCAGCGGGCTTGGATACAGGAACACGCGCGCACCGGTCAGCAGCGGCGTTAACAGGCCGACGGTCAAACCAAAGGCGTGGAACAGCGGCAGTGAGGACATGAAGCGGTCACGCGGCGTGAAATCCGCCACGGTGCGGATCTGCTCGACGTTTGCCAGCAGGCTGGCGTGTGAATGCACCACGCCTTTCGGATTGCCTTCTGATCCGGAGGTGAACAGCACCAGCGCGGCGTCGTCAGCCTTTTGCGGCAGCATCGCGCGACGCGGGAAGATCAGGTGGAACAAGATCCACAGCTTGTCTTGCGTGGTGACCGTGTCCTTTAAATCTTCCAGATACACCCAGTTGGCTTCCGGCACGTTCTCCGGCAGATGGGTCAGTTTGCCTTTCTCAAGGAACTGGCGGGAGGTGATGATGGTTTTGATCTGCGCCGCTTTCATCGCGCTTTGCAGGCCCTTCGCCCCGGCGGTATAGTTGAGCAGCGCCGGAATACGGTTACGCATCGACGCGCCAAACAGCGCAGCCGCCATGATCGTGGCGTTCGGCAGCAACATTCCGACGTGCTCACCTTCGCGGGTAAACCTTTGCAGGATCCGGCTCACGCCGAGGGATTTTTTCAGCAGCCCCTGATAGGTATCTTCTTTAAACGCGATATCGGCGATGCATTTTTTGCGGCGACCATAGCGCGTCTGCGCACCGAGCAGCGCTTCATACAGCGTTTCCGGCTCGCGGGTGGCCATGCGCGCCTGCATCATCACTTTATGCAGTTGCTCACCGGCCAGGATCCGGCGGTCTCGTGAGCGTGGCGCATCCGGCATCGGAATCGTCAGCGGCGGTAGCACGTTGATGGTGATTTTCGGGAACCAGCGGATTTTAAAACTGCCGAACAGGCGGCCAAACGGAGTGTATTCCGCGCCGTCGATGCGTATAGGAATGACCGTTGCCTGAGACTTCGCCGCCACAAAGGCCGCGCCGTCGTAAATCTTCATTAATGAGCCGGTGACCGTGATACGCCCTTCAGGGAAGACCACCACCGGACGGCCCTTCTCCACTTCGCGGATCAGATGTTTGATTGCCATCGGCTTGGTCGGATCCAGCGGCATGAAGTCCACATACGGCTTCAGCCAGCGCATAAACCAGGTATCTGTGATGTTGGAATAGACTGCAAATACCGGTTTAACCGGCAGGAAAAGCACCAACAGCATGCCGTCAATAAATGAAACATGGTTGGGTGTCAGCAGTAAACGCGGATAATCAAATGCTGGTTTGGCCGGTGTCACCGTGACCCGGAACGCGATGCGAAACAGCCACCTGAACGCGGCGAAAAGAAAGTTATACATGTTTGCCATCTCCTTATGTGTCATCCCTGATCCTGAAAGAAAAAGGTTGGGGAAACAGCATACTATAAGCCGCTGAATAATGACGACAGTCAGAAGTGAGTTTAGGAAGACGCTGAACGAGTTGTCAGCATTGAGGCAAAAAAAAACCTACGCATCCGCGTAGGTTGGTGCAAATTTAATCGGTATCAACATGCAGAGCACGTTGATGATTCACCAATCAATACCTCTGGGACGTTCAATCTATCTGGTTTGTAGTAATCACAGCCAGCAGGCAATCGAAACATAATTCCGCAAAGTGTAACCAGTGGTGAAAATGCTCCCGGTTTTAATCATTTAGTGCTGATTGCGTCACTTCAACCAGGCAACTCATGGCATTAGGTCCCTGCGTTAAACGCGAAGTGCCGATATCAAGCGTAAGCACATTCGGATTCCCGGCCTGTTCCGTTTCCTGCCAGTTAGCGCCAAAGCCCGGATTAAACCACGCACCGGTGGACATCAGCACCACACCGCGCGTAATCCCGTCGTTGAACGACACACCGGCCAGACAGCTGCCGCGCGCATTATGCACTTTGACACGATCGCCGTCGTTCAGCTGGCGGCTGGCTGCATCCTCAGGGTGCATAAACAGCGTCTCTTTTCCGGCAGTCTTGTTCGACTGCGCCAGCGGCGACTGATCGAGCTGGCTGTGTAAACGGTCTTTCGGCTGGATGGAGATCAGGTGCAGCGGCCACTCTTTGGCCGTTTCTGCGCCCAGCCATTCGACCGGTGGCTGCCATTCAGGGTGGGGTGCGAAATCGGCATAACCGTATCCGGCGATAGTTTCCGAGAACAGTTCGATCTTACCGCTGTGCGTGCCCAGCGGGTTTGCACGCGGACTTTTGCGGAACTCCTCGAAGAACACAAAATCTTTTTCCGGCATCGGCAGCTCTACAAAGCCGCGTTCCCAGAAGGATTCGAAATCCGGCCATTCCACGCCGGTGCCTTTTTGCGCTTCACCACACTGACGGTAAATGTGGCGCAGCCATTGATCTTCATTGCGCCCCTGCGTGAATTGCTCGCGATAACCCAGACGGTCGGCGATGTCGGCGAAGATATCAAAATCGTTACGCGCCTGATGCTGGGGTGCAATCGCCTGATGCATCGCCAGTACGAAGCGGTCACGTGAGGATCCGCCGATATCGTTACGTTCGAGCGAAGTGGTGGCAGGCAGCACGATATCCGCCATCTGCGCCGCCGGTGTCCAGACGTTATCCTGCACAATGATGGTGTCCGGCTTCTGCCAGCCTTCCACCAGACGGTTCAACTGTTGATGATGATGGAACGGGTTGCCGCCCGCCCAGTGCACCAGATGGATATCGGGATAATGCTGTGTTTCACCCTGAAACTCGTATGGCTGCCCCGGATTGAGCAGCATGTCGCTGATGCGCGCAACCGGGATCGCCAGGCCGGAAGGATTCGGCCCCGCACTGACCGCAGGACCCGGCGTGTCATAACGCGGATTGCCGACGCTGTTCATCGAACCGTGGCCGAACGAGAAGCCGCCGCCCGGCAGGCCGACCTGTCCGAGCATCGCCGAAATGGCAATCATCATCCAGTAAGGCTGCTCGCCGCGATGGGCGCGCTGCACGGAATACGAACAGGTAATAAAGCTGCGCACGCCGATCAGATCATCGGCCAGACCCGCGATACGCTCCGCCGGAATGCCGGTAATGTGACTCGCCCAGTCAGGCGTTTTAGCCACACCGTCTTTCTCACCGCGCAGATAAGCGGCGAGCTGCGGATAGCCCACGCAGTGACTGGCAAGAAACGCATTGTCCTGCGCCTCTTTACGCTGAATTTCATAGGCAATCGCCATCATCAGCGCCGCATCTGTGTTAGGCCGGATCGGGATCCACTCGGCATTGAGGAATTCCGGGCAGTCATCGCGCATCGGGCTGATGTTGATGACCCGTGTGCCTTTCTTCGCCAGCTGTTCCAGCGCCGGTTTCAGGGTATGTTCCACTGCGCCGCCGGAGGCCACCTGTGAATTTTTCAGCGCCAGACCACCAAAGGCCAGCAGGATTTCAGCGTGTTCAACCACGCTCGGCCATGAGGTCACGCGGCCGGTCAGCGGCGTGAAAGTGCCGATAACATATGGAAGGAAAAACTGCGCCGAGCCCCAGCTGTAGTTGCCGAGCTGATCCACCCCGCCGCCGCCGGTGAAATAGAAACGGCGCACCAGCGAACGGGCATGATGCAGGCGGCCAGCGGAAGACCAGCCGTAGGAGCCGTTGAAAATGCCGGAGGCGCCGTAACGGTCACGCACGCGGCGGTTCTCTTCAGCCACCAGATCCAGCGCCACATCCCAGTCCACTTCGACAAAATCTTCGCGCCCCCGCAGCGAGCGATCGCTGTTTTCGCGCTTTTGCAGCCATGAACGGCGCACCGCCGGTTTGCGGATCCGTCTATCGGAATAG
This sequence comes from Rahnella inusitata, assembly GCF_965118895.1. Classification (GTDB taxonomy): domain Bacteria; phylum Pseudomonadota; class Gammaproteobacteria; order Enterobacterales; family Enterobacteriaceae; genus Rahnella; species Rahnella inusitata_A. The sequence continues at coordinate 75,826 of NZ_CBCPJJ010000023.1, forward strand.
ACCAGCGGCACAATGGAATCGAGTAAAGGCGAAGGATCGGCATCCGCAGAATAGGGTTCGCAGCGGATCAGCCGTCCGTCTTCTACGACGGCAGTGTACGCGCCCCAGTGAGCCAGTTGCGGATAGCGTTTTATGGACATGTTTTTTTATTTTCTCAGCGCAGGTGTTTGACCTTAAAAATACCATTCACGTCGCGCTCATTTCAAAGAACAAATAATCTTAATCAATGTCATTTCCATCCTTTCCGACTGCGAATTCCGTTAAAGCCGGGGTTCTTTTGTCGTTACATCTGTCTTGCATCAAAAAGTTGCGATCGTCATCCTTGCAGCCACCTGTCTTTTCCGCAAGACTGGCGGTGTAAACGATTACCCTCACGGAATAGCGGAAGTGTTATGGCAACGATTAAGGATGTAGCAAAACTGGCAGGCGTATCGGTTGCGACCGTTTCACGCGTGATAAATCATTCCCCGAAGGCCAGCGAAAGCTCGCGGGAAGCGGTTCAGAGCGCCATGCAACATCTGCAATATCACCCGAATGCCAATGCCCGCGCACTTGCCCAGCAGGCAACGGAAACGCTGGGGCTAATTGTCGCTGACGTCTCCGATCCGTTCTTTGGCGCGATGGTCAAAGCAGTGGAACAGGTGGCCTATGCGACTGGCAATTTCCTGCTGATCGGCAACGGCTACCACAATGTAGAAAAAGAGCGCCAGGCGATTGAGCAATTGATCCGTCACCGCTGTGCGGCGCTGGTGGTTCACGCCAAAATGCTGCCGGAAGACGAACTGACCAGCCTGATGCAGCAAATTCCGGGAATGGTGCTGATTAACCGCACGCTGCCTGGCTTCGAACAGCGCTGTATTGCGCTTGATGACCGTTACGGCTCCTGGCTGGCGACCCGCCATCTGATTCAGGCCGGGCATAAACGCATTGCCATCCTGTGCTCCAACCACGGTATTTCTGACGCCAGCGATCGTCTGCAAGGCTATATCGACGCACTGACAGAGAATAATATCCCGGTGGATGACAAACTCATTGCCTACGCCGAACCAGATGAAATCGGGGGCGAGAAAGCCATGGCGGATTTGCTGGGGCTGGGGAAAGGATTCACGGCGGTCACCTGCTACAACGACTCCATGGCGGCGGGGGCGTTATCAGTGCTAAGCGATAACAGCATTGATGTGCCTGGCGAAATTTCGCTGATAGGTTTTGATGATGTGCTGATTTCCCGCTATTTGCGCCCGCGTCTGACCACGGTGCGCTATCCGGTCGTGGCGATGGCGAATCAGGCGGCGCAGCTGGCGTTAGCGCTGGCAAACGGTCAGCCATTGCCGGAAACCACCCACATGTTCAGCCCGACGCTGGTTCGACGTCACTCTGTGAGCGGGCCGGCGATCAGCTAAGAGACTTTTTGTAAACGCGGACTGTCTTATCAGGATAGTCCAGCGCATCGCCAATATAGCGCCAGCCAAAACGTTCGTAATAGCCGGTGAATTCAGCGTAAAGATAGAGTTCGGAAAAGCCGCTGCGGCGGCTGTGCTCCAGAAGAAATTCCTGCAACTGCTGCCCCAGCCCGCGTGAGCGATAATCCTTATCGACGTACAGCGCCGCCAGCCACGGCGTGAGATCCTGACGGCTTATCAAATCGCAGCGCCATAAACCCACCGTCCCTGCCAGCCGTTCGCCGTCCAGTGCGATAAAAGTCTGCGGCAGATCAGCCCCCGACAGGCTGCTTTGCACCACGCTGGCATAAAAATCGCGGCTGTTTTCGCTGCCGAACGCCTTCCACAGCCAGTCAGTGACCTGTTCTTTACACTCAGGGCGTGCGCTGAGATTGATGATATTCATCGCGTTCAGACCATTTTACCCTGAAAAATTGGCACTGATTCAAACAGATAGCCGTCGAACTCCGGCGCATCGACGTCGGAAAGTTCCATCAGGGTATTTTTTACGTTTTCCATGTGCTGCCACATCGCCTGATAGGATCCCATCACGTCGCGGCGGCGCAGCGCGGCCAAAATATTCTGATGATCAGCCAGCCATTTCAGGCGGTATCCACGCGTGGCGATATGGCTGTGTAACTGTTTCCACAGCGGGCTGGAGTCGCGGTGCATCCAGATATTTTTCACCGAATCGAGCAGCATCTGATTTTGCGTGGCGCCGGCAATCAGCAGGTGAAACAGGCGGTCATTGTCGCCACTTTCATCGTTAGCCACGATGGCGGTTTGTTCCTGCTCCAGCGTGCGGCGCAGATTTTCGATATCAGACTTGGTCGCCATTTTGGCGGCAAACGCGGCAATATTGCTTTCGAGTAGCTGCCGCGCCTGTAAAATCTCAAACGGGCCAATCTGCCCCTGATACATCAGTTCATCTTCGCCCTCTTCCTGCGAAGGAATGCGGATCACGTACACGCCCGAGCCTTGGCGGATATCCACCGTGCCTTCGAGCTCCAGCATCAGCAAGGCTTCGCGCACGATAGTCCGGCTGACGCCATAGGTTTCCGCCATATTGCGCTCCGGCGGCAGGCGTGACCCCACGGCGAACTGGCCTTGCTTGATTTGCTCACGCAGGTCATGCCCGATTTCCTGATACTGTTTTCTGTCCTGCGAAACCACACCTTTTTCCACACGCTCACCTTGCTGCAAAAACGAAAATGAAAATCCAAAATAATCCGGGCTGCAGGCTGATGAACCCCAGACCTGCAACCAGAAGTATGAGGGATTACTTTATCAGACTTAATGCCTGATCCAGCACTTTCGCACCATTGAGCGTTCCGTAAGCCATCATATCAATGACGTCGATCGGAATATTGTGTTCATCGGTCAGCTTTTTATTTTCCGTCAGTTTGAATCTCACCTGCGGCCCTAACAGCACCACCTGAATATCGCGACCATAGGCTTCGAGTTCATCACGCAGATTATTTTCCGGGATGGCGTAGATCTGAAATTCCAGGCCACGGGCGGCGGCTTCTTTTTCCATTTTGGTGACCACAAGGGAAGTGGACATCCCTGCCGAACAGGCTAAAACGATACGTTTCATAGTGTTTCCTCGGGTTATTTATCTTCGTCATCCAGCGTCAATGACAACACGCCATTTTCACTGAGCGATTTAAACCAGCGGGATGATTTCTTTTGATGGCGATTCCGGTTGTCATCGAGATCAATTTCAATCAACCCGTAGCGATTTTTAAAGGCATTCATCGGCGAAACGTTATCGGTAAACGCCCACAGCATATATCCCTGACAATTCGCGCCGTCTTCCCGCGCTTTTAATGTCCAGTAAAGATGTTCGGCGATAAATTCAATGCGGTAATCATCCTGAATTTCACCGGTTGCATCATCGCGGAATTGACCTTCATTTTCGATGCCCATGCCGTTCTCGGCCACAAACCACGAAATATTGCCGTACTCCGATTTGATACGCATCGCCATGTCATACACCACGCGGGGATATATTTCCCAGCCGCGGGATTTATTCATCCGGCGCCCCGGTAGCTCAAAATGCTCGTAATAATACGCCGGGTGGAAAGGCGTCTCTTTATTCCATTCGCGGGACGGCGCTTTCACACGGTGCGGGTAATACAAGTTAATCCCCACTTCATCCACGGTATTATTGCGGATGATTGCCAGCTCCTGTTCGGAATAATCAAAATCAACGCCATGCTTTTCGAGCAAATCCAGCAATTCCTGCGGATACTCGCCTTTGATCATCGGATCTAAAAACACGCGGTTATAGAAGAGATCGTATAAATGCGCCGCCTTCTGGTCATGCGCCGCGCTTGAACGGGCGTAGGTGACTTCAGGATTTAAAATCACCCCGACGGTGCCCGTAGCGTTATAGCCTTTGCGGTAAAACAGCTCGACCACTTTGGCCGTCGCCAGCACTTTGTGGTGATTCCATTGCATCCATTTGGCGGTGTTCTGCTCGAACGGCCAGCGGATCGCATCCAGATACACGCGGGTTTGCACCACCACCGGCTCATTGAACGTAAACCAGCGGTCGACTTTATGGGCGAAGCGCTCAAACACCTTTTCGGCGTACAGCACGAACAGCTCGACGACTTTTTTCGAGCTCCAGCCGTCATATTTTTCAATCAGATAGGCCGGAAGTTCGTAGTGCTCAAGGCACAGCATCGGCACGATACCCTGGAGTTTCATCTCGTCGAGCAGCGAGTCGATGTAAGCGGCGTACTCCTCATCGACGATGCCCAGTTCATAATCGGTGAGAAAACGCGACCAGTTGACCGACGTACGGTAATGGCTCAGCCCGCTGGCTTTCATCAGCGCCACGTCTTCTTTATAACGGTGGATGAAATCCGTGGCTTTGGCCGGGCCGTAGCCGTTGTGCCAGACGTGACGGCTGTTTTTGTACCAGAGATCCAGATACGAATCCTGCCCGTCTTTCTTGCCGCTCCAGCCCTCGGTCTGCCAGGCTGAAGCCGCGGCACCGAGGATAAATCCGTCAGGAATGGCGATGGAAACCTTGCTCATAACAGTCCTCTTTAATCCGAATAATTTTGTGAGCTTCATGCCGTCGCAGCTTGTTTCTTCTGCATCGCCTCAAGCTGTGCCTGTTCGGCGCGGCGCGAGGCCACTTTCACAAACGGCAGATAAATCAGCACTGACACCACGATGCAACCGGCCTGGGTGATCACCGCGCCCATCGACCCGGCGGTGGAGAGCCAGGCGTTGATGATCGGCGGCGTGGTCCACGGCACCATTACCACGGCGCGTCCGGCAAAACCGAGGCTGGTGGCGAAATAGCCGATAGTGCCGGTGATAAGCGGCGTGATGATAAACGGGATCGCCAGAATCGGGTTGAGCATGATTGGCATCCCGAAAATCACAGGCTCGTTGATGTTGAACACGCTTGGCCCGAGGGAAAGCTTGGAGATTTCGCGCATCTCTTTGCGGCGGGTGGCGAGCATCACTGCCAGCAACAAACCGATGGTGCAGCCTGAGCCGCCGATGCTCATATACACATCCCAGAACGGCATGGTGATGATGTTCGGTACTTCATGACCCTGCTCGAATGCCGTCATGTTTACCATGATCGCGCCCAGCAGCAGCGGTTCACGGATAGGTTTGATCATCTGATTACCGTGAATGCCGATCACCCAGAAGAGTTGCGCGACAAACATCAGCAGCAGAATACCCGGCAGGCTTTGCATCACGGATTCCAGCGGACGCTGGATCACCTGATACACCGCATCGTACAGATACATGCCGGTGACCTGATGGAACACAAATCCGAAGGTAGCAATGATCACTACGGTAATAATGGCGGGAATTAACGCCGAGAACGACGCGGAGACATTTGGCGGCACACTTTCCGGCATCTTAATTCGCAGGCCGCTGTAGCTTTCGAGTTTGGAATAAATCTCCACGGACAGAATCGCAATAAACATCCCGAGGAACAGACTTTTGGTATCAGAGAATTGCTTTGCCAGTACGTCTTTCACTTCCTGCATCTGACCATTCACCATCATATCGACGGTGGTGGGCGTCACGGCAATAAAACAAATCACCGCCAGCAGACCGGGAAATAACGAGCGCGAGCCATTGATTCTGCCTAATTCAATACCGATTAAGAAGACGGCACCAATTGTCAGGAAACTCAGCGTGGCGTAGTTAATACTGCTCATGATCGGTTTGAGCGTGGCCAGCCACGACAGCATTTCAAAGTGGGCTAATCCGTTTTTCGGATCCATCACCATGTTAGAAATTAAAACTGAGAATGCCCCCACAATAATGACGGGCATTAATGTGATAAAAGCCGCCTTGATAGCCATAATGTATCGGTAGCTATTGAAGGTATTGGCGAATCCCCCGAGAGAATCGATAAAACGGTCTTTAAATGACATGACACCACCTCTTTTAATTTTGTGTAAAACTGTACAGGTGTTTGTTTCGCATTGACCTTTTATACCGCTGGAAGAAAAGGTGTCGCGCGAAGTAGAGCCAGATTCCGTTTCTGAGAGTGATCCTGTCGGCCCGCATTTCGCATTACTTCTTTCATAATGCGAAATGTGGCATGCCAAAAAATAGCGGAATGAGAATTAATTTCTGTGACAGCGTTCTCACATGTGAATATTGGAATTCCAATATGATGAATTCACACTTTTCTGGTATACCAATTTGGAGTTTTCGATGGAATTCGATCTGGAACAAACGGTGATGGAGTTATTGATCAACGCCGGAGAAGCACGATCCAACGCGATGATGGCGATTCAGCACGCGCGTAAAAGAGAGTGGGCAGAAGCCGATGCGATGCTCAAAGCCTCCGACGACGCGGCGCGTGTGGCGCATAAAGTGCAGACACAGCTGATTGGCCTGGATGAAGGCGTGGGCAAAATACCGGTGAATTTGATCATGGTGCATTCTCAGGATCACCTGATGACCGCCATGCTGTGCCGCGAACTGGCCGAAGAGATCGTGTTACTGAGAAAGGAAATGTTTGATAAGTAAGTGCTCTCCCCCGCGAAGAAAAGGAAGCCTTCCGTTTTTTTAGGTTTGGCTTTTGCTCCTCCCCCTGCGACTGTCTCTTGATCAGGAGATCTGATCAAGAGACAGTCGCAGCGGAGGGAACTACAAATTACAGCTCCAGAGCCAGCAGCTCTTCTATTGTCTGACGACGACGAATCTCACGCGGTACGCCATTCTCGAACAACACTTCCGGCAACAGCGGACGGCTGTTGTAGTTGGATGACATTGATGCGCCATACGCGCCGGTATCGTGGAATACCAGATAATCGCCGATGGTAACCGGTGGCAGCGGGAAGGTTTCAACGCCTCCGCCTGCCTGCTGGGTAAAGACATCGCCGGATTCACAAAGCGGGCCAGCGATGACTGAATCCGTCAGCGGTTGCCCTTCCAGCTCGCGGCCGTCGGCCGGTAACAGCGAAATGTGGTGATAGCTGCCGTACATCGCCGGGCGCATAAGGTCGTTAAAACCTGCGTCGCACAGTACAAAGTGACGGCTGCCCATATTTTTCACCGCACGGATTTGTGCCACCAGAACGCCGGATTCCGCCACCAGGAAGCGTCCCGGTTCGATTTCCAGTTTTACTTCATGCCCCAGATGCGCGGCGATTTGCTCGCGGGCGCGGTTCCACAGCCCAAAGTAATGACCCGTATCAATGGATTCTTCCTCAAAATGGTACGGAATCGATAAGCCACCACCGGCGGAAATCGCTTCAATATCCTCTCCGGTTTCAATCACCTGACGCACCATCGCATCACACACCTGCTCCAGATGACCGTAATCTACGCCGGATCCGATATGCATGTGGATCCCAACCAGTTTCAGGCCGTAACGGCTGATTTCTGCCAGCGCCTGCGGTAAATCGGCATACCAGATCCCGTGCTTACTGTTTTCGCCGCCGGTGTTGGTTTTCTGGCTGTGACCGTGGCCGAAGCCCGGATTCACACGCAGCCACACCGGATGCCCGGTTTTTTGCTGCCCAATCTGGCTCAGCATATCGATGGAACCGGCATTGACCGGGATATCCAGCGCAGTTACCCGTTCAAGCGTCGGCTGATCCATCACGTCGGCGGTAAAGACAATTTCACTCTGCTCGCGGCCCGGAACGAAACCGGCCACCAGCGCGCGTTCGATTTCACCCAGAGAAACAGAATCCACCTTGACGCCCTGCTCACGCATCAGGCGCAGAATGTGAATATTCGAACAGGCTTTCTGCGCAAAACGGATGACGTCGAACTGACGCAGTTGCGCAATGCGCGCTTTGATGATTTCCGCATCATACGCCCAGACAGGGCAGCCAAACTGTTGAGTCAGAGCCAGTAAATTTCCGGCGTTAAGCGCGGTGGTGGTGTCGTTCAGGGCGCGTGGCATAAGGTTTTCCGTCAGGTGAAATCATTTCTATTTCCCTCAGTATGCCGTGAGACAGAGGGGCGATGAAATATCTATTTCAGGCAAGTCTATTCATTTATGATATGGCTTATTGATCCCGATCCGGATGAGAAGCATGCCTGCCATTTCCCTGCGCCATATCGAAATTTTTCATGCGGTGATGACCACCGGTAACCTGACGGAAGCCGCCGCGTTGCTCAACACCTCGCAGCCGACCGTCAGCCGCGAACTTGCGCGCTGTGAAAAGCTGCTGCATTTGCAGCTGTTTGAGCGTCTGCGCGGACGGTTGTATCCGACGGTGCAGGGATTACGTTTATTCGAAGAGGTTCAGCGATCGTATTACGGGCTGGACAGGATCGTCAGCGCGGCAGAGGGTATCCGCCAGTTTGAGCAGGCGCAGCTGTCCATCGCCTGTCTGCCGGTGTTCAGCCAGTCGCTGTTGCCGGCGGTCTGCAAACCCTTTCTGGATAACTACCCTGACGTCAGTTTCAATATTGTGCCGCAGGAATCGCCGCTGCTGGAAGAATGGCTGTCGGCGCAGCGCCATGATTTAGGGCTGACCGAAAATACCCAGACGCCTGCGGGCACCGAACGCCAGACGTTGCTGACCCTCAACGAAGTTTGCGTGTTGCCTCCAGGGCATCCGCTTGCGGCAAAGCCATGCCTGACACCGCAGGATTTTAGCGGACTGAATTTCATCAGCTTATCGGCGACAGACAGTTACCGTCAGTTGCTCGATACGCTGTTCGCCGAACACCACGTCGCGCGGCGGCTGGTGATGGAGACGCACAGCGCCGCCTCGGTATGCAGCATGGTGCGCGCCGGCGCGGGTGTGTCGATAGTCAACCCTCTGACCGCCTTAGACTATGCCGAAAACGGCGTGGTGATCCGTGAGTTCAGCGTCGCCGTGCCCTTCACCGTCAGCCTGATCAAACCCTTGCACCGCCCCGCTTCCGCGCTGGTTACTCTTTTTACCGAACACTGTCATCAGCAGGCGCAACGCTTTGCTGAGCGGCTGGATGTCGCGGTTTCAGCGATCCGATAAAAAAGGCCACACAGAAGAGATTCTGCGTGGCCTGTTCATTGCGTCAATCAGATATTACGCGACGGCTTTCTCTGTCTTCTTCGCCGCGCGACGGAAGGTGATTACGCACAGCACGAAGCCAATGGCACCGAGGCCGCCCGCCGCCAGAGGCACGCTGCTAAGGCCCATTCCGCGTTCGATCACCGCGCCGCCCACCCAGGCACCCAGCGCGTTGCCGACGTTAAATGCCGCAATGTTCAGCGTCGAGACCAGATTCGGCGCGTTTTTGCCGTAGGTCACCACGTTCACCTGCAATGCCGGAACCGCCGCGAAGTTGACCATCGCCCAGATAAACAGCGTGATTTCCGCCGCCACCAGATGAACGCTGGTGTAGCTGAACAGAACCGAGAACACCGCAATCAGCAAGAACGTGGTGGTCAGAGAAACACCCAGACGCCAGTCAGCCAGACGCCCGCCGACCACATTGCCGATGGTCAGGCCGAGACCGATCAGCAGCAACGTCCAGCTCACACCGTGCTCTGAAACGCCGGTGATTTCGGTCAGGATCGGCGCGATATAAGTAAACAGCGCAAACATCGCCGCCGCAAAGAAAATGGTGATCGACAAAGACAACCAAAGGCCAAGACTACCCAGCGCGCGAATTTCTTTGCGCAGGTCCGTCGGTTCTTCTTCTTTTTTATCCGGCAGCTTTTTATACAGCGCGTACAGCGACGCCACGCCGATCACGGCGACGACCCAAAACGTTGAACGCCAGCCAAATGCCTGGCCGAGTGCGGTACCCAGTGGGACGCCCAGCACGTTCGCCAGGGTCAGACCGGTAAACATCAGCGCCACCGCAGAGGCCCGACGGTTCGGTGCCACCAGACTCGCCGCCACTACCGCGCCAATCCCGAAGAACGCACCGTGGCACAGTGCAGTTATCACGCGTGCCAGCATCAGGAAACCGTAACTGTACGACAGGGCGCACATCACGTTACCGAAAATAAAGATGCCCATTAACAGCAACAGGGTATTTTTGCGCGGCAGTTTCGCGGTCAGCACCGCCATGATCGGCGCACCGATTGCCACGCCCAACGCATATCCACTGATCAGCCACCCGGCCGACGGGATACTGACATTCAGATCACCCGCCACGTTGGGCAGCAGCCCCATGATGACGAATTCGGTGGTTCCGATAGCAAACGCGCTTAGCGCCAGTGCCAGAAGTGCAACAGGCATAACAACTCCCCGATATTATATTTAACCAAATTTTGAACGACGCTCAGCCGGACGGACTTTAAAAAGTCAGTCTGGCGAAACAAAAAAATAAGAAAATCAGACAGGAAATCAGCAGCGACAGGAATCGATAACCTTGTGTGTTTTATGGTTTTTATGCTGTTTTCCCTTTACAGAAATACCATGCAGATCACACTTTTGACCATACGCAGTCTGTGCCCTGCCCTCAGGAAAGGGCAAACAATTTAGTTAACGTTATGAATATCAAAGTATTAAACAAATGTGAGTAAAGATGTCAAAAAGGAACCGTTCCCAGTGAGCTGAGGTCTTTTCCGTAGCTCAGTCCTCCTGACCGCTCAATGACAGCCAGCGCGGATGGCCTTTAAACCATTCCACCAGAAAATCGAGCAGTGCGCGCAACGCCGCAGGCATCTGCCGCCGCGAGGCGTAAATCGCATAAATCCCCATCTCCTGCGGCTGCCAGTTTTCCAGCAATGAAACCAGCTTGCCGCTGGCGATCAGCGGAGCCGCAGAATAGTAAGGCTGCATGACGATCCCCGCACCTTCCACCGCACCGGTCAGCAACACCAGTGATTCATTAGCGCTGAGATTGCCGCTTACCGGGACTGAGATTTTTTCGCCCTGCCGCTCAAACTGCCACAGACTTTTGCCGAAATAGGAGTACGTCAGGCAGTTGTGAACGCTTAGATCCTGCGGATGCTGCGGCGCGCCCTGCGTGGCAAGATAAGCCGGAGACGCACACACCACCGACGGACAGAGCGCCAGCGGGCGGGCGATCAGGTTTGGATCCAGATCGTTAGTGATGCGCAGCGCCAGATCGATGCGATCTTCTACCAGATTAATCGCCCGACTCTCCAGCTGAAGATCGATACTCACCTGCGGATGTCGCCGCAAAAATTCGCTGACGGCAATCACCACCGCGCCCTGCCCGAACGACTGCGAACAACTCAGGCGCAGCAAACCGCGCAGCGCTTCGTCGGAGGTATCTGCCACGCTGCCCATCTCCGCTGCCACCGCGAGCATCTTGCGGCAGCGCGCCAGCGTATTTTCACCGGCATCGGTCAGGCTGAGCTTGCGGGTGGAACGGTGCAGCAGGCGCGCGCCCGACCACTTCTCCATCTCCGACAGATAACGCGTCACCATCGCCCGCGACATATTCAGCGATTCGGCGGCGCTGACCATACTTTTGCGTTCAACAATGGCAACAAACACTTGTGCAGCGGTAATTCTGTCCATGATTCGTCCGGTTTATGCAACAAACAGTTGCGCATTATCCTGTTTTTCTCGCGGATTATGCAACGTACAGTAGATGCTTACTGAACGTGATTATTTTATGCCTCTGAGGAAATGTTATGCGTCTTAAACTCTTAAAACCACTGACCCTGATTGCCGCCCTGCTAGGTACCAGCCTGTCCGCTCACGCCGCTACTGCGCTGAAAATGGACGTCTACAATCCGGGTGAAAACGCCATCTTCCCGGTGTCTTCAGAAATTATCACCGGCGAGAAAGAAGCCGTGCTGATCGACGCCCAGTTCCAGCGCAATGATGCGCAAAATCTGGTGGAGAAAATCAAAGCTACCGGTAAAAAACTGACCACGGTGTACATCAGCCAGTCAGACCCTGATTACTATTTCGGGCTGGACGTAATCCACGCTGCGTTCCCGGACGCCAAAATTATCGCGACGCAGGCGACCATTGATCTGATCAACGCCAGCAAAGATGGCAAAGTGGCCTTCTGGGGCCCGCAGCTGAAAGAGAACGCACCGAAATCCGTGATCGTTCCGCAGCCGCTGAAAGGCAGTACGTTTGAACTGGAAGGTCATAAATTTGAAGTGAAAGGCGTTGATGCCGCACGCACGTTCGTTTACATCCCGTCACTGAAAGCCGTCGTTGGCGGTGTGCTGGTCAATGGCGACAATATGCACGTCTGGACAGCAGATACCCAGACCGCAAAATCCCGCAAGCAGTGGGTGGAAGCGCTGGATGAAATCGCTGGTCTGAAACCCGACGTCGTCGTGCCGGGACATTTCCTGCCGGGCGCACCGCATACGCTTGAAGCGGTGAAATTCACCCGCAATTATTTGCTGACGCTGGAAAAAGAACTGCCGAAAGCGAAAGATTCCGTCGCACTGGTTGCCGCGATGAAAAAACATTATCCGCAGCTGAAAGACGATTCTTCATTACAACTGAGCGCGAAAGTATTGAAAGGGGAAATGCAGTGGCCTTAATACTGGTTGAAGCTGCGGCCAACCGCAGTTTGGGTATTACAGAATAAACTTTATCTATCAGAGGATTACACCGACTGGTCTTAACGCTAAACCCGCATAACGCGGGTTTTTTAATAGCGGGTCCAGGCAGAACTTACGGCGTTACCCGCACAAATTCCCCTTCGGCCTGAACGTTATGCCCGAATCCGCAGTCGCCGGTAGTGTGCAATCTGACATTTTCAGTGGCGAAATTCATGTCCACCGAACATTGCCCCTCGCCCGCTGAGGCGTCATCGGCTTCATGATAAACCGCGTGATGGTCTTTAATCGCGGTCACTACCGAGAATTCGCCGATGTTCGGGCCGTAATACAGCGACATCTGCCCCATGTACTGCCCGGAGAAATCAATTTTGAACTGCGCCTCTTCGGCTTTGACGTCCACCAGATTCCAGCTGCCGAAACCGGCATATTGCCAGTATTCCCCGGCTGCGCTTTCGGGCTGCGGTAGCGCGTCAAGTTTCGGCTGGATCTGACTCAGATTGTATTGTGATTTTTTGTCAGCAGGCGCCAGCATCAGCCAGGCTTTGGCTTTACGGTAATTGCCCTGACGAATGTAGGTCAGCGCGATGTTGTTATACGCGGTGGCGATCTGATCCTGCGGCTTGTGGCAGAACTCGCTCCAGGCCACCTGATTGCGGAAAATTTCCCGCGCTTTGGCAAATTCCCCCTGCTGGTACGCGACTTTTCCGGCAGAGGCGTAAATACCCGCTTTCACGCAATCGGCATTAATGTCCGGTTCATCAATCTGAGCAAGCGCCTGAACGCTGGTAAAACATCCTGCCACCAGCAGAAAATTCACTGCGACTTTCATCAAACATCCTTCTACTTTTGTGGTCTACAGAGCTTCGTGCTGGAAAAACATCCTTACAAGTACTTTATTGCCCTATCGCACTAAGGCACTCATTCTGGGATGATTAGGCTTCACAACATATCGATTAAACATGGCAATTATGACTAAAAAACCTGGTAAATCGGCGCAATGGGGCGCCGTCTGGCAGTTGATTAAGCCTTATTGGCGCTCAGAAGAAAAGTGGCGAGCCTGGGGCATGTTGGCCACGATCGTTATCCTCTCACTGGCAACCGTCTACATCAGCGTCCTGCTTAACGAATGGAATCGCGTATTTTACGATGCGCTGCAAAACAGAAACTACCCGGTTTTCAAAGCTCAGCTGTGGAAATTCACCTGGCTGGCACTGCTTTTCATCGTCATTGCAGTGTACAGGGTTTACCTGACGCAGGGCCTGCAAATGAGCTGGCGACGCTGGATGACCGAAGAGTATATGGAGAAGTGGCTGACCAATCACGCCTATTATTACACGGAGTACCAGCATCAGGTGGATAACCCCGATCAGCGTATTTCCGATGACCTCAATGCCCTGACCAGCGGCACGCTTTCACTGGTTCTCGGGTTGCTGTCGAGCGTCGTCACGCTGTTCTCTTTCGTGTTTATTTTATGGTCGATCAGTGGTCCGCTTAACTTCGTGTTCGCCGGCCATCATTTCGATATTCCCGGCTACATGGTGTGGTTCGCCCTGCTGTACGCAGCTCTGGGTTCCTTCATTATCTGGTGGATCGGTAAACCGTTGGTCAAACTTGGTTTTAATCAGGAATGGTTCGAGGCGAACTTCCGTTTCGGGCTGATCCGTATCCGTGAAAATAGCGACGCTATTGCGCTATACCACGGCGAGAAAAACGAACGTGACCAGCTTTCCGGCAAGTTTGATTCGATCAAAACCAACTGGTGGTCGATCATGCGCGTCACCCGTCGCCTGAATATTGCCTCCAACTTCTACGGCCAGTTTGCCAATATCTTCCCGATTCTGGTTGCTTCACCGCGCTATTTCGCCGGTGCGATCCAGATGGGTGCGCTGATGCAAATCGCCTCGGCGTTCGGTCAGGTGCAGGGCGCACTGTCATGGTTTATCGATGCCTTTACCGATCTGGCCAACTGGAAAGCGACCGTTAACCGTCTGGCTGGTTTCAACGCCGCGATTGATCAGGTTAACGCTCAGCCACGCGGTATCAAAGTTGGTGAAAGCGCGGAACATGCGCTGAAACTCGATAACCTGACGCTGAATCTGCCGGATGGTAGCCCGCTGTTCTGTAACGTTTCCGCCGAGATGAAACCGGGTGAACGCGTGCTGATTGCCGGCCCTTCCGGTTGTGGTAAATCGACGCTGCTACGCGCCATTGCCGGTATCTGGCCTTACGGCGCAGGCAATATCTCGCTGGCTCAGGGCAAGCGTTACCTGTTCCTGCCGCAACGCAGTTATATTCCAATTGGCACCCTGCGCGATGCGCTGAGTTACCCGGACGCCAGCCGCGAATATACCGATGAGCAGCTACAGCACGTACTGGAACAATGTCGCCTGCCGCATCTGGCATCGGTCGCCATGCTGGATGATTACGCTAACTGGAGCCAGCGCCTGTCGCCGGGAGAGCAGCAGCGTCTGTCATTTGCCCGCGCCCTGCTTATCAAGCCGGATACGCTGTTCCTTGACGAAGCTACCAGCGCAATGGATGAAGAAACTGAGCATCGGGTTTATGCGTTGTTGCTGAGCGAACTTCCGGAAACGTCGGTCATCAGCGTTGCGCACCGTAACACGGTTGCTAAGTACCATCAGAACTGCTGGCGTTTCAAAAACCAGGAAAACGGTCCGTGCGGATTTACGTCGAGCGCGGTTTTACCTCAATAGCGTCTGACGCCCGCGTAATAAACTAAGCGCATAAAGGTTGCTGATAACAGCAACCTTTTTTTTTTGCTTTCATAACCCATTTCAGCGCACAAAACCCGCAACACAATTTGTTCGAATGTATACCCGGCTATACAATTATCCTTAACAGCTATTATTTAGTGACCGGAGGTCTGATGAAAATTGATAAGAATTCGTTCACGCCGCTCTACCTGCAAATTGAGCAGCAGCTGACCGAAAAAATCAGCGCAGGCGACATCAGACCCGGTGACCCGATCCCTACGGAAGCCGCGCTGTGCGAGATATATGGCGTATCGCGCATGACCGCGCGAAAAGCAGTGGATTATCTGGTGCGTCAGGGCAGAGTAGCGCGTTTTCGCGGGCGCGGAACCTTTGTGGTTGAGCCGCCAAAACAGCAGAAAATCATTCTGCCAC
The DNA here is from genome assembly GCF_965118895.1 of Rahnella inusitata. Taxonomy (GTDB): domain Bacteria; phylum Pseudomonadota; class Gammaproteobacteria; order Enterobacterales; family Enterobacteriaceae; genus Rahnella; species Rahnella inusitata_A. The sequence continues at coordinate 91,371 of NZ_CBCPJJ010000023.1, forward strand.
TGGACCGGCACCTTACCGCCAGTGAAGTGGCGCAGGAAAATAATCAGCGGATTGAAAATCAGGTTCTGGATTTTCGCCGCATCCCTGCGAGTGAGAGTATTGCTACTGAACTGAACGTCGCCGCAGGTACGGAAGTCTATTTCATGATCCGCCTGCGCCTGCTGGGCGATGAGCCTTTTGTGTATGAACAGTGCTGGATGTTGTGCGATCGCTTCCCGGATATCACCCGCGCGGCGATGACGTCCTCGAAATACGCCTATATCCGCTCGAAAGGTTTTCAGCCTTCGGGAAGCACCAAGCTCATTTCAGCAGAACTGCCTTCTAACGAGATCCGCCTCGCGCTGAATCTGTCACGCGACCAGCCGGTGTTGCATTCTCACGCCATCGTCACCTTTACCGACGGTTCGCTGTTTGAAGTTTCCGACGTCTACTACAACCAGAAAAACTACGGCTTCAGCGTCCATGCCAAAGTCAAAAGTTAGGCGATACCGGAAAGCTCCGCCTTCACCAGATTTGCGACCTGTTCAACCTGCGGACCGTAAATTACATGCACGTCAGTGTCAGTGATCCGTTTCACGCCTGCCGCCCCGGTTTTCATCAACGTGCCATCCTGTACCTGTGACATATCTTTCACCTTCACGCGCAGACGGGTGAAGCAGCAATCGACCGCCGTGATATTCCCTTCGCCGCCCAGCCCGATAATAATATTTTTGGTTTTTTCACCGGTACCCTGCGCCGGTTTAGCGCGCTCCTCGGCATCATTTTCATCCTCACGGCCCGGTGTTTTCACCTGCATGCGCAGGATCACCCAGCGGAAGCTGAAGTAGTACAGAGGTGCATAGATAATCCCGAGGATCAGCGGATACCACCAGTGCGTTTTGCTGCCGCCAAGCACGCCGAAGATCAGGAAGTCGATCGCGCCGCCCTGCACGTTACCGATCATCACGTGGAACATTTGCATCAGCACGAAAGAGAGTCCGGTCAGCACCGCGTGCAGGATATACAACACCGGCGAGACGAAGATAAAGCAGAACTCCAGCGGCTCAGTGATGCCGGTGGTAAACGACGCCAGCCCACCCGCCAGCATCAGCGCTTTTACGCGCCCTTTATGCTCGGGGCGCGCGCAGTGATACATCGCCAGCGCCGCCGCCGGTAAGCCAAACATCATTACCGGGATTTTTCCCTGCGCCAGAAAGCGTGTCGCCTGCTGGGTTACGGCGTCAGAGATCATGCCCGGATTAGCCAGCGCAGCGTTGAAGATATTCAGCGCACCGACGATGCTTTGATTATCCACCGTCGTCACGCCACCAATCGGCGTGAAGCGCACGGTTTCGTTGATGATGTGATGCAGGCCGGTCGGGATCAGCAATCGCTCGGAAGTGGCATAAATAAAGGTGCCGACTTCCCCGGTTCGCCCGATCAACTCGCCGACCCACTGGATCCCCTGCGCGACGGTCGGCCAGATAAGCGACATCAGCACCCCGACGATCGGCAGTACCAGAATGGTCACGATCGGCACAAAACGACGCCCGCCGAAGAAGGCGATCGCCGTGGGTAACACAATGGTATAGAACCGGTTATGCAGCCACATGGTGATAAGACCGACCAGTACACCGCCAAGCACGCTCATGTTATAGGTGAAAATCCCCAGCGTGTTGGTGAACTCCGCCGCGTAGATCATCGCATCGCTTTCGGTCATGCCTTTCGACGTGAGCTTCGCAACGGTAATGGTTTCCGGGCTAATCCCCTGCGCCAGCAGGCTATAATTAACCCCGACGTGCAACCCGACAAAGCCGATCACTGCGGAAAAGGCCGCTGTGGCCTTCTCTGCATTGGCCAGACCCATCGCGGTCGCCACCGCAAAGAACAGCGGCAGGTTAGCAAACAGTGCGCCGGACACCTGCCGGATAAACCCGATCACCAGCTGTAACGTTTTCATCTGCGTGAACGCTTCACCGGTCACCGACGGATTCTGCAACGCCGCGGCCAGCCCCAGGAAAATCCCGGCGGCGGCGATCACCGAGATAGGCGTCATCAGGGCTTTCCCCAGATCGTGGATCTTGCTGCCAAGTTTCATCATCTGTATCCCCTCAATTCACTGGCTAAAAAACACGCTTTCATTGAGTTAAGTCACAGAATGTATAGTTGTATAGACATAGTGGTCAGGAGTATGAAAGAGATCACAGTTTTGCGGGAAGATGAGGAAGGGGTAAGACGTTTAATAACTGAGCAAGCCAGCAAATATCTCTAATCATCCTAACCCTTAAATTCAGCTCCTGATACCTGCGGCACGACTTCCAATCAGTTCAGCCCTCTCGGCAAAATTTCCTCCTTCCTCATTTGCGCCCGCCATCACGCTCTAAGTCGCTCTTTATGTTAAAATTGTTAAAACATTGATAATTTTTTTTAGCGTAAGACTTTTGCCGCGCTGCTTCAGTGCGGGTTGATAGTGGGCAATTTAAGGAAACAATATGGGCATCACTCGTCGTGATTTTTTAAATGGTGTGGCGATTACCGTGACCGCTGGTATGACGCCGTTTGAGGCGCTGAAGGCCTCGCCGCAAACGGCGGCGCAGACGCTGTATTATCCGCCTTCCCTGACCGGGCTACGCGGTAATCATCAGGGTTCTTACGAGGCGGCGCATATACTCGGGCGCGAAGGTAAAAAGGTCGATCCGTCCAGTTTACCGGTGGAGGATGAGTTTGATCTGGTGGTCGTCGGTGCCGGGATAAGCGGTCTGGCGGCGGCGTGTTTCTGGTAGGAACAACATGGCAAGCAGCAGCGGATTTTACTGCTGGACAACCATGATGATTTTGGCGGGCACGCCAAGCGCAATGAATTCCATGTCGAGGATAAAACCCTGCTCGGTTACGGCGGCAGTGAGTCTTTCCAGTCGCCGCGCACCAACTTCAGCCCGGTAGCGATGGGGCTGCTGAAAACGCTGAACGTCGATATAGAAACGATGGCGAAGGACTTCGATCAGACGTTCTATCCGGATCTGCACCTGAGCCGTGGCGTGTACTTTGATCGCAAAAACTTTGGCGTCGATAAAATCGTCAGCGGCGATCCGGGCCGCGCGGTGGCCGATGATATCCCACCGGATCGCCTCAACGGGCGCGATATCCGCGATTTCATCAATGATTTCCCGCTACCGGAATCTGACCGTAAGGCGCTTATCGCCCTGCATACCGAAGAAAAAGATTATCTGCACGGGATGAGTCAGGAAGATAAAGTCGCCTGGGTGGACGGGCACAGTTATACCCAGTTCCTGCGTGAAAAAGTCGGGCTGAGTGAGATGGCGATCCGTTATTTCCAGCAGCGCACCAATGATTTTCAGGCGGTCGGGATCGATGCCACCTCATGCAGCGATGCGCGCATCTGTGCCCTGCCGGGGCTGGAAAGCATGGGATTACCGCCGCTGGACGCAGAATCGCTGGAAGATCTCGATCAGCCTTACATTTTCCACTTCCCGGACGGCAACGCCGGTCTTGCGCGCCTGATGGTGCGTCATCTGATCCCGCAGGTCGCGCCGGGCAATACGATGGAAGATATCGTGCTGGCGAAATTCGATTACAGCCAGCTCGATAAGAGCGGGCAACCGGTGCGCCTGCGTCTGAACAGCACCGGCATGCACGTCGCCAACGTGGAACATGAGGGGAAACCGGCGGTTGAGGTGACTTACATGACCGGCTCACAGCTGCACCGCGTCCGCGCCGGACAGGCGGTGATGGCCGGTTACAATATGATGATCCCCTATCTGGTGCCGGAAATTGCCGACGCCCAGAAAGCCGCGCTGAAGGTGAACGTCAAAGCGCCGCTGGTGTATACCAAAGTGGTGATCCGCAACTGGCAGCCGTTTATCAAACTCGGCGTTCATGAAATCTACTCCCCCGGCGCGCCTTATAGCCGCGTGAAGCTGGATTATCCGGTGGATATGGGCGGTTATCAGCATCCACGCGATCCGAATCAGCCGATTGGCCTGCATATGGTCTACGTGCCGACGCTGCCAGGCAGCGGCCTCAGCCCACGCGAACAGTCTCGCAAAGGCCGCGCGCTGTTACTCGGTACGTCGTTTGATGCGCATGAAAAAATGATCCGCGATCAGCTACAAGGCATGTTCGGCGAAGCCGGTTTCGATCATCAGCGGGACATCATGGCGATCACCGTCAACCGCTGGTCACACGGCTATTCCTACTTCCTCAGCGGGATGTTCGACGACGAAGAGCAGTCGCAGAAAACCATCCAGCTCGCCCGTCAGCCGGTCGGGCGCATCACTATTGCGAACTCCGACTCCGACTGGAGCCCGTATGCTAACTCGGCGGTGGATCAGGCCTGGCGCGCAGTGAACGAACTGACAGCCATGAAGAAGGTGAACGCATGAAACAGCTGATGATTTTCGCCACACTGATGGCGACGGCAGGCTCTGCGATGGCGATGTCCGAAGGAGAATATGTCGCTAAGTCCGCCGACTGCGCGGCCTGTCACACATCATCGACAGGCGCGGATCTGGCGGGTGGCGTGCGTTTTGCGACGCCGCTTGGTGAGATCTATTCGACCAATATCACGCCCGACGTGAAATCTGGCATCGGTGGTTACCGCTTTGAAGAGTTTGACAAAGCGATGCGTCAGGGCATCGCCAAAGACGGGCATCCGCTTTATCCGGCTATGCCGTACACCTCTTATGTGAAAATGAGCGGCAAGGATATGCGCGCGCTGTACGACTATCTGATGAAAGAGGTGAAGCCACAGCCAGTCGCCAACCGCGACAATGACATCAGCTGGCCGATGTCGATCCGCTGGCCGCTGCACGTGTGGAACAGCATTTTCCTCGAGGAAGGCGAATACACACCGCAGGCCAGTCAAAGTGCCGAATGGAACCGGGGTGCGTATCTGGTGCAGGGCGCCGGACACTGCGGTGCCTGCCATACACCACGCGGCTGGGCGCAGCAGGAGAAAGCGGTCGATGAGCAAAGCACGGCGTTTCTAAGCGGTGGTGAACTCGATGGCTGGTCTGCGCCTTCACTGCGCGGCCTCAACGTCAGCCAGCCGGAGCTGGTCACATTGCTGAAAACGGGTCGCAACGCACACGACGCGGTCAGTGGCCCGATGGGGGAAGTGATCACTAACAGCACGCAGTTTATGACCGATGCGGATCTCAACAGCATGGCGGTGTATCTGCTGAGTCTCAAAACGGAGACACCGGATAAACCCGCGAAAGTTGCCGTCGCGACGCCTGCCGGGCAGCAGACCTTTATGCGCTACTGCTCGACCTGCCACGGTGTGAACGGCGGCGGGAAAGACTATACGATCCCGGCGCTGGCGGGCAATCTGACCGTCAACGCTGAAAATCCGCAAACGCTGTTAAGGGTGATCCTCAACGGTGGCCAGACGCCGGTGACGGCAGAGCATATGTCCAACACCATGCCCGCCTACGGCTGGACACTGACCGACCAGCAGGCTGCAGAGTTAACCAACACCCTGCGCGCCAGCTGGGGGAATCACGCGGCCGAAGTTACTGCGGAGGATGTGGCGAAGGCGCGGAAAGCCGGGAAATAACAAGATAGCCGATTGTTCTGGTCTAGTAAAAGTTAACACCCCATCCCAGCCTTCTCCTCATGAGAGGGGAAGGCGCCGATCGAGTCACTCACTGCCGACGGTTTTAGCTTCTCCTCCTGCGAAGGGGGGGCTGGGAGGGAGTTTAATACAGCACTTCAAAATACACTATTTCCCCACATCCCCATCCCAGCCACCGCCCAGTGCGGCGATAAGCTTAACGCTGGTTACCATCTGAGTGCTGACCAGCGACAGGACGCTTTGCTGCTGGGTCAGGCTGGTATTCTCGGTACTGGCGACGTCAAGGTAGTCAATCATCCCGGCCTGATACTGGTTGTACGTCACGCGCGCGGATTCTTTGGCGGAATCGGCGGCGTTCTGGCGGGCGATGAGTTCGTTATCCAGTGTGTGCAGTTCGACCAGATAATCTTCCACTTCCTGCATCGCGGTTAACACGCTTTGGCGATAACCGGCGACGTCGGCATCATAGGCAGCTTCGGCCTGTGCGACTTTGCCACGGGTCGAACCAAAATCCAGCACCGTCTGGCTAAGTTCCGGGCCTAAAGACCAGACGCGGTTCGGCAGTGAGAACAGGTTATGGAACGCTGAACTGGCGAATCCACCGCTGGCGCTTAAGGTCAGATCCGGATAATACGCTGCGGTCGCGACACCGACGGCGGCGTTGGAAGAGGCCATGGTGCGTTCAGCGGCGGCAATATCTGGTCGACGCTGCAACAGCTGAGAAGGTAAAGCATCAGGGATCTGCGGCAGAGTCAGTTTGACATCGCGCGCGGCAAGGCTGAATTGCGCCGGCGGTTTACCGATCAGCACCGCGATAGCGTGCTCGAGCTGGGCGCGCTGCCATTGCAGATCGAGCGCCGAGGCTTTGGTGCTTTCCAGCTGCGTCTGTGCCTGCGCCAGCGTGGCGCGTGAGGCGTTACCGCCTTCATACTGATTCTGAATGACGGTCAGATAACGCTGATATGCCTCGATGCTGCGCTGATACAGGGCGATCTGCTGATCCATCACCCGCAGCTGAAAGTAATCCTGCGCCAGTTCGGACTGCGCACTGAGCGTGGCGTCGGCAAGATCGGCCTTGCTCGCCTGCGCGCTGGCGTCCTGCTCTTCTGCCGAGCGGCGCAGTTTGCCCCACAGATCCAGCTCCCAGCTGGCGCTGAGTTCAGCCGACTGTTTTTTGGTGACGGTCGATGACGTACCGCTGCGCGTGCTGCCAACAGAGGCATCGACGGAAGGATAGAGATCCGAACGCGCCTGGGTAACTAACGCCTGCGCCTGACGGTATTGCGCGGCGTACTGCGCGACGTTCTGGTTGGAAATCTTCACCTGACTCAGCAGCGAAGACAGCTCCGGGTCCTGATACACCGTCCACCAGTCACCTTTGCTCTGGTTATCTTTAGGAATCGCCGCCGTCCAGCCTTTGGCTTCTTTAAACGCCGTCGGCATGGCGACGTCAGGCCGTTGGTAATCCGGCCCGACGGTACAGGCGCTGACGAATAATGCCAGCGCCAGCGGAACAAGACGGAACGCCATAGTACGGGATTTTTGCAAAGTCATCAGATTCGCTTCAGGGTAAGAATTCATTGTTTTATCGGTCATGTGAACTGACCTCCGGCGACGTAGTGTGCGGGCGCAGACGATGCCATAGGCGATGCGTCGCGCGGCTTGTGCGATCCATGTACAAGTACACCACCGGCGTGGTGAATAACGTCAGGATCTGGCTCAGCGCCAGCCCCCCAGCGATTGCCAGCCCCAGCGGGCTGCGCAGATCTGCATCGCCGCCGCTGCCAAGCGCCAGTGGCAATGCGCCAAAGAACGCCGCCAGCGTGGTCATCAGGATCGGGCGAAAACGCATCAGGCAAGCCTGAATGATCGCCTGCTGTGGCGAAAGGCCGAGGCGGCGTTCGGCGTCGAGCGCGAAGTCGATCATCATGATCGCATTCTTCTTCACGATGCCGATCAGCAAAAGGATCCCGATCAGCGCGATCACCGTCAGTTGCGTGCCGGTCATCAGCATCAGCAGCAGTGCGCCAAGGCCGGCTGACGGCAGCGTTGAGAGAATGGTCAGCGGATGAATGTAGCTTTCATACAGCACGCCGAGGACGATATACACCGCCGCCAGCGCCGCCAGAATCAGCCACGGCATGGAGCTTGCCAGCGCCTGGAACGCCTGCGCCGTACCGGCATAGCTGCCCTGAATGGTATCCGGCAAACCAATTTTCGCCATCGCGGTTTTCAGCGCGGCCTGCGCCTGTTCCAGCGCGTAACCGTCGGCCAGGTTAAAGGCGATGGTCGTGGTTGCCGTCTGCCCCTGATGCGCCACCGAGAGGGGTGCATTCGCGCCGCTGAACGAGGTAAAGGCCGACAGCGGGATCTGTTTACCTGCGTCGGTCACTACATACAGCTGGTTCAGTACATCAGGATTGCCGGTGTAATCCGACGTCAGGTTCATCACCACGTGATACTGGTTAAGCGTTTTGTAGATTGTCGCGATCTGCCGCTGGCTGAAGGCGTTGTTGAGCAAAGTATCGATCATCTTCACGTTAACACCGAGCTGCGTGGCGCGGTCGCGATCGATATTAAGCATCACTTCCTGCCCGCCGGTCTGCGAGTCCGAATCGACGCCGGTCAGCTCCGGCAGTGCTGCCAGCGCGGCTTTCACTTTCGGCGCCCATTCGCGCAGCAGGGAAAGATCGTCGGCCTGTAAGCTGTACTGATACTGGGCGTTGGCGCTGCGCCCACCGATGTGCAAGTCCTGCGCCGCCATCAGAAACAGCTGCGATCCCGGCACTTTGGCGGTTTCCATCATCAGGCGATTAGCCACCTGATTGGCGTTGGCGGTGCGTTTATCGAAATCTTTCAGGCGCACGAAAAACGTTGCGGTATTGCGTGACCCAAACCCGCCGCTGCCCGCAGAACTCATCACTGCCTCCACGGCCGGATCGTCCTGGATTATCTTGCTGTATTTCAGCACCTGCGGCTGGATCGACTGAAACGACGTGTTCTGATCCGCCCGCAACATGCCCATCAACATGCCGGTGTCCTGATCCGGGAAGAAGCCTTTTTCCACCACGGTATACAGGTAAAAGTTGAGCAGCACCGTCAGGAACAGCCCGACCAGCGTGATCAGCTGATGGCGCATCACCCAGCCGAGCGCCACAGAATAGGCGGCCAGTAGTTTGTTGAGGCCGCGTTCGATCATGCGATAAATGCGCGGCTGACGTTTTTCCACCGGCGGTTTACGTTTCAGAAAACGTGCGCAGAGCATCGGCGTCAGGCTGAGCGAGACCAGCATGGAGATGATCAGTGAGACGCTGAGCGTCACCGCAAATTCGCGGAACAGACGCCCGACGATGCTGCCCATCAGCAGGATCGGGATAAATACGGCGATCAGCGACAGCGTCATTGAAAGCACGGTAAAGCTGACTTCCTGTGCGCCTTTGATAGCCGCACGCACCGGCCCCATACCTTCTTCGATATGCCGCGTAATATTTTCGAGCACCACGATGGCGTCATCGACCACAAAGCCGGTGGCGATAATCAGCGCCATCAGCGACAGGTTATCGAGGCTGTAGCCGAGCAGATACATCACCGCACAAGTGCCGATCAGGGAAACCGGCAGCGCCAGCGCAGGGATCAGCACCGCGCGCCAGTTGCGCAGGAAAACAAACACCACCGCAATTACCAGCAGCGTGGCTTCCAGCAGGGTCATTTCTGTATCGCGCAGGGAAGCGGAGACGTTCGGGGAGCGGTCGAGCGCCAGATTGAGCTGGACGTCGCCCGGCAGGCTTTCTTTCATCAGCGGCAGCGCGGCTTTGATCGCCTCGATGGTTTCCAGCATGTTCGCGCCCGCCTGACGCGTTACGCCGATCATCACCGACGGCGTGCTGTTGTAATAGCCGACGTTGTATTTATCTTCGACCGAATCATAGACATTGGCGACGTCGCTGAGGCGGATCGCCGCGCCGTTGATGTAGGTGATGATCAGCGTTTTGTACTGTGCTGCGGTACTTTGCTGACCGTTGCCTTCGATCATCCATGACTGGTTCGAGCCTTGCAGCAGACCTTTAGGCAGGTTGCTGGTGCTGTTGGCAATGGCCGAACGGATGGTGTCGAGGGAAATGCCGTAGGACGTGACCGCTTCCGGACGTAAATCAATCCGCACGCCCGGCAGCGCGGAGCCGACCAGAGACACCTGTCCGACGCCGTTCACCTGCGCTATTTTCTGTTGCAGCTGGCTGGAGGCGATATCGTACAGCTCGCCTTTGCTGCGCGTGGCCGACGTCAGCGCCAGCATGATAATCGGCGCATCCGACGGGTTGGCTTTGCGGTAGGTCGGCAGCGACGGCATGCTGCTCGGCAGCAACGCGCGGGAAGCGTTGATCGCCGCCTGCACGTCACGCGCTGCGCCGTTAATGTCACGATCTAAATCGAACTGCAAAATCACGCTGGTGGAGCTTTGCGAGCTGCGCGAGGTCATCTCCGTGACGCCCGCAATCTGCCCGAGCGCCCTTTCCAGCGGCGTGGCGACGGTAGCCGCCATGGTTTCAGGGCTGGCACCCGGCAAACTGGCGCTGACCAGAATGGTCGGGAAATCCACCTGCGGCAGCGGCGCGACCGGCAGCAAACGGTAACCGAGCAGACCAAGCAGCAGAACCGCCAGCGTCAGCAGCAGGGTGGCGACCGGCCGCAGGATGAAGAAGCGCGAGATATTCATCGGTTGTCCGCCCGCTGCGCGGCACGACGGTGGCGCGGATTAAAGCGGTGCGAAAGGTTGTCGAACATCAGGTAGATCACCGGCGTGGAGAACAGCGTCAGGATCTGACTGAAGATCAGACCGCCGACGATCACAAGCCCCAGCGGCTGGCGCAGTTCCGCGCCGGATCCGCTGGCCAGCATCAGCGGCAATGCACCGAGCAGCGCGGCCATGGTGGTCATCATGATCGGGCGAAAACGCAGTAAACAGGCCTGATGAATTGCCTCACGCGGCGATAACCCCTGCTTATTTTCCGCTTCCAGTGCGAAGTCGATCATCATAATGGCGTTCTTTTTGACGATCCCGATCAGCAGGATCACCCCGATCAACGCGATCAGGCTGAACTCGGTTCCGGCAAAGATCAGCGACAACAGCGCGCCCACCGCCGCCGACGGCAGCGTGGAAAGAATGGTCACCGGATGGATAAAGCTTTCGTACAGAATGCCGAGCACCACGTACATGGTCAGCAGCGCGGCGAGGATCAGCCACAGCGTATTGCCGGTCGCGCTTTCAAACGAGGCTGCCGCCCCCTGATAGCGCAGCGTGATGCTGTCCGGCATTGCGATATCCGCTATGGTCGTTTTGATCGCCTGCTGCGCCTGCTCCAGCGAATAACCGTCGTTAAGGTTGAAGGAAACCGTTACCGCCGGGAACTGGTTAAGGCGTGCCTGCAACAGCGCGCCGGTGCGCATGTGGATTTTGGCGATCGACGTCAGTTTCACCATACCATTGCTGGAACTGCTGGTGCTGGTGGATGACGTGGAACTGCCTGATGCGGTGGTCGTTGAGGACGCCGCGTTGCTGTTTGAGGTTGTGCTGCTGGTCGCTGATGTCGTGGCGTTGCTCGCCAGATAGATGTCATCGAACGAAGCAGGCGACTGCTGGAACTGCGGCGCAACTTCCAGCACCACGCGGTACTGGTTAGCCTGAGTAAAGATGGTGGACACCAGACGCTGACCGAAGGCGTTGTACAGCGCGGTATCGACGTCAGACGCCGTAATGCCGTAACGCGCGGCGGCGTCGCGATCTAATTCCACGTAGGCTATTTGCCCCTGATTTTGCAGGTTGCTGACCGCATCGCCAAATTCCGGCTGCTCGCTGAGTTTCGCCAGCAGTTTCGGCGTCCACTCCACCAGATTTTCGCTGTCTGAATCATCGAGCGTGAACTGGTATTGACTCGGCGTCACCTGATCGTCAACGGTCAGATCCTGCGATGCCTGCAAATACAGTTCGATACCCGGCACACCGGCAGTTTCCTGTTTCAGACGCTCGATGATCGCCGGCGCACGTTCGCTGCGTTCATCAAAAGATTTCAGGCTGATCTGCAACCGGCCGCTGTTCAGGCTGGTGTTATTGCCGTCCACGCCGATGGTTGAAGCGACGCTTTCGACATCCGGATCTTTGAGAATCGCGGCAGCCAGTAACTGCTGACGGCGCCCCATTTCGCCAAAGGACACGTCCTGCGACGCCTGCGTAATGCCCTGAATCATCCCGGTATCCTGCGACGGGAAGAAGCCTTTTGGCACAATCACATACAGCAGCGCGGTGAAAACTAACGTGGCGGCGGCAACCAGCAGGGTGAGTTTTTGATGGTTAAGCACCACGATCAACATGCGGTCATAACCGGCGATCATCTTATCGAAGAATTCGCCGCCTTTGCGGTAGAACTTACTCTGTTTTTCCTCCGGCGTATGGCGCAGCAAATAGGCACACAGCATCGGGGTGAGCGTCAGCGAGACGACCATCGACACCAGTATCGACACCGCCAGCGTGATGGCAAATTCGCGGAACAGGCGCCCCACCACGTCACCCATAAACAGCAGCGGGATCAGTACGGCGATAAGAGAAAAAGTCAGGGAAATGATGGTGAAACCGATCTGTTTCGAGCCTTTCAGCGCCGCCTGCATCGGGGTTTCGCCCTCTTCCAGGCGTCGCGAAATGTTTTCCACCACCACGATGGCGTCATCGATAACGAAGCCGGTGGCGATGGTCAGGGCCATCAGCGATAAGTTATTCAGGCTGAAGCCGCACAGGTACATCACACCGAAGGTGCCGATTAGCGACAGCGGCACCGCGACGCTTGGGATAAGGGTCGCCGCCACGTTACGCAGGAACAGGAAGGTCACCATCACCACCAGCGCAATCGACAGCAACAATTCGAACTGAACGTCGCTGATCGAGGCACGGATGGTCTGGGTCCGGTCAGACAGAATGCTGACTTTGACCGAGTCCGGCAGCGCTTCCTGCAATTTCGGCAACTGGGCTTTAATCGCATCCACCACCTGAATCACGTTGGCACCGGGCTGGCGCTGAACGCTGATAATGATCGCCGGTTCTTTATTCGCCCACGCGGACAGATACTGGTTTTCAGGCGCTTCGGACAGCGTGGCGATATCGCGCAAACGCAGCGCAGCGCCGTTTTCGTAAGTCACAATCAGGTTGGCGTATTCGGACGCGGTGCGCAGCTGATCGTTAGCATCAATGGTGATCGAATGATGCGGGCCGTCGAAACCGCCTTTGGAACCGTTGACGTTGCTGTTACCGATCAGCGTGTTAATGGATTCCAGCGTGAGGTTATGCGCCGCCAGTTTGCGTGGATCTACCTGGACGCGGATGGCAGGCTGATGCCCGCCCGCCAGCGTCACCATGCCGACGCCGGAAATTTGCGAAAGCTTCAGCGCTACGCGGGTGTTCACCAAATCCTGCACTTTGGTCAGCGGCAGCGATTCGGAGGTGACGGCCAGCGTCAGTACTGCGGCATCCGCCGGGTTCACTTTTTTATAGGTCGGCGGATTGGGTAAATCTTTCGGCAGCAGGCTGTCGGCGGCGTTGATTGCGGCCTGCACTTCCTGCTCGGCGACGTCGAGAGACAGATCCAGCGAGAATTTCAGCGTAATGATCGAAGAGCCGCTGGCGCTGGTGGAATACATCTGGCTCAAACCGGCCATCTGGCCGAGCTGGCGTTCAAGCGGCGCGGTAATCCCCGACGCCATCACGTCCGGACTGGCACCCGGATAGAGCGTGGTCACCTGAATAGTCGGATAATCGACCTGCGGCAGCGCCGAGGTAGAGAGCATGTTGTAGGCAAAAATGCCCGACAGCAGCACGGCGACCATCAGCAGAATGGTCGCAACCGGCCTTTGAATAAAGAGGCGTGAAGGATTCATTTCGGCCCGCTGTCTTTGCCGGTCGTGGCTTTATCGACACCAGCGCCTTGCTCACGCGCTTTCGAAGAACCGGCAGCGGCGGCATCCTCGGTATTGGCGGTCACCACCTGCACTTTCGCGCCGTTTGTCAGACGATCAATGCCGGTCGTCACCACTTGTTCGCCCGGCTTCACGCCCGACAATATCGCTACCTGGCTGTCACCAAAGTCCGGCCCGGATTTCACCGCGCGGCGCTCGATGGTGTTATCAGCTTTGATCACGTACACAAAATCGCCGTTACTGCTCAACTGCAACGCCGCTGCCGGAATAACCGTGGCGTCTTTGAGCGTAGAAACCTGTAAGCGGGCGTTCACAAACTGGTTTGGATAGAGTTTTTCATCCGCATTATTGAACAGCGCTTTCAGCTTGATACTGCCGGTGCTGCTATCAATTTCATTACTGATAAATTGCAGCTGGCCCTGATCGAGCACTTCGCTGCCGTCCTGATTAAAGGCGGTGGTCGGCAGTTTATTGCCGCCGCGCAGCGCTTTGAGCAGGGTTTGCAGATTGCTTTGCGGCACGCTGAAGGTGACAGCAATCGGCTGCGTCTGGGTAATGGTGACGATACCGGTCGTTGAGCTGCTGGTGACCATATTGCCCGGATCGACCAGACGTAACCCTACGTGGCCGCTGACCGGCGCGGTGATTTTCGCGAACTCAAGATTCAGTTTGGCGGCATCTATTTGCGCCTGATCGGCTTTCATCGCCCCGGCGTACTGCCCGGCGGTCGCAATCTGGCTTTCCAGATCCTGACGCGCTAAAGAGTCCTGCGCATACAGTTTGCGGTAACGCGCCAGCGTCAGCTCAGCGCTTCTCGACAGCGCCTGATTCTGCGCCAGTGAGCCCTGATACTGCTCAAGCGTCGCCTGATAGCTGCGCGGATCAATTTGCGCCAGCAACTGCCCCTGCTCGACTTTCTGCCCTTCGGTGAAATACACCTTCATCAGCTGGCCATCGACCCGGCTGGTGACCGTCACGGTGGCATTCGCCACCACGGTACCCAGCGCACGCAGATAGACCGGCACATCCGCCTGCGTGGCTTTTCCGGCCTGCACCGGCGTATCCATCCCCATCATCATCTGGCCGCGCATCGCGCGCATACCGCCGCGCCCTGGTCCTTTTTTACCCGCGGATTCGGACGAACTCTGATGGAAAGCAAAGAACCAGACCAGGATCGCCGCAATGATGATGGCGATGATGACCCACACGAAGGTGCGTTTTTTAGAGCGAGATGAGGCAGTCGGCAGCATAAATTTCTTGATTTCGCAGTATTGATGAGGAGAAAACAGCTGAAAATTGACCTTCAACCAGAGATTTTATTGTTCGGCAAAAAAACCATTATCCCTGAAAACCACGGGTGGCTGTTTTTAGGACAACGTAAAGATTTCGTTAGTAATTAAGAATATGTATTTCAATCATCCGGATGAATTATACCCGCTAATTTAGCCTTTAGAGGTAGCCAATGTTAAGGACTAAATGAGAATGAAAGTTGAAGAAGGAAGCAGAAAATTTTCAGGAACTGTCAACGCCGCCCGGAATTTTGTCAGGAATACGCTGATTTAGCATGAAAAATAAACAACCACATCATCCAAATGGTTTAAAAAAGTAGAGGTAAATCCTGAAAATTGCATTCATTGATAATTTATATTGTTTGAGCTGACCGCCCCTTGATATGGTTAATTTTCTGGTTGTTTTTCATCTTCATGGCAGGGAATCGGGAGAATGCATACAAAATTTCAATCCAGACCGGTAATCGGGGTCACGCTCGACAGCGAGGAAGCCGGGGGCTACGCCGACTTTCCATGGTACGCCTTACGTCAGAACTACATGGAAAGTCTGGCAGAGCTGGGGGCTGTACCGCTGGCATTGCCGCATCATGCCGATCTGGCGGATGAGTATCTCGTGCTGTGCGACGGGATTGTTGTGACCGGCGGCGCGTTTGACGTCCCACCCGAGTTGTTCAATGAGCAGCAGACCAGCAGTCAGGTGCGACTGAAACCTGGCCGCACCGAATTCGAAAAAGCCATCGTCAAAGGCGCGATGCAGCGCAACATGCCGCTGCTGGGCATCTGTGGCGGCCAGCAACTGCTGGCAGTCCTTACCGGCGGCACGTTGCATCAGCATATTCCCGATGCGCTGCCTGATGCGCTCGAGCACAGCACCACCGTCGATACCGAAAATGCCGGAGGCAAAAAGCGCGCTCGCCATCAGGTTGAGATCGTCAAAGGGTCGCTGCTTAGCCGCTGCGTTGACAGCCTGCACTATGAGGTCAACAGTTCGCATCATCAGGCGGTGAAATCTGTCGGCGAAGGTTGCCGCATTAATGCGTATGCGCCGGACGGCGTGATCGAAGGCATCGAGTGCGAAGGCTATGACTTTTGCCTTGGCGTGCAGTGGCACCCGGAATATCAGCAACATCAGCAGGATACACAATTGCTGAACGCGCTGGTGTCAGCGGCTTCGCGTTACAAGCATTCTATGCGCAGTTCGGCGCGGGCGATGACCGACGCAATGACGCGCAAAGGGAAAGAAGAGGCATGAATCAGGCGGTGCTGAAAACCAAAACAGACCAGATGTTGCGGGATCTGATCATCGACCCGTTGGTTATCGCACACCGCACTCTGCCGTACTTCGAGCAAGTAAGTGAGCACTTACTTGTGGACGCAGAGACCGATGCGGACACCGGTAAAATCTACCGTCTGATCTCCCCTGCCGCGCAGGCATGGCGGACGATGAAACAGCAGGCCGCCGCCGAAGGCATCGCCATTTATCTGGTATCCGCGTGGCGCAGTCTGGAATATCAGGCGGGTCTTATCCGCGCGAAGCAGGATGCCGGACTTCCGCCCGAAAACTTCTTTACCTCACTGGCACCGCCCGGATGCAGCGAGCATCACACCGGCTGCGCCGTGGATATCAATACTCCCGGTTGTGATGAAGTCACCGGCGTGTTCGGTGAAACCGACGCTTTCGCATGGCTGAAAGCCAACGCCGCGCGCTTTGGCTTCGTGATGTCTTTTCCGCTGAACAACCCGTGGGGATTCATCTACGAACCGTGGCACTGGTGCTGGCACCCGCAATAACGCCATGTCGCCTAAACGGGTGATCTGCCTCTCACTTTCCATAACTAAAATTGTCCCTAAAACATTTTTCTGTTAGGCCAATTTTCTATTTCATTTTTAGAACAAATAAAACACACTATGCCCTCAAAAGGCTTCCTGAGAAGCGAGCCTGGTCTTTACACCTTCTAATAAGTCATAAATTTCAATGCAATCAGATACCGTTTTGCGCAGGACAGCATGGCTTCGCGTTGTGATGCTGGCGGTCGCCGCCTTTATCTTCAATACCACCGAATTTGTGCCGGTCGGATTACTCTCCGACATCGCCGCCAGTTTCAATATGAAGACGGCGCAGGTCGGCCTGATGCTCACCATTTACGCCTGGGTGGTCGCGCTGATGTCGCTGCCGCTGATGCTGCTGACCCGCAACGTCGAGCGAAAGCGCCTGCTGATCGTGATCTTCTGCCTGTTTATCGTCAGCCACGCACTCTCCGTCGTGGCCTGGGATTTCTGGAGTCTGGTGGCGTCACGCGTCGGTATCGCCCTCTCCCACGCCATTTTCTGGTCGATTACCGCCTCGCTGGCTATCCGCGTGGCACCGGCCGGTAAAAAAACGCAGGCGCTCAGTATGTTAGCCACCGGCACCGCGCTGGCGATGGTGCTTGGCCTGCCGCTTGGCCGCCTCATCGGCCAGTATCTCGGCTGGCGAACCACCTTTATGTGCATTGGCGGCGTTGCGCTGCTGACGCTGATTTGCCTGATCAAACTGCTGCCGCCGTTGCCAAGCGAACATACCGGCTCCCTGAAAAGCGTCCCGATGCTGTTCCGCCGTCCGGCCCTGGTCGGCATGTATATTCTGACCGCGCTGATAGTGACCGCTCACTACACTGCTTACAGTTATATTGAGCCGTTTATTCAGACCGTCGCGGATATGGGTGAGAACTTTACTACCTTCCTGCTGCTGATTTTTGGTGGTGCGGGGATTTTCGGCAGCATTATT
Source organism: Rahnella inusitata (assembly GCF_965118895.1). Lineage (GTDB taxonomy): Bacteria > Pseudomonadota > Gammaproteobacteria > Enterobacterales > Enterobacteriaceae > Rahnella > Rahnella inusitata_A. The sequence goes on from NZ_CBCPJJ010000023.1 coordinate 108,961, forward strand.
TTCAGCGTGTTCGGCAACCGCTTCCCGGCAGCGATGCTCAGCGGCCCGATCCTGATGGTTACACTCAGCATGTTGCTGCTGTTCTTAGCGGCGGCGTACCCGGTCAGCATTTCGATTCTGTGCGTGGTCTGGGGGCTGGCGATGATGATTATCGGACTGGCGATGCAGGTTCGCGTACTCGGACTGGCCTCCGACGCTACTGACGTATCGATGGCGCTGCTGTCGGGTATCTACAATATCGGGATCGGCGCGGGCGCATTGATCGGCAATCAGGTGAGTTTGCATCTGGCAATGAGCGACGTCGGCTACGCCGGCGGATTCCTCGGCTGTATCGCCTTTGTCTGGTGTCTGACGATTTTCAAACGCTATCCGCAGTTAAAAACCACCAGCTGATTGCATACGGCTGTGGTAAAAAACTCACTGCGCCGCAATAGCGCAGTGAGCAATAAAACAATTACTCGGTCACAAAACGTGAAACGGAACCCGCCAGGCTTTGCGCCTGATCGCGCAGCGCGTTGGCGGCGGCAGAAGACTCCTCCACCAGCGCAGCGTTTTGCTGAGTCACGTTATCCATCTCGATAATCGCTTCCCCGACCTGAGAGATCCCGCGGTTCTGCTCATCTGACGCCTGAGCAATTTCATTCAGAATTTCAGTGACATTACCGATGGACGTCACGATGTCATGCATCGTCGTGCCTGCCTGTTCGACCAGCTCAGACCCGGCGCTGATACGCTCGACCGATTCGCCAATCAGCTCCTCGATCTCTTTTGCAGCCTGCGCGCTGCGCTGCGCCAGACTTCTTACTTCACTGGCCACCACCGCAAAACCTCTCCCCTGCTCACCGGCACGCGCCGCTTCGACCGCCGCATTCAGCGCCAGAATATTGGTCTGGAATGCAATGCTGTTGATGACGGTAGTGATTTCACCAATTTTGCCTGAACTGGCGGTGATCTCATTCATGGTTTTCACCACGTGATTGACCAGTGTGCCGCCCTTGTTGGCCGTCTCAGAGGTCTTGCGCGCCAGCTGGCTGGAGTGGTGAATATTGTCGACATTCTGTTTCACCGTCGCGGTTAACTGCTCCATGCTGGCCGCCGTTTCTTCCAGCGCAGCGGCCTGCTCTTCGGTGCGCGCGGACAGATCATTATTCCCCGCCGCAATTTCGCCCGACGCAAGACTGACCTGCGACACACCGCTGCGGATGTCGCCGATAATGCGGCGCAGCTCGTCGTTCATTGCACCTACTGCCTGCATCAGTTCACCCAGTTCATCACGACGTGTGGTCTCCAGATGAGCACGCAGATCGCCACGGGCAATTTGCTGTGCAACGCGCAACGTCGCGGACAGCGGCGTGGTGATTTGGCGAGTGATAATGAACGCGATTGCAATGCTTAACAGCACCGCCGCCACCATGATCATCGACATCCATAAAATCGCCTGATTGATATCCGAATGCGTCGATTTCAGCTCTTCCTGAAACAGGGAACTGCTGGCCGTCGTCAGCGCCATGCCAGACTTCGCAAGCATTTTCGTTGCCTGCTCTTCGGCAAGATAAGAAGCCAGATACGCCTGTGCACTTTCTTGTTTCGCGCCCACCGAACGCACCACGTCGCTTAACGCATTAGCATCCGCCGCGCTCAGCTGCGGTTTCACTGCATCCATAAGTTGAATCGATTCAGCGATGAATCGTACCAACGCCTGCTGCGCCTCTTCGGTATTCTGGAGTTCAAGCAGTTTGACGCGCACCGCTACGCCGGTGAGGTGCTTGCCGATTTCATTCAACGCATTCGCCGTGACCGCCGTGGCGGGATCCTGCGAATACGCCTGTGCCAGACGCGTCACGTCGGCCTCTTCTTTGGTCAGACCCAGCGAGCCGACAATGCTTTCACGTTTGCGGGTTTCGCTGACCGTTTCCGCGCGCTGCTCCCGATAGCCCTGCATCGCGCCCGGTAATGTCCGCAGCAACTCCAGCTGCTCAGGACGCCACTTGTAGGCCTGCAAACTTTCTATCTTGAGATCGACCTGTTTCAATCCTGCTTCGTTAATGCCGATGAACTTTTCATCATGGGTTTTGACATATTGCAGCCTTGCATCTTTCGATAAAGCAAACTGATCGGTGATCACTTTTAACTGACTGATTTTCTCGGCACGCCCGGAGATATCATTAAGGTTTTTAATGCCACAGATCGCGACCGCCACGCTGAGTAACAGAACAAGCCCGAAACCGGTTGCCAGTTTCTTTCCGACTTTAACATTTTCAAAACAAACTAATAACTTTCTCATAATAATTAACGCTCCATTATTTTGTTTATATATGCAGGTGTTACCTAAAGCCTTTGCATTATCGGCAGGTAAGGAGAATTAATTAATGATCGTTATAATGATTAAGGGAAATATCACGTTATGTAACTATATAAAGTGCAATGGGAAGAATATTGATGAATAAACACGCAGAGGATTGGAATTGGAGAAGGATTATTGATGATTACCGACCCGCAACGCGACGGGTCAGCTATTTTTTACTTTCGTATCAGCGCAGTAGCTTCAGATTTCCGGTGAGCGATTTGATCCACTTTTCCGGCCCGACCAGGCCTAAGCCGTCGATCACTTCATCATGCAAATCGCGCAGCAAAAACGTATTTTCGTACTCTTCAAACGAATGAAGGGACCGGGCAAACGCCGGGAACGCCACCACACCTCGCTCGCCGCCCGCATCGAGGGCTTTAAACATCAGCGCCTTAAGGTGATCCGTTGTGCCCTGTAAAACGGGGACGGGATATTTTGAACTGACATCGATCGTCGCCCCCTTCATATCGGTCAGTGAGTTACCCGCCAGCATCGGAAATTTCGCTGCCAGACCAATACCTATTGCGCCCGCCGTGTTAGCCAGCAATCCCGGCGGAAGGTCAGGATTAAGGATAATCGCCAGCCGGAGTGTGTCTGTCATTGTGTCGCCCTTTGTCATCATCAGTGATACATAAAGCATAACCATCCGCTGCTGAAAGGTGCTTTCTTTTATTGGTGAAAAATGCCCTAATCTGGTTACTCCTTTCCAAAATAGACTTCATGAAGGCAAATTATGTCCGCAGAAGAAATTTTACCGGCAGACCTTCGCATCCTTAAGCAACTTCAGAATTCGGGGCGGATGACCAATCAGGAGCTGGCTGGAAAAGTTGGCATGGCGGCCTCTCCCTGCTGGCGCCGGGTAAAGCAGCTGGAAGACAGCGGCGTGATAACCGGTTATCAGGCGAATATCGACAGGAAAAAAGTCGGCCTCGGGTTGCTGGCGTTTATCCGGGTCAAAATCGACAGTCACAGCGAAGAAGATGCCCAACGTTTCGAGCAGCAGGTCGGCGCATTACCGTCGGTGATTGCCTGCTACGCGATTGCCGGGGATGCGGATTTTCTGTTGCAGGTCGTGGCGAAAGATCTTGATAGTTTTTCGAGCTTTGCGATGGAAGTGGTGCGCCGTCTGCCGGGGATTAAAGAGATGCAGACATCGTTTGTGCTGAGGGAAGTAAAACCTCTGGATGTGCTGCCGTTGTGAGAGGATTTAAGGCTCAGCGGGGAGCTTTGCAAAACGCCATACTATTTTGAATGAACCATCGGCTTGCTATCACGAGAATTAGATATTTATGCAATAAAATTCACATAAATATGCAAAATGTATTTTACCTGAACCCCGTTTTACGATATCAATATAGGCATTGAAACTTTTAACAGACAGACCTAATTCATACAGGATTGAACCGATGACAACTATTCTCAAGCACCTTCCTATCAATCAGCGTGTGGGTATCGCTTTCTCCGGCGGTTTGGACACCAGTGCAGCACTGCTGTGGATGCAAAAAAAAGGGGCGATTCCTTATGCTTACACAGCCAATCTGGGTCAGCCTGATGAAGAAGATTACGATGCCATTCCGCGCAAAGCGATGGAGTATGGTGCAGAGAAAGCTCGCCTGATTGATTGCCGTAAACAACTGGTTGCCGAAGGGATTGCCGCCATTCAGTGTGGCGCATTCCATAACACCACCGCTGGCGTCACTTATTTCAACACCACCCCGCTGGGCCGCGCCGTGACCGGCACCATGCTGGTTGCCGCGATGAAAGAAGATGGCGTGAATATCTGGGGTGACGGCAGTACTTACAAAGGCAACGATATCGAGCGTTTCTATCGTTACGGTCTGCTGACCAATGCTGAGTTGAAAATTTATAAGCCGTGGCTGGATACCGATTTCATCGATGAACTGGGTGGCCGTCATGAGATGTCAGAATTTATGATTCAGTCCGGTTTCGACTACAAAATGTCGACCGAGAAAGCCTACTCCACTGACTCCAACATGCTGGGCGCGACGCACGAAGCCAAAGATCTGGAGTTCCTAGATTCCGGCGTGAAAATTGTTAACCCGATTATGGGCGTGAAATTCTGGGACGAGAATGTGGTCGTGAAAGCGGAAGAAGTTTCCATCCGTTTTGAGCGTGGCTACCCTGTTGCGCTCAATGGCGTGACCTTTGACGACAGCGTCGAGCTGATGATGGAAGCCAACCGCATCGGCGGCCGTCATGGCTTGGGTATGAGCGATCAGATCGAAAACCGTATCATCGAAGCCAAAAGTCGTGGCATTTATGAAGCCCCTGGAATGGCGCTGCTGCACATCGCCTACGAGCGTCTGCTGACGGGTATTCATAACGAAGATACCATCGAGCAATATCATGCGAATGGCCGCGTGCTGGGTCGTCTGCTGTATCAGGGCCGCTGGTTCGATCCGCAGGCGTTGATGCTACGTGACTCCGCTCAGCGTTGGGTCGCCAGCGAAATCACCGGTGAAGTGACGCTGGAACTGCGCCGTGGCAATGACTACACCATCATGAATACGGTCTCTGAGAATCTGACTTACAAACCAGAGCGTCTGACCATGGAGAAAGGGGATTCCGTCTTCTCGCCTGATGACCGTATTGGCCAGCTGACCATGCGTAATCTGGATATCACCGATACCCGCGAAAAGCTGCAAAATTATGTTGAGACAGGCCTGCTGACATCTTCTGCCTCAACCGGTTTACCACAGGTGGATAACAATAATCTGCCGCGTGGATTGCAGGTGAAGAACAAGTAATTGCTGTTAGCATAAAATGAAGCAGGTTTGGGTGAGACGCCTGGACCTGCTTTAAAAACATTACCGAAACTGCATTAATCACTCGCCATTGTCTGTCTGGGTAAACACACAACTCATTACTGCGTATATTGCGTTCTATTAATTAATTCGCTTGCGGTTCAAATTAGAGGCCCGGCCAGATAATAAAATGACAGACGCATGGCTGAGCATTAATTCAGGCAAAGCAACAAAGAGTTTTAAAATACGTTCTATTTTAACCAACCCCGACAGTAAATATTTATGAATAGTTTATTCTCGGTTAATTTTTAATTATTTCATACATCTGACGGGTATTCACCTGGTCAAAGCCAGGTGAATATAAAGAGCTCCCGCAGTGCTGCTATAATCACACAAATATGCTTTTACCTGAAAGACATACCATCTGCGAGAGAGAGTTGTCCGAAAGGTCTTGCAGATTCTATCCTCTGCTGGTCTATGTCTATTTTTCCAACTTTGACAGTATTAAGAGAGCAATTGTCCTTATAGTGATCATAATATGCGCCACCGCAGAGACCGGCCAATCCACGGGATGACCATTTTTTCATTTTAATTCGCCAAAAATGATCAAAGTGCTCCAGTGGACAGACAATCTTCGTCCAGGGATCACAAATCATTGTGTTATCCAGAATTGACCTCGAATGACCAGAAGGACGGGTGCCCACCAGGACAAACGCGTGATCAACAGGCACTGGCATATAAACTCGCATAATTTGCACTTGTGTTCCGGCAGCCGCATCAAGACGGCTGGCTCTGTCGAGCAGGTAATAAAAAGCGAGAACAGCGTTTTCGCCGCAGTTACCTGCATGAGGAATCCGGTTGAGATAATCCCTCTCAAGCGTGTTAGCTACTTCACGCGGAGGTAGTTTCTGGTCACGTAAACTCAGAAGATTCTTGAGTCGAGTGGCATCCGCTTCAGCTGTATGTAGGCTCCAACGCTTCGGATCACTGGACATCATCTTGCTTACATGACGTTTATCAGTATAAATTTTATTCGTTGCTTTAAGAGGCAATCGTGAACGTGCGTACTTAACAGCATCTAATAGTATAGGCGTCATTGCATGTTCAAATTTTTTATCAATCACAACTAAATCCTTTTACTTTAAATTATCATTACTTATACGTTTCATGTTATTTAAAATTAACGTGTCATTCATGTTTTAATATAAAAACCACCATTCATAAACCAGATGAATAATTACAGTGATTAACATACAAATTAACAACCATAGAAAACGGTTAAACTATACCTGAATAATGATGCTCACTAAATATTGAGTTATTACTTTAAAATGTTAGATTTTGCAATTAACTAAAAAAACAAGCACACTCATTTAGTTAGAAAATTAAATGGCTGTGTATAATAAGCAGGTGAATTTTAAAAAGATTTAGCATTATCCGCGGTAATGTTCGAACATGATATTTGCGAAGGTTATTTCCAGTGTATGAATCTGATCTGTAATGCATAATTTTATTAACCCGTCATTATTGACATCGTACTTTGTCAATCAACGGGGAGTGAGTCACTTCGTCCGGTGTAGAGAAGCGCTATACACCAAGCTATGCACCAATATGTTCAGATATTGATAGAGCGGAGTAAACGCTATTGGAGTCAAACAATTTAATAATCTGATTTTACTGGGTTTAGTAGACATTGAAAGAGAGTAATGAAGGACGTTTTGGAGCGGGTGAAGGGAATCGAACCCTCGTATGCAGCTTGGGAAGCTGCCGTTCTACCATTGAACTACACCCGCATCGGTTTGCGAGGGGCATTATAACCTTAACTCTCTGACTGACAAGCAGTAAAACACCGCCGGATGGCGGTGTTTTGAGCAGTCAGATTGCAGGGATGTGATCTCAGTCGCCAAAGTAACTCGGCGCTTTGTAATACTCGACGATTTTCTGTGCCAGCCAGCCGCCATCGGTACCGTTGGACTGGATGCTGGTGATACTGACCGTCGAGCCGCCGCCCCACAATATCGAGAAGATATTGTAGTTGGTCAGATTATTGACCTGCGCCTGCCCCCAGTCATAGCCCTGATCTTTCTGCAAAAACTCGCCAACGGTTCTCACGCCGTAGTTCACCGGATTCAGTGCGGTATCACGCAACGCCTTCAGGACATTGTCGACATCAGTACCAATGCGTGAATCTCCCATCAGGAAGGTGCCGCCGGACGCAAAGTGGGCGCTGGAAAGCATGCTGGTATCTTCAGATTCTGTCGGCATATGGCCGCCAGGGATCTGCCAGATCATTGCCGGTTTGTTCAGCCCGCTGGCGGTGTATTTCACCAGATTCAGGTAGTTGAACCAGCTCGAGGCATTCCAGCTGTAATGCGCGATAGCATCCGGGCTGAAACAATCGCGTTCGAATTTATCGAATACGATAAAATCCGGTGCATAAGCGCCCTCGTAAACGCCCAGTTCATCCAGGTACGCCACCACCTGATCGGCGTACTCTCCCGGATCGACATCATCTTGCAACAACCAGTCGGCTCCGCCGGTTGCCCAGACGTTGGTCTGCCCGCCGAATGCGACGTCAGGCGCAAAGGTGTGGACGATGTAGTTTATCGCCTGCAGATAGCCGTATAGGCTATCGTCAAAATGCGGTAAAACCGGTGAGGTATATTTGAGGATTGGCTGGAGGTCGCTGACGGCCTTTTGCAGCAGCGTATTGACCTGAACGCTGTTAGCCTTACGCAGCGCGGCGTAACCGGACGGTTCCTGCTCCATTGCACCGAGGAAATCCGGATTCAGGACGAAGGTGGCGGGCACAGGATGATCTTTATCCTTATAGCTTTGCGCCGCCACGCACTGCGTGATGAAACTGCCGAAATGATTGCGCAGACGCTGAGTGTCGGCGAGATCGGATACCGCACTTCCCCCGCTGGCATTGGCCGTGTAAACCACCATCACCGGCATTACCGCAAGGCCATTCGCCAGTTCAATTTGACGCGCAACCGAGCAAGTCTGATGCACCGGCAACGTCTCCAAATCCAGGTAACCGTCGCCGTTACGGTCAACTTCAGCGGAAGGGATTGGATCACCACCGCCGTCAAAGCCGTCGTATTTGAACAATGCATCGACAGGTACACCTTTGTACGCAGTGACACTTGAGGCGGAGTTGACCGTCACGCCGCCGTGCGCCAGATAATCCGGCCAGCCGCGCACCTGCAAATCCACCCCTTTTTCAAAGATAAGGATCAGGCGTTTAGCACTTACAGACACGGTGACGACGGTGTCCGCCAGCGCAACATACTGACGCCCGCCGATGCTGAGTTTATCAGCATTGATGCGATATTCACCCGGCGCAACGGCGTAAGGGATAGTGAGTTCGCCTGAGCCGTAGAGGGTGAAATAGTATTGCGTCGCGCCGTCCTTGCTCACCATTGAGACATTAATTTTCTGGCTGCCCGCTGGCAAGCCTGTCGCCTGAAGTGTGGTGGTTATAAGCCCCGCATTGCTTACCTGTTTCGTCTGATAATCCACCGAGACCGCAACCGTTGACGCTTTATCCGGCGTGAAATTTTTTGCCGCGGCGGCGGCACTGAATTCAACATTATTGATGCGCGTGGTGTTGATTTTTGCCTGACACGTGACCTGATGTGTCAACCGGGTCACCAGCGTACTTTTTCCCGGCTCAATACTTTGGGAAACGGTCTGGGTCGCACCGGACTGGGTCAGGATAATATCGATGATGCCTTGTCTAACACTGGCGTTCGGCGTCAGAGAGATCTGCGCACTGGCGAAATACACCGGTGCGTCATAATTGATATTTACGATGCACGGCGAATTTGCAGCCGTCAGCGTCACCTTTTGCTGCGTTTTTGTCGGCGTCACCCGGACGCTTGCATTCTCGATCGGGTCAATCTGCAAGGTGTAGCTGGAATAACTCAGATTTTTAAGGCTGTTACGGCTGTTCCAGTCCAGGATGTGCGAGGTCTCCTCGCCGGCTGCGCTGGTGAGGAGCAGCGCAGGAGCACCGATCCCTTCCGCCGGTGAGGATGGAAGCACGACGATCAGCTCCCCCTGCCGTGACGGGTCGGCCAGCAATTTGACGGTGACAGTGCCGAACGTAACCGGCGTCTGCGTGGCGCTGAACGAGAAAGTTATTGTGCCCGTTTTGCCTGCGCCGACCAGCATATCGCCGCCCGCCAGCAGCGTCAGGGTATTGACCTCCAGCGGCCAGCCGCCGTCACGCTTGAGCGTTGGCGTACCACCAATAAGCGACCCGCTGAACGGGCTGAATTCGTCAGGATGACCGGTGGCGGAGAACTCGATTACCGCCTGCGTGAAATCAATCGTCTGCGACGTGGCGTTCGTCAGGCTCAGTGTCACAATCTGATACCAGCTTCCGGTATCAAGTTTACTGACGGATGCGCTGACGCTGGCCACGGCGGGTATCGGATCAGGCTCCGGCGTTGGGTCAGGCTCTGGCGTTGGGTCGGGCTCCGGCGTTGGGTCAGGCTCCGGCGTTGGGTCAGGCTCCGGCGTTGGATCAGGCTCCGGCGTGGGGTCGGGCTCAGGCGTTGGGTCAGGCTCTGGCGTTGGGTCCGGCTCAGGCGTTGGGTCCGGCTCAGGCGTTTGATCAGGCTCAGGCGTGGGGTCGGGCTCTGGCGTTGGATCAGGCTCAGGCGTTGGAGTGATCGGGTCGCTGTCATCACCGGTATTGGCCTGTTCGCCGGAAGCCAGCACCAGCAGCCATTCAGTGGCCTGGAATGGAACCTGACTCGCAGAAATATTAAACGTCAGCGTGGCGCTTTTTCCGGCGGCCAGCAACTCAGGCGCACCGTAAGCGAAATCTATGCGGGTCTTTTTCAGTGGCCAGCCGTCAACCACTGTGATAACCGGTGTTTTTCTTTCGGCCAGCGTCCCGCTGATCACACCATAGCTGTCCGGCGCGCCGGTGGCGGAGAACGTTAGTACAGCCTGATTAAGATCCACGGCGCTGCTGGCTGAATTGGTGAATGTCAGCGTGACCGACTGATACCAGCTGTCAGGATCGATGGCAGACGCGGTGACGTGTAAAGAGGAAAATTGCGGGTCAGACATGGGGTGAATCTCCTGAGTGAATTTCACCCAGCGTTGCACCAACCTGATGATTTAACGATAAATAGCGAGCACATTTATCTCACAATGACTCAATCATTTTCTTTGATGAGGAATGATAAATGTAAAAAAGGGCGCCGGAGCGCCCTTCTGTATTTCTTAACAAGCTTACTTCTGAGTTTGCGGACGCATTGCCGGGAACAGGATCACGTCGCGAATGGTATGACTGTTGGTGAACAGCATGACCATACGGTCGATACCGATGCCCAGACCCGCCGTCGGTGGCAGACCGTGCTCCAGCGCCGTCACGTAGTCTTCGTCGTAGAACATCGCTTCGTCGTCGCCTGCATCTTTCGCAGAAACCTGATCGGCGAAACGCTGCGCCTGGTCTTCAGCATCGTTTAGCTCGGAGAAACCGTTACCGATTTCGCGACCGCCGATGAAGAATTCAAAGCGATCGGTGATTTCCGGGTTTTCATCATTACGGCGCGCCAGCGGAGAAACTTCTGCCGGGTACTCGGTGATGAAGGTCGGTTGAATCAGCTGTGCTTCAGCGGTTTCTTCGAAGATTTCGGTGACGATGCGGCCCAGACCCCAGCTCTTCTCGATTTTGATACCGATAGATTCTGCGATAGCCGTCGCCTTGTCCAGATCGTCGAGGTCAGCAACGTTGGTTTCAGGACGGTATTTGCAAATCGCTTCACGCATGGTCAGCTTGGCGAAAGGTTTGCCAAAATCAAACGTCTGCTCGCCGTACTGCACAACGCTGCTGCCCAGAACAGATTCGGTCAGGGTGCGGAACAGGGTTTCGGTCAGAACGATCAGATCTTTGTAATCCGCGTACGCCATGTAGAGTTCCATCATGGTGAACTCTGGGTTGTGACGCGGAGAAACGCCTTCGTTACGGAAGTTACGGTTGATTTCGAACACGCGATCGAAGCCACCGACCACCAGACGTTTCAGATACAGTTCCGGCGCAATACGCAGGTACATGTCGATGTCGAGCGCATTGTGATGAGTAATGAACGGACGCGCCGCTGCGCCGCCCGGGATCACCTGCATCATTGGGGTTTCGACTTCCATGAAGCCGTTTTCCACCATGAAGCTGCGGATACCAGACATGATCTGAGAACGGATTTTGAAGGTTTTGCGCGAATCATCGTTAGCGATCAGATCGAGATAACGCTGACGGTAACGGGTTTCCTGATCGGCCAGTCCGTGGAATTTGTCCGGCAGCGGACGCAGCGCTTTGGTCAGCAAACGCAGTTCAGAACAGTGGATCGACAGTTCACCGGTCTTGGTTTTGAACAACTTACCGGTTGCACCCAAAATATCGCCCAGATCCCATTTTTTGAACTGTTCGTTGTAAACACCTTCCGCCAGATCGTCACGGGCAACGTAAAGCTGGATACGGCCGCCGACATCCTGCAAGGTCACGAAGGACGCCTTGCCCATAATACGGCGGGTCATCATACGACCACCGACGGTGACAGTGATGTCTAACGCTTCCAGTTCTTCGTTGGTCTTCTCGCCGTATTGGGCGTGCAGATCGTCAGAAATGCTGTCGCGACGGAAATCGTTCGGGAACGCGTTACCGGCTTCGCGCAGCAAAGCCAGCTTCTCACGACGAGCTTTCAGCTCGTTGTTAAGATCAGGGACGTTCTCTGTTGGCTGCTGCTCAGCAGGCGATTGTTGTTCAGACATGTTGGTTCCTTATAACCCGGCTTTCAAACTGGCTTCGATGAATTTATCCAGGTCGCCATCCAACACGGCCTGCGTATTTCGTGTTTCAACGCCTGTGCGCAAATCTTTGATACGTGCATCATCCAGCACGTAAGAACGAATCTGGCTGCCCCAGCCGATGTCAGACTTGTTGTCTTCCAGCTGCTGTTTATCCGCATTTTTCTTTTGCATCTCATACTCATAAAGCTTGGCTTTCATCTGCTTCATGGCCTGATCTTTGTTTTTATGCTGGGAGCGGTCGTTCTGACACTGAGTCACAATGTTGGTCGGAAGGTGGGTAATACGTACCGCAGATTCCGTTTTGTTGACGTGCTGACCACCCGCACCGGACGCGCGATAGACGTCGATACGCAGGTCGGCAGGGTTGATTTCGATAGCGATGTCATCGTCCACTTCCGGGTACACAAACGCGGAGCTGAAAGACGTATGACGACGGCCGCCGGAGTCAAACGGGCTTTTACGCACCAGGCGATGAACACCCGTTTCGGTACGCAACCAGCCAAAGGCATAGTCACCGATGATTTTGATAGTGGCAGATTTCAGGCCTGCGACTTCGCCGTCAGACTCTTCAATCACTTCCGTTTTAAAGCCTTTGGCTTCTGCCCAGCGCAAATACATACGCAGCAACATGCTCGCCCAGTCCTGCGCTTCCGTACCACCGGAACCAGCCTGAATGTCGAGATAGCAGCTTGCGCTGTCGTATTCACCGGAGAACATGCGGCGGAATTCCAGCTGTTCCAGCTTGGCCGTCAGTTGATCGACTTCTTCCACCGTTTCGTTGAACGTGTCTTCATCTTCGGCTTCCACCGCCAGTTCCAGCAAGCCGGTCACGTCTTCGACGCCCTGCAACAGCTGGTCGATGGTTTCAACGATGGCTTCCAGCGCGGAACGCTCTTTACCCAGCGCCTGTGCGCGTTCAGGTTCGTTCCACACGTCCGGCTGTTCCAGCTCGGCGTTTACTTCTTCGAGGCGTTCTTTCTTGGCATCATAGTCAAAGATACCCCCGAAGAACGACTGTCCGCTCGGACAGGTCCTGAATGCGGTTTTTTACCGGATTAATTTCAAACATGATTTTTTCGCGTCTTACGTTAGATTCGGAGTTGGCCCAATGCCATTCGAACCGCCAATTCTAACGGAATTAGCGGTCTTTTTATAGCAAGGAGCCGTTTTTTTGCAGGGTTTATTGCGGGCAAAAATCGCTTATTTCGGCCACAAATGTTGAATGATCAACTGAACGCTGCGATTTCCACGGAATTCATTGATATCCAACCGGTAGGCCAGTTGCACTTCGCGGATGCTGCTGTCAGGCCAGAACGTCGGATCGATATTAAACGCGATGCCGTCAAGCAGCGGACCGCCGCCAATTGGTTCAATCATCAGTTTCAGATGACGCTCTTTCAGCAGCTTTTGTTGCAGGATCCGGAATCTGCCGTCAAACGTCGGTTCGGGGAACGATTGCCCCCACGGGCCGCCGTCACGCAGCATTTCAGCGGTATCAATCGTCAGCTCCTGCGCAGCCAGTTCGCCATCCGACCACACCACGCCTTCGAGATACGAGGGATCCAGCCATTCGCCCACCAGCTCAGCAAAACGGTCGCGGAACTCGTCGAACTTTGACGCTTCCAGCGATAAACCTGCGGCCATGGCATGCCCGCCGAATTTCATCATCAGGCCGGGATTGAGCGTGTCGAGACGCTCCAGCGCATCGCGCATATGCAAACCAGCAATCGAACGGCCAGAACCTTTAAGGATCCCCTCGCCCGCCGGTGCGAATGCAATCACCGGGCGGTTAAAACGTTCTTTCAGGCGCGAAGCCAGAATGCCGACCACGCCCTGATGCCATTCCGGATGGTACATCGCCAGCCCGAACGGCAAGGCATCGGTCCCGCGCTCCAGTTTATCGCACAGCGCCAGCGCCTCGACCTGCATACCCTGCTCAATCTCGCGGCGGGTCTGGTTCAGGGCATCCAAATCGCTCGCCAGCGCACGCGCCTGTCCGATGTCCTCGGTGAGCAACAACGCCACGCCGACAGACATATCGTCAAGACGCCCCGCAGCGTTGAGCCGGGGCCCAAGTGCAAATCCTAAATCGCTGGCACCCAGGGTGCGGGCTTCGCGGCCCGCGACCTCCAGCAGCGCGCGAACACCAGGACGACATTTACCCGCACGAATGCGGTTCAGCCCCTGATACACCATGATGCGGTTATTGGCATCGAGCGGCACGACATCCGCCACGGTGCCGAGCGCCACCAGATCCAGATGTTCCGCCAGATTCGGCGGCGTGATGCCGTTTTGTTCGAACCAGCCGCTGTCGCGCAGCGCACTGCGCAGCGCCAGCATCAGGTAAAACGCCACGCCAACGCCCGCCAGCGATTTGGAGGGAAACGCGCAGCCGTGCAGATTCGGGTTAATGATCGCGTCGGCATCAGGCAGCGTATCACCTGGCAAGTGGTGGTCAGTGACCAGCACCTGAATGCCTTTCTCGTGCGCCAGCGTAACGCCCGCGTGCGAGGAAATACCATTATCGACGGTCAGAATCAGCTCTGCACCACGCGACGCCGCCTGCTCGACCACTTCCGGGCTTAAGCCGTATCCGTCTTCGAAACGGTTCGGCACCAGGAAATCGAGATTCCCGCAGCCCATACTGCGCAAGGACAGCAACGCGAGCGCGGTGCTGGTCGCACCATCGGCATCAAAATCCCCGACGATGATAATGCGCAGCCGCCCGGTCAGCGCTTTTTGCAACAGCTTCACGGCGTCATCGATGCCATCAAGTTGCTGATAAGGCAGCATGCCGCGCACGCTGCGCTCCAGCTCCTGACTGTCTTTCACCCCACGAGAGAGATACAAGCGGCGTAATAACGGAGAAAGTTCGGCGGGAAGTTCCACACCGGTCGCGGCCTCACGGCGGCGAAGTTGGGTCTGCAAGGTCACGGAAAATCAACCACCGGTTTTATGTGAAGGGTCACGCTGATCGAGCATGGCGGCCATTTCTTTTGGCGGCTGATAACCTGGGATCAGCGTACCGTCTTCCAGCACAATCGCTGGCGTGCCGGTCACACCGAACTGAACGCCCAGCTCAAAGTGTTTTGCAATATCACTGGTTTTGCAGCTGGCCGCGACGATGTCGTCGCCGCGCATGGCCGCATCAAAGGTGGTATTGCGGTCGCCGGTACACCAGATCGACTGCATGTCTTTCTCAGTCTTAGAGTTCAGTCCCTGACGCGGGAATGCCAGGTAACGCACGGTGATCCCGAGATCGTTATAGTCTTGCATCTGCTGGTGCAGTTTGTGGCAATAACCGCAGGTGATATCGGTGAACACGGTGATCACATGCTTTTCGTTTTTGGCCTTGTAGATGATCATTTCGTTTTTCAACGCATCCATCTTTTTCACCAGCGCTTTATTGGTCACATTGACCGGCTGAGCGCCGCTGACGTCATACATCGGCCCCTGCAAAACGTGTTTGCCGTCTTCGGTAATGTAGATAACGCCGCTGTCGGTAGAAATCGCGCGCAAGCCGTTGACCGGTGTCTGCTGAATATCGGCATTTTTCATGCCCAATTTATTCAGCGTGGCTTTGATTGCCGCATCATCAGCATGCACCGCGGAGCTCATACACACGGCAATCAGGGTGAGCAGCAGTAAACCTTTTTTCATCATTTCGTCCTTTTTCCCGACATCACGCGCGGGGATGATGTTGTTGATGTAGCTGTTTGAGTCGTTCAGTCGCTACATGCGTGTAAATTTGAGTGGTCGATAAGTCACTGTGACCTAACAACATTTGTACCACGCGCAAATCCGCGCCATGGTTAAGCAAATGAGTGGCAAAAGCGTGGCGTAATACGTGGGGAGATAATCGCTCTGCATCAATACCCGCAAGGATCGCATAGTGTTTGATGCGATGCCAGAACGTCTGACGGGTCATTTTCTGCGCGCGGTTGCTCGGGAAAACAATATCGAGCGATTGTCCGTTGAGCAGCCACGGTCTTCCATGCTCGAAATAATTCTCCAGCCAGTACACGGCTTCTTCTCCCATCGGTACCAGCCGCTCTTTGTTTCCTTTACCAATGACACGCACCACGCCTTGTCGCAGACTGATATCACTGAGCGTCAGCCCGACGAGTTCGGAAACACGTAAACCGGTGGCATACAGCAGTTCGAGCATGGCTTTGTCGCGCAGCTCAAGTGGCACATCGACACTTGGGGAAGAGAGCAGTGAACTGACCTGCGCTTCGCTGAGATCTTTTGGCAGGCGCTGCGGTAATTTGGGCGAAGAAAGCAGCGCCGTCGGGTCGTCCTGACGGACGGATTCACGGTTCATATACTGGAACAGGCGGCGCATCGCGCTGAGTAAACGCGCTGAACTGGTCGCTTTGTAACCGCCTTCCACCCGTTCGGCGAGAAACGATTGCAGGTCTTCGGCGCTCACGTTCAGCAAATCCGTGTTGTTATGGTGCAGCCAGCCGCTCAGGGATTTCAGATCCTGACGGTAGGACGCCAGCGTATTTTCTGCGAGGTTGCGCTCAATCCACAACGTATCAAGAAACTGTTCCATCAGGCTCTGATCGGCCTGATTGACCGCTTCGTCAGCCGGCTCAGGGTTATCC
Organism: Rahnella inusitata; assembly: GCF_965118895.1. Taxonomy (GTDB): domain Bacteria; phylum Pseudomonadota; class Gammaproteobacteria; order Enterobacterales; family Enterobacteriaceae; genus Rahnella; species Rahnella inusitata_A. The sequence goes on from NZ_CBCPJJ010000023.1 coordinate 125,511, forward strand.
CCATGACGGGCCACATTATCTTGTTTTGGCATCCTGATTCCTTTTGCGCAAGTGCACACCGCGCGATGGGCATACGATGCCATTATGACGGAATACAGCCCAAATCTGCTACACTCCATGCCATTCGTATTCTTATGACGTAATGGCAACTAGTATGAAGATTGGACTTTTCTACGGCTCCAGCACCTGTTACACCGAAATGGCCGCGGAGAAAATTCGCGATATTTTGGGCGAAGAACTGGTGGATTTGCACAACCTGAAAGACGTTGATCCGGACAAAATGCAAGACTACAGCGTCCTGATCCTCGGTATCCCGACATGGGATTTTGGCGAGATCCAGGAAGACTGGGAAGCCGTCTGGAATCAACTTCCTACACTTAAACTGCGTGGCAAAATCGTGGCGATGTACGGCATGGGCGACCAGCTCGGTTACAGCGAATGGTTCCTCGATGCACTCGGCATGTTGTACCACCAGCTGGTGCCAATGGGCGTTAAGTTTATTGGTTTCTGGCCGACGGAAGGTTTTGAATTCACCAGCCCGAAACCGCTGAGTGCGGACGGCAAACATTTTGTCGGGCTGGCGCTCGACGATGTGAATCAGTTCGATCTCACCGACGAACGCCTCCAACAGTGGTGTGAGCAGATCCTGCTGGAAATGGATGCCCTGCTGTAACCTTTAAGACGTTTCAGCGCCGCCTTTAGCCCTGTTTTTCCGGGGCCGGAGGGCGGCTGTTGAGCAGTATCTGCCGCAGGCGCCGCCACTCTTCCACACTCATGCTGTCCGACGCTAACCACAAACGCTGCCGCGAACTGCGCATAGCCTGCGCCAGACCGCCTTTGCGTTTTTCACGCCGCAGAGAAAGCAGCGCGCCGTGGCTGACCATCCACACCGGATGGCGAAGCTGCCATTCATGGCCGCGCCATAAAAGACGATTCTCATCGAGCAAAATCACTTCGCCGGTGCGGGCTGTGATGCGCCGCTGGCTGCGGATGCATTCAAACAGCACCAGCAACAGCAACGTCATCCAGGCGGGCCAATAGCCTGCGGGCCAGGGTGCCAGCAAAATCAGTAACATCACGCCGCCGTAGCTGCCGAGTGAAATCAACTGACTGCGCCATGACACCCGCAAATCACATCGCCACAGGGCCACGGTCTTTATTTCGTGTCTGAATGAGCGCGACCATGCGTTGTAATTCAGCGTCTTGTGGTGCGCCGTGATTCATCAGCCAGTTAAATAAATCGGGATCATCACTGGTCAGAAGACGGGCAAACAGAGTTTTATCTACCTCGTTGAGCGAATCATATTCATGCTCGAAAAACGGCATGATTGAAATATCCAGCTCGCGCATTCCGCGACGACAGGCCCAGTGAATTCGTGATCTGTTATTGATATCCAGTTGGTTTTTGCTTTCCATAACGAGACTCTTTTGTAGGGACGAAACAGGAATTTTTTCGATTCTAACAGCCGCTTGGCCTGTAAAGTAACTTTTCGCTGCCTTGTTTTGTCAATCTACGTGATGTGCCGTAAAACCTGATGCAAACCTGTCGCTCTGTTTACATTCTCCGGAAGGCATCCCGTAAAAGGCACCAATAACTGTTTTCAAAGGCGGTGGCCTCTTTTACCATGAGGCATCAGTCACATTTCATAGACCGGGATAAGAAAATGGCTCACGAATTTCCGTTTCCACCGCAAAAACCTTCGGCGTCTTCCCATCTGCCCCTCACCCTGATTTCGCTGGAAGACTGGGCAATGGTCACCATAACCGGCGCGGATACGATGAAATATCTGCAAGGTCAGGTCACAGCCGACGTCGACGCGCTGGCTGCCGATCATCATGTGCTCTGTGCGCACTGTGATGCCAAGGGCAAAATGTGGAGCAACCTGCGCCTGTTCAAACGCGGGGACGGCATGGCGTATCTTGAACGCCGTAACCTGCGCGATACACAGTTAGCTGAAATTAAAAAGTATGCGGTGTTTTCCAAAATCACCTTTACCGCCGATGACGACGTGGTTCTGCTTGGCGTAGCCGGTTTTCAGGCCAGCGCCGCGCTGACCGGATTGTTCTCGACGCTGCCGACCGCTGAACAGCCCGTGGTGCAACAGGATGAAACGACCCTGCTGCACTTCTCTCTGCCTGCCGAACGTTTTCTTATTATCACCAGCCCGGAAAAAGCCCGTCAGGTGGTGGAAGAGCTGGGTGAACAGGCGCAGCGTAATGACAGCCAGCAGTGGCTGGCGCTGGATATTGAGGCCGGTTTCCCGGTAATTGACAGCGCCAACGCGGTTCAGTTTATTCCGCAGGCGACGAACATTCAGGCACTCGACGGCATCAGCTTCACCAAAGGCTGCTACGCCGGTCAGGAGATGGTGGCGCGCGCGAAATACCGTGGCGCGAATAAACGTGCGCTGTTCTGGCTGTCCGGAAAAGCCAGCAAGGTACCGGCTCCGGCGGACGATCTTGAGATGCAGCTCGGTGAGAACTGGCGCCGTACCGGCACGGTGTTAGCGGCAGTGCAGCTCAACGACGGTACCGTTTGGGTTCAGGCGGTGCTGAATAACGATCTGGAGGCGGATACCCTTCTTCGCGTTCGTGAAGATGCGGCCAGCCAGTTGAGCATTCAGCCGCTGCCGTACTCACTGGAAGATACGAAGTAATCGCTTAAAACGCTCCGTTGCCGCCTTCATCTTTGCAATGAAAAGAAGGCGGCAAATATTTCGATTCCGGCGCGGTCAAGCTTCGTGATGTTTACCCTTCTGTCTCAGCAAATCGACGTACGCCTGATCCACCAGTTCCTGGCGATCAATACCCAGCCGCTCAAGTAAATCTTCTGCAATCGCAATGCCCTGTTCCGGCATTTCGTCCTCCGCGAGCACCACTTCAAACTCCAGATAATCCCCCAGCCCTTTCACCCGATCCAGATGCAAACGGGTTTGCCCGGCCATAAACAACGTGCGCTGCTTTATCACCCGACCGGCCGCGCCATACGCCAGCGTCAAGGTTTCGCGCAGACTGTCGGGATCATGCGTTTCAGAAAGCTGGTAAAAACTGGTTTTCGGGCCAGCCTGGTCAGGGCGTTGATAAAAAATCAGCTCACCGCGATCTGCCGCCAGCGTACGCAATTTCAGACGCCCGTGCGGACAGATAAAAAAGGTGTCGTCCTGATCAATAATGTCCGGCAGGCCGTCGCTTATCAGCGCCAGTTTTTCATACATCGCTGAAAAATCATCAATCCTGACTTTAATTTCAATGTTTCTCGCCATCTGTCACTCCCTTAAAAGTACATGTTTTTCTACACGGAAAAATCAATAACCCATGCCTCTACAATGACATTCTACGAAGCATGCGCAAATTCTTTGTCACACCTTCACGTATTTCTTTCCATTAGCAGATAAACTCGCAGCATCGGGTGTTGCATGCACCTTTCACATCACGCCAGAAAAGGCCGGAGGCCAGGGTCCAGAATGATATGGATTATGCTTGCTGCAATTGTTGTGGTTTTTATTGTGGGTTATTGGTTCATGACGGCAGACACCCGTAAAGCGAATGAGTCACTCGCCAGTCTGTTGAAAATCAAACCGGTTTACATTGATTCCATGCTGCTGGAAATGGGCAAACGGCAGAGCCAGATGTTTATCCGCTCGATAAGCGGTGGGTATGCGGAAGAGATCCGCAAAGCGGCTTACGTGGTCTTTATCTATCACACGTTTATCAAAGATGCGTCGGCTGAAAATATTATCCGCTGGCGCAATATTCTGGTGCGCGCGCATCTTCCGCCGCAGCTGAGCAGCGAACACGCCGAGCTGGCGCTGTTTTACTTCGCAGAACTGGATATCGAACCTTTCGAACTGGCGCAGTTCCGCCGCGATTACAACGAAACCTATAATCAGATCCATCTGGTATAGATGCAAAAAAGCCGCTGGATCAGCGGCTTTTTCTCGTCATCGATCTGTGACTGGTTACCTGAAACCGATCATCTGAACACGTTATCCAGATAACTTGCCAGGATCTGACGTGAACTGAAACCGTGGCAAATGCCGTAGTAGGTTTCGTTTTCGCTGGAGACATCCAGCGGGAAATTCTTATAGGCATCGCTGCTACGAAACGACGCGGTAGGCTCGGCAAAACGCTCACTGCGTTCTTTCATCGCCGGGTGTATTACCAGGGCAGTCCGGCCAAACCGCGCTTCCCGGTTCACATACACGTAAAACTCGCCACGGCGATAACCGTAAGCTTTATCATCAATATAATCGCGCTCAAATCCTGATGTTTCTAAAACGCGTGCCACTTCATCTGGCCGTAAATACATGGTTGCTCCTCGCTTCTTTAACCGCAAGGCGACCTTACCGCAATAACTCTGCCAGACAATGCATTTATCCCCAATTTTGGCGCATTTAGGATTTATCTAAACACGCCAAAAGGGCTAACTGTCCGGGTGTTTACGTGAAGTCCGCAACCAGAGCCTGAGAGTCAGCAGCCACGCAATGACCACCATAAACGCAGCGGCCAGATAAATCGACGGCGTCCCCAGATGCGCGATCAGCAAGCCTGCTACTGGCCCGGTGATCCCCAGCCCTAAATCGAGGAATGCCGAATACAACCCCAGTGCCGTTCCCTGATTCTGCGGCGGCACCTGTTTGACCGCCTCGACGCCGAGCGCAGGAAAAACCAGCGAGAAACCGGAGCCGGTGAGGAATGCGCCGAGCTGCACAGTGATGGGATCGGTTCCCATCCAGATCATCAGTAAGCCTGCAATTTCAAAGACAAACGACACCAAAGACACACGCAAGCCGCCAAACCGGTTGATCGCATTGCCAAATACCAGACGTGTGCCGACAAAACCGAGGCTAAATAAGGTGAGCGTAAATGCCGCACCGCTCCAGCCTTTATCGGCATAGTAAAGCGTAATAAAGGTGGCGATCACCCCGAAACCGATCGTGCCAAAGCCCAGTCCAAGACCGTAGAGCCAAATTCGCCCGACCACCGATTTGAAGGCGATCCGCTTGCCTGCCGTGACCGAAATCGCCGCTTTTCCGCAGGCAACCACGGCGGCTATGACTACGGCGATGACGATAAGTCCCGCCACGCCCGCCAGCCCGAAACCATGATTGAGTATCACCCCCAGCGGTGCGCCGACGGCCATCGCGCCGTAAGTTGCAACACCATTCCATGAAATCACCCGCGCCGTGTGTTTCGCGCCTACCGCGCCAATCCCCCACAGCGTGGTGCCGGTGCTGCCGAAACTTTCCCCGACGCCGAGGAAAATTCGCGCCACGCACAGCAGCAGTAAACTCGCCAGTGAAGAATGCGCAAAAACAAATGCCAGCGCATAGAACACACCACTCATGCCACAGCAGATCAGTCCGAAAATCACCACTCGTTTCGGGCCAAGCTGGTCGGCATAACGTCCGGCGTGAGGGCGACTGACCAGCGTCGAGAAATACTGGACGCTGATAATCAGGCCAGCCAGCACCGAGTTATAACCAAGAGTGTTATGTACAAATCCCGGTAAAACGGCCAGCGGCAGGCCAATCGTCAGATAGACGACAAAGGTGAAAAGCATAAACGACAGAATGCGTTTATTGAGCTGGAGATTTGAGCGAAGCGTGCTTAAAGACATGGGCAAACCGGATGTGAACACTGAGAGTGGAATCAACAGTATAAACGGGTTTTGCCGGTAAAACGGGGTAAAAATGTTATCGGCTGTAACGTCAAACTCAATTGCGGAAAAATCTGATCCGCGTCACGTAAAGCCGCGCCGTGCATGACTTTTTTCACCCGCCTCATGGTCTGTTTATCCCCGAAAATACAGGCAGATGTTCTCGAGGAACCATCCGGTACAGGATTTTGGTCTATGCTTTAAGCATCAGTTTTAAACATCAGTAAAAAAACTGAAAAATATCGTTCAACAAGGAGAGACCGAATGTTTAACAAGAAAACAGACAAAGTAGAAAAAAGCATTGATCAGGACGTGACCTTACTGGCTGACACGCTGGATGAAGTGCTTCAGTCAGCGGGCAGTAAATCCAAGGATGAACTGGACAAACTTCGCAGCAAAGCTCAGGGCGTATTACGTGATACACGCGCCCGTTTTAACGGCGATAAAATCAGTCAGCACGCCCGTGATGCTGCCGCCCAGGCCAATGATTATGTAAAAGATAATCCGTGGTATGGCGTCGGTGCCGGTGCTGCAATCGGTATTGTGATCGGTGTCCTGCTGGGACGTCGCTAATCACGAAAGAGCAATTTAAGGTATCCGTTCCTGTGTCGGGATTCATAAGATACCAGCGCTGCTCCCTCATTGCGGCGCGATTGCTAAAAAGACGACGGAGCCCACGGGCTCCGTTTTCTATTTCTGGAATGTGCAAACCACTGTCGCCAGCCGTGCTGCCAGCGCGTGCGCCTGTTCCTGTGAAGAGATATTCGGAAAGCCCATCAGCAAACCGTTTGGGCGTAACGCATCGCCCCGCTCGCGGCGTAAAACCTGCCAGTCGGACAATGCCTGCACTGCCAGCCCCTGCTCGCGCGCGCTCCTGGCGATCGCCGCATCATCAAAATTTTCACTGAGTCTGGCGCATAGCTGAATGCCGCCGATCTGATCCGTCACCTGCAATACCTCTGCGCCAAAGGCCGCCGTCAGCGCCTGTTCAAGATAGCCCCGACGTTCGGCGTACAGCTGACGCATGCGTTTCAGATGCCGGTAAAAATGCCCCTGCTCGATGAATTCTGCAATGCTGCTTTGCAATACAGGCGGCGTGCCGCAGATACGCAGCGGGCAGTAAGCCTCAAGCTTATCCACCAGACTTTCCGGCACCACCACGTAGCCGCAGCGCAGCGCAGGGAACATCACTTTGCTGAACGTTCCGGCGTAAATCACCCGCCCCTGCGTATCCAGACTTTTCAGTGAAGGCAGCGGCTGGCCGTGATAGCGGAATTCGCTGTCGTAATCATCTTCGATTATCCACGCCTGCTGTCTGGCCGCCCAGTCAAGTAACGCCATGCGGCGCGAGAGGCTCATGGTTACGCCGGTCGGGCTTTGATGCGCAGGTGTTACCACAGCAAAACGCGCCTGCGGATGCTCTTTCACCGCCTGCGGCACGTTCATCCCTTCGTCATCGACATTCACCGCCATCGGCACGGCCCCCGCCGCGCGGAAAAATGCCTGCGTCACCGGATAACCGGGGTCTTCAAGCCATACTCCGTCGCCCGGCTGTAGCAGGCTGCCGATAATCAGATCCAGCACCGGCGCATAACCGGCGCAGATAAAAATCTGTTCCGGACGGCAGGTAAAACCCCGGGAAAGTTGCAGGTAACGCGCAATGGAATGGCGCAGCGATTCAACGCCGGTCAGAGGGGGATGACCGAGATCGTTAATGGCAGTATGACGGATTTGCCGCGAGACGATACGTGACCAGATAGCGCGGGGAAAAGCGTCAAGCGCGGGTAATCCGAGCTGAAAAGGCAGCGAAGAGACGGAAGGCAACATCGGGTTGATCGGCCTGCGCGCATTGGTTTCGCGAACCGGCGAAGGCGCCGGTGAGGATAAGCTTTCCGGCGCGCTGACTACCGTTCCCGCCTGACCGCGGCTTTGCAGAAAACCTTCAGCGGTTAGCAGGCCATACGCATTTTCCACCGTGGCGCGCGCCACGCCGAGTTCGCTTGCCAGCGCCCGAACGGAAGGCACGCGGCTGCCGCGCGCCAGCTGTCCTTCCATGATGGCGGCTTTGACTCGCTGATAAATCTGCCGGTAAAGGGGTGCATGACGCTTTGAGTCGAGGTGAAAGGCAAGGCTGAAGCGGCTCATCATGACCTGCTTAAATAGACATTTTATGGCTCTGTAGTATAGACCATGCACCGCGTAAAGTGGCGGGTATAGAGACGCGCTGTGCGTCTTCCTTCAACCGGGAAATCACTATGAATACGCTTCGCCTGCCCTACTTCACCCTGTCTTCTTCTGTGATGGAACCGATGGTCGCAGCACTCGGCGCGCTGGAAAAAGGTCCGCTGGATAATGTGATTATCGAGCTGGTATTCCTGCGCGTTTCACAAATAAATGGCTGCGCTTACTGTCTGGATATGCATTCGAAGGCATTGCGTAAAATGGACGTTGCCCAGACCAAACTGGATCAGCTGGCGGGCTGGCAAGTAAGCCATGCATATTCTGAGCGTGAACGTGCCGCGCTGGCATGGGCAGAATCAATCACACTGGTGGCGGCAACCGGCGCACCGGACAGCGCCTTTGAGCCGCTCAAAGCACAGTTCAGCGAAGTGGAAATCTCAGAATTGACCTTTGCGATTGCGGTAATGAATGCATTCAACCGTCTGGCCGTCGGTATGCGCCAGTAACCTGATCGCTCACTATTTAAACTTTATTTGAATCTGAAAAAGTTTTCGCCTCACAGCCCGCATCCTGCGGGCTTTGTTGTTTTTGCAATAAGCATTTTTGAAATATCTACATATTGTGTGGTTGAATATTTTAATTACCACATCTAGTATTCGATCCATCGGGACGCCATGAAGGCACCGACTCTCGTGCCTGATCCCCGGCAAAAGCAGCGCCGCAGCGGTCAGGCAAAAATTGTCTCTGATTTCTTACCAAATGGAAATACGAATCATGAGCATTATTATTTACAGTAAACCAGACTGTGTCCAGTGCAATGCGACGTACCGTGCATTAGATAAACATGGCATCGCCTATGAAGTGATCGATTTGACTCAAGATGTGCAGGCGCTTGGCCAGGTTCGTGCGATGGGTTATCAGCAGGTTCCGGTCATTGTCGCCGGTGACGATCACTGGTCCGGTTTTCGTCCGGACAAAATCAGCGAACTGCGTCAGCTCCAGAACGCGTTCTGAGGATCGGCGGATGAATCCGTTGGTCTATTTCTCCAGCAGTTCCGAAAACACACATCGTTTCGTCGGCAGAACCGGATTGCCGGCGATCCGCATTCCGATTAACCGTCAGCCTGAAAAATTGCGCGTGACTTCACCGTACATTCTGGTGGTCCCGAGCTACGGCGGCGGGTCGGCCAAAGGCGCAGTGCCGACACAAGTGATCCGTTTTCTGAACGACGAACATAACCGTTCACTCATCCGCGGCGTTATCGCCGCCGGGAATACCAATTTCGGCGCAGCGTATTGCATAGCCGGTGACATCATCGCCCAGAAGTGTCAGGTACCTTACCTGTACCGCTTTGAATTGCTGGGTACGCCGGAAGACGTTGCAAAGGTTACACAGGGAGTTACTGAATTTTGGCAACGACAGAACTGAATCTCACCGAGGCGGACACCTCCAGCCCCGATTATCACGCGCTCAACGCCATGCTGAATCTGTTCGATGCCGAAGGCCGCATCCAGTTCGATAAAGACCGGCTGGCTGCACGTCAGTATTTTCTGCAACACGTGAATCAAAATACGGTGTTTTTCCACAATCTGGCGGAGAAATTACGCTATCTGGTGGAAGAGGGTTATTACGAAGCCGCCGTGTTAGATCAATACGCTTTCGACGACATCAAGGCGTTATTCAAACAGGCTTACGCCAAAAAATTCCGCTTCCAGACCTTTCTGGGCGCATTCAAGTATTACACCAGCTACACGCTGAAAACCTTCGACGGCAAGCGTTACCTTGAGCGTTACGAAGACCGCGTGTGCATGGTGGCGCTGACGCTGGCGCGCGGCGATATCCAGCTTGCCGGGCATTTCGTGGATGAGATCATTTCCGGGCGCTTCCAGCCTGCGACGCCGACGTTCCTCAACTGCGGTAAAAAACAGCGCGGCGAACTGGTCTCCTGCTTCCTGCTGCGTATCGAAGACAATATGGAATCCATCGGCCGCTCGGTGAACTCGGCGCTGCAACTGTCCAAACGCGGCGGCGGCGTGGCGTTCATGCTGACCAACATTCGTGAAGTTGGCGCGCCGATTAAGCGTATCGAAAACCAGTCTTCCGGCGTGATCCCGATAATGAAGATGCTTGAAGATGCGTTCTCCTACGCCAACCAGCTCGGCGCGCGTCAGGGGGCGGGCGCGGTCTATCTCAACGCGCATCATCCGGACATTCTGCGTTTCCTGGATACCAAACGCGAAAATGCCGACGAGAAGATCCGCATCAAAACGCTGTCGCTCGGCGTGGTTATTCCGGATATCACTTTCGAGCTGGCAAAAAATAACGAAGACATGTACCTGTTCTCGCCATACCACGTCGAGAAAGTCTACGGCGTGCCGATGTCTGAAATCAGCATCACCGAGAAATACCGCGAGATGGTGAATGACAAGCGCATTCACAAAACCAAGATCAACGCCCGCGAGTTCTTCCAGATTCTGGCGGAGATTCAGTTTGAATCCGGCTATCCGTACATGATGTTTGAAGATACGGTGAACCGCGCCAATCCGATCAAAGGTCGCATCAACATGAGCAACCTGTGTTCGGAGATTTTGCAGGTGAATTCGCCGACGATTTACGGCGAAGATTTGTCGTATCAGCAGGTTGGCAAAGACATTTCCTGTAATCTCGGCTCACTGAATATCGCTTCAGCGATGGATTCACCGGATTTCGGTCACACCGTAGAAATGGCGGTACGGGCGCTGACGGCGGTTTCTGACATGAGCCACATTCGCTCAGTGCCGTCTATCGACCAGGGGAATCAGGATTCGCACGCCATCGGCCTCGGCCAGATGAATTTGCACGGTTATCTGTGCCGCGAGCGGATTTATTACGGTTCCGAAGAAGGTCTGGATTTCACCAATATCTACTTCTGCGCCGTGGCGTTCCACGCGATCCGCGCCTCGAACCAGATCGCCATCGAGCGCCAGCAATCCTTCAAAGGTTTTGCCGATTCGACCTACGCCAGCGGCACCTATTTTGAAAAATACGTCGATGACGCGCAGGCAGATAAATGGCAGCCAAAAACTGAGTGCGTACGTGAACTGTTCGCGGATGCCGGGATCCCAATCCCGACCACCGCAGACTGGGCGGAACTGAAAGCATCGGTGATGCAGCACGGGCTGTATAACCAGAATTTGCAGGCGGTGCCGCCGACCGGTTCGATTTCGTATATCAATAACTCGACGTCGAGTATTCACCCGATTGTGTCCCGCGTGGAAATCCGCAAAGAGGGCAAAATTGGCCGTGTGTATTATCCGGCAGCGTTTATGACCAACGACAATCTGGATTACTACCAGGATGCCTACGAAATCGGCCCGGAAAAGATTATTGATACCTACGCCGAGGCCACGCAGCACGTCGATCAGGGGCTGTCGCTGACGCTGTTCTTCCGCGATACCGCCACTACGCGCGACATCAACAAAGCGCAGATTTACGCCTGGCGTAAGGGCATCAAGACTATTTATTACATCCGTCTGCGTCAGATGGCGCTGGCAGGCACCGAAGTTCAGGGCTGCGTGTCCTGCACACTTTAAGGAAGAAATATGAGTGGAATTAAACAACTGCTGGTGCCACAGCCGGTAAGCAAAGCCATTAACTGGAACAAACTTCAGGACGATAAAGACCTGGAAGTGTGGAACCGTCTGACCTCCAACTTCTGGCTGCCGGAAAAAGTGCCGCTCTCCAATGACATTCCGTCTTGGGCGACGCTGAACGCGCAGGAAAAGCAGCTGACCATCCGCGTGTTTACAGGCCTGACGCTGCTCGACACTGTGCAAAATGTGGTCGGTGCACCGACGCTGATGAAAGATGCGGTGACACAGCACGAAGAAGCGGTGTACTCGAATATCTGCTTTATGGAAGCAGTACATGCGCGTTCTTACAGCTCGATCTTCTCGACGCTGTGCGCCACCGTGGACGTAGACGAGGCCTATCGCTGGAGTGAGGAAAACGTCGCGTTGCAAAACAAAGCGGCGATCATTCTTTCATACTACGACGGCGAAGATCCGCTGATGAAGAAAGTCGCCAGCGTGTTTCTGGAATCCTTCCTGTTCTACTCCGGTTTTTATCTGCCGATGTACTGGTCGAGCCGCGCCAAGCTGACCAACACCGCCGATCTGATCCGTCTGATCATTCGCGATGAAGCCGTTCACGGTTATTACATCGGCTATAAATTTCAGAAAGCCCTGGCGCTGGAAAGCGAAGAACGTCAGCGGCAGATCAAAGAGCAGGCGTTTGAACTGATGCAGGACCTGTACGACAACGAGATCCGCTACACCGAAGAATTATACGACGGCGTCGGCTGGAGCGAGGATGTAAAAAAATTCCTGCACTACAACGCCAATAAAGCGCTAATGAATCTCGGCTATGAAGCCCTGTTCCCGGCCAGCATGGCGGACGTCAATCCGGCGATCCTTTCCGCATTGTCACCAAACGCCGACGAAAACCACGACTTCTTCTCGGGTTCAGGCTCATCGTATGTGATTGGTACGGCGGTGAATACGGAAGATGAGGACTGGGACTTTTGACGCATAATTGCTGATGGATTTACTCCCCTTCGCAGGGGAGTGAGCTAAAAACCGCTTCCGATGTTGCCCTTATTGCTCTGAGCGTTAGTATAGAAACAGTGTTTCAAAACCCTACGCAATCAAAAAGGAAACATCATGCCTTACACTGCATCACCCTCCCGCTATGAAACTATGCAATTTCGCCGCTGCGGTCAAAGCGGCCTCAAACTCCCTGCTCTTTCGCTTGGCCTTTGGCACAGCTTCGGCCACGTCAGCCCGCTGGAATCACAGCGCGCGCTGCTGCAAAAAGCTTTTGATTTAGGCATCACCCATTTTGATCTGGCGAATAACTACGGGCCGCCTCCGGGTTCGGCGGAAGAGAATTTCGGCAAGCTGCTGCGTCAGGATTTTTCGTCGTATCGCGATGAGCTGATCATCTCTACCAAAGCCGGTTATGACATGTGGCCCGGCCCTTACGGCGCGGGCGGTTCACGTAAATATCTGCTGGCGAGTCTTGATCAAAGCCTGCAACGCATGGGGCTCGATTATGTCGATATCTTCTATTCGCACCGCGTAGATGAAGAAACGCCGATGGAAGAAACCGCCGCCGCACTGGCTTATGCCGTGCAAAGCGGCAAGGCGCTGTATGTCGGGATCTCGTCTTACTCGCCGGAGCGCACGCAGAAAATGGCTGAGCTGTTACGCGAGCTGAAAGTACCGCTGCTGATCCATCAGCCGTCTTACAACTTGCTAAACCGCTGGGTCGATAAGAGTGGATTACTCGATACGCTGGAGCAAAATGGATCAGGCTGTATTGCCTTTACACCGCTGGCGCAGGGGCTGCTGACCGGAAAATATCTCAACGGTATTCCGGACGGTTCAAGGATGCAGATCGAAGGAAATAAAGTGCGCGGACTGAATGCCAAAATGCTCACTGATGCCAACCTTAACAGCCTGCGGTTGCTCAATGAGATGGCACAGCAGCGCGGCCAGTCGATGGCGCAGATGGCGCTGAGCTGGTTGCTGAAAGATGACCGCGTGACGTCGGTGCTGATTGGCGCGAGCCGCCCGGAACAACTGGACGAAAATGTGCAGGCACTGGGCAATCTGCGTTTCAGCGCGGAGGAACTGGCGGCGATTGATAAACACGTTGCAGACGGGGAACTGAATCTGTGGCAGGCATCTTCGGATAAATAAAGCGTTAATCACACAGCAGGCGGATAAATGTTTTATCCGCCTCTTCTGCAAACAAATTACATTATGTTGTCAGTTCTAAACGTCGCGCTGTTTCGTAGTGATCCACCCAATATTGATTATCCAGTGATGAAATTGTGACACCTTCGATTTTGGATGCATGAATAAATTGGTTATCACCGATATACACCCCTACGTGACGATCGCCAGGCGTTGTTTTAAAAAACACTAAATCCCCCGGCTTAAGATTATTTTTACTCACCATTGTGCCATTTTTGATTTGTTCAAACGTCGTGCGCGGTAATTCGGTGTGCAGGGAATCATTGAAAATATGCTGCATCAGCGCGGAACAATCGACGCCGCTGTGCGTGGTGCCGCCCCAGTGATACTGCGTGCCTTTCCAGCGGGAATACTGGGAGAGCAAGGCCGCTTTGATAGTCTTCGATTGACCGAAATTACCATCGTAAATAGCGGATTCTTTGACATCAAAAATCTCATTTTGAATATAATGATGCTGGCCGATGGCCGCGAATTCTTTCGGTAAATCAAACGCGAAAGAATGCGTACTGAACAATAAGGAAGACGATATTAATAATGCAGAGGTGAAAGTTTTAAAACGAAACATGCGCGATTTCTTTTCTTAAAATATAATTTTTCCTTACCTGGGAACCAGCTAACGGGGCGGGTGACTCGTCGTTGAGTGAGCAAATAATAACCAGCGGACAGATAATAACCATCATAAAAAGAGTCCGAAAATGGACTCTCCATTATTTACCTCATAAAACCAATCCCTTCCGCAGGCAGGATTTAGGAGAAGAACTTCGCCAGCACGAAAAGTCCTACAGACACATTGATCGCACCACCAATTCGGGTAGCAATTTGTGCGAACGGCATCAGGGTCATGCGGTTGCCGGAAGTCAGGATCGCCACATCACCCGTGCCACCCTGCCCGCTCTGGCAGCAGGAGACGATCGCAACATCAATCGGATGCATGCCAATTTTCTTGCCGACGTAAAAACCGGTGGCCACCAGCGCCAGCACGGTGGTGACAATCACCAACAGGTTCTGCACGGTAAAGGCGTCAACCAGTTCCTGCCACGGCGTGATCGCCACACCTACCGCGAACAGCACCGGATAAGTCACCGCCGTGCGGAAGAATTTATACACCGCCATCGAGCCATGCTGAATCGTCGGGGAAATGCCGTTCGCCAGTTTCACCACCACTGCCGCAAATAACATGCCGACCGGCGCAGGCAAGCCTATCCACTTCTGACCGAGCATCCCCACCATGTACAGCAGGATCGCCAGCAGTGCGCCACAGGCCAGCGCATTGACGCCCGGATTCCCGTTGAATTCGTCGGTGCCACTGCCCAGATGGCCTTTTTTCGCGGGCATCAGATTACCTTCGCCGGTCAGATGCGGATAACGTTTACCGATCTGGTTAAGCACGCCCGCCAGGACGATCGCGGTCAGGCTGCCGAGCATGACGATCGGCAGAATACGGCCAAGCGCCACGCCCTGCTCCATATGCAAGATAGTCGCGTAGCCCATCGACAGTGGGATCGCGCCTTCGCCCACGCCACCGGCCATGATCGGCAGGATCAGGAAGAAGAAGGTTTGCACCGGCGGTAAGCCGAGCGCGGTACCAACCGCCATGCCGGCTATCATCCCAACGATTTCACCGCACAACATCGGCACGAAGATGCGCATAAAGCCCTGGATCAGCACCTGACGGTTCATGCTCATGATGCTGCCGACAATGATGCAGCAGATGTAGAGATAGAGGATGTTAGTGGATTTGTAGAATTTGACCGTGGAATCGACCACGACGTCGGGCAGCAGGCCGTAGTGCACCATCGCCGAGGGAATAAAGGTGGCACAGATCGCCGCCGCACCGAGTTTGCCGACCACTGGCAAGCGCTTACCGAATTCGCCACAGGCAAAACCGAAGAAGGCCAGCGTCGCCACCATCACCACGATGTCGCTGGGCAGTTTGCCGTTGAGGCAATCGAGCAGGATCAGCACGCCCGCCAGCAAAAAGAAAGGCAGCGGAATAATCCCTATCTTGTAATTATCCAGAATGTGCCACCATTTTTGTCTGGCAGAGAGTCCGGTTTTATTTCTGTCTTCAACAACAATGTAGGAATCGTCGGTTGTGCTCATGACATCGCCCTTTTCTTATCGATACTTTTTTTATTGAGAGGGTCAGCATAAGAAACACAGCCGCCTGGAGGATGTGAGTTTGTTCAAATTAAAATCGCAGGGATTAAGGTTGTTATGGTTTTTATGGTGTTAATGCGACTTCCTTTATAAGGATTACCAGATTAGTAGTAAACAACCTTATTAACCTTGTAATCACTGCGTGAAATAAAGCTGTTTTTAATTCCCTGTTCACAACTCTGCCTTTGGCAGATTACGATGCGGAGTACGCCGTGATACGCTTATTCGACATGTGTCTTTTGATGTTCCCGTGGCAGGTCGTATGAAACGCAGATTGCCTTTTCAGGTAAAACTCTTTTTATCTCTGGTGCTATTTTCCTGCCTGCTGTTAGCGCTGCTGGGCGCCATTTTGTTTCACGTTATCGACCGGCAACTGCATCACGATCTCGGCCAGCGGGCGCGGGTTCAGGCCAGTGAAATTGCACTGATGCCGGGACTGGCGCAAAAAGTCGCTGACCGCGACGTCACAGGAATTGCGCGCCTGATCCAGCCGCTGCGCGATCAAAGCGATGCCAGTTATATTGTGATTGGCGATGTCCGCGAGCGACATCTTTACCATTCCGAATCACCGGAGAGAATTGATCTACCGATGATTGGCGGCGATAACGCTGAAGTCCTGGCCGGGAAAACCATTATT
This sequence comes from Rahnella inusitata, assembly GCF_965118895.1. Lineage (GTDB taxonomy): Bacteria > Pseudomonadota > Gammaproteobacteria > Enterobacterales > Enterobacteriaceae > Rahnella > Rahnella inusitata_A. The sequence goes on from NZ_CBCPJJ010000023.1 coordinate 141,947, forward strand.
TCGGTGCGCCAGGGTGGCATCGGCGTTTCATTACGCAGTAAAGCACCGATTTTTAATGCCCGCCATCAGGTCATCGGCATTGTTTCGGTCGGTTATCTCACATCTTATATCGATAATATTAATGGCCGCCGTCTGGCGCAGGCGGGTTTATATGGCATGCTGCTTTTAATCCTGCTGTTTATTTTCTCGTGGATCTTTAGCCGCAACGTAAAAAAGCAGATGTTCTGGCTGGAGCCGAAAGATATTGCATTGCTGGTGCGTCAGCAAAAAGCGCTGCTGGAAGCGATGTATGAAGGCGTATTTGCCATTAACGGCCAGAAGCAGCTGATTCTGATTAACCGCGCGGCGCGTGAATTGCTGGATATCCGCCAGCCGGAAAATGAACTGCTCGGCAAACCGCTGGCTGACGTGCTGGAGACTCCGCCAACGTTCTTTACCGAAAGCGGCGTTCAGGACGCGCCCCCCGCCAAAAACAGCAGCCGTCACGATCAGATAACCGTACTCAATCAGCGGCAGGTGATCGTCAACCGCGTACCTATCGAGCTGGAGCCCGGCAGGGAAAGCGGATGGGTGTTCAGCTTTCGCGATAAAAATGACATCAATACGCTCAGCAGCCAGCTGAGCCAGGTCAAACGCTACGCCGACAGTCTGCGCATCATGCGCCATGAACAGCTGAACTGGACTGCGACGCTGGCCGGTTTGCTGCAAATGCAGCGCTACGACGACGCGATGCGCTACATTCAGGCGCAGTCCGAAGGTGCGCAGGCGGTGCTGGATTTTGTCTCGGCGCGCTTCACTTCGCCGGCGCTGTGCGGGCTGCTGCTGGGGAAATACGTCAGCGCACGCGAGAAAGGCGTCGAGCTGGCATTCGATCCGGCCTGTCAGTTGTCACGCATCCCGTCCGCCATCAGCGAAACAGAGCTGATGTCTGTTATTGGCAATTTGCTGGATAACGCCGTGGACGCCACACTTAAAGCAGAGACCGCACCTGCACCGGTGGAGCTGTATATTTCTGACAGAAATCACGAGCTGCTGGTTGAGGTGGCCGATCGCGGCGGCGGCGTGGATGACGTGCTGAAGCCTCACCTGTTTGAGCAGGGCGTCACCAGCAAGCCGCAGAGCGGCGATGATATGACAGGCGCGGAACATGGCATCGGCCTGTATCTGGTAGCAAGTTATGTCCGTCAGGCGGGCGGCAGCATCGAAATCTCAGACAATACGCCGCAGGGTACGATATTTTCAGTCTTTATTCCGTACCCGGCGGATGCTTTAACAGGAAAGAAACATGAATAATCTTAGCGTACTCGATGTGGTGATCGTGGAAGATGAGCCGCATCTTGCCGGTCTGCACCGCGATTTTATCGAACAAAATTTCAATCTGCGGGTGGTCGGCCTGGCCGCCACCCTGGAACAGGCGCGCTCATTAGTCCGTTTACATCAGCCCCGGCTAATCCTGCTGGATAACTATTTGCCGGACGGTCAGGGCGTGGACCTGATAGACAGTCCGCTGCTGAAAGGCTTCGACTGCTCGGTGATTTTCATTACCGCCGCCAGCGATATGCAAACCTGTAGTCAGGCGATGCGCAGCGGCGCATTCGATTACATCATCAAACCGGTGTCGTTCCATCGCCTGCGCAGCTCGCTCGAACGTTTTATGCAGCTGGTGGAGACACTGCGATATGTGAAAGTGGTCGATCAGCGTGCGCTCGACAGGTTATTCAATTTGCCCGCCAGCGATACGCCGCCCGCCCCTTCCGCTAAAGGGATTGAGCCGAATACGCTTGAACTGGTGCAGCGGGTGTTCAACGCTAAACCCGACGTCAGCTGGTCGGTTGAACAGGTAGTGGAAGAGGTCGGGATCAGCAAAACCACCGGGCGCCGCTACCTGGAATATTGTGTGGAAATGGGCTTTATCGGCGTCGAGATGCAGTACGGAAATATCGGCCATCCGAGGCGTCTGTATCGCAAAATATCCGACACGGAAAAATCCGACTCCTGACGCTCAATTTAGGACATTTCCTCTGCTCAATTTCCCTCGTTCTGCCGGTATCAGCACCGGCCTGTCACCCGCACTCCCGGCTGCCTGAGAAAAATATTTCATCCATCAGGCACCTTTCGGACAACCGGTAAATTTACGCCTTTCACCTCAGGCTGAAATCTCTATTTACAGTGAAAAAATACCGCTGTGAATTTGCATTTAAATCGCTGATGCCAGTGAATTACCCTTGTATAAAACCCCACAAAAAGAAAAGTCATTAAATTCTTTAATATCAATACACTAAGTATATTGATGATAGATGTTAGTGGAGAAATAATTAGCACAAAGATAAAAATCTTATCACCCGATAATTTGTCATTAAATGTCAACGAGAAAGCCAGATAATTAGCAGCGCATGACACGTACAAATACGCCACCAGAATCGCAACCATGAATATCCTTCAGAAACATTGAGACTTGTCTCAGAATTTCGATGTGTTAGGGTATAACGCGTTCACTATTTCGTTACAGGTAATATCCTATACGGTCCAACAGAAAAACTAGACATCGAGCCGATACGGCTATTTATATCCAAGGAATGCATATTGCATGGCAATTAAAATCGAAGTAAAAAATCTTTATAAGGTATTTGGCGAAAACCCGGATCGCGCTTTCAAGATGATCGACGCAGGCAAGGGTAAAGAAGAAATTTTTGAGAAAACCGGTCTGTCACTTGGCGTTAAAGATGCCAGTCTGGCCATTGAAGAAGGCGAGATCTTCGTCATCATGGGGTTATCCGGTTCCGGTAAGTCCACCATGGTACGCCTTCTCAATCGTCTGATAGAGCCCACCCGCGGCGAAGTGTTGATCGATGGCGAAGACATCGCCAAAATCTCAGAAGCAAAACTGCGCCAGGTACGCCGAAGCAAAATTAGTATGGTGTTTCAGTCCTTTGCGCTGATGCCACACCTGACCGTGTTGAATAACACCGCGTTTGGTATGGAACTTGCCGGCGTGCCGGTGGAAGAGCGCAATGCCAAAGCCCTTGATGCGCTGCGTCAGGTCGGTCTGGAAAACTATGCCAACTCTTATCCCGATGAATTATCAGGCGGTATGCGTCAGCGTGTGGGCTTAGCCCGTGCGATGGCTAACAACCCTGACATTCTGCTGATGGATGAAGCCTTCTCGGCGCTTGACCCGTTAATTCGTACCGAAATGCAGGATGAGCTGGTGAAGTTGCAGGCTCAGCATCAGCGCACCATCGTGTTTATTTCCCATGACTTAGATGAAGCCATGCGCATTGGCGATCGCATCGCCATTATGCAGGGCGGCGAAGTGGTGCAGGTCGGCACGCCGGAAGACATTCTGAATAATCCGGCCAATGACTATGTGCGCACCTTCTTCCGCGGCGTGGACATCAGTCAGGTCTTCAGCGCCAAAGATATCGCACGCCGTCGTGGCGCACTCATTCGTAAAACCCCCGGTTTTGGTCCCCGTGCAGCGCTCAAGCTGCTGGAAGATGAAGACCGTGAATATGGTTATGTGCTGGAACGTGGACAGAAATTCATCGGCGTCGTGTCGATCGAATCGCTGAAAACTGCGCTGAAAGCCAATCAGCCGCTGGAAAGCGCCCTGCTGGAATCTCCGGCACCGGTGTTGGCAGATATGCCACTCAGCGAACTGATTTCCCATGTCGCCGCCGCGCCTTGCGCCGTGCCGGTCGTCAATGAGGACAATAACTATATCGGGATTATTTCCAAAGCCATGCTGCTTCAGGCTCTGGACAAAGAAGGGGGTAACGAATGAGCAACTCAATAAATAGCACTATCGTTCAACATGCACAGGCCGCTCAGGCTGAGACATTGGATCCGTCAATCGATCCCTGGAGTGCTGATAACGCCAGCGGCGGTGTCGCACCGCAGGCTGATGCGGCAGCTTCAGCGCCTGCCGATGGCAGCAGCGATCCCTGGGGTGGCAGCAGTGATGCCGCTACCAGCGCACCGGATGCCTCGCATCATGCCGCCGCACAAACCAACGATTGGCTAAATGTCGCGCCTGAACAGCATCAGCATTTTAATATTCTCGATCCGTTCCACAGCACGCTTATCCCGCTCGATCACTGGGTGACTGAAGGGATCGACTGGCTGGTCGGCAACTTCCGTCCGGTATTCCAGGGGATCCGCGTACCGGTTGATTTCGTCCTGAGCGGTTTTCAGCACGGTCTCGAAACGCTGCCCGCGCCCATTGCGATCTTAGTGTTCGCATTGATCGCCTGGCAGATGGCCGGGTTAGGCATGGGTGCCGCCACGCTGGTTTCGCTGGTGCTGATCGGCGCTATCGGCGCGTGGTCGCAGGCGATGGTGACGCTGGCGCTGGTTCTGACGTCGCTGTTCTTCTGTATTCTGATAGGTTTGCCGCTGGGTATCTGGCTGGCGCGCAGTCAGCGGGCGGCGAAAATTATCAGGCCTCTGCTTGATGCCATGCAGACCACGCCGGCGTTCGTTTATCTGGTGCCGATCGTCATGCTGTTTGGTATCGGTAACGTGCCGGGCGTCGTGGTGACAATTATCTTCGCCCTGCCGCCGGTCGTTCGTCTGACCATTCTGGGTATCAATCAGGTGCCGGAAGATCTGATCGAGGCCGCGAAGTCCTTCGGTTCCAGCCCGCGCCAGTTGCTGTTCAAAGTACAGCTGCCGCTGGCGATGCCGACCATCATGGCCGGTATTAACCAGACGCTGATGCTGGCGCTGTCGATGGTGGTTATCGCCTCGATGATTGCCGTTGGTGGTCTGGGTCAGATGGTGCTACGCGGTATTGGCCGTCTCGACATGGGTCTGGCCTCGGTCGGTGGTGCGGGTATCGTTATCCTCGCCATTATTCTTGACCGCCTGACGCAGTCCATGGGTCGCGACAGTCGCAGTAAAGGCGGTCACCGCTGGTTCACTCGTGGTCCTGTCGGCCTGGTGATGAAACCTTTCGCGAAGAAAGCCTGATTCACACTCTGCACGTCTCCCGGCGGTTCGCCGCCGGGTTATCAACTCTCTAAGTAAAACAACGCAGTCCACTCTTACGTATTCACAAGCAAGAATAAGGGTTCACCATGCGCACAACACCAATCTGGGCTTTTGCCCTGAGCACACTCGTCACATCCTCAGCGACGTTCGCCGCCGATTTACCGGGCAAAGGCGTGGTCGTCAAACCGCTGCAAAGCACCATCGCGGAAGAAACCTTCCAGACCGAACTGGTTAACCGCGCGCTGGAAAAACTGGGTTATGACGTTCAGCAGACCGGCGAAGTAGATTACAACGTCGCGTATACCGCGATCGCCAGCGGCGATTCCACTTACATGGCCGTGAACTGGGAACCGCTGCAAACAGACATGTACAACGCCGCCGGTGGCGACCAGAAATTCTACCGTCAGGGCACATACATCAAGGGCGCGGCGCAGGGTTATCTGATCGACAAGAAAACTGCCGACAAATACAACATTCACGATTTATCACAGCTCAAAGATCCGAAGCTCGCCAAACTTTTCGATGCAAACGGTGACGGCAAAGCCGATATGGCCGGTTGTAATCCGGGCTGGGTCTGCGGTTCTGTCGTGAATACGCAAATCAAGGCCTATGGCCTGAGCGATACCGTCACCCAGAACGAAGGCAACTACTCGGCCATCATCGCCGATACGCTGACCCGCTATAAAGCCGGCAAACCGGTGCTGTATTTCACCTGGACGCCGTACTGGGTGAGCAACGAAATGAAACCGGGCAAAGATGTGGTCTGGCTGACCGTGCCGTTCTCGGCGAATCCGGGCTCGCAGAAAGACATGGATACCACCCTGCCGAATGGCAAGAACTACGGTTTCCCGGTGAACAACGAGCATATCGTCGCCAACAAAGCCTGGACTGAGAAAAACCCGGCGGCCGCGAAACTGTTCGCCATCATGCAACTGCCACTGAGCGATGTGAACGCACAAAACCTGCGAATGCACGAAGGGGAATCCTCTTCAGCGGATATCCAGCAGCACGTTGATGGTTGGATCAAAGCGCATCAGGCCACCTTCGACGGCTGGATTAAAGAAGCCGCCGCCGCCGCAAAATAATCAATAACGAAATTCGAGGATTTTATGAAGAAGACAGGAATCTGGGCGCTCGCCGCCCTCACAACACTAGCTACAGCATCAACATTCGCTGCCGATTTACCGGGCAAAGGCGTCAGCGTTACTCCGGTACAGAGCACCATCAGCGAAGAATCCTTCCAGACACAACTGGTGAGCAAGGCGCTGGAAAAACTGGGCTACGATGTGCAGCCAACGCGTGAAGTCGATTACAACGTCGGCTACACCACGCTTGCCGCAGGGGATGCGCAGTTTATCGCCGTCAACTGGTCGCCGCTGCATGATGAAATGTACAAAGCCGCCGGTGGCGACAAAGTCTTTTATCGTGAAGGCACTTACGTGACCGGTGCTGCGCAGGGCTGGCTTATCGATAAGAAAACCGCTGAGAAATATCACATCACTAATATCGAACAGCTGAAAGACCCAAAACTGGCCAAACTGTTTGATACTAACGGCGACGGTAAAGCCGATCTGACCGGTTGCACGCCGGGCTGGGGCTGTGAAGCGGCGCTGAATGAACAGCTGAAAGCTTATGGTCTTGAACCGACCGTGACGCACAATCAGGGTAACTACTCTGCGATGATCGCTGACACCATCACGCGGTACAAAGAAGGTAAGCCCATCTTCTATTATACCTGGACGCCGTACTGGGTCAGCAACGTGCTGATCCCAGGCAAAGACGTGTTGTGGATGCAGGTACCTTTCTCCGTGGTGCCAGGCGATAAAAATGCTGACACAAAACTGCCAAACGGCAAAAACTACGGTTTCCCGGTGAGCACGATGCATATCGTTGCCAACAAAGCCTGGGCTGAGAAAAACCCGGCGGCGGCAAAACTGTTTGCCATCATGAAACTGCCACTGAAAGACATCAATGCGCAGAACGCCGCGATGCACGCGGGTAAAAACTCAGATGCCGATATCGCCGCACAGACCGACGGCTGGATCAAAGCCCATCAGGAAGAATTTGATGGCTGGGTAAAAGAAGCGGCTGCCGCGGCGAAATAAGCCGGTAGCAGAACGCAATCAGACCAGCGGGCGGGGAGAAATCTCCGCCCGCTTTTTTGTGGTCGAAGAAAATCTCAGCGGTATTAGAAAACTAGATAGTTGCCATTAAAACTATACATTGGTTTAATATTTCAAGTTCAACGATACTTGGCGCACGCTTTTTCCTGCTTCTTCAATAAGATCTGCTAATTCCTATTATGAAAAATACCACATCGCATTCTCCGCTCAGCTCCGGGCTGATCATTCTGATGGCAATTGCCACCGGGCTGGCGGTCGCCAGTAACTATTATCCGCAGCCGCTGCTGGAAACCATCGCGCGCGCGTTCAGCCTTTCCGTCAATCAGGCCGGTTTTATCGTCACCGTCGCGCAGCTCGGTTACGCGTGTGGTCTGATGTTTATCGTGCCGCTGGGCGATATGTTTGAACGTCGCAATCTGATTGTGTTGATGACGTTGCTCTCCGCCGCCGGATTGCTGATAACGGCCATGGCGCCGACGCTGACCATTATGCTCATCGGGACCGCGCTGACCGGGCTGTTCTCGGTGGTCGCACAGATTCTGGTGCCGCTGGCGGCCACGCTGGCTGAGCCGGAACGCCGCGGTAAAGTTGTCGGGCTGATCATGTCCGGCTTACTGCTGGGGATCCTGCTGGCGCGTACCGTTGCGGGCGCACTCGCCTCGCTGGGCGGCTGGCGAACGGTGTACTGGGTGGCCAGCGCGCTGATGATCGTGATGGCGCTGGTGCTATGGCGCAAGCTGCCGAAACATGAGCAGAAAACCGATCTGAATTACGGGCAACTGCTGAAATCCATTTTCTCGCTGTTTATCCACACGCCGGTGCTGCGTACCCGTGCGCTGGTCGGCATGTTCTGCTTCGCTAACTTCAGCATTCTGTGGACCTCGATGGCATTCCTGCTGGCGGGCCCGGCCTATCAGTATTCTGAAGGCGTTATCGGCCTGTTCGGTCTGGTCGGCGCGGCCGGTGCGCTGGCGGCTACCCGTGCAGGGCATCTGGCGGATAAAGGCAAAGCCCATCTGACCACGACGGTTGGACTTGTCCTGCTGTTGCTCTCGTGGGCGGCGATTGCCTACGGGCAGCATTCGGTGATTTCGCTGATCGTCGGGATCATCGTTCTGGACCTTTCGGTTCAGGGCGTGCATATCACTAATCAGAGTGTGATTTATAAATCGATGCCGGAAGCGCGAAACCGACTCACGGCCGGTTATATGACCACCTACTTTATCGGTGGCGCAGTCGGATCACTGGTGTCTGCGTCGGCCTATCAGACTGCGGGCTGGTACGGCGTCTCCGTTGCCGGAACCGTGATGTGCGTGTTGAATCTGCTGGTCTGGTGGCAAGGGCATAAGTACAAACTGGCCTGAAAATCGTCTGATTAAAATAGAATCAGGAGGGAATCATCACTCCTCCTGATTAGCTTGCGAATAATCATTGATGAAATTTATTTGTACCAAAGGGTGTTAACAATACTTACAGTCTGGTAATGTTTGCGTCATAAATTATTCGCCGGTCACCTTCCGGTTTCACAATGTTTTATACATCCATGCAAAGCAATCCTGAGCCCGAAACACCTGACCCCGTCCGTGTTTCAACCTTCAAACAAGGTATTACCGATAGCCTGCCTGTCGTCATCGGTTATCTCCCTATCGCTTTTGCTTTCGGCCTCAGCGCCGTCAAACTTGGCTTTACGCCTGCTGAAAGCCTGCTGTTTTCCATACTGATTTACGCTGGCGCCAGCCAGTTTGTGATCACGGCGCTGCTCAGTGCCGGGATGTCTTTGTGGGTTTCTGCGCTGACAGTGATGGCGATGGATGTCAGACACGTTTTATACGGCCGCTCTTTGAGCAACAGTCTTGTGGGAAAACTCAATGGCCGGAAAACGGCGCTGTGGGCGTTCGGCCTGACCGATGAAGTGTTCGCCGCCGCCACAACCAAACTTATCCGCGATAAACGCAGCTGGAGCGAGAACTGGATGTGCGGCATTGCGCTCTCCTCATGGCTCTCCTGGGTTTTCGGCACAGCAATCGGTGCGCTGTTTGGTAACGGGCCGCTGGAAAATTATCCCGCCGTGGAGGCTGCTCTCGGTTTTATGCTGCCTGCGCTGTTCCTGAGTTTCCTGCTCGCTGCCTTTAAGCGCCAGCATAGCCTGGTGTTTGTCGCCTCGCTGGCCGGTGCGCTGGGCGGCTTGCTGTTCTGGTCGATCCCCGCCGCTATCGGCTGCGGTCTGGCCGCGGGCTGTCTCGCCGCCCTGCGACAACGCCCTCTCGCCCTGTCTGCGACGGAGGTCACGCCCGATGAGTACTAACGTCATTCTGGTGTGCCTGCTGGTGGGCACGGTCAATTATCTGTTTCGATATTTGCCACTGCGCCTTGGTGCGCGGCAAACGTCAGGGCGGCTGAAAAGCGGTCCACTCTCCCGCGTGCTCGACAGCATTGGTATCGCCTCAATTTGTGCGCTGCTGGTGGTATCAGGCGTGCCGGAAATTCTGCGTGACTCGCAGAAACTTCTGCCGTCGCTGGCCGGTTTCGTACTGATCGCGCTGATGTTCTGGCGAACCAAAAGCATCATTATTGCCACACTTACCGGTGCCGTAGTTTACGGCCTGGTGTTCAAGGTGATGCTGCTGGCGGGCTGAAGCGCGTTTCTTTATGCACAGGCACAGAAAAACAAAGTTTCTTGAATGCTTTAAACATCGAATAATTCACTGGAGTTATGAATAACACTAATTGCTAAAGAATTGGGGTTTCATAACATTGATATTATTAATTACCATCGTTACTATGTCATCTGTAACTAATGAGGCTTCTCATATGGACAGTTCGTTCGCGCCAATTGAAAACATGTTAAATTTCCGGGCTAAAAAGCAGAAAGATTTTCCTTATCAGGAAATTCTGCTGACCCGTCTTTGTATGCACATGCAAAGTAAGCTGCTGGAAAACCGCAACAAAATGCTGAAAGCACAAGGGATCAACGAAACGCTGTTTATGGCGTTGCTCACGCTCGATGCGCAGGAAAGCCACAGCATTCAGCCTTCCGAACTGAGTGCCGCGTTGGGTTCTTCCCGTACCAACGCCACCCGCATTGCGGATGAGCTTGAAAAGCGTGGATGGATTGAACGCCGTGAAAGTGACAACGACCGTCGATGCCTGCATTTGCATCTGACCGCCGACGGTGAAGCTTTTATTCAAAAGTTACTGCCACCTCAACATAAGAGCCTGCATTTTCTCTGGTCGACGTTAGACGCTGATGAACAGAAGCAGTTAGAAACCCTGACGCGCAAACTGTTAACTCGCCTTGATCAGATGGATGCGACAGCACTACAACAAATCTAAATTTCTGTCAGGTAAACCACACATGTCACTCCAAGCTCGCTGGAGGCTTACACCGCTGTTTGCCGTTTTGATATTGGCCGGCTGTGCCTCCAGTAATAATATCGCTCCGCAGTCGTCGCTGCTGGATACGCAACAGCTTCACCTGCAACAGGCGAAAGTCAGCTCTCTGACCATCGGCCCACAGTGGTGGCGCAGTCTCAATGACCCGCAGCTTGACGCCCTGATGACCGCAACGTTGCAAAACTCGCCGTCGTTGCGTCAGGCCGCCGCGCGCGTGCGCGAAGCCCAGAGCGTGATGGGTGAAGCAGATGCTGCTAATGGCCCGTATCTGGATCTGAACGGTTCGACACGACGTGAACGTGTGGCGAAAAATACTATCCCGCCGTTCCTGACCAGTTATCCCGAAGCGCCGATTTATGACAGCAGCAACAGCCTCGGGCTGAATCTGAGCTATGAGTTTGACTGGTGGGGAAAATACCGCAATCAGGTGAATGCCGCGAAAGCGCAGGTGGATTCCGCCCGCGCTGAACAGGCCGAAGCCGCTCTGACGCTGACCAGTTCGGTCGCGTCAGCCTATTACCAGTTGCAGGCAAATCTGGCCTTACAGGACGTCCTGCAACATCAGGTGGATAACAACCAGCGTCTGGCGGATCTGCGTAAAGCGCAGTACAAAGCAGGCGTATACGGTATAGAGATCCCGCAACAGACGCAGGCTCAGGCCGACAGCGCGAAACAGCAAATCATTACGCTGAAATCGCAGACCGAACAGCTGCGCCATCAGTTATCTGCGCTGGCCGGACGTGGCCCGGACGCGATGAACGGGCTGCACGCGGTTGCACTGCCGCCGCCTGAGGCGCTGGCACCGAAAGGTGAACTGACCCTCGATTTACTGGGTAAACGCCCGGACATCGCCGCACAGCGCGATCTGGTGGAATCCTATTCCCAGCGCGTCAGCGCCGCGAAAAAAGAGTTCTACCCAAGTCTTTCCATCAGTGCCTTTGGCGGTCTGACCACCACCAACTACGGCGGCACCAGCCCGAATCTTCTGGAAGCCGCCAGTAAAGCCTGGAACATCACGCCCGCGATTTCGCTGCCGATTTTCCACGCCGGTGCGCTGCGCTCCAAACTGGGCGAAGAGTCCGCGTTATATGACCAGTCCGTTGAGTCGTATAACCAGACCATCCTGAACGCCATCCAGCAAACTGCGGATGCCATCACCATCGCCAAAAGCAGCGTCGAACAATTGCAGCAGGCTTCTTCTGCTGCGACGTCGCTTTCCGAGGTGTATCGCGTTTCGGATGCAAGATACAACGCTGGCATCATCGGACGGGATGAGCTGTTAACCAGCCAGTCAGCACTGCTGCAACAGCAGCAGGCGCAGCTTAATGCCAGCAGTCAGGTGATGCAGGCAAAAATTAGTCTCATCCGTGCGCTCGGGGGTGGCTATCAGGCCCCGGCGGCGGACCAAAAATCATAATAATTACACAGACTCAGCGTGGAGAAGACCATGAGCGCAAATGCCGAAACTCAGGCAGCAACGCCGCAAGCTCCGAGAAATAAGAAGAAAACGCGCAAAACCGCGATGCTCTTGTTAACCGGAATTTTCATTATTATCGCTATTGCCTACCTGTTTTACTGGCTGCTGGTATTGCGTCATTTTGAGTCAACGGACGACTCGTACGTAGCAGGTAACCAGGTACAGATCATGGCGCAGGTCTCGGGCAGCGTGACCGACGTCAATTTCGACAGCACCGACTTTGTGAAAAAAGGCGACGTACTGGTCACGATTGATCCGACGGATGCCGAACAGGCGTTCGAACGTTCTAAAACCGCACTGGCCAACAGCGTGCGTCAGACGCATCAGTTGATCATCAACGGGAAGCAGTATCAGGCGAATATCGCTCTGCGTCAGACTCAGTTGCAACAGGCGCAGACTGACCTGAAACGCCGCGTCGTGCTGGGCAATGTCGATGCGATTGGCCGTGAAGAATTGCAACACGCCCGTGATGCCGTTGACACCGCCAAAGCGCAATACGATGTTGCGGTTCAGCAATACAACGCCAATCAGGCTATGGTGCTTAACACGCCGGTGGATCAGCAACCTCAGGTTCTTCAGGCCGCGGCTCAGGTGCGCGATGCCTGGCTGGCCTTGCAACGAACCAAAGTACGCAGCCCGATCGACGGGTTTGTTTCCCGCCGTGCGGTACAGATTGGTCAGCAGATCAACTCTTCCACCGCGCTGATGGCCGTCGTTCCTGCGAATCACATCTGGGTAGATGCCAACTTTAAAGAAACGCAGCTGGCCAATATGCGCATCGGCCAGGCTGCGACCGTGGTCAGTGATATGTACGGTGACGACGTGAAATATCACGGCAAAGTCGTGGGGATGGACATGGGCACCGGCGGCGCGTTCTCGCTGCTACCGGCGCAGAATGCCACCGGTAACTGGATCAAAGTGGTTCAGCGCTTACCGGTGCGTATCGAGCTTAACGATCAGGAAGTGAAAGAACATCCGCTGCGTATCGGTTTATCCGCATTGGTCACGGTCGATACACAAAACCGCGACGGTTTAGTGCTGGCCGAGAAAGTGCGTACCGAACCGCTGTACCAGACCACCGCGCTGACGCTGGATCTCGCGCCGGTGAACGCCATCATTGCTGACGTTATTCATGCAAATGCAGGCTAAAACCTCCGGAGGCCTCTGTGGCAAATAAACCGCTGGTAGGCGCACCGCTGGCCTGGATGACGGTGGCTTTGTCGATGGCCACGTTCATGCAGGTGCTGGACTCGACGATCGCCAACGTGGCGATCCCGACCATTGCCGGGAATCTGGGTGCCTCGAACTCACAGGGCACCTGGGTGATCACCTCGTTCGGGGTGGCGAACGCCATCTCAATCCCGATCACCGGCTGGCTGGCAAAACGCATCGGCGAAGTCAAACTGTTCCTGTGGTCTACGGTGCTGTTTGCCATTGCATCGTGGCTGTGCGGCATGTCCAACAGTCTGGAAATGCTGATCTTCTTCCGTGTGGTGCAGGGCGTGGTGGCAGGTCCACTGATCCCGCTATCCCAAAGTCTGTTACTGAATAACTATCCGCCGGCCAAGCGAAGTACCGCCCTGGCGCTCTGGTCGATGACGGTGATCGTCGCTCCGATTTGCGGGCCGATCCTCGGCGGATACATCAGTGATAACTACCACTGGGGCTGGATCTTCTTCATCAACGTGCCGATCGGTGCCGCCGTGGTCTTCCTGACGCTAAAAACGCTGAAAGGACGCGAAACGGCTACGCAGATCCGCCCGATCGACAGCGTCGGTCTGGTATTGCTGGTGCTGGGGATTGGCGCGTTGCAGGTGATGCTCGACCGCGGTAAAGAGCTGGACTGGTTTAACTCGACGGAAATTATCGTGCTGGCGGTCGTGGCGGTGGTCGCGCTCTGCTTCCTGGTCGTATGGGAGCTGACCGACGACCATCCGATTGTCGACCTGTCGCTGTTTAAATCGCGAAACTTCACCATTGGCGTGTTGTGTATCAGCCTGGCCTACATGCTTTACTTCGGTGCGATCGTTCTGCTGCCGCAGCTGTTGCAGGAGGTATACGGCTACACCGCGACATGGGCAGGTCTGGCGTCGGCACCGGTGGGGATTTTGCCGGTCATCATGTCGCCGATCATCGGTCGCTTTGCGCACCGGCTGGACATGCGAAAACTGGTGACGTTCAGCTTCATCATGTATGCGGTCTGCTTCTACTGGCGCGCGTACACATTCGAACCGGGAATGGATTTTGGTGCGTCGGCCTGGCCGCAGTTTATTCAGGGCTTCGCAGTTGGCTGCTTCTTCATGCCGCTGACTACCATTATTCTGTCGGGATTACCGCCGGAACGTATGGCGGCCGCATCAAGTTTGTCGAACTTTATCCGAACGCTGGCAGGTTCGATCGGTACATCGATCACCACCACGATGTGGTCAAACCGAGAATCGCTGCATCACGCGCAGCTGTCGGAAAACATCACACCGTTTAATCCGGCGGCAACACAGACCTATCAGCAGCTCGAAAGTATGGGCATGAGTCACCAGCAGGCTTCTGGCTGGATGGCGCGTGAGATCACCAATCAGGGACTAATCATCTCTGCTAACGAGATCTTCTGGCTGTCGGGAGGGGCATTCCTGTTCTTGCTGATCTTAATCTGGTTCGCACGGCCACCGTTTAGCAGCGGTGGGGGCGGCGGCGGCGCTCACTGATTTTCTAAATCGGTATAAGCCAGAAAGCAAAACGGACGCCATGAGCGTCCGTTTTTTTAGCTGCAAATCAGGGGATTATGCCTGATTCTGACGCCACCATTCGGCCAGCAAAATACCGGTCGCGACGGAAACGTTCAGGCTTTCTACTTTACCGGTCCCGCCGATAGACACGCTCAGGTCACCCTGCTGCCATGCGCTGTCGGACAAACCATCACTCTCCTCACCCAACACCAGCACCATTTTGGCAGGCAGCTCGGCTTTACCAAGCGCAGTCCCTTTATGGCTGGAGGTGGTGACGATGGTGTAACCCGCTTTACGGAAGGTCGCCAGCACATCGAGGAAGTTATCCGCGTTGATGGCTTTAACGTGTTCCGCGCCGCCTTCAGCGGTACGCACTGCGGCACCGGATTCCAGCTGGGCCGGATCCTGAACCAGCATCCCGTTGATACCGAAATGCGCACAAGAACGCATGATACCGCCGAGGTTGTGCGGGTTGCCGACGTTTTCCAGCGCCAGCACACAGTCTTTCGCGCGAGCCGTTTGCAGATAAGTTTCTGCATCCAGACCCTGACGCTTTTTAATCAGGAAACACACGCCGCCGTGGTGTTCAGTGCCGGAGGCTTTCACCAGCTCTTCATCTTCAACCACATGATAGGCTTTGCGGTTTGCCGCCATCCAGCGCAGCGCTTCGCGAAAACGCGGAGTCACAGATTGCACGAACCACGCACGAACGATCGCGTCCGGACGGCTGGCAAACAGTGCCTGACAGGCGTTTTCACCGTACACGCGAGTCTCTTCCTGACGCTGACGACGCAATTGCTCAGGATCGATAAAGCTTTTACCGCTGATGCCACCGTGATCGGGCACGGATTCATCCGCGGGCGCACGTGAAACGGTTTTCCACGGCGAAGAATACGGGCCGTCGTCATCACGGGCCGGACGGCGTGGGCGATCGTCACCACCTCGTGTATCTGCACCGCGTGAATCACCACGGGAATCGCTGCTGCGACGCTCATTGCGGCGGGCATCGTCTGGACGGGAACCCTGGCGAGGTTTATCGCCCGGACGTCCTCTGTTATTGGAAGGACGTTTATCGTTATTGCGGTTATCGCCGTCGTCGTCACTACGGACGAACATCACTTTGACTTTGCCGTTCTTGCCACTGAATGAATCGTTCATTTTTCTCTCCACCTACGCGCAGGGCGCGAAGATTACCTGATGTCTGTGAGCTAAGCCACATGCTTTGGACCAAAAGCTTAAAACTATCGTATTCATTGAATAAACCGCGTTGTTAACGGAATGCTGCGCCCTCATACTTACAACATACAAGTAACATATCAGCCAACTTTAGTACCGGACCCATTAAGGTTGATACCGTTCTCACGTTAAGCAATGTAGAGGCTATTTTATGAATACGATTTGTTCATCATGTCAGGCCACCAACCGCCTGCCAGAGGATCGTATCGACGACGGCGCAAAATGTGGCCGCTGCGGTCATTCACTTTTTGAAGGCGATGTGGTTCATGCTACTGCTGCCACGCTGGATAAATACCTGCAGGATGACCTGCCGGTTGTCATCGATTTTTGGGCTCCATGGTGCGGCCCGTGTGTTAACTTCGCGCCAATCTTTGAAGATGTGGCTCAGGAACGCGCCGGTAAAATCCGGTTCATCAAGGTTAATACCGAAGCAGAACCAGAACTGAGTGCGCGGTTCCGGATCCGCAGCATTCCCACCATTATGGTCTTTAATGAAGGCAAAATGGTCGATATGCTGAGCGGCGCGGTGCCTAAAGCCCCGTTCAATGACTGGCTTAATGAATCATTGTAACGCATAAGCCGGTATAAAGCCCTGCCGATGGCCCGCTTCTGTGCGGGCCTTTTTTTGTAAACCTCCCGCCAGCAACAGATTCGCTTGCCAGCCCCACAGGGGTGATTAGAATAGCCGTTTTTCGATTACCGGAATGCTTATGTCAGACAACGCCGTCCTTCGCCTGCGAACAGAACGCCTCGCCAAATCTACCCGCCCTTTTCTCGCGCGCGGTTCACGGGCGATCCGCTGTCAGTCATGCCTGTTACCCGTACGTAACTGTATTTGTGCGACGCGTGAAATCCATCAGGCCGCCAGCCGATTTTGTCTGGTGATGTTTGACACAGAGCCGATGAAACCCAGTAATACCGGGCGCCTGATAGCCGACGTTCTGCCTGACACACTGGCGTTTATGTGGTCGCGCACAGAAACCGATCCTGCACTGATTGAAGCGATTTCGGATCCCTCCCGTCAGGCATACGTGGTTTTCCCGGCCTCATTCGCCGAGCCGCCGCGTCAGGTCTTTACCGAAGTGCCAGCGGGCAGCAAGCCGCCGCTGTTTATTATGCTCGACGGCACCTGGAACGAAGCGCGCAAGATGTTTCGCAAAAGCCCATATCTCGATAATCTGCCGGTATTCTCATTGGATGTGAGCGCCAGCTCCGGCTATATCTTGCGCGAAGCCTCACGTCCGGAGCTGCATTGCACCGTAGAAGTAGCCGCAGCCCTGCTGGAAAAAGCCGGGGATCTGGAGGCTTCTGCGGGGCTGTCACGGCACTTCAATCATTTCCGTACCCAATATCTGGCAGGAAAACCCCATCATCCGGTGCATCAGCTCACAGCAAAGAACGCAGAAAGCCTCTAGAATCAGTTCAGGATGATTGATTGGAGTTCTGATGAGCCAGCGCGGACTAGAAGCCCTGTTACGACCTGAATCTATCGCGGTAGTCGGTGCCAGCAACAAGCCGGGACGTGCCGGATACCTGATGATGCGTAATCTGCTCGATAGCGGATTCAACGGCCCGGTACTACCGGTCACCCCCGCATATCGTGCTGTGTGTGGCGTTCTGACCTGGCGGGATGTCATCAGCCTGCCGATGTCACCAGATTTAGCCATTCTTTGCACGCACGCCGATCGTAATCTTGCGCTGCTGGAGCAGCTCGGCGAGCGCGGCTGTAAAACGGTTATCGTCCTTTCCTCACAGCCACGACAATTCGCTGAACTGAAGGCCTGCGCCCAGCGCTTTTCAATGCGCCTGCTCGGTCCAAACAGTCTGGGCATTCTTGCGCCTTGGCAGCGCCTGAACGCCAGCTTTTCACCGGTGCCGATCCTTCCCGGCAAACTGGCGTTTATTTCTCAGTCCGCCGCCGTCGCCAATACTATTCTCGACTGGGCACAGCAGCGCGCCGTCGGGTTTTCCTATTTCATTTCGCTCGGCGACAGTCTGGATATCGACGTAGATGATCTGCTCGATTTCCTCGCCCGCGACAGTAAAACCAGCGCTATCCTCCTTTATCTCGAACATATCAGCGACGCGCGGCGTTTTCTTTCTGCCTCGCGGAGCGCTTCACGCAATAAACCGATTCTTGTGATCAAAAGCGGGCGGAGCGTAATGGCGCAGAAGCTACTCAACAGCCCGCTGAGCCTT
This sequence comes from Rahnella inusitata, assembly GCF_965118895.1. GTDB lineage: Bacteria > Pseudomonadota > Gammaproteobacteria > Enterobacterales > Enterobacteriaceae > Rahnella > Rahnella inusitata_A. The sequence continues at coordinate 160,090 of NZ_CBCPJJ010000023.1, forward strand.
GACGCGGCCTATGATGCCGCCATTCAGCGTGCTGGCTTACTGCGCGTACAGGATACGCACGAACTGTTTTCGGCAGTAGAAACCCTCAGTCACATGCGCCCGCTAAAAGGTGAGCGCTTACTTATCATTAGCAACGGCGCTGCTCCTGCCGCGATGGCGCTGGACCAGTTGCTATCGCGCAATGGGAAACTGGCGGAGCTAGGTGAAGAGACATGCAGGGCACTGAGCGCCGTTCTGCCGAGCACGATTTCAGCCTTGAATCCTTTGGACTTACATGATGACGCCACACCGCAGCTCTATCAGGCGGTCATGACGACGCTACTCGACAGCACAGATTTTGATGCACTGCTGGTGATCCACGCGCCAAGTGCCGCTGCGCATGGAACAGTCACCGCCAGTCATCTTATTGAGGCTGTTCGTAAACATCCGCGCGGTAAATACGTCACGCTGCTGACCAACTGGTGCGGCGAATTCTCTTCGCAGGAAGCACGAAAACTGTTTACCGAGGCGGGAATTCCGACTTACCGCACGCCAGAGGGTACAGTCACAGCGTTTATGCATATGGTGGAATATCGTCGTAATCAGAAACAGCTGAAAGAAACCCCGGCACTGCCTGCGGATCTTGAACAGAACACCGATCAGGCTCACCGGCTTATCGCTCAGACGCTGGCTGAGGGCACAACGCAGTTAGATACGCATGAAGTCCGCGCGATTTTACAGGCCTATGGGATGAACGTATTACCGACGTGGATTGCCAGCGACAGTGCCGAAGCCGTCAATATCGCCAGCCAGGTGGGGTATCCGGTGGCATTGAAATTACGCTCGCCGGATATTCCGCATAATTCCGAAGTTCAGGGCGTGATGCTTTATCTGCGCACCGCCAGCGAAGTCGAACAGGCGGCGAATGCCATTTTCGATCGCGCCCGGCAGGCTTTTCCCCAGGCGAGAATTCAGGGTCTGCTGGTACAAACAATGGCTAACCGCCCGGGCTCGCAGGAGCTGCGGGTAGTAGTAGAGCAGGATCCGGTCTTCGGTCCGCTGATTATGCTGGCTGAGGCCGGTTCTGACTGGCAGCCCGAACGTCAGGCGGTGGTAGCGTTGCCGCCGCTGAATATGACGCTGGCCCGCTATCAGGTGGTTCAGGCGCTGAAAAGCGGCAAAATTCGTGGGCGCAATGCATTACATCCTCTCGATATTTCCGCGCTCAGCCAGCTGCTGGTGAATGTATCGAACCTGATCATTGATTGCCCTGAAATCGAACGGCTTGATATTCATCCGCTGCTGGTCTCAGGAAGCGAGCTTAGTCTGCTGGACGTATCGATGCAGCTATCTGCCCAAACGGCTGATGCGCCATCACGTCTGGCAATCCGGCCTTATCCACGCGAACTGGAAGAGCGCGTTGTCCTTAAAAATGGCTCACAGGCCTTGTTCCGCCCTATCCTCCCCGAGGATGAACCGCTGCTAAAAGCATTTATCCTAAAAGTTACAAAAGAAGACCTCTATTACCGCTACTTCAATGAGATCAATGAATTCACTCATGAAGATTTAGCCAACATGACGCAGATCGATTACGACCGTGAAATGGCCTTCGTAGCCATACATACGGTGAATGATGAAATTGAAATTATTGGAGTGACGCGAGCTGTCTCAGATCCGGACAATATCGATGCTGAATTCTCCGTGCTGGTTCGCTCGGATCTGAAAGGACTGGGGCTTGGGCGCAGACTTCTCGATAAAATGATCAACTATGCTGCAGAGCATGGGCTGCAACGTCTGACGGGAATCACCATGCCGAACAATCAGGGCATGATCACGCTAGCCAGAAAGCTCGGGTTCGACGTCGACATCCAGATTCAGGACGGCATTGTGAACCTGTCGCTTGTGCTTAAAAAGAGCCGAATAACCTCGCAGAAAATCGTGAGCCTCAGCCATGAACAGGCAAAAGATGCGCACATCGGAGAGGACTAATGGTATTATCGACCGATTGTGCGGTTACCACTGTCTGCTTGTGCCGCGAAAGCCATTACATGAAGAGAGAAGAAGCGCACTGTGATGTTGTCTAAATTCAAACGTAATAAACATCAACAACACCTTGCTCAGCTACCCAAACTCCCCCAAACGGTTGATGCTGTAAAAACGCTCTACTGCCCAACAGATTTCCGTAAGACGCTGCTCAGTGCAATTGCCAACGCTACCCAACGGATATATCTGGTCGCTCTCTATTTAGAGAATGATGACGGCGGTCGCGACGTATTGTCGGCACTTTATGCGGCTAAACAGCAACGACCTGAGCTTGAGATTTGCGTGCTGGTAGACTGGCACCGTGCCCAGCGTGGGCGTATTGGCGCCGCTGCGGCTGACACCAATGCTGACTGGTATTGCCGCATGGCGAAGGAGCATCCTGAATGTTCTGTGCCGGTGTACGGTGTTCCTGTTAATACGCGTGAAGCACTGGGTGTCCTGCATCTAAAAGGTTTTGTGATTGACGATCAGGTGATCTACAGCGGCGCAAGCCTCAATGATGTCTATCTGCATCGCCATGAGAAATATCGCTATGACCGCTACCAGTTGCTGAGCAATGCGGCGCTGGCAAACACCATGATCGACTTTATGAAGAAGTCGATCATTACTGCCGCAGCCGTGCAGCGCCTCGATCGTGAAGATCGTCCGAAAAGCATTGAGATCAAAAACGAAACGCGTCAGTTCCGCCAAAGCCTGCGCTCCAGCGGATATCATTTCAAAGACAGCGCCGGAAATGATGAATTGGCGGTGACGCCTATTGTTGGTCTGGGCAAGCAGAACGAGCTGAACCGGACTATTCATCATCTGATGGCCAGTACGGATCAGAAGCTGACGCTGTGTACTCCTTATTTCAATATGCCTGCGATGCTGTCGCGCAATATTATTCATCTGCTGCGCCGCGGGAAGCAGGTAGAGATTATTGTTGGCGATAAGACAGCCAACGATTTCTATATTCCACAGGATCAGCCTTTTAAGATCATCGGTGCTCTGCCCTATCTCTACGAAATTAACCTACGCCGTTTCCTGAGCCGTTTACAGCGTTTTGTCGACAGCGGTCAGTTGATTGTGCGTTTATGGAAAGATGGGGATAACAGTTACCACCTGAAAGGCATGTGGGTCGATGACCGCTGGCAGCTGATCACCGGGAATAACCTAAATCCCCGTGCATGGCGATTGGATCTTGAGAATGCGATTTTAATCCACGATCCCCATAAAGAGATGGCGGAGCAGCGTCAGAAAGAGCTGGATGAAATTCGTCAGTACACGCAAGTTGTCTCTCATTATATGGAACTGGAAAGCATCCCTAATTATCCGGTTAAAGTACGTAAACTTATTCGCCGTTTACGGCGTATACGTATCGACAGATTAATCAGCCGAATTCTGTAATTGGCTATACTGAAAGCCTGATCAACTTGATCGGGCTTTTTTATATCTGGAATAATACAAATGGCTCACTCACCTTCCCCTTCTTATAGACTCCCCTTAATCGCCCTGATATTAATGAGTAATGGCTGCACTCACTTCGCCAACGATCAATGGACCGGTAAAGACAAAGCAGAGCACTTTGTGGGATCGGCCGTGTTAGCCGCGACAGCCACCGCTTATGGGGATAATCAGGGATGGAATGAAGCACGCAGTCGTTCTTTTGGCTTGCTGTTTTCGGTGGGCCTGGGCGCGGCAAAAGAACTTTATGACAGCAGGGAAGGTGGAAGTGGATGGAGCTGGAAAGATTTCAGTTGGGATATTGCCGGGGCCGCAGTGGGGTATAGTGCTTATCAGTTGACGCATTATTGATGATTTTTATTGCAATACTTCCATACTTAGCTGCAAAAAAGGTAAATAGCTGTTTATCTGCGGTCAGTTTCACCAAATTCCAGACAGCAAAAAGCCCTGC
>NZ_CBCPJJ010000024.1:0-135634 GCF_965118895.1 Rahnella inusitata
GAGACCATCAAGGTAATGCTTGACGGCCATAAGTTTGATTTGAAAATTGTATTTCATATGAACTCCGAATGAAGGTTTAAAAAGTCCAACATTCGGGGTTCAGTTCATCGCAGGGGGAGGAGCAAAATAGCCCAGTTTCCTCTTTAAAAATGGTGAGATAGCGGCATCCTCACTGAGTCAGCAACGACTTCCCGCAGTGGCCAAAAATTCCCCCACGCATTTCATGCATTTCTCCCGCTCTTCCACATGCGGCATGTGACTGGAATTCTCGAAAATCACCCATTCCACCTTTGGGATCAGATCGTAAAAAGGCTGTACAACTTCCGGAGCGGCTTCGTCGTAGCGGCCGGAAATCAGCAGCACCGGCACAGTGATGGCAGGAAGGCGGTCGATAACCGTCCAGTCTTTCATGCTGCCGATTACGTGAAACTCGGTCGGGCCGTTCATGGCGTGATAGACGGTCGGATCGGCGTCCATCGCGGCGAAGGTGCGCAGGACGTCTTCCGGCCACGGGTCTAACCGGCAGACGTGGCGCTGATAGAACACCTGCGATGCTGCTTTGTAGTCGTCGCTGTCGAGGGTTCCGGCGGTTTCATGCGCCAGCAGGGTTTGCTGTACGTCGGCGGGCAGCTCGCTGCGCAGTCGGGCGGCGGCCTGTAGCCAGAGCGCCATCGAGGCGGGGGAATTGGCGATGATCAGCGCTTTCAGGCCAGCAGGTCGCGTCACCGCATGTTCGGCACCCAGCATTCCTCCCCAGGATTGTCCAAGCAGTGCGTAATCCTTTTCGATGCCGAGATGGCGCAGCAAATTATCCAGCTCGGCCAGAAACAGCGCAGGTTGCCAAAACTCTGCCGGTTTGTCGGGAAGGTGCGTCGAGCGGCCATTGCCAATCTGATCGTAATGAATGACGGCGCGACCGGTCAGGGCGATATCACGGAAGGCATCGACGTAATCGTGTGTGCAACCCGGCCCGCCGTGCGCGACCACCAGCGGCGTGACGCCGTTGTGCAAATCGCCGCAAACGCGGTACCAGGTCTGGTATTCCTGAAATTTCGCATAGCCCTCAGTGACGTTAATCATGCTGTTTCCCCTGTCGGTGAATAATCTTTTCAGGGTAAACATCGCGACGGCGCGACACAGCTAGTAAAAAAGATAGAAAACGGGAAGGCTCAGCTGTCGAGCAAACGGTAATGCATCGCGCGAACCACCGCCTGCACGCGATTACTGGCACCGAGTTTACGGGTGGCGGTGTTGAGATGCAGCGTCACTGTGGCAACCGAACGGCATAGTTTGCGGGCAATTTCTTTGGCGGTCAGCCCTTGTGCCGCCCAGGCCAGACATTCGCGCTCACGTTTGCTTAAACGCACGTGCTGACAGGTCAGAACGCTGCTGTCAAAAAGCGGCGATACGCACTCCTGAAAAGTCATCGCCAGCAGGCTCAGCTCGGCCAGCGCGTCGTGAATATCCAGCTCGTGTCCTGCGCCGCTATGAATACCGGTAACGGTGACAAACCCGCCGTCCGGCAGATGCAGCGGAACGGTCGCACCGCTCGGCATATTGTTATCGCACATATAATGGGTGACCGGTTTATTCAGATCGCTCAGACGGTTGTGCAGCGAGGTATTGTCAGGCCGCTGATATGACCAGACGAACGGCGCGCAGCTCTCAAGCGCGTAATGCTGCACCGGATCTACCTGATAATACCCGCTCTCCAGCCACAGCCGCTGCATATCCCCCGGCACGTTGCACATGTGCAACAACGATGGGGTGATCAACTCTCCTTCCAGCGACCGTGGAACCGGCGTGTAATCGTAGATCAGGGCATCGAAGCCCAGACGCGATGTCTGCGCGAAAAGCTGACTGAATGCGCCTTCCACCGTGGTTTCCCGCATCAGTTGCGCACCGTCGTTCACTGCGAGTTTCATGAATTTATCCTCGTCTGGCTGCTTTGCTGCATGAATTGGCTGATCGGGCACCGTTTTTGATCAACTTCATTTGTTAAATAAAAGTCATGCAATCGCAGTGCCACATCACGGCGGGTGCAAACCTAGTATTTTTGCTAACTACCGGCGAGGTTAGGTCGGGGCTAACGTAGAGCCAATGGCAAACAGACGCTCACATTGCACCAGAAACTGCCATTTAGAGGATTGCCATGCACCGTTATCGATTTGTGCTCTGGCGACCGCTGCAACTGCTGCCGGTGTTGCTGGGGATCAGTATTCTCACATTTATCATGGTGCGCGCCATACCCGGCGATCCGGCACGGATCATGCTCGGTGTGCGCAGTTCGCCGCAAGCCATTGCCCGCATCCGGGCGCAGTACGGGCTGGATGAACCGATGTGGCAGCAATATCTCTATTTTTTGCGCAACCTGATGCACGGGGAAATGGGTAAATCGCTGATTTACCGTGTTGATACGCTGAAACTGATCATGACGCGCATCGAACCCACGCTGTATCTGGTGCTCGGCAGCGTGCTGCTGGCGATGCTGTTTACCGTGCCGCTGGCCGCCACCGCCGCCCGACATCGCGGACGATTGGCGGATCAGATGATCCGCCTGATATCCACTGTCGGCCTTGGCCTGCCCGCGTTCTGGCTGGCTATCATGATGATTTTACTGTTCAGCCTGTCGCTCGGCTGGTTTCCGGTCTCGGGGTACGGCAGCGATGCGGGGGAGCGTCTGCACCATCTGTTTTTGCCGTGTCTGACGGTGGCGCTGGCGCTCTCGGCGGTGCTGACGCGTAATCTGCGCGCCAGTCTGCTGATGGAGTTACAAAATGATTATCTCACCGCCGCCCGGGCGCGCGGGCAAAACGAAAACCGCATTTTCTGGCGACATGTGATGCCCAATTCTCTGGTGCCGACCGTCAATCTGCTGGCGGTAAATATTGGATGGCTGATTGGCAGCACGGTGGTGATCGAAAGCGTCTTTGCCCTTCCCGGCATGGGGCAACTGCTGGTCAAAGCGATCATTAGCCGGGATTACATGGTGGTGCAGGGCGTGGTGCTGGTGTTTGCGCTGGCGACGGTGGGCGTGAATCTGATTGCGGATCTGGTAACGGTCGCGCTGGATCCGAGGGTGAAACTATGAAAATGAGCCTCACCGATAAAGCCCCTGCGCAGCGTCTGCCGGCCTTTCATCTGCGCTGGTTCCCGCGTCAGCAGGCGTTGCGACTGGGGATCTGTATGTTGCTGGTGTGGGTTTTGGTGGCCCTGCTCAGCCCGTGGATTGCGCCTTACGACCCGATTACGCAGGACGCCACCGCGACGCTGCTGCCGCCTAATCTGGCACATCCTTTTGGCACTGATAATTTTGGGCGCGACATTCTCTCGCGGGTGATGTGGGGCGCGCGGGTGGATCTGCAAATCTGCCTGATTGGCGTCATTTTTCCGTTCATCTTTGGCACGCTCATCGGCGCATTCTCCGGTTATCTCGGCGGCGCGGTCGATACCTTCTTTATGCGGGTGATTGATGTGGTGCTGGCATTTCCGTTTCTGGTGCTGATGCTGTCGATTATCGCCATTCTCGGGCCGGGTCTGGGCAGTTTTTACATCGCGATGGCGATGGTCGGCTGGGTGTCGTATGCCCGTCTGGTTCGCTCGCAGGTGCTGACTCTTAAACACCGCGATTTCATTCTTGCGGCGCGCAGCCTGGGCTACAGCCATACGCGTATTTTGCTTTTGCATCTATTACCCAATGCCCTGACCAGTTCTCTGGTGTTTTCGATGTCCGACTGTGTGCTGGTTTTGCTCAGCGGTGCGTCGGTAAGTTATCTCGGGCTGGGCGTTCAGCCGCCGGTAGCTGAATGGGGCGTGATGGTCGCCGAGGGACAAAGCTTTATCACTACCGCGTGGTGGATCACCACGTTTCCCGGCCTGGCGATTGTGGTGCTGGCGATGAGTTTCAGCCTGCTGGCCGACGGTCTCGGCGACAAACTGGGAGAGCGCCCATGACGCTGTTACAGGTGCGCGGTTTAACCATTGAAGACCGGCAGGGCATCGCGCTGGTGGATCAGCTTTCCCTGACGTTAAGCGCAGGGGATATTCTCGGGCTGGTCGGCGAGAGCGGCTCGGGTAAAACCCTGAGCTGTCGCGCCATGATGCGGCTGCTGCCGGGCGAAGGGCTGAGCATCAGTGGCGGTGAGATCTTGTTTAACGGCACGGATTTACTGACCCTCAACGACAAGCGAATGACGGCGATTCGCGGAAGGGAAATCGGCATGATTTTCCAGAATCCCGCCAGCCATCTCAATCCCGTGATGACCATCGGCCAGCAAATCGGCGAAAGCCGTCGTCTGCATTTTGCCGCAAGCCGCCGCGAGGCACATCTGCAGGCGGTGGACTTACTCCGGCAGGTGGGTATTCCCGATCCTTTGCGTCGGGTGGATAACTATCCCCATGAGTTTTCCGGCGGAATGCGCCAGCGCGCGATGATTGCCGTTGCGCTGGCCTGCGAACCGAAAATGCTCATCGCCGATGAGCCAACCACAGCGCTGGACGTCACCGTGCAGATGCAGATTTTACGGCTGCTCCGCGATCTGCGCGACCGTCTTGGTATCGCCATCATTCTGATTACGCACGATCTTGGCGTGGTGGCGCAAACCTGTGACCGAATCTCTGTGATGTACGGCGGGCGGCTGTGCGAAACCGGCGATAAACGCCCGGTGCTCGCGCAGGCGAGACATCCCTATACGCGCGGTTTAATTGACTGCCAGCCGGTCAGCGAGGGGGGGAGTGGAAGGCTTATCACGCTGCCCGGTCAGCCGCCTGTCGCGGCACGCTTTCCAACCGGCTGTCGTTTCCATCCGCGCTGCGCAAACGCCACGGCGCAGTGCCAGCGGATGCAACCTGCAATGCAAACCGCCACGCTGACACATAGCCACGTGGCTGCCTGCCACCATCCGCTGAACGGGAGGGAAAATGAGTCTTCCATCTGAAAATAGCCCGCAGCCTTACCCGTTGCTGGAAGTCGAAACGCTGTCGGTGGCGTTTCCGGTCTCGGGCGGTTTTGGCCTGAAAAAACGCTACGTGCAGGCGGTCAACGGTGTATCGCTGTACATCAACGCGGGCGAAACGCTGGGGCTGGTGGGGGAATCCGGCAGCGGTAAAAGTACGCTCGGCAGGGCGATGCTGCATCTGGAAACTGCCAGCGCAGGCCGCGTGCGGTTTCGCGGACAGCTGATCACCGACGGCATGAAGCCGGACATCGCCCGTCTGCGACAGCAAACGGCAATGATTTTTCAGGATCCGTACGCTTCGCTCAATCCTCGCCAGACGCTGGGGGAAAGTATCAGCGAAGTCTTGCGCGTGCATCACAAAGTGACAAAAGCCGACATTCCCGCCCGGGTCAGCGAGCTGCTGACGCTGGTCGGCCTTAGCCCGGAACATGCCGTAAAACGGCCACAGGCGCTGAGCGGCGGGCAATGCCAGCGTGCCGGAATTGCCCGCGCGCTGGCTATGGAACCACGACTGATCGTCGCCGATGAGTGCGTCGCGGCGCTGGATGTCTCGATTCAGGCGCAAATCATTAATTTATTGCTGGATCTGCGCGAGCGCATGGGGCTCGCGATCCTGTTTATCGCCCATGATCTGGCGATTGTCCGCCGTCTGTGCGACCGCGTGGCCGTGATGTATCTGGGGCGCATTGTCGAAAGCGGCCCGACGCAGACGGTGTTTAACGCGCCGCGCCATCCGTATACCGCCGCGCTGGTGGCGGCCATCCCTGAAATCGACCCCGACCGGCCTCTGCCAGAGCATCCGTTGCAGGGTGAGCCGCCCAGCCCGGTCTCGTTACCCGCAGGCTGCGCTTTTCATCCACGCTGTGCCCATGCGCTTCCCGCATGCCGGCAGGGCGCGGTACCCGAAACCCGGCATATTGCCGACCATGCCTTCGCCTGTGTGCTTGATGGCCACAGCCGCGACAGGATTTATCCGATGACTGAAGGAATGTGACATGAAGCAAAAGCATTTTAACGTTGTAGCCGCCGGGGTGCTGCTGGCGTTGAGCCTGGTCAGCGAAATGGCGCAGGCCGCGGGGGTATTAACCATCGGTCGTCGCGAGGACAGCACCACGTTTGACCCCATTAAATCTGCGCAAAACGCCGATAACTGGGTGTTCTCCAACGTCTTCGATCCGCTGTTGCGGGTCGATAACACCGGCACCAAACTGTTGCCGGGTCTGGCGGAAAGCTGGACAATTTCGCCGGACGGCAAAACCTATACGCTGAAAATGCGCGAAGCAAAATTCTCCGACGGCACGCCGGTGACAGCTTCAGATGCCGTATTCAGCCTGACGCGCATCCGTGACGATGTGGGATCTATGTGGAAAGACTCCTACAGCATTATCGAAACGCTTAAAGCCGCCGATCCGCACACGCTGGTAATCACCCTTAAGACCCCGTCGGCGGCATTTTTATCCCAGCTGGCGCTGCCGAACGCCTCGGTGATTTCACAACAGGCGCTGACCAAACAGGGCGCGGACGATTTCGCCGAGCACCCTGTCGGCTCTGGCGCATTCAGCGTGAAAGAGTGGACGCGTGGTGAGAAAGTTGAGCTGGTTAAAAACCCGTATTACTGGGATGCAGCGAAGGTGAAACTGGACGGGGTAGAATGGCTGACGCTGCCGGATGACAATTCCCGTATGCTGAAAGTACAGGCCGGAGAAATCGATGCGGCGCTGTCGATTCCGTTCTCGCGCATTTCATCGCTGCAAAAAGACCCCAAACTTGACGTCGTGCTGGATACCTCCACCCGCGAAGACCATTTGTTGATCAATCACGCCCACGGCGATCTCGCTAAAGTGGAAGTGCGTCAGGCGCTGGATTTCGCCATTGATAAGAAATCGATTATTGATACCGTGACCTTTGGCTACGGCAAAGTTGCTAACTCCTACATACCGGATGGCGCGCTGTATCATTACGCCGCGAACCTGCAACGTCCTTATGATCCGGAAAAAGCCAAAGCGCTGCTGGCGGCGGCTGGGGTGAAAAACCTGACGCTGAAATATCTGGTAAACGCCGGGGATGAAGTGGATGAGCAAATCGCCGTTCTTTTACAGCAACAGCTGGCAAAAGCGGGGATCACCGCCAATCTGCAAAAAGTGGATCCGAGCCAGAGCTGGGACATGCTGGTGGCGGGAGACTACGACATTTCAGTGATGTACTGGACCAACGACATTCTCGACCCCGATCAAAAAACCACTTTCACGCTCGGCCACGATTCCAACAATAACTACATGACGCACTACCATAACGAAAAAGTGAAAGCGCTGGTCGCCGCCGCCCGTATCGAAATGGATCCGGCCAGGCGCGAACAGATGTATATCGATTTGCAGAAAATGGCCAAAGCCGACGTGAACTGGATTGATCTGTATTACAGCCCGTACCGTAATGTGACCCGTAAAAATATCAAGAACTTCCATCAGAATCCGTTAGGCCGTTTCACGTTAGAGGAAACGGTGAAAGAGTAGTTTTTGCCACACCAGGGAAAATAAGCCGTTACATAAAGTCAGACTGTACACCCCCCTTGCCCGCTTCCGAGCGGGCTTTTTCATGCCTGTAAAACCTGTGTTATCCCGCCTCGCGGGTTAAATCATTCCTCAACCAACGACCAGTCTCGCCTTGCTTTTGAGCGTGCGCTCAAGTACCTTTCGCGCTTGAGCAAGTGCTCAAAAACTTCTGAGGCTTTTATGTTTTTCAATAACCGCTGGCTGACACTGGCTGTCGTCACCAGTACGCTTTTCCTGATCGTCGTCGATATGACGGTGTTATACACCGCATTGCCGCGCCTCACGCTGGCATTGGGGGCATCGTCTTCGGAAAAATTATGGATAGTTAATGCCTATCCGCTGGTCGTCGCGGGTTTGCTGCCCGGTGCGGGTATGCTGAGCGACCGGCTCGGCCACAAAAAACTGTTTATGTGCGGGCTGCCGGTGTTTGCACTGGCTTCTCTGTGCGCGGCATTTTCACCTTCCGCCGAAATACTGATCGCTTCACGCGTATTCCTTGCAGTCGGAGCGGCGATGATGATGCCCGCGACGCTGGCGATTGTGCGCCAGGTGTTTTCCAATGAACGCGAAAGGGCGCTGGCCATCGGCATCTGGGCGGCAGTTGCCTCCGGTGCCGCCGCGCTCGGGCCGGTGGTCGGCGGTGTTCTGCTGGAATATTTCTGGTGGGGGTCGGTGTTCCTGATTAACGTGCCGGTGGTGCTGGCTGTCTTCCCACTGGCATTCCTGCTGATCCCTCGCGGCGAGGGTAACAAACAGCGGCCGTGCGATTTCGTCGGATCGGCGATGGTCATGGCCGGACTGGTCGGCGTGATTTATGCGCTGAAAGAGCTTAGCCAGATTAACTCGTCATGGACAGTTATCTTCAGCGCTGCCGCTGCGGGCGTATTCTTCCTCTGGTTATTTGCCCGCCGCCAGGCGCGTTCAGCGCAGCCGATGATCGATTTTTCACTGTTCCGCAATCGCGCGTTTGCCTGCGGCGTAGGCGTGGCGATCACCTCGATGATCGCGATGGTCGGTATCGAACTGGTGCTGACGCAGCGCCTGCAGCTAGTGCTCGGCTTACAGCCGATCATGGCGGCGATGTTTATTCTGCCGATCCCGGTAGCCTCCGCACTGGCCTCGCCGCTGGCCGGTATGTTGCTGCCGCGCTACGGCGCCCGCGCGATGATGGTGGGCGGATTTGCTCTCGCGGCGCTGGGGATTGTGAGTTATGCGCTGTTTCACCAGACCGGCACGGCGATGCAACTTATCAGCCTCGCGGTATTAGGTTTTGGCCTCGGCGGGGCGATCACTGCGGCCTCGACGTCGATTATGCTCAACGCACCGGAAGAGAAAGCGGGCATGGTCGCGGCAATCGAAGACGTCTCGTGGGAGATGGGCGGCGTACTGGGCGTGACTTTATTGGGCGGCCTGATGACGGCGGTCTATAGCCGCAGTTTGTCGCTGCCAGCGGAACTGGTCACCGGTGATGGTGCGTATGACAGTCTTGACGAAGCGCTGCGTATTGCGGGCAGTCTCAGCCCGGAACACGCCTCGCTGATTACCGAACTGGCGAGAACGGCGTTTGACCATGCCTTTATGGCGGTGCTGATTTGCGCGGCGGTGCTGGTGATCGCAAGCGTAGTGGTGTTGAAAATGGTATTGCGTAAGTCATTGGGCACGCGCCAACCTTCCTGATAAAATGCTGGCCAGAGCGGTTGCTCAAGGCCAGCACAGGAAAGATGATGAAAGAAAACCCGGACTCGCTGAGAGCCAAAATTCTGGACGGCGCGATCAGTCTCTTTATCGAAAAGGGGATTGAGAAAGTCACCACGCGGGAACTGACCGAGCACGTCGGCATTTCCCGCAGCCATATTTATCACTATTTCAGCGACTGGCAGGCCTTGTGCATTGAGGCGTTGTCGGTGGTGATGCTGGCGGAACTGAAGCAGTTCACCGAAGAGATTGCCCTGCTGCATCCACAGGAAAAACTCCATACGCTGGTGCGCAATTATTTGCCGGACACGCAGGGCGACATCTGGCAGCTCTACGGTTCGTTATGGCAGCTCGCCGCGCACAATGAGGCTTATGCCGGGCTGGCGCGAATGATGGTTCAAAAGTGGCTGGAACTTCTGGCCGAAATCATCAGCGCGGGCATTCAAACCGGCGTTTTCCGCTCCACTAATGCCGGACGCGTTACCCGCCAGCTCTCCGCTATCATGAATGGGTATTCCGATCAGCTGATCGTTATGCCCTCCGCCGAAGCCCGTCAGGAAGCCATGGACGATATTCTGGATTTTGTGGGACTGGTGCTGGAGAAGTAGGAAGCTTTTTCAACGTGATCGGCCTGATCCCCAGGTCGGTCAGAACTTAAACGAACAGATGAGAAGTCTGATGTAATAAAAGCCCAATCACTTCGATTCTCAATAGTTACATCTATTATTTATATAAATAGCTTATTGTAGCTCTGAATATTATTTTCAAATTCTATTGAATAATTTACTTATCGCATAGTGCCTTTATGTTGTAATGTGAAGGTTAAGATTGCATGAATTAATCAGGATGAATTATGAATGAGCATGATCAATTACTTGAAGAGATTAATAATACTTTAGGAAGGAACGCAAAGCTTCGTGCTGAGGATAAACTTGCCGTAATAATGGTTGCATGTCTGTCTTTATTTCAGGAGTCCGGCGGTGATGAGATTAACATGAGGGTTTCTGATGGGCGCATATTATCATTAAAATTGGAATTTCCAGTCACCTCACATTAAAATATATTGAGTGAAACTCTGCACGTAAGGAGTGATTAATGCGTAATGCTTTTTGTAGCACTAACACAAGTTCAGAATTTCCAAAATGGAACTTTTGGGACGCCGGACTATGGTACTTGCTTCCAGATAACGATGAGTTAATTCTTACTGGCGAACCGAGGTCAATGGCCTACAAGGTAGCTTACCTCGAATTCAATAAAGAACTGTTAATACATTATGCACAATTAGAGGACGTGCCGATTTTGCTTTTGGCTGGAGTAGCTTTTAATGAAGCAGGCGGTACGCCAGAAAAAATAAAAGCACATGGAGTTCTTCAAAGCTATCAGCTGATTGATTTCATAAAAAGAGATGGTAATAAAAAATCGAATGCAACCTCTGTCGGAAGTTTAGCTATTCAACTTCGGGCAGCTGCAGAAACTCTGGGGCTTGACCCTAAGACCTTAACAACGACCCAGCAATTGCAATTGGCAAATTGCCTTATGAATGACAATTTTAATATTAGTGTTGTGGCTAAGCATTTAAAAAAACTGATTTTGTTTGATAACCCTATGGCAGTCAACACCAGCATTCTCACGGATGAACAAATGATACTTGCCGGTTCAAGATATAATAGGGGTACTGAGAGACAAAAAGAGGATTTCCTGGCATCAATAAATGAAAGTGCCACACCTGAAGTAAGAGAGTTTTCATCTTACGGACGGACTATTTTGAGGAGAAAGGGCATTATTTTAAAAGCTTTGGGGATGCAGGAATGAACACAAAAGTCGGTAAAAACCATCTCAGAAATTTACTTAACATATTGATAATTATTTATATACTATTTATTATGTTTTTTTCAGTCATAGGTAGCATTCCAGAATATCAATCTGCGATAAATGGTGAAGACATAAAAAATGTTTGTGATGTTCTTAGGGTTTTCGTATCAGATGATTTTAGAGGTATTTCAGCGATAGTTACGCAAGTCGCAATTGTACCTGTTGTTTTTTATTGTATAAAGAAAAAATTCAAAATAAAAAGTATCAATGTGATGTTAATATTATTCTATTCAATATGGATTTGGAATTTTATAATAAAATACAGAAATTGCCTGGGTTTTTATGTTTATACAACCAGCTCATAAATTCTATGCGCTGGTTGTCGATATTCAATACACTCGCTCTTCCCAAATGCTATATCCTGAGGTTCCGGCAGAGTGATGTTCCCACGTAATGCTTCTGTATTTTATTGAGACCATTTCTTCAGGTTGGTTAGTCGTATGGTCAATGGAATGAGGGCAAATAACACTTACTCTACTGATGTAAGCTTTCATCAACTTTATCGTATAGTAAAGTTGATTAGCACCCGGCGTTGATGTCCTGTAAACATCAATCTTAATATCCAATTCTTCATCATTCGAAATGGCACGCCAATCAGAGGTGATGACTTATCAAGAGGTTTTATAAATGATATCGGGCCATGCTTGACTTTAAGATCTCTGGATATCGTGTGTTCAAATGAATGAACCATGATTTGATCTTTATGCCCTGATTGGTATCTGTTACCAATTGAATCGAAGGTAGAACATCCGGCAGAGATTAAGCCCTGATTTTTCCCAGTGATAGATACATAAATCATATTAGCCATATGTAAATCCTTTTCGAAATTTTTATTAAGCAAGTTTCATTTAAATTCCATGGTAATTTTTAAAATGTGATCATTTTCAGTATGTCATTGCTTGTATTAAATGACGATACAATCGAGATCTATTTTATCTATATGTGATCTGTGTCTGTGTGTCTGAATAGTTTTAATAACATTGTTAAGTGATACTTTCTAAATGGATTGTTAATTTTCTATTTATAATCTAAATATTAGCTCTCTTCACAAAATGGAGTTAAAAAGCCAACAATATTGTTTGTATTATTAGCCTTTCAATAACATCTTAAACGCCTCACTAAACGTGCGACATATATAGCCATCAGCTACGCATAAAACATCATCGAATGAGTAGTCGGTATCTGCTGATACGGGCCTGCCTATGCCCAAGACCTTGACGTTGCATTTTAAAAGGCCGCCATTGCGGCGGCCTCCTTGTAACTCAATGCTCCCGCATTCCCGCCATATACATCAGCACATGAAACACCGTCGCCACGACAAACAACCCCAGAACGCTGCCGCCCCAGATAATCGCCATCCAGCTGACGCGTTTCCAGAAAGGCGCTTTGGTGATGACCTTGTCATCCATTTTCTGAATCAGATTCATAATGCGTGCCCTCAGTGATAGCCCTGATCCGGCGTGACTTTTCCGCGGAACACGTAATAGCTCCAGAAGGTGTACACCAAAATGATCGGGATGATGAACAGCGCGCCGACCAGAATGAAGCCCTGACTTTGCGGCGGTGAAGCAGCTTCCCAGATGGAGATGGACGGCGGAATAATGTTTGGCCAGATACTGATCCCAAGTCCGGTGTAGCCGAGGAACACCAGCGCCAGCGTCAGCAGGAACGGCGCGTGGTGTGCTTTTTGGCTGATGGCGCGATACATCCACGCAGAGACCAGCACCACCAGTACCGGCACCGGCAGGAACCAGTACAGATTAGGGCGGGTGAACCAGCGGGTCGCGATATCGCTGTGCGAAATCGGCGTCCACAGGCTGACCGCCGCCGTCACCAGCAGAAACAGCACCAGCAGCGGTTTGGCGAATTTATGCATCGCGTCCTGTAACTCGCCTTCGGTTTTCATGATAAGCCAGGTGCAGCCGAGCAGGGCGTAAGCCACCACCAGCGCAACGCCGCAGAACAACGTGAACGGGGTTAGCCAGTCCAGCGCGCCACCGGCGTAGGTGCGGTTTACTACCGGAATGCCGTTGATCACCGCGCCCAGCACCACGCCCTGACAGAACGTCGCCAGCACGGAACCACCGATGAAGGATTTATCCCACACATGGCGCTTCGCCGGGCTGGCTTTGAAGCGGAACTCGAACGCCACGCCACGAAAGATCAGCCCGAACAGCATCAGCGTCAGCGGGATGGTGAGCGCATCCAGAATAACCGAGTAGGCCAGTGGGAATGCGCCATACAGCGCCGCGCCGCCAAGCACCAGCCAGGTTTCGTTGCCGTCCCACACCGGCGCGACGGTGTTCATCATCACGTCGCGGTCGTGCTCTTTTTTCACCAGCGGGAACAGCAGCCCGATACCCAGATCGAACCCGTCCATCACCACGTACATCATCACCCCAAAGATGATGATCAAAAACCAGATCAGCGGTAAATCGATACCCATTATCAAGCTCCCTTAGTGTCGTCGGACAGTGATTCTTTGATGGCAGACAGCGGACGCGCAGGCGTCCGGTGCTGGCCGGGACCGCCGTGATCGACGCTTTCACCTTCGTGCGCCTGCGGACCTTTGCGGATCAGACGCATCATGTAGCCGTAACCCACGCCGAAGACCGAGCAGTAGATCACGATGAACAGGATCAGGCTGACGCTCATCTGCAACACGTTATGGTTCGAAACCGCGTCCTTAGTGCGCAGCAGGCCATAAACCACCCACGGCTGACGCCCCATTTCCGTTGTGATCCATCCCGCCAGCAACGCCAGCAGACCGGACGGCCCCATCAGAAAGGCAAAGCGCAGGAACGCTTTTGAGGTGTACATCTTGCCGCCGCGACGCAGGACAAGGCTCAGCACGCCGAGCAAAATCATCAGCATGCCCAGACCAGCCATGATGCGGAAGGTGTAGAAAATCACCGAGGAGTTCGGACGGTCTTCTTTCGGGAAGGATTTCAGCGCCGGGATCTGATGCGTCAGGCTGTGCGTCAGGATCAGGCTGCCAAGATAAGGGATTTCCACCGCATAACGCGTTTCTTCGCGGTTCATGTCCGGGTAACCGATCAGCACCAGCGGCGTCGGTTTATCATCTTTATTCTCCCAGTGACCTTCAATGGCTGCGATTTTCGCGGGCTGATATTTCAGGGTGTTCAGGCCGTGGGCGTCGCCCAAAAAGGCCTGGATTGGGGAGACGATCAGCGCCATCCACATCGCCATCGACAACATAGTGCGGATAGCGGGCGTATCGCGACCGCGCAGCAGGTGCCATGCTGCCGCAGACCCGACGAAGAACGCGGAAGCGAGGAAGGCTGCCGTGGTCATGTGCATCAGGCGGAACGGGAACGACGGGTTAAAGATGATCTTCATCCAGCTCACCGGCACCACCAGATTGTTCACAATCTCATAGCCCTGCGGCGTCTGCATCCAGCTGTTGGAGGCAAGGATCCAGAATGTCGACATCAGCGTGCCGAGCGCCACCATACAGGTGGAGAAAAAGTGCAGACCGGGGCCGACACGGTTCCAGCCGAATAGCATCACGCCGAGGAAACCTGCTTCAAGGAAGAACGCGGTAAGTACTTCATAGGTCAGCAGCGGGCCGGTAATGCTCCCGGCAAACGATGAGAACATGCTCCAGTTGGTGCCGAACTGGTAGGCCATCACCAGGCCGGAGACCACGCCCATACCGAAGTTCACGGCAAAAATTTTCGACCAGAAATGGTAAAGGTCGCGGTAAGCCTCTTTCTTCGTTTTCAGCCACATCCCTTCGAGCACCGCCAGAAAACTGGCCAGCCCGATGGTGATGGCGGGAAAAATGATGTGGAAAGAGACGGTGAATGCAAACTGGATTCTGGCCAGTTCTAGTGCATCAAGACCAAACATAACAACCTCTTTTTGTGCGTCAGGGTATCCCTTCAAACACAGGCACCGGCACGGGAACCGGCGATGTCTGACATTCGCAGGTGAAGTCTTGAATGAAAGGAAACGTATAACGGGGTTTTGCGAGAGGGCGATTTAACCACAGCCTGCAAAGGCAATAACAGGGACGGTTACGCAGGGAAATCAGTCCCTGAAACACTTTCCAAACAGAGGGGAAGAAAGGCGGCAGAAACTAAATTGGGCAGGAGTTGAGGAAAGCGCAAGTAACCTCAAAAATAGCGTGGAAATAATGTTGCGTTGATCTGGATCAATTAGTTTGGATGTTTTACAGATGTAATTACCCTGCTTCTGGTAATGACTTGTTGTGTGCCAAGGGTGTTACCAAAAGGTTAAAAATCGAATGCGCTCAGCGCAATCTGCTATTAATGCAATGTAAATTTATGTCATCGATTTGGGCGAAAAATGCAACCAGAAAGTAATTTCGGTAGTATTTGTTTACATATTCGCTACGGACCGCATTATCTCAAAGAGAGAATTAACATCGTGCCCGCTGAAATGAGCCACAAGGCAGCGACGGTAAATAATTATAAAAAAAGCTTTGTAGATCATATTGATAATATTTAAATGTTCGACGGAAATCTATAAAGCAACATCAGTCTATAAATATGAAAATTTAACATGTAAATTTGAAAATAAAAATCCTAAGCCATAAATAAAATTAACTTCACCATTACTAAATTAATAATTTAGTAATGGTGAATTGACATTTATATACATTCGGGATTATTCTTTTCTTGCCTTAATTGAGGTGATTAATAAATATAAAAGGAAATTATTATGATTAAGTTGGATGTTACTGCAGCGAAGAAAATCGTTGGCGGCGATTCCCGTATGGATTACAGATGGCAATCAGTAGTGGGCACATGTCATGCGTATTATCAAGAATTGGATAAACATGGCAATGTGACGAAAACTACTGACCTGGGCCTCACTGAAAAAAGATACTGTGGTCATTAATGTTATAAATCTGTTCAGGTAGTTTAACAGCCTGGTGAGTAATGGAGTGAGTTTTCACTAGGCTGTTCGTACTGTAAGCAATATCAATACCCCTCAATAAACATAACTGGCCGTATAAATTATAATTAAAGCGTTGGAGTGGTGATGCGATATATTGTTGTCAGTTTTTATATTACATTAAAGTTTTTTTTTGATGATGTTCTCAGATGTGTGAGTAAAATTACCGCAGCGCTGCGTAAAGCATTTCAATTTAGCAATGTTGATTTAAAAGTCATCTTTACTTTTTTGCATTTAAAACGTGTTTTAAATCTGGCGGGTAAACATAAGAAAAAATGCGCCAGGGTAGCGAATGAAAACATTCGTTGTCTGTTGGGCGCAGATAGGAAGATTAATTTCATCTGGTTGGCTCAGCGACGTGAGGCGTTAGATTACGCCGCAACATTTGGCCAGAATAAGAAGGTCATGACCCAGCTGGACGACTGCGCAGCCCAACTGAGTGCTGCAGTAAAACCTTTACATGATGCTGGATCACCTGTTGTATTGGCTCCGATGCATATGGTGTCAGATATTCTTTCTGGCATTGTGGCAGGAAAGGCGTATCCAGGTAATGGCACCGTTATTGTTTCCTCGAATGCAGCAACTTATCGAAACGAAGATCGGCGTCGTGGTGGGGTAAATTTGACTTACTGTTCGATACACGACAGCAATGAAGGCATTGGGGAGAATATTATGTCAGCCTGTTTAAATGCGGCTGAACACAATACGAATATTATTATTTTTCCGGATATTGTACCAGATTATACTTATAAAACCGGCGCCAGTTTTTCAGCCAAAATAAAATGCAGAATGTTTGGAAGGCCTGCGGGTTTACATAGTGGTGTTTACCGGCTGGCTAAAATAATCTCGGCGCAAGTGGTTTTCTTTTATCTCTACTACGACAATGGAATAAAGATCTACATTGATCATCCAATGGACAAAAAAGAAACACTCACGACGTTACCGGGTCTGATCGAAAATGCCATCAGGGAACATCCGCAAGACTGGTTGTTATGGCACCTTCATTCTTTATATTTTATTAATGATTAAGTATAAATTGGATATGAATAACTCTATACCGAAAATGGTATTCCAAAGCGAAATCAATGAGTGTGGGCTTGCTTGCGTTGCCATGTTGGCAGAATCTCAGGGGGTTGAAACTTCATTGGCTAAATTACGTGAAGAATACCCTATTTCTGCACATGGTATGTCTCTGGATAAATTGGGTGATATCCTGACGGGGTTAGACATTCCAACATATCCCGTGTTATTTGAATTTGACGAACTCAGTGCACTTCCTTTACCTTGCATTTTACATTATGGTGCCGGGCATTATGTAATATTATCCTACCGTAAAGGGTGCCATGTTTGTGTTATGAACCCAGGCACTGGTCAGCAATTTTTGACGTTTGATGCACTGAAGCGCGATATTAGCGGCTATGCTTTAGTTATTGATGAAGAATACACAAGTCATCAGGCTAAAGGTAAAAGCACATCAGGAAGAAGCTCATTTCTATCCTGCATGAGTTTACGTCAAACAGCCAAGATCAAAGGTATTTATACCTTGATGATGTTGGCGTTTTTAATCTCCTTAACGCTTTTTATTATGCCGATGATGGTAAGTCAGGCAATAAATAAGGCGTACACCTCGGTAGGGCAAAACGAGTTTCCTTACGGGCTGTTTTTACTCGTCTTTGTGATTTCTACGATGCTTGCATTATTTGTCCGCTGGGTGACTGAGCGATTTATCAAGCAATTTTCCTTTTTGAATAGCACTTCGGGTTTTTCCCGCCTGTTAAGCAATCCACTGCGCTTTTTTGAGCGTCGCGCACCGGGAGATATATTTAGTCGTTTTACCGCATGGGAAGCCGCTGCCGGGCGAAAAATAGAGCTGGATAATGGATTAAGAACGGATTGGGTCGTGGGCTTGCTGGCGTTTAGCGTTCTGGTTTATATGAATATGACGCTGGCATTAGTCTCTTTTGCAGGCGTAACGGCCATGGGGCTAGTGAGTATCTGGGCGATTTATCGTGACCGTTTTTATACGCAAATGGTACAAGTCAGGACCGCAGAGCAGAATGAATTTATTCTGGAGACAATCCAGGGTTTTAGCACGATTAAATCCTCAGGGCTGGTGGAGTTGCGTAAAAAAGGATTTGCCAGGTTCACCAGGTCTCTATTTAGCTGTTTACGTGATAAGAGCATATATGAGCAAGTGAAGAACAGCATTTACCAACTGGTAGGCAGCCTGGAAATGGTCTTCTTTATGTTGCTGGCGTTGCCATTACTTAAAGATGGCAGGCTTTCTCTGGGGGATTTTTTTGCTTATAGTTTTGTTCGCCAGATATTCTCTTCTTATATTACAAAGATTTTCTACTCCATTATTCAGAAAAACCAGCTTCAGGTTATTGATAATCGTGCAGAAGATATTTTTCCCTCCATAACCGAACATGTTAGCGAGCCAGAAGCCAGTCGAGTGATCACAACATTCGGACATTCGCTGAATTACAGCAATATTTCTTTCCGCTACGACAGCGTGAATACAGCGTTAGATAATGTTTCACTCTGTATGTCGAAAGGACAAATGCTGGCCATCACAGGCAGTTCAGGCGCGGGTAAAAGTACCTTAATAAAGGTTATTTCAGGGGCACTCGTACCTGAATCTGGAGAGATCAAGATTGATGGTTCCTCAGCCACTGCGGCGGCGGCCAGTTCGCTTTTTTATTTACTCAGCCAGGAGGATATTCTTTTTAATGCTTCGGTTGCAGAAAATATCAACCTTTTTGAGCCGAATGTAGACAGAAGCCAACTGGAGTATATGTCCGGATTACTTCAGGCATTAGATATGGCAGGCATCGTAGACAAACTCCCTGGCGGGATAATGGCGAAGATCCGTGAAAGTTACACCGGCCTTTCGCTGGGACAACGTCAGCGCTTATTGCTCGCTCGGGCGATGTACAGCCGCAGACCGGTAATGATTCTGGATGAGCCAACTGCGAATCTCGATGACGAAACAGCGTTGATTGTTGCTCAGGCCCTGATAACCCATTGCCGGAACGAAGATAAAACGCTGATCGTCGTGACCCACAGTAAAACGATTTTGCCTTTGTTTGACCGGGTTTGTCGTATTGAACAGGGCGGGCTGATCAGTCATACCTCTACGCCTGCGGAACTGTGCCCGTGATGAAATCCAAAAGGGCCGTTATTTGCGGTGTGGTCATGTTGTTCGTGGCACTTGGGAGCGCTTATTTTATTTTTAACTCGCAACCTCGTGCTATTCCTACCGGGGAGGTTGAAAAGATAACCCGTGGAAATATCCTGGCGACGGTGATTACCACCGGGACACTGAAACCTGTCCGGCAGGTCAACATTGGCGCACAGGTTAATGGTCAATTAAAAAAGCTCTATGTGCATCAGGGTGACAAAGTTAAGACAGGCCAACTGCTCGCAGAAATCGATCCGGTGTTACAACAAAATGAATTGCGCAAATCAGAGGCGGAACTTGCCAGCGCGCGCGCGCAATTACAATCATCACAGGTTTTGCTTAAACAATATCGGCTCGCGTTACGTCGCCAGAAAGTTATGTTAAAGGAAGGTTCCGGTATAAACAGCGATTTTGAACTAGTGCAGTCTCAGTATGATTCGCAAACAGAACAGATAAAAATGAATAAGGCCCAGATAGTTCAGGCCGAAATGGCGGTGGAAACGGCCAGAGCCAATGTGGGTTATACGAGGCTGCTCTCGCCAATGGATGGCGAAGTATTAGGCATCGTCACTCAGGAAGGACAGACTATCGTCTCCTCTCAAATGGCGCCAACAATTATGGTGCTGGCTGATCTAAGTGTGATGCGCATTCAGACGCGTATTTCAGAAGCCGATATCCTCAAAGTCAAATCAGGTCAACCTCTGTGGTTTTATGTTCTGGCCCAACCCGAACACCTCTATAACAGCGTGATGGGCGAGATTCAAAATGCGCCAGATAGCGTACTGAGTAGTAACGCAGAGACGTCCAACAATTCGCAGCAAGCCACCGCGATTTATTATAGCGGGGTATTCGAGGTGCCAAACGCTGAGCATTTGCTAAAAACCTCCATGACTGCGCAAGTTTCCATTGTGGTGAAAGAAGCGAAGGACGTGCTGCGAATTCCCCTTTCCGCACTGCAGGAAAGGGACGCGCAAGGGCGTTATCTCGTCACACTCATCGAAGGCAATCAGCGTGTTTCCCGTAAAATTGAAATTGGTACGCGTGATAACCTCTTTGCTGAAGTGAAATCCGGTCTTATGGAGGGGCAGTCTGTTCAGCTCCCATCAGTCGCTGTTGAGAGTACTAACAATGACTAGTCAGGCAGCGTTCCGACTGGTGAATGTGAATCGGACATTTATTTCTGGCGATATGCCGGTGCATGTACTGAAAAATATTTCGCTGGAGATAAAGCGCGGAGAAATGGTGGCCATTGTTGGTCCTTCAGGCTCGGGAAAATCATCGCTGATGAATCTGCTGGGTTGCCTGGATCAACCTAGCAGCGGGGAGATTCATGTCGCCGGCGTTGAGACGACTAAAGCGTGCAGCAATCAGCTTGCAGCACTGCGAAGCCAACACATAGGTTTTATTTTCCAGCGTTATCATCTTATGCCTTACCTCAGCGCACAGGATAATGTCGCGGTGCCTGCACGTTACACCAGCATGACGAAGGATGAGCAACGTGAACGATCCAGCAATTTACTGACTCGCCTTGGGCTTGCCGAAAAAATGCTCCATAGACCTTCACAGTTATCCGGGGGGCAGCAACAGCGTGTCAGTATTGCCCGGGCATTGATGAACGGCGCTGATATTATCCTCGCCGATGAACCCACCGGTGCCCTGGATGCCGAAAGAGGAAAAGAACTGATGACGATACTGCATAGCCTTCATCAGGCCGGGCAGACCATCATTCTCGTCACACATGATCCCCTTATCGCCAGCCAGGCAGAACGTATCATCGAGATAAAAGAGGGGCAAATCGTCGGTGATCGAGTAGCCAACCCCGTAAATTGCGTAAGGCAATCTTTACCTCATTTACACGTTGCCACCACAACCGGACGGCCTCAGCGGTTGCAAAGTCTTCAAGATTCGATCTCCATGGCCTGGCAGGCATTGCACGGACATCGTGTTCGCACTCTGCTTTCAATGCTCGGTATGATTATCGGCGTAGTGTCCGTCATTGTTTCGATGGCGGTGGGTAATGGCGCTAAGCAGAAAATTTTGCACGATATCAGCGACCTTGGCGTGAAATCACTCTCAATACACCCCGGACTGAGCTGGAGCGATCTCCGTCCTGATTTTGCTTTTAGCCTTTCTGCACGTGATGTCGACCTGTTGCAACATCAGACCTTCACCCAAAATGTCTCACCTGTAGTGAACACGTCGGTCAGTGCGTTAGCAAACGATCAGAATGTTTTTCTCGAGTTGCATGGAGTTGACCAGGACTATTTTGCGATTCACCGCATGGCCTTAGTAATGGGCAGGCATTTTACCCCTGATGATTTGGCAGAACGGTCTACTGGGCTTGTGGTCGACAGCCAAACCGCGAAGAGTTTATTTCCCGATAACAGTCACCCTGTCGGGGAAATGGTTCAGTTAAGTGGCGTGCCTTTTGTCGTGATTGGCGTAATGGATGTGAACGGCGTGCAAGCCTCGAGGGGGGGGCTCCAGGGCTGGATACCCTACACCACGTTGCAAGACCGCCTGGAGGGGCAGGTTGCGCTTAACTTGATTGAATTACAGGTAAAAGACGGGCTGGCATTGAACTCTGCTCAACAACAGGTTGAGCACTTACTCGATATAGCACACGGTCGTCGAGATTTTTTCATCCAGACGGATGACACGATGGTGAGCGCGGTAAAGAAAACCTCGGACTCTTTGACTCTTTTAGTGGCCACCATCGCCGGTATTTCGCTGATCGTCGGTGGCATAGGCGTGATGAATATCATGTTGGTTTCTGTCACGGAACGCACGCACGAAATTGGCATCCGTTTAGCAGTAGGAGCGCGTGAGCAAGATATTTTGCGGCAGTTCCTTGTGGAGTCAGTGGTCATTTGCCTGTTGGGTTCCATGATTGGCATTTTGCTGGCAATCCTGGCAGGGAGTGCATTCGCCCTGTTCACCAACAGATTTACGTTGCTGTTCACGTTGTTACCCATTTTGTTCTCTTGCTGTTTCTCTGCCCTGATGGGACTTGGATTTGGCTTTTTCCCTGCGCGTAATGCCGCTCACTTAAATCCGACAGAGGCTCTGGCGAGAGAATGAAGATCCTGCATGTTACCTTGGTGGCTCTGGCGTTAACGGGCTGTGGTTCGCTGATGAAAACAGACTATAAGCGTCCAGAGTTAACAATCCCGACGCAGTGGAGTACGCAGGAATCAGGCTCCGACTGGTTTGTGCATTCCCATCACTGGTGGACAGTCTTTAGTGATCCACAACTGTCACAGGCGATTGACGATGTTCTTATCCGTAACAACGATTTAGCCATCGCGGGGTTTCGCCTGCAACAGGCGTGGCTGGACAGCCACCTTTCAGATACTAACCTGACGCCCGATGTCAGCGTCTTGGGCAGTACGAACAATAACAAGAATATCCGGCGCAATACGGAATCAAGTGAAAACTACAGTTCTTCGGTTAATTTAAGTTATGAGGTTGATCTGTGGGGAAAGCTGGCACGCACGCGTGAACAGTCAGCCTGGCAGGCCGAGGCATCCGAATTGGATCGACAGAACACGGCGTTGATCCTCATCGGCAATACGGCTCAGTACTACTGGCAGATAGCCGGGTTTAACCAAAAGGTGGTTAATTCAGACCGTAGTCTGGGGCTGGCTAAAGAGACGGAGGCGATCACAAAGTCACGATTCGCCGCTGGCGCAGTTAGCCAACTGGATGTGCTACAGGCCACCCAGTCGGTGTTGGATCAAGAAAATAGTCTGAAGGACTTGGTTCAGCAGCGTGAAGAGGCAAGGAATGCTCTCGCGATTTTGTTCAACAGGCCACCTTCAATGCGGTTACCGGAACGCGACGCCCTCGATTTAACACAATCCATTACACTGAAGGCTGATCTGCCCGTTGAGGTCATTGCTCACAGGCCTGATGTGCAGTCCGCCGAACGAGATCTGCGTGCCGCCCTTGCCGGTTCGGATGTCGCGGCGTTGAACTTTTATCCGACACTCTCGTTAAGCGCTGCGTTAAGTGTAGGGAGCAGTGTATTTAGCCAATGGTTTGCCGATCCTATGCGGGCTGTGGGTAGCAGTGTCGCTTTGCCCTTTGTGCAATGGAATACAGTGCAACTGACGATTGCACGTTCAAAACTAGATGTAAAAGTCGCGGCTTCCCTCTTCCAGAAGACGGTGTATATCGCGCTGTCTGATGTCGAAAAATCACTCACACAGCGGCAGAAATGGACGCAGCAGCGGGAAAATGCGTTGCTCTCTCTGACGTTAAGTCAGCATCGATTAGCGCTGGCAAAAAGTCAGTATCTCGCCGGAGCGGTATCCATACAAACCTGGCTTGATGCTCAGAACAACCTCCTGACCGTTGAAAACCAGTTATCTGATATTCAATACAATTACCTCAATTCTACGATGCAACTCTGGCTGGCTATGGGGGGAGAAGCCATCCCGGAATTGCCTTCAGCAAAGGAATTTACCTGATGAATAAGAAACAATCGCCACGGAGAGTCGTCATTACTGGTTACGGTGCAGTTACCCCGCTCGGCATGACGGCACAAGAGAGCTGGCAGGCAATAATGGATGACAGGAACGGTTACCGGTTCATTGAAAAACATTCAGCGGGGATCAAGTCGCGTTTTTATGGCTTGGTTGATCAGCCTCTGGATGTGACATTTTTGCCAGCTGTCATTCGTCGTCGCTTGCCCCGCTTTGCACATCTGGCAATGATTGCCGCCCGTGAAGCGATGGAGATGGCTTTTGGCGATAAAGCTGCCAATGAATTTTATGATCCTCTCCGGTGCGGAGCCATTGTCGGAACTGGGTGGGGTGGGCTGGATGAGACGCTGGCTTTCCATGATCAGTATAAATCTTCAGGGGTAGGTTCGCCTTTTGGCTGCTTTTTCTCGATGCACAATGTGGCCACTGCGGCATGCAGCCAATTTTGGGGGCTACGTGGTTACCAGAACACGCCCGTTGCGGCTTGTGCCACAGGTACCATGGCCATTGGTGATGCTTTTGAGGCCATCCAAAGCGGAAGGGCTGAGATGATTTTGGCCGGTGGGGCGGAATCATTACGCAGTGATACGGCTATCTGGAATATTGATGTCTTAAAAGCGCTAACACGTGAAGAACACGATCCCATCAAGGCTAGCTGTCCGTTCAGTCGGGAACGTAATGGGTTTGTGCTATCTGAGGGCGCGGCCGTTGTGTGTCTTGAGGAGCGGGAATCTGCGCTGAGCCGGGGCGCAGTGATATTAGGGGAAATAAGCGGCTATGGTAACTTTTCTGACGCGGTAGATTTCACTGCACCGGCTGAAGATAAACTGGCACGTATAAAAACGATTCAGACGGCATTAACACAGGCAAATTTACGCGCTCAGGATATTGATTACATTAATGCGCATGGCACGTCCACTCAGCTGAATGATCGTAATGAAACAGAGTCGATCAAAATGGCGTTGGGCGATGACGCTTATTCTATTCCGGTATCAAGTACGAAAGGCTATTCGGGCCATCTCATTGCGGCGGCCGGGAGCTTTGAAACCATCATTTGCCTGCAAACCATACAGCATCAACGGCTTCCTTCAACCTGTCATTTACGGGTGCCTGATCCTTTATGCGATCTGGACTTTATTGCCGAAGGTCATCGTGAGAAATCCGTATTTCATACTCTGAACCTGAGCTTTGGTTTTGGTGGAGCGAACGCGGCTTTGATCATTAGCCGGGGTGATCTGTGACGCTGATATACACCCAGCAGGATGCTTCTCAATGGGCCACGTTTTCCGGTGACTACAATCCCATCCATTTTGATCTAAAAAAAGCGCAAGCGATGGGGCTGGGAGGTCTGACTGTACATGGGATGCGTGCTTTACTGGATATCAAAGACCATCAGGACTTCTCACAGGGAACTGAGGCTTATTATCGTTTTATTGCCCGTCTGCGGCATCCGGTGAAATGCCATACGCACTATCAGATAGCTAAAACCCAAAATCAAAGTCAACTGATTGAAAGTGCAACAGGTTTATGCTGCTTCTCCGGGAAACTGGAACAGATCGCGCCTCCAATCGTTCAACCAGAGTCCGCTGATGGGCATCTCACACCTGATGATATTTTGAAAATGCGACAGGAGTATCCGTTCATAAAAAACATCTATGAATGGTCGTTTCTTGATGCGGTATTGTTCCGCCTGATTGTTCAATCGCCGGAAATACTCCCGGCGATAAAGGGTAAATTACCCGACCTTAATGCTACGACGCTCGCTGATATTTTCAGAGCAACGCCTGTGGTTCAGACGCATCATGAAATTTTTTTTAGCGGGCACTATCTCTTGCCTGCCCCGGGTGCAAACAATTTCCAATACCGCATGTTACCTCTGCTTATTATGGGCGATTTTGCACACGGACTCGTGGTACGGATTGCCATGCAGGGGCATTACGACGCTATTCATTCACCGATAACAACCGCCATCACACTGAAATTATTACCGATGGCTAAACCTTGATAACAGGAACTGATTATGACTAACAACGTTTACCCGATTGTGTGTGAAATGCTTTGCGATGCAAAAGATCTGCCTGATGGCATGCTGACACCTGACATGCCTCTCTATCAGTTAAAACTTGATAGCCTGGACTACGTGGAACTGATGGTGCTGGTTAAACGTGAATTTGATCTCACGTTAAGCGCGGAAATGTTCGTGAATAATCCCAACCTGACACTCGGTGAAATGTGCCAGACACTGGAAGAGCAAAGAGCATAAAAGATGCAAAAGAAATGGATTTTAGTGACAGGGGGCAGCCGTGGAATTGGTGCGGCAGTAGTCCGGCAGCTTGCACAGGAATACGATGTGGTTTTTACTTGGAAAACTCAGCAGAAGCATGCCGAATTACTGGAGTCCGAATGCAGTGATCTTACCGGGAGAGTCAGTGGATATCGTTGCGATGGTAGCGTACCAGCGGAAGTGAAACATCTTGCACAGACGCTGTTAGCAGAATGCGGCGCACCTTTCGGTATCGTCCATAATGCAGGTATTACACGTGATGCATTGCATTTCAAGCAGGAGATTGAGGACTGGCAAGCGGTAATCGATACCAATCTGAATTCGGTATTTTACTGGAATCAGCAATTGCTGCCCGCCATGCTGGGGCAGGGGGAAGGGAGTATTGTCATGATGTCTTCGCTCTCTGCACTGAAGGGGAATATAGGACAGGTTGCCTATTCAGCAACAAAAGCCGGAATGGTCGGAATGGCCCGATCATTAGCCCGCGAAGTCGCCCGTTTTAATATTAGGGTAAACTGCGTGTTACCCGGATTGATTGAAACGGAGATGACTACGATGATGTCTGAAACAGAGCAAAAAGCGTTAAAAAACGCGATCCCTCTTCGCCGCTTAGGGCGTTCAATTGAGATTGCTAAGGCAACGGCTTTTTTGCTCAGCGAAGCGAGCAGTTATATGACGGGTCAGCAGTTAGTGATCGATGGAGGAATTTCGGCCTGAAGCTCTCCTTCAGGCGGGCTGAGACTGCAATTAAAATTGTGTAATTGCCTGTTCTTGGGGTCTGAAACCCATCCGTACGGACACGTACGCTAAGTACATTTTTTAGTCATTTCGTATGCGAGTATATTTTAAATTCCAAAAAGGGTCATGCGCTGATCCTTTTATATGAAAACACGCATTTATGGGGGGAAGCCGGAATCACCGAAATTCCCCGCCTGCTACTCTTGTTCGTTAATGTTCCTTCGGAACCTCAATAACGCCATCTGCAATACCCTGTGCCACTACAGTAAGAACACTTATATTTATAATTTAAACAATGGATTATATCCTTAGCGTGATTTTTTACATCAATGACACTTAAACCCCAAAGACCGTCATTTAAGATGAAAACAGTGCTCCCTAAATGCGGGAGCGCCATAACCGGCATAGAATCAGACAAATTTTGCCAGAGGATCTGCGGCTGCGAAGGCAATGTCACGATCTGCTTTTGCCATCGAAGTGCAGGATTGGATTACCGAACGGCGTAGCGCGCAATAATCATTACTTCGGCCAGTTCTGAACCACCCGGTCTGAATTGAAATTTTTTGATTTATGATTTAACGAAAGAACTTAACCGCATCGACCCACCTTCTCGCCTGTTTTTTCGGATGAAGCTGCGCACTGTCCTCCTTCATAGTAATGCCTGTAAAAAGACCTGTGCTAAGCCCCTTATTTTTCAAACTTCGTTGCCACTGTGACTCCAGACTTAATAGGTCTGGAGTCACAAATCTTTTGCCTAAGAACTTCAGGCTTGTTATAACTGCCGGCCCTGTTTTTTTCTGTGAAATATTGCCGATGAATGACGCTGTATCTGCAACCGAAACCAATTTCGCCGCTGAAAATGTGGGGCGTCATGTGCTGGCCTATCTTCAGCAAATCAAAGCCACGCCGCTGGCAAAACTGGATGACTTCGATGAAGAAGGAAATGCGACAGTCGCACAGGTGATCAAAGTGTGGATCCGGCTTTCATTAGTCCTGACCCGCCGTCGCCCGGAAATCGCCGTCTCCTCGATCATGAAACATGTGCTGCCGGTGATAGGGGACGTTCCGCTGAATAAAATCACCCGGCTACGGCTCAACCGTTTATTCAACGTACTGCTGGCCGACGGGAAAATTTCTGAGGCGAAAAGGGTGTTTGCGCTGTGTAAGCAATTTTTCAGCTGGGCGGAAACTCAGGGCTATCTGCCGCACTCGCCGCTCGGGGCGATGAAACGTCGTGATGTCGGCGGGCGAAATACACCGCCGCGTGAACGCACATTAACCGACGCTGAAATCTGGATTTTCTGGCATGGATTAGACCTGTGGGATATTTCAGAGCAATGTCGCTGGGCCCTGCGGCTTTGTTTAATTACTGCGCGTCGCCCCGATGAAGTCGTCCGCGCGCGTAAAGATGAGTTTCATTTACGGATTAATGTCTGGCGGCAGGGCACGCGCAACAAATCTGCCCGCGATCACAGTTTGCCGCTGACGCCATTGATGCGGATTTGCATCGACAGGCTAATCGACGCCAGCCCGAAAGAGACGCCATGGCTGGTTCCGTCGCCGAAAGATAATCAAAAACCGTTATCTCGCGGGGCCATTACTCAGGTGATTCGCAGGATGCTGCGCGCTGAACGCGGGCTGGGTATCGCGCCCTTTACCACCCGGGATCTTCGCCGGACCGCCCGTTCAAAACTTGCCGCATTGGATGTCTCCAACGACGTAGCCCGTAAAATCATGAATCATTCGTTGGAGGGAATCGACCGCGTTTATGATACCCATGACTATTTACCGCAGATGAAACAAGCGCTCGACGCATTTTCTGACAATATTGAGGGCATCATTAATGCGCCTGATTACTTATCATTACGGCATAAGTATGAAGGCGAAATTTTGCAGATTCCTGAAATATCGCTGCTGTATATGGAAAATTAACTGCTTTTAGCGTCATAACGTTTTTTTCACTATGTTGTAAGAATGTCAAAGAATAATAACTAACACACAGCAAAGATGCGTCGTAACAGGAAAGCGGATCTGAGCTGCTACACTTGTAGATTGATTTGGCAATGCCAGAAGACTGAGGAATAAACGATGCATCCACAACAACCGCACGCTATCGGGCTGCCAGAAGCGACCAAAACACTCCTCCTGAGCACCGGAACGGCGGAGCAAAAACGTCATGAAATTCGTAAATACTTTATTCAGACCTGGGAATTATATGAAAGCCTGTTTGACTGTCTGGCTGATGAAAGGGCGTATTACAACAAAGCGATTTCCCTGCGTCATCCGCTGATTTTCTATTTTGGCCACACCGCCACGTTCTTCATTAATAAACTGATGGCCGCGGGGCAATTGCCGCAGCGAATCGATTCACAAATTGAATCGATGCTGGCGATTGGCGTGGATGAAATGAGCTGGGACGATCTCGACGATCAAAACTATAACTGGCCGTCCGTGGCGAACTTGCGTGAATACCGTAAAAGGGTGCGCGAGGAAGTATTAGGCATTATTGATTCCATGCCGCTCAGTTTGCCGATCGACTGGAACAGTCCGGCGTGGGTGATTCTGATGGGCATCGAACATGAGCGTATCCATCTGGAAACCTCCAGCGTGCTGATCCGCCAGTTACCGGTGGAATGGGTAAAAACTCAGCCACATTGGCCAGTGTGCAAAGACGCAAGGTCTGACCGTAGAACTGTGCCTGAGAACCAGATGGTGTCAGTAAAAGGTGACGTTGTCACACTCGGCAAGCTCGATGATACTTATGGCTGGGATAATGAATACGGCTCATCTGAGCATAAAATTCAAGGATTTAGCGCCAGCAAGATGTTGGTGAGTAATGCTGAGTTTTATACTTTTCTGCTTGCCGGGGGGTATCAGGATACACAATGGTGGGATGACGAAGGGGCAGGCTGGCGTGATTTTACTCAGGCAGAAATGCCGACATTTTGGGTCGGTTCGCTGCGCGAGCCTGAGCAACTTAAACTTCGCCTGATGACAGAAGAAGTGCCGATGCCCTGGGACTGGCCAGCGGAAGTGAACCAGCTGGAAGCCGCGGCGTTCTGTCGCTGGAAAGCGGCACAAACCGGTGAATCTGTGCAGTTGCCGACAGAGGCCGAATGGATGATTCTGCGTCAACAGGTACCGGGGGATCAACCTGACTGGGAAAAGGCGCCGGGTAATATCAATCTGGAATACTGGGCGTCTTCGTGCCCGGTGGATCATTTTGCGCAGGGCGATTTTTACGATGTGGTGGGGAACGTATGGCAGTGGTCATCCACGCCAATCGGTGGTTATAACGGTTTCCGCGTTCATCCTTTATATGATGATTTCTCAACGCCGACCTTCGATGGTAAACACTCGATGATCAAAGGCGGTAGCTGGATTTCGACCGGTAATGAAGCGCTGAAATCTGCGCGTTATGCTTTCCGCCGTCACTTCTTCCAGCACGCCGGTTTCCGCTATGTGGTGTCCAGCCATCAGGAGACTCAGACGGTGAATCCGTATGAAACCGACGGACTGGTCGCGCAGTATCTCGATTTTCAGTACGGCCCACGCCATTTTGATGTACCAAACTATGCGACACAGCTGGTTGATATCGCGGTAAAACATGTTTCTGCGAGGGGTAGAGCGCTGGATATTGGCTGCGCTACCGGTCGTGCCAGTTTTGAACTGGCACGACATTTCGATACGGTCGTCGGGATGGATTATTCCGCCCGCTTTATCGATGTGGCTCTGGCACTGGCGCGAGGTGAAGCCTGCCGGTATGTGATCCCGGAAGAGGGCGAGCTGGTGGATTATTGTCAGGCTGTGCTGGCTGATGCAAATATCACCCAGGAGCAAACAGGACGGGTGAGTTTCGTACAGGGCGATGCCTGTAATCTCAAACCTCAGGCCGAATTATACGATCTGGTTTTGGCCGCTAACTTGCTGGATCGCTTGCGGGAACCAGCGAGCTTCCTGAAAGATATTTCGCCAATGATTCGTTCTGGCGGTTTACTGATGCTGTCATCGCCTTATACCTGGCAGGAAGAGTACACGCCGAAGCAAAACTGGCTTGGTGGATTCCGTGAAAATGGCGAAGCGGTGACCACACATCAGGCATTGCGACGTTTACTGGCCGCCGAATTTGAAGAAGTACAGAGCCCTCAGAACGTGCCGTTTGTCATCAGGGAGACTGCCCGTAAATTCCAGCATACTGTTGCAGAACTGACACTCTGGCGTAAGCGCTAAATCCTTTAACAACCAATGCAGTAACCGAATGGTGAAACGGCCGCAAATGTGGCCGTTTTTTTTGGCCTCTTTTGCCTTGAAAGGAGGCCGCTTGGAAAACGGAAAATATCCCACGCTAAGTCTGTTTTTTATACGACGGATGTGATGATGATCCATTTCGTTGAAGGTTAAGAATGGTGTGAGGGCAAAGAGAGCTATTTAACTCGTACATCACTCAACATCCAGTCATGAAACGCTTTCACTTCCGGCCGCTTCAGTGACGAGCTCGAACTCACCACATAATATGACCAGCTAATGGGCCAGCGGTTTTCCGGGAACAACTGCACCAGACGGCCAATATTCAGATCCTGCTGCACCAGGGCTTTGCGCACTAGCACAACTCCCCGACCACTTAGTGCCGCCTGAATCACCGTGGCGGTGGAGTTGATGTGAAGACGCGTTTGCTGCACGCTTTCGAGCCCCACTTTTTGCAACACGCTTTCCCATGATGGGAAGTTAGCGCCGGGGTGCGGGGTATCGTCCTGAATCAGTTTTTGCTCAAACAACCATTGCGCATTCGCAGGCTCATTGGCGGGCAATGCGGAAGGACTGCAAATCATCACCACTTCCTCATCCATCATCCAGTCGGCCACTAAGCCTTTCCAATGACCAGTTCCGCAGCGAATACCAATATCGGCTTCCCCATGGCTGAGATCGATAAGCCGGTCCGCCACGTCCAGGCGCACGTCTATCAACTCATTATGTTCTGAAAACTTATGAAGACGCGGCATCAGCCAGTTCATCACCAATACTTGCGATGCAGTGACAACCAACACCGATCGCGCTTTCCTACCACGTAGTTTTTTTAGCCCGCTTTCGAGTTTATCCAGGCCAACCGTAATGTCGTCGAGTGCGTCCTGCGCTTCGTTAATCAGCGTCAGGCGTTCATTGCCCGAGCGGATACGTGTCAAAAGTGGATGCCCAACCCATTCTTCTAAAGCCCGCACGAGTTGACCTACCGCCGCAGGCGTCACACCAAGTTCATTCGCAGCACCCGTAAAGCTGCCGTGCCGGGCGGTGGCCTCAAAAGCCTGCAACCATTTCAGCCTGTTCAGGATACGCATCGAGCCTCTTTAAGTTAACGAGATAGTTTATCTATCTCATAAGTGTAGTTCTTATGGTTCGTGGTCGTCGAGCGGGACTGGCATTCTTTGCTCATCGACAGGGAGACAAGCTTCTTCCCTGTATCAACTCACAAAGAATTTATTCTGGAGATAAGCATGAGCAACGTATTCGCAGGTAAAAAACTTCTGGTTGTTGGCGGCACAAGCGGTATGGGTCTGGAAACAGCTCGTGTGGTTCTGGAGCAAGGTGGCAGCGTGGTGTTGGTAGGTAATCGCCAGGAGAAAGCGGAAGAAGCACGTGAAGCGCTGGCACCTCTGGGCCAGGTTTCCACCATCATCGCTGATTTGATGACGACCGATGGTATGAAACATGTGATAGACGTAGTGAATGCCGAACACCGTGATATCGACCTGTTGGTGAATGCGGCCGGTGTATTCTTCCCCAAACCTTTTGGCGAGCATGAAGAAGCGGATTACGACATGTATATGAGTATCAACCGCGCGACGTTCTTTATCACCCGCGATGTGGTGAAAAACATGCTGGCTTCGGGAATCAAAGGTTCTATCGTGAATATCGGTTCAATGTGGGCACAACAAGCGATTGGTGCCACACCATCATCCGCTTATTCCATGGCGAAAGCCGGGCTGCACGCACTGACCAAAAACATGGCCATTGAGCTTGGCGGCAACGGAATTCGTGTGAATGCGGTATCGCCAGCGGTAGTGCAGACACCTATTTACGAAGGCTTTATCCCGAAAGAAGAAGTCCATGGCGTCATGGACAGCTTCAACAGTTTCCATCCAATTAACCGTGTGGGCACGCCGCGTGATATTGCTGAAACAGTGGCTTTCCTGCTGTCCGATAAAACCAGTTGGGTGACGGGTGCGATTTGGGATATTGATGGCGGCGTGATGGCTGGTCGTAACTAATATTGATGCCGGTAGCGGTAACAGGCTGCCGGAAAGTTTCTTTGAGAGGGAAATATATCCCGATTAATGAGTAACTGATTACCCATCGTCCCCGCTGGGATGGGAACATATCAACCTGAGCGGGGATTATGTCTGGAGAACAAACCTCAAACTGGGACAGGGTAAATACTGCGCATTACGCACAGTGAATAGCAGGCTGTACAAAAAACAGGCTTGGCGTAGGATGTTTTCCGTTTTCAATGTGGCCCACTGAAAGACGAAACGATTCACATAAGTTAAGTTGTTCTCGGTTTTTTTATTCAATGCAACATTTAGAATGTTGTAACTAAATAAAAGGTATGGACGTTCTGATCATTCATTGTCGCCAAACCCAGTAGAGATACAGGCCTTTTTTCACACCACGTTTAGTGACAAACTGCCGCATTAACTTCGATGAAATGAACGCTGTCTGATGAAAGCTCCTCTTTTTACCTGCTTCTTACTGCTGATTTGTTGTGCCGCTAACGCCGCCTCCCCAAAAGCTTTCACGCAGGCGCAGTGCGTCGGTCTTAAAACTGCGCGCGTTGATGCCGCCAGCATTGGATTGCCGACGCGCGGCGCGGTGATAACCGCCGTGGCAATGGCCGGTCAGCCCAACGAACCGCACTGTAAGCTGGAAGGTCAGATCAAACCTGTCGATCTGAAAGCCCCCGATATTCAATTTCAATTGTATTTACCGCTCCTCTGGAATGGCAAAGCGTTGCAGCTCGGCGGGGGCGGTTTTGACGGCGCAATCAAAGGCGTAGACACCGCAAGGCTGGCTCCTGCGGCAACGCCCGGCGCATTGAAGCAGGGCTACGCCACTTTCGGCAGCGACTCCGGCCATCAGGGCGGCGTCTCCGATGCCTCCTTTTCGCTCAATGATGAAGCCTGGGAAAACTTCGCCGGGGCGCAGATCAAGAAAACCCATGACGTTGCCGTCGCGCTGATTCAGCAAGCTTACGGCCGCAAACCTTCGCGCTTGTATTTTCAGGGTAACTCGCAGGGGGGCCACGAGGCGCTCGCCGCCATTCAACGTTTTCCGCTGGACTACGATGGCGCAATTGCCATCCATCCGGTGTACAACGTCGTCGAGTTACATATGGCAGGGATCCACATCGGGCAGGCAGTTTACAACACACCGGGCGCGTGGATTTCTCCGGCGAAATCTGCACTCATCGCCAACGCCGTGATGGGCGCATGCGACAAACTTGATGGCCTGAGCGACGGCATCGTGGCGAATGTCAAAGCCTGCGACGCGACCTTTAAACTCGCCCATCTGCGTTGCAAGGATGGGAAAGATGACGGCGCAGGGTGCCTTTCAGATAAGCAAATGTCGCTGGTGCAGATGCTCAGCAAACCGGTGGCGCTGGGCGTGAATCTGCCGACCGGCGACCGCTTCGCACCCTGGCCAATTTTACAGGGCGCCGACGCTGCCTCGATAGTCAGCGTATTGGGTTCCGGGGCCGATAAACCCAATCCAGAAGCATCCAATCTGATCATCTCTTTTCCGTACATGATGGGCGACCAGGCGGTACGGTATGAAGTGATGCGCTCGCCGGATTACGATTCCCTGACCTTCGACCCGGCTGCGCACAATGCGCGATTGCAGGAACTGGCGGCTCAGGTTGATAACAACGATGCGGATATTCGCGCTTTTGTGCAGCATGGCGGCAAACTGCTCATGTTGCACGGTACAGCTGACATGGCCGTGCCACCGGGAAATACCGTCGCGTATTACGACAGACTTAAGACACAGTTTGGTGAAAAAGCGCTGCGCCAGTTTGCGCGTTTTTATCTGGCACCCGGATTTACGCACTACAGCGGGCCATTCCGTCTGAGCTGGGATTCCCTCGGGACGCTGGACAAGTGGGTGGATCACGGCATCGACCCCGGTCAGCAAGTCATGATCGACACCAATAAAGCTACCGCCGGGCGCGAAATGCCGCTGTGCGATTATCCTCTGTTCCCGAAATATAAAGGGCAGGGTGATACGCGCGTGGCGAGTAGTTTCGAATGCGTAACGCAGTAATTTATTTTGCTCGTCAGGTTACCCGCCGGTTCTGACGGGTACCTTTTTCATGTGAATTGCAACTACATTCCCTCTGTTTACCTGTATAAATTCATAGGTGAATGAACGTTCTCAAAAAACTTGAACATCCGTTCAACTCTTGGCATTATCGTCCGCTGTGAGTTCTCCATATCGGATTTTTCTTTGGCCTATCTGTGTAAAAAAGATCGTCGTGCTTCATTGCTGGAGGCCGCGGCACAAATCGCCCGCCGCGAAGGGCTCGCTGCCACGACAGTTCGCCGCGTGGCTCAGGAAGCCGGCGTCGCAACGGGACAGGTTCATCACCACTTTTCCAGTGCCGCCGAATTGCGCGCGCAGGCTTATGTCCATGTGATGAAAACCCTCACAGCTCAGCTTCTGCAGAAAAGCCTGCGGCTAACCGCACGGGAACGCCTGAACCTGCTACTGATCGATCCGCAAGATGAACAATCGACGATGGCCATTCCGCTCTGGCATGAGGCCATGTTGCTGACCGAACAGGAACCGCTGATGAAAACCGCGTTCGCGCTGTCTGTGTCTGACTGGCATGCGCTGGTCTCTGATGCCATTGAGGACGGCCGTTCGAACGGTGAGTTTATCGCGGGGGAACCTCCTGAACATATTTCATGGCGGCTCATTGGATTGAGCAGCAGCATGGACGCCATGTCGCGGCTTGAGACGCTAAATCTCACGGTCAGTTGCGCCGAATACAATCTCAAACGCGCGATTCAAAACGAGCTTTACCCCAAGGAAACCGTCAATGTTTAAAACCTACCTGATTCTCGGACTGGCCATTGTGGCTGAAGTCATCGCCACCAGCAGCCTGAAAAGTTCTGAAGGATTTACCCGTTTATGGCCAAGCGTCGTCACGCTGCTGGGGTACACCATCGCCATCTTTTTACTGTCCCTGACGCTAAAAACTCTGCCAACAGGCATCGCGTATGCGATCTGGTCAGGCGTTGGGATCGTACTCGTTTCGGCGATTGGCTGGTTTGGTTACGGGCAAAAACTCGATACGCCCGCGGTGATTGGCCTGGGGTTGATTATCGCCGGCGTCATCGTTGTGAACGTGTTTTCAAAATCTGTCGCGCACTGAAGGCGTGACATTAAAGCAGCACCAGGAGTTCATCTTGCAGAGCGAACAGAAACCAGATTTTCATGACGACTTGATCAAAGAGTTACTCTATTGGATCGAAGTCAACTTAAGTGATCGTCTGACCATGGAAAAGGCCTCAAAAAAAACCGGCTATTCTCCGTGGTATCTTCAACGATTATTTAAAAGTAAAACGGGTCATGCGCTGGGAAAATACATCCGGGACCGCCGTCTGACAATGGCCGCGATCGCATTGCGCCTGACGAATATGCCGATCCTCGATATCTCACTTTATTATTCCTATGATTCGCAGCAGACGTTTACCCGTTCATTCAAAAAGAACTTTGCCGAAACGCCGGGGATGTACCGCCGTAATGCGTCATGGACAATGAACGGCATCACGGCGCCATTAACGGTGGATGAGTTCCCGCAGCCGGAATTTGAAATTGTTGAATTGCCCGAGATGGCATTTGAAGGCCAGACAACAACGCACACGTATCCGATTGAAGCGCTGTTTAACAGTAAAAATCATGTTCACCGTGCCGAACTGCTGCGTTATCTGACCACGCCGGAATCGCTACTCGCGCCGGTGTGGGGGCTGTCTGACTGTCGTCCGGATACAAACGATGAAGTGGCGAATGCCTTGCAGATGGATTATACGGTTGCGCATCAGGTTGGGATCAGCGACAGTCACGACATCTTTGTCCCCGCCAGCCGTTATCTCAAGATCAATTATCCTTATGATCTCAGTCGTCTGAACGATTTCATTCTCTACATGTATTCGGTATTTCTGCCGACACTGGGTTTGGAATTTATCATGCAGCCGGACCTTGAAAAGTATTCTCGTGAATCTGCGCTGAACGGCGTCACCTGCGAATACTACATTCCGCTCGCGTCGTAATACGACGCCATCAAAACCGGTTAACTCAGG
Source organism: Rahnella inusitata (assembly GCF_965118895.1). GTDB lineage: Bacteria > Pseudomonadota > Gammaproteobacteria > Enterobacterales > Enterobacteriaceae > Rahnella > Rahnella inusitata_A. The sequence goes on from NZ_CBCPJJ010000024.1 coordinate 37,067, forward strand.
GTGTGAACAGCGGGAAGAGCAGGGGCTGGACACACCGATTATGACTGCTGGGATCAATGGGAACAGATCTCCATCTTAAAGAAAATTAATTTATATTAAAAAAGTCACTAGACGACCGGTCTAATCACTGTTAACTTAACGACATGCCTGCTGCAGCCCATCGCATAAGCAAAAAAATTATCGTTTTTTTTGATCCATTATTAGACGACTGGTCTAATACAAGTTAACTATCCATCACGCGGAGATGTAAAATGAAAATTCTTATGGTTCTGACCTCACACGATCAACTGGGCAACACTGGCCGTAAAACCGGGTTCTGGCTGGAAGAACTGGCTGCACCGTTTTACGCGTTTAAAGATGCCGGAGCACAAATCACGCTGGCCTCCCCGAAAGGCGGCAACCCGCCGTTGGATCCAAAAAGTAATGAGCCTGATTTCCAGACCGAACAGACTCACCGTTTCGAAGCCGATACTGACGCCATGGCACAACTTGCCGCAACGGTTCGCCTCGACAGTATTTCTCAGTCAGACTTCGACGCAGTGTTCTATCCGGGCGGCCATGGCCCTCTGTGGGATCTGGCTGAAGATAAGGATTCAATCGCGCTGATCGAAGCCTTCCTTGCGGCAAACAAACACGTAGCGCTGGTTTGTCATGCTCCGGGCGTGTTGCGACATGTGAAAACACCAGAAGGGAAACCGCTGGTAGAAGGCAAAAAAGTCACTGGTTTCACTAACACTGAAGAAGAAGCGGTTGGCCTGACTGACGTTGTACCTTTCCTGGTTGAAGATGAGCTTATTGCCAAAGGCGGAATTTATTCCAAAGGGGCAGACTGGGGTTCTTATGTGGTCACCGACGGTTTGCTGATCACAGGCCAAAACCCGACATCTTCGGCGGCAACGGCGGAACAACTGATCAAACAGCTGGCTTAATCGTGGCAACAACTCTCGTGGTGACCATTTTCCGATCACCGCGGGGGTTGGTACTCTTCGGCATTCTTTACATGAAAGGGTTTCACGAATTCGTTACTATACGACTGGTCTTGTATCAGGTGAATCAACTCAATGGCTATAGCAACGCAACTCCACAACAACGACATCCGCGACCATATTTTGGCTACCGGCCAGCGCATCATGGCGGCCAAAGGTTTCTCTGCGGTTGGACTGAATGAAATCCTCAAGGACGCGGGTGTGCCTAAAGGATCTTTTTATCATTACTTCGGTTCGAAGGAAGCCTTTGGTGCGGATATTCTGGCACGCTATTTTGAGGATTATCTGGCTGAACTCGACAGCACACTTCGTCTCCCTGGCCTGAATATGGCGCAGCGACTGATGAAATACTGGCAAGTATGGCGCGAATCGCAGTCATTCTCTGACTGTCAGGGAAAATGCCTGGCCGTGAAATTGGGAGCGGAAGTCGCCGATCTTTCCGACAGTATGCGCTTAACGTTAAAATCCGGGACATCGGGAATTATTGCCCGACTGGCCGATGCTTTAGAAAAGGGTATCGCCGAAGGGTCACTGACTATCGACGATGAGCCAGCCAGAGTTGCTGAAAGTCTCTATCAGCTTTGGGTAGGTGCCAGCGTGATGGTCAAAATCGTACGGACTACCGAACCCTTTGATTCCGCCTTGCGCATGACACAGAAAATCATTCATATCACAGCCTGACGTTCTGCCTCTTTACACGCAAACGGCAACACCCTGTCTGGTGCTGCCGTCAGTCAATCTCATTACTTATTAATTAGTTAAATACCATCCCACCGTCTATCAGCAATGACTGCCCGGTCATATAATCTGAATCCGGGCCTGCGAGGTAAGACACGCAGCCAGCGACATCTTCCGGTTCGGAGAGGCGTTTCAGGGTGATACTTTTCGCAAATTCCTGTGTACCGTAACCCACCGGTTTACCGGCAGCGGCAGAAACCTGACGGTCAATCTCTTCCCACATCGGCGTTTTCACAATCCCCGGACAGTACGCGTTCACGGTGATCCCAAGCGGCGCTAAATCACGCGCTGCGGTTTGAGTCAGTCCGCGAACGGCAAATTTGCTCGAACTGTAAATCGCCAATTCCGGGTTACCTACGTGCCCGGCCTGAGAACAGGCATTAATAATTTTGCCGCCGTGCCCCTGTGATTTAAACGCTTTGATCGCGGCCTGAATACCCCAGATCACACCTTTCACGTTGATGTCATAGACCTTATCGACAATCTCAGGCGTGATGTCTTCAATCAGCGTCGTTGGTGCGATCCCGGCGTTATTGACTATCACATCAAAACCGCCCAGCTGTTTGGTTGCCGCTTCTACCGCAGCAAAAACCTGATCACGGTTGGAGACGTCAGCGAGCTGCGCAATTGCGCGGCCACCGGCGTGATTAATCTCTTCAGCGACGTTCTTCGCCGTTTCATGATTAAAATCCACAACCGCGACGGCAAAACCATCTTTCGCAAGACGCAGTGCAATCGCGCGGCCGATCCCCTGACCGCCACCTGTTACTAAAGCCACTTTTCCATTTTTAGACATACAACCATCCTCTATGTATTCGGTATCTTCTTCAGGTGCTGCGCGCAACGTACGGGAAATCCTTCCCGATACTGTTACGTGAGCTGCTTACTGGTTTACGCCCCTGAGCCCGCATGTGCAAATGTTAGCCACGGTCATTAACTGTATCGGTTCAAATGAGTAGGGAGGTACAGATTGAAAGCATGGCGGCAGTTAACTCGGATAGTATAGGGGATGGATTACGCTAAAAAGGGCAACACAATGGTCGATGACAGCCTCATCTTATTTCGCGAGCGGCTTACTGCGCTGACACGCTCGTTACAAATTTCTCCGCAGGTGGCCGAAAATCAGGTGCTGGATCGCATGGCGCTGAGTTTTCGCAAGCTGCTGAATTTCCTTGCCGAAGATGAAATGCTGACGCAGCACGCGTTCCTCCAGCCACCTCACAACAGCGAAACCCAAGCGTTGCTTTCGCAGCTGATTGCGGAAAATCTGGCCTACAGCCAGCAGAATGGCCTGTTCCGTGATGATATTTCCGCAGCCCTGCTCGGTCAGTGTTTCACCGGCATGCTGGCTCAGCTCGCGCAGACCGCGGGCGATCCGGCTTCACGACATCAAAACAGCGTGGCGTGCGCAAAGTTATTTTGCCAGGGCATCTGGTCCGGCGAGGCTTAGTCGATATATCGCTTTGCAAAGCAAAAATGGTTGGTTCAATTCGTGCCGCAGAAACGGTTAACTGAGTCCATTCCAGCAGCAGATGAAGATTTCTGCGCTGATCGTCGAATGTACTGACAGTGATTAACCGGAGGGCCGTATGAATGCATCTGCTACTGAGCCTCGCTCGTTCTGGCAACGTCTGACTCGCCGCAAGGTGAGCGCGCATACTAAAGATAAAACGCAGGATACCACGCGTTTGCTGGAAAGCTTTCTGGCGACGGGCTGTCTCTACGGCATTGATGTGGAGAACAATGATCCCGCGTGGTTTCGCCGCTGCTGATCGTTATACCCGTTTAATGCGCATCAGTTACTGGAATGAACTGTGCGTTTAGCACACTCTTCTCCTGAGAGTAGCCGTTGTACCCTGAATAACGGGTGTTGCCGTTGCGGTTAACGCAGCTTCAGCATCCGCTATGAAGGTTGTTGTGGACAGGTGTTTTAATGTTCTCTCTGGCCTCGTCGTATTTCTTAGTTCTCTCTCATTTGTTGAGCCCATAACTTTCGCCGGTTATGGGTTTTTTTATGCAAAAAAAACCCCGCAGTCAGGCGGGGCAATCTGTCAGGTCGCAGACAGGGGAATCACGACCCGTAAATAGAAATAATAAAACCAAGGAAGGGTAAAAAATGAACTGCAGTGATGATGCCACAATTCGAGAATTAAATTACCACAAAATAAAAGCCATAGATAAATACATTTTTTATATATTTAAAAATATAATATTCACTGAAAATATTAATAAATACCATTGAAATATTTAGTAATAAATAATAAAAGCAAACATGATAATTTCCCTACGTAACAATGGAACTAGTTGGGTAGTATTACTGCGAGCACTGACTCATTAATAAAGTATATATAATAAATTTAAGTATTCAATTAAATGATAAAGGAATGACGTCATGAAATTAAAAGCATTGGCCCTTATTGTTCCAGCATTATTAGTTGCAGGTGCGGCACACTCTGCAGAGATTTATAATAAAGACGGCAACAAACTTGACCTGTACGGTAAAGTGGATGCGCGTCACCAGTTTTCAGACAACGTGCATGATGATGGCGATGAAACCTATATCCGCGTTGGCTTCAAAGGTGAAACCCAAATTTCTGATCAACTGACCGGTTACGGCCAGTGGGAATATAACGTTCAGGCAAATGACGCCGAGAACGATGGTACAGCTGGCAACGCAACCCGTCTGGGCTTCGCGGGCCTGAAATTCGACAACTACGGTTCATTCGATTACGGGCGTAACTACGGTGTAGTGTACGACGTTGAAGCCTGGACTGATATGCTGCCAGTATTCGGTGGCGATTCTTACACTACTGTGACAACTTCATGGTAGGCCGTGCCAACGGCGTTGCAACCTACCGTAACTCCGACTTCTTCGGTGAAGTGAAAGGTCTGAACTTCGCACTGCAATACCAAGGCGCCAACGACGGCGATAATAACAACGAAGATGTTCAACATTATGGTGAAGGTACTAATAATGGCCGCGATACTCGTCATCAGAATGGTGACGGTTATGGCCTGTCCACCACTTATGATTTTGGTATGGGTATTACTGCAGGTGCTGCGTATGCATCATCTGACCGTACTAATGACCAGTCTGTTGATAACCGTGGCGACAAAGCTGACGTTTGGACTGTTGGCGCGAAATATGATGCAAATCACGTCTATCTGGCCACCATGTATGCTGAAACCCGTAATATGACTTATTACGGCAATGGCGACGCTGCAAATAAAACCCAGAACTTTGAAGTAACCGCACAATACCAGTTTGACTTCGGTCTGCGCCCGGAAGTTTCTTACCTGCAATCTAAAGGTAAAGACCTGAACAATGGCAACGGCGGCAACGCTAACGACAAAGATCTGGTTAAATATGTTTCTGTAGGTTCTTATTACAACTTCAACAAAAACATGTCTGCCTACGTTGATTATAAAATCAACCTGCTGGACAACGATGATCACTTCTACGAAAACAACAACATTTCTACCGATGATGTTGTAGGCGTAGGCATGGTATACCAGTTCTAATTTCTCTGACCCAACGTCTTAGAATTAACGTCATGAAACCCATCTTCGGATGGGTTTTTTTGTGCCCAAATCGTGACTTTATGTGCGTTAGGCACGTGACCGCCTTCAATAATGCAACAGTCTTTGTTATATTATTGACCAGCTCACGTACAGGGTTATTCCTCTGTGATACGGTGCTTAACCTAAGACTTGGTTTCTCAGGACAATGACATGTTAGATTATCGCTTTCCGACAGCCATGCAGATGGTGTTTTGTATCGCTCAGTCCCAAAAGGCTGAACAGCGCTGCACCAGTGCGATCTTAGCTACGGGTCTGGAAGCCAACTCCAGCTTCATCCGCAAACTGATGGTGCCGCTGACTCAGCATGGCATCATCGTTTCTACGCTTGGCCGTACCGGCTCCATTCACCTGGGCCGCCCGGCGGAAGACATCACGCTGCGCGATATTTACTGCGCCGTGATTGAAGACAAACGTCTGTGGGCCGCGCGTCCGGATGTCCCAGCCCGCTGCGTCGTTAGCGCCAATGCCTGTACTTATTTCAAAAATATTGTGAATGAGGCCGAAGAGGCGTCTTTGCAAGTGTTGGGTCGTCACACCGTAGCCGATGCGTTGGCCGAGTTCGAACGCGGCGGCAAGTATAAGTGCACTAAAGACCTGGCAGCGGAATACACAGACAACGCGCTCTGCTCTAAATAAGCTTCTGAACGATCGCTTTCCACAACACTCAGACGTAAAAAAGCCGGGATAATTTCCCGGCTTTTTGCTTTCTGCTCTTTACAGATCAGACAGTCTGGCTTTCCAGCGCAGGTTTTTTACGCGTCACCAGTTTGCGCAGGGCGACATAAAACACCGGCGTCAGGAACAGCCCGAACAGCGTCACGCCCAGCATCCCGGAGAATACGGTGATCCCCGTTACGCCGCGCACTTCCGCGCCCGCACCGTGACCAAGGATCAGCGGAATTGTCCCGGCAATAAACGCGATTGAGGTCATCACGATAGGGCGCAGACGCAGGCGACAGGCTTCAAGCGCAGACTCCACAATCCCTTTACCCTGCATCTCCAGTTCGCGGGCAAACTCGACAATCAGGATCGCGTTCTTACAGGCCAGTCCCATCAGCACCACCAGCCCGACCTGCACGAAGACGTTGTTGTCGCCGCCGGTCAGCCATACGCCAAACAGTGCGGAAAGCATTGTCATCGGTACAATCAGGATCACCGCCAGCGGCAGCGTCCAACTCTCATACAGCGCCGCCAGCACCAGAAACGCCAGTAAGACCGACATCGGGAACACGATCAACGCCGCGTTACCCTGCGTCGATTGCTGATAGCTCAGATCCGTCCATTCGATATTCATGCCATTTGGCAGCAGATTTTTCGACATCGCGGTCAGCTCGGTCATGGCCTGCGTCGAAGACAGCACGCGCGGGTCAGCGTCACCAATCAGATCCGCCGCCGGATAGCCGTTGTAGCGGATCACCGGGTCCGGTCCATAGGTCGTGGTGATGTTCAGCATACTGCCGATCGGCACCATTTCACCTTTGTCATTACGGGTGCGCAGATTGGCGATATCTTCCACGCTGTCGCGGAACTGGCCGTCGGCCTGCGCCATTACTTTCCAGGTGCGACCGAACCGGTTGAAGTCATTGATGTAAGACGAGCCGAGATATACCTGCAACGTACTGAACAAATCATCCAGCGACACGCCCTGCGCCTTGGCCTTATCACGGTCGATGTGCGCATCCAGCTGCGGCACGTTGGCCTGATAAGAGGAGATAGGGAACCCCATCCCCGGCGTCTGCATAATGGAACCGGACATGGTGTTAATCGCGGTCTGCAATGCTCCGTAGCCTAACCCTGCGCGATCCTGAATATACAGCGAATAACCAGAACCCTGACCTAAACCGAGGATCGGCGGCGGCATAATCGAGAAGGCAAAACCTTCCTGAATCTGCGAAATTTTGGCATTGATTTCAGCATTGATTTCAGCCGCCGTGCGGGTACGTTCACCCAGCGGTTTCAGCGCGAAGAACACCGTGCCGGTATTTGGCGTGTTGGTGAACTGCAACGCGTTCAGGCCCGGGAAGGCCACCGCGTCTATCACGCCGTCAGTGCTCAGACCGAGCGCACTGATTTTGCGGATCACCGCGTCAGTGCGCGACAGCGAAGCACCTTCCGGCATTTTCACGCCGGCAATCAGGTACAGCTTGTCCTGCGTAGGAATAAAGCCGCCCGGCACCGCTTTAAACATAAAGGCCGCACCGCACAGCAGCAGAATGTAGACGACAAATACGGCACCACGACGTCCGAGCGCTTTCGAGACTGCATTTTGATAGCGATGGGAGCTGGCGCTGAAGAAGCGGTTGAACGGGCGGAAGATCCAGCCGAACAGACGGTCAATCAGACGCGATGGCATATCCTTCGGCGCACCGTGCGGTTTCAGCAGCAAGGCCGCCAGCGCAGGGGAGAGCGTCAGGGAGTTGATCGCTGAAATCACGGTAGAAATCGCAATAGTCACCGCAAACTGTTTGTAGAACTGCCCGGTCACACCGGAAAGGAACGCCATCGGCACAAATACCGCACACAACACCAGTGCGATCGCAATGATCGGCCCGGACACTTCCCGCATTGCCTGATGCGCAGCCTCCCGCGGGGCTAGGCCTTCCTCGATATTTCGCTCAACGTTTTCCACCACGACGATGGCGTCATCGACCACGATCCCTATCGCCAGCACCAGTCCGAACAGGCTGAGCGTGTTAAGTGAGAATCCAAGCAGATACAGAATACTGAACGTGCCGATAACCGAAATCGGCACCGCCAGCAGCGGAATGATCGACGCACGCCAGGTTTGCAGGAACAGAATCACCACCAGCACAACCAGCACTACGGCTTCCAGCAGCGTATGGACTACGGCGCTTATCGAGTCACGCACAAAGACCGTCGGGTCATAAGGCGCGCGCCAGGTCATGCCTTCCGGGAAACGGGTTGAGAGTTCGGTCATTTTGGCACGCACGGCGTCTGACAGATCAATCGCGTTCGCCCCCGGCGACTGGAAGATACCGATACCGACGGCATCTTTATTATTCAGCTGCGAGCGCAGAGCATAACTGCCTGATCCCATTTCGATACGCGCGACATCACGAAGACGGACAATTTCGCCGTTATCACCACTTTTCAGGATAATGTTGCCGAACTCTTCTTCGTTTTTCAGACGTCCCTGTGCGTTGATGGACAGCAGATAGTCGCTGTCTTTCGGCATCGGTTCTGCGCCAAGCTGACCGGCTGAAACCTGGACGTTTTGCTCACGCATTGCGGTGACAACGTCACTTGCCGTCAGCCCGCGTGCCGCCACTTTGTTCGGATCGAGCCAGACGCGCATCGCGTATTCGCCCGCACCGAAGATCTGAATTTGCCCGACGCCCGGCAAACGTGCCAGTTCGTCTTTCACTTTCAGCGTGGCGTAGTTACTCAGATACAACGAGTCGTACTTGCCGTTCGGCGAGACCAGATGCACCACCAGCGTTAACGTCGGTGACTGTTTCTGTGTGGTGACCCCCTGACGCCGCACATCTTCCGGCAACCGGGCTTCAGCCTGCGCCACGCGGTTTTGCACCTGAACCTGTGCCTGATCCGGATCGGTACCCGGACGGAAGGTGACGGTAGTAACGAGCACGCCGTCAGAACCGGCCACGGATTTCATATACACCATGTTTTCGACGCCGTTGATGGCTTCTTCCAGCGGCGTCGCCACGGTTTCAGCAATCACTTTCGGGTTAGCACCCGGATATTCAGCGCGAACCTGTACGCTTGGCGGCACCACGTTCGGATATTCGCTGACCGGCAGCAGGGGAATGGCAATCGCCCCGGTGACTAAAATCAAAATCGACAAAACGGCGGCAAAGATCGGCCGGTCGATGAAAAAGCGGGAAAAGTCCATGTGTCAGGATTCTCTTTTATTGAACAGCAGCAGGGGTAGGGGTCACGCTGTTGGCCGCCATACTGACGGTTTTGGCGTTAACGGGCATACCCGGCATAAAGACTTTCTGAACGCCGTCGATGATCACGCGATCGCCAGCTTCTAAGCCTTTCTCAACGATGCGTAAACCGCCGGACATACGGCCCACTTCGACATCACGACGTTGCGCTTTGCCCTCTTTATCCACCACGTAAACAAACTTACGATCCTGATCGGTCAGTACGGCTTTATCGTCCACCAGCATGGCGTTGAACTGCGCACTGCCAGGCAGCTGCACGCGGGCAAAAAGCCCCGGCGTAAAGGTACGGTCGCGGTTATCGAGCACGGCACGCATACGGATCGTGCCGGTGCCGGAATTGAGCTGGTTATCGGTGAAATCGACCACGCCCTGATGCGGATAGCCGTTTTCACCCACCAGACCGACATGCACTGGCAGGCGTGACTGCGGCGTATCGCTGCGCTGGCCGTCACGCGCCATCGCCTGATAGCGCAGGAAAGTGCCTTCATCCACATCGAAATAGACAAACACCGTATCGAGAGAAACGAGCGTGGTCAGCACGCTGGCGGTATCGCCTGCGGTAACCAGATTGCCGGTGGTGATCATCGCCCGGCTGGCGCGGCCATCAATCGGTGACGTGACGCGGGTAAAATCGAGATTCAGCTGCGCCATATCCAGCTGAGCCTGAGCGGCCAGCACATCGGACTGTGCCTGAGAAGCCGCCGAACGGCGCTGCTCAGCGATTTCCGTGGAAACCGCCTGCGTGCCAATCAGTTTTTCAGTACGCGACGATTCACTGCGGGTGAGGTTGGCCTGATTGCGGGCTCGCACCAGCTCAGCCTGTGCCTGTTCTTGTGCGGCGCGATAAGTGCGGTCATCAATGGTAAACAGCACCTGACCCTTTTTCACTTCCTGGCCTTCCTGATAATTTACTTTGTCGATATAACCGGACACGCGGGGACGAAGCTGAACGCTTTGTACCGCTTCGACGCGGCCATTAAACGCATCCCACTGGCTGATCTGTTTGATCAAAACATCTGCTGCACTGACCTGCGGGGCAGGCGGAGCGGCGTTTTGCGCCACGCTGTTATCACACCCGGCAAGCAGGGCGACCATCAGCGCAACCCCTGAAAGACGCAACGTCAAAGGCGTACCGCGCAGGCGGTCGCATGCAACAACCAACGGTTTTTGCAGGTTTTTCATTATTTTTATTTCCAGTGAGTAAGTGCTGTCAGGCAATACAACCGGTCTGTCCTCCGGGTAACGTCCTTTGCCTAATCTGACTTTTTTGGGACTTGTGCCGTTCATCAGCACAATTATGTATCAATGTTTGATACAATTGATTCGAGGGGGATTGTAAGGAGGTGACTACTAAAGTGCAAGAAATACTGTTACACTTTCTGTGCTGTTTTACAGAACGTTTACTTCCGGGAACGTGACTATCCCGTAACGATGAATTAAATGCAATAGTAAAACTTGCATTTAATCGCAAACTGAGTCAGTTTAGAAAAAGACGCCCTCGGGGGGCGAAAACTGATAAGAGATAGGAGAGAGTCCATGAGAACCGAGGATTTCATTCACGACCTGATTGACTGGATCGATCACAACCTGGAAGAGCGACTGGATATTAAGACCGTCGCCAAACGCGCCGGGTATTCGCGCTGGTATCTGCAACGGATGTTCAAAGAGCACACAGGTTTACCGATGGGCGAGTTCATTCGTGAGAAAAAGCTGAAGAAATCGGCAGATATGCTGGCCAGCAGCCGCGAACCTATCGTCAGCGTTGCGATATCGCTGGGCTTTGACTCGCAGCAATCCTTTACCCGTAGCTTCAAACGTCAGTTTGGACAAACACCGGGTGACTGGCGCCGTGGCCTGACCATGGAAACAGAATGCCAGGGTTCGATGCACTAAGAGACAAATTGTCCGCTGAATTTCAGTACCGCTGGCCCGGCTCCCGCCGGGCAGTGAATCCCCTCCGGAACACCTTTTCCTCATTCGCCCGCTCATTTGGATGTTTATTTCCGTCCGGCATACTCACACCTGCCTTCCACACACTCAGAATGCAACCTCAGCGATTGGGTTAAAAAACGTTCAGGACGTGATCAACCCAACAAAAAACGACACTAAAGTTCATCTAAATTGAAATGATGTTTCAATTTCTTGAGTTGCACGAAAAATCTCGTTAAACTTCCTTCCATCAGTTCGTGGCCGGGCGTTACCCGACTCACTCTTACGTGACGGAACAGCGCATTCGCCTCCGTTTTATGGAAAAAGGAAACATCATGATTCTGGATAATTTTTCACTGAAGGGAAAAGTCGCGGTCGTGACCGGATGCGATACCGGTCTGGGCCAGGGCATGGCGATCGGTCTGGCAGAAGCAGGCTGCGACATTGTAGGTATCAACATTGTTGAACCAACGGAAACCATCGAACGCATTGGCGCAACCGGCCGTCGTTTTCTGAGCCTGACCGCCGATCTTAGTGATACGAAAGTGATCCCGGCGCTGTTGGAACGCGCCGTCGCGGAAATGGGGCATCTGGATATTCTGGTGAACAACGCCGGGATTATCCGTCGCGAAGACGCCATCGAATTCAGTGAAAAGAATTGGGACGACGTCATGAATCTGAACATCAAATCGGTGTTCTTTATGTCTCAGGCCGTCGCAAAACAGTTTATCGCCCAGGGCACCGGCGGAAAAATTATCAATATTGCGTCTATGCTGTCTTATCAGGGCGGGATCCGCGTACCTTCTTACACCGCATCGAAAAGCGCCGTGATGGGGGTCACCCGTCTGCTGGCGAACGAATGGGCGAAGCACGGCATCAACGTCAACGCTATCGCGCCGGGTTACATGGCGACAAATAACACCCAGCAACTGCGCGCTGACGAAGCCCGCAGTGAAGAGATCCTGAGCCGCATCCCGGCCGGGCGCTGGGGTACGCCGTCCGACGTCATGGGTCCGGTCGTGTTCCTGTCTTCACCGGCGTCCGACTACATTAATGGCTACACCATTGCCGTCGACGGCGGCTGGCTGGCGCGTTAACCCGCCTCCCAAATTACCCAATAGTATTCACAGACAGCAGCGGTTTACGCCGCTGCCCAAAGAGGAAATCCCATGAAAATTGCATTGATGATGGAAAACAGCCAGGCTGCGAAAAACGCGATCATCCTGAAAGAGCTGAACGCCGTGGCTTCAGAGAAAGAATATCCGGTGTACAACGTCGGTATGTCCGACGAGCAGGACCATCACCTGACTTATATCCATCTAGGCATCATGGCCAGCATTCTGCTTAACTCCAAAGCGGTGGATTTTGTGGTTGCCGGCTGCGGCACCGGGCAGGGCGCGCTGATGTCCCTGAATATCCATCCGGGCGTGAACTGTGGTTACTGTATCGATCCGGCGGATGCGTTCCTGTTCGCGCAGATCAACAACGGCAACGCGCTGTCTCTGCCGTTCGCTAAAGGCTTCGGCTGGGGTGCAGAACTGAACGTGCGTTTCATCTTCGAGAAAGCCTTCACCGGCGTCAAAGGCCAGGGTTATCCGGCTGACCGTAAAGAACCTCAGGTTCGAAACGCGGGCATTCTCAATCAGGTGAAGGCCGCCGTGGTGAAAGAAAATTATCTCGACACGCTGCGTGCTATCGATAAAGAACTGGTGAAAACCGCCGTGAGCGGTGAACGTTTCCAGAAATGCTTCTTCGAAAACGGTCAGAACAAAGAAATCGAAAACTTCGTGCGCGAAATTCTGGCATAAGTTTACTTTCTTCGAAATATAAAAGCCGCAGCCGACAAGGTTGCGGCTTTTTTTTGGTAATCACTTAACCCTCAGGCAGTGGCGGATATAGGGAGGTCAGGGGATTGTGTTGAGGTGGGTAGGCACATGCTCCTATATTGCATTTAACATAATCATGATTATGCGCACCGGAAGTGTTGCTGCAATTTGATAATGTCACTTTTCCGCTAGTTTATAATGTCACCCTGGATCTGCAACCCAGCCGATCTTCCAGGGAGACTTTCAGTGATGTTGGTGACTATGTCAGGAAAAGAACTTTGCAGACTTCCGGTTATCCAGGCTGTTGTCGAGAAACGCTTACGCCGCCGTGATGCCGCCTCTCAACTACAGCTGACTGAGCGTCAGGTGCAGCGACTGATGAACCGTTTTCGTGTTTCTGGTGCAGATGGTTTGACTCACGCCAGACGAGGAAAATCAGGTGCTAATCGACTGGATGATTCACTTCGCTTACGGATCATGGCGCTGCTACGTGAAAAATACAGCGACTTTGGACCTACATTAGCCGCAGAAAAGCTCAGCGAACGCCATCATATTCGCGTCTCAGTGGAAACGCTCAGAAAATGGATGACTGCTGATGGTCTCTGGGTTCCGCACTCGCGGCGTAAACCCCGGGTCTATCAACCACGTTATCGGCGTGATTGCCTTGGTGAGCTTGTTCAGATTGATGGCTCTCACCACGACTGGTTTGAAGGCCGTGCATCAAAATGCTGCCTTCTGGTTTACATGGATGATGCTACTGGCCGGCTGATGCACCTACGCTTCTGCGAAACTGAGTCTGCCTTCGACTACATGCTGGCCACGCGTGAATATCTTGATAAACATGGAAAACCTGTCGCGTTCTATAGTGACAAACATGCGGTTTTCCGTGTCAGCCAGGCAGAAACCCGACGTACCGGTACCACTCAGTTTGGCCGTGTTCTTCATGACCTCAATATTGACCTCATATGCGCGAACAGTTCTCAGGCTAAAGGCCGCGTGGAACGGGCAAACCAGACACTTCAGGACCGGCTAATAAAGGAAATGCGGCTCGAGCACATTACTGGTATTGAAGAAGCAAATGCCTGGCTGGAGACCTTTATTCAGGACTTTAACCAGCGCTTTGCTAAAGCGCCTCAATACCCTAAAAATCTCCACCGGGCAGTCAGTGAATCACTGTCTGAACTGGATGATATTTTCGCCTGGCAGGAACACCGAACACTCTCAAAATCACTGACATTTCAGTACGATAAGATGCTCTATCTTGTTAACCCCACTGAAGAAAACACACGTATCGCCGGTGAAAAAATCATGGTTCTCGACTATCCGGATGGAACTCTGGCCTTCAAATACGGCTACAGAACGTTGTCATATCAGGTCTATGACAAGCTGGCCTGCGTTGACCAAGGCGCCATCGTGGACAATAAACGGCTTGGTGCCGTATTGAAATTAGCGCAGGTAACTCAGGACGAACGGGAACGTGAGGGTAAAAGAGAACGCAGCAAGAAAATGCCTAAACGACGCGCTCAGGCAAGGGTTCAGGAACAGCTAAAAGCCATCAACCCGGTACTGGTTAATCCTGCAGAATTCAGAGCCAGCCTCAAACGATAACCCCCTGCTCTTTCAGACTCAATCACAGTAAAAGTGACATTTTAACTTTGGAAATCAGGGTGACATTTTAAACTGGGATAGACAGGAATTGTAAGTCCCATTTGATAATGTCGCTTTTGGAGATGCGGATATTTTGTTGGACTGGTTATGATGTGATCCCCAGGTGCTGCCGGTACTTCACCGGACTCATTGCACCCAGTGATACTTTTGCTTCTCGTTATACTGACGTAGTTTCCTAGCCGGTACTCTCCCGCGATGTGTGACTTATTAGAGTTTAGCCAGACGCTGAACGTTTAGGCTTTCCAGTTTACCGTTCAAGATATCGAGAAAATCATCGTGGTAGAACATTGCCACGTGTTTTTTCAAATCTTCCTCAGACTTCCAGCGTTCAATAAAGACGAATGACACTTTGCCTTTATTTTCGAGGTTACGCACATCGGGTACAGTATGACTTTCATGCAGATCATATTGCAGGCATCCTGCTTCCTGATGAGTCGGAGAAACCATTGCCCGTGCTGCATCTCTTATAGTTTCGATGAATTCAGGCAAGGGGGTAAGTATGGCAACAATTTTTACTTCGCTCATTGGGGACCTTTGATTCTCAATTGTTTATTCTGGATTTATACAATCCGGGTAGGAATTATTCATGGTAGTTGTGAACTGATCATTGTGCCAACCAATGTGACCGAATAAATATTAACTGAATCAATCTGCGATCAGTAGTAGTCAGAATTTAGGGCTTTGTTACCAAAGGCTGAATCTTTCAAATCTGGCGGCGTTCGTTACACCCTCAAAGAATTGATTCAACATAAAATTAACCGTTAGAAACATTTCATGTAACCTAAGCGCACTTTTTCAAATGAGCAGGTCAGGGAATGAGAGCGATCAAGTCACTATTGGGCATAATGCTGTTAAGTTTGAGCGCGTTGGCAAGCAACGCTTTGGCGGCTTCCAACGACACGCCCCCTCCGTTTTACGAAGGTAAAACGCTGGCGCATCCGATAATTTCTGGCGCACGTTACAGCAGCGCCCTTCTGGTCTTTATTCAGGAAAATAAGGCAGTAAAAGGCTATTACTGCTTCTGTAGCGAAGAAGACCAAAGTGTCGATCACCATCCCCACCTGCTCGGTACTTTCCCCGACTCCACCATAGAATCCGTATTTTATGCCGACGTAGATAAGGCAGGTCAGGTCACGCTGGTGTTGAGTAAAAGTCACGGCAAATTCTTCCTGCGCAGTTGGCGTTATATTGAAGAAGACGGCAGCTATATTCCGGTGCTGAGTTTACAACCGGTTCTGGATAATTTGGTTCGCAACAATAAAGACCTCAATGCAACGCTGATAAAACGCGCCCTCGGGCAGCTTCCGCCTTATGACTACAGCGTGGAATACCCTGAATTCGGCAATCCCGATTTCGATAATATCGACTTTACTCAGGGCAAAGTTGTCGGCTGGTATCTTGACGATGGCACGCCTTCCCATGCGGCGAAACAACCGGCAGACAACGTCTACGCTTATAAAAAAACCTTTGCCGAAAAAGAGGGCTTATTTCTCACCGCGACTTACCGGCGTGAGGAAGACAGCGACAAACCAGAATTTCGTGTTACCGCCATCAGCTGGCAAGCCGATCCGAGTAAATTCAGCGGCAGCGAGAATGGACCCTATGTCTATTACTCAAAACAATATGGTTTAGTGAAAGGCTTTTTCCAAAAAGGCATTCCCAGCGGGAAATGGGTGACCGTCGGCGAGAACTTTGCCAGCTCCGGCAACTATATCGCGGGACATCAGCAAGGCCAGTGGACCCTCAGTGATCAGCAAGAAACGTCGACTGGCTTGATGAAAAACGATGAGCGCGAAGGCCGCTGGGAGATAACCGACGGCATGGATGGCGAAACACCCGAGCTGAGCGGTTTCGATACTTACCAGAATGGTCAGCGCCAGGGCCCGAGCGAGCGCCGTCTGGCGGGCGTTCTGCGCTCGAAAGGCAATTATGTCGATGACCAGCCCGAAGGCATGTGGATCACTGAAAACGGCGAAGGCCCGTTCGTGAAAGGCGTGGCAAACGGTATGTGGAAGCTCAAGACGGGTGACGGCGAGACTCAGCAGGTCGAACTGGTGGCGGGCGTAAAACAGGGTGAACTGCGCTGGAGTGATAAAAACGGTAAACTGACGCAAATCATTCATTACAAAGATAATCTTGCTGACGGCCTGTATCAGAAATTTAATGCTGCCGGAATAAGGGTTTATCAGGCTGATTATGTGATGGGCAAACTGGACGGCCGTGAAATCGAATATTACGACGATGGCACCACTGTGCGCGCCGACCGAGGCTACCGCAATGGCGAACTCGACGGCCTGAATGTCTACAATTTCCCCGACGGAAAACCGAAGTCGGTGTCCACCCTTGACCATGGTTATGAAGTCGGGCTGATGCAGGAATTTACCGCTGCCGGCGTCAAAATCACCGAGCGCAACTACTGCCCTCTGTCACTAAGCGGTCGCGGCTATTGCGGCAAACAGCAAACCTTCAACCCTGACGGCACGCCGCTCACCGAGGCTGACTATCTCTTTAACCGACAGCAAACCAATAACAGCTGGTATGCCAATGGTCAGCGCCAGGACGAAACACGCATCGGCCCCGACGACAGCTATACCCAAATCAGCTATTACCCAAACGATCAGATGAAGTGCATTAGTCGCGCTAAGGGATTTAGCCGTTTAGTGGTCGACGGCAAGGAGTACAAAGATTATCAGGGCGCGCTGCGTCAGGGTGAAAGCACCTGTTATTACCCTGATGGCAAAGTCAAAAGCAGCGGAGTCTGGAAAGACGGCAGACTGACTACAGCCTGTGAAACACGTTTCGATGAGAACGGTAAACAGACCGCGCCCGGCCCTAAAGGCTGCGTAATACCCAAATGGCAGTATGAAAGCTGATTTACCCCACAGGAGAAATTCTCAGTGATTGATGATTCTGCACGCCGCTGGTTGCTCGCGCTTTCAGCCCCGATGGTGGCAATAAATGCCGGACCGGGTGCCGCCTACGACTGCGATAAATTTTATCCGTTTGATACCAGCGTTGACCTGAGCGAGAGCTGGGGCATCGATTCCCGTGAGCAGCTGTTTGAGATGATTTTAAGAATGATCGACAACGGCCATGCGGAGGATCTGGCCCATTACTTCAGGCTGTGGCACCGTCTGAGCCTGACAGAGTGGCAGAATTATGCGGCGCATCAAACGTCTGACGTACAGGTCCTGCTGGCACTGGTGTCTGACAGCGCCGTCATGTGCGGTGACGGCGGGATCCGCGCCTGGGATTTAGCAAGGATGGGCTTTCTTTGCCGTATCGGGCTGCTTAACGGCTGGATAACGTCGGAAGAAAACCTCTGGCTGCACAGCCGTCTGGCGGTACGCGCCCGTTATTATTACACCAGCTGGCAGCGCTATAACGCTGGTTTTATCATCGGAAGACTCTACTGGCAGTCACTGAGTACGTCCGAAGCCGATGCCCGACGTTATGCTTTTAGCATCGACGCAGGTGGTACCACCAACATTGAATTAATGCGCCAGCTCTATACGCATCCGGAGAGCCCGATATCTCAACTTCCGTGGTACATCGCGATGAATGAGATAGATAAACCCGCATCCTTGCCGGAGATGGATCTATGAGCAGCCAGCCTTGTTGGGAAATATTGGGCATTTCACCCACGCAGGATCAGCAGATGATCCGCCAGGCCTACCGCGATCTGCTGCCCACGTATCACCCGGAAAATGATCCGGAAGGTTTTAAGCGCCTGCGTGAGGCCTATGAACAGGCGCGAAAAGGTGTGGATGAACCCGTAACTCTGATGCCACTTGAGCCACCGGCTCCGCCGCCAGAAGTGCCAGCCACCGATCCCACCGGGCTGCTCGACGCCTTCAGCGCACTGATCAATTCTCCTGCGGAGCGATATTTGCCGGTGCGCTGGCTGCGGTTTATCAGTCAACTCGACGATCACCCCGTCACCACTGTCGATAAGCTTCGCTGGCCGTTGCTGGAAGCTGTCTTGCAGGTGAATTTTGTTTCCGCCGACTGTCTTATCCTGCTGGCTAACCGCCTGCAATGGCGAATGCGTTTACCAGAAATTGGGACGGAAATGGCGCAGCGGGCCGACGACTTGCTGAACTTTGCCGAAGGCGGCGATATTTTCGATCTCTCCACGCTCGCCCCTCTCACTCTGGCCGCACAAGACGACACGCTGGGCTATTTCCATCAGGTCCGGCATTTTTACTGGGAACAACCGACCGGCTGGTTGCGATACCTGCTGGAAGAACCGCGCGTGATATTCTGGCCATCATGCCCGCGTTTGATGAACCAGATGGCACGCTGGTTTAATTTAGCGGCATTGTCTGACGCGCAACTGCGTGACCACTGCCTGCAACAGCTCGAACTCAATCCGGATGATCCGGAGTGGCTTTATCTGAGCGCCAGTCATTGCAGCATAATGGGCGATGATGAACGTGCGTTTCCGCTGTGGCTAAGGTTGCATGAAAATCATCAGCATGCCGAAGCCGAACAGTGGCTGCTGGCGTGGTGTGTCAGGAATGATGCAGATTATCTGCCACTGCTGATCCAGGCTTTTGACCGCCCGGATATTCCGCCAGTGGAAAGCGCTACCGGCGACGAGGAAAACGCGTACCGGCCGCAGGCACAGTCGCCTCAAACGCTGATGCGCTGGGCCGAAGCGACACAGGTCGACGTTTCCCCGCTGGCCGCTGACTTTATCAGCTGGAAATCGGGCCGGTATCGCCCGCAGATCATGTTCCCGCATCTTATGCAGGAAGATGGCACCGATGACCTCCTGCACCTTTACTGGCAGGCCAGCATGCTGACGATGGGGAATGAAACCTTATTACAAGCGATCCTTGACCAGCCTCTTCCCACAATACCGTTGCAGGCGACAATCTTACGCGGCCTGCAACGACAGGCTGCGCAGCGTCTGGCGTGGCTTCAGGGTTCAGCGGTGCTGGCGGAGTTCATCACATGGCTGCATGCGGCCGAAGAGACGCCGTTGCCTGAGATGTTCGCCGACAGCGATTGTGCCGCCTGGGAGCAGAGCATCGCGTGGCTGTGGCACTGGCGGCCGCTTCCCCCTCACAGCCTGGGCAAACTTGCACAACATCCGGCGTATGGTGAGAGCGTTTTGCCGGCGCACACCAGCTGGCTATGCTATCTCATTGAGAACGTGGATATAGCCCTGCCGGAAGACAGTCAGACGTCGCCGCGTGACGCCCTGCGTCAGGTGATGTTGCTGGAAACAATGCTCGATCTGAAAGTCGACAACATCTCCCGGCTCAGCAATCTGGAAGATTTTCCGCTGGATGAGCAGCATCCCTTCTGGTCGATGTATGAGGTGTTTACCCAAATTGACCCGGTTCAGGGCGATGAAGTTGGCCAGCTAAAAAGCCATCTGGTTCTGGACAACTCGTTGCATTTCAACTGCTGGACCCGGCTGCCGGTCAGTATCGAAGAGTACATTGCCCGGCGTGATGAGAGCTCCTCCAGCTCGGCCCACTATTTCTACCGTTATCAGCCAGAGTGGCAGGAACGGCTGGGACAATCCCCCTTCCCTTATCAGGCCCTGTACCACGCGGTATTTTTGTCGCATTACAATGCGCGTTGCGCACAGGACAATCTGGCGGAACTTGAGGCGCTCACCGCCAGCTCGCCGGAAGAAATGGCGTTCAGACAGCAATTGCTGGCGCGCCAGTTACCGATATTTCCGTCGGACGAAAATCTTGCCCGCGGGGCTCTCATCGCATCAGCGGTCGCTCAGGGGATCACTCAGCTCAGCACTAATCCGGAATATTTGCTGGATGCCAGACTCAGTGCCGCCGCTCAGGCCGGTGCTGACGATCCGCAAATAGATATTGCGTTGAGATTAGCGGCAGCGACGATGCTGCAAATCAACAGCACCCGTCAGAATGAGTTCACGCAGTACCCGCAGCGCCGCAGTTATTTCTGGCAATTCTGGCGAATTAATTCACGTATTGGACGGCTAGGGCTGGTCTTGCAGATTGTGTTGGGAAGCGAGATCGCGATCATGCTGGTTAACGCAATTGTGGCTGAGGGGCAACTGGCGAATACCGCACTGTCGGCGCTGTTGGTCGTGATGAACCTTTACAGCGCAGTGGTGCGCCGTGGGCGGGATTTGGGTCTGGCCAGCGCGGATAAACTAAAAGAGATTAAAATTCCCGTGCTCAAATTGCTGGCAATGTATCTGTTCAAACGCGGAATGCCAGAGCCGAACCGCTATGGCCCGCCGCCCGGCTGGCGGCGAAAAAAATAGCTAAAATCCAGTCGAAAAAATGAGTGTGCCGCCCTTCTTACCTGGCGGCATACTTTTTCACTTTATAACGTTAACTCCGCAAGCAGACCTTCCAGCCGCTGGCGCAACGGTGCGATGCGACTTTCCTGTTGGCTGGCTAACTCCTTTTCGAACTCCTCCAGCCAAAGACCAATCTGTCCACGGGTATCGCCCAGCGATTGTGCCCAGGCTTTCTCTAAACGCGCCAGAAGGTTGCGGTTTGCCAGCGTATCGCGGGGATGAATTTTCACCGCCGTCAACCGCTCACGGCTGCGCTGTTGCTGTTCGGGGCTAAGACCAATCGGACTGTGGTCGATCACTTTACTCAATGTCTCACCGCTGTCGGGCAAGTTCACATCCACTTCCAGCAATCCGTTAATATCATAACTAAAACGTACGTCGATATTCTGTAACGCGCCATTGGGTTTGACCGGCACCTGCAGTTCATCAATAAAGATGTTATTTGCCACCAGAGGATTCTCGCCCTGATAGATAGCAATGCGGATAAACGTCTGTTCAACGTGACGGGTGGTGAACGTCTCTACCCGCGAAGCAGGCACGACGGTATTACGCTCAAGGATCGGGGAAAATATCCCGTTCCTTTGCTCGCTGGCGGTGGCAATGCCGAGCGTATAGGGGCAGACATCGGTAAGGATCACCTCTTCGATATCTTCATTGCGCAACCGACAGGCCGCCTGTGCGGCCGCGCCCAGCGCCACAATGGTGCCGGGATCCAGATGCTGGTGAGGTAATTTTCCGAACAGTTTGACGACGAGCTTTTGAATGGCCGGCATACGCGATGCCCCGCCCACCAACACCAGGTGATCAAGCTGCTCCGGACGCAGGCGTGCATCGTGCAGCGCCTGTTCTACGGGTGCGCGTAACCGGGTCATCAGCGGCAACCAAATCTCTTCCAGTTTCGGTTCGTCAAAGGAGAGCGTCCATGCCTGATCCCCCCACTGCCAGCACAGCTGATGCGTAGCATTATGCTGACCGAGCTGGCATTTTAGCTGTTCAGCACTGTCGTACAGACGCGCCAGCTCGGTTGCGGGAATGGCCCCGACATCAAGCTTCCATTCACTGAGACAGGCCTTAATGATCGCCTGCGTAAAATCTTCGCCGCCCAGATAGTTGTCGCCCGCCGAACCATGCACTTCAATCAGCGGCAGATCATACTCGAGCACCGTGACGTCAAAGGTTCCACCGCCAAGATCAAACACCAGCGTGCGGCCGGTATTCTGGGTATGCAACCCGTAGGCCATCGAGGCGGCGGTCGGTTCGTTAATCAGCCTGACGGCATTCAGCCCGGCCAGCTCTGCGGCAAAACGGGTCTGTTTGCGCTGCTCGTCGCTGAAATAAGCGGGAACTGAGATAACCACATCGGTGATGTCGTGCCCGAGATAGGCCTGCGCATCCGCCCTCAGGGATTTAAGCACCATTGCCGACAGCTCCGGTGCATCAAAAGTTTGTGTATCCAGCCGAAACTGTTTCTTGCTGCCCATAAAACGCTTAAAGAGCGCCGCTGAGCGCTGCGGATGGGTGGTCAGACGAGAAAGTGCCGGGCGGCCAATCAGCATACGGCCATCGTCATCCAGACTCACCACCGAAGGCGTTAAAAATTCATTCAATGCATTAGGGATCAGCCGCGCCTCACCGTCTTGCCAGACACTGATCAGACTGTTAGTGGTGCCTAAATCAATGCCGATCGCTGGGACAGCCATCTTCAGTTCCATCATGATTCTTTCTCGTCGGGGATGTATTCCGGATGAATAATGACATAAATGTCATCGTTTTGACATGTGGTGGTTAACCTCAGGAATGTATTATTTCTTTATTCAAACAGCACTGAAAAGTCAGACTAATAATAAAGGGCTGCTTTTCATTCTTTGAATTTAAATATCAACATTTAAAATAAAAAGGATTTCACATGACCCCGATTAAAACATTACTCGCTGGACTTTTTCTGAATGTCGCCTGCCTGACCTCTGCACTTGCAGCGAACCCGCTGAGCGTTCATGTACTGAACTTGCAGGACGGACTTCCCTCTGCCGGCGTCACAGTGTTGCTTGAAAAACAACAAGGTAACCAGTGGGTTCGCCTGAGTGACGGTGTCACTAACGATCAGGGTAGGATCCCAGCACTCTATCCAAAAGACGGTACAATAGAAAAAGGGAATTACCGTGTGACATTTAAAACAGGCGAATGGTTTGAAAAACACCACACGCCGACTTTCTTCCCGGAGATCCCGGTGATATTCAAAGCTGACGGTTCCGTTCCACACTATCATATTCCCCTGCTGGTGAGCCCTTACGGTTTCTCCAGTTATCGCGGCAATTAATTGACGTTATATAACAGGCATGAAATTTAATAATGGTCGGGGTTCCGGCCATTAACTATCAGGTCAGGCGTCGGCCCGGCACCGTGAATCTGTTCCTCACTCCCGCGAAAAATCCCTCTGCTGTTCAGAAAAAACCTAAAAATAAGGCGTTTGCGCTTTTTTTGTCAGAGACGACGATACATGACTGTCTTTCTTTCACTTTTGCAATGTATACAGAAGGAGATAGATTCCGTTGCGTACCCTTTTTGACCTTTTCAAACGGGTAACGAGCATGATCATTGCCTGAGGCTGTTTATGAAATTACGTTCACTGCAAGTTCTCTGTTTGCTCAACTTTTTCATCGCCGATGTCCGCGACGGGCTGGGGCCTTTTTTAGGCATATTTCTGGTATCCCACCACTGGCGGGCGGAGGAGATTGGGCTGGTCATGACGCTGGGCGGACTGGCCGGATTGCTGGCCACCTTCCCCTCCGGCATGATTGTGGATGCCACGCGTTATAAGCGACTGTTAATTGTCACTTCATCTCTGTTGATTACCCTGAGCACTCTGGCCCTCTGGTATTTCCCTACGTCTGGCGTCGTGATTGCATCGCAAATCATCACCGGTTTAGCGGCCGCCATCGTCGCACCCGCCATTGCCGGGATCACTTTAGGGATCGCCGGTCAGCAAGGTTTTTTGGGGCAGATGGGCCGCAATGAAGCCTTCAACCACGGCGGCAATATGGCGGTCGCGGTGCTGGCGGCAGTGACATGCTGGATTTGGGGGACAGGATCGGTATTTTTACTCATGACAACAATGGCGGTGTTTACCGTCATAACGACATTAGCGATTAACAAAAACGACATCGATCATAATGTGGCGCGTGGTATTGAAAAACACGAAGGTCCTGCTGTTTCTGTTCCTTTTTTTGCGTTACTGAAACGGCCTGAACTGGCCGTAACCGGCTTTACCCTGCTTCTCTTCCACCTTGCTAATGCGGCACAATTACCGATGCTGAGCATGCAGGTCGCCTCCTCCCCTTCAGGTTCTCTGTTCACGCCGGGCACGTATGCCGCATTAACCGTCGCTATTTCTCAGGCAGTCATGATCCCCGTGGCGCTGCTCACTGCGCGGTACGCATCTCAGTATGGCTATGCAAAGCTTATCGTCATTGCGCTTATCGTGTTGCCATTTCGGGCCGCCATTGCGTCTTTTTGGAGTAACGAGTTCGTGTTATTTCCAGTACAAGCGCTGGACGGTGTCGCCGCAGGTATTTTGGGTGTTGCCGTTCCAGGGCTGATTGCCTCGTTATTTAATGGTACCGGGCATATCAACGCAGCACTTGGCCTCGTGATGTTGTTGCAGGGACTCGGCGCCTCGCTGAGCCCTGCGCTGGCCGGTGCCATCGTCAGCCACACATCCTGGAGTTTTGCCTATTTCATTCTTGGGGGAATCGCCCTGTGTGCCCTTGCCATCTGGCTGATCTTTTGCAGGCACGTCTTTCCTTCGGCGGGTGACACAAACCGCGTCGGAACGGGCTAAGATAGCCATAAGATCTTATGCACCACCCTATATTATTGCGTTAAGGAGAATGGCAATGACCTGGTCACAACCCCGTTTTGAACTGACTGCCGTCCCGGCACCAAAGACGTTTCCCACTGTGAAAACGCCTGTTATCAGCGATAAGGTGATGGCGCGGCGGCTGAAGAATATTGTGACGGCTATGCAGCAGCATAATCTCGATGCCCTGGCCATCTATGCCGATAAAGAACATGGCGGGAATTTTGAATACCTCGCTGGCTTTATTCCGCGATTTGAAGAGGCGTTGCTGATACTGACCGCTGACGGTCAGCTTAGCTACGTGATGGGGAATGAGAATCTCAAGCTGGTGCCTTATGCGCGAAACGGCGGAAAGTGTTTCCATGCGCCGGCTTTCTCGCTGCCGAATCAGCCGATGGATAACGATGCTCCGCTGACTGAGGTATTGGCTCAGGCTGGCCTGAAGCGCGAACATCGTATTGGTGTCGTTGGCTGGAAGCTGTTCACCAGCAAGCTTTGCGATACGCAGTATCAGTTCGATGTGCCTGCTTTCATTGTGGAAGCGGTTGTCGACATTGCCGGTAAACGGGAAAACGTGGTCAATGCAACCTCATTGTTTATCTCCCCTGCGCAGGGTGTGCGCCGTTTAAATACAGCCTGCGAAATCGCCTTTTATGAGTACGGCGCAAATCTGGCTTCCACCAATATATTGGCGGCGCTGGACGAGATTGCACCGGGGAAAACGGAGAAACAGATAGGTCATTTGCTGTCTGCTGATGGGCAGCCGGGCAGCGTCGTGATGATTGCCGCCACCGGTGACCGTTTCGCGAATGCCTGTTTATATCCGACGGATAAAGAGATCCGGCGCGGAGATAAATTTTCGCTGACCGTCGGGTTTAAGGGCGGGCTGAGCAGCCGTTCCGCCTATGTGGTGGCAACAGAAAATGAACTGGATCCTGCGGTGGCTGACTACCTTTCAGCGTTGGCTATTCCTTACTATCACGCAGTCACCACCTGGCTCGAAACGCTTCAACCCGGCCTGACGGGGGGTGAACTTTATCAAACCATCGAAAACGTAATGCCGAAAGAGAAGTGGCACTGGCATCTTAACCCGGGTCATCTGGTGGCCGATGAAGAGTGGCTCTGCTCCCCTGTCTACGCAAATTCGACGATCACACTGGAGAGCGGGATGATTTTTCAGATCGATATTATCCCTTCGCTGCCCGGCTACGGCGGATGCAGCATTGAAGATACTGTCGCGCTGGCTGATGCCGCACTGAGAAACGAGCTGCAAAGCCATTTCCCGGACGTCTGGCAACGAATGGAAACGCGCAAAGCCTATCTGCGGGATGTGCTGAATATCACAGTGTCAGAAGACGTCATTCTCCTGTCTAACACTGTGGGATATTTGCGTCCTTTCCTGCTTGATAAAAACAGAGCGCTGGTTCGTCAGCGCTGACAGGCGTTTTCAGGGCTGACGACGGTGTCATCAGCCCGCATCCTCAACTCAGGTCGGCACCATTCGTCGCGATAACTTTCTGATACCAGTGGAATGATTTCTTCTTGTAACGGTTGCCCGTGCCGCTGATGTTATCGTCGAGATCGACATAAATCAGCCCGTAGCGTTTGCTCATCTCACCGGTAGACATACTCACCAGATCGATGCAGCCCCACGGGGTGTATCCCATCAGTTCCACACCGTCTTCAACCGCATCGGCCATGGCTTCAATATGCTGACGCAAATAATTAATGCGGTAGTCATCGGCAATGTAGTGATTTTCATCTGGCTTATCGATAGCACCCAGACCGTTCTCAACAATGAACAGAGGCTTCTCATAACGGTCATAAAGCTGATTGAGGGCGATACGAAGTCCTACCGGGTCAATTTCCCAGCCCCACTCGCTGGCCTCCAGGAAAGGATTACGTGCGCCACCGAGCAAGTTGCCCTCCGCAGATTGCGCATCCGGATTGGTTTTATTGATGGTCGAAGACATGTAATAACTAAAACCAATGTAATCCACGGTGTGTTGTTCAATGAGCGCCAAATCACCCGGCTGAATGTCCAGTTCGACGCCCTTAGACTGCCAGAGGCGTTTTGCGTAGTACGGATACTTACCGCCTGCCTGCACGTCGGCACAATAAAAATTGAATGCCTGTGTCTCTTTCAGGGTTTCAAGCTGATTAACCGGATCACAGTCGTAAGCATAATTCGTCGCATAGAGGATCATGCAACCTATCTGAATCTGAGCATTGGTTTCATGGGCAATTTTCACCGCTAAACTACTGGCGACGAACTGGTTATGCCACGCCTGATATTTGGCCTGATTGTCGAGTGCGCCGGTTTTTACCGTCAGCCCCTGACTCATAATAGGAAAATGTGCCGCGCTGTTAATTTCGTTAAAGGTCATCCAGTATTTCACTTTATGGCCATAACGCGTCAGCACCGTGCGGGCAAAACGCTCAAAATGACCTATCAGCTCACGGTTTTTCCAGCCACCAAACTCTTTCGCCAGATGCAGCGGCATTTCATAATGGGAAATAGTGATAACGGGTTCAATGCCTTGCGCGATGCAGGCATCAATCACCTCATCATAGTGTTGCAGTCCCGCTTCATTGGGCTGCTGCTCGATGCCGTTCGGGTAAATTCGGGTCCAGGCAATTGAAAACCGGTAACACCTGAACCCCATTTCCGCAAACAGCGCAATGTCATCCTTAAAGCGATGGTAATGATCAATCCCCTTGTGATTAGGGTAAGTATGACGCGTTGTGTCGAGGGAGAAATCAAACTCAGGCGAGGAGACGATTCTTAACCGTTTTTTTCCTCCGGGGATAGCATCGACTATCGACAGCCCTTTGCCGTCCTGATCGTATGCCCCTTCAACCTGATTGGCGGCCGTCGCCCCACCCCACATAAAGTTCTGCGGAAACTTCTCTTTCATCACTTCCTCCTTAAAATCCCGGTCTGGGATCGACTCATAACGTCTGCCTGATCATCACCGCCACCGACGTTTCTCCCCGTCAGTTTTAGCGTTTGCAGAAAGCCACATCAGCCACGACATCGTTGTCCGTAAGCTGACAGATGGACTAAAAGATACACTGTAACTTCACGAGGGCGAAATAAAAGCAGCGATTTCAACGCCCCCTGAAAACCACCTGAGTTCAGGAAAACAGAAATTTGAACGCTACAATGATGACAAGATGTTATAAAACATACGCTGGCAAACAAGACTAATGCCTTCGAAAGAAGGTTCTCTTTAATGCAACCGCGACTCAAGGCAGGGAATCATGATTGACATCGCTCCAGATGGCATAAGCTGGATGCCTTCACGAACGGCAAAGTATCTTTGCCGTCAGACCGAGCGCTTAGTGCAAGGAGGGAATCTCACCCCTGATGCCTGTCAGCGTATTTACGCTTTTTGCGGTGTGCGGCCAGGATATGCCCAGTGGCGTACTTTCCTGATCCCGGTGCTCTTTTGTCTGGGTTTATTGTCACTGGTTGCCGGTGCTCTGTTTTTTGTCGCGTGGAACTGGGCCCACATGCCGAAGATAACTAAATTCGCACTGATGGAGTTGCTGATCGTCGCGCTGGCTGCCGTTGTCTGGTGGCGCTGGTATCACCGCGCGGCGCGCAGCGCTTTGCTTGCGGCGGGGCTGAGCTTCGGCGCCTTGTTTGCGTTGTATGGGCAGGTGTATCAGACCGGTGCTGATAGCTGGGAGTTGTTCCGAGCCTGGCTATGCGTTCTCCTGCCCCTGGCGCTGATTGCGCGGCAAAACAGTTTATGGTTTTGCAGCTGGCTGGTCGCTAATCTGGCGTTCCAGCTCTATTACACCACTCTGTCGCTGTCCCTGGAGAATGCCCTATCGTTTGACAGCCTGACCTATCTTCCCACTGCGGCACTTTACGGTTATCTGGCCGTGCTGGCACTGTGCCTGATTCTGCGCGAGGCGCTGGCCTTGCAGGCGATAAAACATCATCCCGAAAGCTGGCTGGCGAGCCGCTGGTTCTCCCGGGTTATGGCGGGGTTTTTGTTACTGCTGCTGACCTCCATCGTCGCCGGAAGGCTGTACGACTGGGGTCGGGATATCCACTTTACGTTGATTACCGGCTTCTGGTTAATCACCTTGCTGACGGGCTATTACCTTTACCGTTATCGCCATCCGGATCTTTGCATGCTGACTCTGGGGACTGCCAGCCTGACGGCCACGGGCTGCGTTCTGATCATGCAGTTATTTGATAACTCTTACGATGTGGGGGATCTGTTTCTGATCGGTTGCCTGATGGCAGTGTGGGTGGCTGGTAACGGTGTGTTACTCCTGCACTGGCGACGCAGGCTGTACGAACGCGCCCCCGTCGACGTAGCACCGGCAGAATTAACCATGTTGACAGAAAAACTGCGTCAGCATGGTTTGCTGAATCAGACGCAGATTCAGGAAATTCAGCAGCAGGATCACTCTTCCCATCTCCCCTGGTATCTGAGGCTTGCGCTGAGCATCGGTGGATGGGTCGCAGCCATGCTCATTCTGTTGCTGCTGGCGCTGGTTCTCTATATGGCTGACTTGCTCAACGACCCTAATGCCGCCACCGTCATTCTCCCTTCGCTGATCCTTGCCGCCATCGCGGGCGGCCTGTTACGCACCCGGGGAGAGGGAAAACATCATATCGGACTGGCATGGGCAATTGCGGCGACGTGCGGGCTTTGTTTCGGTGTCTTTCTGCTCGTCGAACCCGACGGAGAAACCTTTATTCTGGTGAGTTCTCTGTGTGCGCTGCCGGTCCTGGCCGTGATGGCAATCGCCATGCCCGACCGGTCTTACCGGTTTATGGCTATCACTGTCATAACGCTATTGCTGGTTCTGTCGGGGCATTCTCTGACCAGTTTGTACTTACTCCCGGCTGCCGGTCTCTGGGTAATTTCGGCGCTGGTCGCTTGTGTCATCATATTTTGGTTATGGATCGTCAGGAATCAGCTGAATCTTCAGGCGGGACATTTTGCACAAGCCGTTCTTCCGCTTCTTCATGGCATTCCTGCGGGCCTGATAGTACTGTGCCTTCTGGCAATAAATGGCGGGTTTATCTCTGATTTTTTCTGGGATATGCCGCGGTTTACCACTCTTCAATTCGGTTTAGGGGGCGGGATCGCGGGAGGTTTATTACTCAATACGCTGTACCAGCGGCTGGTTGAAAAGACCCCTTTATCGATGATCACTTTACCGGCTGCAATCCTTTGTGGCGCCGCCGCCGTCTATGCTCCCGGTATAGGCCTCGGTCTGTGGCTGTTACTGATGGCACGCTATCAGGGGAGTCAGGATATTCTACTGGTCAGTGGCTGTTTCATCATGCTGTATGTTTCCGGTTGGTACTACTTCCTGGATGTCACTCTGTTGCAAAAATCTCTGCTGCTGCTGGTTAGCGGTGTGGTACTGCTGATGCTGACATGGGTGGTCAAAAAGGTTTTACCTGCACGCACCGGAGGTGCCTATGAAAACCAGTAATCTGAGGAAATGGCTGGCCGGGGGTGTGATATTGCTGGCGCTGGTGGCAGTCAATGCCGGTATCTGGCAGAAAGAACGGCTACTGAAACAGGGCGAGGTGATGATCTTACAACTTGCGCCGGTTGATCCGCGCTCTCTCATGCAGGGCGATTATATGGCTCTCAACTATGCCATTACCCGACCTTTACAGCTGGAGTTATATCAGCAACGTCAGGTTTGCATCTCCGTCCCCTCCACGCCTTGTTTACCCCTCAGCGGGAAAATAATTGTGGATCTCGATACTCAGCGGCAGGTCACTCAGGCACGGTTTGATCAAGGTGAACCCCTGAAAGCGAATCAGTTACGGGTGAAATACCATATGAATTCCGGTTCACTGACGATAGGAACCAACGCTTACTTCTTTCAGGAGGGCCACGGCGAACGTTTCGCTCATGCGCGCTACGGGGCATTTCGGGTAGGTAAAGACGGTACGGCATTGCTGACCGCCATGCTGGATGAGGGCGGTGAGGTGATTGAGCCTTAATGCAGTACTCCGCCAAGGTTTTGCACCTTCCAGCATAAAAATGCCCGATGAACCGCGTCGGGCACAGGAGCACCATTGAGCACTGCACTTTTTATTTTCGAATTAGAATTGAGTTAACGTGCTGCTTTTACCTCCTCCCATACTAAATTCCCTCCCCCATCAGCCTGATAGGATTTTCTTCTGCTGTCAGGCTTGATCGGTATCCCGCTTACGTGAATACTGTATATAAAACCAGTATCGCGAGAATTTCCTATGATTTTGTACACACCCGCTGAGCATCAGCAAAAAATCGACCTGCCGCTGTTCCTCGATCGCGTGCCGTGCGGCTTTCCGTCGCCCGCTCAGGATTACGTAGAGTCGCGCCTTGATCTCAATAAACTGCTGATTGCGCACCCGAGCGCGACGTACTTTGTCCGGGTCTCCGGCCATTCAATGACCGATGCCAACATCAGCGAAGGCGATCTGCTGGTCATCGACAGCTCGCTGACCGCCGTTCACGACGACATCGTGGTGGCAGCCGTCGACGGCGAGTTCACGGTGAAAAAGTTGCGCACCCGCCCGTCGGTTCAGCTGGTGCCGATGAACCCGCATTATTCGCCGATCACCTTCAATGACGAAGAGTCGCTGGAGATTTTCGGCGTCGTCACGTTCATCATCTACGCCGCGCGCTGATTATGTTTGCCCTCGTTGACGTCAACTCCTTCTACGCCTCGTGCGAGACCGTGTTCAGGCCGGATTTGCAGGGACGACCGGTGATTGTGCTGAGTAATAACGACGGCTGCGTGATCGCCCGTAACGCTGAAGCGAAAAAGGCCAACATCGCCATGGGCGCACCGTTTTTCAAAATGCGTGAAGCGATCCGCCAGCATAACGTGGTGGTGTTCTCCTCGAACTATGCGCTGTACGCCGATATGTCCAACCGCGTGATGGAGACGCTGGAACAACTGGCGCCCGCCGTCGATGTTTACTCGATTGACGAGGCGTTTTTAGATCTCACCAACATTGAAAACTGCATCTCACTGCATGATTTTGGCAAGCAGGTGCAGAAGAAAATTTGGAAAGAGACGCATCTGGCGGTCGGCGTCGGGATCGCACCGACCAAAACGCTGGCCAAACTGGCGAACTTCGCGGCGAAAAAGTGGAAGGATACCGGCGGCGTGGTGGATTTATCCCAGACCGTGCGTCAGAGAAAGCTGATGAACCTGCTGCCGGTGGATGAAGTGTGGGGCGTCGGGCGGCGTCTGACTAAACAACTCAACATGATGGGGATCGAGACGGCATTACAGCTGGCCGACAGCCCTTCTGCGCTGATCCGCAAACATTTTAGCGTGGTGCTGGAGCGCACGGTG
This sequence comes from Rahnella inusitata, assembly GCF_965118895.1. Lineage (GTDB taxonomy): Bacteria > Pseudomonadota > Gammaproteobacteria > Enterobacterales > Enterobacteriaceae > Rahnella > Rahnella inusitata_A. The sequence continues at coordinate 69,232 of NZ_CBCPJJ010000024.1, forward strand.
CGCGAACTGCGCGGGGAATCTTGCCTGCCGCTGGAAGAATCGGTGCCGACCAAACAGCAAATCATCTGTTCACGGTCTTTTGGCGAACGCATCACCGAGTATCAGGATATGCGCGAAGCCATCTGCAACTACGCCGTGCGCGCCGCCGAGAAGCTGCGCGGCGAGCATCAGTACTGCCGCTTCGTCTCGGCGTTCGTTAAAACCAGCCCGCACGACCCAAAAGTTCCCTACTACAGCAACTACGCCGGGCTCAAACTCCTCACACCGACGCAGGACAGCCGCGACATTCTCAACGCCGCCGTGCGTTGCCTCGATCAAATCTGGAAACCGGGCTATCGCTATCAGAAAGGCGGCGTGATGCTGGGCGATTTTTTCAGTCAGGGCGTGGCGCAGCTGAATCTCTTCGATGAGTACCAGCCGAAAAAGAACAGCGAGCAGCTGATGGCGACGCTGGATGAGATCCACAAAAAAGGGATGGGCAAAGTGTGGTTCGCCGGGCAAGGCATCCAGCGCGGCTGGTCAATGAAACGGGAAATGTTGTCGCCGGCGTATACCACGCGGGTGGATGAATTATTGCAGGTGAAGGTGTAAGGGGAACCGTCGCTGTATGTACGATCCCCCTGAGGTTCAGGGGCTAATCGACGAAAGAATAAGTCTGCTTATCTTGATTAAGGCCGTAAATGACACTGAAATCGGTTTTGCTGTAGCAATTCAATGCTATTTGTGAGGAATTACTCAGGCTCTCGATATTTTGGTAAATAGCCGTCATGTAAAATCCAAAATCACATTGATGTAATTGAGGATCGATGATCTGATCCACTTTTCCTGAAGACTTGTTGAGAGCCTTCACTTTATTCACTGAAAGGCCATCATCTTTCATTTCATAAACGCCAATAAAGCTATGAGACGCCGTTTGCCCCCAAAATGGAATTTCAATCGTTTTCGCAGGGTTGCCCGAGATTGTGGTTTTATCCATGGAAGCCGTCATATTCAGGACGACATCCAGCGTACGTTTGGTGTTCTGCCAGGTACCATGAAGAACATCCCCACCCTTTTTAAGTTTTAACGGGCAGGTACTGAGGTCATATTTTTTACCTTCGGTCAGATAATCATCATATTCCTGATCATTAGCTACCTCACAAAGCACGATGGCATCAGACGTTATTTTTCCATAGAGCGGAATGGGAGAACGATATTTATCGTAATAGTAACTTCCTTTGATATTTGTCTTCCCGCCAAAGGAATAACGCTGAAGAGAGACATGAACCGGAGATTTCCCGATCGTTCCTTCGTAATTCTCGAGGACATACCAACTGTCCGAAGCGGCTGCGGCTGAACCCGATAAAATTCCACAGAGACTGACTGAGAGAATGATTTTTTTTAACATGTTACCCAATGCCTGCACAGAGTGTGTCTGATTATCCCGATACTCGTCATGTCATTCCCCCAAATACTCATGCTTTGCGTTATTATTCACCATACCATTTTCCGCCGGAGAAACAGATGGCATTTGACTGGCACAGCGAGACATTAACCCGCGCCACCCCCGTAGATAAGCACTATAAAAACACCCAAAATGTCCGGCGCTTCATGCTTGAGCAATGCGGTGCACAGTTTAAATTTGATCGGGATTTTATGGCATGGATACGCAATGACCAGCCTAAAAATCTGGGTGACGTGGCAGATGAATGGACGCGCCGGCAGGCGCCTTAAATTAACCCCGTTTAATGCATGGATATAAAGCCGATTAGTTGTTATAACCCATAATGTTCTATAACAAAAAGGTGAAGGGTAACAAGGAATGCACAATACCAGCTGGAGTTGGGAAACACATTTCAATATAGATAGCCTGGTACTTCTCAAAATATTGGTTGTACTGATTATTATTATTGGGGTTCGGGAAAACCTGAGATGGAAAAGAAGAAAAAGGCAGGATCCCGGTGGCGCTATTTCGCAGGCAAATGCCAGAGAACGCCATGAATGGCGCTATGTCCGGCGGGCATTCACTCTGATACAAATCGCATTCGGCCTGTATATTTTAGGATCACTCATTCAGTTCTTACTCAGGTAGAAGCTTGCATAATGATAAAGCGGAGGAAATACCTTCCTCCGCCCCCGATGGATTAAGTGATCAACGACGGTGACTTAACCGGTAGCCGCGCTAATTTTTACTCTTCGCCCGTGTTTGCGGTTTTACTGAAACGACGACGCACTACCACGAAAAACACTGGCACGAAGAAGATCGCCAGCAGCGTGGCAGAAATCATCCCGCCCATCACGCCGGTACCGACGGCATTCTGTGCGCCAGAACCCGCACCGTTGCTGATAGCCAGCGGCAGAACCCCGAGAATAAACGCCAGTGAGGTCATCAGGATCGGGCGCAAACGCATCCGCACCGCCTCCAGCGTCGCTTCAATCAGCGGCTTGCCTTCTTTAAGCATCAGATCGTTGGCGAACTCGACGATCAGGATGGCGTTTTTGGCCGCCAGCCCGATCGTGGTCAGCAGCCCGACCACGAAGTACACGTCGTTATTCAGCCCGCGCAGGCTGGTCGCCAGTAACGCACCGACCACGCCCAGCGGCACCACCAGCATGACCGAAAACGGGATCGACCAGCTCTCATACAATGCCGCCAGACAGAGGAAAACCACTACCAGCGAAATGGCATACAGCGCCGGTGCCTGTTCACCGCTCATGCGTTCCTGATAGGACATTCCTGTCCAGTCATGGCTGATACCCGCTGGCAGTTGCGCCGCCAGTTCTTCCATCAGCGCCATCGCTTCGCCCGAACTTTTCCCAGGTGCAGGTTGCCCCAGGATCTCCAGAGAAGACAGGCCGTTATAGCGCTCCAGACGCGGTGAACCGTAAACCCATTTTGCGGTGGAGAAGCTGGCGAACGGTACCATTTTGCCGTTAGTAGCACGCACGAACCAGTCGTTGAGATCGTCCGGCATCATGCGGTACTGCGCATCGCTCATCACATAGACTTTCTTGACGCGGCCGTTATCGACGAAGTCGTTAACGTAACTGCCACCCCACGCGGCGGACAGCGTGGTGTTGATATCCGCCAGCGACAGCCCCAGCGCTTTGGCTTTTTCCTGATCGATGGTCACTTTGTACTGTGGCGTATCTTCCATGCCGTTCGCACGCACCGCCATCAGCACGTCAGGATGCTGCGCCGCCAGCGCCAGCAGCTGATTACGCGCTTCCAGCAGTTTCTCGTGCCCCAGATTACCCCGGTCGATCAGCTCAAAATCAAAACCGGTGGCGTTACCGAGCGCGATAATCGGCGGCAGATTAAAGGCCACGACGGTGCCGTCGATGATTTTTGAAAACGTCGCATTGGCACGCTGCACAATCGCGGTGACTTTATTGTCATCCCCTGGCCGCTCGCTCCAGTCTTTCAGGCCGACAAAGGCAATGCCGACATTTTGCCCGCGTCCGGCAAATCCGTAGCCGTTGACCGTCAGAACGTTAGCCACGTTGTTTTTTTCGTCATGCAGATAGTGATCGGTAATGGTATCAAGCACTTTCTGCGTCCGTTCCTGCGTCGCGCCCGCCGGTAAAATGGCCTGAGTTGCCAGTACGCCCTGATCTTCTTCCGGCAGAAAAGACGTCGGCAGATGAACAAACATCACCACCATGCCCGCGACGATCAGCAGATAAATCACGATATAGCGTCCGGAGCTTTGTAAAATCCGCGCCACCGAAGACGTGTAATGCTGTGTACTCTGGTCAAACTTGCGGTTGAACCAGCCAAAGAATCCAGTGGTTTTGCCGTGTTCGCCTTTTGCCACAGGTTTGAGCAACGTGACGCACAGCGCAGGCGTGAGGATCAGTGCAACAAACACCGACAGCGCCATTGCTGACACGATAGTGATGGAGAACTGACGGTAGATAACGCCGGTGGTGCCACCGAAGAATGCCATTGGCACAAACACCGCCGAGAGCACCAGCGCAATGCCGACCAGCGCGCCCTGGATCTGCTCCATCGATTTACGCGTCGCCGCTTTTGGCGACAACCCCTCCTCGGCCATGACGCGCTCGACGTTCTCCACCACCACAATGGCGTCATCAACCAGCAGGCCGATGGCCAGCACCATGCCAAACATGGTCAGGGTGTTGATGGTAAAACCACAGGCTGCCAGAATGCCGAAGGTGCCCAGCAGTACTACCGGTACGGCGATCGTCGGGATCAGCGTTGCACGGAAGTTTTGCAGGAACAGGAACATCACCAGAAACACCAGCACAATGGCTTCGAACAGCGTTTTCACCACCTCATTAATCGAGATTTTGATAAACGGCGTCGTGTCGTACGGATACACCACCTGCAGGCCGTCCGGGAAGAACGGGCGCAGCTGTTCCAGCTCGGTGCGCACAGCCGCAGCGGTATCAAGCGCGTTAGCACCGGTTGCCAGCTGGATCCCCAATGCTGACGCCGGTTGTCCGTTGATTTTCACCACAAACTGATAATCCTCACCACCGCGCTCAATACGGGCGACGTCATGCAGCCGCACCTGAGAACCGCCGGCGTTCACTTTCAGCAGAATATCGCCGAACTCATCCGGTGAAATCAGGCGGGTTTGCGCAATCAGGGAAGCATTGAGCTGCTGCCCCGGCACCGGCGGTGCGCCACCAATCTGCCCGGCGGCCACCTGCGCATTCTGAGTGTTCAGCTCGGCGATGACATCCACCGGCGTGAGCTGAAAATTGTTCAGCTTGTTCGGATCCAGCCAGATGCGCATGGCGTACTGCGAGCCGAAAATCTGCGTATCGCCGACGCCGTCAATGCGGCTAATCGGATCTTTGATATTCGAGCCAACGTAATCCGAAATATCCTGCTGGGTCATCGTGCCGCTGCTGTTCACAAAACCGACCACCATCATGAAGGTGCTGGACGATTTTCTGACGGTGATCCCCTGCTGCTGCACTTCAGAAGGCAACAGCGGCGTGGCCAGCTGCAATTTATTCTGCACCTGAACCTGCGCGATATCTGCATCGGTGCCGGTTTTGAACGACAGCGTGAGCTGCAAGGTGCCCGAAGAGTCGCTGGTCGATGACATATACATCAGACCGTCCAGGCCATTCATATTTTGCTCAATGACCTGCGTTACCGAGTTCTGCAAAGTCGTCGCATCCGCGCCGGGATATTGTGCGCGGATCTGCACCGCCGGAGGCGCAACGCTTGGATATTGTTCCACCGGCAGATTGAGGATGGAAATCGCGCCAGCGAGCATCACAATGATGGCAATCACCCAGGCAAAAATGGGGCGATCGATAAAGAATTTAGACATATTTCAGCGTTCCCTGATTAAGACTTTGCTGGCTGCTCATGAGGCTCGACGGCCTCTCCCGGCTTAATTTTCTGTACGCCTGATACCACCACGCGCTCGCCCGCCGACAGACCGGACAGCACCTGCCACTGGTCACCCAACGTCTTGCCGGTGGTGATATTTTTCAGCGCCACCTTATTATCCGCGCCGACCACCAGTGCGGTCGCCTCACCACGCGGATTGCGGGTGACGGCCACCTGTGGCACCAGCAATGCGGCTGGATTAACGCCCTCGTCCAACCGCGCACGGACAAACATGCCGGGCAGTAAACGGTGCTGAGGATTGGGGATCACCGCGCGCAGCGTAATAGAACCGGTGGTTTCATCGACGGTGATATCGGAGAATTCCAGCCATCCTTTTGGCGCGTAAGTGCTGCCGTCAGAAAGCCTCACCGTCACCTCGGCTTTTCCGGAGGTTTGTTTGATTTCGCCGTCGGACATCGCCTGACGCAGGCGCAGGAACTCCTCCCCCGACTGGGTTACATCGACATACATCTGATCCAGCTGCTGCACGGTTGCCAGCGAACGAGTTTGTGCATTTTGCACCAGCGCCCCTTCTGTCACTGAAGAGCGCCCGATCCGCCCGGAAATCGGCGACGTGACTGTGGTGTATTGCAGATTAATACGGGCTGACTTCACCGCTGCTTTGGCTGCCACGACTGCGGCCTGAGCTTGTTGGGCAGTGGCCTGTGCCTGGTCGAAATCCTGCTGGCTGATGTAATGCGTGCCGGTCAGCGTGCGGTAACGGTTCACCGTCGTCACTGCGATACGCGCGCTGGCCTCTGCCTGCGCCAGATTTCCCGCTGCGCTGTCCAAAACGGCCTGATACGGCGCGGGGTCGATCTGGTACAGCGCCTGCCCTGCATTCACGTCGCTGCCCTCAGTGAATAAGCGTTTTTGGATAATCCCTGACACTTGCGGACGCACCTCGGCAATACGCAGCGCAGACGTTCTGCCCGGTAATTCAGAGGTCATCTTCAGCGGCGCAGTGCTGAGTTTTACCACGTTAACGTCGGTTAATTTTTGCTGTGCCGAGGCAGTATTTCCGCTCTCATCACACCCCGTTAATACCCCACTCCCTGATAACAGACAAAAGGCTGCCAAAGGCTTTAAAAGCCCTAAATGATTCATGAATTCCCACCTCAGATAACAACGTAATGATTAATGCAAAAAAAGTACCCGATAAAAAAACCACATAAATTACGCCGGATGTGACTGATGCATTCTCCTGTAGGCCTGTGGCGGTAAACTGTATTTCCGGGAAAAAGTTCGCGAAAAGGACTGCTGAGAGTCATATCCGTATTTATATGAAATATCGACCACCGGATTTTTAGTATGAAGAAGCTCATCTGCGGCCAGCGCCAGCTTACGGTCACGAATATAATTCCCCAGCGTGTGACCTGTTTCCTGCTGAAACATCCTCTGTAAATGCCATTTGGAATAGCCGGATTTTTCAGCGACATCCCGAATTTTTAACGGCTTGTCGATATTTTCTTCAATCCAGCCAATTAACGACCTGATGATTTCTTTATGCATCACAAATACCTCTTACAACCGGAGTATGCAGTGCGCGAAACGAAACGGAATCACACGTGAGTTTCAATATAATGACCGTCGAAATAACGGCGGTCGGTACAACGATAAGTGAACTGGCAGCAGTAATAAGGCGTGGATAAGAGTAAAAGCGACAGGACTGTCCTGACTCTTATAGGGCGAGATTAGCATTCATATTTCTCTGTTATAAGATCATCAATTACGAATAGCTCTATGAGTTGAATTCATTAATGAGCCCCACTCATAAAGCCTATCCTTTTTCAGGGCATTATCTGCGGAGGGATCGCCAGTAACATAAGCTCACGTATTCATGTTCAGAAGAAAAATAATGACTGATTCTCAGGCGCGAACGCCGCCCAACGCCGTCAAAACGTCGGGTCTGCCTTTTGTTCTCATTCTCAGCGCGTTAATGGCTTTCACCTCGCTTTCTACCGATATCTATCTTCCCGCCATGCCTGCGATGGCGAAAGCACTGCACGGCAATGTGGAACTGACCATCACCGGATTTTTGGTGGGATTTTGTATTGCCCAGCTAATCTGGGGGCCGTTGAGCGATCATTTTGGTCGTCGCAAACCGCTGTTCGCCGGGCTGGCGCTGTTTATCATCGGCTCCGTCGGTTGCGCGCTTTCAACGGACATTCCGCAGATCGTGTTCTGGCGTGTATTTCAGGCGCTCGGCGCCTGCACCGGGCCGATGCTGGCGCGGGCGATGATCCGCGATCTGTTTAGCCGCACCCGCGCCGCACAAATGCTGTCCACGCTGATGGTGGTGATGGCCATCGCGCCCATCGCCGGGCCGCTGATCGGCGGACAAATGATTATCTTCACTTCGTGGCACGCCATTTTCTGGCTTCTGGCAGTCATCGGCACCGTTATGTTTATTTCACTTTACTGGTTACCGGAAACGCTGCCCGAAGAAAAACGGGTGAAAGCCTCATTGCCCGGCGCTTTCCGCAATTACCTGCAACTGTTAAAAAACAAAACCTTTATGCGTTTTACGCTCTGCGTGACTTTTTATTACGTGGCGGCCTACGCGTTTATTACCGGCTCACCCTTTGTCTATATCACCTACTTCGGCATCGATCCCCAGCACTACGGTTGGCTGTTTGCGCTGAATATCGTCGGGCTGATGGGCGTGAGTATGCTCAATCGCCGTCTGGTGCATCGTTATCCGCTGGAAGTTCTGCTTAAACGCGCCGTTGTAGTCGCCGCCCTTGCCGCACTGGTGCTGGCCTTCGGCGCGAAACTGAACATCGGCGGCATGCTGCTGATCCTCGCCTGCATCTTTGTCTTCTTCTCGATGAATGGCGTGATTGCCGCCACCTCGACCGCCGCTGCGCTGGATGCGGCACCCAACGTGGCCGGTTCCGCCTCCGCGCTGATTGGCGCGTTGCAATACGGCAGCGGCATTATCTCGTCATTACTTCTCGCACTGATGAGCGACGGCACGCCGTGGACCATGGCCTGGATCATCGCCGTCTTTACTGTGGCCAGCGCGTTAATTGCGCTGACGACCCGCGTGCCGAAGGCGCAATAAAAAGGCAAGCCTGTGGCAATGCCCGATCAGGTCAGTCAGTTCCTGAAGGAAAAGAATCTGCAATCACACCTCCGCAGGGTTCATTTTGCGATTAATGAACCCTGCTAATAAAGCCTATCCGTTTACAGCCTCTAATCTGATAAATCCTTCTGCGTTATGCTTTTCACATACCCAAATACAAGGATAACGACATGCAAAAAATCAAACTGAATGATGGTTTTGAAATACCTCTGCTGGGTTTTGGTGTCTTCCAGATGACCGATGCGGAGGAATGCGAACGCGCCGTGCTCGACGCGCTGGAAACCGGTTATCGCCTGATTGATACTGCGGCTTCCTACCAGAATGAAACTCAGGTCGGCAATGCGCTGAAACAGAGCAGCATCCCGCGCAGCGAACTGTTCATCACCACCAAGTTATGGCTGCAGGACACCCGATACGAAGGGGCGAAAGCACAATTTGAACGTTCGCTTAACCGTCTGCAACTGGACTATGTCGATCTCTATTTGATCCATCAGCCTTACGGCGACGTGCATGGTGCATGGCGTGCGATGGAAGAATTACAGCAGGCGGGGAAAATCCGTTCGATTGGCGTCAGCAATTTTCATCCAGACCGGCTTGCCGATCTGATGGCGTTTAACAACGTAGTGCCTGCGATCAATCAGGTAGAAGTGAATCCTTTCAATCAGCAGTTGCACGCCGTGCCGTGGATGAAAAGTCGCAACATTCAGCCCCAGGCATGGGCACCGTTTGCCGAAGGCCGCAATGGCCTGTTCCAGCATCCGCTGTTGAGCGCGATGGGTGAACTATATGGCAAAAGCGTGGGGCAGGTCGTTCTGCGCTGGTTAGCCCAGCGCGGCATTGTGTCGCTGGCAAAATCCGTCCGCAAAGAGCGCATGGAAGAGAACATCGCTATTGCGGATTTTGAACTCAGCGAAGACCAGATGATGCAAATCACCGCGCTGGATGCCGCAACCAGCGCCTTCTTCTCGCACCGTGACCCGGCAATGGTTGAATGGCTGGCGGGCCGCAAACTTGACGTGTAATAACTTATTCCACTAAACCATGAGGATCTTACCCATGCAAAAACGTTACCTTGGAAAATCCGGACTGGAAGTCTCGGCGCTCGGCTTAGGTTGTATGGGCCTGAGCCACGGCTACGGCCCGGCGACGGACCACCGTCAGGCGGTTGAGCTCATCCGCGCAGCGGTTGAACGCGGCGTGACCTTTTTCGACACCGCTGAAGTGTACGGCCCTTATCTGAACGAAGAAGTGGTCGGGGAAGCGTTAAAACCCTTCCGCGACCGCGTAGTCATTGCCACTAAGTTCGGTTTTACCTTTGGCGAGGATAACAAGCAGCAGAACCTCAACAGCCGCCCGGAGCATATTCGCGAAGCGGTGGAAGGATCGCTGCGTCGCCTGAAAACAGACGTTATCGATCTCTACTATCAGCACCGTGTCGATCCCGATGTGCCGATCGAAGAGGTTGCGGGCGCGGTAAAAGATCTGATTGCACAAGGGAAAGTGAAACACTTTGGTCTTTCGGAAGCCGGTGCGCAAACCATCCGCCGGGCACATGCGGTTCAGCCGGTAGCGGCGCTGCAAAGTGAATATTCAATGTGGTGGCGCGAGCCCGAGCAGGAGATCATGCCGGTGCTCGAAGAACTGGGGATCGGCTTTGTGCCGTTCAGCCCGCTGGGTAAAGGCTTTTTGACCGGCGCGATTAAAACCGGCACCACCTTTGGCGCCGACGATTTCCGCAGCCAGGTGCCGCGTTTTGCCGCTGAGGCGATCGAAGCCAATGAAAAGCTGGTGGTCTTGCTGTCTGAACTGGCTGCGGGGAAAGGCGTGACATCTGCGCAAATTGCCCTGTCCTGGCTACTGGCGCAAAAACCGTGGATCGTGCCGATCCCTGGCACCACCAAACTGCATCGTCTGGAGGAAAATATGGGCGCTGCGGACGTGGTTCTTTCACCAGAAGATCTGAGGAAAATCACGCAGGCGCTGGACACGGTGAAAATCACCGGCGAACGCTATCCGGCATCATTGCAGGCGCGCGTAGGCCGTTAAAATCTGTTTTGGCCTGCGATATAATAAAGATATCGCAGGCTTTTTTAGCGGGTCAGTTACTCTGAATATCGCAGCGCATCAATCATCAGCGCAAAGGCCGGGGGATGTTGTTTCCGGCTCGGGTAATAAAGGTAATAGCCGGGAAACGACGGGGACCATTCGTCGAGGACCTGAATCAGTTCGCCCGACGTCACCGCCTCTTCCACCAGATCTTCCGGCACGCAGGCAAGCCCAAATCCGCACTTAACCGCATCGATCCGCTCGGACAAATGATTGAAAATCAGCTGCCCTTCTACCCGCACGCGTAACGGTTTACCCTCTTTCTCGAACTCCCAGTGATACAAGCCTCCGGCGGTCGGTAAACGCATATTGATGCACCGGTGATTTTGCAACTCATGCGGCGTCAGAGGGATGCCGTTCTTCTCTAAATAAGCTGGCGAACCCACCACAACCATGCGCATATCCGCGCCCATTTTGACTGCAACCATATCCTTATCCACGCTTTCGCCCAGACGCACCCCGGCATCGAAACGACCATCGACGATATCGACAAAGCCGTTATCGACCACCATCTCAACATTGATATCCGGATATTCCTGTAGAAAAGGCTTCAGCCTGGGCCACAGCACGCTTTGCGCCGCATGTTCGCCCGCTGAGATGCGGATATTGCCCGAAGGCGTGCCGTTGAGCTGGAGCAGGGTTTGAAGTTCATGTTCAATCTCGGCCAGACGTGGTTCAAGACAGGCGATGATCCGTTCCCCGGCTTGTGTTGGCGCCACGCTGCGGGTGGTGCGGGTAAGCAGACGGATATTTAAGCCCTCTTCCAGCGCCTTGATCGCGTGGCTTAACGCCGACTGTGAAACGCCGAGCTTCCCCGCCGCCTTGGTAAAACTTCTCTCCCGGGCAACCACCAGAAAGATCTGCAACTCGTTGAAGTTCTCTTTAAGCATTGCGTAATTCCTTACATCCATCCGTTGCCGGTTAAACCAGCCAGAAAACCTCGACCGTAACGATAAACGCCACGCTACTTTCGCCTGTCAGCTACGTCCTGCCATAACGATGTAAAAGCGTCATTTTTGATGATGTCTGTTTAGGTGAAAAATTTCCTTATCTTCTCATAAGTTACCGCGCAAAGGCATTAATCTGCGAATGTTCTATGGTACCTCAACGGGGGCCATTGGGCTGAAATAGCGATACGACTGGCATAGATACGTAAGAAAAACTGATCAATTAAGACTTTTCCATAAAAAAAATATATCTGATATTGTATGGGTTATTACAAGTTTCCACTCTGGAAGATTCAATGCTTTTAACCCTCGTTTATCGCAGTCATGTCAGCGAACATGTTCAGTCAGCCTCTCTGGAAGGGCTGGTTGCGCAAGCCAGCATTAAGAACGAAAAATCCGGCATTACCGGCATCCTGTTGTTTGACGGAACGCATTTCTTCCAGCTGCTGGAAGGCCCCGAAGAAGCCGTCGATGCCCTTTACAGCAACATCTGCCAAGATCGTCGTCATCATAACGTGGTGGAACTGATGCGTGATTACGCGCCGTCCCGCCGGTTCGGCAATGTGGGCATGGAACTGTTTGATTTGCGCAAGCATCATGAAGATGTGGTGCTTCAGGCTGTCCTCGACAAAGGGACGTCAAAATACCGCCTTACCTATGATGACCGGGCATTGCAATTTTTATGCACCTTTGTGCAGGCCCGCGAAAAAGAAAACTATCTCGAAATTCTGCCGGCCGGTTCCTGGTCTTTCATCGCCGATGAAGCGCTCAAACCTGAAGTAGAATTTATCTTTCCCGAAATGCAGGATTACAGCTTCGCTTTCCAGCCCATTGTCGATCCACTGAGCAAGGAAATTGTCTCCTACGAAGCCACGCTGCGCGGTCCGGACGGCGGTTCGCCGATGGGCTATTTTTCTCAGCTGTCCCGCACCACCATTTACGAAGCCGATCTCAAGTCTAAAAAGCTGGCCTTTGCACTCGCCAATAAGATGGGTATCAGTAACAAAACGCTGTGCATCAAACTTCTGCCGATGACGCTGGTGATGGTACCCGATGCGGTCGAGTTTTTGGTGCAAGAAATCACCGCTAACGGCCTGGTGCCGGAGCAGATTGTGGTAGCGATCACCGAGAACGGCGTTATTACGCGTGAAGATAAATTTACCGCAGCCATGAAGCAGTTAAAAGCATCGGGAATGCGGCTGGCGATTGATGATTTCGGGGCTGGATCGGCCGGGTTGTTGCTGCTGACGCAGTGCCAGCCAGATAAGATCATGATTGATCGCAACATCATTTGTGATGTACACACCAGCGGGCCGAAACAGGCGGTGGTACAGGCGATCATCAGATTCTGTTCTTCACTGGAGGTCTCGGTTATTGCCACGGGTGTGGAAAAACCAGAAGAATGGATGTGGCTCGATGCGGCGGGGATTTGTAATTTCCAGGGCGAACTGTTTGCCACGCCAAGGCTTAATGGTGCGCCAGTTGTCGCCTGGCCGGAAGTTAAGCAGGAATATCAGTTAAGAGATCAAACTCTCTGACAGTCTGAGCACGGTTTTTCAAGAGAAAGTCTAAGCCCGGTTAATAACCCTATTTATCGGGCTCATTTCAAAATTCTGTCCCGCCGGTATTAATCATTATCATCCGACGTGCGGTAAACCACATATTCCAACGCTTCCAAGTAAACATCCTGCTTACTCAATTCGCTTTCCTGTTCAATTTTCTGAATCAGACAAAGAATAATATCTTTGTGGGTCACATTATCTTTCTGACTCTTCAAATTGTTATATATACGGATGACGGTTTCATTTCCAACCAGAAGCTCAGGGTCTTCTGTCAGAATATAATCGGCCAATTTCACATGAGTATAAGACACGTCTTGCATTTTAATACCCTCCGCGACCTGCTGTGGTTAACGTTTAATGAGACGTTGCGCTCAGGTGCTGAAACCCGAGCGCAGCGTTATTTAAAATGATAATGGTAAAATCTGTCGAACTCAGAAACCGGAATCATCCGGCGTCATACCCACGACCATTTCGAGTGCATTGCGCAGAACATCCAGTTGCACGACATCTGACGTGCATTCCAGCTGATTGATAAGGTGTAAAATGATGGCCTTGTTGGTCACCGTTCCCTTCTCAGCCAGAATAAGGCGGATCGCTGCACCCAGTACTTCGGTTTCACTGGAGTACAACTCACCCGCTTTAGCAAAGTGCTTATAAATCTCTGTACCGCTTACAGAGCCTGTCATCGGCCGGGATTGGTTTGATGTCATCGCATCGCTGAAATGAGCGGTGCCAGCGCGGGAGGAATCAGTGTTTTTTCTGGTCATCGGACGGCCCTTGAGCATTGAAAAAGTGTCGTACATTGTCGACGTCCCGAACTTCGTAGCTGATCTGCGCACGCTTTTCAGCCAGATTATGACGGATCTCGTTAATGACCCGTTCGCAGGCGCTTTTTCGATTAATGTTATCCGCGTTTACAGCCATAAACTGTAATTGCGCAATGAGTCTGTCTGTTGATATTGGATTCTTTGATTTGAGCAAGGAAACAACCGCCTCACCAATCAGCTTATCCGTCAATTTTTCTTCGGTACTTCTATACATATTAGCAGCCTCTGAATATACGCCGGCCAAAGGTCTTCGGCAGATTAGCTTCAGGTTCAGAGTTATTATTTTACGCCAAAAGCAGTAAAACGTTGTTAGGCTATGAATTAATCAAGCCCGCATAATATGTCATACTGAAATGCTTTCAAGCCAATCTTTAACTCTATAACTCACTCACTGTTGCTTACGAATCACGCTCCAGCACCAGACGGATCAGCTTCAAATAATGCCGTTCCTCTTCTTCACTGCCAGCCGCTTCAACACGATTTAACAGCTTAGAACATAAGGCTTTGCGATTGAGATTCTTGCCTGCCTCCAGAATTTCGACCACAACCCGCCCCATTGTCTCTTCCTCAGAAAATACCAGACTGTACATTGAAGGAGATGTGTCCGAAGACAATCCATTGTGTCTATTCTGTCGCATGATTAACTCTTATGTTAATACGTGTGTGAATAATAATTTAGTGTGTGACCATAAAGTTATACAAGATATGAGAAGTTGTACAGGTATTTTAGGAAAAAAAAGCTAGCAATATTTTAATTCGCAGGGAAACTAATAGTAAGATTATGAATATTAAGTATTTATTGCTAAATCTAAAAACTGTTACACCGGTGGAATTCGGGGACGGTAAAGTTGTACAGGCAAGAATGTATGTTTAACGTGAACTGAGTTTGATCACCCTGCGAGGGGTAATGTTCTATAATCTGACGAGCGACCAACTTATACTATACTCCCCCACAGTATAATTATATACTCCCTCCCACTATACGAGGAGTTGCCATCAATGCCACACACACCCGCAGAAAAGAAAAAGGTTTTAGCACGCGTCAAACGTGTGCGCGGCCAGCTTGAAGCGCTTGAATTAGCGCTTGAACGTGGGGATGACTGCAGCCCGGTGTTACAGCAGATCTCTGCCATCCGCGGAGCCGTCAACGGCCTGATGGCTGGTGTGCTGGAAAGTCATCTGCGTGAAGAACTGAAAAGTGCAGATGCCACAGAAGAATCGAGAGACGCATCTATCGATGATGCCGTTGCATTAATACGTACTTATCTCCGTTAACCCCGCTATTTATGGCCATTTGAAAACTCAAATCGCCCTATACCTGACCAAAAGGAAAGTTCATGAAATCACGTGCAGCAGTCGCCTTCGGCCCCGGCAAACCGCTTGAAATTGTCGAAATTGACGTCGAGCCACCACGCGCTGGTGAAGTACTGGTTAAGATTACCCATACCGGTGTTTGCCATACCGATGCTTTTACCCTTTCAGGTGAGGATCCTGAAGGCGTATTCCCCGCCGTGCTGGGCCACGAAGGTGCCGGCGTAGTGGTAGAGGTTGGCGAAGGTGTGACCAGCGTCGCGCCAGGCGATCACGTTATCCCGCTTTATACCGCAGAATGTGGGGAGTGCCTGTTCTGTAAATCAGGTAAAACCAATCTGTGTGTCGCCGTTCGCGCCACGCAGGGCAAAGGTGTTATGCCTGATGGAACAACGCGTTTTTCCTACAACGGCCAGCCAATCTTCCACTATATGGGCTGTTCAACCTTTAGCGAATTCACCGTAGTGGCTGAAGTGTCACTGGCAAAAATCAATCCTGAAGCGAACCATGAACACGTTTGCCTGCTGGGCTGCGGCGTGACCACCGGCATCGGCGCGGTACACAACACCGCGAAAGTTCAGGAAGGTGATTCCGTTGCCATCTTTGGGCTGGGCGGCATTGGCCTTGCAGCGCTTCAGGGTGCGCGTCAGGCAAAAGCGGGTCGCATTATTGCCATTGATACCAATCCGGCGAAGTTCGAACTGGCGAAAAAATTCGGCGCGACAGAATGTCTTAATCCGAATGATTTTGATAAGCCTATTCAGGAAGTCATTATCGAAATGACCGGATGGGGTGTCGACCATTCCTTTGAATGTATCGGTAACGTGAATGTTATGCGTGCCGCACTGGAGAGCTCACACCGTGGCTGGGGGCAGTCCGTCATTATCGGCGTCGCCGGTGCAGGGAAAGAGATCTCCACGCGTCCTTTCCAGCTTGTCACAGGGCGTCAGTGGAAAGGTTCTGCGTTCGGGGGCGTGAAGGGTCGAAGCGAGTTGCCGGGCATGGTGGAAGATGCCATGAAGGGTAAAATTGAGCTAGAGCCGTTCGTCACGCACACCATGGAGCTGGAAAAGATTAACGACGCTTTCGACCTGATGCATGAAGGCAAATCTATCCGTACGGTTATTCATTTTTAAGCGTATTTGCCTGAAAACATAAAGCAGGTTGTACGAGTGAGGCGCGGGGGATGAATGTTCGTTTTCCGCCCTCCTCTTGTCAGCTGCACCGCCGTTATCACTCTTTTTAACAGAGGAACACCTGCCATGCTTGAACTCAGACCCGGCTGTGAATGTTGTGATAAAGACCTCCCGCCCGACGCAACGGACGCAAAGATTTGTTCGTTCGAATGCACCTTTTGCGCCGCGTGCGCGGAAAGTAAATTGGAGGGGATCTGCCCGAACTGCGGCGGGGAGCTGGTCAGTCGCCCTCGCCGTCCTGTCGGGAAGTTAGCCAATAATCCGCCTTCGATGACGCGGGTACATAATCCGTCGGGATGCGCAGCGAAATAGTCTTATTTACCCACCCGCCCTTTCGGCAGCGCGGCAAAGAAGTCAGCGTGGGCGGGCGCGCGGGTCTGTTGCAGGATGTCTGCTAACATTTGCAGCGGTACATCCGACCAGTCGGCGCGCAGATCGACGCTGGCGTACTGGCGATCGTGCCAGATTTTCAGCGCGGCGGACTTCAGCCCGCGCCGGTCGCCTCCGGCCTGTGCACCGGCGTTCATCGCTGCCAGCAGGCGGTCGGTGAAAGGCACAGCGTCGAGCGCTTTGTACGTTCTCAGCATCGCCTCCAGCGTTTCACCGCCGGTCAGCAGGTTTCCGCCGACCACACACTGCTGCCCTTTCAGGCTTCCCGCCCAAATACCGCATGCGCTGCCGCTCCACTGCGCGGTATTGCCCTGACTGTCCACAATCAGCACCTGCCTTCTGTCTGCATCCTCATCGTTGTTAAGTATTTTTTTCAGCGTTGCGGCAGCGTCATATCCTTCCTTTAACAGCGCCAGACCTTGTTCGCCATACAGCGGATTGGTCATCGCCTGCGTGGCGATCGCACCGGTATGCGCGTGACCGTGAACCACCAGCGCACCGACGGCAGGGCCTGCGGTGGCGGTCGCCACGCCCAACGCCCCGGAGACGGGATCCCGCGCGACAATCGAAAAGGTCATAAGCACTCCGTGACAGTCTGGTTAAATTTATGCGCATAAATTATTGCAATTACGTTTATTTATACGCATAAATAATAGACAGGACAACGCCTGATTTTTCCCCTGAGGTGTTCATCACAGGTTTTACTTAGCGACGAGGTCGATATGCTGCCAGCTTTGCGAAAGTGTCTTATCCCGCTCTGTCTTTGCCTTGGCGCGCTGTTGTGGCAGGTGCCGGTGCAGGCAAAAACCCCAGCGGATGCGCTGTTAATTGGTCAGGTGGCGGAGCCGCAATCGCTGGATCCGCAGGTCGCCACGGCGGCCAACGACTCACGTATTCTGGTGAATATTTTCGACGGACTGGTGCGCAACGGCGAAGGGAAGCTGGATATCGAACCGGCACTCGCCACCGGTTGGGAAATCAGCCCTGACGGCCTGACGTACCGTTTTCATCTGCGTGAAGGGGTAAAATTTCAGGACGGTACGCCGTTCAATGCCGAAGCGGCTAAATTCACGTTTGATCGCATGCTGGATGATAAAAACTCGTGGCACAACACCGGTCCGTTCCCGCTGTCGTTCTTCTTCTCGTCGATAAAAACTATCGAAACGCCGGATGAAAATACGCTGGTATTTACCCTCAAAGAGCCCTTCTCACCGTTCCTCTCTAACCTTGCCACGCCGACCGGGCTTATCGTCTCGCCCGCTGCGGTGAAGAAATACGGTAAAGACTTTGGACGTCATCCCGTCGGCACCGGCGCATTCACGTTTGCCGAATGGAGAGCTAATCAGCGCGTGGTGGTAACTGCCAATGACGGCTACTGGGACGGTAAACCGGCGGTCAAAAACGTGGTGTTCAGGCCGATCACCGATGGTAATACGCGGGTAGCGGAAATGCTTTCCGGCGGCATTGATGCGATGGTCGAAGTGCCACCGGATACGGTCAAATTGTTCGCGGAGAAAAGCAATCGCTTCCGTCTCTATCAGACCACCGGCCCGCACGTCTGGTACGTGATGCTCAATACGCAGGTGCCACCGTTCAACGACGTGCGTGTGCGGCAGGCGGTGAACTACGCCGTCAACAAACAGTCGCTGGCGGATAATATCCTGCAAGGCTCGGCTGACGTTGCCGACGGCCCGATCCCTCGCGCCTTTAACTGGGCGGCCAACAAAGACGTGACGCCTTACCCGTATGACCCCGCCAAAGCCCGCGCGCTGCTGAAAGCCGCCGGGGCCGAAGGGGCAACGCTGACTTTTTACGTCACCGAAGGGGGATCCGGGATGCTGGATCCCATCCCGATGGCGACCGCCATTCAGGCGGATCTGAAAGCCGTGGGGCTGAACGTCTCGATCCAAACCTATGAATGGAATACCTATCTGTCGAAGGTCAATGCCGGTCTCGACAATCATACCCACATGGCCGAAATGGCGTGGATGACTAACGACCCGGATACCTTGCCGTTCCTGACGCTGCGCACCGACGCCTGGCCGAAAAAAGGCGGTTTCAACTCGGGGTATTACAGCAATCCGCAGGTCGATATTCTGCTGCAAAAAGCACGCATGACCACAGATACCGCCGCCCGCGCCGCGCTTTATCGTCAGGTACAACAGCAGGTACACGACGACGCGCCGTGGATTTTTGTTGCTAACTGGAAGCAGAACGCTGTGACCTCAACACGTATTCAGCACTTCGCGCTGCAACCTAACTTCAACCTGTTGCTCAACCGGGTGACCAAAAAGTAATCGGAGATATTTATGGGGAGTTACGTGCTTAAAAGGCTGCTCTCGACTATTCCGGTGTTTATCGGGTTGTCGCTGATTGTCTTTTTGATTATGGCGATGATCCCGGGAAATCCGGCTCAGGCGCTGCTCGGTGCCTGGGCGACGCCGGAAAACGTCGCGCGAATCAATCAGGAGCTGGGGCTGAACAAGCCGCTGTACCAGCAGTATCTGATCTGGGCGGGAAATATTTTGCACGGCGATTTTGGTCGCTCTTACGTGCTCAACCGGCCGGTGATTGATGAAGTGATGGAGCGCTTCGGGGCGACGCTGCTGCTCGGCGGTTGCGCACTGTTGCTCAGCACCGTTCTGGGTTTGCTGGCGGGAATTTTCTCGGCGGTGAGACAGTTTGGCTGGGGCGATCGCATCATTACGCTGCTGGTATTGCTGGGAATTTCCATGCCTTCGTTTTGGATAGGGCTGCTGCTGATCATGCTGTTCGCCGTCCAGTTGCAATGGTTCCCCGCGTCAGGCATGTACGCGGTGTGGGGCGGTGGCGACTGGCTGGATCTGTTGCACCATCTGACCCTGCCCGCCATTACGCTGGCGATTGTCGCCACTGGTGTGATCGCCCGTCTGACCCGAACAGCGATGCTCGAAGTGCTGCGACAGGATTTTATCCGCACCGCCCGCGCCAAAGGTCTGTCTGAACGCAAAGTGATTTATAAGCACGCCTTTCGCATGGCGCTGGTGTCGGTGATCCCCGTCATCGGCATTCAGGCCGGTTTTGTCCTCGGCGGCGCAGTGTATATCGAGACCGTTTTCCAGTGGCCGGGACTGGGCGCGATGATGGTGAAAGCCGTGGCCACCCGAGACCTGCTGCTGGTTCAGGGCGGCGTGCTGGTTGCCGCTGCGGCTTACGTGTTAATCAACCTTTGCGCGGACATTCTGCAAGCGCTTCTCGATCCGAGGTTAAAATCATGAGCCAGACTATTGCTTCCCCTACGCCGCGCCACCGTCAGTCCCTGTGGGCCTTGCTGCTGGCAAACCGGCTGGCAACGCTCGGCCTGACGCTGCTGGTACTGGCTTTCGCTGCCGCCCTCGCCGCGCCGCTGCTGCCAGTCCCCGATCCGGACGCCACCGATCTGCTCAACCGACTATTGCCGCCGTTTTCTCCCAGCCACTGGCTGGGTACCGATCCACTGGGCCGCGATATGCTCTCCCGCCTGCTGTGGGGGACGCGCGTGTCGCTGGCGGTGGGGATTTGCGCCACGCTGCTGGCGGCGTTTTTCGGCACGCTGATCGGCCTCGTCGCCGGATACGCCGGAGGCAAAACCGACAGCCTGCTGATGCGGATCATCGATATGCTGATGGCCTTCCCTTATATTCTGCTGGCGCTGGTGATCGTCGCGGTGCTCGGCCCTGGCCTGCTCAACGCGCTTTACGCCATTGCGGTGGTTAATATTCCGTTCTTCGCCCGTAATATTCGCGGGCTGACCGTCGGCCTGCGCCAGCGCGATTTTATTCAGGCCGCGCGGCTGTCGGGTAAAAATCATCTGCAAATTTTGCTCACCGAAGTGCTGCCTAACGTCATGCCGGTGGTGGTAGCCACTATGTCGACGACCGTCGGCTGGATGATTTTAGAAACCGCCGGACTGTCGTTCCTCGGACTCGGTACACAGCCGCCAAATGCCGATCTGGGTTCGATGCTCGGTCAGGGGCGCGCGCAGATGTTCAGTGCGCCGCACGTCTCCGTGGTGCCGGGATTGATGATTTTCCTGCTGGTGATGAGTTTTAATCTGCTCGGCGACGGCATCCGCGATCTGCTGGATCCGCGTCTGAAATCCGGCATTCTGCTGCGCGCCCGTGCAATAACGGCGGTCAACCGCGCCAGCGTCCCGCCTGCCGTAAAAGGCCATGATGCACTGCTGGAAGTGGTGGATTTGCAGGTGAATTTCCGCTCGGGCAATCAGTCGGTCGCGGCAGTCAAAGGAGTCAGTTTTCACGTTGCCAGGGGCGAATGTCTGGGGCTTATCGGCGAAAGCGGATCGGGAAAAAGCGTTACGGCGCTTTCGGTGATGGGGCTGGTTTCGTCACCGCCGGGAGAAATCACCGGCGGCGCGATTTATGTCGGCGGCGAAGAGATGCTGTCGCTGTCGCAAAACCAGCTGCAACAGCGGCGCGGTGCCCGTGTGGCCTACATTTTTCAGGATCCGCTCACGACCCTGCATCCGCAGTTCAGCATTGGCGCGCAGGTCATCGAAGCCATTCAGGCGCATCAGGCGCTTTCCGGCCACGTGGCGAAAGAGAAAGCGCTGGCGCTGCTGGCAAGCGTTGGCATTAAGGATGCTGCTTCGCGTTTCAACGCCTTCCCGCATCAGCTTTCTGGCGGGCAACGACAGCGCGTCGGGATTGCCATGGCGCTGGCCAATGATCCGGACATCATCATCGCCGATGAACCCACCACCGCGCTGGACGTTACCGTGCAGGCGCGCATTCTCGATCTGCTGCAACAGCTGCGTCGTGAACGCGGCCTGACGCTGCTGTTCATCACCCATGACTTTGGTGTAATCGCCCAGATCTGTGACCGCGTGGCGGTGATGCGCCACGGCGAAATTGTCGAAAGCGGAGAAACCGCCGCAGTGCTGCGCGATCCGCAACATGAATACACCCGCAGACTGATCGCCAGCGTGCCGAAACTCGGTCAGGGACGCGGTTTCCTTAAACAGGTGAGCAAACTGTACGCCACGCAAAATACACAGCCGGAGGCACGATGAGCAATGTGATTGAAGTCAGCGGACTGGTAAAAACCTTCCGCAGCACCTCCGGCTGGTTCTCAGGGAAACAGCATCAGGTCGAGGCGGTTAAAGACATGTCGTTTTGTCTGGCAGAGGGCGAAACGCTGGCAGTAGTTGGCGAAAGCGGCTCAGGAAAAAGTACGCTGGCGCGGATGCTGGTCGGACTGGAGCGCCCGTCGTCCGGCACCATCAAACTCATGGGTGAAGAGATGTCAGCGCACGTCCGGCGCGGAGATAAGGCGTTCGGCAAGATGATTCAGTACGTGTTTCAGGATCCGGTGGCGTCGCTTAATCCGCGTAAAACCATTGCCGCTACGCTCGACGTGCCGCTGCGATATCTGTGCGACTATCCTGCCGCGCGGCGTAAAGCGCGGATGCTGGAACTGATGGACGCGGTGCAAATGCCCGCCGACGCACTCACCGGCTATCCGCATGAGTTCTCCGGCGGGCAGGCGCAGCGGCTGGCGATTGCCCGCGCGCTGGCCGCCGAGGCACGGATTCTGGTGCTCGACGAACCGGTCAGCGCGCTGGATGTCTCGGTGCAGGCGCAGGTGCTATTACTCCTCGATCAACTTAAACGCGATTTCGGGCTTTCCTATCTGTTCATCAGCCATGACCTGGCGGTGGTAGAGTCTATTGCCGATCGCGTCGCGGTGATGTATCACGGGGATTTGGTAGAATGCGCCGATAATGACATGCTGTTCAACGCGCCGCAGCACGACTACACGCAACGTCTGCTGGCCAGCGCGCCAGGGGTTTGAACAAATGAAGGAACCGATGAAGGGATTTATGAGCACTGAAACGTCACACCCGCCGGAACCGGTACGCCGTAAACGCACTGACGAAATTGTCGACGCGATCAAAGAAAGTATTATTAGTGAAAACCTGCTGCCGGGTGACCGTCTGCCGCAGGAAAAAGACCTGATCACCCGTTACGCGGCAGGCAAAGGCACGGTGCGCGAAGCGCTGAAATCTCTGGAGGTTCAGGGGCTGATCCGAACCAAAACCGGGCCCGGCGGCGGCGCGTTTATCGATTCCATGACCGAATCGCGCGCCATGAGTTTGCTGTCGAATTACCTTTTTACCCGCCAGCTTTCGATCAGTAATATCTACGCGCTGCGCAAAGCGCTGGAACCACTGGTGGCGGTCAGCGCCATCGGCAATATCGACGCCAAAGGGTTTGAGCAGTTACATCAGCTGATCGCCGTATACGATCACGAGCCCGCAGACGAAACCGAGCGCTGGGAACAGCGCATGGCCGAACTGGATTTCCACGGCGTGGTCGCCAGTTATTCCGATAACGTCCTGCTGGCGTTTATCTGTCACTTCCTGCAACGTCTGCTAAAAGACCTGGCGGTGTGCAAAGACATTTACCAGCGCCCCGAACCGGTAGAGCGCAGCGCGGGTATTGATTATCAATATAAGCTGATCGACGCCATGCGCCGTCAGGACGCCGCCGCCGTTTCGCAAATCATGACCGAACACATGCAGCACGCCGAAGACGCCATGCTGGGGCTCGAGGCGACGCTGGAAGAACGGTTTTTGAGTGAGCGATGATATGACGGACAACGCATCGTTTCATTGAATTTCAGACACAAAAAAGCCGGTAATACTTTCGTATCACCGGCTTTTTGCTGCCCACTGGCGCAGAACCAGAACTTACGCGTTCAGCAGTTGCTGTGCCGTTTTATCCACCAGCGCCAGCAGGACTTTTATGTCCTCCAGCGTGACGGTCGGGTTCAGCAGGGTCAGTTTCAGGCAGGTGACGCCGTTGTGCTCGGTAACACCCACGTTGGCGCGGCCTGAGTCCAGCAACGCGTCGCCGATTTTCTGATTCAGCAATGCGATAGCCGCGTCACTGCTGTGAGCCAGTTGCTCAGGACGGTAGCGGAACAGCACGCTTGCCAGCTGGGGCTGCATGACCAGTTCCAGCGACGATTCAGCGGTGACGAACTTCGCCACGTCTTGTGCCAGCGTCACACCGTGATCGATAATTTCGGCGTACTGTTTCTGCCCTAACGCTTCAAGACCCATCCACAGTTTCAATGCATCGAAACGTCGAGTGGTTTGCAACGATTTGGACACCAGATTCGGCACGCCCGCTTCTTCGTCAAACTCGGAATTCAGGTAAGCCGCCTGGTAGCGCATCAGCTCATAGTGACGTGCTTCTTTCAACAGGAACGCGCCACAGCTGATGGTCTGGAAGAACTGCTTATGGAAGTCCAGCGTGATGGAATCCACCAGCTCGATGCCATCCAGATAGTCGCGGTATTTTTCAGACAGCAACAGCGCACCACCCCATGCCGCATCCACATGCACCCAGATCTGCTGCTCAGCCGCCAGCGTGGCAATCTCACGCAGCGGATCGATCGCACCGGCGTCGGTGGTGCCTGCGGTCGCTACAATCGCCAGAATCTGCTCGCCGTTGGCCTGTGCCGCAGCAAGTTTCTCTTTCAGATCGTTAACGTCCATACGGGCAAACTCATCGGTTTTCACCAGGGTGACCGACTGATAACCCAGACCGAGCAACGCCATGTTCTTCTGCACCGAG
Source organism: Rahnella inusitata (assembly GCF_965118895.1). Lineage (GTDB taxonomy): Bacteria > Pseudomonadota > Gammaproteobacteria > Enterobacterales > Enterobacteriaceae > Rahnella > Rahnella inusitata_A. The sequence goes on from NZ_CBCPJJ010000024.1 coordinate 93,637, forward strand.
AAATGGGCATTTTCAGAACAGAACACTTTGATCTTTTTCAGATTGCCGACCAGACCGTCTTGCTGAACAGAGTGCCCCTGACGGGCGAAGAAGGCGTCACGCGCCAGCATCAGCCCCATCAGGTTACTCTGGGTGCCACCGCTGGTGAACACACCCGCATCGCCAGCCTGGTAACCAACCTGAGTTCGCAGCCATTCAATCAGCTTCATCTCAATGATGGTGGCCGACGGGCTTTGGTCCCAGGAATCCATGCTTTGGTTAGTGGCATTAATCAACACTTCAGCGGCCTGGCTGATCACCAGGCTCGGGCAATGTAAATGCGCGACGCACTGCGGGTGATGCACCGACAGGCTGTCTTTTAAAAAGTACTCAATCGCACGTTCAATGGCGGCCTGATTGCCCAGGCCGTTTGGATTGAAATCAAGCGTAATGCGCTCACGCAGTTCGGCAACGGATTTCCCCTGATACATCTCAGGTTGTTGCAGCCACTGCACGACAGCTGCGCTGCTTTGTGCAATCGCCTGCTGGTACGCTTCAGTGCTTTGCGCTGAAGCCGCCAGAATCGGGTTTAACTCGGACATCGCGGTCATTCACTCCACTCAGACAGGTTTGACGCCAGCCGCTAACAGGGCCTGCTCAAATTTATCCAGGAAAATACCCAGTTCATCATTGGTGATCAGCAGGGATGGCAGCAGACGCAGAACGCAGCCGTTACGGCCACCGCGTTCAAGGATCAAACCGGCTTCGAAGCATTTTTTCTGCAACAACGCAGACAAATCGCCGTCAGCCGGGTAGCAACCCATGTGATCCTGCGCTTCATTCGGTTTCACGATCTCAATACCGATCATCAGGCCCAGACCGCGCACGTTGCCCATCACCGGGTAACGTTTTTGCATATCAGCCAGTTTGCCTTTCAGCCACTCGCCCTGTGCCGCCACTTTCTCGGCAATCTTCTCTTCTTTGAGAATTTTCAGCGTGGTCAGGCCGGTCGCCATCGCCAGCTGGTTGCCGCGGAAGGTACCGGTATGATGACCCGGAGACCAGGCGTCGAACTGTTTTTTGATACCCAGAACGGCCAGTGGCAAACCGCCGCCGACAGCTTTAGACATCACGATGATATCCGGCTCAATGCCTGCGTGTTCGAAGGCGAACTGTTTGCCGGTACGGCAGAAGCCAGCCTGAACTTCATCGAGGATCAGCAGAATGCCGTGTTCCTGAGTCACTTTACGGATGCGCTGCAACCACTCGGCAGGCGCCGGATTCACGCCGCCTTCACCCTGGACAGCTTCCAGAATGACCGCAGCAGGCTTACGCACTCCGCTTTCAACGTCGTTGATCAGGTTATCGAAGTAGTACGTTAATGCTTTAACGCCGGCGTCACCGCCAATGCCCAGCGGGCAACGGTACTGGTGCGGGTAAGGCATAAACTGCACTTCAGGCATCATGCCGTTGACGGCTTCTTTCGGAGACAGGTTACCTGTCACCGCCAGCGCGCCATGAGTCATGCCGTGATAGCCGCCGGAGAAGCTGATCACGCCAGAACGGCCGGTGTACTTTTTGGCCAGTTTCAGCGCGGCTTCCACCGCATCGGCGCCAGACGGGCCGGTGAACTGGAGGCAATACTCTTTGCCCTGTTGCGGCAATAAAGAAAGCAGATATTCAGAGAACTGGTCTTTCAACGGCGTTGTCAGATCCAGTGTATGTAACGGCAAGCCGCTGGTAATGACAGTTTGGATGCTTTGCAGCACGTCAGGATGGTTATGTCCAAGGGCTAACGTTCCTGCGCCCGCCAGGCAGTCAAGATATTGATTATCTTCAACATCTGTAATCCACACGCCGTTTGCTTTAGCAATCGCTAACGGCAATTTACGTGGATAGCTCCTGACGTTCGATTCAAATTCAGCTTGTCTCGCCAAATAGGTTTCATTGTTTCCATGTAATGAATTCGCACCTAAATTATCAATACGGACTTTATCCGTCATCATATCTCTCCTACAACCGAGTGTTATCGCTAACGTCTCAGTTGAATAAATGAATTAAAAAGGTAACTACCGTGAAAAAACGCGGCCAATATATGGCTTTTTTGCCCCCGGCTCAATAATTTATTTTGTATAGAATTGTTTATTCTTTTGCATACGAATCAATAAGATGCTGATTTTATGACCGATAATGCTGTCACAGCTCGCTTATAAGAGCATTACTAAGGCACAAAATTGCAGTTAAAGGTGCGCACAGAGGGGCTGAACGAGGGGAATTTGACGGTATCTACGGGGGGAGGAATGATAGCAAATTGTGGTTAATAAAGGATCCCTGATGAGTGGTCGCCCTCTTTATCGCAGTGAGGCTTATCCACCCATCCTCAGCCACTGACCCGCTTTTTCATAACACCCTGATATTTATAAAATCCTAATTCTCATCGGCTAATTTCATTATTTCTATCCAACTCTGTAATTCCTCACGAGACATAAATGCAGGAACTTCTGGTTCCAAGATACTCCTGCCTGAAACAATAAAAGCCAGGCAGGGAAAAGACTCCGGTATACCTAATTCAACTTCTTTTTCCAATTCAAGATAATCCAGCGCGTCCCCTTCACTGACTATCTTAATAAAATCCTTCATCATCCACTCTGTGTAATCCGATTTATTTCTAAGCAATTTCATGAGCATGCTCCTTAAATTATATTTCTTACTGGTAAAGTTAAAAGATGATTGATGAATTATTCACTGCGCGAGGCAATTACACTTTATAGCATGAAAAACACAATGCGTAATAATAATCATAAAGTACAATAATGGTACTTTTAACCGCTATCTTCACAAAGAAAATAATCTATAATCACCAGAGAAATTAGCGCATTGCATTAGTAAAATAAAAATGGCCTTCCCCCAATATACAAATCCAGCAAGTGTGAATTTATTTCCTGTTGTGTGATAAAAAACTTAATCGAGTTTATCCTTCATGCCCCCGGGCCTCAGCATGGCATTTATCCGATCATGTTGATTTTCCGTAGTTCATCCCGCTCCGTTACTGACTGAGCGTTCATTGAAGTAAAAAGTAATCAGAGCATTATCTGTTACCTTATAGGAGAAAGGGAAAATTACACATACCTTAACCCTGAGGCTAAGGCTTGAAGATATATGTTTTATGATTTTTAGGTGAGCCAATGAAATCCGTCAATGAGCCCGTCAAAAATGAAGCTGCAATCATCAAATTAATTAACATTTTTAAACGGAACGCTAAAGATGTGGATATTGAAGCAGAGGGTAAAGACTTTGATTTTGTAGAAAATGGCGAGTTACTCGTCTTGTTACTGTGTGAGGGGAAGATTGATATCTATAAAACCTCTGACAATTTACTCTATGCCTGTGCTATGGCGCCATTCATCTTAGGCATTGAGGGGTCTTTTTACCGATATGATTTTTACCGTTTCCGATTACATCACCATTGCATTGTAAAAACACTGACGTTAAACCAGTGTATAGAATTGATCAGCGCGCATGATTTGATAAAAACGGTTCTCAATTACCAGGCTTATCTCAATGATTATACCGCCAGCAGAATTGAGCTATTAGTCAATAGAACCTCCTATGAAATGGTTCGCGGATTATTGTATGAGCTCGAAAGATTACCTCATGAAACCAGAATAAAAACCAGCATAATTAATTATATAAAATATCGCAGTAACCTTTCAAAAAGCGGCATTGTCAGTATTATCTCTACCCTCCGCAAAGGCGGATATATCGAGGTCTGCAGAGGGAAACTAATTTCAATTTCCCGAAAACTGCCTAAGAAATACTGAAATTTATTCCCTGCGCCGGAGAATGCCTCCGGCGCTGAGCATAACAAAGTAGCGATTTTGTTATGTCCGTTAACGAGGAAAAATCAAAAATTGTATAAAATTGCCGCTGACGCCGTGGCCTGATTGCGGCGAAACACTATCGGGCTGTCTGCGGCGTGGTCGCCGAGCCAGGTATAGCCGCCAATCAACACGGTCGCCCAGTGAGGTGAAAACGTATGGCTCCAGGTGAGATCGGTATTGATGCCGTAGAATCCGCCGCCCGACTGATAATGAGCGTAATCACTGCGTTCACTCTGTTTCTTATTCACACCATAAAACGTCTGCATATAGCGGCTGTCGCCAAACAGCGCTGCTGACTGCACCGCCACGGTATCCGTTTCATCCTGCCACGGGAGCAGCGTTAGCGAGGCCTGATATTGCCCGCCCTGCCCGTCGGTCAGCGGCAGTGTGGCTTTACCTTCCATTGAGAACCAGCTCGTCGCCTGCCAGCCCACAGCGACAGACGTGTTGAGCGCCGCTTTTATGTTGCCCATGCCTTTCAGCTGTGTCGAGCCATCGCGCCAGACAGAATCTTTCTCCGTCCGCCCGAGGCTGTATCCCAGCGTGTGCTCAAGATACAGCCCGTTATCACTTTGCAGATCGTAACCGACCCCTTTCATCCCGTCGAAGAAAAATGCGCCATCGCGCGCCTGAATGACTGGCGCGATTACGGTGTGACGTTTATCAGAACCGCTGTACTTTGGCGCATTCAGCGCGCCCACGCCCAGCGTGAAGCTCGACGACGGTGTGCTGCTGTCGTCAGCGTGCGCGACGGTCGTCGCCGCGGTGATTGCAAAGCATGTCATGTGCATGATCAATTTTCTGGTTATCATGAATTCCTCATTGCCCCATAGTGTTGACGGCCAGGAAGGGGTTCAGGGCACGTCTGAAGCAGAAAGTATGGAGAGGCAGTGTCAATAAACTGCTTGGGAATTATGAAGAAACTGTCAAGGTTGCCTTAATGCAGACTAAACGAGTGTTGGTTATAGAAGATGATGCCGATGCGGCGGGCGTTCTTGAAGCCTACCTGAAGCGCGAGAATTACGATGTGGCGGTCGCGGGCGACGGGCTGGCAGGGCTGGAAAAGGTGCGAAGCTGGAAACCTGATCTGATCCTGCTTGATGTGATGTTGCCCGGCATGAATGGTACAGAGGTGCTGTCGACCCTGCGGCGCACCAGCGATACGCCGGTAATTATGGTCACGGCAATGGGCGATGCACCAGACCGGATCGGCGCGCTGCGCTACGGCGCAGATGATTATGTGGTCAAGCCTTATAACCCCGGCGAGGTGGTGGCGCGGGTGCAAGCGGTGCTGCGTCGCGCTGCTCCGAAATCCCGACAGGCTGATACTTTGCGCTGGCAAGGGCTGGAAGTGGATACCGAGTCGCTTACCGCGACGATAACAGAGCACTCAGGCCTGACAAAAACGCTGGAACTGACGCCGACAGAGTTCGCACTGCTGGTGATTTTGATGGGTGCTCCGACGCGGCCATTTACACGCCAACAGCTGCTGGAACGCTGCCTGCCGGAAAGCGAGGCGCTGGAGCGGGTGGTGGATACGCACGTCTACAATCTGCGGAAAAAACTGGAGTCAGCGGGTATCCCGAATGTGCTGATTAACGTACGCGGTATCGGTTACAGGTTCAGACAGCCATGAAACAGCAACAACATCAGTCCCTCTGGCGCTGGATCTGCGTCCGCGTCCTGACGCTGGCGATAGGATCGGTGATCCTGATAGCCCTGTGCATGTGGCTGCGGTTTGTCATCCAGAATCTGTGGATCCTCCACCATATGCCACCGGCGCTGAGAGAGGAATTTGCGCTTCTGCGCCAGCAACCGGCGCTCAATCTGGCGCGTTTTCATCAGATAGTCGATGAGCGCTGGGGCATAAGCTATTCGGATCCAAGTATTGCGTCATCGGACTGGATCACCGTCGGGGTGCTGGTGGTCATCGTCATTCCGTTTATCGTCGTGTTTGGATTACGATCCGCGCGGCCGCTTTCAGCGCAGGTAAGCCGTCTGGCAACCGCCGCCGGTGCCGTGGCGCGGGGAGAATTCAGCACCCGTGCCGAACAGATACAAAAGGCACCCACCGAGCTTATCCAGCTGACGGAAAACTTTAATGCCATGACCGGACAGCTGGAACGCTACGATCGTGAGCTACGTGCCTCGCATGTCGCCATGGCCCATGAACTGCGTTCACCGCTCACGGCTGCCATCGGGCGTTTGCAGGGCATGATCGACGGCGTCTTCGAGCCGGAACCTCAGCAACTCAACATGGTGATGAAGCAGCTTCAGCACCTAAGTCGTCTGACGGATGAACTTCACCTGCTCTCACTGGCGGATGCCGGTCAGCTTTCTCTGAACAAAAGCACGCTCGATCTGACAGAACTGTTGCAGGAACGCGCCGTCTGGCTGAAACCGCAGGCAGAAGCGGCGGGCATGGCGATTGAAATCCTCCCGCTGCGGCCCTGCTTGTACCTCGGCGATCCTTTCCGACTGGCGCAGGTGTTCACCATCCTGATGGAGAATGCGCTGCGCTATGCCGCCGAAGGGAAACGTCTGAAGGTCGAGATCCGGACGTTGCTGGGAGGACAGGAAATTATTTTTCGTGATTTCGGCCCCGGCGTGCCCGGTGACTTTTTACCGGGCATGTTTGAACGCTTCACCCGCGCTGAGTCTTCCCGTGCCCGCCATTCCGGCGGCAGCGGGCTGGGGCTGTCCATCGCGCGGGCGATTTGTGTGGCGCACGGCGGCACGCTTCGCGCCTCGCTACCGGAGAGCGGCGGGCTGCAACTGACCGTGTTTCTTCCTGCTGTAGAGTTCTGACTTTTGGGGACGGGTGATAAAAATCGCCCGTCTTGCATTTTTCTTGATGAAACATACAGGGAATCTGGACACATCCCGGATTGAATAGCGTCATCTCAATTCAGGAACCGGGTCATGAACGACACACTCACCGATTACGCCAGACAGGCTATCCATCACCTTGCGGCGTCGCACCGTCTGCGCGCCCTGTCCTTTTTGTTAATACTGCTCCCCGTGGCGCTGGCGCTCGTCGCCTGTCATGACAAAGAAAAACCGTCCGCCGCCCCAGCGCGTCCGGTGCGTTTTGTCATCGCGTCCGCGCCTTCCTCCGCCAGCGTCGTTGTGCAAACCGGCGAAATCCGCGCCCATGATGATGTCACACTGAGTTTTCGTCAGGATGGCCGCCTTCTGAGCCGTGCGGTTGACGTCGGCGATCGGGTTCACGCCGGGCAACTGCTGGCGACGCAGGAGAGCGATACCAGCCAGAATCAGCTCACCAGCGCCCGTGCCGATCTGGACAGCGCCCGCGCCGCAGAACGCGTGGCCGCGCTAAACCTGCACCGCATGAAACTGCTGATGCCACAGGGCGCAATATCCCGTGCGCAGTTTGATACCGCACAGTCCGACTGGCAGGCGGCGCTTTCACGCCGTCAGAGCAGTGAATCCAGCCTGAAAACCGCGCAGGATACGCTGGCATGGACGCGTCTCAACGCGCCGGACGACGGCGTGATCACCACCGTCAATGCGTCCGCCGGTCAGGTGGTGAGCAGCGGTCAAAGCGTGATGACGCTGGCGGCCAGCAACGGCCGCGATGCGGTGTTCAACGTTGCCACGCCACACACGTTCGCCCAAAGCAGCACCGGACAAGTGACGGTGTCACTGCTATCCAATCCTGCCGTTCAGGCCACTGGCCATCTTCGTGACATCAGCCCGCAGGCCGATGCGCAAACCCGCACATGGCGTGTACGCGTTACGCTGGACAATCCGCCCGATGCACTGGCGTTGGGTGCCAGCGTTCAGGGCACATGGCCGCAATCCGGCCAGACCATGATTGCGCTGCCCGCCTCCGCACTGACGCGCAACGGTGATAAACCGGCGGTGTTCGTGGTGGACAAACCGAACCAGCGATTACAACTGCGCGAGGTGACGCTGGGACGGTTTACCACCGAGGATATTTATGTGACGGCGGGGATCCGCGCCGGTGACGCGGTTGTGACGGCCGGCGTGAGTAAGCTGCGTCAGGGTGAAAAAGTGATCGCGCAGGAGCCTAACCCATGAGCCCGCGTTCCCTCAAAGAGACGTTCAACCTGTCAGGCTGGGCGCTGAACCATCAGCAGCTGATGATCTTCTTCATGCTGCTGATCATGGTGGCGGGCGTGATGAGCTACGAAAATCTGCCGCGCAACGAAGACCCCGCATTCACCATCAAAACGGCGGTGGTCTCGGCACAGTGGCCGGGGGCGAATGTACAGGATACGGTAAACCTGCTGACCGATCCGCTGGAGAAAAAGCTCCAGGAAACGCCGCATCTGGACTACGTGCAGAGCGAAACGCGTAGTGGTCAGACCCTCATTATGATCAATCTGCGTGATGACACACCGCCCGCCGCCGTCGCAGATGTCTGGTATCAGGTGCGTAAAAAAGTGCAGGACATCAGCCCGGCGCTGCCACAGGGCGTTCAGGGCGTCTCGGTCAATGACGAATTCGCCGATACCTTTGGCACAATCTATGGTTTTACTGCCGACGGTTACACGGCGCGGCAGCTGCGTGACCGTGTGGAGGATATCCGCCGCAGCCTGATGTCGCTGCCGGACATTGGTAAAGTTAATCTTATCGGCGTGCAGGAAGAGCAGATCGTTATCGCGTTCTCACCCCGTCAGCTGGCCGGAATGGGGATCGACCTGCAACAGGTGACCGATGCTCTGAAAGCGCAAAACGCCGTCGTACCCGCCGGGACGTTGCGCGGTGATAAAGAGAATATCGCCCTGCGGGTCAGTGGTGCATTGAACTCGGAAGAAAGTCTGCGAGCGGTGACGTTGCATATCGCGGGTCGCTACATTCCGCTGACCGATATCGCTACCATCCGCCGCGAGAGCCAGACGCCGCCTGCCCTCGCCTTTCGCGTCAACGGTCAGCCCGCTCTGGGTCTGGCAATTTCGATGGCGGCCACCGGCAATATGACCGATTTCGGTAAAGCGGTTAATCAGCGGATGACGAATATCGGCAACCGTCTGCCGAACGGCATCGCGATGACCAAAGTGGCGGATCAATCCGCCGTGGTGCAGCAGGCGGTCAGCGGCTTTCTCAGGGTGCTTCTGGAAGCGATTGCTATCGTGCTGGCGGTGTCTTTCGTCTCACTCGGGATGCGTGCGGGTCTGGTGGTCGCGGCGGCGATCCCGCTGGTGCTGGCAATGACTTTCACCGGCATGATGCTGGCGGGCATCGGCCTGCAACGGATCTCACTCGGCGCGCTGATCATTGCGCTCGGGCTGCTGGTTGATGATGCCATGATCACCGTTGAAGCAATGGTTTCGCGGCTCGAAGCCGGTGACACCCGCTGGCGCGCAGCCACGTATGCGTTTGAAACCACGGCCTTCCCGATGCTTACCGGCACACTGGTAATGATCGCCGGGTTTATTCCGGTCGGGTTCGCCGCCTCAAGCGCCGGGGAATACTGTTTATCGCTGTTCGCCGTGGTGCTCATTTCACTGCTCAGTTCATGGGTGGTAGCGATCCTCTTTTCCCCGCTGATGGGCACCTGGTTGCTTTGCGGCGAGAAAACGCATCAGCACGCTGAACCGGGAAAAGTGCTGAGGTTTTATCAGGCCATATTGCTGTCAGTTCTGCGTCATCGCCTTTTCACCGTGGTTGGCGCAGTCACGGCACTGCTTATCGCCCTGTGGGGAACCACATTTATGCAAGGCGAATTCTTCCCGGCGTCCGACCGCCCCGAGTTACTGGTCAGCCTGACGTTACCGGGCAACGCGTCGCAGACTGAAACGGCGCGCCAGACTGAAAAACTGGAACAGGCATTGCGCAAAAATCCTGACGTCGATCACTTCTCCAGTTACGTAGGCGGCGGTGCCATTCGCTTTTATCTGCCGCTCGACGTGCTGACCGATAATGAAAATACCGCACAACTGGTGGTGGTCGCTAAAAATCTGGAAGCGCGTGACCGCGTCCGGGAACAGCTTGACAGCCTGCTGGCAAGCAACTTCAGCGCACTGACCACGCGGGTTTCACCGCTGGAGCTTGGGCCACCGGTCGGCTGGCCGGTGAAGTATCGCGTCAGCGGGTCAGATTATGAAAGAGTCCAGAAGATCGCCCGCCAGTTGGCGGCGATCGTCGGTGATAATCCGGGCGCGCGGGAGGTTAATCTCACCGCCGGAGAACCGGAGCGCGCCATTACCATGAACGTCAGCCAGACCGCCGCGCGCGCAGCTGGCGTCTCTTCAGAAACGCTGGCGGAGACGCTTAACACGCTCTATTCGGGGAGCACGATCACCACGGTGCGGGATCGCAACCGTCTGGTGGATGTGGTGATGCGCGGCAACGACCCCGAGCGGCAGGATATCGCAACGATTTCCCGCATGATGCTGACCACGTCCGGCGGCGACAAAATTCCGCTGGAACAGGTCGCGACGCCGCAATGGGGTCTGGAGGAGCCGGTGATCTGGCGGCGACAGATGCTGCCGTTTATCACCGTCCAAACCGATCTGGCACCGGGGCTACGGGCGGAAACCTTGTCGCAGCAGCTTGCACCGCAGGTGGCGCGCTTGCAGGCGTCACTGCCCCCCGGTTATCAGATTGAAGAAGGCGGCACGGTGGCAGAATCAAACAAAGGCAACAGTTCGGTGTATGCAATGCTGCCGCTGACGCTGTTTGCCATGCTGATCCTGTTGATGATCCAGCAACAGCGTTTCTCCCGCATGTTGCTCGCCTTGCTCATGGCGCCCTTTGGCCTGATCGGCATTGTGCTGGCGATGTTACCCACCGGCACGCCGATGGGCTTCGTCGCCCTGCTGGGTGTCATTGCGCTGGCAGGAATGATAATCCGTAACGCGGTGATCCTCATCAGCGAGGTGGATAACAACAGCAGCGCGGGCATGACGAACAATAAGGCGATCGTCACCGCCGCCGTACACCGCGCACGCCCAATCGTCCTCACCGCCTGCGCCGCCATCCTCGGAATGATCCCCATTTCCCACCAGGTATTCTGGGGCCCGATGGCCTTTGCAATTATCGGCGGGCTGATCATCGCCACGCTGGTTACCCTGACGGTCCTACCAGCGGCGATGAGTCTGGTGATGGCTATCGGTGATAAATACAAGAAAAGCGTTAGTAATGTTAATTACCACTAATGAGATATTATTAGTTATCCAAATAATACTAATCGCTATCATCATTTCAATGATTATATTTTAAGTATGTTTGATTGTGAAATGACAACCTGGATCAACTCTTGTTATTAATATAAGAATAATATAACCCTCTCATTGAGTGAGAGGGTTATATGAATGAAGGATGAATTAGGCAGGGGGAAAGCACCCGATGAACTCAGGCAAACCAGCACGGCAGCGGGCTATCTGGGTGATTACCTGCGCGGTAATGTGCCGGTAAATCAGCTGATACCGCAGCATGAATATATTCTCGATACTTTAGGGCTGGAGTCGGTGTTTGAGAAAAATACCACGCATATCATGTTGCTCACACTGGAGGAAGCCGATGCCGTGCTCAACCAGTTACTGGTTTCCGTGGATCCTATCGCCACCTATGCAGGAAATATTAATGATACCTACGGTGGTATTAAAAACATTCGGAAACTGACCACGTATTATAACAGCTCGCAGCAGCTGATTTTTCGATTTAAGAGTTTAGGCATTAAAGCCTTTATCTATAAGTATAAGGGGATCGAGTATGTCAAAATCACGGGCAGAGCCGGGATCCGTCGTATCCTGAAAGGCACCCGCTACGCTATCAATAATCCGCAAATACTAGAGTTAGGTATCGGCACCGCCGGGAAAGATGCCGGGATCATCAGCGGCGCTCGTTTTTGCATCTGGTTCTCTTTAGCGTATCGCACGATAGAACTGATTTTTGAAAATAATTATTCCGTAGTAGATTTCGTCGGGAATATTACTATGGATATGGCGAAAGTGATTGTAACTGTTTTTGTGGCAAAAATACTTTTGGCAGCAGGGATAGGATTTGCAACTGTAGTCTCTTCGACGCTACCGTTGGCTGCTGGAATAATCCTCGTTATAGTAGTAGGAGTATTCATCACATTTACTCTTGACTATGTTGACAAGAAATATAAATTATCTGAAAAATTAAAGGAACTTATCAGAGAAGGCATGATTGAAAGGCAAAAAATAGAAAAATGGAACTCAAAGAATTGCTCCCCGTTAATAAACCCAATGAGTTTGGGTAATTTATATGTCAGGTAATATAAAAAATATTTTTTCCTTTTATGCTGTAGGGATTGGTCTTCCTTTTGTGATCTATTTCTGTATCTCAGTATGTGGTGCCGAATTTTTGAATATTTTTTCAGGCTCAGATGTTATTTATTTCAACTGGCGTGCACTTCCTATACTGACCAGTATACCCATAATGGTCTATTTTGAGATCATGTTCATCAGTTGTTGTTTTACAAAGGACAGAAAGGCACACCCAACTATACTTAAGTACATGCTCCATATTACTGCATTCACTATCTTTACCTTTTTCCCAGCTGTTTTCGCAGGGCCATTAATCAATATCGGTTTTGGATTTTCCTCCTATCACTCCTGTCCCGTCGGCGGTGCATTCTCCGGTGTTTATTACGTGAAAGATAAAAGTAAATGCTTTGAGATTACTGGCGTGAAACCATGGGGTAAAAGAGACGACCCTAACACGAAGAAGCTTCAATAATAAATACGAATGATTTTTTCAAAAAAACTGAGCCAGGTAACTCATATGCGAGATAAAACAAAAGGTATCTGTTGTTTGTATGTACTAGTAATATCCCTGCCGTTCGTCATTTATTTTTTGGGCACTGTTTGTGGTAAAGACTTCCTAACTTTATTCTCTGGCAGTGATGTCATTTATTTTAACTGGCGTGCACTCCCTATACTGACCAGTATACCCATGATGGTCTATTTTGAAATCCTTTTCATCAGTTGTTTTTTTTCAACGGACTGGAAAGCACACCCAGCAGTACTCAAGTACATGCTTCATATTACTGCATTCACTATCTTTACTTTCTTCCCTGCTATTTTCGCGGGGCCATTGATCAATATAGGTTTTGCCTTTTCATCCTATCATTCTTGCCCCGTCGGCGGTGCATTCTCGGGGGTCTATTATGTGAAGGACAAAAATAAATGCTTTGAGATTACTGGCGTAAAACCATGGGGGAAAGGAGATGGCCATAAAGTGAATAAACTTCATGAATGAGAAGCTAATAATATTTATTTTCCCTAATAGGAATTGGTGATTACATGCCTGGTAGATACAAGACTTTGCTGTACTTATTTTTATTGGTGACTATATTCCCTATACTGCAGTTTTTCCTTTTTCGCTATTGTATTTATGATCTGATGGATTTGTTTGGCGGTTCTGACGTTGTTTATTATAACTGGAGGGTAGTACCAATATTAGTATCAGCCCCTTTCTTGATTTATCTCGAGTGCCTATTTATTAGTTGTTTTTTTACAGAGAATAAAAAGGCAAACCAAAAGTTACTGAAATATATGCTGCATATGTCCATCATTTATGGGGTTTTGTTTTTCTCTTCATTACTTGCATGTCCGCTGATCAATATAGGTTTTGCCTTTTCATCCTATCAGTCCTGCCCCGTTGGCGGTGCATTCTCCGGTGTTTATTACGTGAAAGATAAAAGTAAATGCTTTGAGATTACTGGCGTGAAACCATGGGGCGAAGGGAATAGGCACAAAATTGATAATCCCTGAGAGGAACATATAATGAGTTTTTCAAAAAAAACAGATGAAAAATTACAATCCAATAGAAATATTATCGCTCGATTAATAGCTGTAATTATTTTCCCCATGCCAATACCTTTCCTTATTTGGCTGACATTACAAGATATTCTAAAAATCCTATCATTCGCGGATATAATATATTTTAACTGGAGAAGCCTGCCCATTCTGACTGTTATGCCATTATATTTAGCCTATGAAGTTGCTTTTCTGAGTTCTTTTTTCACCAGAAATCAAAAAGTAGATCCACGCGTGATGAAATATGTGGATAAACTAGGGATGATAACCTGTATTATTTTCTTTTCATCAGTATTGCTAGGGCCTGCCATAAATATTGCTTTTGCCTTTTCATCCTATCACTCCTGCCCCGTTGGCGGTGCATTCTCGGGGGTCTATTATGTGAAGGACAAAAATAAATGCTTTGAGATTACTGGCGTAAAACCATGGGGGAAAAGTGACAGCAAAAAACAGAATTGAATCCCTAAAATTCGTACTTTCATTTCCAAATATTGGCAGGAGAAATTCCCACCTGCCAGTATACGTCAATGTCTTACATCACTCTGTCATGCCACAAACTGTACGCGCTTGTACCTGCTGAGATATGTTCCTAGGTTATCGTTTCATAAGATAACGTGACGACTTCCTGAGGCTGCCCTTTACTATCAAATATAATATGAGGGAATATAAGATGAAGATCGGCAATACGAGCCTGAGTTAATTTCAACTTATAATAAAGTTCGTTGGCACCGAATCTGTTCGTACGATACAGATCAATATCGCAGGTAAGCATTTCATTTTCAGAAATCGCTTTTCCGAGTAAAGGTGATGACTTATCGATAGGTTTAGTGAGGATCACCGGGTGATGCATTGCATTCTGATCTCGGGAAATGGAGTGCGTTAACTCATAAACCATTATCTGATCTAAATGGGCTATTTGCGCCTTATTTCCAATAGAGTCAAGTGATGAACAACCGGATGAGATCAGCCCCTGAGTCTGGCCATTGAGAGTGAGATATATAAGATTTGCCATGATATTATTCCTTTAAATATTCATGAAATTTATGTTCTGTTCGTGAGATTGCTTTTTAAAACTCACTGATTATTTGGATTTACAATGACTGAATAGGTTCATTAAATAAATCTCCTGAAACGCCTAGAGATTTTCGCGTAAAAACGTGCACATCTTTCCGATCTAGCCGATCACCATCTTCACAAAGTTATCGCGGATCAGATCGGGCGTCTGCGCATCCCACGCGATACCCACCTGCCAGCGCGCTGCTTTGCCGGTCAGTGGAATAATATTCAGCCCCGGCGGCGCGATGTGGATGACGCTTTGTGGCAACAGCGCCACCCCGATCCCGGCGATCACCAGCGCCACAATGGTCTGGATATCTTCCGCCTGCTGCGTGGCTGACGCAAAACAGCGGTTTTCCTCCAGAAAGCGGTCGGTTTGCGCATTCAGGCCGCGACCGCGATCCGCGTATAAGCGCAACAGCGGCAATTTCTTCAGCCATCCGCTGAGGCTCAGGCCGTTATCTTCCGGTGCGACCAGCACCAGATTATCTTCAAACAGCACGTGATAGCTGAGCGGCGCGGGCGGCGGTACGCGGACAAATCCCACCTGCAATTCCCCGCTCTGCAACATGTCATATTGCTGCGCGGACGGCAGATCTTCCAGCCGGAACGCTACACCTGGGTATTGCGCCCGGAACCGCGCAATGCACTGTGGCGCAAAGAGAAAACCCGACAGCCCGAACCCGGCGGCAATCACACCTTCACCACCTTTTGCTATCTGCGTCGCGTGCTGTAAAAACACTGCGTTTTGCTTTAATACCTTCTTCGCCTCAGGCAATAGAAGCTGGCCGCCGGTGGTCAGGCACGTCCCGTGCCGCCCGCGCGAAAACAGCGTCACATTCAGCGTCGCTTCCAACAGGTTGATCTGTTTGGTCAGCGCAGGCTGGGATAACGCCAGCGCGTCAGCGGCAGCGGCATAGTTCTCTTTTTCAGCCAGCATCACAAAAGCGTGGAGCAAACGCAGGTTCATTTTACATTCCGAATGGTTATCAAATTTGGAAAACTCTTCATTATAAAGTTATCAGCCCGTTTGCTGTAATACCAGCGTCAACAGACCCCCTGAAAACGTCCGGAGAGCAGCGATGCAAAACAATCAGTCAGTCAAAGCGGCAGTGGTTCAGTTCCAGCATCAGGCAGGAGACAAGAAACATAACCTGATGATGATGGAGAAATTTATCGGGCAGGCCGCCGTCGAAGGTGTGAAAATACTCGCCTTTCCAGAAATGTGTATCACTGGCTACTGGCATGTGCCCAAGCTCAGCGTGGCGGGCTTTGAAGCGCTGGCGGAACCGGTGGAAACCGGCCCGTCAGTGGCACTTATCCGTGCGCTGGCAATGAAACATCAGATGCTGATTGGCGCGGGATTGATAGAACGCGCGCCGGATGGCCGACTCTACAACGCCTACGTGGCCTGCATGCCGGACGGTTCGCTGCATACCCATCGTAAGCTGCACGCCTTTGAGCATCCGGCGATCAGCAGTGGCGAAGGTTTTACGGTGTTTGATACACCCTGGGGTGTAAAGGTCGGCATCCTGATCTGCTGGGATAATAATCTGGTGGAAAATGTACGCGCCACCGCGCTGCTCGGCGCCGATATCCTGCTGGCCCCGCATCAGACCGGCGGCACGCATTCGCGCAGCCCGCATGGCATGAAGCCAATCCCGCTGGAACTCTGGGAGCAACGCGCAGAGCGCAAAGCGGAAATCACCGCCGCGTTCAAAGGCCCCAACGGCCGCGAATGGTTGATGCGCTGGCTGCCCGCCCGCGCTCACGATAACGGGCTGTTTATTCTGTTCAGCAACGGCGTCGGCGCTGACGATGACGAAGTGCGCACCGGCAACGCGATGATCCTCGATCCCTATGGCCGCATCGCCGAAGAAACCTGGGCCGCCGGTGACGCGATGGTACGCGCGGTGCTCGATCTCTCGTTAATCCCGATGAGCACCGGCCGCCGCTGGATATCCGGTCGCCGGCCTGAGCTGTACCACATTCTGACCGAGCGTCAGGGGTATGAACGCGACGCCATTACGGTACGGTTTTCTGAGGAATTACCGCAGCGGAAGTGATCTGGTCGATCAGCTGGTGCTGTCGTAATGCATCTTCAAACGTCGTGGCCTCTGACGACCCTGTCGTTTTATCGCGCGCGTAGGCCGCATAAAGGTATGCGACGTCCTGCATTCCCTCTACCAGGTTGTCATGTTTATTCTCAACACCGCGTGCGTTGCTAATACGACAACCAGATCAATATTCTGGTTGGCGAGCAGCTTTTCGACGGTGTCATAATGGCGGGAGAGTTCAGGGTCCTTTTAAATGCGGATGATAAATCCTGAAAGCGTACTGCTTAGGTGATTGCTGGTGCGAAAGGGAATTTCACGGGCCATGTGGGAGCCCGTGATGTGGCTGAACTACGAGCCCGCTAAATTTCGCCAAGCGATAACGTTGTGGGGGGCATTTAGCTCTGCGTCGGTTAATTTTCTTTGTACAAAAGCATTTATCGTGGGTTGGCCATTCATGGTTTCGAGTATTTGTGCGCAATGAATTCGATGATGACACCCGGTAAAACCGAGTTCGAAACGGATGACCCGGCGGCGGGTGGGGCCGATGACCAGACTGGCGCCTGCACCGCCACCCGAGCCGTCCAGCAAACTTATGGCGGGAATATCCCTGATGGGGATCTCCCATTCGAAACCGTTCTGGGCGATCCAGTGTTTGGCTTCAGTACCGTAGGTATTTTTCAGTGTGGCTGGAAACCAGGGTGTATGTCGGGCAAATGCGTAACGACTCTCTTCCCGCCAGGTGATAAACGTTTGAGACATGGGGTTCGCTTTGTATAGATCTTTATTGTGCGTTTGCGTACCCGCATGTATCCAGTGATTGGCAAACGTATCAAACCGGTACCAGTCAATCGTTTCAATCCATTGTAATTCAGGGCAATCAATACCCTCACCAGAAAGCGCACCCATTGTCCGCGGCTGGACTCTCACTTTCGCGACTAAATCAAAGTCGTGTCCGACTCTCCCCGTACTCCGTGTGAGCTTAATATTGCGTACTTCAAGTTTGGTAACGATCATTCTGGCTTTCATGACTATCCCTGATTTACTCTCCCGTTTTTTCTTATTCTGCCTAAGTGATATTGCCCTTACCAGATGCTGAGATTACTTTCAGAATCGGTTGCAGCAAATAATCCTGTCAACTCACCTTATGTTGAGCAAATCCGTCCCATAGGAGTTATCGATGGTACACACCCAATGCCCGTCCGCATCATGGCGAAAAACATAAGTGGCGCGACGTGACGTTGTCACGAAAACACCTTCTCCGTCCGGGTAATGTAATACTGTTTCCATAATGACCAGCGCATCGCCTGCGCCTTCGATGACCTGCATCTCGCCCTGTTCCACTACCAGCTGCCCCTGAAAATAATCAGAGATCGCCACGAAAGCTTTGCGGATATTGTCTTTGCCGGTGGCGACCATACCAGGCTTCACCACCAGCGCCGCATCTTCGGCGTAGTACGTCATCAGCAGGTCGAAATCGCGGGCGGTGATCGCTTTGTCGCAGGCTTCAATGACCTGCCGTATCGGGTGTGTCGACATCTGAACGGTTCCTGTATGCCTGTGAAAGAAAGCCAGTCCCCGTTTTTATCAGAGAGACCGGCATACAGACAAGCGGTCAATCATAATTCTCACCATACAAACCGATCAGCCTGCGCACCACGCCGTTGGTCCAGCCGAAACCGTCTTGTAGCGGATATTCGCCACCGCCGCCGCCGCGAGAGGCATCGCCGGAGATGTGGTATTTCTCGATCAGTTTATGATGCTGCTGATAGTACTGATTGACCGTTTTCAACCAGCTGCGGGCGATGAGATCGCCGAGCGCGTCGTTGCCGTACAGCTTAAAGCCCTGAATGGCCATCCATTGCAGCGGTGCCCAGCCGTTGGGTTTATCCCACTGTTCGCCGGTGTCGTATTCGGTTGCCATGATTCCACCCGGCGTGAGCAGGCGATTTTGCACCGCCCCGGCCAGCCGTTTGGCCTGCGCGTGAGTCGCGAGGCCGACGTACAGCGGTACCACGCTGGCGGCAGAAAACAGCGCCATTTTTTGCTGATGCCAGTCGTAATCGCGGAAGCACCCTTCTTCTTCATCCCACAGATAGCGGTTGATCGCCTCGCGGCGCAGGTCAGCTTTTTCACGAAACTGCGCGGCGGTGACTTTATCGCCTTTCAGGCCGGAAATATTGCAGATAGCGCTTTCCAGCTTGTAGAGAAACGCGTTGAGATCCACCGGGATAAACTGCGTGGTGCGGATACTGGCGAGGCGGTCGGCATCACGCAGCCAGCGCGACGAATAATCCCAGCCGGATTCTGCGCCCGCACGTAAATCGCGGTACACCTCGTTGGCCGGACGGCTGGAAAGTTTGGCGGTCTCTACGTCTTCCCGCCAGGATTCATCGCGCGGGGTATCACGGTCATCCCAGTAACGGTTAAGCAACGTGCCATCCGGCAAGCAGACCACGTGACGATAAGCTTGATTGGGCGTCAATGATTCCGCACCGTCCATCCAGAAATCGTATTCCATCAGCAGGTGATCGAGATAACGCTTCGCGCCGCGCACGCCGTCTTCCTCGAACAGTTCGACCATCAGCGCAAAAATCGGTGGCTGTGAGCGGCTGAGGTAATAAGTGCGGTTGCCGTTCGGAATGTGTCCGTAGATTTCGATCATCCACGCGAAATTGTCCGCCATGGTGCGCAGCAGATCGTTACGACCGCTTTCCGCCAGCCCCAGCATGGTGAAGTAGGAATCCCAATAATAAGTCTCGCTGAAGCGCCCGCCCGGCACGACGTACGCCTGTGGCAACGGCAGCAGAGAAGACCACGGCACGTGATCTTCAGGCTGGCGGGTCAGAACTGGCCAAAGCTTATCGATGTGTTCTTTCAGGGAATCGCCCGGATCGGAAACATACTCATCACCGTGGTGCGCAGGCAGCGAAAAGTGGGCGTCCACAAAGCGCTGTAAGTTAAAGCCGGGATGATTTTTGATACGGCGGTAGCGCAGGAGAATATCCAGCGGATCCATTTTCGGCGGGCAGTCGGGAAAGGTTTTGCTGTCTTCAAACAGGTGCGAGGACTGCACGGCGGTAAACAGTTCCAGATAACGGTCGGCGGGCGTTAGCGCATCAGAATGCGGCAGGCCTTCGATCATCTCCGGCTCTGGCTCGGCGTCCATCATTCTTTCAAGAATCAGTTCAATAGGTTCAAGTTCAGTCAGGCGATCGTCTTCCACATCGAACTCAGTCGGATCCTTCATCTGAATTTTGGTGTTTTCCATATGATACAAGCCTCTGTATTGCTGAAAGAGCGCAGCCCGGACTCAGGGCTGCGCCAGAAAGTGGAATGTGACGATGTTATTTACGCCACGGCGTCATGGCCGATGCTGTGGGTGGAGATGGCGTTCAGATCTTTCAGATAGGTATCGCCCCAGTTGGCGATATCGTTTTTATGCAGGACGTTCATCATGTCGTTGTAGCGCTCAATACGCTCTTCCAGCGGCATGGTCAGTGCTTTATCCAGCGCGGCGGCGACATCATCGCGGTCATAGGGGTTGACGATCAGCGCAGCGGTCAGTTCATTGGCGGCACCGGCAAACTGAGAAAGCACCAGCACACCCGGATCTTTCGGATCCTGCGCCGCCACATACTCTTTCGCCACCAGATTCATGCCATCACGCAGCGGCGTGACCAGCCCGACGTCGGTCAGGCGGAACAGCTTCATCAGTAAACTGCGCTGGAAATGCTGATTGAGGTAAAACAGCGGCGTCTGGTTCAGGCTGCCATATTTACCGTTGATGCGTCCGACCTCGGTCTCAAGCTGGTGGCGCAAATCCTGATAAGCCTGCACATCACCGCGCGACGTCGGTGCGATTTGTGAGTAACGCACTTTACCGCGATGTTGCGGGAATTTCTCCAGCAGCGCTTCGAACGCCAGAAAACGCTCCGGCAGACCTTTGGTGTAATCCAGACGCTCACAGGAAATGATATTTTGCGCTTCACGCAGTTCCTGCTCCATCGCCGCCAGTTTGGAGGGCAGTGGCCCTTCGGCCATCTCTTTGATGCTGTCCGGCGCGATGCTGATCGGATAAACACCGGTGCTGAAGGTGTTACCGAAAGCCTGATGCATATAAGTGCCGGTCGGCTGCAAGGTGGTCAGCTCGCCCAGATTATCAAGAAACGCCAGACGGTCGCCTTCGGTCTGGAACCCCAGCAAATCGTACTGCGACATCATTTCCAGCAGCTCGTTATGAGGCGGCACTGCGTTGAAGATTTCAGGTGTCGGGAACGGAATATGCAGGAAGAAACCGATGCGGTTGGTCACGCCCAGTTTTCGCAGTGACGCAGCAAAAGGCAGCAGATGATAATCGTGGATCCACAGAATATCGTCAGGTTTAAGCAGCGGGAGCAATCTTCTCGCCAGCAGGTCATTTACACGGCAGTAACCTTCCCAGGCTTCACGCTGGTAATCCACCAGATCGATGCGGTAATGAAGCGCAGGCCAAAGGACGGCGTTGGAGAACTGACAATAATAGAGATCGTAATCGTTCTGATTGAGCGGGACCGAGGCATACGTAATACCGTCGTCTTCCACCACGCTCATATCATCTTCTTCGCTCTCAGAGATTTCGCTGATTTCACCGTTCCAGCCAAACCACAGGCCGGAAGTATTTTTCAATGCATCCACAATACCGACGGCAAGACCGCCGGCGGATTTGGTGCCATCAGGGATGGCAATACGGTTAGAGACTACAACGAGGCGACTCATAAACTGGACTCCTTTACTTCTACATTATTGTTATTTAGGTGACGTTGTAACATCGCTTGTTCAAGCATTTGTTCAATCCAGCTGTAAACGTCGGTGACTTTCCCGAGCCGGTAGCGCGCATGGCTTGACCCATCTCCGACTTTCACGGTGATCCCGTGCAGCGCGTTGACGGCCTGAAACCCTTTTTCATCGGTCAGGTCATCACCGACAAACACCGGCGTGCGGCCAGCAAACGGCGCCTGCTGCATAAATTCGGTGATGGCGGCCCCTTTATCATTGCCGCGGGGTTTGATTTCGGCCACGCATTTCCCGCGCTGTAACATCAGCTGCGGAAACTTCGCCACAGCGGCTTCAGCCAGCGTTAGCACCTGCTGCTGGTAATCCGTTGCCTGACGGTAATGCAGCGCAAACGCCATTCCTTTTGCTTCGAGCAGCGTACCCGGCATTTCCGCCATTCCCTGTTCCAGCATGTGCAGTAAAGGCACCGCCACCGCTTCCGGCAGGGAAACGCGGTGCAGATTGCCTGCGCTGTCGCGCAGTTCTGCGCCGTGAACACCGGCGGCCGGGAAGACAAACGGCGTGGCGAGCTGATCCAGTTGCTCAATCGGGCGGCCTGAGATCAGCGCCAGCGCGCCATTGCAGGCCACCGACAAAGTTTGCAGGTTGTTACGGACATTAACGGGGATACTGACGGCGTCCGGCTCGGGGCAGATTTCTGCCAGCGTGCCATCGACGTCGAAGAAGAACGCATAATCCCCGCCGTGTATGGCGGGATTCGGGGGTGTTTCCGGGGTAGTATCCTGCGTGCTGCTGTTCAAAATGATGCTCCTGTTTGTGAGGCTGAGCACAATCACATGCTGTGCTTCTTGCTTTTACAATCGATTAACTATAGCCCCAATTAAAGGGGCTAAAGGGATTATCGGATTATTCCAGAACCGACTGCGCCTCATGGTCTGCCTTCCTCCAGCCTGTCCCGGTCATTTCTCACCAGCAGACTCTCATCACTCAGCCGGTCAATCACCGGATAGGCCACGGCGGCAATGTGATGATGTACGCGGCGGTAATCACGCAGTACGCGCTGGAAAATATCGCCCGATTCCGCCCAGGCATTTTTATCCTCACGCAGCTTTTTAAAATGCTCACGGCTGGCCGTGGCTTCGATCTGGCGGATCACTTCCTTTCGCGCCACCAGCTGATGTGCGGCAGGCAGGTCTTCGCCAAGGAACGCGGTGACCGCCAGACGCAGACTGGTCAGAATTTCCTCATGCAGCAGGCCGATGTTATGCAACTCGAATTCACTGAACAGCTCACCCCGTTGCGCACGACGTGTCGCCAGCTGCGCGAGGCTGCTGGAGAGAATGTCTCCGGCGTGCTCTGTGTTGATCACAAACATCAGGATCTCCTGCGCGCGGTCGGCGTCGGAATCGCTCAGCCCGTCCTGCCCCAGATCGGCCAGATACGCGCGGATCGCCGCACTCAGTCCGTCAAGCTGGTGATCCAGCTGGCGGATGTCTGCCGCTGAACGATTTTCGGGCGCGTGGAACAGCGCCCGCAGCCGGTCGAGCATCAAGTTCAGCATGTCGGCGGCGCGCAGCGATTCACGCACCGAGTTGGACAGCCCGATATAGGCGATATCCAGCCCGGCTTCGTCGAGATACATCGGCATTCCGGCGTCAACGGCGCGCCCGGCTTCCGGCAAGAGTCGCTCCAGCATACGGGCCATCGGTGCGGTCAGGCCGATGAAGGCCGCCGCCAGCACTGCGCTGAATGCCGTGTGAAACCCGATCACCCACTGCGGCGGCGTCAGCGCCAGCCTGTCGGCCAGCGTACTGAGCACCGGCATCATCGCCAGCGCCAGCACGCAGCCTGCACCACGAATAAGCAGATTTCCCACCGGCAGACGGCGTGCAGCGGCGGAACCGGCGTTGAGCACCGGCGGCAATGCCCCGCCGATATTCGCCCCGAGCACCAGTACCATCGCGGTGACCGGCGTCATCACGCCGGTGGCGGCCAGCGAGGCAATCAGCAAAATCACCGCGACGCTCGAGTGACAAATCAGCGTCAGGACGATCGCCACCAGCAGTGCGATCAGCGTATCGCCCTCCAGCCCCTGCATCACGGCGTGGAACACCGGCGTGGTTTCGATATGGCTAAGCGTCGCGCCCAGCAGGCTAAGCGACATCAGCATCAGGCCGAGGCCAATCAGCGCGCAACCGGCGCTTTCGAAACCAGAATGATCGCGGATTTTAAATACCACGAAGCCGCTGAGTATCAGCAGCGGGACAGCAACACCGGTGTTGAAACTCATCAGTTGCACCACCAGCGTGGAGCCCACGTTTGCGCCGAGCATCACCGCCAGCGCCGGCGCGAGGCCCAGGGTTCCGGCGGCGGTAAAGGAGGTCGCCATCAGGCTGACCGCCGTACTGCTTTGCAACAAGCCGGTGATGCCGATACCGGCCAGCAGCGCCATCCAGCGGCTGGTGAGGTGCCGCCCCATCCAGTTACGCAGCGGTGTACCAAAACCGCGTTGCAGCGCGGTCGAAATCATATGGGAACCCCAAAGCAGCAGCGCGATCGCGCCAGCCAGGTTGATCAGCAGCTGGGTTCCGGATTGGGTGGTCATGGTCATTACAGTCATTTCTTTGCTCCCCTTTTTCAGGGTTGTCGTTGTTATTCTTTTATGATGAAAAGATTTTGGTCAAAAGCTGACAGCGAAATTAAGCGTCAGGACAGGTGCCGCGATGGGCTGCGGCACCTTGTTCAGCGGATCAGAACCACTGTTTGGTTTGCCCGGTTGTCCTGCCGCATCGCGACGCAATACGCTGGCGGTCGTGCGGACCATGGCTTTCAACGCTTCGGCAGATTTTGCCGAGCGATGTTCCTGCCAGAAACATTCGCGTTAATTAAGCGATCGGTATTTATCAATTTTAATGCGCAGGACTTCCCGCCATTTATTAATTCCCTTTCAACAACGAGCATTAAATAAACGGAGTGAAATCGATTATTTGTCTTTTATTTCGGCATGGCTTCGCCGCTCTCTTTATTATTTCCATGAACAGAAATAATAAAAAAGACGATAACGGTCAGGCGTCAATAAAGACGATGTTCAGCGCGGCAAAAATGCCACGGGCTGAATCAGGCGGGGGAAAACCGACTTTGCGGTTCTTCGCTGTCAGAAACGATACAACGCTGCTCCAGCCGGCCGGTGACAGGACTGACACGCCAGGTGGTCACAGAGGAATGCATTCTGTTGATTTTAGAAGAAAAAATGGATGGCGAATCTTTCTTACGGGCACCCAGCGTCCTGTCGCGGGACGGGCGGACACGCAAAGTGGACGTCAGCGTTTTGACATCGGCAAAAAGGGTAGATTTGAACTTCATAACACACCTCGGGACCGTGACTTTCAGGTTGAGGTGAGATAACACAAGAGCATCAGGCTCTGGCGAGGCACACCCAAACGATGAAATGATCACAATCGATTTCATGTTTAAAATTCCGGCGCGCTATGTCAGCGTCGTCCGGTGAGTTACTAAATACTGTGTCCATTAGTCTCTTATGTATTAGTGGATAAAGGCCGCAACTTCCGGCTCGTGCAATTTACCCATGCTGTATATTATTGTCAACCTGCAAAAGCAGTTTAAATCGTTCGTTTATATTTGAGTGAGGTTACATGGAAATATAAACGAACGTAAACAAACTTATTATTTTGCCAGGCTATTCATTCCCGGCAAGGCGACGGCGGATCGGTTCAAACTCCGGCTTACCGTTGAAAGGAACTTCACCCGGATAAGTAAATGGTGCCATTTGTCATAAGACAGGCGCACCCAGCTGGCGCCGTGGCCATGCAGTGCGGCGAAGTAGGCAGAATCTGGCGGGATGCACCAGAAGTTTGAACGACCGCACAGGCAGAAACCTAAAAACGCCGGTAAGTGTTGAACCGACCGGCGTGTCTGTCAGACATGTTGAGGTTTAGCTATCAGAAATTGTATTGCACGCCGAGACGGAACCGCGTCTGGCGTTCGTCGGTGGTTTTACGCACTGAGACATCGCCGATCTGCGCATACGGCGTCCATTGTTTATTAATGTTATAAGCGACTTTTAGATCCTGTTCGTAATCCCATTTATCATTGTCGTATAACACCTGGTCGCTGTGTTTATAAATATAGTTATATTCGAAACGCCAGTCGGCAAGACGATATCCCAGCCAGATTTCGCCCCGATTGGTTTTACGGTCTTCGGTATTCTCTTTGGTATATCGGGTATATTCATAACGGTAACGGGCATTAAGGTAGATGCCGCTGTCGAAGGTATATCCGGCGGTTAAAAATGGCTTATAGATGCTGTTATCCGAACTGGATTCCAGCGTAAAACCGGGTTGCAGGAAAAACGCCGGCGTCACTTTATACTGATAGCTGACGGTGCTCTCTGTGCCGTTATCCACCAGATTATTAAAGGGTTTGTTTGGATTATCCCCACCGGACTTCCACTTGGCTTCCAGCGAGAAACCAAAGCCGCTGGCAAAACGGTGTGACACCATCGCCCGGTCTTTATTTTGCTTACTGTCGTCCAGCCATTCATGGCGAAGATCAATAGTGACAGCCTGACTACCGGCGCTGGCCAGCAGCAGACCGCAGAGCAGCAGTCTGTTATTTTTCATGTTTTAATAATCCCAGAGATATTGAGTAGTGTTTTTATGTTTGTATTTAAGACTTCAGTCTTATTTTGGCTTCATTTATTTCTTTTTTAGAAAATATTGATAATTAAACGTACCGTCCGGATTACGCATCACGGGTTCCGGGAGTGTCATAGAAAGATAATCCTGCGGCTGTATTTCTTTTCCGGTGTTATTCACGCTTTTATGGCCGGTATAGAAATAATTGCTGTCATCTGCGTTGCCGCTGACCGCGTCGTCGTACTTGCCCTCCGTAGTACTCAGCGAAACGTTGCCTTTGAACACGCCCTGTTTATCAGCGGGGGTATAAGGCGACGGGCGGAACAGGAAGTTGAAGCGTTTGTTGTTCAGCGCGCGGTTGTCTTCAATCACCAGTGCGCCGGGATTAAAGTTATCGGTAAAGCCGTCCATGCCGTTTTCCACCGCCACGTTATGGCGGACGACGTGCGCGACCGGTAATCCTTCGCCACCGAGTTTGAAACCGTTGCTGCCGTTGTGAACCGAGAAACTGTTTTCAATCGTGACAACGCCGTTCGGGCCGTCCTCGATCTTATTGAACAGATCGAAACCGTCATCGACGTTGTCGTGGGAATAGCAGTTCACCAGACGGTTGCCCTCACCGACGCGCATTTTCACCGCAAAGCCATCGGCATTTTTCCGCCCCGGATCCTGATTTCCCCAGGATTCTGAATTGCTGATCAGATTGTGGCTCGCCCACAATGCGCGACCGATGCCGTCCGGCGAGGCCACCCAGATGCCGGTATCGTCGGCGTGATGTGCTTTAACGCGGTCGATATGATTGTAACTTCCGGCAACATGGAAACTTTTCTTCGTCACGGTAATGCCCTGCACGTTCCAGTAACTGGCGTCGAGTTTCAAGCCGTTGAAAATTACCTTATCGCCCTGCGCTTTCAGCGTTTTCATCGCCTTGTCCGTGCCGCTGGCGGTCGCCGGGATCCAGCTTGCCGGATAGTCACCATCCTCCAGCCAAAGCGTACCGCCCGGTGCCAGCAGATTGACCGCGCTGGCGAAATCCAGCGGATGCGCGCGGGAGCCGTCATTGCCCGCTGCGCCCTGCGCTGAGACGTACAATTCATCCGGATTGCTCACCAGCACCATACTGACCGGAAATTCCTGCATCAGCGGCTGGCCATTTTTCGGCGTAAACGTCACGCGCAGCACCGTTGCGGGCTGGTCGGCGTGGAACGGCACCGCGGCCACTTCGCCGCCGCGCACCGTTTGCTGACGAAGCAGCGGTTTGCCGCCCTGTTCAATCTGCAACTGCCCGTCACCGTTAGTGCGCAACTGGAAAACACCGTCGCGTCGGGCTATCGCCGGAGAGGACATCACTTCAATGCGCGGCCTCAGTGACGGCGTCACGTAGGGTGCGGAAGGCTGTGTGTGCGCTTCGCTGAGCGTCAGCTTAGCGTGATTGACGGTAATGCTGGCGTTGCGCGAGGCGAAGAACCCGACGTAATAGCCGGTTTTATCAAGCATTGTGATGCGGCCAGCGCCTTCGGCAGTTTTCGTCGTCCACTGTTCGCTGCCCTGAGGCGCATACGCGACGTCAAAGCCGGTGTCCGTGCGCGTCAGGCGCAGGGAGAAATGCGCGGGGGTGGTCAGCGGATGATAACTTTCGCGCACAATGCCGATGCCGGTATTGCCCCACGGCTGCTTCACGCCCTGTCTGGCAATTAACGCAACCACCGGTGGTTTATCGCCTGTCGCCATCACGCTGTTCATGACCATATTGGACGCCGCTGGCAATTCCTCGATGCCCGGTTTGGTCACCGGCTCGCGTGGCATTCCGAGAATATCGCGCACCAGCAAACCCGCGCCTTCCTGACCCGCCGGTTTGGCACCGTTTTCCGGTCCAAACTGGTTGAGCGTGATGTCCGCTTCCAGCTGGAAATTCACGTCGGCCGGTAAGCGCGTGTAGAAATAGGTTAATCCGTCGTGGCTGTTACCCACCTTTCCGCCGCGGCTTTCAACGGTAAACGGCGTCGTCAGCGGCGTTCCGGCGGCGGGGATGGTTTTACCGTCCGCCAGCCGGGTTTCGTTCATGCCGATTTTTTCCGGCAAAACGTTAGTCGCAAAATTAATATCGGTGGACTGGCCAAAGGTGATGCTGTGCCAGACCAGACTGCCGGGGGCAGGCAATGCGGCGGCCATGCCCTGTGCGCTTGCCCCGAGAGACAGCGCGACAATAAACAGGTGTCGTTCCCACATAATCTTTCTCATCCTGAATGCGTAAGGCGTCGCTGGCCGGGTGTACCGGCCAGTCGGTTAGGTTATCGTGAGTAAGGTAAAGCTCAGGAATTACGGGTGCTGCGTGGTGCTCACCATCGGTTTAGGAGCGTTCAGGTCAACGGCGGGCGTATCGAAGATTTTGCGGCAGACTTCACTGTTGCCCCAGCATTGTTCGTACGGATAGCCAATCAGGTTTTCCATTACCGCACGAACGTCCGGTTGGATCTGGCTGATTTCGCCGCCCGCTTTGATACGCGCCACTTCGCCCAGTACCACCAGGTGAGTTTTGCGGTTCAGCTTCATCTGATTACTGAACACCATCGCCATCAGCGCCAGTGCAATCACCCCGATACAGAACACCATCGCAATGGCAGTAACGGCGCTTTCGGGCTGGGTGTGAGATTTGGACTGGAAGCCGTAGAAACTGAGGATAGCGCCCATCACGAAGACGATCACCGAGCGCATCAGCTTGCCGGAGAAGGTCATGGCACCGGCGTAAATGCCTTCGCGACGACGGCCAGTGAAGGCTTCATCAATGTCCGCAAGGAAGGTGTAAACCGTCCAGGGAATGTAATACACGCCGCCAGTGCCGATACCGAAGATGACAGTGATGGTCAGCATGGCGACCGTGGCGTACTGCTGCGGCAGATGCAGGAAATGCAGCAGGCTGTAGCAGGCCACTGAGAACACCACAATGCCCAGCGCCAGAATGTAAGGCTTGCTGAAGCCGTGCTTCACGCAAATCCCGATGAAGATCGCGGTGGAGAACAGTTGCAGAATCGAGTTCAGGCTGCTCAGCCCGGCGACCATGGTTGGATCATATTGCAAAACGAAAATGATGAAATAAGTGAAGACCGAAGCAAACAGCCATTCCGCCCCGAATCCGCACAGGTACATGCCCAGATGTTTGCGGAACACGCGCAGGTGGAAGGTAGATTTCATGTCACGCAGCAGCGTAAGCATGGTTTTGCCCAGCGTCATTTTCTTCTCATCAACCGGTGTGGTTTCTTCTGTCGGACGTTCCCAGGAAGAGAGATACAGCATGCCAATGGCGACGCATAAGATCACGCCGTAAGTCAGCGCAGTGAAGAAGAACGGTTCGGCGGAGTCTTTTCCGTAGATAAGGATGAACTGACCGGGAATAAACGCGGCGAGGAAATTGGCCACTTTACCGAAGATCGCTTTGTAGCCAGTCAGCTTAGAGCGCGCGGAGAAGTCGGTGGTCATTTCCGTCGCGAGGGTTTCGTACGGCACCATCACCGAGGTGTAGATCAGTTCGAACACCACGTAAGTGGACAGGTAATACCAAAAGCCGAAGCCCTCAACCCACAGCAGCGGGTAGAACATCATCAGAGGAATGCCGAGCAAGATAAAGAAGCGACGGCGGCCAAAACGTTTGCCGAGGCGCGTTTTGCCGAAGTTATCGGAAAGGTAACCCATCAGCGGGTTGCTGATTGCATCGATGATGCTGGCGACAGAAAAGATCGCCGAAGCCTGTAGCAGCGTCAGGCCACAGAATGTGGTGTAGAAATAGAGCAGCCAGATACCAGCAATGGCCAGCGCCCCGCTGCCCAGTAAATTACCGCCGCCGTACGCCAGCTGATGCCTGAATAAAATCGGTTTTTCTGTGTTCATTGCGTTTCCCGCCCAGAGAGTTTGAATTTATGAACCTGTGTTTCATTTTTATAGATATTGCGTTTTATATAGGCGAAATGAATGAATAGATGTGAATTAACTCACGTTTAGCGCAGCGGGAGGGTTTTTGTCAGGCGGATTTGCGATACGTGTAACATTCTCATCCATAAAAAAAACACAATTGACGAGATTATTCATAATCTATTAGTTATGAATTGAATCATTAACGCACTAATGCTTTACGAAACCGTGACTTAAAATGAGCGTAGATCTGAGGTAGGAAAAAGAGAGGCGCGTTGAGCTGCCATACAAGTCACATGAAAAGGGAGGAAAGGCCAATCCCTGGCCCTGTTGCTTGCTACAGCGAGTGAATTTCAGACGTGTCAAATCACAAAAAACGTTGGTTCAGGCTTTCAGTAATGACGTTGTGCTTTGGTTTAATTCATCCAGCAAGGTATAGCGTTTACGGTATTCAGAACGCTTTTTGCTCGGCAGCTCTTCCATGGTTTTACGCGGTAACGTCAAGGGTACGTCGTATAACGCAGATGAATACGGCGCCGCACTGATGGAATCCCAAAATTCGTTATAGCTGGCGACAAACACGTTTTTCTTGCGGTGACGATAACGCAGACTGCGGAACACATGGCCGGTATCGCTGACCGCCAGAATACGCTGCACGCCAGTTTGCGCGGCGATGCGTTGCAGGCTTTCCAGCAGCAAACGTTTCGGGAACAGTCCGTAGCACGATTTGGTCGCCTGTTTAATCACCTCATGCGGCGTTGAGCGATGCGCCCCCTGGAATCCGCCGACGATCATCGTCAGCCCTTCCGCGCGTTGCACCACGCTGAACGTCAGCGCCGCCAGCAGTGTCTCTTCCATGTACAGAAACATATTGGCTTCGCCTTCACGCTCGGATTTACCGATCGACCCCAGCACCACGCTAAAGGTTTCGCCATCTTTGCCGCTGAACTGGTTCACGGTGCGACCTTCTGCGCTGAGAAAAGTGTTACGCAGCTGCACGTTTTCCAGATTTCTGACGAACTCATAGTGATCAAGGAGTGCCCCGGCGCGACCGGCGGATGGCAGCCCGAGATACAGATAAGGTTTGTGAATTTTGCTCGGCAGTTTGGTCTGCACAGTGAACGCTTCCTGCCAGACCGGTTCGGCGGCCATTTTGTTAAGGACTTTCAGCGTATCCAGCGGGTGCAATAAAGTGCGGACGGCGTATTTCACGCGGAACATCCGGTCACGCCAGAGGTTATCCGGCACGCATGCGCCGCTCAGCAAATCCATAAACAAACTGAATCCGCTGGCTTTTTGGCTGTTGGACGTGTCAGCGGACTGCGTGCCGCTGAGGGATTCGATGTCGTTGAGGGATGAGTGTTCCATGAATGATTTCCGCTGCCTGAAATATTCACGGTATCACCCGATTTTTAAACAACTTTACAACGCTCTGTTAAAGAAACCGGCAGGCCCACAGTGGATGAATTCTGTTGAACTGCCGTTTACATTATCCTGACAAAACGGCGGATTTTTTGGTCAGCGCGCCGGTTTTACTTCATTTTCTTTCAACAAATTCCAGCGCCAGACGCAGCTGTTTCGCGTCGGGATAGCCTGGCAAAAGATGGATCGATTCCCCTTTCTGTAGCGTGCGTTCAATGAGGCGCGCAATCTGCTTTTCATCGTGAATATCGACATTCAATTCCGCCAGGCTCACCGGCAGATCCAGAACGCGGTACAGCGCCTTCAGCTGTCTCACGACCTCCGGCTGACTGAGTAGCGCGCTTTGCACCAGAATGCCGTACGCCACTTTGGTGCCGTGCAGGAAGGCATCGGTCTGCGGCAGTGCTGTCAGACCGTTATGCACCGAATGCGCGGCGGCGATACGCGTGTAGCGATCCCCCAACCCGCCGACCAGACCGCTACCGGCGATGATCGCATCGAGCACGTTGAGGAACGACTGCGTCAGTTGGTTATCCGCCAGCGCCTGCAACGCGGCTTCACTTTGACTGAGCAGCACGTCGCGAATCGTCAGCGCAGTATTCAGCCCGAGCTGAACGGTCAGCGGCAGCGTTTCCGGCTGCGGGCTGAGCACCACAGCTTCATACCATTTCGCCAGCGTATCGCCGATCCCGGCCAGCAGATATTCTTTCGGCGCGGCCAGAATAATGCGCGGCTCGATCAGCACCAGATGATTGGCGTCGTTGAAGATTTCGTAACGCAGCGCCTGCCCTTCGTCGTTATACCAGACCGACAGCGGCGTCCACGCGGCGCAGGTGGCCGCGATGGTCGGGACTGCCACTACCGGTAATCCCAGACGGCGCGCCACCACTTTCGCGGTATCCAGCACCGCGCCACCACCGATGCCGATCACGACCTGACGATCCCCCCCGCCGATGTCAGCAATTCGCTGCACTTCGGTTTCGCTGCAATGCGCCTTGAACAGCACGCGCCTGGCCTGCGAAGCACTAAACGCATCAGGCAGATAATCCTGAGCGGCAACTAACGCCCGTTCACCGTAGATCCACAGCGCCTTATCCAGCTGCTCAGGCATGTAAAAATCGCTCAGACGGTCAATCGCACCTGGGAAAGAAAAATAGTTGGCCGGGCCGGTTACCACACGGATATCAGTATCACTCATCGGGATTTCCTTAATATAGAAGCTGTTACCATCCTACGCCCGGACATCCGGATGGCTAATACCCTTTAGCATTAACTTATACGTTTTCGTTCGTTGCCAGTCGAAGCGCGGTCATCAAAACTCGGACTATCAATTCATTAACGCATTCCAAAAGCGTGTTTAAACGCTCAATGAATTGTCTTCTGGTCGAATGATGGTTAATTACACAGGGTGACAGGCAATACAATGACAACGCAATCTCTTCCCCAACCCGAATACTGCCGCAATATGCGGCTGATTGGCCACAGCGATCAGGGCGGCAAACCTGACGGCGTGCAGGTCATGGTGCACCGTGGCTACGCGTATATCGGCCATATGGTGTCGCAGGGATTTTCTATCGTGGATGTGCGCGATCCGAAAAATCCGCGCCCTGCCGGTTTCGTCGCTGCCCCGCCTGGTACCTGGAACGTGCATCTGCAGGCGCACGATGATCTGCTGCTGGTGATCAACGCCCGCGATTTGTTCGCCGACGTACGTTTCGCCGATGAGAAAGTCTATTACACCCGCCCGGTCAGCGAGACAGTGCAAGGCACACGTGAGCGGGGCTGGAGCGCAGGCGTACGCATTTTTGATATATCGACGCCCGATCACCCAAAAGAGATTGGCTTTCTCGGGCTGGAAGGCATCGGCGTTCATCGCATCTGGTACGTCGGCGGGCGCTGGGCTTACGTTTCCGCGCTGATTGACGGCTACTGTGATTATATCTTCCTGACGATTGACCTGGCCGATCCACGTAATCCGCAGGTCGCCGGACGCTGGTGGCTGCCGGGTATGCATACCGCAGGAGGCGAAACCCCGGACTGGCCGGAAGGTAAACGCTACGCGCTGCATCACGCGATCATCAGCGGCGACACAGCCTACGCCAGCTGGCGTGACGGTGGTCTGACGTTGCTGGATATCAAAGACCGCACTGCGCCGCAGCTGATTTCGCATCGCAACTGGAGCCCGCCTTTTGGTGGCGGCACGCACACCGCGCTGCCGTTGCCGGACCGGGATTTGCTGGTAGTGCTGGACGAAGCGGTGCTCGACAATCAGGAAGACGGCGAGAAGCTGATCTGGCTGTTCGACGTGCGGGAGCCATCGAATCCGGTGAGTATTTCCACCTTCCCGCAGCCGGATGAGCGGGATTACGTCAGCAAAGGCGCGCACTTCGGCCCGCACAATCTGCACGAAAACCGGCCGGGAAGCTTCATCAGCTCAACGCTCATTTTCGCCACCTACCAGAATGCAGGCGTGCGAGCCTACGACATCAGCAATCCCTATCAGCCAAAAGAAACCGGCGCGCTGGTGCCTGCCGCCCCGGAAAAGATGGTCGATAAACGTCCGGGCAGACCACAAGTGATCCAGTCCTGCGACGTATTTGTCGATGCACAGGGCATCATCTACAGCACCGACTACAACGGTGGCCTGTCTATTATTGAGTATTTGGGTTAGCGGCTTGCGCGCCTGAGGTTGTTGTATTTCAGGCGCGATTTACCACGAGCGGTACAAGAAAAATAACTCAGCAAGACCAGAACCGGCCGAAGAATGTCCAGAACCAGTAGATTATTAAAGATATTATTGAAGCAGAAAGAAAATGTCTTTTGTTTTGAACGGCAGTATATAAAGAAAATAACAATGGGATCAAAAATAAAGCGCTTGTAAATGATGAGAATCCTCTGGTTACATTACCGTCCATACCATCAACACCATTGACGTTGTCACACCATCGATGGATGCTTTCATCACTGTGAATTGTATCTATAATAGAAAATGCAAAAATTAATAATGCACAGAAAAGACAGTAAAAATACTGCGCCGATTTAAGAAGCTTTGAAAGTGAAGCTTTGCCCTGGTTTTCCATTATTGAATCCCCATTAACTTTTTAACTCGACTCCTTCGTTTTATGATAGCAAGCCCGTATGAAATGCAATCACGTTCAGGACTGTCATCAGGGAGTGACATAGCCCTAATGAAATCTTCTTTCTTCCTTTGGGTTCCACGATTGTATCTTGAACCTGCCAATATTAAATTTTCATCAGACAATATTTGCGTATTGGCATCAGGATAGTCGAATTTTATCAAATCCCTCAGGTGCAGTGAAACCATTTTCAAATTGAAATCATCGCTTAATAAACATCGACCAATCTGTAATTGTTGCCTGCTCGAAATATTTTTTGGATTAATACCTAATAACTCTGCAACTACACGTATTTGCATTGCTACGACACCTACGGATACACTATTTGAATAATCATTATTACTTCTGAATTTATCTATAAGTTGTCTGTATAACAACACTTGTGGCTTTAAGTTATCTGGTTTCCCTCCAGCCTCTTGCCAGGCCACGTCGGCTAGAAGTAGCACGGGTATTTTCGCCTCACTCGCATACTTAATTATCAAGTCTTTGTGGTATTTAACGAAAGAGTCTTTATATAGAAATAGATATGACTGCCCCCAGTACTCTTCGCCATTTTTCTCCCACTTTGAAATGGTGTAGTCCATCAGATCCCATCGTGGAAATTTCGTTTGCGCTGGCTCACAGAACACATTTTTATTATTCATAGGGTTTGGCCTTATCATCCTTTTTTTTCAAACTTCATTTTTTTGAGATTAAAAAATACGCTCATCCCAAATACTATAACCCGCAGTGCCTGCCTTATGATGTTCCCAGGTTATGCTTTGATAGTTTACTGAAACCATTTCTTCTGGTTGATTACCAGAGTGATCAATCGCATGAGGATAAACAACACTGACTCCATGGAGAAATGCTTTCCTGACAGTGATTGAATAGTAAAGCTCATAAGCGCCAGATGCAGACGTTCTATAAAAGTCAAATTTCAACTCAAGTTCTTCATTGTTAGATATTGCCATTCCAAATAATGGAGATGACTTATCAATGAATTTTACGAAAGAAATAGGGCCGTGATTTACATTTTGAGCCCGGGTTAATGCATGCTCGAATGAAACGACCATTATTTGATCCTGATGCCCAGCCTGATATTTGTTACCTATAGAATCGAAGGTGGAACATCCTGCCGAGATCAAACCTTGTTTCTTTCCTGTTATCGTTAAATAGATATTATTCGCCATGATAAACCCTCACGTTGTGAAATTAAATTGTACTCATGAAACCTGGAGGATTTAATGTGCCTATATCACATTTATTAATTTTACTTGTTTCAATGAAGGGTTTTCTTTATTAATTCATATATTTTTTATATATACATAGTAGAACTCATTCACATCATAGTAGTTTTAACAATTTCACAAACCGGCTCTGTAATATTTCAACCTGCTAATTTTACAAAGAAAAAGTGTAAACAGATAGATCGACCAGCCTGAACACGGACAAATGCTGATATTTACACTGACTGCGCTGCGCCGTTAGGTGATCCAATAATGCCTGCATATATTGCCGCTGGCGCCCTTCTCGCCTGAGATTATTTTGTTCCAGGTGCGATTTATTTTTCTGCACTGTTTCTTTCCACCTTTCATGCTTTATTTCCCTCTTCAGACATAACTTTTGACACTCAGCACCTCAATTTTTTTGTCTGTTTTCTGTGATCAAAGTCATAGCTAACGTTTTTCGCCAGGTCTACTTTTGCCTTTCAATAATCCATTTATCTTATTGATTTATATTGAATATAAATCACAAGAGGAGTCACTTTCTGATAAATGAATTCAACAGAAGCTAAAGGAATAAAAGCATGGCGATTAACGGAACACGCTTTACCTTCGCCGCAGGCAGCACGGCAAAAGACACCTTCGCGGTGCTCAGTTTTCAGCTTTCTCAAACTTACTCAGAACTCTTTACGCTGAATATCGTACTGGTCAGCAGCGACCCGGCGATTGGTTTTGATCAGGTGCTGGATGAGATGGCGATCCTGACGATTTGGCAAGGGGAGGTAATAAAGCGCCGCGTGCGCGGCATCGTGACATGTTGTGAACAGGGAGATACCGGCAAACATCAGACGGAGTACCGCATGACTGTCCGGCCTTATTTCTGGCGCAGCTCGCACCGGCGAAATTGCCGCAGTTTCCAGAACCTGAATATTGTCTCCATTATCGAACCCCTGCTCCGGGAGATGGGTATTAACAAATACGACACACTACTCCGCGCAAGTCACGGTTCGCGGGAGTTTTGCGTTCAGTTCATGGAAAGCGATTACGAATTCATCTCACGACTGACCGCCGAAGA
The DNA here is from genome assembly GCF_965118895.1 of Rahnella inusitata. GTDB lineage: Bacteria > Pseudomonadota > Gammaproteobacteria > Enterobacterales > Enterobacteriaceae > Rahnella > Rahnella inusitata_A. The sequence goes on from NZ_CBCPJJ010000024.1 coordinate 130,562, forward strand.
GGGCATTTTCTTCTATGAACAAGAGTATCTCGAGGCCAACGATCAGAAGTTAACTTTCGCGGATAACTGCAGCGCATTGCTCAGTATCGGTGCGCTGCCTTACAACCCAAACGCAGCTTCAGAGACCGATACCTACTGCATCAATAACTTCCGTCGCACTGCGCAGGTTCGCCCCTCAAAGGTGATCACACAGGATTACACCTTTACCGCTCCGAAATGGCGGGCACAGTATGAGGAGCGTCCGTCAAAGATGGGGCACCAGCACACGGTATACGACATTTTTGATTATCCGGGCCGATTTAAAGATGAACAACACGGTGCCGATTTCGCCAAATATCAGATGGAAGGCTGGCGCAACAATGCAGATATCGCGATCGGCACCACAAATTCACCGCAACTTTCACCGGGCGCGTGCTTTGCCCTGAGAGACCATCCCCGTGAAGACCTGAATGACAACTGGCAGGTCGTCGCCATCAACATGTACGGCCACCAGCCACAGGTTCAAATCGGCAATGAAGGTCAGGGCACCACGCTGAGTACCGAATTTGAAGTGATCCCTTCTAGCCAAACCTGGCGACCTACGCCGCAGCTCAAGCCACGCGTGGATGGCCCGCAGATCGCCATCGTTACCGGCCCGCCGGGAGAAGAAATCTTCTGCGACGAACACGGCCGCGTGCGGGTTAAGTTCGCATGGGATCGCTATAACAAAGCCGACAACTACAGCTCCTGCTGGATCCGCGTATCGCAAGCGTGGGCGGGTAGCGGTTTCGGCAATATCGCCGTACCGCGCGTCGGGCAGGAGGTGATCGTCGATTTCCTCAACGGTGACCCCGATCAGCCCATCATTATCGGTCGCACCTACCATGCTACCAATCGCGCACCCGGCGGTCTTCCGGGCAGCAAAACCCAGATGGCGATCCGCTCACAAACCTATAAAGGCAGCGGTTACAACGAGCTGATGTTTGAAGATGCCACCGGCCAGGAACTTCTGTCGATGCAGGCGCAGAAGGACATGAAAACCAAGGTATTGAATGACCAGATGCTGACGGTTGAGCGACATCGGGTGAAAACCATTAAAGGTAACGAACGCAGTGCGATTAAGGGAAACCGCATAAAAATCGTCACCGGAAATGAAACCAATGCCATTAAGGGATTTCAGGGCTCAACGGTGAAAGTTGGCCAGTCACTGGCGGTAAAAGGCGATGTGGCACAGCTCACCGGCGGAAATCTCACCAGCCTTGCTGTAAAGGTCCTGACCTTTGGTTCAGGGGATCTCATTCGTCTGGAGTGCGGGGACAGCGCACTGGAATTACATGCCAGTGGAGCCATCAATCTTAAGGGGAAAAGCCTGAATGTCACGATTGAAGGTAACGGGGTAATTAACACGGTTGGCGGTGTTCTCGGCCTCAATCCCTCTTCTCCAGGTTCACCTGCCAATGCACCGGGAGAAGGCTATAAGCAATCAATTCAAAGCAGCGTTGATGAAATTTTTAACAAGGAAAGTGAATAAACATGAGCCTTTATCATTGTGAAGAATGCAGCTTCCCGTTGCCGGATAACGACAACTGGCAAGATTGCAGCCTGAATATTTTTCGCAGCAAAAACGACAGTTCCTCCGTTATTGTCAGCCGTGGCGTTATTGCGAAGGAACGAACATTTGGAGAAGAACTGGATTACCAGTGGTCACTCCTGTTGGGTCAGATTGAGCTTCTGCACAGCGATCCCCGCCGTCCACGCACTCTGACCCAATCCCCGGGTTACGAAGCACTTGAAACAGACTGTTATTTCAGGCGCGGAAAACATATCCAGTACCAGCGTCAGCTAGCGATTCATGTTCCCGAACGCGAACAAATGCTGATTTTTACCCAGACTGCGTTGCAGCCTTTATCCGATGAGCAAGACCTTTACTGGCAAAAACTCTGCCAGTCATTGTGTCTTACTCATTCATAGCCGGAGGCGACAACATCATGGCTGATGAACACGCTGCCCGGTTGGGCGACCCAATAATACATACCAGTGCTTTGGCAGATATCGCCGCTGTGGCGATTCAAGGGATCGTGGTAGCCGCCGCAGGTGCAATTGTTGCAGGCGTTGCAACTCTTGCCGCCCCGGCAATCGCCGCAGGTAGCATATTAGGGGCGGTGGTCGCTGCTGCCGGGGGATGTGTCGGCGCGGGGTTGATCGCAGGTTTTGTTCTCGAAGCGACAGGAATGATGGATGAGATCGTTAGCGAGAGCGAGGGGCTGGGCAACGCCCTCTTCCCTCCTTCTCCTGCGGGGGTTATCTCCAGCGGGGCAACGAATGTATTCACCAATGATATTCCAGCCGCGCGTGCCGCCGGACGCTTGTTAAGTACCACCGAACAGGCTGGACTCCCACCGGAACCTGAAGGCGAACGAGATTACGCGGCAATGCTGCTTAGCGGCGGTAAGGCCATGTTAAAAGAACTGGTCAACCCGACGGTGGCGCTGCCTGCAGGCCCGGTTGCCCCTTCGAATCAGGATATCGTTCTCTACGAAAAACATCCTCCCAGCCCTGTGCAATATCTGGCAGAGGGGTCGTCAAGCGTTGCCATCAACGATTTGCCCGCCGTGCGTGGCAGTGATCGCACGACGTGCGGAGCGACCGTTTCAACAGCCGTTTCTCCCAATGTTTCAATCGGCGGCGCGGCGGTTGTAGTACGACCGATCAACAGCGGCAAAGTACCGGGGCTGGAATTATTACTGGTCGCTGCCACTTTGCTGCTCTCCCGCAGTCCGTCCAAAATGTTTAAAAAATTGCCCTGCTTATTAATGATGATGGGCGCAGGAATGGCAGCCGGTCAGTTGGGTGCCGCTACGCGCGCAGCCTCGATGCCCGTGCATGCGGCTACCGGTGCCAAAGTACTGGCCGGTGAAGAAGACCTTGATTTTGTATTACCGGCGCGCTTTCCCCTTCACTGGCAGCGCCTTTACAACAGCCGCAATGCGGCCACCGGTATGTTTGGTCAAGGCTGGCGGACACCTTTTGAAACGCGACTGGTGCATGAAGGTGAACAAACCTGCTTTCATGATGAAAGCGGGCGCGAACTGCGTTTCGCCTCACTGGCCGCGGGTGAAAGAAAAATCTACCCCGACACCGGTCTGATGGTCGCCGCCGGTGACGAGGGGGAAATGCTGGTGGCGGATCTGGACGGCAGCGTCTGGCGATTATATCTCCCCGACCCTGCATCTGCACAAAACCTGCGGCTCACCTCGTTAAGTGATGAGTATGGCAACGGCATCCTGCTGCACTATGACGCACAGGGAAGGCTGGCAGAACTGACCGACTCTGAAGAAAGTCTGAGCGTGAGCCTGTATTATCAACTCACTTCGCACCCCCGGTGCGTGACGCAAATTGCGGATAACAGCAACGAAAACTCACGTACGCTGATGACTTACGCCTACAGCTTCACGGGCCAGCTTGCAAAAGTGACAGATGCTGCCGGCGTCGTGCTGCGTGAATTCGATTACACCGACGACGGGCTGATGGCCTGGCACATTCTCCCTTCCGGGCTGCGCTGTGACTACGGATGGCAGCGCTTCGGCGACGACTGGCGGGTGGTGTTACACCGAACCAGCGCCGGGCGTCGCAGCCAGATAAGTTATGATTTGGATGCACGCATCACGCGGGTCACGGAAGCTGAAGGAGCCGTCCGCGAGCATCACTGGAACGACGAGTATCTGGTGGAACGCTATGTCGATGAGGCCGGAAACACCTGGCACTACCAGTGGGACGAAAACCAGCAGCTCACAAAAACCGTCGCCCCCGACGGCGCTACACACCAGTTTGTCTACGATGACGCCGGCAATCTTATCGAAGAGATCGACCCGCTGGGCGGTAGCAGTAAAACCGTCTGGCTGGAGCAACAGGCACTTCCCCGCGATTTTATCGATCCGCAGGACGGCTTTTATCGTCTTCAGTACGACGCCTGCCACGGCGTGATTGCCGAACAAGACGCCCTAGGCAACGTCAGCCGCTATGCGCGCGACGAGTTCGGTCAGATCATCACCTACACCAACGCCCTCGGCGGCATCAGCCGCTTTACGTGGAATGAGCGCGGCCAGCTGCTGACGGCACTCGACTGCTCAGGGCATCTCACCCGACACGACTACGACGAACATTACCGGCTGGCCAGCATCACCGACGCAACTGGTGAGACGCGGCGTTATCAGTACGACGCCGCAGGACGGCTGACCACCCAGCTCTCTGCCGAAGGACGGCTGGAGCAGCTCATATGGGATGCAAAAGGAAGGCTGACGGGCATCCGCGCCGCCGACGGCACCCAACGCGAGTACGGCTACGATCCGCTCACCGGGCAACTGGACTTTAGCCGCGACGGGCGCGGCGCCGGAGTCACGCGCGGCTACGATGTGCGCGGTCGCCTGACCCGACTTCAGAATGAGAACGAAGAAAGTTACCGGTTTGTCTGGGGAGATAACGACCGGCTTATTGAGGAGCATGGCCTTGACGGCGTGGTGACCCGCTACGAGTACGACGTTTGTGACCGGAGCATTAGCAGAACATTCGCCGCAGGCACCGAACAGGCGCTGACCCACCGGTTTATCCGCGACCTCAGCGGTCAGCTGATAACCAAAGAGACGCCGGACGGCCTGACGACGTTTCAGTACAGCCCCGTCGGACAGTTAACGTCGGCGATATTCACTTCACAAAACGGCGGCGAAACGCAGCAGCTCCGGCTTGGCTATGACCTCGCCGGTGAGCTGACTTGCGAGCGCGGCATCAACGGCGACGTTAACTATCAGTACGACGCCCTCGGCAACCGTACGGCGGTCACGCTGCCGGACGGCCGCGCGCTCAAAACCTTCTACTACGGCAGCGGTCACGCACTTGAGATAATGCTGGATGCGCAGCTCATCACCGGGTTCAGCCGCGATGCGTTACACCGGGAAACCGGCCGGTCTCAGGGCGCGCTCCACAGCGGCTGGCGCTACGACCGGCACGGGCGGATTTGTGAACGCTGGACCGGTCTCACCGCCCACGCCTCTCTGGCCCAGCGCAAAGAGCATTGGCAGTACGACCCGCGCGACAATC
>NZ_CBCPJJ010000025.1:0-129009 GCF_965118895.1 Rahnella inusitata
ATTATTAAAAATTATGCCTGCTAACCTTAGCAGGCATAATGTTAAGTGTATTTTAGGGGCGTAGCTCAGTTGGTAGAGCACCGGTCTCCAAAACCGGGTGTCGCGAGTTCGAATCTCTCCGCCCCTGCCATTTAAGAGCCCTTCGCGAAAGCGAGGGGCTTTTTTTTGTTTTGAGATCCTGCAAATTATTTATTTACTTCATTCCTCCTCATCACTGATCCTTCTTCTGTATCTTTTTTGCACTATTCCAGCTCAATTCTTCCCATTTCCCTGGTTATTTCTGGTCATATTTCGGCTAAATACATGCACTAAATGATTGTTATTCCCGTATGTGACCCCGCTCATGCTCCGTTTTTCCCTGTGTACTAAACCTAATCATCGTCCTATGACGACAACCAGAATCGGACACGACTATTTTGCTCTTTTTACGGCGTAATTATCGTAATGAGCGAGGACATATGTCCGGTGAATGTTCTGGCCGTACCCAACGAGTCATAACAAAAAGTAGCTCAGACTACACGCGAGGAAAGAGACATGTACAAACGCTTATTTGTGGCAGCAGCAGTAGCAACAGCACTTTGTGGCGCGGCACAGGCAGCTCCGCTGGTTGTAGGTTTTTCTCAGATCGGATCAGAGTCTGGTTGGCGTTCTGCAGAAACTAAGGTGTCTAAATCAGAGGCCGAGAAACGCGGGATCACGCTGAAAATTGCTGATGCTCAGCAAAAACAAGAGAACCAAATCAAGGCAATCCGTTCATTCATTGCGCAGGGTGTCGATGCGATCTTTATTGCACCTGTTGTCGCAACCGGTTGGGCCCCCGTTCTGACTGAAGCCAAAGAGGCAAAGATCCCTGTATTCCTCTTAGACCGCACGATTGAAGTCAGCGATCCGTCGTTGTATACCGCTGCTGTGGCATCTGACAGCGTCTATGAAGGTAAAGTGGCCGGTGACTGGCTAGTGAAAGATGTGGCCGGCAAACCATGTAACGTGGTCGAACTTCAGGGAACCGTCGGCGCGAGCGTCGCCTTAAATCGTAAAAAAGGTTTTGCTGATGCGCTCAAAGCCGCGCCGAATGTCAAAATCATTCGTTCTCAATCCGGTGACTTTACCCGCAGTAAAGGTAAAGAAGTTATGGAGAGCTTCATCAAGGCTGAGCAAAACGGCAAGAATATTTGTGCCGTTTACGCACATAACGATGATATGGCGATCGGCGCTATTCAGGCTATCAAAGAAGCCGGTCTGAAACCGGGTTCGCAGATCAAAATCGTTTCAATTGATGGGGTTCCTGACATCTACAAAGCCATGCTGAATGGGGAAGCGAATGCCTCAGTCGAACTGACGCCAAACATGGCGGGTCCGGCGTTTGATGCGCTGATCGCAATGAAAAAAGACGGTACTCAACCGAAGAAATTTATTCAGACGCAGTCTGCGCTGATCCTGCCGGACATGGCTCAGAAAGAATATGACATGAAAAAAGACATGGGTTATTAAGCCGATTTTACCGGTCTGTCTCACGGGCAGGCCGGTAAAAATTATTCCCATTCCGCCGGTAGCGGATGCAGCAGGAGTAGTGATGTGACGGATAATCCAGGTTCAGCAGTGCTGCTTGATGTGCGGGGCCTCTCAGTAGAGTTCCCCGGCGTTAAGGCGCTGGAAAATGTTGATTTTACTCTCGAACGTGGTGAGATCGTGGCTCTTTTAGGAGAGAACGGTGCCGGTAAATCCACAATGATTAAAGCCCTGACTGGCGTATATAAACGTTCTGCCGGGCAGGTATTTTTGAATGGTAATCCCATCGAGCCGGTCAATACGGCCCATGCGCAGTCGTTGGGAATTGGTACTGTTTACCAGGAAGTGAATCTGCTGCCGAATATTTCCGTGGCGGCTAATCTCTTTATCGGTCGCGAACCTACCCGGTTTGGTCTGGTAAATCAGCGTAAAATGGAACAACAGGCTGAGGCGCTCCTGGAAGGTTACGGCTTAAATCTGGATGTCAGCCAGCCGCTTTCAACCTATTCCATTGCCATCCAGCAGATCGTGGCGATTGCGCGAGCTGTCGACCTATCTGCGCAGGTATTAATCCTCGACGAACCTACCGCCAGTCTCGATGCTAAAGAAGTCAGCATGCTGCTGGATATTCTCGTGCAGCTGCGTGACAAGGGTGTTGGGATGATTTTCGTGACTCATTTCCTCGATCAGGTTTACCGCATCAGCGACCGTATTACAGTGCTTCGCAACGGCAAACGTGTGGGCTCAGAGCGCACGGTTGATTTGCCACGTATCGATCTGGTGCCGATGATGTTGGGACACAGCTTTGATGAAAGTCTGCTTAAACGTACTGAACATCGGAATGTCACCGGTGAACCGCTGGTGGATTTTAAGGATTATGGCCGCCGTGGCGTGGTCGAGAATTTCGACCTGAAAGTCCGTCGTGGTGAAATTGTCGGGCTGGCCGGATTGTTGGGTTCGGGACGGACAGAAACCGCTCAGTTGATTTTCGGCATCAAAGGTCATGACAGCGGCAAAGCTCGGGTTGATGGCAAGGAAGAGACCATCAGCACGCCGCGTAAAGCGGCCAAACTCGGATTTGGTTATTGCCCTGAGGACCGCAAAACCGATGGCATTATCGGCGCAGCCACGGTTCGTGAAAATATCATTCTGGCCCTACAGGCTCAACGCGGTTGGTTACGTCCGCTGCCGATGAAAGAACAGCATCAGATCTCAGAGAAATTCATCAAACTTCTCGGAATTCGAACACCCGGCACCGAGCAGGAAATTCAATATCTCTCCGGCGGTAATCAGCAAAAAGTCCTGCTTTCACGCTGGCTTGCCACTCATCCTCGCTTTCTTATCCTTGATGAACCGACCCGCGGGATTGACGTCGGTGCGCATGCTGAAATCATCCGCCTGATTGAAAAATTGTGTGATGAGGGGCTGGCATTGCTGGTGATTTCATCCGAGCTGGAAGAGCTGTCGGGCTATGCCGACCGTATCGTGGTATTACGCGATCGTCGCCATGTTGCCGAAATTGAGCAGGCTGAAATCTCCGTGCCAGCCATTATGAAAGCCATTGCGGCCCAATGAGGAGATATCGATGAGTAACAGGAGTCTGCCGATGACAGGATCACCGCGCAAAGTTCGATGGGTATTTCCGAAAGGTGCTACGCAAATCGGGGCATTCATTGCCATTTTACTGATCGACAGCCTGGTTGCTCCGGGCTTTTTCTCAATCCACATTCAGGATGGCCGTCTGTTTGGCAGTCTGGTGGATATCTTTAACCGCGGTGCGCCGGTGGCTTTGCTGGCTCTGGGTATGACGCTGGTGATTGCGACCGGGGGAATTGATCTTTCGGTCGGCGCGGTGATGGCGATTGCCGGGGCAACGGCGGCCACCATGACGGTTCAGGGTTATCCGCTGGCGATGGTGCTGCTCGCTTCCGTCGGGGTAGGCGCAGTTTGCGGCCTTTGGAATGGCTTTCTGGTCGCGGTTCTGCAAATTCAGCCGATCGTTGCGACGCTGATGCTGATGGTTGCGGGACGCGGTATCGCACAGCTTATAACCGAAGGACAAATCGTCACGTTCGAACACAATGGTTTATCGCAGTTTGGCAGCGGTTCTCTGTTCTATCTGCCGATGCCGGTGATCATTGTGGTTGTGATGCTGGTTCTGGTGTGGGCGCTGACGCGTAAAACGGCGCTTGGGCTGTTTATTGAATCCGTCGGGATCAATATCCGATCCGCATATAACGCCGGAGTGAATGCGCGTCTGGTGCTGATCTCTACCTACGTAATTTGCGGGATTTGTGCTGCGGTTGCGGGTGTCATCGTCACGGCAGATATTCGCGGTGCCGATGCCAATAACGCCGGTTTATGGCTGGAACTGGATGCGATTCTGGCGGTGGTGATAGGTGGTGGTTCGTTGCTCGGAGGGAGATTTAATCTACTCCTTTCGGTTATCGGTGCGCTCATCATTCAGGGCATGAACACCGGCATTCTGCTCTCCGGTTTTAAACCTGAGTTTAATCTTGTACTCAAAGCGCTGGTGGTACTGGCCGTGCTGGTGGTCCAGTCACCCCGGGTATCGCTCAGTAATGTGTTCCGGAGGAAGGGATAATGCTCAAAAGAAATCTGCCCCTGCTGATTACTATCGCGGTGTTTCTGGCCGGATATGGCTATTGCTTCACCCAGTTCCCCGGATTCGCCTCCACGCGCGTCTTCTTTGATTTACTGACAGATAACGCCTTTCTCGGCATCGTAGCCGTTGGTATGACCTTCGTGATCCTCTCAGGTGGCATCGATTTGTCTGTAGGATCAGTGATCGCTTTTACCGGCGTTTTACTGGCGAAACTCATTGGCGATTACGGCGTTGCGCCCGGCTATGCCTTCGTGATTGTCCTGCTGATGGGGGCGATGTTTGGCGCACTCATGGGTTGGATCATCGATACGCTGAAGCTTCCTGCGTTTATTATTACCCTGGCAGGAATGTTTTTCGTTCGCGGGATGAGTTTTATCGTTTCCGAAGAATCGCTGCCCATTAATCATCCGGTATATGATTTTCTGGCCAGTTACGCATGGAAAATGCCGGGCGGAGGACGTTTCACGTTGCTGGCGTTAATCATGCTGCTGGTCGTCTTCGTGGGGATTATTTTGGCGCACCGGACACGCTTTGGGAACAATGTCTACGCGGTCGGTGGGAGCAACGTGTCGGCGGCGCTGATGGGCGTTCCCGTAAGACGGACCACGATTTACATCTACATGCTGTCGAGCACGCTGGCAGTCCTTTCTGGCATCGTGTTTTCACTCTATACCTCCGCCGGATACGCGCTGGCAGCCAGTGGTGTAGAACTGGATGCTATCGCTTCTGTCGTCATCGGAGGGACCTTGTTGAGCGGCGGCGTAGGAACCGTACTTGGAAGCCTTTTCGGTGTGCTGATTCAGGGCCTGATCCAAACCTACATCACGTTCGACGGTACACTCAGCTCGTGGTGGACCAAAATCGTGATGGGTATCCTGCTGTTTGTCTTCATCGGTTTGCAGAAGGGCATGGGCTCATTCTGGACTGCCAGAAGAGCGCGCCATCCGCGCCCTGAGCCGACCTGATAGCGGGGGGCTCAGAGATGGGTGATCAGCGGTGTTTTAAGTAACTGACGGATAAGAACCTGCTGATCGCTATTTTGCAGCCATACGGCGTACAGCGGGCGGATAACCGGTGGAATCTCTTCATGGGCGGCCAGCTGGGGATATTCTTTCGCCCAGTGTGACGGCAGGAAAGCACAGCCACCGGTCTGCTCCAGTAATTGTCGCGTCAGATGCGCTGACGTGGTGGTCAGAACGGGTTCCTGATCGCTATTTTGCAACTTTTCCTGTTGAGGAAAATCGGCGCCCCATTCCAGTTTCACGTAAGGCGATTGTTCCCCTCTGACTGTTTTTTTCGATGAAAAAAGTCGTAACGAGAAATTACCCAACAGCTGACTTGAGAGCTCGTCCATTTTTGGTGGCTCGGTGGTGATCAGCAAATCCAGTTGTCTTTCATGTAATTGCTTGACGAGCGACTGGCGCAACGCGATGCGTGCTTCCAGCCGCAAAGTATCACGTTGCACGTAAAGCGACTGCATCCACGGCGTCAGATAGGCTTCCCATAGCGAGGCCGTGGCACCAATCGACAATTCTGTGTGCTGTAACGAGCGTATTACCTCTTTTTTCGCCAATTGCCAGGTAGACATCAGATTCTCGGCGTAAGGCAGCAGACGCTCTCCTGCGGGCGTTAAGCGGATATTATTTCGATGGCGGGTGAACAAATTTGCGCCAAGTTGGGTTTCCAGTTGCCGGATACGAAAGCTGACAGCGGACTGCGTCAGATAAAGCGATTCCGCTGCCCGACCAAAGTGGCGAGTTCTACTGACCTCCAAAAAGGTTTTCAGTAATTCCGTGTCCAAAACCATCTCCAATTATTTTTGTCGTTAAGATTTAAATGTTTTGTTTTACACAATGTCAAGCCTAACTAATACTCCGCGCCATAACAGCACGACCATGAGAGAATTAGGAGCGTGTCAGATGGCGGAAAGCTTCACCACGACAAGTCGTTTTTTTGATAATAAACATTACCCTCGCGGGTTCTCCCGGCATGGCGATTTCACCATTAAAGAAGCGCAAATGCTAGAACGTTACGGCTTTGCCTTTAACGAACTGGATTTGGGAAAACGCGAGCCAGCAACCGATGAAGAAAAGCTGTTCCTTGAGGTTTGCCGCGGTACGCGCGAACCGGTAACGGAAGCAGAAAAAGTGTGGAATAAGTACATCATCCGCACCCGTCGTCCGAAGAAATTCCACACGTTGTCCGGCGGTAAACCGCAGGCAGACGCAGTAGAAGACTACACGGAAAGCGACGACTAATGAAACGGGGCTATGCCCCGTTTTTTATGCCAGACTCTTATGCAGAGTTAACAATAGCCTATCCATAGTGCGATAGCTCAGCGCCTCCGCAATATGTTTGCGTTCAATGGCTTCACTCCCCCCAAGATCGGCCAGTGTTCTTGCGACTTTCAGAATACGATGCCAGGCTCTCACTGATAATCCCAGTTTATGCAGTACTTCTTCCAGAAACTCCGCATCCGCCTTCGTTAACACACAATACGTTTCCACCTCACTGCTGTTCATATGCGCATTGATTTTCCCCGCACGGTTTAACTGAATTTCTCTGGCAATTAGCACCCTTTCCCGAACTTCTGCACTGCTTTCCCTGACGGTAGGTGCATGGTTTTGCTGGCTGAGGATCCCCGGGGGTAAAAGTGGCACTTCAATCGATAAATCGAACCTGTCCAGAAAAGGCCCTGAGAGCCTGCCCAGATAGCGCAGAACCTGCTGGGGCGGTGTGCGGTTGTGGATGCCCTGATAATGCCCCGTCGGGCTGGGATTCATGGCCGCGATCAGCTGTGCTCTTGCCGGATAGCGCACTTTCGCTCTGGCGCGGGAAATGGTGATTTCCCCGGACTCCATCGGCTGGCGTAACGCATCTAACACCTGCCGCTGAAATTCCGGCAGCTCATCGAGAAACAGGACGCCGTTGTGCGCCAGCGAAATTTCTCCAGGCCTCGGTAGCGAGCCGCCGCCGACCAGTGCGCTCATCGAGGTGCTGTGATGCGGTGCGCGAAAAGGCCGCACGCGGGAGAATTCTCCGTCCTCCTCAGGGTTATACACCAGGCTGGCGATGGCCGCTGTTTCCAGCTTCTCCTCATTGCTCAGCGGTGGCAATAATCCCGGTAACCGGCTGGCGAGCATGGTTTTTCCCGTTCCCGGCGGACCAATCAGCAGCAGGTTATGCCCGCCCGCAGCGGCGACTTCCAGCGCTCTCTTGGACTGCTCCTGACCAATGATCTCCGCCATGTCGGGCTGATGCACAGGTGCGGGCGGCTCTGCGGGATAGTTGATGGGCGGCAGGCTGTCCTCGCCTTGCAGGAAAGCGCAAACCTGTAGCAAGTGCCCGGCGATCTGCGCAACCCCCGGATCGAGCAGCGTCATTTCCATCTGGTTGTTTTGCGGCAGGATCAGTATCCGCCCCTCTTTCTGCGCCTCAAGTGCTGCCGGGATCGCGCCATTAACGCTGCGTAACGCACCAGAAAGCCCGAGCTCACCCAAAAACTCATAGGCCTCCAGCTTATCGCCCTGCAACTGCTCAGAAGCCACCAGAATCGCCAGCGCGATCGACAAATCATATCGCCCGCCTTCTTTAGGTAAATCTGCCGGGGCGAGATTGACGGTGATGCGCTTTGCAGGAAAGGTGAATCCGCAGTTGATGATAGCGCTACGCACGCGATCCCTGGCTTCTTTAACGGTGGTTTCGGGCAGTCCGACCAGCGTCAGTGCTGGTAAACCGTTGCTGATATGCACTTCGACAGAGACGCCGGGTGCCTGAACACCGAGCGATGCGCGCGTATACACCACGGCTAATGACATGCTTTTTCCTTTGCTGTGAAAATTCCTGTCAGCAGCATGCCGCAATGCAATCCTGCAGTGGAAATAAGATCACAGCCTTGCGCAGCATCGCGTAAAAAATTTTTAAAATTTACGCTGTGAAATCAAAAGGCTGTGCGATGCCTCGTAAAGTCAGCAACATTCTTTAACAGCCTGAGGTTTCTGGAAACAAATTAGCTGGCTAATTAAGTTGCCGGTTTGCGAGGCAGAGGTGTTTAATTTGAGTGTATTTAACAATAAATAAACAAATACCCATTATTAATTAACATCTCTCTGCCTCACCGAGGATTCTCCGGATCGGCTCGTGAGCGCATTGCCTACATCTTTCCGGAATAGGGATACACCCATGTTTGGTTGGACTTCTCGGCAGCGAAACGTTGCCATCGCCAGTTTCTTAAGCTGGACTCTCGATGCCTTCGATTTTTTCATTTTAGTCTTTCTGCTCAGCGATATAGCGACGGCGTTTCAGGTCGATATCAAAGAGGTGACGCTGGCGATTTTGCTGACACTGGCCGTTCGGCCAATAGGGGCATTATTGTTCGGGCGGGCAGCGGAAAAATATGGGCGTAAGCCGGTGCTGATGGTAAACATTGCCTGCTTTTCAATTTTCGAACTTTGCACAGCAGCGGCGCCTTCATTGACGGTTTTCCTGATCCTGCGCGTGATATACGGCGTGGCGATGGGCGGAGTCTGGGGCGTGGCGTCATCACTGGCGATGGAAACCATTCCTGACCGTTCACGCGGGATGATGTCCGGAATTTTTCAGGCCGGTTATCCGTTTGGTTACCTGCTGGCGGCGGTGGTTTACGGTTTGTTCTCTGAACTGGTCGGCTGGCGCGGAATGTTTGTGATCGGCGCTGTCCCCGTTTTCCTGCTGCCATTCATCTGGTTCAAAGTGCAGGAATCGCCGGTCTGGCTCGCTGCCCGCGAACGCAAGGAAAGCACGGCATTGCTGCCGGTGTTGAAATCGCACTGGAAGCTCTGCGTCTATCTGGTGGTGCTGATGGCGGCATTTAATTTCTTCAGCCACGGAACGCAGGATCTTTACCCATCATTCCTCAAAGTTCAGCACGGTTTTGATGCCCATACGGTCAGCCTGATTGCGATCGGTTACACCATCGCCTCCATCATTGGCGGTATCTTCTTTGGCACCATGTCGGAGAAAATCGGGCGCAAAAAAGCCATTATTATCGCGGCGTTACTCTCTTTACCGGTGATCCCATTGTGGGCCTTTTCCAGCGGAACCTGGACTATCGGTCTGGGCGCATTCCTGATGCAGTTTATGGTGCAAGGCGCGTGGGGCGTGGTGCCGTCTTACTTAACCGAGCTGGTGCCCGCGAATACCCGCGCCGTGCTGCCCGGATTTGTTTATCAGCTGGGGAATCTGCTGGCATCGGTCAACGCGACCTTGCAGGCGAGCATCGCCGAAAGCCACGGACATAATTATGGTCTGGCGATGGCGATTGTTGCCGGGACGGTGGCAATCGTGATTTCCATACTGGTTGCGTTTGGGCGGGATACGCGCGGAAAAGCCATAACAGGTGCAATAAATAATCAGACGGTGGATCAACCCGCTAAGGTTTGATTTTCCAGATTTTTTTTGGCGGATTGTGCAACGGTGCGCAAATAATAACGCAAGAAAAATGTTGTCATTAAATGCATTACTGTGATAACTCTGTAGGCAATCGTTCGCAATATGAATTATAGAAACCTAAAAATGAAAGCCCTTCTCCTCGTTGTTAGCCTAGTCGTGATTCGCGTGGTGGTGATTATTATCCCACCGTGCGGGGCTGCACTTGGACGAAGAAAGGCTTATTAAACAAGCCTGAACCTGAAAAGAAACCCCGCACCGAAAGGTCCGGGGTTTTTTTTTGGTTCGGCGATTTCAGTGAACAATGAATCGAGGTCGGAAAATGAGCAACAGCATAATGTTCTGCACTTGTCGCAAAAAGGCAGGAGAATAAGGATGAACGGAGCACAGTGGGTAGTACAAGCGTTGCGTGCGCAGGGGGTAGATATGGTGTTTGGTTATCCCGGCGGGGCAATCATGCCGGTATACGATGCTCTGTATGACGGCGGCGTTGAACACCTGTTGTGCCGGCACGAGCAAGGTGCCGCAATGGCCGCCATAGGCTATGCCCGTTCAACCGGCAAAGTCGGCGTGTGTATCGCCACTTCCGGTCCCGGCGCCACTAACCTGATCACCGGTCTGGCTGACGCGCTGCTCGATTCTGTCCCGCTGGTCGCCATCACCGGCCAGGTGGGCTCTGCCTTCATCGGCACAGACGCCTTTCAGGAAATCGACGTTTTAGGATTATCTCTGGCCTGCACCAAACACAGTTTTTTGGTCGAATCACTGGATGCACTGCCGGAAATCATGGCCGAAGCCTTCGCCATCGCCAGCTCCGGCCGTCCAGGCCCGGTGCTGATCGACATTCCGAAAGATATCCAGCTGGCGACCGGTGAACTGCCGCCACACCTGCTGGCCGTCGAAGAATCCTTCCCGCATCCGGCGGCTGAACTGAAACAAGCCCGCGCAATGATCGCCGCTGCGCAAAAACCGATGCTGTATATCGGCGGTGGCGTTGGCATGGCGCAGGCCGTTCCGGCGTTACGCGAATTTATCTCGACCACCGGTATTCCGGCGGTGGCGACGCTGAAAGGTCTGGGGGCACCGGATGCCACTGACCCATGTTATCTGGGCATGCTGGGTATGCACGGCACCAAAGCGGCCAATCTGGCGGTACAGTCTTCTGATTTGCTGATCGCCGTCGGTGCGCGTTTCGATGACCGGGTGACCGGCAAGCTGAACACCTTCGCACCGCACGCCGCCGTTATCCATATGGATATCGATCCGGCTGAGCTGAATAAATTGCGTCAGGCACACGTCGCGTTACAGGGCGATTTGAATGCGCTGTTACCGGCGCTGCAACAACCACTGAGCATCAACGCATGGCGTGATGAAGTCATGACCCTGAAAGCGCAGGGCGAATGGCGTTACGATCATCCTGGCGAGGCCATTTACGCGCCGCTGCTGCTGAAACAAATCTCCGATCGCAAAGATGCCAATACCGTGGTGACCACCGACGTCGGCCAGCATCAGATGTGGACTGCGCAACACATGCAGTTCTCTCGTCCTGAAAACTTCATCACCTCCAGCGGTCTGGGCACGATGGGCTTTGGCGTACCTGCTGCTGTCGGTGCGCAGGTTGCACGCCCAGACGATATGGTTATCTGCGTTTCGGGCGATGGCTCCTTTATGATGAATGTGCAGGAGCTGGGCACCATTAAGCGAAAACAGTTGCCCGTAAAAATCCTGCTGCTGGATAACCAGCGGTTAGGGATGGTTCGACAGTGGCAGGAACTGTTCTTCGACGGACGCTTCAGTGAAACCAACCTCTCAGATAACCCCGATTTTGTGACGCTGGCCAGCGCATTCAATATCCCCGGCCAACGTATCAGCCGTAAAGACCAAGTCGATGCCGCACTGGATGCCTTTTTCAACAGCAAAGGCCCGTATTTGCTTCATGTCTCCATCGACGAAAATGAAAATGTCTGGCCTCTGGTGCCACCGGGCGCAGGCAACGAAACCATGTTGGAGAAAATGTCATGATGCAGCATAACGTCTCAATCCAGGCCCGTTTCCGCCCTGAAATGTTGGAGCGCGTATTACGCGTTGTTCGCCACCGTGGTTTTCAGGTCTGTGCGATGAACATGACCCCGATGGTCAATGCGGAAAATATAAATATCGAATTGACCGTTGCCAGCCAGCGGCCGGTAGATTTACTGTCTTCACAGTTACGCAAACTTATGGATGTCGCCTGTGTCGAAATCCAGCAACACACATCACAACAAATACGCGCGAACGCGTGAGTAATAGGGACGAATAGAATGACGAAGAAAGCTGATTACATTTGGTTCAATGGCGAGATGGTTCCGTGGGCGGAAGCAAAGGTTCACGTGATGTCCCATGCGTTGCATTACGGCACTTCCGTTTTCGAAGGCGTGCGTTGCTACGACTCCCATAAAGGCCCGGTCGTCTTCCGCCATCGTGAACATATGCAGCGTCTGCGCGATTCCGCAAAAATCTACCGTATGCCGGTTTCACAGAGCGTTGATGAGCTGATGGAAGCCTGCCGCGAAACGCTGCGTAAAAACAATCTGGTCAGCGCGTATATTCGTCCGCTGGTGTTTGTGGGTGATGTGGGTATGGGCGTGAACCCGCCGGATGGTTACAAAACTGACGTCATCATCGCCGCCTTCCCGTGGGGCGCCTATCTGGGTGAAGAAGCCCTGGAGCAGGGTATCGACGCAATGGTTTCCTCATGGAACCGCGTCGCAGCCAACACCATTCCTACTGCCGCTAAAGCCGGTGGTAACTACCTGTCCTCATTGCTGGTCGGCAGCGAAGCACGCCGCCACGGTTATCAGGAAGGGATCGCGCTGGATATTCACGGCTACGTCTCAGAAGGCGCGGGCGAAAACCTCTTCGAAGTGAAAGAAGGCATCCTGTTCACACCGCCGTTTACCTCTTCCGCACTGCCGGGTATTACCCGCGATGCAATCATTAAACTGGCGAAAGACATGGGTCTGGAAGTTCGCGAGCAGGTGCTGTCCCGTGAATCTCTGTATCTGGCTGACGAAGTGTTCATGTCGGGTACTGCGGCGGAAATCACCCCGGTGCGCAGCGTTGACGGCATTCAGGTCGGTATCGGCAAACGTGGTCCGGTCACCAAACAAATTCAGGATGCGTTCTTCGGCCTGTTCACCGGCAAAACTGAAGACAAATGGGGATGGTTGGACCCAATCAACCCGCAATAATCTAAAGAACAAGAATGATGCAGGTGGCGATTTTGCTGCCTGCTAAACAGAAATGATTTGGAGTGAACTGAGCATGCCTAAGTACCGTTCCCATACCACCACTCATGGCCGCAACATGGCTGGCGCCCGCGCTTTATGGCGTGCCACCGGCATGACCGATGACGATTTCGGCAAGCCAATTATTGCTGTCGTTAACTCCTTTACCCAGTTCGTACCGGGCCACGTGCACTTGCGCGATCTGGGTAAACTGGTTGCTGAGCAAATCGAAGCGTCCGGCGGCGTGGCAAAAGAATTCAACACTATCGCGGTGGATGATGGTATCGCGATGGGTCACGGCGGCATGCTGTATTCATTGCCTTCACGTGAACTGATCGCCGATTCCGTCGAATACATGGTGAACGCGCACTGCGCCGATGCCATGGTCTGTATTTCCAACTGCGACAAAATCACCCCGGGAATGCTGATGGCGTCATTGCGCCTGAATATTCCGGTGATCTTTGTTTCCGGCGGTCCGATGGAAGCCGGTAAAACCAAACTGTCTGACAAAATCATTAAGCTCGATCTGGTCGATGCCATGATTCAGGGTGCAAACCCGAACGTCAGCGACGCCGACAGCGAGCAGATCGAACGTTCTGCCTGCCCGACCTGCGGCTCCTGTTCCGGTATGTTTACCGCCAACTCCATGAACTGCCTGACCGAAGCGCTGGGGCTGTCACAGCCGGGTAACGGTTCATTGCTGGCCACGCACGCTGACCGTCGCGAATTGTTCCTGAATGCCGGTCGCCGCATCGTTGAGCTGACTAAACGCTATTACGAAAAAGATGACGAAACCGCATTGCCACGCAACATCGCCAGCAAAGCGGCTTTCGAAAATGCCATGACGCTGGATATCGCGATGGGCGGCTCGACCAATACTGTTCTGCATCTGCTGGCTGCCGCGCAGGAAGGTGGAATCGAATTCGATATGATCGATATCGATCGTCTGTCACGCGTCGTACCGCACCTGTGTAAAGTGGCCCCAAGCACGCCGAAATATCATATGGAGGACGTTCACCGCGCCGGTGGCGTACTGGCGATTCTGGGCGAACTGGATCGCGCGAACCTGCTGAACCGCGACGTCAAAAACATCCTTGGCCTGACTCTGACGGAAACGCTGAATCAGTACGATATCATGCTGACCAAAGATGAAGCCGTGAAAAAAATGTTCCGCGCCGGTCCCGCCGGTATCCGCACCACGCAGGCGTTCTCACAAGATTGCCGCTGGGACACGCTGGATGATGACCGCGCCGAGGGCTGTATCCGCTCGCTGGAAAATGCGTTCAGCCTGGAGGGCGGTCTGGCCGTACTGTACGGCAATATTGCCGAAGCCGGCAGTATCGTGAAAACCGCAGGCGTGGATAAATCCAACCTGACCTTCCGGGGTCCGGCCAAAGTTTACGAAAGCCAGGACGACGCCGTGAGCGCGATCCTCGGTGGTAAAGTCGTTTCGGGCGACGTCGTAGTTATCCGCTACGAAGGGCCAAAAGGCGGGCCGGGTATGCAGGAAATGCTGTATCCGACTACCTATCTGAAATCCATGGGCCTTGGTAAAGAGTGTGCGCTGATCACCGATGGTCGTTTCTCTGGCGGCACATCTGGTCTGTCGATTGGTCACGTTTCTCCTGAAGCGGGCAGCGGCGGCATGATTGCGCTGGTTGAGGATGGCGACTTCATCGACATCGACATTCCAAATCGCAGCATGGTGCTGGACGTTCCGGCAGCCGAACTGGCAGCGCGTCATGCAGCAGAAGAGGCTCGTGGCGATCAGGCGTGGACGCCGAAGAACCGTGTGCGTGAAGTCTCCTATGCGCTGCGTGCTTACGCCATGCTGGCGACCAGTGCGGATAAAGGCGCCGTTCGCGACAAGTCTAAGCTGGGAGGCTAAAGGCCATGGCGGTATCTCAACCTTTGCCCGACCAGCCGTGCGGCGCTGAATATCTGCGCGCCGTGCTGCGTGCGCCGGTGTATGAAGTCGCACAGGTGACCCCTTTGCAGGTCATGGAAAAGATCTCTTCCCGGCTGGGTAATACCATTCTGGTGAAGAGGGAGGACCGCCAGGCTGTTCACAGTTTTAAACTGCGCGGCGCGTATTCCATGATAGCCAGTCTGACCGAAGAACAGGCTTCCCGCGGCGTGATTACGGCCTCAGCCGGTAACCACGCGCAGGGTGTTGCGCTTTCAGCCACCAAAAAAGGCATCAAGTCCTTGATAGTGATGCCGGTGGCGACTGCGGATATCAAAGTCGATGCGGTGCGCAGTTTCGGTGGCGAAGTATTGCTGTTTGGTGCGAATTTCGATGAAGCCAAAGGCAAAGCCATCGAGCTTTCGCAGCAGCAGGGCATGACGTTTGTTCCGCCGTTTGACCATCCTGCGGTGATCGCAGGTCAGGGCACGCTGGCGATGGAACTGCTGCAACAGGATGCGCATCTCGATCGCGTATTCGTGCCGGTCGGCGGCGGCGGTCTGGCGGCGGGCGTTGCCGTATTGATCAAACAGCTGATGCCGCAGATCCAGGTAATTGGCGTCGAAGCCGAAGATTCTGCCTGCCTGCGTGCAGCGCTGGATGCCGGTGAACCTGTTGATCTGGCGCGCGTCGGGCTGTTTGCCGAAGGCGTGGCGGTGAAGCGTATCGGCACCGAAACCTTTCGTCTGTGCCGTGAATATCTTGATGATGTGATAACCGTCGACAGCGATGCCATCTGCGCCGCAGTGAAAGATTTGTTCGAAGACGTGCGTGCTATCGCCGAGCCTTCCGGTGCGCTGGCGCTGGCCGGACTGAAGAAATACGTGCAGCAGCACAACATTCAGGGCGAACGTCTGGCGCACGTGCTTTCGGGCGCGAACGTCAACTTCCACGGTTTACGTTACGTATCGGAACGCTGCGAGCTGGGCGAACAACGTGAAGCGCTGCTGGCGGTGACCATTCCTGAGCGCAAAGGCAGCTTCCTGAAATTCTGTCAGCTGCTGGGTGGCCGTTCGGTGACCGAGTTCAACTACCGTTATGCCGATGCAGATAACGCCTGCATCTTCGTGGGCGTGCGTCTGACGCGTGGCCATGCAGAGCGGCTGGAGATCATCGACGAGCTGAATCGCGATGGCTATCAGGTGGTGGATCTTTCTGATGATGAAATGGCGAAACTTCACGTGCGTTACATGGTGGGCGGACGTCCAACCAAGCCTTTGCGCGAGCGGCTTTACAGCTTTGAGTTCCCGGAATCACCGGGTGCTTTGCTGAAATTCCTGCACACGCTGGGCACGCACTGGAATATTTCCCTGTTCCATTACCGCAGCCACGGCACCGATTTCGGCCGCGTGCTGGCCGCGTTTGAGCTCAATGAGCAGGAACCGGAGTTCGAACAGAACCTGAAGGCGCTGGGCTATGACTGCCATAACGAAAGTGATAATCCTGCGTTCCGCTTCTTCTTAGCGGGTTAAAAATAAAACGGGACCCTGAAAAGCGTCCCGTTTTTTATTACCGGAAACAGTCAGAGCAGTTGCCAGAATGCGTCGATAAGCGGTTCGTTCAGGCGTTTTTTCTGCACGCAGACGCCCAGCTCCAGCGGTGCGCCGACGGTGACGTTATCCAGCACCGTAATGCGGTTACGGATGGATTCCGGGCTGTTATCGACGACGACCGAGGGGATTAGCGCAATGCCGCAGCCGAGCGCCACCATCGAGACAATCGCTTCGTGGCCAGAGACGGTGGCGTAAATCAGCGGATTGCTCAGACGGTTTCGTTTGAACCAGATGTCGATGCGTTTTCGCGCCGGTCCGTGTTCCGGAAGAATGAACGGGATTTGCGACCAGTCAGGGTGCGGTTCGCTGGCCTGAGTCCGCACCGCGCAGGGCAGGGACGGCGAAATCAGGATCATCGGGATTTCGCCAATTTTGGTGAAATCAACACTACCCGGCAAGGTTTCAGGATGCCCGGCGATGCCTAAATCCGCTTCGGTGGATTGCACTTTTTCGACCGCATCGGCGGCATCACCGGTAGTAAGTTTGATTTCGACCAGCGGATGCTGCGCCCGGAAACGGTCAAGGATCGGCGGAAGATGGCTGTATGCGGCGGTGACCGAGCAGAACAAACGCAGTTCGCCGCTCAGCGTCGGGCCATGCTGATCCAGCCCGCTGCGCAGTTGCTGGTAATGCAGTAGCGTCTGCTGGGCAAAGTTTTTCAGTTGTTCGCCCGCACTGGTCAGTTGCACGGTGCGGTTATCACGCTGAAACAGCGGCTGGCCGAGTTCTTCCTCCAGCCGTTGGATCTGGCGCGACAGCGTTGACGGGCTGACATGCATCGCTTTCGACGAACGGCCAAAATGGCGGCTTTCCGCCAGATGCAAAAACAGTTTCAGATCACGTAAGTCCATAAAGATTACCCGGCTCTTTAGTTTCACAGATGACAAAATAAGAGTATTGCAGATTTTGCAACGTCATCTTCGTAATATATCAATTTAAGCAATGTGTCGCATGACATATAGTGAATTCACGGCGTTCACTGGTTCACCGGTGAAACAAAAAATAACAGCACTTACCTCGAAAGAACGGAGCAAGACATGGCTAACTATTTCAACACACTGAACCTGCGTCAGCAGCTGGCACAACTGGGCAAATGCCGCTTCATGGGTCGCGATGAATTCGCTGACGAAGCCAGCTATCTCAAAGGTAAAAAAGTGGTGATTGTGGGCTGTGGCGCACAAGGTTTGAACCAGGGTCTGAACATGCGTGACTCTGGTCTGGATGTGTCATATACCCTGCGTGCAGAAGCGATTGCTGAGAAGCGTGCTTCATGGCGTAAAGCGACAGAAAACGGTTTCAAAGTTGGCACCTACGAAGAACTGATCCCGCAGGCGGATCTGGTGGTTAACCTGACTCCGGACAAACAGCACAGCGCAGTGGTTAAAGCGGTTCAGCCCCTGATGAAAGACGGCGCGACACTGGGCTACTCTCATGGCTTCAACATCGTTGAAGTGGGCGAGCAGATCCGTAAAGACATCACCGTGGTAATGGTTGCTCCGAAATGTCCGGGTACTGAAGTCCGTGAAGAGTACAAACGTGGTTTCGGCGTTCCAACGCTTATCGCCGTTCACCCGGAAAATGATCCAAAAGGCGAAGGCATGGCGATTGCTAAAGCCTGGGCTGCGGCTACCGGCGGCCATCGTGCCGGCGTTCTGCAATCTTCTTTCGTTGCTGAAGTAAAATCTGACCTGATGGGTGAGCAGACTATTCTGTGCGGTATGTTGCAGGCCGGTTCTCTGCTGTGCTTCGACAAACTGGTCGCTGACGGCGTTGATGAAGCCTACGCAGAAAAACTGCTGCAGTTCGGCTGGGAAACCATCACCGAAGCGCTGAAACAAGGCGGCATCACGCTGATGATGGACAGACTGTCTAACCCGGCGAAACTGCGTGCTTATGCGCTGTCCGAGCAACTGAAAGAGATCATGGCGCCGCTGTTCCAGAAACACATGGACGACATCATCTCGGGTGAATTCTCCAGCGGCATGATGGCTGACTGGGCGAATGACGACAAAAACCTGCTGACATGGCGTGAAGAAACGGGCGCTACCGCGTTCGAAAACGCGCCACAGTTCGACGGTAAAATTTCCGAGCAGGAATACTTCGACCACGGCGTTGTGATGATTGCGATGGTGAAAGCGGGCGTGGAGCTGGCCTTCGAAACCATGGTGGCGTCCGGCATCATCGAAGAATCTGCTTACTACGAATCACTGCATGAACTGCCGCTGATCGCCAACACCGTTGCGCGTAAGCGTTTGTACGAAATGAACGTGGTTATCTCTGATACCGCAGAATACGGTAACTACCTGTTTGCTAACGCAGCAGTACCGTTGCTGAAAGAGTTCATGACCACCCTGCAGGCGGGTGATTTGGGTAAATCTGTTGCCGAGACTCAGGTTGATAACGCGCAGCTGCGTGATGTTAACGAAGCTATCCGCAACCACCCAATCGAGTCAATCGGCCGCACCCTGCGTGGCTATATGACTGATATGAAACGCATTGCTGTAGCAAGTTAAGATTTCCCTGCAACGCGAAGTATTTTGGGTTGCGAGAGAGATAAAAAAGGGCACTGCATGAAAATGCGGTGCCCTTTCTTTTTTACTGCTCACTGCGCCGAAACGGAAACTCAGTTGCGGTACAGGATCTTGATAATGTGGTAACCAAACTGGGTATGCAGCGGGCCTTGTGGCTCGATAAGCGGCGCGGAGAATACCACTTTATCGAAAGCAGGTACCATGGCGCCTTGCTTGAATTCGCCCAGATGACCGCCTTTTTTACCTGACGGGCAGGTAGAGTGTTTTTTTGCCAGCTTTTCGAAATCGCCGCCGTTTTTCAACTGAGCCAGAATTTCATTCGCCTGTTCTTCTTCCTTTACAAGGATATGCATTGCTGCTGCGGTTTTTGCCATGATTGAGACCTTTTCTTGAGATGTGTTCCAGAGGCGTAATGTAACATTTGCAACTGCGCATGTGGACTCCGGCCTGCATTCCAGAGATAACAAATTGGGCGGTAAAGCCTGTCAATCTCAGGCGACGTTTCTGCTACAATCGCCGTCCTTGTCTATCCGGTGAGCAAAAATACGCCATGCGATTAAACCCCAGCCAACAACACGCCGTCGAATTCGTCACCGGACCCTGCCTGGTTCTGGCGGGTGCTGGCTCCGGTAAAACCAGGGTAATTACCAATAAAATCGCGCACCTGATCCGAGAATGTGGCTATCAGGCCCGTCATATTGCGGCCGTCACCTTTACCAACAAAGCCGCGCGTGAAATGAAAGAGCGTATCGGGCAAACCCTCGGGCGCAAAGAAGCGCGCGGTTTGCTGATTGCCACGTTCCATACGCTTGGTCTTGAAATCATTAAGCGCGAATTCGCTGCGCTGGGCATGAAATCTAACTTCTCTCTGTTCGACGATCAGGACCAGCTGGCGCTGCTCAAAGAGCTGAGCGAAAAGTGGCTGGAGAACGATAAAACGTTACTTCAGCAACTGGTTTCGACGATCTCAAACTGGAAAAACGATCTGGTCGATCCGTCTCATGCCGCTGGTCTTGCGCGATCCGAACGCGATCAGATCTTCGCGCACTGTTACAGCCTTTATCATGACCACATGCGCGCCTGTAATATTCTCGATTTCGATGACCTGATCCTGCTGCCGACGTTATTGTTGCAGAAAAACGAAGAAGTGCGCGAACGCTGGCAGAACAAATTACGCTATCTGCTGGTGGATGAATATCAGGACACCAATACCAGCCAGTACATGATGGTGAAACTGCTGGTCGGCAACCGTGCGCGGTTTACCGTGGTCGGCGATGACGATCAGTCCATCTACTCCTGGCGTGGCGCGCGCCCCCAAAATCTGGTGCTGCTGAAAGAAGATTTTCCCCAATTACAGGTCGTTAAGCTTGAGCAAAACTACCGCTCGACGCAGCGCATACTGAAAGCCGCCAACATTCTGATCGCCAATAACCCGCACGTTTTCGAGAAACGTCTGTTCTCTGAACTGGCCTACGGCGAATCGCTGAAAGTGGTGACGGCCAACAATGAAGATCATGAAGCTGAGCGCGTGGTCGGCGAGCTGATCGCCCATCATTTCATTAACAAAACGCAGTATGGGGATTACGCTATCTTGTACCGCGGGAATCACCAGTCGCGCCTGTTCGAAAAAATGCTGATGCAAAACCGCATCCCTTACCGTATTTCCGGCGGCACGTCGTTCTTTTCTCGTCCTGAGATTAAAGACCTGCTGGCGTATCTGCGCGTTCTGACCAACCCTGACGACGACAGCGCATTCCTGCGCATCGTCAACACGCCACGCCGCGAAATCGGTGCGGCGACCTTGCAGAAGCTCGGCGAGTGGGCGAATCATCGCAACAAAGGCCTGTTTAAAGCCAGCTTCGACATGGGGCTAAGCCAGTCGCTGACCGGACGCGGGCTTGAATCTTTACAACGCTTCACCCACTGGATGGGCTCGATTTCCGATTTGGCCGAACGCGAGCCGGTAGCCGCCGTGCGGGATTTGATTCACGGCGTCGATTACGAAAGCTGGCTGTTCGAAACGTCACCGAGCCCGAAAGCAGCAGAAATGCGCATGAAAAACGTCAATCAGCTGTTCAGCTGGATGACCGAAATGCTCGAAGGCACCGATCTGGATGAGCCGATGACGCTCACTCAGGTGGTGACGCGCTTTACGCTGCGCGACATGATGGAGCGGGGGGAAAATGATGAAGAACTGGATCAGGTTCAGCTGATGACGCTGCACGCCTCGAAGGGGCTGGAATTCCCGTATGTCTATCTGGTTGGCATGGAAGAAGGTTTGTTGCCGCACCAGAGCAGCATTGATGAAGACAATGTAGATGAAGAGAGGCGTCTGGCGTACGTCGGTATTACCCGCGCGCAGAAAGAGCTGACCTTTACGCTGTGTCGCGAACGTCGCCAGTACGGCGAGCTTATCCGCCCTGAGCCGAGTCGTTTCCTGATGGAGTTACCGCAAGACGATCTGGCGTGGGAAAGCGAGCGTAAGGTGGTGAGTGCACAGGAGCGAATGGTGAAAGGGCAGAGCCATCTGGAGAAAATCCGCGAACAGCTGGCGAAAGCCAAAGGCGGAAATTGAAAGATTAAGATGTAAAAAAGGCAGGGGATCAACCCTGCCTCAATAATTTACTGATTAATCAGGAAAATCAGCGTTGCTCTTCAACAAACAGAGGCCAGTGGACATAACTTTGCCAGTGGCTTTCCTGCTCTAACTCTTCGGCGCGCAGCGGATGCTGTTCCAGCCAGCCCTGTGGCACAATCACACTCAGTTCATCATCATTCGCACGTAAACGCACGGCAGGCAATGTGTCGTCACGGCGACGGCTGGCGAAGATGATCGCCAGTCGCAGAATGCGGCAAAGGCGCTGCGCCAGACGCGGCGGCAGAGCATTCTGCTCATTGAGCAAAGGTAAATCGAGCGTGCCGTTTTGATTCTGCAACAGCGTCGCCAGCAGTTTTTTCTGTGCCGGCGTGAAACCCGGTAAGTCCAGGTGACGGATCAGGTAGGCCGCGTGTTGCGGGGCTTTTTTGAAATCGACACTCAAACCAATTTCGTGGATCAGACAGGCGCTATTAAGCAAATCACGGGCGCGGGCATCCAGCTTCCATTCCTGTGACACCTGTATCGAGAAGTTCTCGGCCAGCTGTGCCACCCGTTGCGCCTGTTCGTTATCCAGCAGGTAGCGACGTTGCAGATTTCGCAACGTGCGTTGACGGATATCCTGTTCGATCGGCAGATGCAGCATTCCGTACACCAGACCTTCGCGCAATGCGCCGCCGGCCAGTGTCATGGTTTCGATATTCAGGGTTTTGAAGATGGCGATGAGAATCGACAGTCCGCTTGGGAAAACCAGCGCACGTTCCAGCGTCAGACCTTCAATTTCCAGCTCTTCCAGTTTGCCGCACTGAATCGCGCGCTGTTTGAGCTGCTGAAGTTTCGGCAACGTGATGCGCTCGTCCATGCCTTGCGCCACCATGATTTCCTGCAAAGCCTGCACCGTGCCGGAGGCGCCGACGCAAATCTGCCAGCCGTTAGCGATAAGATCCGGCGCAACGGGAAGGATCATATCGATCGCGGCCTGTTCGGCCTGATCGAAGTTTTCCTTCGCCAGATTGCGATCGCTAAAATAGCGCTCAAGCCACGTGACGCAGCCCATCGGCAAACTGAACAGCGTGGTCGCCTGCGCGCCAACACCGGTCACTAACTCGGTGCTGCCGCCGCCAATATCGACCACCAGACGTTTATCCGGGCCACCCGTGGTATGGGCGACACCGTGATAAATCAGACGGGCTTCTTCTTCCCCGGCGATAACCTGAATCGGGCAGCCGAGAATCTCCTGCGCTTTGCCGAGAAATTCCTCGGCGTTGCTGGCAAGCCGTAAGGTGGCGGTCGCCACCACGCGGATTTGCTCGCGCGGGATATCCTGCAATCGTTCAGAGAACAATTTCAGGCATTGCCAGCCGCGTTGCATCGCTTCCTGAGAAAGCAGGTTTTGCTTATCCAAACCTGCGGCCAGACGCACTTTGCGCTTTATTCTGGCGAGGGTCTGGATACTGCCTGCCACCTCACGAACAACCAGCATATGAAAGCTGTTAGAGCCCAGATCGATTGCTGCGTAGAGTGAGGTGGAGCTTAGCATAGGTTATCAGCCCGGACGTTTACGGTTGCTACGCGGTGCGCTGCTGCGACGCGAAGACGAGTTGCTGTTACGGCGCGGACCGTTGCCGGTACGTGCACGTGCCAGACGTTTCGGAGCAGGCAAATCAGTTAACAGTGCTTCGCTGCTGTATTTGCTGACCGGGATGCTGTGGCCGGTATAGGTTTCGATTGCCGTCAGGTTCAGCGCATATTCTTCACACGCCAGGCTGATGGAGTGACCGCTCAGGCCAGCACGGCCGGTACGGCCAATGCGGTGAACGTAGTCTTCACAATCATCAGGTAAGTCATAGTTGAAGACGTGTGTCACGGCAGGAATGTGCAAGCCACGTGCGGCTACGTCAGTCGCCACCAGAATATCCAGCGTGCCTTTGGTGAAGTCTTCCAGAACGCGCAGGCGCTTTTTCTGAGGAACGTCACCGGTCAGCAGACCTACACGATGTCCGTCGGCAGCCAGATGGCCCCAGACGTCTTCACAACGGTGCTTGGTGTTAGCGAAAATGATGCAGCGGTCTGGCCACTCTTCTTCAATCAGCGTCTGTAACAGGCGCATCTTTTCTTCATTAGAAGGGTAGAACAGCTCTTCCTGAATACGGTGACCGGTTTTTTGTTCCGGTTCGATCTCAATCGACTCGGCATTATTCATGTTTTCGAACGCCAGCTCTTTCACACGCCAGGAAAGTGTTGCGGAGAACAGCATGTTCAGACGTTGAGTGGCAGGCGGCATCCGGCGGAAGATCCAGCGGATATCTTTGATGAAGCCCAGATCGAACATGCGGTCTGCTTCATCCAGTACCACCACCTGAATCGCGCCCAGGTCGATGTGGTTCTGTTTTGCATAATCGATTAAACGGCCGGTGGTTCCAATGAGGATATCCACGCCGCTTTCCAGCACTTTAAGCTGTTTGTCGTAACCGTCGCCGCCGTATGCCAGACCTAATTTCAGCCCGGTAGACTCGGATAAAGCTTCGGCATCAGAGTGGATCTGCACAGCCAGTTCACGCGTCGGTGCCATGATCAAGGCACGCGGTTGGTTGGTCTTACGACCTTCCGCAGCGGGGTGAGAAAGCAGATAATGGAAAGTAGACGCTAGAAAAGCCAGCGTCTTGCCGGTACCGGTTTGCGCCTGACCTGCAACATCACGCCCAGCGAGCGTGATTGGCAAAGCTAATGCCTGGATAGGTGTGCAGTAATGGAACCCTTTCTTTTCAAGGGCTTCTACTGCAAGCGGGTGCAGGGCGAAGTCGGAAAACTTCTTTTCGGTCAAGTGTGTTTTGCTCATAGTGTGGTAGAATATCAGCTAACTATTGCTTTACGAAAGCGTATCCGGTGAAATAAAGTCAACCTAATGTTGGTTAATGCTACATCAACAAGGTAAAGATAATCCTTTGGAGTAGAACATGAGCGATAAAATTATTCACCTTACCGATGACAGTTTCGACAACGACGTATTGAAAGCCGAAGGGCTGGTGCTGGTCGATTTCTGGGCAGAGTGGTGTGGTCCTTGCAAGATGATCGCTCCGATTCTCGATGAAATTGCCACTGAGTTCGAAGGCAAGCTGACCATCGCGAAGTTGAACATTGATGAAAACCCAGGTACTGCACCTAAATACGGCATCCGTGGTATTCCTACCCTGCTGTTATTTAAAGGCGGCGAAGTCGCAGCAACTAAAGTTGGCGCACTGTCGAAAGGTCAGCTGAAAGAGTTCTTAACAGCTAATCTGTAAGCGGTCGGGATGACCCAGTTCAGGTGTTTAGCGGGCTGCCGTGTTTTTCACAATGTCCGCTAGACGCCTGTCAAGAAGCGTGCTAAGTTTACGCTTACTGCAAATAGAGCTTACCTGTAGTTTGATTCTTACGTTTTACTCTGTTGTGTCAAAAACATCTGCCTGATAGTTTCTTTGAATAAAAATTATATTGAACTGGCACTGTGCTTGACCATCTAACGGTTTTGAAAAAATCGGCTTTAAGACACCTCAATATCAGTTTGCCCCTCTAGAATCGCCCGCTGGCGACTGCCATCGGCTGGATTTTTAAGCTGTTATTTGAGTGTTGTTCTACACAAACAGGCACGGATGACCCTGCCATACCCATTCACGACAGATGTTCGAGACATACCCCGAGTTTAAGAACCCACCATTATGAATCTTACCGAATTAAAGAATACGCCGGTCTCTGACCTGATTGCACTCGGCGAAAATATGGGACTGGAAAACCAGGCCCGCATGCGCAAGCAAGACATTATCTTTTCAATATTGAAGCAGCATGCTAAAAGCGGAGAAGACATCTTCGGTGATGGCGTACTGGAGATATTGCAGGATGGATTTGGTTTCCTCCGCTCCGGCGACAGTTCCTACCTCGCAGGCCCCGACGACATCTACGTATCTCCCAGCCAAATCCGCCGCTTCAATCTTCGCACTGGCGACACCATTTCCGGTAAAATCCGCCCACCTAAAGAAGGTGAACGCTATTTTGCCCTGTTGAAAGTTAATGAAGTTAACTTCGACAAACCAG
Source organism: Rahnella inusitata (assembly GCF_965118895.1). Taxonomy (GTDB): domain Bacteria; phylum Pseudomonadota; class Gammaproteobacteria; order Enterobacterales; family Enterobacteriaceae; genus Rahnella; species Rahnella inusitata_A. The sequence continues at coordinate 25,546 of NZ_CBCPJJ010000025.1, forward strand.
AAAACGCCCGCAACAAAATCCTGTTTGAAAACTTAACCCCTCTGCACGCAAACTCTCGTCTGCGCATGGAACGTGGTAACGGTTCAACCGAAGATTTGACCGCTCGCGTACTGGATCTGGCTTCCCCAATTGGCCGTGGTCAACGTGGTCTGATTGTCGCTCCGCCGAAAGCCGGTAAAACCATGCTGTTGCAAAATATCGCGACCAGCATTGCGTACAACCATCCTGACTGTGTACTGATGGTTCTGCTGATTGATGAACGTCCGGAAGAAGTGACCGAGATGCAGCGTCTGGTGAAAGGCGAAGTTATTGCATCCACCTTTGACGAACCGGCTTCCCGCCACGTTCAGGTAGCCGAAATGGTTATCGAAAAAGCGAAACGCCTGGTCGAGCATAAAAAAGACGTCATCATCCTGCTCGATTCCATCACCCGTCTGGCTCGTGCTTACAACACCGTGGTTCCTGCTTCAGGTAAAGTCCTGACCGGTGGTGTGGATGCGAACGCCTTACACCGTCCAAAACGTTTCTTCGGTGCAGCACGTAACGTGGAAGAGGGCGGAAGCCTGACCATCATCGCGACCGCGCTGGTCGATACCGGTTCTAAAATGGATGAAGTTATCTATGAAGAATTTAAAGGTACCGGCAACATGGAACTGCATCTGGCGCGTAAAATCGCTGAGAAGCGCGTGTTCCCTGCTATCGACTACAACCGTTCTGGTACGCGTAAAGAAGAGCTGTTGACCACGTCTGAAGAGCTGCAAAAAATGTGGATCCTGCGCAAAATCATCCATCCAATGGGTGAGATCGATGCGATGGAATTCCTCATCAACAAGCTTGCCATGACCAAAACCAATGACGACTTCTTCGATATGATGAAACGTTCGTAATTTGGTGTAAAAGTCAGCTAACGCCACGCTAAGCCGTGGCGTTTTTTGCTTTTGGTCGCTACCATTATGCCACTTAGGAGAAACAGTCAGTTTATTCGGATAATAGCTGATGGCTTTTCCATTGCCCTTTCTTTATTTTGTCGACGGACTCCCTGATAACATAAAGAAAGGGCAACAGATAAGGTCTTGCCTGAGACAAAACCATAACTGTCACCCCCTGGATTAGATGTAAGGCTGTGAGGTTTATGATGTTCTTGTGCTCAATTCCACGCACCTTATTTTTGCAGAGATCTCTTAACTGTGAACCTACTCACTATGAGTACTGAACTCGTCATTATTTTCTTATTTTCATTCCTGTTTTTACTTGTTGCCAGAAAGGTAGCGACCAAAATTGGTTTGGTCGATAAACCCAATTTCCGCAAACGCCATCAGGGTCTGGTACCACTGGTAGGCGGCATCTCTGTTTTCGCCGGGATCTGCTTCACCTTTTTCATTACCGATTACCGCATTCCCCACGGCCAACTTTATCTACTCTGCGCAGGAGTACTGGTGCTGGTTGGGGCGCTGGACGATCGATATGACATTAGCGTGAAAATTCGCGCGCTGGTGCAGGCCGGTGTTGCCGTCGCCATGATGAGCTTCGCCAACCTGACCTTGCGCAATCTCGGGCACCTGATTGGTCCCTGGGAAATGGTGCTCGGGCCGTTTGGCTATCTCTTCACGCTTTTCGCCGTCTGGGCTGCAATTAATGCATTCAATATGGTTGATGGTATCGACGGCCTGTTAGGCGGGCTTTCCTGTGTCAGTTTCGGTGCTATGGGCATCATCATGTACGACAGTGGCCATATGGATCTGGCGCTATGGTGCTTCGCGATGATTGCGGCCACACTTCCCTATATTCTTCTCAATCTGGGCATCTTAGGCCGCCGCTATAAAGTCTTTATGGGCGATGCCGGCAGTACGCTGATTGGCTTCACAGTGATTTGGATCCTGTTGCAAAGTACGCAGGGGGAATCGCATCCGATGAATCCGGTCACCGCGCTTTGGCTTATCGCCATCCCTCTGATGGATATGATTGCTATTATGTACCGACGTCTGCGCAAAGGGCTGAGTCCGTTCTCGGCTGACCGCCAGCATATTCATCATTTGATCATGCGCGCCGGTTTTACTTCCCGTCAGGCATTTGTTTTGATCACCGTCGCTGCGGCGCTGCTGGCGGCAATTGGCGTCATTGGTGAGCATCTGCCGCTGGTGCCTGAATGGCTGATGTTAGTATTATTTTTCTTCGCGTTCCTGCTTTATGGCGTGTGTATTAAACGCGCCTGGCGGGTTGCACGGTTTATTAAACGGGTCAAAAGGCGTTTGCGCCGCTCCACCGTTCACTAATATTTATAACCCGAGGCTTACTGGCTGTGGATAAATCAGAAATGACAAGTAACCAGAATGAACGCGCCATCGAAAATGAACTCGATATCCGCGGCCTTTGCTGCACCTTATGGAACGGTAAGTTGTGGATTACGGGGCTGGGGATCCTCTTTGCTCTCGTGGCGCTTGGTTCGTCCTATCTGATGAAGCAGGAATGGAGTGCCACCGCGATCACCGATCGTCCGACGGTGAACAACCTGTCGTCCTATTTCTCGCAGGCGCAGTTCCTGCGTAATCTGGATATGCGCAATGCGCCGCAGACTGACTCCAGCCGCCCGCCGATTTCTGATGAATCCTATAACGAATTTGTGATGCAGCTGGCGGCCTACGACACCCGCCGCGATTTTTGGCTGCAATCGCCGTATTACAAGCAGCATCAGGAAGGCGACGCGCGGGCAAATGCCGTTTTGCTTGATGATCTCGTTAACGATATTCAGTTCACCGCGCGCGACGGTCTGAAAGTCCCGAATGACATCGTCAAACTGACTGCAGATAACTCGGTCGATGCCAATAAGTTGCTGCGCCAGTATGTGAATTTCGCCAGCGCCCGCGCATCCCAGCACCTTTATGATGAACTTCAGGGCGCATGGGCCGCGCGTACGCAGTCGATGAAAGCGCAAGTGAAGCGTCAGGAAGAAGTCGCGCAGGCCATTTTCAAACGTATTGCAAACAATACGGAGCAGGCGCTTAAAATCGCCCAGCAGCAGAATATCAATAAGAGTATGACGGACACGCCAGCCGAAGAATTGCCGGACTCCGACATGTTCCTGTTAGGCGTCCCGATGTTGAAAGCCCGTCTGGAACTGCTACAAGCTTCCGGTCCGGGGTACGATCTGGAGTATGATCAGAACCGTGCGATGCTTTCTACGCTCAATGTCGGCCCGACGCTGACTGCAAAGTTTCAGACCTACCGTTATCTCAGAACGCCTGAAGAGCCTGTAAAACGTGACAGCCCGCGCCGCGTATTTTTAATGATCATGTGGGGTGTTGTCGGTGGTTTAATCGGGGCTGGCGTTGCCCTGACGCGTCGTAAAAATAAGAGAAACACATTGTGAAAGTGTTGACGATTTTCGGCACCCGTCCGGAGGCCATAAAAATGGCGCCGCTGGTGCATGCTTTGTCGCAGGATGCGGCATTTGAATCCAGAGTTTGTGTCACGGCACAGCACCGTGAAATGCTCGATCAGGTATTACGTCTGTTTGAAATTACCCCCGATTATGATCTCGACATCATGAAACCGGGGCAGGGCCTGACTGAAATCACCTGTCGCATTCTGGCCGGGCTGAAACCCGTGCTGGATGATTTCAAACCGGATGTCGTGCTGGTTCATGGCGATACCACGACTACGCTGTCAGCTAGCCTGGCCGCGTTTTATCATCAGATCCCGGTCGGTCACGTTGAGGCCGGATTACGTACCGGCGATCTTTCATCGCCGTGGCCGGAAGAAGCCAACCGTCTGCTGACGGGGCATCTGGCAACGTGGCATTTTGCACCGACCGAAAATGCCCGCGCGAATTTACTCAAAGAAAATATCCCTGGCCAGGGTATTTACGTCACCGGTAATACGGTGATTGATGCCTTACTGTGGGTCAGGGATCGCTTCAGCGGCGATACCTCTCTGGCGCAACAACTCGCCGCGAGTTACCCCTTCCTTGATACCGACAAAAAACTCATTCTGGTTACCGGCCATCGTCGTGAGAGCTTCGGCGGCGGGTTTGAGCGGATCTGTTCCGCGCTGGCCGATATCGCCCGCCAGCATCCTGATGTTCAAATTGTCTATCCGGTTCACCTCAATCCTAACGTCAGTGAGCCGGTGAACCGTATCTTGCATGGTATCGACAACATTGTGCTTATCAATCCGCAGGATTACCTGCCGTTTGTCTATCTGATGGATAAGGCCTATCTGATCCTGACCGATTCCGGTGGCGTGCAGGAAGAAGCACCGTCGCTGGGCAAACCGGTGCTGGTGATGCGCGAAACCACGGAGCGCCCGGAAGCCGTCGATGCCAAAACGGTCAAGCTGGTCGGAACGGATCCCGCCAGAATTGTGGAAGAAGTGAACCGTCTGCTGACGGATGAAAATGAATACAACAGCATGAGCCGGGCACACAATCCTTACGGTGACGGCCATGCGTGTCACCATATTCTTGACGCACTGAAAAATCATTGGGTATCACAATGAGTTTTAATACGATCTCTGTTATCGGACTGGGCTACATCGGTCTGCCTACCGCCGCCGCGTTTGCTTCGCACCAGAAAAAAGTGATCGGTGTGGATATCAATCAGCATGCGGTCGACACCATCAACCGCGGGGCGATTCATATTGTCGAACCGGATCTCGATCTGCTGGTGAAGCGGGCCGTCGAAGACGGATTCCTGCGCGCCGTGACCACGCCGGAACCCGCAGACGCTTTTCTGATTGCCGTACCGACGCCTTTCAAAGGCGATCATCTGCCCGACATGAAATTCGTCGAATCCGCCGCGCTTTCTCTGGCGCCGGTGCTCAAAAAAGGCGATTTGATTATTTTGGAATCGACTTCTCCCGTGGGTGCGACCGAGAACATGGCCGCATTGCTGGCAGAAGTGCGTACCGACTTGACCTTCCCGCAGCAGGCAGGGGAGCAGGCTGACATCAACATCGCTTACTGCCCGGAGCGCGTTTTGCCGGGGCAGGTGATGGTCGAGCTGATTAAAAATGACCGCGTCATCGGCGGCATGACTGCACTGTGTTCGCAGCGTGCGAGTGAGCTTTACAACATTTTCCTCAAAGGTGAATGTGTCGTCACCAACTCCCGTACCGCTGAAATGTGCAAGCTGACTGAAAACAGCTTCCGTGATGTGAACATCGCATTCGCCAATGAGCTTTCGCTAATTTGTGATGCGCAGGGCATCAATGTGTGGGAGCTGATCGGCCTGGCAAACCGCCATCCGCGCGTCAATATTTTGCAGCCGGGACCGGGTGTGGGCGGCCATTGTATCGCCGTCGACCCATGGTTTATCGTCGCACAAAACCCGGAGCTGGCGCGCATTATCCGCACCGCGCGGGAAGTGAACGACAGCAAACCCTTCTGGGTGGTTGACCGGGTGAAAGCGGCGCTGGCAGATTGCCTGACGACTACCGGCAAACGCGCAGCCGATGTCAAAATCGCCTGCTTTGGTCTGGCGTTTAAACCGAACATCGACGACCTGCGCGAAAGCCCGGCCGTTGAAGTCACGCATTTGATTGCCGACTGGCATGCCGGAGAAACCTGGGCAGTTGAGCCGAACGTGCATCAGCTGCCAGCCTCTCTGGCCGAAAAAGTGACGTTACATGCGCTGGATGATGCGCTGAAAAACGCCGATCTGCTGGTGATGTTGGTCGATCATGCTTCCTTCAAAGCGATCCCCGCCGCTCAGATTGAGCAGTCGTGGATTGTGGATACCAAGGGCGTATGGCGATAAGCCTGCGCGGCAATGTTGATTCCCTCGACTGGGAGAGTGAGTTCTTCCAGTTGCAGAGCGCGAAGCTGACGCTCGATGCCGCCGCGCCTGAAGTCACGCTACAGGATTTTGTGCCGTATGCGCTGGTGCAGGCGAAAGTGGACGCCGATCGGACGGATACGCTGGATGCCCTTTCGGCGCTGGGTTTCCGGCTGGCAGAAGGTGAAACCGACGTTTGTGTGGCGACAGGCTCGCAGGACGCCGCACTTACCGCCGGACGTCTGGCCATACCTGAAGATATTGCGGATGTGGTGAGTATCGCCCGACAGGCATTCCGGTTAAGCCGTTTTCGTGCGCCGTGGTATCACCCGCAGGACAGCGCGCGTTTCTACGCGATGTGGGCGGAGAAAGCGGTGCTCGGCACCTTCGACCATCTTTGCCTGTGGGCAGATGACGAACAGGGTAACGGGCTGGGCTTTGTGACGCTGCGAAGGCTCTCGCCGGACGAAGCAAGAATTGGCCTGCTGGCCGTCAGACCTGAATGTCAGGGACGGGGAGCGGGCAGGAAATTAATGGCGGCTGCGAAACGTTGGTGTGCCGAACAGGGAGTGTCGCGTTTACACGTCGCCACCCAAACCGGCAATCTCGCAGCCTTAAACCTTTATCTCGCCAGCGGTGGCAAAGTCACGCGCGCGGCGTACTGGCTGTACAGGTGAAACAATGATCCCTTTTAATGCGCCTCCGATCGTAGGTACTGAAATTGATTTCATGCGTGAGGCGATGAGCAGCGGCAAATTATGCGGTGACGGCGGCTTTACCCTGCGCTGCCAGCAATGGTTCGAGCAGCGTTTTCACTGCCCGAAAGTGTTGCTGACGCCGTCCTGTACGGCTTCTCTTGAAATGGCCGCGCTGTTGCTCGATATCCAGCCCGGCGACGAAGTTATCATGCCGAGCTTCACCTTTGTTTCCACCGCCAACGCGTTCGTACTGCGTGGTGCGAAAATTGTGTTTGTCGATATTCGCCCGGACACGATGAACATCGACGAAACCCTGATTGAAGCCGCCATCACTGACAAAACCAAAGTGATTGTGCCTGTGCATTACGCCGGAGTGGCCTGTGAAATGGACACCATCATGGCGCTGGCCGAAAAGCATCGACTGTTTGTGGTGGAAGATGCCGCGCAGGGTGTGATGTCAACGTACAAAGGTAAAGCGCTGGGCACCATTGGCCATATCGGCTGTTTCAGTTTCCATGAAACTAAAAACTACACTGCCGGTGGCGAAGGCGGCGCGACGCTGATTAACGACGCAAAACTCATCGACCGCGCGGAAATCATTCGTGAAAAAGGCACCAACCGTAGCCAGTTCTTCCGGGGACAAGTGGATAAATATACCTGGCGCGATATCGGCTCAAGCTACCTGATGTCGGATTTGCAGGCCGCGTATCTGTGGGGAAATCTGGACGCCGCTGAGAAAATTAACCAGCGCCGGCTGTGCATCTGGAACGAGTATTACGAAGCCTTGCAGGATCTGGCCGATGCAGGCCGCATCCAGCTGCCGGGCATTCCGCAGGATTGTGTGCAGAACGCCCACATGTTCTATGTGCGCCTGAAGGATATCGAAGATCGCGATGCCTTTATCCGCCACATGAAAGCCGCGGATATTCTTACGGTCTTCCATTATATTCCGCTGCACGCCTGCCCGGCGGGTGAAAACTTTGGCCGTTTCGACGGCACTGACCGCTTTACCACGCAGGAAAGCGAACGTCTGGTGCGCCTGCCGTTGTTCTACAACATGACCGACGACACGCAGCGCACGGTGATTGCGGCCATGCTGCAATACTTCGCCTGATATGTCGCTGGCAAAAGCGTCTGTCTGGACCGCTGGCTCAACGCTTATCAAAATTGGTGCCGGGCTGCTGGTGGTCAAGTTGCTGGCCGTGGCGTTCGGGCCGGAAGGTGTCGGGCAGGCGGGGAATTTTCGTCAGCTGGTGACGGTGCTGGGCGTATTGTCCGGTGCCGGGATTTTTAATGGCGTCACCAAGTATGTCGCGGAACACCACGAAAATCCTGAGCAGCTCAAAGCGGTCCTTGGCACGTCTTCATCGCTAATTTTAGGGTTCTCAACGCTGCTGGCGGCGGTATTTCTGCTGGCGGCAGCGCCGGTCAGCGTCGGGCTGTTTGGGCATGATCGTTATCAGGCGGTGGTTCGTGCCGTGGCCTTGATTCAGATGGGCATCGCCTACGCCAACTATTTTCAGGCCATCCTGAAAGGCTATCGCGATGCGATGGGCAACGCGCTGGCCGTTATCGGCGGCAGCCTGATTGGATTACTGGCCTATCTGCTGTGTTTCAAACTCGGCGGTTATGAAGGCGCACTGGCTGGTCTGGCGCTGGTGCCTGCGCTGGTGATTATTCCTGCGGCGGGTATGCTGTGGTGGCGCAAATCCTTTCCGCTGGCGTATCTGAGGCCGGGCTGGGATCGCTTTATCGCCAGCCATCTGGGCAAATTTACGCTGATGGCGGTGATCACCTCCGTCACCATTCCGGTGGCGTATGTGATGATGCGAAATCTCCTGGCAGAACATTACAGCTGGAAAGAGGTGGGGATCTGGCAGGGCGTTAGCAGTATTTCCGATGCGTACCTGCAATTTATCACCGCATCTTTCAGCGTGTATCTGCTGCCGACGCTGTCGCGACTGAAAGACAAACAGGCGATTTCCCATGAGATCGTCAAGTCGCTGAAATTTGTGCTTCCCGCCGTCGCTGCCGTCAGTTTTACGGTATGGCTGCTGCGGGATTTTGCCATCTGGCTGCTGTTTTCCAAACAGTTTATTGCGATGCGCGATTTGTTCGCCTGGCAGTTGGTGGGTGATGTGCTGAAAGTCGGCTCGTATGTTTTTGGATATCTGGTGATCGCCCGTGCGTCTTTGCGTTTTTACGTGCTGACTGAAATCAGCCAGTTCGCGTTACTGACCGGATTCTCACACTGGCTGATCCCGATTCACGGTTCCCTGGGCGCTGCGCAGGCGTATATGGCGACGTATATCGTCTATTTCGCGCTGTGTTGCACCGTATTTCTTCTTTATCGTAGACGAGCATGACAACGCTGATTCACGTTTTGGGATCTGACATCCCCCACCATAATGTCACCGTACTGCGCTTTTTTAACGACGTGCTGGCCGAATGCGCGCCTGAAAAGTTAATTTGCCATTTTATGGTAGCAGCGAAGGACGCGTCGGCGTTTGCTGAATTTACGCATCTGGATATTCGCGTTTATCCGGATAAAAAATCGCTGGCGGCGGCGGTAATTTCCCGCGCGCAGGAGCGGACGCACCGCTTTTTCTTCCACGGGCAATTTAACCCGACGCTCTGGCTGGCTATCCTGACCGGCAAAATCAAATCGCAGCAGGTGAGCTGGCATATCTGGGGTGCGGATTTGTATGAGTCGGCAGGTAGCCTCAAATTTCGGCTGTTCTATATGCTGCGCCGTCTGGCACAGGGACGTACCGGGCACGTTTTTGGCACGCGCGGCGATCTGATTCATTTCCATCAGCGTCACCCCCGTGTTCCGTCATCTTTACTCTATTTCCCGACACGCATGGATCCGGCGCTGACCCAGCCGGCAGATCTGCCGGAGCCACAAGGGCCGATGACTGTGCTGGTCGGAAACTCCGGCGATCGCAGTAATCGCCACATTGAAGCCCTGCGATCCTTACATCAGCAATTCGGCCCGGATATCCGCGTGATTATTCCGATGGGCTATCCGGCCAATAATCAGACCTATATCGAACAGGTGCGGGCAGAAGCATTAAAACTTTTCGCTCCTGCCCATGTTGAACTGATGACCGACGCAATGGCGTTTGCGGATTATCTCAACGTGCTGCGTCGTTGCACGCTGGGCTATTTTATTTTCGACCGGCAGCAGGCGATTGGTACCCAATGTTTGCTGATCCAGTTCGGCGTGCCGTTTGTGGTCAGCCGCCAGAATCCGTTCTGGCAGGATCTGGCGGAACAGCATCTGCCTGTACTGTTTTACGGCGATGCTCTGGATGTGAAAACCGTGGCCGAGGCGCGTCGCCAGTTGCTCAATACCGACCGGCAGAACATCGCTTTCTTTAATCCGAATTACATTACGGGTTGGCAGCAGGCGTTGCTGCTGGCAGCGGGAGAGGCATCATGACGCTGGCACAGTTAGGTGGCCTGTCTTTGGTTTACGCGCTCTCGCTGCTGTTTATCCTGACGCTAACCTACAAAGAATTCCGCCGCGTGCGTTTCAACTTCAACGTCCTGTTTTCGTTGCTGTATCTGCTGACCTTTTACTTCGGTTTTCCGCTGACCTGTGTGCTGGTTTTCCAGTTTGATGTCAAAGTGGTGCCGGTGGAAAACCTGTTGCAGGCCATGCTCGCCGCCACCTGTTTCTATGGCATTTACTACGTCAGTTACAAAACGCGGCTGAAGGCCAAACGTGACGGGCCTTCACGGGCGATATTTACCATGAACCGGGTGGAGACGCATCTGACATGGATCCTGCTGGCGCTGATCGCGGTAGTAACGGTCTCTATCTTCTTTATGCACAACGGTTTTTTGCTGTTTAAGCTAAAATCCTACAGCCAGATTTTTTCCAGCGACGTCTCCGGCGTGGCGCTCAAACGTTTCTTCTATTTCTTCATTCCGGCCATGCTGGTGGTGTTTTTCCTCAAGCCAGATGTGCGCCGCTGGCTGTTTTTCCTCGCCAGTACCGTTGCCTTTGGTTTCCTGACTTACGTTATCGTCGGCGGTACACGCGCCAATATTATCATCGCTTTTGCGTTGTTTTTGTTTATCGGCATTGTGCGCGGCTGGATCTCATTGTGGATGCTGGCGGCCGCAGGCGTGCTGGGGATTGTCGGGATGTTCTGGCTGGCGCTGAAGCGCTACGGCCTGAACGTCAGCGGCCCGGAAGCGTTTTATACCTTCCTGTATCTGACGCGCGATACCTTCTCGCCGTGGGAAAACCTCGGCCTGCTGTTGCAGAACTACGACAAAATCAGCTTCCAGGGTCTCGCGCCCATCGTGCGTGACTTCTACGTCTTTATCCCGAGCTGGCTGTGGCATGACCGTCCGAGCGTGGTGCTTAACACTGCCAACTATTTCACCTGGGAAGTGCTGGATAACCATTCCGGCCTGGCGATTTCCCCGACGCTGATTGGTTCGCTGGTGGTGATGGGCGGCGTGTGGTTTATTCCACTCGGTGCCGTCGCCGTGGGCATGATCATCAAGTGGTTTGACTGGCTGTATGAGAAAGGCAAGGCTGATGCGAATAAGTATAAAGCGGCGATTCGGCAAAGTTTCTGCTTCGGCGCAGTCTTCAATATTATCGTGCTGGCCCGTGAAGGCGTGGATTCCTTCTTCTCACGGGTGGTGTTTTTCTGTGTCGTGTTCGGTGCCTGTCTGGTCGCGGCCAAATTGTTGTACTGGATGCTGGACGCTGCGGGGCTGATCCGTGCCAAAATGCCGCGCAATGAAAACCTCATCGGGACGGTAGCTGTCAGGAAAGCCAATGAAATCTGAAAAAAATAACATTCCACACTACGACATACGCGGGATAAGCCTCTGGGGCTTTCGTGATATGGCGCATTTTCTCGATTATTTGTTTGCCGGTCATCAGGTCAAAACCGGTGCGCTGGTGGCAATGAATGCTGAGAAAGTGCTGACCGTCGAAAGTAACCCGGAACTCAGCACGCTGATCGGTGAGGCAGAATACAAATACGCCGACGGGATCAGCATCGTGCGCGCCATCCGCAAGAAATATCCGCAGGCGAAGGTCTCGCGTATTGCGGGTGCCGATTTGTGGGAAGGCCTGATGCAGCGCGCAGGCGCAGAAGGGACACCGGTGTTTCTGATCGGCGGTAAACCGGAGATCCTGCAACAAACCGAAGACAAGTTGCGCGCGCAGTGGAACGTCAATATCGCCGGCAGCCAGAACGGGTATTTTACGCCGGATCAGCGCCACGCGTTATTTGAACGGGTGAAAGCCAGCGGCGCGGCGATCGTGACCGTCGCGATGGGCTCGCCAAAGCAGGAAATCCTGATGCGAGACTGCCGTCTCGTTCACCCGGACGCGCTGTATATGGGGATCGGCGGCACTTACGACGTGTTCACCGGCCATGTGAAACGCGCGCCGAAGATCTGGCAGAAGATGGGGCTGGAGTGGCTGTACCGCCTGATTTCGCAACCAAGCCGTCTTCGCCGCCAATTGAAACTGCTCAAATTTGTTCGCTATTACTATACCGGCCGCCTGTAATCTCTTCCGCCGTCCTAAAATAGCGGGACGGCGCGTCACTTCTCATTTCTTTGTCTCGCTTACAGCCTCTTGCACCCAGTCTTGTCTGCCAATGCGTACCTTTCTCAATTGTGGTTTGCAACTCGTCTGAAAATACGGAACCATAACGCCGTTTTTCCGCATTCTGCGGGCGATCTCACAATAAAAATAACATTCCGGTGATTCCGGAAGGCAAACACCAACACTGAGAAATTGAGGATCTATGGCGAATCAAGAAGAAAAGGGTGGGCTACACAGGGGGCTGGAAGCCAGACATATCGAGCTGATAGCGCTGGGCGGTACCATTGGCGTCGGGCTGTTTATGGGCGCGGCGAGTACCCTGAAATGGGCGGGACCATCGGTCCTGCTGGCATATATTCTGGCCGGTATTTTTGTCTTCTTTATCATGCGCTCGATGGGCGAAATGTTGCATCTGGAACCCGTGGCCGGTTCTTTCGCGGTGTACGCGCACAAATATCTCGGGCCGTATTACGGCTATCTGACGGCGTGGAGCTACTGGTTTATGTGGATAGCGGTGGGGATTTCAGAAATCACCGCGATTGGCGTCTACGCGCAGTACTGGTTCCCGGAATTACCGCAGTGGATCCCGGCGTTAGCCGCCGTGGCGATTGTCGCGGCTGCCAATCTGGCCGCCGTAAAACTTTACGGTGAGATGGAGTTCTGGTTTGCGCTGATCAAAATCACCACCATCATTGTGATGATCGTTGTCGGTCTGGCCGTTATCTTCTTCGGTTTCGGTAATCACGGCGAACCGGTCGGCTTTGCCAATCTGACCGCGCACGGCGGTTTCTTCGCTGGTGGCTGGAAAGGGTTCCTGTTTGCGTTGTGTATCGTCGTGGCGTCTTATCAGGGCGTCGAACTGGTGGGTATTACCGCCGGTGAAGCGAAAAATCCGCAGGTGACGCTCAAGCGTGCCATCAACAATATCCTGTGGCGTATCCTGATTTTCTACGTGGGTGCGATTTTCGTCATCATCACCATCTTCCCGTGGAATGAAATGGGGACGCACGGCAGCCCGTTCGTGCTGACGTTCGCGAAGATTGGTATCGCCTCGGCGGCGGGCATCATCAACTTTGTGGTGCTGACGGCAGCGCTGTCCGGTTGTAACAGCGGCATGTACAGCTGCGGGCGCATGCTCTATGCGTTATCTAAGAATCGCCAGTTGCCCGCATTTTTGAGTAACGTCTCGAAAAGTGGCGTACCTGTGTACGGTATCGCGATCACCATTTTATGTCTGCTGGTCGGCTCATGTCTGAACTACCTGATCCCGAATCCTGAGAAAGTCTTCGTCTACGTTTACAGTGCCAGCGTTCTGCCGGGCATGGTGCCGTGGTTCGTGGTGCTCATCAGCCAGCTGCGTTTTCGTGAGGCGCATAAAGAGAAACTGAAGAACCATCCGTTCAAATCAATTATGTTCCCTTATACCAACTATCTGACGCTGTTTTTCCTGACCTGCGTACTGGTGGGCATGGCGATTAACCCGGATACGCGCATTTCTTTGCTGGTAGGCGGTATTTTCATCGCGGGAGTGTCCCTGATATACTTCGGTCTTGGCATGCATAAGCGTGCTGCGCTGATGACGGAAAAGGCAAAATAACGTCGTAAGTCATGGGTGGGGAAGGTAAGGCGCTTACTTTTAGTGCGTATTGGACAAAGCGTAATCAAACGCAATATTTCTGATAAAAAGCACTAGACAGCTAGTCGTTAAAACCGTAGTATCCCCACCCGCAACGGCGCTAAGCGCCCGTAGCTCAGCTGGATAGAGCGCTGCCCTCCGGAGGCAGAGGTCTCAGGTTCGAATCCTGTCGGGCGCACCATTAGTTTGCGCTAGAGTTGCGGTGGTCTTGTTCGAAGTTGAACGGTCCACGATGTAGAAAAGTTTGAAATGGTGGCTATAGCTCAGTTGGTAGAGCCCTGGATTGTGATTCCAGTTGTCGTGGGTTCGAGCCCCATTAGCCACCCCAAATTTTTTAAATGATTTTGTGATTGTGACATGCGATGGTGGCGGAATTGGTAGACGCGCTAGCTTCAGGTGTTAGTGTCCTTTGGATGTGAGGGTTCGAGTCCCTCCCTTCGCACCACACACAAAAAGCATTTAAATGATGCAGTTAGCGTCAAGACGTAGTAAGATGCACGACATCGGCGAGTAGCGCAGCTTGGTAGCGCAACTGGTTTGGGACCAGTGGGTCGGAGGTTCGAATCCTCTCTCGCCGACCAATTCGAATAAAGAGCCCTGCAGAAATGCGGGGCTTTTTGTTATCTGCGATTTGATCAATTCCCTTTCCACACCTGTTGTTGCTTTTCGGCGACTTCATACCTTCATTTTGTCTCTGTATTGAGACGCTTATCTCATTGATAAAATAGGATAATTTCATTTTCATTCTGTGGTGTCGTCGTCAGGAGACAGATCAGGGGCTATGGCAGGAGATTCGCGGAAGTTTGAAAAAGTACGCGTGTTTAACGAATAATAAAAACCTTGATAATCATAACGATAAAATATTTTACTTCAGGTATTGCCAGAGTGGCACGCGTCCTGCAATATTCCCGCCGTAGATGCTCATTCCACCCATTATGTTTGCTCCGGCTTCATAAACCTGGGAATGATGCAGAGCCAATTTATAGTGCCTATTGTCACCCTGACCGATAACGCTTCGGCATTATCATGCAGATGACAAAACGTTGAGTGAGGCACTCACTGTTGTCCTAGACCTGATTGTTTTTAGACACCTGCCTTATGTGCAGGTGTTTTTTTTATCTAAAATTTGCGACCGACGTAAAAAAGGCTCCATAAGGAGCCTTTTGCAGAATGCTTTAAGGTCAGAACATTACGGCTGCTGCGAGTTGTTCAGCGTCAACATTAGCCCTTCACGACGCATCTCCGCCGCTTCTGCCGGTTTATGCAGCTTATCTAACGCATCCGCCAGCCACGCATAGTCATACGCGTCAGGACGCTGTTTCAGCGCCTCACGGAAGGCTTCGCTGGCCTGCATCCATTCGCCATGCTTCATCAGCAACTGACCGAGCGTACTGCTCAGCAGCGGCGTTGTGCCGTTTTGCTTGATCAACTGACGCAGGGTTTTTTCCAGCTGTTCCGGATCCCCTGAGCGTAGTTTTGGCATCAGCGCGACCAGACGATCGTCGTACTGACGTTTCAGTCCGTCGAGGATCACTTCCTGTGCCAGATCCTGATCGTTACATTCAATCAGATGCGTGGCCATCGCTACCTGCAACGCGACTTCATGACGGGTTTTACGGTTCTGATCTTTCCACCAGCGCTTGAGCCCATCGCTGCCTTCTTCTGCCATCAGCTGATTCATCATGCCGATATAAGCTTGTTCCTGCAGAATGCGGATTTCATCATCAGTATGGATATCTGCTTTCGCCATGGATGGCAGAATTTCCAGCAGAGAACCGTACGCGCCGGTGCGCAGATAAGCCTGCTCAGCCAGACGTAAAATCTCCGGATGACGCGGCGACTGACCGATTAAACGGTCTACGCCGTGACGGGCTGCGTGGATTTCGCCCTGCGCCAGCTGGATGCGCACGCGGGTGATATCCACTGGCATCTGGTCGGTATCGGCGATTTCTGCCGCGCGCTCCAGATACTGATTGGTACGAATGGTGTCACCACGTTGTTGTGCCGCTTCCGCTGCCAGCAGGTAGTTCACCACCGGCTGGTCGGCGTGGTCGGCATTGCGCGCCAGCAGTTTTTCCATCTTACGATGATCGCCTTCTGCCAGTTTGAGCATCGCCTCTTTGGTCTGCTTACGCGCTTTAGAGCTTTTACGACCAGCAAACCAGCCGCGGGTACGCGCACCTGTGCGCAGAACGCGGCGCAGGATCCATTCGATGAAAAACAGCACCAGAATCAGCACGATCAGCATAATCACTAAGCCGGTCACGCTGGTTTCGATGTTGTAGTTGTCAGTCTGAATCAGAACATAGCCCTGATGGCCGGCCAGCATCGGGCCGACGATAATCCCGGCAAACACAATCAGGAATAACACGAAAACTCGTAACATGCGTTATTCCCCCTGCGTTGCGGCGGCGGGCTGCTGAAGCAGGTTACGCACGCGGGTTTGCATCAGTTTTTCCAGCATCGGCTGGCTTTTCAGCTGCTCCGGCACGTCCATCGAAATGGATTGCTGGCTGAGATTATCCAGTTCTTCCAGGAACGCTTTGGTCGAGGGATCGGTCGTATCGAAGTAGGCACGAACCCACGTGGATACGCTTTCCAGCGACTGTTTGTAGACTTCATCCTGATGACGCGGAACGGCCTGCGCAGCGATCAGCAGCCGGGAGCGGATATTCTCGCGCAAATAGACGTCCTGATTCGGTGCCAGCAGCGGCTCAGCTGTCGAATCACGGCGTCGGATGGTGATGAAATCATCCATAAAGTTGTGCCAGCTTTTAGTCAGGTTCTGCCGCCATTCGGTCAGTGAACCAGACAGGCTGGTGCTGTCGCTGTCCATCGGTGAATCGTCGGTATCGTTATCGGCCAGGCGGAGGTTATCCACCTGATTCGACAGCTGATTCAGCTTGAGAATAATGCCGTCGAAATCGACCTGTGTGACCGCAGACAAACTGCTCACGTCTTCATTTAGCGCGCGGCGCACATCAATCAGGCTTGGATCGTTCATGTCCGCCAGGCTGGCGTCGGCGCTTTTCAGCAACGCCGCGGCGGTAGTGACATCCTGATCGCTCCACAGCTTGCGGCCCGCCAGTTTCACCAGATAATCGGCCTGAGCCAGTAACCAGGTTTTGGCATCGCTGCCGGAAATGCTGGCGACTTTATCCTGCAGTTCGTTCAGCTGACGGCCAAACGACGCCTGCTGGCGATCGGCTGCCTGCTGGGTTTTCTCCTGCTGAGCAAGCAGGTTAGCGATTTGCTGTTTATCATGTTGCTGACTTTTTTGCAGGCTGTCGAGTTGTTCAGAAAGTGATTCATCCGAGGCGGCCTGAGCCAGCGCCTGCTGGTGGCCGTGATAGTAAAGACCCGCGCCGAGCGCGATCACTAACACAATGGCGATAGCGCCCAGGACGGGCGCGGTACGCTGCTTTTTACGCAGGGTTTTCAGCTCCTGATCCCGTTCAAAAGCATCTGGCTGGGGGCTCTCAACCGCCGGGGCGATAACAATTTCATCATCCGGAGCGGAAGGATTTTTTTGTTCCGTCATTTTGGCACTTCCCTTAGTCAGGTAATTGTAATGCGCGAATCAGCGCATCATTGTCTGCATTCTCGGCAACCCGAATAGCGCTCCAGCCGAGCTGGCGGGCGAGGGTTGCCAAACGTTCGCTGACCACCACCAGGTTACAGCGCAGTAACCATGAATGCCGGTAATAATCAGGGACTAACGTATACAACTGTTGCAGCATTTCACCGCTGGTGACCACCAGCGTATCCACACCGGCGCGTTGCCATACGGCACTTTGCTCGCTGGCGTCGTAGTGGATCGGGCTGCGCTGATAACACTCGCAGTACGACACTTCAACGCCGCGTTCAGCCAGCGTTTCCGCCAGTTTTTCGCGTCCTCCGTTGCCGCGCAAAATCAGGGCTTTCTTGCCCTGAATACGCTGCAAAGACGGAAGGTTCAGCAACATCTCACTGGTTTCGCCATCCTGTGGATAGAGAACCGGCAGACTGCTTGCACGATGAAACAGCAGGCCGGTGGTGCGGCCAATCGCGTAATAATTCACATGGCCCGGCCAGCTTGTGGCGGACTGACGCAATGCGCGATCGGCGTAGTTCACGGCATGTTGTGACAGGACAAACACCAGATCCTGCTGATCTAAAGAGGATAGCAGGTTCGGCAGCATAGCGAGTTGGTTGCCCGGCGCAAATTCAATCAGCGGGGAATGGAAGGCGACCCGACCCAGAGCGCGCAGCCGGCTGACCAGCGTTTCTCCTGCCGGAGAAGGACGGGTAACCAGAATGGTCATTTTGGTGCGTTCCCCTGATAGACCTCTTGCAGAATTTCACGTGCGCCGTTCGCCAGCAGCTCATCGGCCAGACTGATGCCCATGCTTTCGGCACTGGCCGCCGGGCCACGGCGTTCGCCGCAGACCATCTGACTGCCGTCCGGTGCGCCAACCAGCGCACGCAGCCACAGCTGGTCGCCTTCAAGTTCAGCGTAACTGCCGATCGGCACCTGACATCCGCCTTCGAGGCGCATGTTCATGGCACGTTCTGCCTGAACGCGCAGTGTGGTTTCACGGTGCGCCAGTGGGGCAAGTAATTCGCGGGTGTGATGATCGTCGAGACGACACTCGATGCCGACGGCACCTTGTCCGACTGCGGGCAGGCACTCTTCCGGAGTCAGCGCTGCACGGATGCGGCTGTCGAGCCCCAGACGTTTCAGGCCAGCAACTGCCAGAATAATGGCATCATAATCGCCGTTATCAAGCTTCGATAAACGGGTGCCAACGTTACCGCGCAGATCGCGTATTTGCAGATCAGGTCGCTGCTGACGCAACTGGCACTGACGGCGCAGACTGGATGTACCGACCACGCTGCCGTGCGGCAATTCTGCCAGAGAAGCGTAGTGATTGGAGACGAACGCGTCGCGCGGGTCCTCGCGTTCACAAATCGTCACCAGCCCCAGACCTTCCGGGAACTCGACCGGCACATCTTTCATAGAATGTACCGCGATATCCGCACGACCATCGAGCATCGCCAGCTCAAGTTCTTTCACAAACAACCCTTTGCCACCCACTTTGGCCAGCGGGGTATCTAAAATGATATCGCCCTTGGTGACCATCGGAACCAGTTCGACCTGCAAACCGGGGTGACAAGCCATTAACTGGCTTTGAACATATTG
The DNA here is from genome assembly GCF_965118895.1 of Rahnella inusitata. Classification (GTDB taxonomy): domain Bacteria; phylum Pseudomonadota; class Gammaproteobacteria; order Enterobacterales; family Enterobacteriaceae; genus Rahnella; species Rahnella inusitata_A. Next base: position 44,420 of record NZ_CBCPJJ010000025.1, read on the forward strand.
TGCCTGCCACAAAGCCAGCGGGCTCTGGCGGGTGGCAATTCGAATGATTTTGTCTAACATGTTTGTTACCGTTTATCTGTCTCTGTGACCATCCTACCACTGACAATAGAAAGCTGTCAGCGTAAGAAGCCATTCGCAAAAGAAGGGTAACGGGCGTAAAGGAGATTTGTTCTGTTTGACAGCAAACGGTAAAATCGAGAGAAGCGGAAGAGTAATTGTGGTGCGTTACTTTCTTTACGGTCAATCAGCAAGGTGTTAAATTGATCACGTTTCCAGCAATAATTCGTCAACTATTTGCACAATCGCGGTTGTTCAAAGCATAAGCATCACGATAAATGGCGGATTTGGAACGGGGTTCTTTCCAGACACTGTATAATCAGGCGAAACGTCTTGTACCTCTACATCGAGACACTGAAGCAAAGATTGGATGCGATCAACCAGTTACGAGTCGATCGTGCACTGGCGGCAATGGGGCCTGCGTTTCAACAGGTCTACACGTTGCTTCCCGTCTTTTTACATCATCATCACCCTCTGATACCGGGATACCTTGAAGGTAAGGTTCCGCATGGTATCTGCCTCTTCACGCCTGATGAATCGCAAAAAACCTATCTGACCGACCTCGAAGACAAATGGGGCAGCGCGCTTGAGCCTATGGCGAAGGGCGAATTGCCGATAACCGGCGTCTATTCGATGGGCAGTACCTCGTCAATCGGCCAAAGCCAGAGCTCCGACCTGGATATCTGGGTCTGTCATCAGTCCTGGCTTGATAATGAAGAACGCAACCGCTTACAGGAAAAATGCAGCCTGTTGGAAAAATGGGCCGCGTCGCTGGGCGTGGAAGTCAGCTTCTTCCTGATCGACGAAAACCGTTTCCGTCACAACGAAAGCGGCAGCCTGGGTGGGGAAGACTGCGGTTCCACGCAGTACATCTTATTGCTCGACGAATTCTACCGGACGGCTGTGCGGATGGGCGGCAAGCGTATTCTTTGGAATATGGTGCCGGGTGAAGAAGAAGCGCATTACGATGAATATGTGCTTTCTTTGTATGCGCAGGGTTCTCTGACGCCAAACGAGTGGCTCGATCTCGGCGGCCTCAGCACACTGTCGGCGGAAGAGTATTTTGGTGCCAGTCTGTGGCAGCTGTATAAAAGCATCGATTCGCCGTACAAGGCCGTGCTCAAAACGCTGCTGCTGGAAGCCTATTCGTGGGAATATCCAAAAACCCAGTTACTGGCCATGGACATCAAACAGCGTCTGCATCAGGGCGAGATCGTAAACTTCGGTCTTGATTCCTATTGTATGATGCTCGACCGCGTGACCCGCTACCTGACCCAGATTGAAGATACTACCCGCCTTGATTTAGTCCGCCGATGTTTCTATCTCAAAGTCTGTGAAAAACTTTCCCGCGCCCGAGCATCAGTCGGCTGGCGTCGTGAAATTCTCAGCCAGCTGGTGGCCGAATGGGGCTGGGACGAAGAGCGTCTGGTGATGCTGGATAACCGTGCTAACTGGAAAATCGAGCGCGTGCGCGAAGCGCATAACGAACTGCTCGATGCCATGATGCAGAGCTATCGCAACCTGATCCGCTTTGCCCGTCGCAACAATTTAAGCGTCAGCGCCAGCCCGCAGGATATTGGCGTGCTGACCCGTAAGTTGTACGCCGCTTTCGAAGCGCTGCCGGGCAAAGTCACACTCGTGAACCCGCAGATCTCGCCTGACCTGTCAGAGAACGACTTAACCTTTATCCATGTGCCGATTGGCCGCGCCAACCGCACCGGCTGGTATCTGTATAACCAGTCACCGTCGATGGAATCGATCGTCAGCCATCAGCCGCTGGAATATAACCGCTACCTCAATAAACTGGTGGCCTGGGCGTATTTCAACGGTTTACTGACTTCCACCACGCGCCTGCACATCAAAAGTGGTGGCCTGTGCGACATTGCCAAACTGCGCGAGCTGGTGGCGGACGTCTCGCACAACTTCCCGCTGCGTTTAGCAGCACCGACGCCAAAAGCGTTGTACAGCCCGTGTGAAATCCGTCATCTGGCGATCATCGTCAATCTCGAACATGATCCGACCGCCGCCTTCCGTAATCAGGTGGTGCATTTTGATTTCCGTAAGCTGGATGTGTTCAGCTTCGGGCAGAATCAGGAATGCATGGTCGGCAGTATCGATCTGCTGTATCGCAACTCGTGGAACGAAGTGCGCACGCTGCATTTCAGCGGCGAGCAGGCGGTGCTGGAAGCGCTGAAAACCATTCTGGGCAAAATGCATCAGGACGCCGCGCCGCCGGAGTCGGTAGAAGTGTTCTGCTACAGCCAGCACTTGCGCGGCCTTATCCGCACGCGTATTCAGCAGCTGGTGACCGAGTGCATCGAGCTGCGTCTGTCGAGTAAACGCCTCGAACCGGGTCGTTTCAAAGCCGTGCGCGTTGCCGGACAAACCTGGGGTCTGTTCTTCGAACGCCTGAGCGTGTCAGTGCAGAAGCTGGAAAATGCTATCGAATTTTACGGCGCAATTTCCAATAACAAACTGCACGGTTTGTCGGTGAAATTGCAGACCGATCAGGCGCACCTGCCTGCGGTGATTGACGGCTACGCCAGCGAAGGGATTATTCAGTTCTTCTTTGAAGACAGCGCGGATGAAATCGGTTTTAACATCTATATTCTCGATGAGTCGAACCGCGTTGAGGTATACCACCATTGCGAAGGCAGTAAAGAAGATCTGGTGCGTGACGTCAGCCGCTTCTATTCTTCCTCGCACGACCGTTTCACATACGGCTCAAGCTTCATCAACTTCAACCTGCCGCAGTTCTATCAGATAGTGTCCCTTGATGATCGTATTCAGGTGATCCCTTTTCGCAGCAATGCGTTATCTGCCGTCTGCGCCACGCTGCCAGAAAGCGAGATCGAACCTTCCCGGCTGACACAGCAATTCCAGCTCCATTAGAAAAAGGTTCTGCATCGCCTGCATGCGGCAGATTATCTGGCTTTCCTTCCCTTTCACTCCTGAAAATGTGCCTGCCGGTTTTATCGATTCCTGTTGCTTTTCATGATCCACCTGCGATTATAGAGAGCTTGGTCGCATGAATTACAGGCATTCATAAAATGAAAAACGCTTTACGCTGGTCTCTGGCCGCGACGATATTATTTTCTCTCTCCGGTTGCGGACTGAAAGGGCCGTTATATTTTCCGCCTGCGGATAAATCTTCCACGCAGAAAACCAGTCAGGTTCCGGGCACCAGTAATGACGGTTCATCGCAGCAAAAAGGCGTATCACCAGAAGATCTCTCGACGAATTCCAGAGATTAATCAGCCCTCGGGCTGAGGTTCCGGCGGGTTTTTGCCGGGTCCGCATCATTAAGGGATCATCGCGACTGGATTTGACCAGCGGTAAACGGAGTCAGTTATGCAGTTCTCCAAAATGCACGGCCTGGGCAACGACTTTATGGTTGTTGACGCCGTGACTCAAAATGTCTATTTCTCCCCTGAGTTGATCCGCCGTTTGTCCGATCGCCATCGTGGCGTAGGTTTTGACCAGCTGCTGGTGGTAGAGCCACCTTACGATCCTGAGTTAGACTTTCATTACCGCATCTTCAACGCCGACGGCAGTGAAGTAGCGCAGTGCGGCAACGGCGCGCGCTGTTTTGCCCGTTTTGTCCGTATCAAAGGGCTGACCAACAAACGCGATATCCGCGTCAGTACGCAGACAGGTCGCATGACGCTGACGGTCACCGAAGATGAAGACGTGCAGGTGAACATGGGCGAACCGGTCTTTGAACCGCAGCAGGTGCCTTTCCGTGCCGCGAAACCGGAAAAGACCTATATTCTGCGCGCCGAAGAGCGCACAGTATTTTGCGGTGTGGTCTCAATGGGCAATCCGCATTGCGTGTTGCAGGTTGATGACGTGCTGACGGCCGAAGTCGATGTTCTCGGGCCGATCCTCGAAAGCCATGAACGCTTCCCTGAGCGCGTGAACGTCGGGTTCATGCAGATAGTCAGCCCGGACAACATTAAGTTACGCGTTTACGAGCGCGGTGCAGGTGAAACACAGGCGTGCGGAAGCGGCGCGTGTGCGGCCGTCGCCATTGGTATTCAGCAAGGATTACTCGCAGAAGAAGTACAGGTGGAACTGCCGGGAGGCAGCCTCGAAATTCGCTGGCAAGGGCCGGGTCACCCGCTGTATATGACCGGACCTGCCACTCATGTTTACGACGGATTTATTCATCTATGAACAATCTTGATGACCAGATTGACCCGGTGATAGCACTCGACGACGACAGCGTGATGCAGTATTTGCTGCAAAACCCGGATTTCTTTATTCGCAATGCCCGCAGCGTCGAGCAATTGCACGTACCGCATCCGGTGAAAGGCAGCACCTCGCTGGTTGAATGGCAACTCGGGCGTCAGCGTCATCAGATTGCTCAGCTTGAAGAAGAAATTACGCTGCTGATGGAACAGGCGTCGATCAACGAATCCCTGTTCGGACGGATGATCGAGCTGCAGGCGACGCTTGCCGCCGCCAGTGGTTTGCAGGATATGCTCAACCGCCTGCAACGCTGGTCGCGCAGCCTCGGTCTGGCAGGGGCGAACGTGCGTCTGTTCAGTGAAAGCTGGCGCATCGGTGCGCCGTCGGATTTCACCCATCTGGCGGTCAGCCGCAGCGCGTTTGAATCCATGCGCATTCAGCGTCTGGGCGAAACCCCGCATTATCTCGGCAGCCTGAACGGCCCGGAACTCCTGCTATTATTGCCGCAGGCGAAAGCCGTCGGTTCCGTCGCGTTATCGCTGATGGGTGAGCAGGGTGAACTGGGCGTTCTCATCTTCAGCAGCCGCGATCCGCAGCACTATCAGCCGGGAATGGGCACCGTGTTGCTCGACCAGTTGGCAAAAATGCTGCCCGGTTTACTGGAACGCTGGATAGAACGGGTATGACGCCTACTGAATCGCCCCTGTATCCCGCAGTCGAGGCGTTTCTGCGTTATCTGCACGTTGAGCGTCAGCTCAGTCCGCTGACCTCAACCAACTACAGCCGCCAGCTTGACGCACTGATCGAGATGGCTGCTGAAATCGGTATTTCCCACTGGCAGCAGCTTGATGCGCCGAAAGTCCGCATGCTGCTGGCGCGCAGCAAACGCGCGGGTTTAGGCCCGGCGAGTCTGGCGCTTCGCATGTCTTCGCTGCGCAGTTTCCTCGACTGGCTGGTGCGTCAGGGCGTTCTGAGCGCCAATCCGGCTAAAGGTATATCCACGCCGCGTTCACCTAAGCATTTGCCAAAGAATCTCGACGTCGATGAAGTGAACAAGCTACTGGAAATCAATCTCGACGACCCGCTTTCAGTGCGTGACCGCGCGATGCTGGAAGTGATGTACGGCGCTGGTATTCGTTTATCGGAACTGGTTGGTATCGACTGCAAACATGTCGATATGGCCTCCGGCGAAGTCCGCGTCATGGGTAAAGGCAGCAAAGAGCGTCAGGTGCCGATTGGCCGCACCGCCGTCACCTGGCTGGAGCACTGGCTGGTGCACCGTCCGCAGTTTGGCCCGCAGGATGATGCGATGTTTTTATCCAGTCAGGGCAACCGCATTTCAGCGCGCAACGTACAAAAACGCTTTGCCGAGTGGGGCGTAAAACAGGGTGTGAACAGCCATATCAATCCGCATAAGTTGCGGCATTCCTTTGCGACACACGTTCTGGAGTCCAGTGGTGATCTGCGTGCGGTGCAGGAGTTGCTGGGCCACGCCAATCTGTCCACCACCCAAATCTATACCCACCTCGACTTTCAACATTTGGCGACGGTGTACGATGCCGCCCATCCCCGCGCAAAACGAGGCAAATCCTGATGAAGTTCTATCGTCCGCTGAAACGCATTGAAGCGATCACTTTCGATTTAGACGACACGCTGTATGACAATTATGACGTTATCCGCCGTACCGATTCCGAAACGCTGAAGTCTATTCAGGGTTTTCACCCCGCGCTGGCTGAGATGTCGCCGGACGCCATCCGGCTGATGCGCGCCGAATTGCTGGCAGAAGATGCCGAGATTTATCATGATGTTACCGAATGGCGGCGTCAGGCAGTGTTGCTCGCCATGACCCGCGCCGGGCTGAGTGAGAGTGATGCAAAGCAGGGCACGAAGGCCGCTATGGAAACCTTCGCCTACTGGCGCAGTAAGATTTATGTGCCGGAAGAAAATCATAATGCGCTGGCCGCCCTCGCAGAACGCTGGCCGCTGGTGGCCGTCACCAACGGCAATGCCGATCCGCATGCCTGCGGGCTGGCGCAGTATTTCCAGTTCACTTTGCGAGCGGGCGATCACGGCCGCGCGAAGCCCTATGCCGACATGTATAAAAAGGCGTCGAATAAGCTGGGCATCCCGCTGGAAAATATCCTGCACGTGGGTGACGATCTCACGACAGACGTCGCGGGTTCCGTGGCCTGCGGAATGCAAGCGTGCTGGATAAACCTGCGTGAAGGCAACCTGATGCATATCCGTGATGCCCGCCTGTTACCGCATATTGAGATTTCGCAGTTGGCATCGCTGACAGCATTGCTATAATCCCCTCATCAATTACTCTGTATAAATTCACAGTAGAAAAGCGTTCATGGCGGCATTCATCGCCGGAGTGCTTTTCTCATCCTGACAAACGGTGCCTATGGACGTTTCTGACCTGCTCGACAGCCTGAATGAAAAACAACGTGAAGCCGTGGCCGCGCCGCGCAGCAATCTGTTGGTGCTGGCCGGGGCAGGCAGTGGCAAAACCCGCGTGCTGGTGCATCGTATCGCATGGCTGCTGTCGGTAGAAAACTGCTCGCCGTATTCCATCATGGCGGTGACTTTTACCAACAAAGCGGCGGCGGAAATGCGTCACCGCATCGAACAGCTGATTGGCACCAGTCAGGGGGGCATGTGGATCGGTACTTTCCACGGGCTCGCGCACCGTTTACTGCGCGCGCACCATCTGGACGCCAAACTGCCGCAGGATTTTCAGATCCTCGACAGCGACGATCAGCTGCGCTTAATTAAGCGTTTGCTTAAAGCGTTGAACATCGACGATAAGCAGTGGCCGCCGCGTCAGGCGATGTGGTACATCAACGGCAAAAAAGACGAAGGTCTGCGCCCGCATCACGTCGAAACCTACAACAACCCGATTGAAGCCACATGGCTGCGAATCTATCAGGCGTATCAGGAAGCCTGTGACCGCGCCGGGCTGGTGGATTTCGCCGAGCTGTTACTGCGCGCGCATGAGCTGTGGCTGAACAAGCCGCATATCCTGCAACATTATCGCGAGCGTTTTACCAACCTGATGGTGGACGAGTTCCAGGACACCAACAGCATTCAGTACGCGTGGATCCGTCTGCTGGCGGGTGACAACAATAATGTGATGATCGTCGGCGATGATGACCAGTCGATCTACGGCTGGCGCGGTGCGCAGGTTGAGAATATCCAGCGTTTCCTGAAGGATTTCCCGAACGCGGAAACCATCCGTTTAGAGCAAAATTACCGCTCCACCAGCACCATTCTGAAAGCCGCCAACTCGCTTATCGAGAACAACAGCGGTCGTATGGGTAAAAACCTGTGGACCGAAGACGGTGAGGGCGAAAAAATTTCCCTGTACTGCGCCTTTAACGAGCTCGATGAATCGCGCTTTGTGGTGAACCGCATCAAAACGTGGCAGGACAACGGCGGTGCGCTGAAAGACTGCGCCATTCTCTATCGCAGCAACGCCCAGTCGCGCGTGCTGGAAGAAGCGTTATTGCAGATGGCGATGCCGTACCGCATTTACGGCGGGCAACGATTCTTCGATCGTCAGGAAATCAAAGATGCGCTGGCATATCTGCGTCTGATGGCTAACCGTAATGACGACGCCGCCTTTGAGCGCGTGGTGAATACGCCGACTCGCGGCATCGGTGACCGCACGCTGGACGTGGTTCGCCACACTGCCCGCGACCGTCAGCTGACCATGTGGCAGGCGACGCGCGCGCTGTTGCAGGACAAAGTGCTGGCGGGGCGCGCGGCCTCTTCGCTGCAACGTTTCACTGAACTGGTGGATGCGCTGGCGCATGAAACCGCCGATATGCCGCTGCACGTTCAGACTGACCGCGTGATCAAAGATTCCGGCCTGTTCATCATGTATGAGCAGGAAAAGGGTGAAAAAGGCCAGGCGCGAATCGAAAACTTAGAGGAACTGGTGACGGCAACGCGCCAGTTCAGCTATCAGGACGAAGACGAAGATCTGATGCCGTTGCAGGCGTTCCTGTCACATGCTGCACTGGAAGCGGGCGAAGGTCAGGCCGACGCCAATCAGGACGCCGCGCAGCTAATGACGCTGCACTCGGCAAAAGGGCTGGAATTCCCGCAGGTGTTTATCGTCGGCATGGAAGAGGGCATGTTCCCGAGCCAGATGTCGCTGGAAGAAAACGGTCGTCTGGAAGAGGAGCGCCGTCTGGCCTATGTTGGCGTGACGCGGGCGATGCAAAAACTGACGCTGACCTTTGCTGAAACCCGTCGTCTGTATGGCAAAGAAGTCTCTCACAAGCCGTCGCGTTTTGTCGGCGAGCTGCCGGAAGACTGCGTGGAAGAAGTGCGAATGCGCGCTAACGTCTCGCGCCCGATGAGCAATCGCAGCGTCGGCACGCCAACCAGTGTCAGCGATACCGGCTTCAAACTTGGCCAGCGCGTCGTGCATCCTAAATTCGGCGAAGGCACCATCGTGAACATGGAAGGCAGCGGCGAACACAGCCGCCTTCAGGTGGCGTTCCCAGGGGAAGGGATCAAATGGCTGGTTGCCGCCTACGCTAAACTCGAGGCCGCAAGCTAGCTTACTTGCGATCTTGAGTCCGGGCAGTGCTCGACATCCTCATGGACTACGTGTCCATTCCGGTGTCTCCGCGCTGGCCGGACTCAACCTCGCTGCGCCGCTGACGCTTGCCCGACAGAGTATCAGAGGCTAAATGTTTCACCCACTTCCGCTTTCGCATACCATTCCAGCGTTGCTTTCACGCGTTCGTCGCCTTCTGGCGGTGTACCGGGCAGGTAATCCTGTTCCTGAACGGGCTGATACGCCCCGTGTTTCACTTCGAAAATCACGGCACCTTCATCGAGCGATAATACGCTATGCCAGGTGTTGGCCGGGATTTCCAGCAGTTTGGTTTCTGCGCCGAGCCATAAGCGTTCGGTGACCTTGCCACTCTCATCGTAAGTCAGCACCAGAAAACGGCCACGCAGCGCGGTCAGCATTTCCCATGTGTGCGGGTGGCGGTGAATGCGCACATAAGTGCCCGGTTCCATGGCGATCGCCAGACGTTGTACCTCATCTTCCGGGGCAGGGTGGATGTTCAGATTCTGGCGCAGTCGCGGTGAATGCGCGGCCTGAGTGATCAGGTCGCACAGCGTGTCTTGGGTAATCTGCTTAATCATTTTTGGCTTCAGAAATAGAAAGGGAGTCAGGCCTCTGAGTGTAGCCAAAAAAGGGTTCTGACATAAGCGGGCAAAGGTTGCCAACATCGACTGTATTTTATGCATAAATGTTGCGGGAATAGATTTGTTCGCGGTTGACAGTCTTTTTCTTCTCGGCGTAACATGCGCGCACTATTATCAATGAGGAACTGCGCCTTGGACACACCCAGTAGATACTGGCTCAATAACCTGTTCGTTAGGTACCACTTCTAAGGCCCTCCTCTTTGCTGATGGCCTTAGTGGTTGTCAGCGACCCCCGTTCTGTCGCTGTGAGTCGGATCTGAATTTGGTCTGAATTACGCCGGTGACTCTTTTCGCCTCGTGATTTTCTGTGCTTCAACGCGTTGTCCACTTTCTGTCATTCTTGGGAGAACGGGCACATGCTGAGTGCTTTTAAATTAGAAAACAGCCGCTTATCCCGTTTAGAGCTGGACGAGGCAGACGATCTCAAAACCTCATTGTGGGTTGATTTGGTCGAGCCTGATGAGCAAGAGCGCGAGCGCGTTCAACATGAATTAGGGCAAAGCCTGGCGACGCGTCCCGAACTGGATGACATCGAAGCCTCTGCACGTTTCTTCGAAGACGAAGACGGCCTGCACATTCACTCCTTCTTTTATTATGAAGATGCCGAAGACCACGCGGGCAACAGCACTGTGGCATTTACCGTGCGTGAAGGTCGTCTCTACACCCTGCGCGAGCGCGAGTTACCGGCGTTTCGTCTTTATCGTATGCGCGCGAGAAACCAGACGCTGGTCGATGGCAACGCTTACGAGCTGCTGCTGGATTTGTTCGAAACCAAAATCGAACAGCTGGCGGATGAAATCGAAAATATCTACAGCGATCTGGAAAAACTCAGCCGCGTGATCATGGAAGGGCATCAGGGCGACGAATATGACGCCGCGCTGTCTACGCTGGCGGAGTTGGAAGATATCGGCTGGAAAGTGCGTTTGTGTCTGATGGATACCCAGCGCGCGCTGAACTTCCTGGTGCGCAAAGCCCGCTTACCGGCAGGTCAGCTGGAGCAGGCGCGCGAAGTGTTACGCGATATCGAATCCCTGTTGCCACACAACGAATCCCTGTTCCAGAAAGTGAACTTCCTGATGCAGGCGGCGATGGGCTTTATCAACATCGAGCAAAACCGCATTATCAAGATCTTCTCGGTCGTGTCCGTGGTGTTCCTGCCGCCGACGCTGGTCGCATCGAGCTACGGGATGAACTTCGAATTCATGCCTGAGTTGAAATGGGCATTTGGTTATCCGGGCGCAATTGGTCTGATGATCATCGCGGGGCTGGCGCCGTACCTGTATTTCAAACGTAAAAACTGGCTGTAATTTTTTGCGTAGACAATAAAAAAGCCCCTGAACGGGGCTTTTTGCTGCGTTTATGCTTTCGCCGCCACACCACGACGCAAGCGGCCCTGCGTGTAAAGCGCGTCAGTGATAAAGCACAGCAGACCGGCCCAGATAAAGCCGAAGGTGATGAGCTGTGAGGTATTCACCGTTTCGCCGTAGAACACCACCGCCAGCAGGAACATCAGCGTCGGGCCGAGATACTGGAAAAATCCCAACGTCGAGAGCTTCAGCCGCGCCGCCGCTGCGGTAAAGAACAGCAGCGGAATGGTAGTGATGATCCCCGCCGCCATCAGCAGTAAATCCAGTGACCATGGATTTGCTGACAGATTGCTGGTCGGGCTGTTAGCGATAAAGAACAGATACACGCCTGCCAGCGGCAGCAGCCAAAGGGTTTCTATAAGCATACCGGTCTGAGAATCCACACCGATTTTCTTACGCAGCAGGCCGTAAAAAGCGAACGTGAGCGACAGCCCCAGCCCGATGATCGGCACTGAACCAAACATCCAGACCTGAATCAGCACACCGGCAAATGCCAGCACCACAGCCAGCCACTGCAAACTTCGGAATCTTTCGCGCAAAAACAGCATGCCGAGCACGACATTCACCAGCGGGCTGATAAAGTAACCAAGGCTGGCTTCGAGAATGTGATTATTATTAATCGCCCAGATAAAAATCAGCCAATTCCCACCGATAAACAGTGCGGTGATGAGTAACATGCCGACTTTCTTTGGTTGTGCGAGTACCCGCCGGACGTCACTCCAGCTACGACTGACGGACAACAGCACTAACATAAAGAAGAACGACCAGATGACCCGATGGGTAAGAATTTCATCGGCTGGCACTTCTTTGATGAGCTTGAAATACGCCGGAGCGATCCCCCAAATCAAATAGGCGATAAAGGCAAAAATGACGCCTTGCCGGGTACGTTGTGCATCCATGTGGGTACCTGAAGTAAATAAGAATGAAAGGTCGCGAGTGTAACTGATTTACGTCGCATGATTTCTTTTTCGACGCCTCAGCCAACCATGTAGGTCGCTGTCGTTGTCGCAATATGTACGCCGGTATCATTGTGCAGATCGACGCGGGCGACGGAGACTTTATTTCCGGCGCGGATCAGGCTGGCTGACGCGATGAAATACTCGCCACGACCGGGTCGCAGATAATCCACACGCAAATCAACCGTGCCCATTTTTGACAGGCGCTGGCGCATTTCTGCTTCGAGCAATGGGTGATCGGGTTTGTCGCGGCGGATTAACGAACTGGTGACGCACACCAGCCCGGCTGCGACGTCGAGCACTGCGGCGATCACCCCACCGTGTAATATTTTTTGTGCTGCGTTGCCAACCAGTTTGGTTTGATTAGCGAATTTCAGCTCCGCGTAATCGCAGTCGAGACGTTTAAGCTCCAGACCGAGTTCGCGGTTAAAAGGCATGTCATAAACGAAAATATTGCCAATCAGCTGCAGGGCAGCTTCGTGGCTGAGGGATGACGCGGACATGAAAGTTTTCCTGATCCAAACGACTGAGCGTTATAGTCGCCCAATTGGTTAACGAAATGTTGATTTTATGTGCCAAGGGCAGTGAACTCCACCTCGTGCATGATAAATCTATTCATTACTCTTGCGCGAATGTATATGTGTGTAAAATGCTCTGCTTTGTTTCTGAAGACCGGCCGGTAGTTGGCTATTTCAAACCATTAATTCGAAAAAAACATTTAACACTATAGGGTGAGGAAAAAATGCGTAAAACTTGGGCTGTCGGGGCCACTATGTTGGCGTTGCCATTGCTGGGACATGCAGAAGAAGCAACAGTACAGGAAGTGCATGATAAGCCGGCAGTGCGCGGCAGCATCGTTGCCAGCATGTTGGAGGATCACGATAACCCGTTCACGCTTTATCCTTACGAATCGAACTACCTGCTTTACACCGACACCAGCAATATCAACAAGAAAGCTATACAGTCTTATGACTGGGCAAATAAAGCGCGCCATGACGAAGTCGCTTTCCAGCTGAGCCTGGCCTTCCCGCTGTGGCGCGGCATTGCCGGTGATAACTCGGTGCTCGGTGCATCCTATACGCAGAAATCCTTCTGGCAGCTTTCTAACAGCGGGCAGTCTTCACCATTCCGTGAAACTAACTACGAACCGCAGCTTTTCCTGGCGTGGGCAACGGATTACGACTTCCTGGGCTGGACTCTGCGTGAAGCTGAATACGGCGTGAGCCACCAGTCGAACGGTCGCTCAGATCCGACGTCGCGCAGCTGGAACCGCGTCTATGCGCGCTTTATGGCACAGCACGGCAACTGGCAGGTAGATCTCAAGCCGTGGTATCGCATTCCTGAAAGTGAAGAAAATGATGATAACCGCGATATCACCAAATACATGGGTTATTACCGTCTGAAAGTCGGTTATGCGTGGGGCGACAGCGTGTTCAGTGTGGAAAGTCGTTACAACTGGAACACCGGCTACGGCGGCGCGACCACTGGCTGGAGCTACCCGATTTCCAAGCACGTACGCTTCTACACGCAGGTGTTCAGTGGTTACGGTGAGTCATTGATTGACTACAACCACAAGCAAACTCGCGTGGGTGTGGGTATCATGCTTAACGATATGATGTAATACCCGTCATACTTCAGGTTGCAGATGCGTTGGCTGCGCCGGGTCCCCCGGATCACTTACTCAGGTAAGTTCATCGGGATGCCCTCACTTGCCGCCGTCCTGCAGCCCGAATTATTGAGGGTATATAATAGAATAGTGTAGCAGTACAGCCCCGGTGGCTTTAGGGCTTAGCCGGGTGGTTTGAACAGTTGGGGAATTGAGTGTCTACGGCGGCAGTGATAAATAAAGAAGAGCTGGCTCATCAGGTATTACGCGATACCTTCGGCTATCAGCAATTCAGACCGGGTCAGCAAACGATCATCAATACCGCCATTTCTGGCCGGGATTGTCTGGTGGTGATGCCGACCGGCGGCGGTAAGTCGCTGTGCTATCAAATCCCTGCGCTGGTGATGGACGGCCTGACGCTGGTGGTTTCACCGCTTATCTCCCTGATGAAAGATCAGGTCGACCAACTGATGGCGGCGGGTGTTGAAGCCGGTTGCCTGAACTCGACCCAGACCCGTGAGCAACAACAGGAAGTGATGGCGGGCTGCCTTAGCGGCCGCATCAAAATGCTGTATATCGCGCCGGAACGCCTGATGCTGGGCGATTTCCTCGAGCAGCTACAACAGTGGAATCCGGCAATGCTTGCCGTCGATGAAGCTCACTGTATTTCCCAATGGGGCCACGATTTCCGCCCGGAATACCGTGCGCTCGGCCAGCTCAAACTGCGTTATCCGCAACTGCCGGTGATCGCGCTGACGGCCACCGCCGATGAAGCCACCCGCAACGACATCGTCCGTCTGCTGGAGCTTAACGATCCGCTGATTCAGGTCAGCAGTTTTGATCGTCCCAATATCCGTTACACGCTGGTGGAGAAGTTTAAACCGCTCGATCAGCTGATTCGTTTCGTGCAAGACCAGCGCGGTAAAAGTGGCATTATTTACTGCAACAGCCGTGCGAAAGTCGAAGACACCGCCGCGCGCCTGCAAAGCCGTGGTCTGAGCGTCGGGGCTTATCACGCCGGTCTGGACAACGACACCCGCGCCCGCGTGCAGGAAGGTTTCCAGCGCGATGATTTGCAAATTGTAGTCGCCACCGTGGCGTTCGGAATGGGCATTAACAAGCCCAACGTGCGTTTTGTGGTTCACTTTGATATTCCGCGCACCATCGAGTCCTACTATCAGGAAACGGGTCGCGCCGGGCGTGATGGCCTGCCTGCCGAAGCGGTGCTGCTCTACGATCCGGCCGATATGGCGTGGTTACGCCGCTGTCTGGAAGAGAAGCCCGCTGGTGCGCAGCAGGACGTTGAGCGTCACAAACTGAATGCGATGAACGCTTTCGCGGAAGCGCAAACCTGCCGCCGTCTGGTGCTGCTGAACTACTTCGGCGAAGGCAAACAGAACGCCTGCGGTAACTGCGACGTTTGTCTTGATCCGCCAAAACGCTACGATGGCCTGCTGGACGCGCAAAAAGCGTTGTCAGTGGTTGCGCGCGTGGGACAACGTTTTGGATTAGGTTACGTGGTCGACGTGCTGCGCGGTTCGAATAATCAGCGTATACGCGAATACGGGCATGACAAACTGACCGTCTACGGCATCGGTAAAGAACACAGCAACGAATACTGGACCAGCGTGGTACGCCAGCTGATCCACCTCGGGCTGATTATGCAAAATATCGCCATGCATTCGGCATTACAGCTGACCGAAGCGGCGCGTCCGGTACTGCGCGGGGAAATCCCTTTGCAGCTGGCGGTACCACGTATTCAGACGCTGAAGATTAAAAGCCCGTCCCGCCAGAAAACTTACGGCGGTAATTACGATCACAAGCTGTTTGCCAAACTGCGCAAGCTGCGTAAGTCGCTGGCCGATGACAACAATGTGCCACCGTACGTGGTATTTAACGACACAACGCTGCTGGAAATGGCCGAACATCTGCCGATAAGCCCAAGCGATTTGCTGGATATCACCGGCGTCGGCCAGCGTAAGCTGGAGAAATTCGGGCGACCGTTTATGGCGATGATCCGCGATCATATTGATAACGGCGACGACTAACAGATTCTACTACCTACACATAACACAGAGAGTTAATCATGCTGACGCTGTTTCTGATGATTGCGATGGTACATATGATCGCACTGGCGAGTCCTGGTCCGGACTTCTTCTTTGTCTCGCAGACGGCGGCCAGCCGCTCGCGCAAAGAAGCGATGATGGGTGTTATTGGCATTACGCTGGGTGTTGCCGTGTGGGCCGCCGTGGCGCTGATGGGGCTGCATCTGATCCTGCAAAAAATGGCATGGCTGCATCAGATTATTACCGTCGGCGGTGGCCTGTATCTGTGCTGGATGGGCTGGCAGTTGCTGAAATCCGCACGTTCTAAAAAGCAGGACGGTGGCACTGAAGCCGACATGTCCGTCGCATTACCTGCCCGTGGTCGCACCTTTATGCGCGGGCTGCTGACCAATCTGTCCAACCCGAAAGCCGTCGTCTACTTCGGCAGCGTGTTCTCGATGTTCGTGGGCGACAGCGTCAGCGGTGGCGAGCGTTCAGCCATATTCCTGTTAATCGTGATTGAAACCCTGGCCTGGTTCTCTTTAGTCGCCATGGTCTTTGCGCTGCCGAAGATGCGTCGCGGCTATCAGCGTTTAGCCAAATGGATCGATGGCGTAGCGGGCGTGGTATTTGCCGGATTCGGTATCGCGTTAATTGTGAATCGCTGATCAGAACATTGCGCGCATAAAAAAGGGTCCGGCTAAATAGCGGACCCTTTTTGCATTCTGAGAAATTAAACCTTCCGCGCACTCGCCAGCAATACCCCTACCAGCATAAACAGCGAGCCGAAAATCCGGTTCAGCAGCTGCATTTGTTTCGGGGCTTTTACCCAGCCCGCGATGCGTGTTGCCAGCGTGGCGTAACCGATCATCACGATGATATCGACCACCACGGTCGTCACGCCCAACACCACGTATTGTGCAGCCTGCGGCTGGTGAGGAATGATAAACTGCGGGAACAGCGCGGCCAGAAAGACGATGCTTTTGGGATTGGTGAGGTTCACCAGAATGGCGCGTTTGAACAGGCGACGGCGCGGCATGCTGCTGGCCAGCGCGTTCAGGTCAATCGCCCCGGCAGAGCGCCACTGGCAGATACCCAGCCAGATTAGATACGCCGCGCCCAGCCATTTCAGCATCTCAAACGCCAGCAGCGATTGCGAAATCAGCGCGCCAAGACCGATACCCACCAGCACGATGTGGATCGACAATCCCAGCTGGAGCCCGGCAATCGATGCCACCGCGCCGCGATAGCCGTGACTGATGCCGGTGCTCATCGTATTAATTGCGCCAGAACCCGGGGACAGACTTAAGATAGAAGTAGTGAGCAGGTAGGTTAACCACCAGTCCAGTGTCATTGCGAGACTCCCTGAATACGTTTTATGTTGTTTTATGGCACAATACGCCATTGTTTATAGTTGTGCTATAGCTCACAAATAACACTTTTCTCCTCTGCGCCTAACAATTTTGGATCAATTGAATGTCTGCGAATTACGCAAGGTGGTTAACACGTGAAAAGGAGTTTTCCGCCTTTGCGACCGGGCCGCTGCTCGATTTCTGGCGTACGCGTGAGGAAGGTGAGTTTAACGGTGTAGACGATGTACCGATCCGCTACGTCCGGTTCTGTTCCCCCGATCATGATAAAGTCATCATGGTGTCACCGGGCCGTATCGAAAGTTACGTAAAATACCCCGAAGTAGCCTACGATTTATTCCACTGTGGTTATGATGTGATGATTGTCGATCATCGCGGGCAGGGACGTTCCGGCAGGATGCTTGACGATCCGCACTGCGGTCACGTACAGCACTTCGATGATTACGTTGAAGATTTCGAGCGCTTTTATCAGCTGGAGATTGCGCCCCGTCAGTACGCGAAAAAGTTCGCGCTGGCACACTCGATGGGCGGTGCGATCCTGGCACTGTATCTGGCCAAAAATCCGCAAAGTTTTGACGCGGCGGCATTGCTGGCCCCGATGACCGGCATTTATCTGCCGATGCCGGGCTGGATATCCCGCCGGATCCTTAACTGGGCGGAAAACCGTCCGGTACGTCGCGACGGTTATGCGCTCGGCACCGGTCACTGGCGGCCTTTGCCGTTTGTGGTCAATCGTCTGACCCACAGTCGCGAACGTTATCGCCGTAATCTGCGCTACTACGCCGATTATCCGGAGCTGCAGGTCGGCGGACCAACGTATCACTGGGTGCGTGAAGGTATCGACGCCGGGATGCATATCCTGAAAGAAGCCGAGAAAATCACTACGCCCGTCCTTTTATTGCAGGCAAGCGAAGACCGTGTAGTCGATAACCGGTCTCATCTTGCTTTTTGTCAGGCCATGGCCGTTGCGGGTCACCCTTGTGAAGGGGATAAACCGCTGGTCATTGAAGGCGCGCGCCATGAGATCCTGTTCGAGCGGGACGACCTTCGGGCACAGGCGCTGGACGCTATCATGCGCTTTTTTGCGCGACAGCATTAATCCGCGGTACGCCGCGCACAACTCCATCAGAGGTTAGAACCTACGCTATGTACCATGTTGTTGCTTCCGATTTAGATGGCACACTGCTATCACCTGACCATACCCTGAGCCCGTTCGCGAAAGAGACGCTCAAGCTGCTCACGCAGCGCGATGTGCATTTTGTGTTCGCCACCGGGCGTCACCATATCGATGTCGCGCAGATGCGTGACAATCTGGAAATCAGCGCTTATATGATCACCTCGAACGGTGCGCGCGTGCATAACACCGACGGTGAGCTGATTTTCTCCCACAATCTGGACGAAGATATTGCCCGCGATCTGTTCGGCATCATGCACAATAATCCGGATATTTTGACCAACGTTTACCGTAACGACGACTGGTATATGAACCGTGACCGCGCCGATCAGGACGATTTCTTCCGCGAATCCGTGTTCAAATACAAGCTGTACGAGCCGGGTCTGCTGGAAACCGACGGCATCTGCAAAGTCTATTTCACCTGCGAAGATCACGAGAAACTGCTGCCACTGGAAGAAGCGATCAACGCACGCTGGGGCGATCGTGTAAACGTCAGCTTCTCGCTGCCGGTCTGTCTGGAAGTCATGGCGGGCGGCGTATCGAAAGGACATGCGCTGGAATACGTGTCGAAACTGATGGGTTACACGCTGAAAGATTGTATCGCCTTTGGCGATGGTCTCAATGACCTTGAGATGCTGAGCATGGCCGGAAAAGGCTGTCTGATGAGCGGCTCCCTGCCGCGCCTGAAAGCAGCGATGCCGGATGCGGAAATCATCGGTTCTAACGCCGACGATGCGGTGCCGCATTATCTGCGCAAAATGTATCTGTCGGAATAATTCAGACTGTGAAGTACGTTGATCAGTAAATGAAAAAGGCACCGTTGGTGCCTTTTTGCTATGTGTCATATCAGTAGGAATCAGGCATTTTTCGCCAGTTGCGCTTTGTGCTTATTCTCACTGAGCATGGTTAATACCAGCAGCAGAACCGCCAGCACACATCCGGCAATCATCACGATAAAGCCGCCATCCCAGCCGAAGTAATCCACGGTGTAACCAACGATGGCACTTGCCGCAACCGAGCCGCCCAGATAACCAAACAATCCGGTAAAGCCCGCCGCCGTACCCGCCGCTTTCTTCGGTGCCAGTTCCAGAGCATGTAAGCCAATCAGCATTACCGGGCCGTATATCAGGAAGCCAATAGTGATCATACAGGCCATATCAATGCCCGGATTGCCGACCGGGTTCAGCCAGTAAACAACAGTCGCGATGGTCACCAGCACCATGAAGAACACGCCGGTCGCGCCGCGGTTGCCTTTGAACACTTTGTCAGACATCCAGCCGCACAGCAGCGTCCCCGGTATACCCGCATATTCATACAGGAAATACGCCCACGAGGATTTATCCAGCGCGAAGTGCTTCACTTCTTTCAGGTAGGTAGGCGACCAGTCGAGAATGCCGTAGCGCAGCAGGTAAACAAACACGTTCGCCAGCGCGATGTACCACAGCAGTTTGTTCGGCAAAATGTATTGCATGAAGATCTGCTTCGCCGTCAGCTCCTGCTCGGCGGATTCTTTCACGTAATCCGGCGGATAATCGTTTTTGTATTCTTCGATAGGCGGCAGACCGCAGGACTGCGGAGTATCGCGCATGGTCATGAAGGCAAACACCGCCAGCAGGATCGCGCCGAAAGCGGGCATATACAGCGCCGCATGCCAGTCGTTAAACCACGCCATCCCCAGCAGGAACAGCAACGGAGGAATGCCGCCGCCGACGTTATGCGCGCAGTTCCACACCGAGACAATTCCGCCGCGCTCCTTCTGTGACCACCAGTGAACCATGGTGCGTCCGCACGGCGGCCAGCCCATGCCCTGAAACCATCCGCACAGGAACAACAGCACGAACATGATGGCGATGCTGGAGGTTGCCCATGGCACAAAGCCCATAAACAACATGACAGCGGCGGCGAGGATCAGGCCCGCAGGCAGGAAGACGCGGGGATTAGAGCGGTCAGAGACCGAGCCCATAATGAATTTCGAGATACCGTAAGCGATGGAAATCCCGGAAAGCGCAAAACCCAGATCGCCGCGCGAAAAGCCCTGGTCGATGAGATAAGGCATGGCCAGTGCGAAGTTTTTGCGCACCAGATAGTAAGCCGCGTAACCGAAGAAAATCCCCATGAAGATTTGCCAGCGGAGACGGCGGTAGAGCGGATCGACGTGGCTTTCATCCACGGGCGCTTTGTGTGGCGCGGGTTTGAAGATACTGAGCATACATGCCTCCAATGGCATAAATCAGGTCTGACTCATCATGAGCCACTGACAAAGGGCAGTGCCGTTATGTTCCAAAACGAACATCATGCTAACGGGCAGAGCGCCTATGAACTGTGATAGATGACAGAATTGTTACAGTTTTATGACTAAGGAGGCGGATTTTGCGATATTGAGTAACAAAATGAAACGTCAGAAGGGCGGAATCTGTGGTTGAATCACATTTTTGATGGGTATCCCGGCCGTTAACGTGATCGCGCGCGTTTCCCTTCGAATGTGAGCGAAAAAACCCATTTTAACGGTGTGGGCAACGCGTTGAGGTGCCAAACCTGGCAGATCAGCAACAAAAAAGCGGAGCCAAAGCTCCGCCTGAGAGTGCCGCTGAAAGCAAAAATTACTGAACTTTCAGGGTATTAATAATAGCTTCAGCATCCGCCTGCGCCTGTTGCTGATTGTCAGCCGGCAGGGTAATTTGCAGCGTCAGCAGATGGCTGTCTACTTTGCCCAGCACGATAGACGAATAAGCTTTCTGACCGGCAGAGGTGATCACGCTGTCGTACTGTTGCATCGTCTGGCCGTTAACCTGAATCGATTTGTTCGTCACGACTTGCAGGTTGGTATCGCGGGCTTTTTGCTGATCCTGCAAACGGGCAGTCAGCGTTTCCAGTGATTCGGTAGTGTTATCTCCGAGGATCACAATCACCGCTTTCTGACCTGTGCTGTCGGCGTACACGTGCATATTGTTTGCCTGAGTGCCCAGCTTACCGCTCTGGTCGCTCATTCCCTGCGGCAGGGAGAAGGTGACTTTTCCATCCAGCAGGCTGACTGGCGCGGTGGTTGTCGCCGCGGCTGCTGCTTTATCCGCTGCCGGAGCGTCAGTAGTTTTACCGTCACACGCCGCCAGACCGGCGACCAGTACTGCCATTCCCATCATTTTAGCGAAGTTACGCATCGGTCTTCCTTAAGTGGCCTGTTTATCAGGCTTAGATGTTGACTTAACGGTCTTATGGCAACCTATTCACGCCGCAAATGCAAGTCAGATTATGGCGCGATTTTTGTTTTGGGGAAGGCGGATCTGAAAAGGGGCGAAAGCCCCTTGTTAGCCGCTAGTGCGCACGCATGGCCGACGGAGTGTGATTTCCCTGAGCGGACAGACGCTTAAGCAGCATGTTCAGCAGCACGCCGTACATCGGCAGGAAGAACACCAGACAGATCAGCACTTTGAACGTGTAATCCACCAGCGCGATTTCCACCCAGTGTTCGGCCATAAAAGCATCGGTGCTTTTGTAGAACGCGATGAAGAAGAACGACAGCGTATCGCTGATATTTCCCAGGAACATCGAGGCGACCGGTGCTATCCACCAGCGGCGGTTCTGGCGCAGGCGGTTGAAGACGTGAACGTCGAGAATTTGCCCCAGCACATACGCCATGAAGCTTGCGGTCGCGATGCGTGCCACCATGATGTTCAGGCTGCCGAGTGCGCCGACGCCCTGCCACTTCGCTTCAAAGAACAGGGCGGAAATCACGTAGGAAATAGCCAGTGCAGGTACCATCACGGAAAGAATAATCCGTCGCGCCAGCGGTGCGCCGAAAATTCGCACGGTCAGATCGGTGGCCAGAAAAATAAACGGAAATGTGAATGCGCCCCAGGTGGTGTGGAAACCAAAAATGGAGACGGGTAACTGAACCAGATAGTTACTGGAGGTAATGATGGCGATGTGAAAAAGCGATAGCCATATCAACGCGGAAAACCGCTGTTGAGCAGTAAAGGAATACATGATGTGACCTTTTTAGTGAATTGGGGTGAGGGAACCCAAGAGTGTCTTTTCTTTCACACCGGTATTTCTGGTGCGGCGCGCATAGTATCTGTTGCGCACCGTTTGCGCAACAGATCCGGTGGTTAATTATAGCGCAACGGTTTGCGCAGGTTGCGTGAGAAAACTAGCGGGTTAAACTGTGGCCCATTACCGTACAATCGCGCATTGCCGCTGAAAATGTTGAGAAACGAAATGACCGATCCCTTTATCAACCCGGACCATCAGCTTGATGCACTGGGCCTGCGTTGCCCGGAACCTGTAATGATGGTTCGTAAAGCAGTACGCACCATGAAAGACGGTGAAACATTGCTGATCGTCGCCGATGATCCGGCAACCACCCGCGATATTCCTGGCTTCTGCCGCTTTATGGAACACACGTTGTTAGCGTCTGATACCGACAGCCTGCCTTACCGTTATCTGCTGTGCAAAGGGCGGATCAGCGAGACCCGCCCGTAATCCTCAGCGCGATTTATTGCGCAACAGTCTCAGGGCGTTGGCAGTGACGAGTGCCGTTGCGCCCGAATCTGCCAGCACCGCCAGCCACAGGCCGGTCAGCCCCATAATGGTGGTGACCAGAAAAATTGCCTTCAGCCCCAGCGCGATGGTGATGTTCTGACGGATGTTCGCCCGCGTGGCGCGCGACAGGCTGATCATCTGCGCCAGTCCGCTCAGGCGGTTGTGCGTCAGCGCAGCATCGGCGGTTTCCAGCGCCACGTCGGTGCCGCTGCCCATCGCAATTCCGATTGTTGCGGCTTTCATCGCCGGCGCATCGTTGATGCCGTCGCCGACCATCGCCACCGGTTTCACAGCGTTCAGCTCAGTGACCGCAGAGACTTTATCGGCAGGCAATAAACCGGCACGAAAATCGATGCCCAGCCGGTCAGCAATAGTTTTGGCCGCACGCGGATTATCGCCGGTCAGCATCACTGCCGATACGCCGAGCGCTTTCAGACTGCGCAACGCGTCGATGGCATCATCGCGCAGGCGATCCTGCATCGCGACCAGACCGATAGCCTGCGCGTCCTGCATCACCACGACCACAGTTTTACCGGCGGATTCCCACCCGGCGATTTGCGTTGTGGCGTCCGCACTCAGCGCGCTTTCTTCCACGTGTTTCGGTGCCAGCACCTGAATCTTTCTGCCAGAGACAATCCCTTCCACGCCGGAACCCGCCAGTGCCCGGCGATCCTGTGCGGTAATTGGCAGCGGATTATGGGCTTTCGCGCGGGCTAAAATCGCCTGAGCCAGCGGGTGATGTGAACCTTCTTCGACCGCAGCGGCGAGGCTTAGCACTTCGCCTTCGCTGGCGCCGTTCAGCACCAACACGTCGGTGACCTCCGGTTTACCTTCGGTGAGCGTGCCGGTTTTATCCAGCGCCACAGTTTCGATCAGCGCCAGCTGTTCCAGCGCTGCACCGCCTTTGATTAACGCACCCTGACGCGTGGCTGCCGCCAGTCCGGACGTAATCGCCGCAGGCGTCGAAATCACCAGCGCACACGGGCAGCCGATCAGCAGTAACGTCAGGCCACGATAAATCCATGTTTCCCACGAAAGCCCCATCGCCAGCGGCGGAATGATAATGACCAGCAGCGAAAGCAGCATGATAATCGGGGTGTAGTAACGGCTGAAGGTATCGAGGAAACGCTCGATCGGCGCGCGGCGCTCGTCGGCTTCTTCGATCAGTTGCAGAATACGGTCAATAGCGCTGTTGCCGGGTGCGGAGGCGACTTCCAGACGAGCCAGACGATCGACGCACAGGCTGCCCGCAGGGACTTTTTCGCCAGGCTGGCGCTCAACGGGCACCGATTCTCCGGTCAGCGCGCTTTCATCAAAACTGGCGGCGCTGTGCAAAATCGCATCGGCAGGCAGACGCCCTCCGGCGGCGATTTCAATAATATCGCCGGGACGCAGACTGGCGACCGGCACGGATTCGGTTTTGCCATCAATGACCCGTACGGCGGTGTCCGGAATCAGCGCCATCAGTGCTTTCACCCCGCTGCGCGCGCGACTGGCGGCAAAGGATTCGAGGCGTTCACCGATCATAAACAGCAGCAATACCATCGCAGCTTCAGCGGTGGCGCCGATAAACAGCGCACCCAGCGCGGCGATGCTCATCAGCGTTTCGATGGCAAAAGGCGAACCGGAACGTGTCTGGCGGATCGCCTGACGCAACACTGGCCACAGGCCGACCAGCGTGGTGGCGATAAACGCCATTTCACCGGCCTGCGGATTGAAAATATCGAGGATCCAGCTCAGTAACATCAGCGTGGAAAGGGCGATCAGCGGCATATACTCTTTGAGCCGGGACGCTTCCTGCGCGGGGGCGTTCTGAGTTTTATCGAGAGATTGCAGGGTAAAACCTGCGCCGGTGACGGCACGCAGAACGTTTTGCGAAATATCATAACTGGCGTCAATCACCAGTTTTTCGGTGGCGAACAGCACTTTGGCGCGACTGACGCCGTTCAGGCCTGATACGGCATTTTCGATTTTACGGGCGCAAGCCGGGCAATCCATTCCCTCGACACGCCAGCTGTATTGCTGGTTGCCGGAAAGCGGCGCGCTGGGATCATCTTCACCCGGCGAGCCTTCCGCTGTACCGTCGGCTGCAGTGTGTGAGTGTTCACTTGTTTTTGGTGCGCAGCAGCTTTCGGCGACGGCAGCCCGGGGGGCATTGTCGCTGCAACAGCTGGCAGGATGCGCAGCTGCTGGCGCAACGGCGCTGATTTTATTGATGTGAAGTCCGGGCGCACGTTTACCCTGACAACCGCACTGACAGGCGGTGTTTTTTTGACATTGAATCATACTGCCTCCGGGATGAAACCGAATGAGATTACAGGCAGTTTAAACGTTGGAGTAGACTCCAGGGTCAAGCGATATTTGAGAGGGCGGAACCGGACGGTTCCGCCGCAGGGATTTCAATACAGATTACAAATAGAGTGATCGCACAATCAGGAAATGGCCGCCGAAATAGCAGGCAGCCACCAGCGCATCGGCGACGCGGAACTTGAATCGGTAGCGGCTGAGCAACCAGAAAATATTGCCCAGCAGAAGCAGCACGGTACCGCAGAACAGCGAAAAGGCCATGTCGGTGCTGCGCGCAAAATACTGTTCTCCCGCCAGCCAGACCATCAGCAGTGTCATCGCGATGTAAGTGGTTACTGCCCATTTAAGCTCGGCCAGCCTTGACCAAATAACCGCCAGCAGCAGTGCGCCAATGACCAGTAACGCCAGCGGTAGCGGCCAGAAAAAGGTGATCGTCATCTGGCTGGCGAAACTGAGCGTATACAGCAGATGCGAAAGGAAGAACGCGCCAAGGGCGTACATAAACCGCTCTTCCGGCAACAGCAGAAGGCCATCGGCCACCAGTGTCGCCGCCAGACCCAACAGGATCAGATAGCTGTACACATTGAGCGTCGGTGCCTGCCAGGCGAGTAAGAGCAGCAGTAATAAGGTGACAGGTTTGAAGACCCAGCGCTGCCAGCGCAGGCCGCGGTAGCTGGCATCAACGAACAACCAGCCAGAGAAAAATACTGCGAGGAATGGCCAACTCATTGTTTATCCTTTTATATTTCAAAACAGAACATCAAACCCATACCAGTATCTGCGTGCAGGAAAACGCATCCTGTTTTCCTGTATTTGATCCCAGTGTAGGAGACTGGCGCTGCCTTCGACAATCAGAAATCCCTGTTTCAGGCTGTGTGGCGAATTCCCACATGCTAAATTAGGCTGATTCATTATCGCCTTCATCTTCTGCGAACACAGACAAACAATGACTAAACCTCCGATGATTTTTATTGCGTTTATCGTGGTCATCGCGATTTTCGCCACCCGCCAGTATTTCCAGCAGCGGCGAACCAACGCCGATAACGATGCCGCGCCACTTCGCACAGTGCAGGTGGAAGTGACGGCCAAGCGTGAGTATCTGTCGCCCAACCGGCGTTCGCGCCAGCGGGAGCAGATCCCGGTCGAAGATAAAAAATATGAAGGCTATTTCAAACCGCAAAACGGCGGTGCGGAGCTGAAACTCGTGCTGGATGAAGCGGCGTATCACCAACTGGCGAAAGGCCAGAAGGGGGCATTGAGCGTGAAGGGCAGCCGTTTTGTGGCTTTTACGGCGCAGGACGCGCCGTAAAAACAGAGATTACTTTTTGGTGGGCAGTGGGGGTTGTTTCTTCTGCCATGCCATCAGTTCAAACACGCCAAACAGAAAAATGCGCGTTTGCAGCCACGGGCCAATCGTATCTTTTTCTTTTCCCTGGGTGGCTTTAAGCAACATAACCTGCAAACCGTGCATGAAGAACATGAACACAATCGCCACATCCAGAAAATATTTGATCGGTTTCGGGAATGGGTGAATCAGGTTAAACGCCAGAAACCCCCAAATACACAACATCAACAACCGACCAATATTGATCAACATCTTACTGCTCCTGTTCAGGTGAGCCGGTTTCAGGCGTCACATCGCGATGGTAAAGACGATAAGCAACTTGTCCGGCGACTTTCTCACGGTGTAACCGCCAGCTGGCGGGCACGTCAAGCGTGTCGTGTTCGGCTTCTGTTTCGACGTAAATCCAGGCCTCATCGGCCAGCCACTGATTTTGCTCCAGCAAATTCAGTGTATCTTGCAGAATACCTTTGCGAAAAGGCGGATCGAGGAAAACCACGTCAAAGGCAGTTCCGGCTTTTGCCAGCCAGTTCAATGTATTAACGTTGAATACTTTCGCATCTTTGGCGTTTAGCAGCGCCAGGTTTTTCTCTAGCTGTTGCGCAACCGGGCGTTCAAACTCCAGCAGGGTAGCGCTGGCGGCATAGCGTGACAATGCTTCCAGACCCAGCGCGCCGCTGCCTGCAAAACAGTCCAGACAATGGGCGCCCTGTAACACCGGCGCAAGCCAGTTAAACAGCGTTTCGCGCACGCGATCGGTAGTCGGGCGCAGCCCCGGACTGTGTGGAACCGGAAGTTTGCGTCCGCGCCAGAGTCCGCCAATAATTCGGATTTGGCCTGCGGCGGGAGTGTTGGGTTTCTTTGCCATAGTTCGCTTGTGTAATCCGAAGCCATCGGGCTTCGTTGCATATCGTTTGGAGGGCTATTCTACCGGTGTGCGGGCAATGGGCAAATGTTTCACATGGGCGATTGAAAAACCAGCGGAATTCAACACGCGGGCGTGTTGCCGGAAGGGGAAAGTGATAGACTGCCCGACTATAACCCTATTAATAATCCGTTCGCCAATCATTAGCGGCGAGGAGTGAAGTTGTAAAATGGCAAAAGATAAAAAACGCGGTTTCTTCTCCTGGTTCGGCCGTGGCCGTCAGGAAGAAGAGCAGCAGAAAGAAGAAACGCGCGAAGAAGTGCCGGTTATCGAAGAACCCGGCGTTCCTGTAGAGGCGGAACCGGTCACCGAACCTGAGCCGGTTATCGAGCCTGAACCTCTGAAAGAACCGGAACCTGATGTTGAGGAGCCTGCACGTTTAGAGGCCGCTGAGGAACTGGCAGAAGAAATTGTGCACATCACCGAACAGGTGGCTGCGCAGCAGGTAATTGAAGAGTCTGCGGTTGCAGAACCTGTCGTCATCGAAGCAGAAATCGAAGAACCCATCATTGTTGATGCGCCGGTCGTTGATGAACCGGTCGTTTTGGAAGAGCAGATCGTTGAAGACGAATTCGTTGAGTCAGCGGCTGAAATTGCCGAAGACGCCCGCGAAGATTCCCTTGAAGCGGTCGATGATAATGTCGTCGTTGAAGATGAGCCGCTGCCGGTCTCGCTGGATCCTATCGTTGTGCTGCCTGCCGGGGAAACCGAGCAGGAACGCCCGACCAAAGAAGGTTTCTTTGCCCGTCTGAAACGCAGCCTGGTGAAAACCAGGCAGAATCTTGGCTCGGGTTTTGTCGGCCTGTTCCGTGGTAAGAAAATCGACGACGATCTGTTCGAAGAGTTAGAAGAACAGCTACTGATCGCCGACGTTGGTGTCGAAACCACGCGCAAAATCATCACTTCCCTTACTGAACACGCTTCCCGCAAGCAGCTGAAAGACGCCGATGCGCTTTACGGCAAACTGAAGGAAGAAATGTCCGAAATTCTGTCAAAAGTCGACCAGCCACTGGATGTCAGCGGAAAAACCCCGTATGTCATCCTGATGGTAGGCGTGAACGGCGTCGGTAAAACCACCACCATCGGTAAAATGGCGCGTCAGTTTGAAGCGCAGGGCAAATCGGTGATGCTGGCGGCGGGCGATACGTTCCGTGCGGCGGCGGTGGAACAATTGCAGGTCTGGGGTCAGCGCAACAAGATCCCGGTGATTGCACAGCATACCGGCGCGGATTCAGCTTCCGTGATTTTCGATGCGATTCAGGCGGCCAAAGCCCGCAACATCGACGTGTTAATCGCCGATACAGCG
This sequence comes from Rahnella inusitata, assembly GCF_965118895.1. Lineage (GTDB taxonomy): Bacteria > Pseudomonadota > Gammaproteobacteria > Enterobacterales > Enterobacteriaceae > Rahnella > Rahnella inusitata_A. The sequence goes on from NZ_CBCPJJ010000025.1 coordinate 72,840, forward strand.
GGACGTCTGCAAAACAAAGCGCATTTGATGGAAGAGTTGAAGAAGATCGTCCGCGTGATGAAGAAACTCGACGAAGACGCGCCGCATGAGGTTATGCTGACGCTTGACGCCAGCACAGGCCAGAATGCGGTCAGTCAGGCCAAATTGTTTAACGAAGCGGTCGGGCTAACCGGCATTACGTTGACTAAACTGGACGGCACCGCAAAAGGCGGCGTGATATTCGCCATCGCCGATCAGTTCAGCATTCCGATTCGTTATATCGGGGTCGGCGAAGGTATCGAAGATTTAAGGCCGTTTAAGGCAGACGATTTTATTGAGGCACTTTTTGCCCGAGAGGATTAATACGGATGATTCGCTTTGAACAGGTCAGTAAAGCTTATCTGGGCGGACGACAGGCGCTTCAGGGCGTCAATTTTCACATCCAGCAAGCAGAAATGGCGTTTCTGACCGGTCACTCTGGTGCGGGTAAAAGTACCCTGCTGAAGCTGATTTGCGGCATTGAGCGTCCGAGCGCCGGGCAGATTTTGTTTGGCGGCCACGACATCAGCCGCCTGAAATCCAGTGAAGTGCCGTTCCTGCGCCGGCAGATAGGTATGATCTTCCAGGATCACCATCTGCTGATGGATCGCACCGTCTACGACAACGTGGCGATGCCACTGATTATCGCCGGTGCCAGTACTGAAGATATTCGTCGCCGCGTATCGGCCGCGCTGGATAAAGTCGGGTTATTGGATAAAGCCAAAAACCTGCCGATCCAGCTGTCCGGTGGTGAGCAACAACGTGTAGGCATCGCCCGCGCGGTGGTGAACAAGCCTGCGGTACTGCTGGCGGATGAACCGACCGGTAACCTCGACGGTGAACTGTCAGAAGGCATCTTGCGTCTGTTCGAAGAATTTAACCGGGTTGGCGTCACCGTGCTGATGGCGACGCATGACGTGGGTCTGATTGCCCGTCGTAATTACCGTACGCTGACGTTGAGTCAGGGTCGGATGTCGGGAGGAGTGTACTAATGGCGAACAGTCCAAACCCGACGAAAACCGCAAAAAGCGCCCGCGCAGCGAAGAGTAAAGCGTTGCAGGGTGGCTGGCGTGAACAATGGCGCTATGCGTGGATGAACGCGCTGGCGGATATGCTGCGACAGCCGCTGGCGACGCTGCTCACGGTGATGGTGATTGCGATTTCCCTGACCTTGCCGAGCGTGTGTTATCTGGTATGGAAAAACGTCAGTACGGCGGCCGAACAATGGTATCCGACGCCACAGCTGACGGTATATCTCGACAAAGCACTGGATGACAACGCGGCCGAAAATGTGGTGAAAACCCTTAAAACCGAAGCGGGCGTGGATAAAGTCAACTACCTCTCCCGCGAGGAAGCGATGGGCGAGTTCCGCAACTGGTCTGGCTTTGGCGGCGCGATGGATATGCTTGAGCAAAATCCGTTGCCTGCGGTGGCCATCATCACGCCGAAAATGAATTTCCAGGACTCCGCCACACTGAACACCCTGCGTGACCGTGTGGCGGCTGTGCAGGGCGTGGATGAAGTGCGTATGGACGACAGTTGGTTTGCCCGTCTTGCGGCGCTAACCGGTCTGGTGGGGCAGATAGCTGCGATGATCGGCATCCTGATGGTGATCGCTGTGTTCCTTGTCATTGGTAACAGTGTACGTCTGAGCATTTTCAGCCGCCGCGACACCATCAACGTCATGAAGCTGATAGGCGCGACCGACGGTTTCATTTTGCGGCCATTCCTCAATGGAGGCGCGATGCTCGGGTTCACCGGTGCATTGCTGTCGCTGGTACTCTCCGAAGTACTGGTGCTGCGCCTTGAGAGCGTGGTGACGCAGGTCGCGCAGGTCTTCGGTACGACCTTTGACCTGCACGGTCTGGGCTGGGACGAAAGCCTGCTGCTGTTGCTGGTTTCCGCGATGATCGGCTGGATCGCCGCCTGGCTGGCGACGGTGCAACATTTACGGCGATTTACACCACAGTAGTAATTATTTGCTATAATCTTCCCCTGCTGCTCAAGGATCGTGTCGCAGGGGGAGAGCCGCTTTATACATTCCATGCCGTCTTTTTCCTACTTTCCCCGCAATGGCACAAATTCACTATCCGATAGTCAGTCTGTCACTTAAAGTCGTCAGACTGTTGAATCTGTCCCTGAACTTTATGTAAAATTCGTGGTCGAAGAGCAGCGAATATGAAGGGCTCGGCGTTGTTTTGTTGTGGTCACTGTTCGTTAAAAGCAGACCGGCAACGAGGCGGTATCATCCCGCAGCAACGTGGTATAAAACCTGCATTACGTCATACATGAGAGGCTTGAATGACCAAAGAAATGCGCACTTTAGCATTAGTACCCCAAGGTAGCCTGGAAGCCTATGTTCGGGCGGCCAATGCCTATCCTATGCTCACCGCAGAGGAAGAACGGGCACTGGCTGAACGGCTGCATTACGACGGTGACCTGGAAGCGGCTAAACACCTGATCCTGTCTCACCTGCGCTTTGTTGCTCACATTGCCCGCAACTATTCAGGTTATGGTTTGCCACAGGCAGACCTTATCCAGGAAGGTAACATCGGCCTGATGAAAGCGGTTCGCCGTTTTAATCCGGAAGTCGGTGTGCGTTTGGTGTCCTTTGCGGTGCACTGGATCAAAGCAGAAATTCACGAATACGTGCTGCGTAACTGGCGTATCGTGAAAGTTGCGACAACCAAAGCACAACGTAAGTTGTTCTTTAACCTGCGTAAAAACAAACAGCGTCTGGGCTGGTTCAGCCACGACGAAGTGGAGCACGTTGCCCGCGAACTGGGTGTGACCAGCAAAGATGTGCTGGAAATGGAATCGCGCATGGCCGCACAGGACATGACGTTCGATCCAACACCGGATGACGAACCACGCGACGGCGCGGCGATGGCGCCGATGCTGTATCTGCAAGATAAGAGTTCTGACTTCGCAGAAAGCATCGAAGAAGATAACTGGGATCGTGACGCGACAGACAAACTCTCTTCCGCGATGGAAGGTCTGGACGAACGTAGTCAGGATATCATTCGTGCTCGCTGGCTGGATGACGATAACAAGTCCACTCTGCAGGAGCTGGCCGACAAGTACGGCGTTTCCGCAGAACGTGTTCGTCAGCTGGAAAAGAACGCGATGAAGAAATTGCGCGTGGCGATCGAAGCCTGATAAGTGCGTTTCAGATTTAAAAAAAGCGACCTTCGGGTCGCTTTTTTTGTACCTGAAATCCAGACGTTATTTCTTCCAGACATTCCCTTGGCGCACAAACCCGCACGCCCGCATAAACGCATCCAGTACTTTTTCCGGTTCCGCCTGCATCTCCCAGCATTTCACCTGCTGCAGCTGTGCCTGCAAATCTTCTATCAAATACAACCCAACTCCGCGACGGCGTGTCACTTCACGCACAAGCAGGTCACTGAGTTCGGCGTGTGTGCCGTTTAACCGGATTTTCACTGCGCCCAGAATACGTTCGTTGAAGACGGCGGCGAATAGTGCACGGTCCGGCTTCAGGCAGGTTTGCCAGTCGCTTTCGGTTTGCTCAGGCCAGATTTTGGCCAGATCGATCAGGTCTTGTGCGCTGAGTGAAGTGAGTCTTTGGATCGTTAATTTCATGAGGCGGACAGGTCAGAAAATGGGAAAGCCAGTGTAGCGGAATCCACTAAAAACGGTGCGTAACTTTTTTTGTACAGTATCAAGTCGAAAACTTTTTTTGAGATCCCTGTATAAGCGATAAATGTTGGCTTTAATCAATAATGCCAGCGTTAACCACTGATTGTTTGAAAAGGAACCGCGTATTCGCCCAGATAAAATTCTGTTTACACCTCATATTTCTGATTGTGCTATTTGATTTGCAGAAGAAAATTCCTGTTTAATGATATGAATTATAAAGTCTTATTTGAAAATGAGACGAAATAAGCCGGTAACTCGTTATTACTTATACTAAATTTCTTAAGTGATGATGTTTTGAACAGGCAAAGAAAGAGCAAACCACAACACACATCAACGGGGTAATCGGATGAAAGTAACAAAGGGTAAGATCTGGCTGGCAGGGTGTATTGCATTGGCAATGAGCCAGGCTGCGTTTGCAAAAGACATTAAAGTGGCCATCGTCGGTGCGATGTCAGGGCCGGTTGCCCAGTATGGCGATATGGAATTTACTGGCGCGAAACAAGCGATCGCCGACATCAACGCCAAAGGCGGCGTGAAAGGCGACAAACTGGTTGGCGTCGAATACGACGATGCGTGTGACCCGAAACAAGCTGTCGCCGTGGCTAACAAAGTGATCAACGACGGTATCCGTTACGTGATCGGCCATCTGTGTTCTTCTTCCACTCAGCCCGCTTCCGATATCTATGAAGATGAAGGCGTGCTGATGATTACACCAGCCGCGACCAACGCAGATTTGACCACCCGTGGTTACAAAATGGTGATGCGTACCACCGGTCTGGATTCCGATCAGGGCCCGACGGCGGCGAAATATATCCTCGACACCATTAAGCCAAAACGTATTGCCGTTGTGCATGATAAACAACAGTACGGCGAAGGTCTGGCACGCTCCGTACAGGACGCGCTGAAGAAAGGCGGCGGTAATGTCGTGCTGTTTGAAGGTGTGACCGCAGGCGATAAAGATTTCTCTACGCTGGTAGCGCGTCTGAAGAAAGACAACGTCGACTTCGTGTATTTTGGCGGCTACTACCCGGAAATGGGACAGATCCTGCGCCAGTCTAAACAGGCCGGTCTGAACGCCAAATTCATGGGGCCGGAAGGCGTGGGCAACTCCTCACTGTCTAACATCGCCGGTGATGCGTCTGAAGGGATGTTCGTTACCCTGCCAAAACGTTATGACCAGGTGCCGGCCAACCAGCCAATCGTTGATTCCCTGAAAGCCAAGAAACTGGATCCAACCGGTCCGTTCGTCTGGACGACCTACGCCGCATTGCAGGCGCTGACCACCGGTATGGAACGCAGTGGCAGCATGGAACCGGCAGACATTGCTAAAAACCTCAAATCAGCTTCTGTCGATACCGTTATGGGTCCGCTGAGCTGGGATGAAAAGGGCGATCTGAAAGGATTCGAATTCGGTATTTTCGAATGGCATAAAGACGGCACGTCTACCCCTATCAAATAAAACTGCACCAAAGTGGTCTTCCGCTCCCTCCCCTGCGAAGGGGAGGGCTGGGGTGGGGTATTAATGGCAACTGTGTTGTTTGCCAAACCCCCTCCCAACCTCCCCCTTCGCAGGGGGGAGGAGTAGCACAAGTTATCAAACCCTTGATTTATAAGGATAGGGTATGTCAGAGCAGTTCCTCTATTTCACTCAGCAGATGTTCAACGGCGTAACGTTGGGCAGTACTTATGCGCTGATCGCCATCGGTTACACCATGGTTTACGGCATTATCGGCATGATCAACTTCGCCCACGGCGAGGTGTATATGATCGGCAGCTATGTCTCCTTTATCGTGATTGCCGCCCTGATGATGATGGGTATCGATGCCAGCTGGTTGCTGATCGGTGCCGGATTTATCGCGGCGATTGTGATTTCCAGTGCCTACGGCTGGAGCATTGAACGCGTGGCCTACAAGCCGGTGCGTAACTCCAAACGTCTTATTGCACTGATTTCCGCCATCGGGATGTCCATCTTCTTACAAAACTACGTCAGCCTGACGCAGGGCTCGCGCGATCTCGCTTTACCGAGCCTGGTCACCGGCCAGTGGACGATCGGCGAAACCAACGGCTTCGCGGCGACCATCAGCACCATGCAGCTGATCATCTGGGTTGTGACCTTTATCGCCATGCTGGCACTGACGCTGTTCATTCGCTATTCGCGCATGGGGCGTGCCTGCCGCGCCTGTGCAGAAGACCTCAAAATGGCCAGTCTGCTGGGTATCAGCACCGACCGCGTGATCTCCCTGACGTTTGTTATTGGCGCTCTGATGGCGGCGGTGGCGGGCGTGCTGCTTGGTCAGTTCTATGGTGTGATTAACCCGTACATCGGCTTTATGGCCGGGATGAAGGCCTTCACCGCGGCGGTGCTTGGTGGCATCGGCAGCATTCCGGGCGCAATGATCGGCGGCCTGATTCTGGGCGTGGCCGAAGCGCTGACCTCCGCCTATCTGAGTACTGAATACAAAGACGTCGTTTCCTTTGCACTGCTGATCGTCGTGTTGTTGGTGCTGCCGACCGGTATTCTGGGCCGTCCGGAGGTGGAGAAAGTATGAAGCGCCTGAATCTCTTAAATGCGCTGGTCTCCGCGTTTGTCCTGCTGATTCTGGCGGCGTTCATCATGGGGCTGCAACTTAGTCTTGATGGCACCAAACTGGTAGTGAACGGCGCGGGTGAAGTGCGCTGGACGTGGATCGCCATCGGTTGTGCGATTGTCTTTGTTTTCCAGCTGTTCCGCCCGATGGTGAGCAGTGGTCTGAAGAAAGTTTCCGGGCCTGGCTGGGTTCTGCCGAGTTTTGACGGCTCGACGCCGAAACAAAAACTGCTGGCGCTGGTATTGATCATCGCCGCCGTCGCGTGGCCGTTTATCGTCTCACGCGGCACGGTGGACATCGCCACGCTGACGCTCATCTACATCATGCTGGGCCTCGGTCTGAACGTCGTCGTGGGCTTGTCCGGTCTGCTGGTGCTCGGTTACGGCGGCTTTTACGCCATCGGCGCCTACACCTACGCGTTGCTCAATCACTATTACGGCATTGGTTTCTGGGAGGCGTTACCGCTGGCCGGTCTGGTTTCGGCGGCGTTTGGATTCCTGCTTGGATTCCCGGTGCTGCGATTACGGGGTGATTATCTGGCAATCGTGACGCTCGGCTTCGGTGAAATCGTGCGTATTTTGCTGCTCAATAATACCGAGCTGACCGGCGGGCCGAACGGAATCAGCCAGATCCCCAAACCGACGCTGTTCGGGCTGGAGTTCAGCCGGACACCGCGCGACGGCGGCTGGGATACCTTCAGCAACTTCTTCGGCGTCGCCTATGACCCGAGTGACCGCATTATCTTCCTGTACATGGTCGCACTGCTGCTGGTGGTCGCCACGCTGTTCATCATCAACCGTTTGCTGCGGATGCCGCTCGGGCGTGCATGGGAAGCGCTGCGTGAAGATGAAATCGCCTGCCGCTCTCTTGGCCTGAATCCGACGCGCATCAAACTGACCGCGTTCACCATCAGTGCCGCGTTTGCCGGTTTCGCCGGTACGTTGTTCGCTGCGCGTCAGGGCTTCGTCAGCCCGGAATCCTTCACCTTTGCGGAGTCCGCTTTCGTGCTGGCTATCGTGGTGCTCGGCGGGATGGGCTCACAGTTTGCGGTCATCCTGGCGGCGATCCTGCTGGTGGTGTCCCGGGAGCTGATGCGCGATCTCAACGAATACAGCATGTTATTGCTCGGTGCCTTAATGGTGCTGATGATGATCTGGCGTCCGCAAGGTTTACTGCCGATGAAGCGCCCGCAGCTCAAACTGAAGCTGTCTAAAAAACAAATCGCCGATCAGGGGGAACAGGCATGAGCACGCAACCTCTGTTAGCCGTTGAAGGTCTGACGATGCGTTTTGGCGGCCTGCTGGCGGTCAATAACGTCGCGCTGAACCTTAATCAGGGCGAAATTGTGTCACTTATCGGCCCGAACGGTGCGGGTAAAACCACGGTGTTCAACTGCCTGACCGGTTTTTACAAACCGAGCGGCGGGACCATCAAGCTGCGCGAACAGCATCTTGAAGGATTACCGGGGCAGAAAATTGCCCGTATGGGCGTCGTCAGAACGTTCCAGCATGTGCGGCTGTTCCGCGAAATGACGGTGATCGAAAACCTGCTGGTCGCCCAGCATCAACACCTGAAAAGCGGCGTGCTGGCGGGTCTGTTCAAGACGCCGGGCTTTCGCCGTGCCGAAGCTGACGCACTGGATCGCGCCGCCGACTGGCTGGAGCGCGTCGGTTTACTTGAGCTGGCGAACCGTCAGGCGGGCAATCTGGCGTACGGTCAGCAGCGTCGTCTGGAGATCGTTCGCTGCATGGTGACGCGTCCGGAAATTCTGATGCTCGATGAGCCTGCTGCGGGTCTGAATCCGCGCGAAACCGAAGAGCTGAACCAGCTTATCGCCGAACTGCGTAACCAGCACAGCGTGTCGGTGTTGCTGATTGAGCATGATATGAAACTGGTGATGGGCATTTCCGACCGCATCTACGTGGTGAATCAGGGAACGCCGCTGGCGCAGGGCACGCCGGCTGAAATTCGTAACAATCCGGATGTGATCCGTGCGTATCTTGGCGAAGGGTAAGGGGCAGAACACGATGTTGTCATTCAATCAGGTATCCGCCCATTACGGCAAAATTCAGGCGCTGCATGAAGTCAGCCTGAGCATTAATAAAGGCGAAATCGTCACGCTGATCGGTGCGAACGGCGCGGGGAAAACCACGCTGCTCGGCAGTTTATGTGGCGAACCACGCGCGTCGCACGGCTCGATTATTTTCGAAGGACAGGACATCACGCAGTGGCAGACTGCCAAAATTATGCGCGGCGATATTGCGATTGTGCCGGAAGGCCGTCGTGTGTTCTCGCGCATGACGGTGGAAGAAAATCTGGCGATGGGCGGCTTCTTCGCCACCCGCGATCAGTTCCACTCGCGTCTGGAGCGCGTGTTCGAGCTGTTCCCGCGCCTGAAAGAGCGTCGGGTACAGCGTTCGGGCACCATGTCCGGCGGCGAACAACAGATGCTGGCGATTGGCCGTGCGCTGATGAGCCAGCCGCGTCTGCTGCTGCTCGATGAACCTTCGCTCGGGCTTGCGCCGATCATCATCCAGCAGATTTTCGACACCATCCAGCAGTTGCGCGAAGAGGGGATGACCATCTTCCTGGTTGAGCAAAACGCCAATCAGGCGCTGAAACTCGCCGATCGCGGTTATGTGCTGGAGAACGGTCATGTGGTGCTGGAAGACACCGGCGCGGCGCTGCTGGCCAACGAAGCCGTGCGTGCGGCGTATCTCGGCGCGTAACGGCGGCTGAAATCGTAAATATTTGCTGTAATATCTCAAAACCGCACGGCTGGCGCTTTGCGGTTTTTATTTTGTCGATAAATTAACAACTCTTACATTCTTATAACTTGGCACATCATCAGGAACATTTCATGAACACAGAAGGTTTACTCGCCGCCCGTATGGTCAGGCTTAAAAGTTCGGCCATCCGGGAACTGCTGAAACACAGCAAAATGGAAGGCGTTATTTCACTGGCGGGTGGTATTCCTTCTTCAGCGCTCTTCGATTTCGATGGCCTGCGTGAAGCGACGCAGATGGCAATCACTGAACAGCCTGAGCACGCGTTCCAGTACGGCCTGACGGAAGGCAGTCATACGCTGCGTGAGCGTATTGCTGAGCTTTGCGCCGAGCGCGGTGTGGTGGCCAGTGCGGACGATATCGTGGTTACCGCCGGTTCTCAGCAGGCGCTGGATCTGGTGATGCGCGCGGTCGTAAATCCCGATGATATTTTCGTGGTGGAACGCCCGACTTATCTGGCGGCGTTGCAAACGCTGGAACTGGCCGAAGCGCAAATTCTTTCTGTGGGTTCTGACGGCGACGGCATGATTGTCGATGAACTGGCTGAATTGCTGAAAACCCGAAAAATCAAAGGCGTGTATCTGGTGCCGACGTTTGGCAACCCGAGCGGCGTGACCCTCAGCCGTGCGCGTCGCGAACAGCTGGTACAACTGGCGAAAAAACATGAATTTCTGATTGTGGAAGATGATCCGTACGGTGAACTGCGTTTCACCGACGAACGCCAGCCGACGCTGTTTGCACTGTCCAAAGCGCTATACGGCCACGCTGAAAACATCATCTATACCTCAACGTTCTCCAAGATTCTGGCTCCGGGCCTGCGTCTGGGCTGGGTGATCATGCCTGACTGGCTGCTGCACAAAGTGGCGATCATCAAACAGGCGGCGGATTTGCACGCCAGTGCGCTGTCGCAGTCGATTGCCGAATGCTATCTCGGCCTGGGGCGGCTGCCTGCGCAAATTGAAACCATCCGCGCTGCGTACAAAAAGAAATGTGAAGTCATGGCTGAATTGTTGGAACGTGAACTGGGCGACGTGCTGACCTTTGAATATCCGAAAGGCGGGATGTTCCTCTGGGCGCGATTCCGCGAGCCGCGTAACTGTGCCGAGTGGATGAAAAAGACGCTGGAGCAGGGCGTTGTGTTTGTGCCGGGCGAATTCTTCTATGCCGACAACCCTGATCACTCCACCTTCCGTCTGTCGTTCGCCACAGCAACCGAAGAGCAAATGCACGAGGCCGTTGCCCGCCTGAAACGCGCGCTGTAATCCCCCGCATTCTCGTCTCTCAGGCGCACCGCATATCCGGTGCGCTTTTTTTTTGCCATCTATCCGTCACTTCCAGTTAACGCTCCTGTCACATCAATGTCATTTAACGGTTATTTTTCTGTCATTTAGCCGTGTCATGTTAGCTCCCGAATCAGAAAATCCTTACACCAACTGACATCACACCAGCCCTCTTCAGGAGACAAGCATGCTTAAGCACGCTGTTACAAAAACGACACTTTGCATCGCACTGGCATTCGCGTTCAGCACCCAGGCGATGGCGGTTACAGAAATTCCGTTCTGGCATTCTATGGATGGCGAACTCGGTAAAGAAGTGAACTCGCTGGCCGACCGTTTTAACCAGGCGCACCCTGATGTCAAAATCGTGCCGGTCTACAAAGGCAAATACGATGAAAGCCTGGCCGCCGGTATCGCCGCATACCGCACCGGTAACGCACCTGCCATCTTGCAGGTTTATGAAGTAGGCACCGCGACCATGATGGCGAGTAAAGCCATCAAGCCGGTGTATGAAGTGTTCAGCGACGCCGGCCTTAAGCAGGACGTGTCGCAGTTCGTGCCGACAGTGTCCGGTTATTACTCCGATTCCAAAGGCCGTCTGCTGTCCCAGCCTTTCAACAGCTCCACGCCGGTGCTGTATTACAACAAAGATGCCTTCAAGAAAGCCGGTCTGAATCCGGATCAGCCACCAAAAACCTGGCAGGACATGGCTGCTTACACCGAGAAACTGCGTGAAGCGGGCATGAAGTGCGGTTACGCCAGCGGCTGGCAGGGTTGGATCCAGATTGAGAACTTCAGCGCCTGGCATGGTTTGCCGATCGCCTCTAAAAACAACGGTTTTGACGGCACCGATGCGGTTCTGGAATTCAACAAACCAGAACAAATCAAACATATTCAGATGCTCGAAGACATGAACAAAAAAGGTGACTTCACCTATTTTGGTCGTAAAGACGAGTCCACCGCCAAGTTCTATAACGGTGATTGCGCCATGACCACCGCGTCTTCCGGCTCACTGGCGGATATCCGTCAGTACTCCAAATTCAACTACGGCGTAGGCATGATGCCTTATGACGCGGATGTGAAGGGCGCGCCACAAAATGCCATCATCGGCGGCGCGAGCCTGTGGGTGATGAACGGTAAAGACAAAGACACTTACAAAGGCGTCGCCGAATTCCTGCAATACCTGACCACACCGGAAATCGCCGCCGAATGGCACCAGAAAACCGGCTATCTGCCTGTGACCACCGCCGCGTATGAGCTGACCAAAAAAGAAGGCTTCTACGAGAAGAACCCAGGTTCTGATGTCGCGACCCGCCAGATGCTGAACAAGCCACCGTTAGCGTTCACCAAAGGTCTGCGCCTGGGCAACATGCCGCAAATTCGTACCATTGTGGATGAAGAACTGGAAAGCGTGTGGAGCGGTAAGAAGTCTGCCAAAGAAGCTTTGGATACTGCGGTACAGCGCGGGGATTTACTGTTACGTCGCTTCGAAGCTTCGACGAAGTAAGTCGGCTACTGCGCTTTGCCAGCCTGGGATTGGGCAGTGCTCGCTCTCCTCATGGACTATGTGTCCACTCCGGGAGCTGTGCGCTGTCCGCACCCAGTCTGGCTTCGCTCGCTACGCCTCACCCGGAGTAGCCTGTCTTTTGTAATCGTATCAACGAGTAAACCATCATGAGTTCACACCGTCCCGGTTTTGGTTGCAGCTGGTTGCCTTACGCACTGGTTTTACCGCAGCTGCTGATCACCGCGATATTTTTCCTGTGGCCTGCGGGTCAGGCGCTGTGGTATTCGGTGCAGACGCTGGATCCGTTCGGGTTATCCAGCCAGTTTGCCGGCATGGCTAACTTCACGCAGCTGTTTGCGGATCCGTACTATCTCGAATCCTTTTATACCACGTTGAAATTCAGCTTTATGGTGGCGTTTATCGGGCTGGCAGTGTCGCTGTTTTTCGCCGCGCTGGTCGATCACGTCATTCGCGGCAGCCGCATTTATCAGACGCTGATGATCCTGCCGTATGCCGTTGCACCGGCAGTGGCTGCCGTTTTATGGATGTTTTTATTCAGCCCCGGCCTCGGCCTGATATCGCATTTCCTGGCTTCGATCGGCTACAACTGGAACCACGCGCAAAACAGCGGACAGGCAATGTTCCTGGTGGTGCTGGCGTCGGTCTGGAAGCAGGTCAGCTACAACTTCCTGTTCTTCCTCGCCGCGTTGCAGTCAATTCCTAAATCGCTGGTAGAGGCCGCCGCTATTGATGGTGCTGGCCCGGTGCGACGCTTCTTCAATCTGGTGCTGCCGCTGATTTCGCCGGTCAGCTTCTTCCTGCTGGTGGTGAATCTGGTTTACGCCTTCTTCGATACCTTCCCGGTGATCGACGCCGCGACCGGCGGTGGCCCGATACAGGCGACGACCACGCTTATCTACAAAGTGTACCGCGAAGGTTTCTCCGGTCTGGATCTCTCCAGCTCCGCCGCGCAGTCCGTCATTTTGATGATGCTGGTGATTGGCCTGACGTTCATTCAGTTCCGCTTCGTCGAGCGTAAGGTGCGTTATCAATGATTGAAAACCGCAGAGGGCTGGATATTTTCAGCCACATCATGCTGCTGCTCGGCGTGCTGGTGATCCTCTTCCCGCTGTACGTCGCGTTTGTCGCAGCGTCTCTGGATAACAAACAGATTTTTGAAGTGCCGATGACGCTCATTCCCGGTACGCATTTATGGGAAAACATCAGCGCCATCTGGACGCAGGGCGTCGGCAATAACAGTCCGGCATTCGGACGCCTGCTGATTAACAGCTTCATCATGGCAATCGTCATCACCGTCGGAAAAATCTCTGTCTCAATGCTCTCGGCATTCGCGATCGTCTATTTCCGCTTTCCGCTGCGTAACCTGTTCTTCTGGCTGATTTTTATGACGCTGATGTTACCGGTGGAAGTGCGTATTTTCCCGACAGTACAGGTGATCGCTAATCTGCATATGCTCGACAGCTACACCGGCCTGACGCTGCCGCTGATGGCGTCAGCCACCGCGACGTTTCTGTTCCGCCAGTTCTTCATGACCCTGCCGGATGAACTGCTGGAAGCGGCGCGTATCGACGGCGCGGGCGCGATGCGCTTTTTCTGGGACATCGTACTGCCGCTGTCGAAAACTAACCTCGCGGCGCTGTTCGTTATCACCTTTATTTACGGCTGGAACCAGTATCTGTGGCCGATTTTGATCACCAGCGATGCCTCGATGGGCACGGCGGTGGCGGGGATTAAAAGCATGATCTCCTCAGGCGACGGCTCGACACAATGGAATCAGGTGATGGCGGCCATGATCCTGACATTATTGCCACCGCTGGCGGTGGTGCTCCTGATGCAGCGCTGGTTTGTGCGCGGTCTGGTAGACAGTGAGAAGTAAACCGAAATGGCAAATTTGAAATTACAGGCAGTGACCAAGTCTTACGACGGCAAAAACCAGATTATCCAGAGTATCGATCTGGACGTTGCTGACGGGGAGTTCATCGTGATGGTCGGGCCTTCCGGCTGCGGGAAATCCACTCTGCTGCGTATGGTGGCCGGTCTGGAGCGCACGACATCCGGCGATATCTACATTAACGACCAGCGTGTCACTGAGCTGGAACCGAAAGATCGCGGCATCGCAATGGTGTTCCAGAACTACGCGCTGTATCCGCACATGACTGTGTTCGACAACATGGCCTATGGCCTGAAAATTCGCGGTTTCGGCAAAGCACAGATCCTTGCCCGCGTTGAAGAAGCCGCGCGCATTCTTGAACTCGGCCCGCTGCTGAAACGCAAACCACGCGAACTTTCCGGCGGCCAGCGTCAGCGTGTTGCGATGGGGCGTGCCATCGTGCGTGAACCGGCGGTGTTCCTGTTCGACGAACCGCTGTCTAACCTTGATGCTAAGTTGCGCGTACAGATGCGCCTTGAGCTGCAACAACTGCACCGCCGCCTGCGCACCACCAGCTTGTACGTGACGCACGATCAGGTCGAAGCCATGACGCTGGCGGAGCGGGTGATCGTGATGAACAAAGGCATCGCCGAGCAAATCGGCACGCCCTCGGAAGTCTATCGCCGCCCGGCCAGCCTGTTCGTTGCCAGCTTTATCGGCTCACCGGCGATGAACCTGTTGCCCGGCCAACTGACCACTGACGGCACGTCGCTGGTGATGGAAGACGGATTCGAATTGCCGCTGCCAGTCCCGCGCCCGGAATGGGGCGGTCGTGAACTGACAATCGGTATCCGCCCTGAACATATTCAGCTGACAGAAGATACGCAAAACGGTATTCCGATGGTGCTCAATACGCTGGAGTTACTGGGCGCGGACAATCTCGCGCACGGCAAGCTGGCGGGCAGCGGCGTTGTGGTGCGCTTATCGCATGAAGTGTTTCCGACGGCGGGTTCGCTGTTACGCTTGGTTTTCCCAACGAAAGCGTTACACTTTTTCGATACTCACAGCGGATTACGGATGGAATGAACATGAAAGCCTGGCCTTACCCTCGTATTGTGGCGCACCGTGGCGGCGGTGCTCTGGCACCGGAAAACACGCTGGCCGCCATCGATGTGGGCGCGAAATACGGTCATACGATGATCGAATTTGACGCCAAACTGGCGCAGGGCGGAGAAATATTCCTGCTGCACGACGATACCCTCAACCGCACCAGTAATGGTTGGGGCGTGGCGGGTGAGCAGCCCTGGGAGAAACTTCAGCAGCTCGACGCCGGTGACTGGTACAGCGCCGCGTTTAAAGGCGAGAAATTGCCGCTGCTGGCGCAGGTCGCCGAACGCTGTGCGCGCCATCACATGATGGTAAACATTGAAATTAAACCGACCACTGGCCTGAATGAAAAAACCGGCACTGACATCGCGCTCGCTGCCCGTGAGCTGTGGAAAGATCAGAGTGTTCCACCGCTGCTCTCCTCTTTCGAATTCGACGCGCTGGTCGCCGCCAAAAAAGCCGCCCCTGAACTGCCGCGCGGATTACTCATCGACGAATGGCACGAAAACTGGAATGCGCTGACCGACGAACTGGAATGTGTGTCTTTGCACCTCAATCACAAACTGCTGAGTGAAGCGCGTGTAAACGCGATCAAAGCCGCTGGCCTGCATATTCTGGTATACACGGTGAATAACCCCGAGCGCGCCCGCGAACTCCTGCGCTGGGGCGTGGATTGCATCTGTACGGATAAGATTGATGTGATCGGGCCGGATTTTGAATAATCAAACATGGGTGCTGTAACAGCGCCCATATGTATTTAGTTTTGGTGTTTTTAATTCCACTTATGAAAAGGGTCTTCGTATACCGTCGCTGGCGTATCTTCTTTCGGCTGATCTCTCGGTCTGACCATTATCGGCAGGTTTCTTTTTACACATTCATTGGCATCTTTGACATAGAGTGTCGGGCCATGAAGATCTGTAGGAAAGCAATGCCCATATCCCTTAGTAGTTAAAGAGGTTATAAAAGTATACTGGAATATTATTGCAATAATTATTCCTGCAATACTGATGTAACACGATCCTATAATGATACGTTTTCCTGGATTATATGGCATAACCCCTTTCAAAATTATGTAAGGTGTACAAGTTGCCAACATGAGAAAAGTCGCTGCTCCTCCTATAATAAAAATCGAAAGCCTGTCGAATGAAATAATATTCGGGTACGATAAATTATAAATAATTTGATCTTCGATCATAGAAGGCAATAAGCAGCATAGCCAAATCCCAAGAGCAAAAACCAAGAGGCAACTCAGTCTTTGTTCTGTGGTCAGGTAAATATCTTGATTGGATTTTTTTTTCATATTTTCTTATAAAGAAGTTGGCTATCTCTTCCCCAACGATTGTTCACCATTTCTGGCACGATAGATTTTAGCTGCAACACCGAGTCCTTTGAGTTTCCAAATGATTTTTGATGTGGTTATGCCATCTTTCGTATTCCCAGCATAAGTGGCACCGAGTCCCAACCTGTCAAGGTTACGTTCTGAGACATCATATTTCCCAACCGGAGCCAATTCTTTCAGAATGGCATAAGCCTCTTCCTGAGTAAGAAACATAATATAATGAAGGTTTTCACTGACGTTTTTAATTAACACTTCCCGATAATCACTGCCGGGCCGATTAATTTCTAAGGGTAGGAATGACGTGGCTGAGTTTGGGAAACCAGAGAAGGGGTTGTTATAGAATGTCGTCGTTCTTCCATTTGACATCTGAAGCTATCCTTAAGAGTTTTGGAGTCAATTATTTTCATTGATCGGCAGAAATAAAATCGGGATACAGGTCATATAATGGGACTAAAAAACCGCAGGGAGTTTTTTCTCTGCGGAAACGAATTATTATTTTGATGAATAACTAAGATACTTACTCATCAATTCTGTTATTGATTCAATTTCTGATTCAGCGTCTGGTTATTCTGCTGGATCTGCAACCGTTGCTGATTGCTCTGGATTTGCGAACGCAGTTTGAGTTGCTGTTGTTGCTGATTGCTGCGCAGATCCTGCTCCTGCTGACGTTTCTGCATTTGCTGGTTGTTCTGCTGCTGTTGCTGCATGCGCTGTTGCGACGGATTGGTCAGCAGCGGGTCGTTCGGATTCGGCACTTTCTCGACGGCACCGGCAGCGTGAACGGCCAACAGCAGTGGCAGTGCGGCGATTATTCCATATAAGCGTTTCATCGGTTCATTCTCCATTTCCAGTCATCCGTTAAGTGTATGCCATCACACCCACCAGCGCGGCATTTGAGGGCACGTTTCCCTCAAAGCGTGGCGCGGCTCTCGTTTGTTCTATAATTAACCAGATGTAAACCACCTTCACATCCCGCGGTGTTTCTCATTGGGCTACAATCGTCCATCTTTCAAACTTCCTCTTTCACACAGGGCTCAACTGCCGTGCCTTTACTTATTATCACCACCATTTTATGGGCCTTTTCCTTCAGCCTGATCGGCGTTTATCTCGCCGGACAGGTCGACAGCGTCTTCGCCGTATTGGTCCGTTTGGGGCTGGCGGCGCTGGTTTTCCTGCCGTTTCTGCGCTGGAAGGGCTATGCCTTTACCACCATCCTGCTGTACATGGCGGTCGGTGCGATGCAGCTTGGCATCATGTATCTCATCAGCTTCGAGGCCTATCTGTATCTGTCAGTGCCGGAATTCCTGCTGTTTACCGTGATGACGCCGCTGTACGTGACGCTGATTTATGACCTGATCAGCGGCCGTAAAATCCGCATTGGCTATGCACTCAGCGCGCTGCTGGCGGTGGCGGGTGCGGCGATTATTCGTTATGACCACATCAGCGAGCATTTCATCATCGGGCTGTTGCTGGTGCAGGCGGCGAATATTTGTTTTGCCATCGGACAGGTGGGCTACAAACGTCTGATGGAAACCCGCCCGGTGCCGCAGCACACGGCCTTTTCCTGGTTCTACATCGGTGCGCTAATGTGCGCCGTAGTGGCGTGGTTCCTGTGGGGTAATCCGCAAAAATTGCCTACCACGGAGCTGCAATGGGGCATTCTGGTATGGTTAGGCGTTGGCGCGTCGGGATTGGGCTACTTCATGTGGAACTACGGCGCAACGCAGGTGGATGCGGGAACGCTGGGGATTATGAACAATTTTCACGTCCCGGCCGGGCTGCTGGTGAATCTGGCGATCTGGCAACAGCAGCCGCACTGGCCGAGCTTTATTCTGGGCGCGGCGGTGATTATGTCCTCACTGTGGGTGCACCGGCGTTGGGTCGTGCCGCGTCGCGAACAAACGGCAGATGATCGCACGCGTGCTGCCGCGCCGAACGAATAAATGCTTCTGTGACCGGCTGACGCTGCTCGCCATCACGTACGGCGGCGTACAGCCGGCTCCATAAGCCATCGCCCAGGGTTTTTGTCACCACCAGACCCTGGCGCTCAAAACTCTCCACCACCCAGTGTGGCAGCGCCGCAATTCCCATTCTCGCCGACACCATCTGAATCAATAACAACGTGTTATCTACGCTTTTCAGCGACGGGCTGACGCCTGCCGGTTGCAGGAAATGCCGCCAGATATCCAGACGCTGGCGCTGCACCGGATAAATCATCAGCGTTTCACTGCTCAGATCTTCCGGCGTGATGACGGCCTGGGTCGCCAGCGGATGATCCGGGGCCAGCACCAGACGGACTTCGAAATCAAACATCGGCGAATAGTGCAAACCGCTGCGCGGCAGGATATCGGACGTCAATACGAGGTCCAGTTCGCCCTGTTGCAGCGCCGGTTGCGGGTCAAACGTCACGCCGGATTTGAAATCCATCATCACCTGCGGCCAGTTCTGATGGAAGTTGTCCAGCGCGGGCGTCAGCCACTGAATACAACTGTGGCATTCGATGGCGATACGCAGTGAGGTCTGATGCGGTTCATTACATGCCTGCAACGCCTGCTGGATTTGTGGCAGCACCTGCTCTGCCAGATTGAGCATGATTTCGCCCTGCGGCGTAAACCGCAGCGGCTGGCTTTTGCGCACAAATAATCTGAAACCCAGCCGTTGCTCGAGGTCACTGAACTGGTGAGACAGGGCCGATTGTGTCTGATGAAGCTGCGAGGCGGCAGCGGCCAGTGACCCGGTGTTGCGCAGTGCTTGCAACGTTCGCAGGTGTTTCAGTTCGATCATGAGAGTCCTTCACTGTGACATGAATAATTTGCGCTTGTGCAATATACAGTACCTGCGGATTATGGATGTGTAAACATCTGGACGGCTAAACAGGAATTAAAAAGATGACGATACTGAATCACACACTGGGTTTTCCACGCGTTGGTCTGCGTCGTGAACTTAAAAAAGCTCAAGAAAGCTACTGGGCAGGTAATTCCACTCAGGAAGAACTGCTGGCAACCGGCCGCGAACTGCGCGCCCGTCACTGGAAACAACAGGCCGAAGCGGGGGTTGATCTGCTGCCTGTTGGCGATTTTGCCTGGTACGATCACGTACTGACCACCAGCCTGCTGCTGGGTAACGTGCCTGCACGTCACCAGAATGCCGATGGGTCTGTGGATCTCGATACCTTATTTCGACTTGGCCGTGGCCGTGCACCGACCGGTAAACCGGCTGCCGCTGCGGAAATGACCAAATGGTTTAACACCAACTATCACTACATGGTGCCAGAGTTCGTGAAAGGTCAGCAGTTCAAACTGACCTGGGCGCAACTGCTGGAAGAGGTGGACGAAGCGCTGGCGCTCGGCCACAAAGTGAAACCGGTTCTGCTCGGCCCGCTGACATACCTGTGGCTCGGTAAAGTGAAAGGCGAGCAGTTCGACCGTCTTTCGCTGATTAACGATATTTTGCCGGTTTACCAGCAAGTACTGGCCGAACTGGCAAAACGCGACATCGAGTGGGTGCAGATTGATGAACCGGCGCTGGTACTTGAACTGCCGCAGGAATGGCTTGATGCCTACAAACCTGCGTATGAGCAGTTGCAGGGCAAAACCAAACTGCTGCTGACCACCTATTTCGACAGCGTCGGGCACAACCTCGACACTGTCCGCCAACTGCCGGTACAAGGCCTGCATATTGATGCGGTCGCCGGTCACGATGATCTGCAAACGGTCATCAACGCACTGCCAAAAGACTGGCTGATTTCTCTGGGCGTGATCAACGGCCGTAACGTCTGGCGTGCAGATCTGAGCACCTGGTTCGACCGTCTGAAGCCGCTGGTTGAAGGCCGCAACGTCTGGATCGGCAGCTCCTGTTCATTGCTTCACAGCCCGATCGACTTAAGCGTTGAAAGCCGTCTGGATGATGAAGTGAAAAGCTGGTTCGCATTTGCCCTGCAAAAATGTGTGGAGCTTGCACTGCTGACGTCTGCGTTGAATAACCCGACCGCAGAAGCACAGCACAAACTGGCAGAATATAGCGCGCCAATTCGCGCCCGTCGTGAATCGACCCGCGTGAACAATGCCGCCGTTGGTAAACGCGTTGCGGCTATTACGGCCACCGATATCGAGCGTCCAAACGTTTACACCGAGCGCGCCAAAGCGCAGCGGGCCCGTTTCAATCTGCCTGCATGGCCGACCACTACCATAGGGTCATTCCCACAAACCACGGAAATCCGTGGCCTGCGTCTGGAGTTCAAACAAGGCCGTCTGGATAACGCTAAATACCGCACCGGCATCAGCGAACATATCAAGCAAGCCATCAAAGAGCAGGAGCGTCTGGGCATTGACGTACTGGTTCACGGCGAAGCGGAACGTAACGACATGGTCGAGTACTTCGGCGAGCATCTTGACGGCTTTGTGTTCACGCAAAATGGCTGGGTACAGAGCTACGGTTCCCGCTGCGTGAAACCGCCGGTCATCATCGGCGACGTCAGCCGTCCGGAAGCGATCACCGTCGAATGGGCGAAGTACGCACAATCGCTGACCGAAAAACCGGTCAAAGGCATGCTCACCGGCCCGATCACCATCCTTTGCTGGTCCTTCCCGCGTGAGGACGTCAGCCGTGAAACCATTGCTAAGCAAATTGGTCTGGCGCTGCGCGACGAAGTGGAAGATCTGGAAAAAGCCGGTATCGGCATCATCCAGATTGACGAACCTGCCCTGCGTGAAGGCCTGCCGCTGCGCAAGTCTGAGTGGAATGCTTATCTGCGCTGGGCCGTAGACGCGTTCAAACTGAATGCCGCCATTGCGAAAGATGACACTCAGATCCACACCCACATGTGTTATTGCGAATTCAACGACATCATGGATTCGATTGCTGCGCTCGATGCCGATGTAATCACTATCGAAACTTCGCGTTCTGATATGGATCTGATCGAAACCTTCAAAGAATTCGATTATCCGAACGAAATCGGACCCGGCGTTTACGACATTCACTCGCCTAACGTGCCAAGTGTGGCGTGGATCGAAAACCTGCTGCGTAAAGCGGCGGACAGTATCCCGGCAGAGCGCCTGTGGGTGAACCCGGACTGTGGCCTGAAAACCCGTGGCTGGCCGGAAACCCGCGAGTCTCTGGAAAATATGGTGAAAGCGGCTAAGCGTCTTCGTGCGGAGAAAATCTGACCGGAAGTGAGTAAAAAGTACGTTGGTGGAAGTGTGCCGGTGAATAGCCGACACGTTGGGCTTCGGGGCTGTATACCCGAAGCTCTTTTTTTTATCGGTCATTCGTACTTTGTTACGACTCTTTCAGCCCGCGGCATACGGCGGCTGAAGCGTGATTGAGGAGGTTTTGACAGGCCGTTATCTCCAAACCCCGGTTTTGTCCACTAGGCTTAATACAAATTGTAATTCATTAAGACAGGGAGAAAACATGAACCGATTTACAGATAAAGTGGTTGTCGTTACCGGCGCGGGTTCAGGTATGGGCGCAGCGTCTGCCCGGCGTTTTGCCAAAGAGGGCGCGATTGTGGTGCTGGTCGGGCGAACCAAAGAAAAGCTCGAGAAGGTCGCCAGCACGTTGAGCAGCACGCAATATTATATTCATCTGGCGGATGTATCTTCGGCGCAGGACGTCGAGCGCATGGCGGCAGTGATCGAAGATAAATTTGGCCGCGTCGATGTGCTGGTCAATGGTGCGGGCGTGGTGGTGCAGGGTAAAGTCACTGAAGCTAGCCTCGATGACTGGCAGAAAATCATGGCGATCGACCTGAGCGGCGTTTTCTACTGCACCCGCTTCTTCATGCCAGCGCTGATTAAAAGCAAAGGCAACATCGTCAATATTTCTTCGGTATCCGGTATGGGTGGCGACTGGGGAATGAGCTTTTACAACGCAGCCAAAGGCGGCGTGACCAACTTTACCCGCTCAATCGCGATGGATCACGGCAAAGACGGCGTGCGCGTTAATGCGGTTTGCCCGTCTCTGACTTTCACTGAGATGGCGGCGGGGATTAAAGACAATCAGCCGCTGCTGGATAAATTCTCCGAACGCATCCCGCTCGGTCGCGGCGCAGAGCCGGAAGAAATTGCGGATGTCATCGCGTTCCTTGCCAGCCACGACGCGCGATTTGTCACCGGCGTGAATCTGCCGGTGGACGGTGGCCTGAGCGCATCTAACGGCCAGCCTCCGCAGGCATAAACATCTTTCTGGCTCATCGTTCCCGGCATCAGCGCGGGCCGGTGAGCCATTTTCCCATCGTTCCTCGCAAATCTGCGAGTTCCCTTTCTGCCTTCAGCCGAGGTTAGTTATCATAGCCAGATTCTGCTGACAGGTAGCCAACCATGACCCATCCCCTTTTTTCTGTTCTGTCTCCAATACTTGAGGACTTCGCAGGCATCCGCCATGTGTATTTTGCCGGTGCTCAGCATCCGGTGCCTTCGCTGGCATATCAGGTGGATTTTCCGCGTCTGGAGCTGATTCTGGACGGCGAGCAGATGATGGAATGGGAAGACGAGCAGGGCAAAAGTCAGACGACGCGAATGCTGGCGGGCGATGCATTGTTCGTTCCGGCCAAAGGCTGGAACAGCCCGCAGTGGCAAAAGCCAGTGCGCACGTTGAGTATTCTGTTTGGCAAGCAACAGCTTGGATTCAGCCTGCTTCACTGGGATGGTACAGGGTTTGATGGGAGCGAAAAGGGCAATATTGGCAGGCGTGGACCTCGCGTCGGCGCGTTTATGTTACAGGCGTTGAATGAACTGGCGTGGCACCGAAGCGATCAGCAAACGGCAAAGTTTTTGGTAAAAGGGTTGCTGAGCCATGCGTTGGATCTGTTCAGCTCTTCGGTTCAGACCGCGTCGCGCAGTCAGGCGCTGTTCACGGCGATCCGCCAGCACATCGAAGAACATTACCGCGAACCGCTGACCCGCGATTCCGTCGCCAAAGCGTTTTATATCTCACCAAATTATCTGTCACATCTGTTCCAGAAAAGCGGCGGAGTCGGGCTAAACGAATATCTGAATTATGTGCGGCTGGAGCAGGCAAAAAATCTGCTAAAAGGCTACGACATGAAGGTGAAGGAAGTCGCTCATGCTTGCGGATTTGTCGACAGCAACTACTTTTGCCGGCAGTTTAAGAAAAACACGGAGCGTTCACCTTCGGAGTATCGGCGGCAATACCGCAGCCAGTTGGAACAAGCACAGCCATAACTAGGGTAAAACGATCTGCGTGCCCTGCGGCGAGGTGGCGATTTTTTTGACGGCAGCCATGACTTTTTCCGGCGTGCGCAAAAACGTATGCATACCCGTCTGAACGCAGCGACTGTGGGCAAAGCGCTCGCGGTTTTCAAGCTGGATCTCGGTGACTAGCAGGACAATATCGGCTTGCGCAATATCGCTTTCTGACAGCGAATTTTCGATACCCAGAGCCCCCTGCGTTTCCACTTTTACCTGCCATTTTTCCTGCGCACTGAGTTTTTCCAGACGCTCTGCCGCCATATACGTATGTGCCACACCGCTGATGCACGCCGTGACGGCGACCAATTTCAATGACATTGCTATTCCCCTTTGTCGGAAATCATTGATCCGATGTTTAACCCGCTAACCACCCAGAGTGACCCGATATCCGTAGCTTTCCGCCAGCGCACGATAAGGCGCAAGGGTTTGTGCATCCGGCACCGGCGTTTTGTGCATGGAGTAGGTTTTCCCCAGTAGCGGATACTTGGCTTCACCGTACTTGTGGAAGGGTAACAGATGGATTTCATTTAAGTGGAAGGGTTTAAGGAAATCCAGGATCTGTTGCATGTTTTCGGGCATCAGGGTGTAACCGGGGATCAGTGGTAAACGGGGCAGCAGTTTCACGCCGCGCCCGGCAAGTTCACTGAAATTCTCCAGCACACGTGGCTGATTCATGTTGAGAATGGAACGCGCCAGCGACGGATCCATTATTTTGAAATCATACAAAACCTGATCGCAACGTTCTGTCAACGCAAGCAAGTGATCCCGCGGGGCATCGCCTGCCGTTTCGATAGCCGTATGAATGCCCAGAGCCTGTAGCTCCTGCAATAACGCGCTGGCAAAAGCATGTTGCATCAGAACTTCACCCCCCGAAAGCGTGACGCCACCGCCAGAGGAGCGGAAAAACACTTCGTCCTTAAGCAGACGTTTCATCAGTTCTGGCAGCGTAATGTCTTCGCCGATGTATTCCATCGCACCGCTGGGGCATTCATCCGGATCTTGCAGGCATGTCCGGCAGTTCAGGCATTTCGTCTGCCGTTTGATGGTCTGTATGCGCGGCGACATGGACTCGGGGTTGGCGCACCACGGGCAGCGGTGCGGGCATCCTTTAAAGAAAACCAGGGTACGGATACCCTGGCCATCATTGAGCGAAAACCGCTGAATGTTGAAGATGCGTCCACGCAGGGTGTTATCTGCAACGATCGTTTTCACGACGACGGGGATGCGCAGCTCAGAGCTGGTGCGCGGTTCGACCGATAATGTCATCCTGAATCTCCTTTGACAGCTCGACGAAGAATGCGCTGTAGCCAGCTACCCTGACGACCAGCCCCGCGAAATCCTGCGGACGCTTTTGCGCTTCGCGCAGTTGCTCTGCATTGACCACGTTGAATTGCACATGCTGCAATTTCAGACGGGTAAACGCACCGAGGAAATCTGCCAGTTTGTTCAGCCCTTGCTGACCTTCCAGCGTCGACGGCGTGAATTTCACATTCAGCAGCGTACCATTGGAAAGCAGCGTGTTATCGAGTTTGCTGACCGATTTCAGTACGGCTGTGGGTCCTTGGTGATCCTGCCCGAGCATTGGTGAAAGACCGCCGTCGGCCAGCTGTTCACCGGCAAAGCGACCATCCGGCGTTGCGCCTACAACCGCACCTAACGGCACGTGTGCCGACACGGTGTACGAGCCCGGCGTGAACTGTCCACCTCGCGGGTTACGGTATTGTTCGACCTCTTTGCAGTAATAACGCAGCAAATCGGCGCTGATCAAATCAACTTCATCGACATCGTTACCGTATTTCTCGAAGCGGTTAATCAGGCGGGCACGAATGGCACGACCTTCTTCGCTGGCAAAATTTTCTTTCAGCGATGCCAGTAACTCATCAAATGTCAGGCGCTGTTGATCGAACACCATGCCTTTCAGCGCATGCAGGGAATCGCTGAGGTTGGCGATGCCAATTCCCTGAACGCCGGAGAAGTTGTAGCGTGCACCGCCTGCGGTGATGTCATTACCGCTCTCCAGACAGCCGTCAATAAATGAAGAGAGCAGCGGAACGGGTGCCCAGTCGCGGTGGCCGATGTCGCAGATGTTGCTGCCCTGCGCCATCAGTTTGACGTAGTGGCTGATTTTCTGGCGGATCTTTTCCACCAGGTCCGGGTATGTGATCGCGGTATTACCTTCGTTTTCATGCAGTGTTAATTCCATGACTTTCAGGAGGTTAAACATCGCTATATCGTGCAGGCCGTAAGTTTTCCCCGGAATCGACAGTTCCACACAGCCGACAACGGCATAATCCCGAGCGTCTTCCAGCCGTACACCACGGTTTAGAAACGCGGGTACCACCACTTCATCATTGAAAATTTGCGGTATGCCGGTGCCGAGACGGATGGTTTCGGCTGTTTTCAGCAGGAATGGGCGGTCAATGAGTTCATTTACCCTTACGCCGAGATTGGGCTGTGGCAGGCAGATGCTCTGGTAGGCATCCAGACACAGAAATGAAAGCACGTTTACGGCGCTGCGCGCGGCTTCGGTAAGGCCACCAAGCAAGATGGTATAACCGGTCGGGAAGCCGGCGAAATAGCGGGCGCTGGAGGCAGAGCGCAGCAGAACGATGTCGTTGCATTTCACCCACAGGCTTTCCAGCAGTTCTTTAAGGAACGCCGGCGATTCCCCGTGAGACAGGGAATACTGGTAGAACGGCAACATATACTGATCGAAGCGCCCGAGTGAGAGCGAACTGGCGTTGGATTCGTACTGCAAAATAATGTTCATGTACCAGAACAACTGGCAGGCCTGATAGAAATCCTGTGGCGCACGTGCTGAGATATGCAGCGAAATACCGGCGATTCTTTCCAGTTCCTGCTTTCTTTGCGGGTCTTTGCACTCGTCCGCCATCAGCGTCACCAGTGCGGCGTAGCGAAGAATATGCCGCTGTGCCGCCTGCAAGAGGAGTAATGCAGCCTGATAAAACGGATTATCCGGGTGCTGTAAAATATGCTGTTGGAGTTCAGCCACCAGACCATCAAGACCAGTGTACAGCAGGCGCGGATAATCAATAATAATGTGCCCCTGGCCTTTGTCGGTCTGATTAATGCTGAAAATCTGCGTTTTGGTGGCGGCGGTAACCTCTTCCGGCATCTGGCTGTTGATGAAATCTTTCATTGAACGCGATTCCCAGTAAGGGAAGAGTTGCTCGCGGTAAATCTGTTTATCCTCGGCAGAAATGTTGAAACGATCCTGCGGACGGGTGGAGAAAGCATCCAGCTCTTTCAGCAGCCAGTAGGGATCCATTTCAGGAGAGACGATCCCCGCACGTGGCTTAACCGTGCGATTACCGGCAATCAGTTCGTCTTCGCGGAGGCTAATCTCAACGTTATCCAGGATGTATGCCGTGGCCTTCGCGCGGCGAAGAAGCGTCGGTTCGCCTTCCGTCTTTCGATGGCTTGCGGTATACAGCAGGGCGCGTTCCAGCGAAATTTCACGCGGGGTGGCGAAAAGCGCGGCCTTCAGACGTTCGATGCGGGAAGTCATCCTGTTCTCCTTAAATTCAATCCGTGACTGCAGTATTGTTGAGGTGTACGGCAATCTTTTCCATGATGGCGTCGGCACGTTTGACTGCATCACTGATGCCAACCCGCACCGTCACTTTGCCTTTAAAGCGTTCCTCGAATTTAATGCCGATATCTTTGGTCAGAATCACAATGTCCGCGGCGGCCACGTCTTCTGCCGTCAGCTCGTTCTCCAGACCGATTGAGCCCTGTGTTTCCACTTTGCATTCCCAGCCTTTGGCGTTGGCCGCACGTTCAATGGCTTCAGCGGCCATGTAGGTATGAGCAACGCCGGACGGGCAGGCGGTGACAGCAATAATCTTGGTCATAGTGTTTTCCCTGGTGTCAGTTAATTTCAAAGTCCAAATCCAGATCAGATTCCTGGTGGTTTTTAGTGGATTGTTTTTTGGCGGCAAGATATTTCAGCAGATTGAGACACAGAGCAGTGACGATCATGCCAACCAGCAGCGCGCCGATATAAGCAAATTTGCCCTGAACGACGGGCAGTACGATCAGTCCGCCCCAGCCCGCATAGCATTCTGCGCCGAGCAACGCGGCGGTGACCGCCGCACAAGCAGAACCGATCATGATGGAAGGAATAACGCGCAGCGGATCAGCGGCGGCGAAAGGGATTGCGCCCTCAGTGATGCCAACGCAGCCCATTAACATGGCCGCTTTCCCCGCTTCGCGTTCTTCTGAGGAGTAAAACTTGCGGCCAATCAGCGTGGCGAAACCGACACCGAGCGGCGGTGTGGCGATGGCAACGGCGGCAATGGCGACGACGGTATACACGCCCTGCGCGACGCAGATCAGCATAAATGCGTAGGCAACCTTATTGACTGGCCCGCCCATGTCGAAGGCCAGCATCAGACCCATAATGATGGCGAGTACCACAATGCTGCCTTGCTGCATCCCTTGCAGCCAGTGGGTAAGCGAAGTGGTCAGCAACCCGACGGGTTCGCCGAGCCCCCACATCATGATCCCCGCCGTCAGCAAGGTGCCGACGATCGGGATCACGAAGATCGGCATCACAGAGCGAAGGATCTTAGGAACCGGGATCTTTTTGAGATAGAAAACGATAATGCCGCCGAGCAGACCAGCGATGATCGCACCAAAAAAGCCTGCGCCAAAGGACGCACCTACCCAGGCACCGATGGCCGCAGGGGCCAGCGCCGAGCGGTCAGCGATGGAGTAACCGATGTAGGCGGCCAAAAAAGGCACCATCAGGGTCAGACCGGCAACGCCGATATCAAACAGCTTTTTCAAATTCGGATCGGTTAACGCATCCGGCACGGCACCTTTACCGTAAAGCATGACAGAGATGGCCAGCAAAATGCCGCCCGCGACCACAAAAGGAATCATGTGTGAGACGCCAGTCATCAGGTGCTGGCGGGTATTTTTTAGAATATTGAGCAAGTCTTTCATGATTAGCTCCTGGAGCTTCCGGTGTCGGGCGTAACGATCGCAAATATCAGGGCTTCTTTTCGGGAAAAAGCTCAGATACTGAAAGGGTATCGACGACAACAATAGGCTGAGGGTCGTGGCGCTAATAGTGGACAGATTTGTGTTTTACTGGACTTTTGTAATGTTCGATCGAAAATGCGAGCAGCTTCAAATAACCCGTGATAACGGGAGATTTGTCGACTCCTGTACAGTGTGAGCTGTCTCGCAAAAAACGGTATGCATTACATTTATCCAGTGTTTGTCATTTTTGTCTGGTAGCCACCGCGAGCCTGGAGCTCCTATTCTGCAAGTGTCGGTAATTATCACCGGCATCTGGGATGAGGATTCAGAAATGACCAAGAAGTTGAGCTTCACCTGCGTACTGGTTAATGGGGTTCATGCCCGTCCGGCGAGCCATATTGAATCGTTATGCAACGGGTTTAAATCGACGTTTCAATGGCATAACGCTCGTACTGACCGCGTTGCCGACGGTAAAAGTGTGTTGTCACTGATTGGCGCAGATATTCTGCCTGGCGATGAATGCCATGTGACGGTCGAAGGTGCGGACGAAGTGGCTGCGCTGGCAGCGCTTGCACATTTCATCGAGCATCAATTTCCGCTTTGTGATGAAGCCCTTCCTGAACACAATGCGACCGCAGAACGTGAGCCTCTCCCCGAATCCCTGGCGCATCTTTCCCCGGTGATATACCGCGCCCGTTCCGTCAGTGAAGGCTGCGCGCTGGGCAAACTGGTTAATCTCTCCAACGTGAATCTGGCGGCACTTACCGATTTGCCTGCGTCTCAAGGCAAGGATAAAGAACAAAGTTTGCTTTCCGGTGGGCTGGCGCAGCTCGAAAAATCTATTGAATTACAGCTGATGGAGGGCAGCGGCACCATTACCGCTGTACTTGAAGCGCATCGTTCTTTGCTGCGCGATAACAGCCTGCGCGACGCGTTGCTAAGCCATGTGATGGAAGGAAAAAGCTGTGCGCAGAGCATCGTGGAAACCGCCGCGCATTTCAGTGCACAACTCGCACAATCGTCCAGTGCTTA
Organism: Rahnella inusitata; assembly: GCF_965118895.1. Taxonomy (GTDB): domain Bacteria; phylum Pseudomonadota; class Gammaproteobacteria; order Enterobacterales; family Enterobacteriaceae; genus Rahnella; species Rahnella inusitata_A. Next base: position 102,266 of record NZ_CBCPJJ010000025.1, read on the forward strand.
CCTGCGTGAACGGGAACTGGATATTCGTGATGTCAGTTTCCAGCTGTTGCAGCATATCTACGGCGAAGCGCGATTTGCTTCCCAGCAAACCCTCACTGAAACCAGCATCTGTCTGGCGGATGAACTGACCCCAAGCCAGTTTCTTGAACTGGATAAAAAGTATCTGAAAGGCCTGCTGCTCGGCAGCGGCGGCAGTACGTCCCATACTGTTATTCTCGCGCGATCGTTCAATATTCCTACGCTGGTGGGTGTCGACCCTCAGCCTTTGCAGGTATATCTGCGTCAGGACGTGCAGATCGATGGTGATCTGGGGTTGATAGCCTGCGCGCTGACAGAGCCGGTACGGCGTTATTATCGTCAGGAGCAGGCCGTCCATCAGGCATTGCGCCAGCAGCAGAGTGTTTATCTCGACAAACCAGGCTATACCGCTGACGGCGTGCGGATGGAAGTGGCGGCGAACATTGCGCATTCAGTCGAAGCCAGTGCCGCTTTCAGTAACGGCGCCGAAGCGGTCGGCCTCTTCCGTACAGAAATGCTGTATATGGATCGCGTCAGCGCCCCTTCGGAAGACGAGTTGTACAACATATATTGTCAGGCGACGGAAGCGGCGAAAGGGAAAACCATTATCGTGCGGACGATGGATATCGGTGGAGATAAGCCAGTTCATTATCTGAATATTCCCGCTGAGAATAATCCTTTCCTCGGTTATCGCGCTGTTCGTATTTATCAGGAATTCTTACCGCTGTTCCACACTCAGCTGCGTTCGATCCTGCGGGCATCGGCGCACGGAACACTGAAAATCATGATCCCGATGATCTCCTCGATAGAAGAGATTTTATGGATCAAAGATCGTCTGGCAGAAGCCAAACAGTCCCTGCGCAGCGAGCAGATCCCATTCGATGAAAAAATTCAGTTGGGGATCATGCTGGAAGTACCGTCGGTGATGTTCATCATCGATCAGTGCTGCGAAGAGATTGATTTCTTTAGCATCGGTAGTAACGATCTCACGCAATATCTGCTGGCGGTCGACCGCGACAACGCTAAAGTGACCCGCCATTACAACAGTCTGAATCCGGCGTTCCTGCGCGGCCTCGATCATGTCGTGCGTGAAGTGCATCGTCACGGTAAATGGATAGGGCTGTGTGGTGAACTGGGTGCGAAGGGCTCGGTGCTGCCGCTGTTGGTTGGGCTGGGGCTGGATGAAATCAGCATGAGCGCACCGTCGATTCCAGTCACCAAAGCGCGGCTGTCGAAACTCGACAGCCGCGAATGTCGTCTTTTGCTAAACCGCGCGATGCAGTGCCGCACGTCGCTGGAAGTTGAACACCTGCTGGCACAGTTCCGTATGGACGTGAACGACGCGCCGCTGATCACTGCAGAATGCGTGGCGCTCAATACCGACTGGCGCAGCAAAGAAGAAGTCATCAAAGGCATGGTCGATAACTTAATGCTCGCCGGGCGCTGCCGGTATCCGCGCAAACTCGCGGCGGACGTCTGGGCGCGCGAAGCAGTGTTTTCCACCGGTCTCGGCTTCGGTTTCGCCATTCCACATACCAAATCTGAACACATCGAACAATCAACCATTAGCGTGGCGAAGTTACAGGAGCCGGTGCAATGGGGTGACGAAGAGGCGCAGTTTGTCATCATGCTGACACTTAACAAACACGCCGCGGGTGACCAGCACATGCGGATTTTCTCAAAGCTGGCGCGCCGGATTATGCACGACAGTTTCCGCGATGCGTTGATGCAGTCAACTACGGCGGTGCAAATTGAAGCGCTGCTGAAACAAGAGCTTGAACTCTGACAGGAGATGGTATGGAACTCTATCTGGATACTGCTGATATCGGCGAGGTTAAACGTTTTTCGCGGATTTTACCGTTGCAGGGCGTAACCACTAATCCGAGCATTGTGGCGAAAGCACGTACCTCATTATGGGAAGTATTACCGGCACTGCGCGATGCGCTGGGCGGCGAAGGAAAACTGTTTGCACAGGTTTTGGCCAACCAGGCTGATCAGATGGTTGAAGAGGCGGAACTGCTGCATTCCCGCGTACCGGGACTGGTCGTCAAAGTGCCGGTCACTGCCGAAGGGCTGGCAGCGATGAAAATTCTGCGCACCCGCAAAATCCCGACGCTGGGCACTGCGGTGTACGGCGCAGGGCAGGGGCTGCTTTCGGCACTGGCGGGGGCGGAATATGTCGCGCCCTATGTGAACAGGCTGGATGCTCAGGGTGGAGACGGTATTGCGATGGTCACTGAGTTGCAGCAATTACTGACGCTGCATGCCCCGCACGCAAAAGTGCTGGCCGCCAGCTTTAAAACGCCGCGTCAGGCGCTGGCGTGCCTGCTGGCCGGATGTCAGTCGATCACGTTGCCGGTGGATGTGGCGGAGCAGTTTATCAGTGCGCCTGCGGTTCAGGCTGCGGTCGAAAAGTTTGAAGAAGACTGGCAGGGCGCGTTCGGGCGGCTGTCGCTGTAATCCTTCATTTTATTTTGATGAAAGTATTTCAGGTAAATGGCCCGGCAGGGAAATCTGTCGGGCCATTTCTGTTTCAGCCAATGATGCCTGCTAACGCGATTATTTCACACCGTAGTGCGCGAAGAATTCCAGCATCCGTTTCCAGCCATCGGCTGCGGCTTCCGCGTTATAGCTCGGGCGATAATCGGCGTTAAATGCGTGCCCGGCCTCGGGATACACCACGATTTCCGCATCAGCATTGGCGGCGCGAATGGCCTGACGCATGGTTTCAATCGTTTCCTGCGGAATGCTGGAGTCCTGCCCGCCGTACAATCCAAGCACTGGCGCATCAAGAGCGGCAGCGCGGTCTACTGGATTCGACGGGCTGGTCAGCGTTTTATCGCCCACCAGTTTGCCATACCACGCCACACCGGCTTTCAGCTGCGGGTTGTGCGCCGCATAAAGCCAGGTGATCCGCCCACCCCAGCAGAAACCCGTAATGCCTAATTTTGAGATATCGCCGCCGTGCTGCGACGCCCAGTGGGCCGCGTGGTCAAGATCGGAAAGTACCTGCTGATCCGGCACTTTACTGACCAGATTAGCAAATAACTCGCTGATTTCATTGTAATCGCGCGGATCTCCTTGACGGAAATACAGTTCGGGGGCGATCGCCAGATAGCCCTGCTTTGCCAGACGGCGACAAACATCCTGAATGTGTTCGTGTACGCCAAAAATCTCCTGCACCACCAGAACGATAGGTAATTTACCGGTGAATTGCTCCGGACGGGCGAGATAGGCGGGCAGATCTTCTCCCTGCGAAGGGATGGTGGTCTGTCCGGCGTGCAGGCCGTCGGTATCCGTGTGGATTGTCGTTTCAGCAACCGGCGTCACGGCCGGTGCAAAGCTGGTCGGAGCCTGTTTCAGGGGGAGGATTTCATCATTTTTCATTGGAGTCTCCATACAGAAAATTTGCGCTTTGGATTAAAACTATAGCCGGAAAGCGGCAACAGCAAGGCGCAAGAGATGTTCTATAGTTAAAAGTTAGTCAGGAAAACTGTCACGGAAGACCCATGGAACGTCCGAAACTTAAGTAGGAGTCTTGTGCAATGTCGAAATTACCTTCAAAAAAAACCAAGAAAAGTGAGTCACTACCGGTAAGCCGCGCCCCCGCCACGGGCATTAAATCCACCCAACCTGGCCTGGGAGACTTAGCTCCCACCGATCGCGCTTATCAGCCTTCGCCGCAACCGACGCCGCCCGGAAAAGAGCCAACCGCCTCCGGCAGTGCCAAAAGTCCGCAGAATACTAACGCCAAGCTCGATGCGCTTGAGCGACATCGTAAAAATGGTGAAAAACAGCCGCTGACCACCAATCAGGGGACGAAAATCTCTGATGATCAAAACTCGCTGAAAGCCGGAAGCCGTGGCCCGACTCTGCTGGAAGATTTCATTCTGCGCGAGAAAATCACCCATTTTGACCACGAGCGTATTCCCGAACGTATCGTTCATGCGCGAGGTGCTGCGGCCCACGGCTATTTTCAGCCTTACCGCAGCATGAAATCTGTCACCAAAGCCAGTTTCCTCTCTGACCCGAAAAAGCAGACTCCTGTGTTTGTGCGCTTTTCTACTGTGCAGGGTTCGCGAGGTTCTGCGGATTCCGTCCGTGATATTCGCGGCTGGGCGACCAAGTTTTATACCGATGAAGGTATTTACGATTTGGTCGGTAACAACACGCCGGTCTTCTTTATTCAGGACGCTCACAAGTTCCCGGATTTTGTGCATGCCGTAAAACCTGAACCGCATAATGAAATTCCGCAGGGCGCCAGCGCGCACGATTCCTTCTGGGATTACGTTTCCCTGCAACCTGAAACCTTGCATAACGTGTTCTGGGCGATGTCTGACCGTGGCATTCCGCGCAGTTACCGCACGATGGAAGGTTTCGGCATCCACACATTTCGCTTTGTGAATGCCAAAGGAAAATCCACCTTCGTTCGTTTTCACTGGAAACCGCTGGCGGGTAAAGCCTCGCTGTTGTGGGATGAAGCGCAGAAACTGGCCGGGAAAGATGCGGATTTTCACCGCCGTGACCTGTGGGAATCCATCGAAGCTGGCGATTACCCGGAGTATGAACTGGGCGTTCAGTTGATCCCCGAAGAGGACGAATTCAAATTTGATTTCGATTTGCTCGACCCGACCAAACTGATCCCGGAAAAACTGGTGCCGGTGCAGCTCATCGGCAAGATGGTGCTTAACCGTAACCCTGATAACTACTTTGCGGAAACCGAACAGGTCGCGTTCCATCCGGGGCACGTGGTGCCGGGCATCGATTTCACTAACGATCCGTTGTTACAGGGCCGACTTTTCTCCTACACCGATACGCAGATAAGCCGTCTGGGCGGACCGAATTTCCACGAAATCCCGATTAACCGACCGACCTGCCCATACCATAACTTCCAGCGTGACGGTATGCACCGTCAGGATGTAGATACCAATCCGGCAAACTACGAGCCGAATTCTATCAACAATAACTGGCCGCGAGAAACGCCTCCGGCCGCATCGGGTGGCGGTTTCGAAAGTTATCCTGAGCGAATTGATGCGGCAAAAGTACGCCAGCGCAGCGAGTCGTTTGCTGAGTTTTATGCGCAACCCCGCCTGTTCTGGCTGAGTCAGACGCCAACCGAGCAGGATCACATTGCCGGGGCGTTCTCGTTTGAATTATCCAAAGTTGCCCGGCCTTATATCCGCGAGCGCGTGGTGGATTTGCTGGCACGTGTCGATCAGTCTCTGGCACAGAAGGTGGCGAAAAACGTCGGGGTGACGCTTTCAGCAGACACGCTGAAAATTAAACCCCCAAAACCGGTGAATGGTCTGGACAGCGATCCGTCGCTCAGCCTGTATGCCAGCGGTAAAGGGGTGATTAAAGGGCGACAGGTTGCGCTGCTGCTGGGCGACGGCGTTCATGCGGCCGATGTTCTGGAAACCTTGCAGGCGCTTCAGGCTGCGGGCGTTCATCCTAAACTACTGGCCAGCCATCTGGGGACGGTGACCGCCGATGATGGCTCGACGTTACCGATTGACGCGACGTTTGCCGGTTCGCCGTCAATCACCGTTGATGCTGTGATAGTGCCGCACGGACATATCGATGCGTTGCTGATGAGCGGGGATGCACGTCATTTCGTTCTTGAAGCCTATAAACATCTGAAAGTTATCGGCCTGAGCGGAGACGCGCGCCGCTTTAAATCACTTCTGGGGCTGAAGGATGATGTCAAAGAAGAGGGGATTATCGAAGGCGAAAAAGCCGAAGGTGCGCTGCTGAAGGCATTCCTGAAAGATTTGGCGAAGCACCGGATCTGGTCACGCAGCGCTGCAGCTGACGCCGTTCCCGCCTGATTTACGGCAAATATCCATGCAGACAGAGCCCCTCACGGGGCAATGTCTGCTTTTTTATGTCTCTACTGGAGGCATCACGTATAAAATTTCCTCTTTAGCGGCATAATTTGTGATGAGAATCACAAATTAAATGTATGCGTTGTTCTTGTTGTTACATCATAGTGACGACCGTCACGAAATAGCGTCACAATGTTCAGTACAGTTGCCGGGTGTTCCTCCTGCCAATAATTGACCTTACACACAGAGGAGTTTGTTATGTCTCAGCCTGAAGTTTTCCACCTTGGCCTGACCAAAAAAGATTTAAACGGTGCGACGCTGGCGATTGTTCCCGGCGACCCTGAGCGCGTGGAGAAGATTGCCAAACTGATGGAAAACCCGGTTCGCCTGGCTTCCCACCGCGAATTTACATCATGGCGCGCTGAGCTTGACGGCAAATCTGTGATCGTCTGCTCAACCGGTATCGGTGGCCCGTCAACGTCTATCGCAGTCGAGGAGCTGGCACAGCTCGGTATCCGCACCTTCCTGCGCGTTGGTACTACGGGTGCCATCCAGCCGCATATCAGCGTTGGCGACGTTTTGGTGACGACCGCAGCTGTGCGCCTTGACGGGGCTAGCCTGCACTTTGCACCGATGGAATTCCCGGCAGTGGCCGATTTCGCCTGTACTACAGCGCTGGTCGCTGCGGCAGAAGCCGTGGGCGCACAAACACATATCGGCGTAACTGCCTCTTCCGACACCTTCTATCCGGGTCAGGAGCGTTATGATACTTACTCCGGCCGTGTTGTTCGTCGTTTCAAAGAATCGATGAAAGAGTGGCAGGAAATGGGCGTGATGAACTACGAAATGGAATCTGCCACCTTGCTGACCATGTGCGCAAGTCAGGGTCTGCGTGCAGGTATGGTTGCCGGTGTCATTGTGAACCGCACGCAGCAGGAAATTCCTAACGCGGAAACCATGAAAAAGACCGAAAGCCATGCAGTGAAGATTGTCGTCGAAGCCGCACGCCGCCTGATTTAATTTTTACAAAATCAGAACAACACATCACATCTATGGGCTGCCTCCGGCGGCCCATTTTTTTGTCCATTTCAAAGGATCTGTTAAGGTCAGGTTTGTAGTGAGTCTGGAATAATCCCTTTCATTACGCCTCCGATTCCATGAAACAAGGAACTGCATTTTTGACTGTTAACGAGATTCTGGATTACACCACCACGTTTATTCGCGCACATCAGGTGTGGGCTGCGCCCATCGTTTTCTTTCTGGCATTCGGTGAATCACTGGCCTTTCTTTCGCTGCTCCTTCCCGCGACTTTTATTTTGCTCGGGCTCGGCGCGCTGATTGGCGAAACCGGTATCCCTTTCTGGCCCATTTGGGCAGCGGCAGCGGCCGGTGCGTTCCTGGGCGACTGGCTGTCGTACTGGGTCGGTTCCCATTATCAGGATCGTGTCGGCAACTTCTGGCCGTTCTCCCGTCATCCGCAAATGCTTGTACGTGGTCACGCTTTTTTTGATAAATGGGGCATGCCGGGCGCGTTTATTGGTCGCTTCTTTGGCCCGCTTCGTGCTGTCGTCCCGTTAGTCGCGGGTATCTGTGGTATGCCGCAAAAGTACTTCCAGATTGCCAATATCACTTCCGCGCTGATCTGGGCCTTCGGTATTCTGGCGCCCGGCGCCTTTGGCATTCAATGGCTCAGCCGCTGGTTTTAAATCCTGCTCTCTGTGAATGACTGCCGCAAGGGGGAAAGCGCAGGGAAATTTCTTTTTGGAAGACATCCCGCAAAGCCCTAATGCAACAGAAAATAGACTGGACATCCATACAGCCTGCTATTACCGTGACCGCAGATGACTTTAAGAAGGAAAACGCGTGGATATCAGCATTCTGACGGCCCTTGGCGCGGGGTTAATCGGCTTGTTAGTAGGCTGGCTGGTGGCCAGTTTACGGCAGCAGCAACAGCAGACTGAGTTCGAGACTCAGCGCCGTTTGCTTGAGCAATCTCTTGAGCAGCTGAAGGGCGAAAATGACGCGCTGAAAGGCGAACGGCAGGCCTCGTTGCAGCAAATCCGTGAAGCTGAACTGGAGTTACGGAAGCTTCACAGCATGCAGGCGGCCAGCCAGGAAAAACTGCAACTGCTGACGCATTGGCAAAACGAATGTGAACAGCTTAATCAGGAGCTGCGAGCGCAACGTGAAATCAACAGCGCACAGGAAGCCGAGTTACGCGAGGTGTCGACCCGTCTGGATGAAACACGTATGGCCGCCGAAGATAAGCAGCGGCTGCTGATCAACAGCGAACAGCGTCTGAGCAGCCAGTTTGAAAATCTCGCGAACCGGATCTTCGAACAAAACGGCCGTCGCGCCGACGAACAGAACAAACAAAGCCTCGATAAACTATTGTTGCCGCTCCGCGAGCAACTGGATGGTTTCCGTCGTCAGGTGCAGGACAGCTTCGGGCAGGAGGCACGTGAGCGACATACGCTGGCGCACGAGATCCGCAATCTGCAGCAGCTTAATGTTGAAATGGCGCGTGAAGCCGTCAACCTCACCAAAGCGCTGAAAGGTGATAATAAGACGCAGGGAAACTGGGGCGAGGTGGTGCTGAGCCGTGTGCTGGAAGCCTCCGGTCTGCGTGAGGGATACGAATACCAGACGCAGGTTAGCGTTCAGGTGGACAGTAACAGCCGGATGCAGCCGGACGTGGTGGTACGTCTGCCGCAGAATAAAGACGTGGTGATCGACGCGAAAATGACGCTGGTGGCCTACGAACGTTACTTCAACAGTGAAGACGACAGCGAGCGTGAGCTGGCGCTCAGCGAACATATCGCGTCGGTGCGCGGGCATATTCGCTTGCTGGGGCGCAAAGATTATCAGCAGCTTCCGGGTCTTCGCAGCCTCGATTATGTGCTGATGTTTATTCCCGTTGAGCCTGCTTTTCTATTGGCCATCGACCGTGAACCCGAATTGATCAGCGAAGCGCTCCGTCACAATATTATGCTGGTCAGCCCGACGACTCTGCTGGTCGCATTACGTACCATCAGCAACTTGTGGCGCTATGAGCATCAGAGTCAGAATGCCAAACGTATTGCCGATCGCGCCGCCCGCCTGTATGACAAACTGCGTCTGTTCGTCGACGATATGGAGTCGATGGGTCAAAGTCTGGATAAAGCGCAGGGAAGTTATCGTTCCGCAATGAATAAACTCTCGCAAGGGCGTGGTAATCTCATTGGGCAGGTAGAAAGTTTCCGCGCGCTGGGCGTTGAAGTTAAACGGCCGATCAGCCCATCTCTGGCCGAGATGGCAAAAGCGGAAAACGAACCTGAATATACCGCATCTCTACCCGACACCTCTGATGCGGAAGAAGAACCGACGTTGAACCCGAACGAATGATGACGATAGGCTAGCGGCACCCTGTTTTCACAGATTTTATGATTCAACCGATGAATCTTTGCAACATGTTGAATCAGCATCGGTGATGGGGCTTTCTAACGGGTTCTGATACACTTCTCCCCAAGAGTTTGACTGAAAAAGCAGGCATATAAAATGGAAAAGCAGACGCAGGAAACTACGCATTTTGGTTTTCGCACGGTAGCTAAAGATGACAAACAGGGGATGGTGGCAGATGTCTTCCATTCCGTGGCGGCAAAATATGACCTGATGAATGACCTGATGTCTTTCGGTATTCATCGTATCTGGAAACGTTTCACCATTGATTGCAGCGGTGTTCGCCGTGGTCAGCGTGTGCTGGATCTGGCTGGCGGTACCGGTGATTTGACCGCAAAATTCTCCAGACTGGTCGGCGAGACTGGCGAAGTCGTTCTGGCGGATATCAACGACTCCATGCTGAAAATGGGGCGTGAAAAACTGCGGAACCTCGGCATTGTGGGTAATGTCAGCTACGTTCAGGCCAACGCCGAAGCGCTGCCTTTCCCGGATAATTACTTTGACTGCATCACTATTTCTTTCGGGCTGCGTAACGTTACTGAAAAAGAAAAAGCGCTGCGCTCTATGTACCGTGTGCTTAAGCCGGGTGGCCGTTTGCTGGTGCTGGAGTTCTCCAAGCCGCAGTTGAAACCGCTCAGCAAAGCGTACGATACCTATTCCTTCCATATTTTGCCGCGTATTGGCGAGCTGGTTGCGCAAGATGCTGAAAGCTATCGCTATCTGGCTGAATCCATCCGTATGCATCCGGATCAGGAAACGCTGAAAGGCATGATGGGCGATGCCGGTTTTGAGAATGTGATTTATCACAATCTGACCGGTGGCATCGTTGCACTGCATCGGGGTTTCAAATTCTGATATGAGTATGCCGATGTTGTTAACGCCGCTACTGACTGCCGCCATCGAGACGCCGCTTAATTACCTGCTTTTCAGAGATCGCAGCATGAAGGCGGCGCGTACGCGTCTGGCTGGTAAAGTTCTGCGCGTCGAGTTGCAGGAACTGAGCGCTCCGCTGACGTTTGTCTTCAGCGAGCAGAAAATTGATGTCCTCGGACAATGGGATGGCGTGGCAGATTGTACCGTTACGTCAAAACTCTCCGTTCTGCATAAGCTGCGCGATCGTCAGAAGTTATCACCGCTCATGCGCAGCGGTGAGCTGGTGGTCGACGGCGATATTTCTGTGGTTCAGCAGTTGGTTGCGCTGCTGGATATGGCCGAGTGGGAGCCAGCCGAATTGCTGGCACCCTATGTCGGCGATATCGCAGCCCAAGGGTTAAGCCAGGCAGTGCAGGGCGGTTTCCGTTTCTTGCAAAAAGGGCTGAAACATCAGCAAAACTACGTGGCGCAAACGCTGACCGAAGAGTGGAAGATGGCTCCTGGTCCGCTGGAGGTGGTGTGGTTTAGCGATGAAGTCTCCGCACTGGTGCGGGAACTGGATGCTCTTGATAAACGCCTCGAAAAACTGGAGGGCAAACCGTGACGCCAAGGGAAATGCGACGTTTATACCTGATTATCCGCATGTTTCTTATCTACGGCCTTGACGAGCTAATCCCTAAAATCCGTTTAACGCTGCCATTGCGCATGGGCCGTTATCTGTTTTTCTGGTTGCCACATGGTCATAAAGAAAAGCCGTTGGGTGAGCGCATGCGACTCGCGCTGGAAGAACTCGGTCCGGTATGGATAAAGTTCGGGCAGATGATGTCTACGCGCCGCGATCTCTTCCCGCCACACATTGCCGACCAACTGGCCCTGCTTCAGGATCACGTTCCGCCTTTTGATGGCGCACTGGCACGTCAGCAAATAGATACCGCCTTGGGTGGCCCGCTGGAAAACTGGTTTGATGAATTCGACCAGACGCCGCTGGCTTCCGCCTCTATCGCCCAGGTGCATACGGCGGTTCTGAAAGAGAACGGTAAGCCTGTAGTACTCAAGGTGATCCGCCCTGACATCTTACCGACCATCAAAGCTGATATCCGTCTGATGTCGCGCCTTGCCGGTTGGGTGCCGATCTTGTTGCCTGATGGCCGCCGTCTGCGCCCGCGTGAAGTGGTTCGTGAATATGAAAAAACGTTGCTTGATGAGCTGAATTTGCTGCGCGAAGCGGCAAATGCTATCCAGTTGCGTCGCAATTTTGAAGGCAGCCCGATGCTGTATGTGCCGGAAGTGTATCCGGACTACTGCAGCGAGCGCCTGATGGTGATGGAACGGATTTACGGCATCCCGGTTTCCGATGTTGAAGCGCTGCAAAAGCAGGGCACCAACATGAAGCTGCTGGCTGAGCGTGGTGTTCAGGTCTTTTTCACGCAGGTTTTCCGCGACAGTTTCTTCCATGCCGACATGCACCCCGGTAATATTTTCGTCAGCTACGAAACGCCTGAAGATCCTTGCTACATAGGCATCGATTGCGGCATAGTTGGTTCACTGAACAAAGAAGATAAGCGCTATCTGGCTGAAAATTTCATCGCTTTCTTCAACCGCGATTATCGTAAAGTGGCTGAACTGCACGTCGACTCCGGTTGGGTTCCGCGCGATACCAATGTTGAAGATTTTGAATTTGCTATCCGGACCGTGTGCGAACCGATTTTTGAAAAGCCTCTGGCCGAGATTTCCTTCGGTAACGTGTTGTTAAATCTGTTTAATACTGCGCGCCGCTTTAATATGGAAGTCCAGCCTCAGCTGGTATTACTGCAAAAAACGCTGTTGTACGTCGAAGGTCTGGGGCGTCAGCTGTATCCGCAACTGGATTTGTGGACCACGGCAAAACCTTTCCTGGAAAGCTGGGTTCGCGATCAGGTGGGTCTGCCTGCCATGATCCGTGCATTAAAAGAGCGTGCCCCATTCTGGGTTGAGAAACTGCCTGAATTACCCGATCTGGTTTACCAGAGTCTGCAACAACACAAACTGTTGCAGTACAACATCGAAAAGCTTTCATCCCAGATGCACAACCAGAGTTCCCGTCAGGGTCAATCTCGTTATCTTTTGGGTATAGGGGCGACACTGTTATTAAGTGGAACTCTATTGTTGTTAGGCAACGTCGAGGTTTATCCGGCGTGTCTGATAACGGCGGGTGTCGTTTCCTGGCTGATCGGCTGGAAGCGCGCCAGTTAACACACTGTTAAAATCGAATCGTTTTAAATTGAATGCCGTTTTCCAACGGCAATGAATGTCGTTCCTTCCTATTTGAGGTGAAAATAATGGGTGGTATTAGTATTACTAAGATCCTGATTCTCGTGGTGCTTGTCGTGTTGCTGTTTGGTACGAAGAAACTGCGTGGTCTGGGTGCTGATCTGGGTGCTTCCATCAAAGGCTTCAAAAAGGCCATGAGTGATGATGATAGCCAGTCAAAAACAAACAAAGACGCTGACATAACGCCAACTGATGCTGATTTCGCTGCCAAGTCTATTGAAGGCAAGCCAGACGCTAAAGCAGAAGATACCAAGAGCCAAAACAAAGAGCAGGTATAAGCCGTGTTCGATATTGGATTTAGTGAACTGCTGCTGGTATTGGTGATTGGCCTGGTTGTCCTCGGGCCGGAGCGTTTACCTGTAGCAGTCAGAACAGTAGCAGGCTGGATCCGTACGCTTCGCGCTATGGCTGCTTCGGTACAGAGCGAGCTGTCGCAGGAGCTGAAACTTCAGGAGCTGCAAGATAGCCTGAAGAAAGCCGAAGAAGCGGGTCTGAAGAATTTAACGCCGGAAATCAAAGCGTCGATGGACGAGCTGAAAGAAGCAGCAGAATCCATGAAGCAATCTATCAATTCAGGGCTGAATCCTGCTGACAAAGCAATGGAAGAGGCGAAAGCGGAAGGTAATACCATCCACAATCCTGTGATAGATGATGCAGAAGCGCATCACGATGCGGGCATCTCCCCGGCTACGGCGGATAATGTAGCCTCCGCGCCGGTTGCGGCACCGCAAAGTGCGGTTGATGCTGCACTGGCTTCGAACAGGACGGCCCATGCCGCTGCTGCACAGGCCGAGATGCTGGCAGCCACCGCAGAACCTGTCATCACTGAACCTTCGGTGGCCACGGCACCTGTGACCAAACCTGTTGCCGTTGAAGCACCCGTTGTTGAACCTACTGCGCCGGAAAAACCGGTTTCACTCACTAAACCGACGGGCGAGCGCTAAACATGGCTGTTGAAGATACCCAACCGCTTATCAGCCATCTGATTGAGCTGCGTAAGCGACTACTGAACGCCATTCTTTGTATCTTAGTGGTGTTCCTGGCACTGGTTTATTTTGCCAATGACATCTATCAGCTGGTGGCTTCGCCGTTGATCGAACAAATGCCTCTAGGCGCGAGCATGATTGCGACCGACGTCGCCTCACCGTTCTTTACGCCTATCAAGCTGACAATGATTGTCTCGGTATTTGTTTCCGCACCGTTTATTTTGTATCAGGTCTGGGCGTTCGTCGCGCCTGCCCTGTACAAGCATGAACGCCGTCTGATGATGCCGCTGCTGTTTTCCAGTTCCGCACTGTTTTACCTTGGCGTGGCATTTGCCTACTTCGTGGTGTTCCCGCTGGCGTTTGCTTTCTTTGCGAAAACCGCTCCGGCAGGCGTGCAGATTGCAACAGACATTAACAACTATCTCGATTTCGTGATGGCGTTGTTTATGGCGTTTGGCGTCTCCTTCGAAGTGCCGATTGCAATCGTTCTGCTGTGCTGGAGTGGCGTCACCACGCCAGAAGACCTCAAGAAAAAACGTCCGTATGTGCTGGTTGGAGCGTTTGTGGTCGGGATGTTATTAACACCGCCGGATGTGTTCTCCCAGACATTGCTGGCGATCCCGATGTATCTGCTGTTCGAAATCGGCGTATTCTTTGCCCGTTTCTATGTGGGTGGACGGCGTCGTGCGGATGTAGATAAAGAGAATGATCAGGGTGAAGCTGAGTAATCTCTCAGTCGTTTCTGACGTGTTAATTAGAACGTGATAAATCGAAATCAAACCGCCCGGAAGGGCGGTTTCTGTTTCAGGACTGCGTATGTTTGAAATTGGTATTAACCTCACCAGTAATCAGTTTGATAAAGATCGTCCCCAGGTGGTGGAAAGAGCCCGTGCAGCAGGTCTGAGCGGCATGCTGATCACCGGAACTTGCGCACATGAAAGTGTGGAAGCGCAGAGAATGGCGGCAGAGCATCCTGATTTTTGCTGGTCAACGGCGGGAGTGCATCCGCATCAGGCAAGTGGCTGGAATGCAGAGGTTGAGCTGACGATCCGCCGGCTGGCTGCCATGCCGCAGGTTGTCGCTATCGGCGAATGTGGTCTGGATTTCAACCGCAATTTTTCCCCCGCTGATCAGCAGGAAGCGGCGTTTACCGCGCAGCTCGGGTTGGCAGCAGAGCTGCAGTTGCCGGTTTTTTTACACTGTCGCGATGCTGGCGAGCGTTTTGCTGCGCTGCTGGAACCCTGGTTGTCGAAATTACCAGGCGGCGTCGTTCACTGTTTTACCGGCACGCAGCATGAGCTTGAGCTGTATCTGTCTCTTGGCCTGTCAATCGGGATTACCGGATGGGTTTGCGATGAACGTCGCGGGCTGGAACTGCGTGAGATGTTGCCGCTGATCCCGGCAGAGCGGTTAATGCTGGAAACGGATGCACCGTATTTGTTGCCGCGCGATATGGAAAACAAGCCGAAGAACCGGCGCAATGAACCGGCATTTTTGCCGCACATTGTGAATCAGGTCGCATTGTGGCGTGGAGAAGATCCGCAGTGGCTGGCTGATATCACTGACGATAATGCACGTAAGATGTTCGCTCTGTCTGCGCGTTAAGTGCGCGAAATGATAATTGCCTGAATTGAAAAAGCACCGGATAACGGTGCTTTTTCAATTCATAGAGCACAGCCAGGAAAGGCCACTCAGATTTTCTGGAAATGCGTGTTATCGATGCTCTGCCGCACGGGCTGATTGATGAGGTTGAGCATCAGCAGCGAACGGGCTTCGCCGTCAGGTTCGGTGTAGATAGCCTCGAGGCCTTCGAACACGCCTTCGGTGATCATCACCACGTCGCCTTCATACGGCGTTTCAGGATCGCGAAGTTCTATGGTTGGCGGTTCCATCAGCTGTTTTATCACGTCGGGTTGAACCGTCGCCAGTTTGGGTCCGAAGCGGATAAAATGGCTGACGCCACGTGTGGCGCTGATCGTCGTGGTATGTATCCGTTCCGGGTCAAACTCAATGAACATGTAATTCGGGAACATGGGTTCGCTGACGGAAGAACGGCGTCCGCGCACCATTTTTTCCAGGGTGATCATTGGCGTCAGGCAATTAACCTGCTGGCGCTCAAGGTGTTCTTTGGCGCGGAGCAGCTGACCGCGTTTGCAATAGAGTAAGTACCAGGATTCCATAGTTTCCCACATTAAAGCGTTGATTCTGGCAGCATAGCAAAAGCCGCCCCTGATATACAGGCAGTGAGAATCAGTGCAGACGTTTGCTGATTGTCGGCCGGTTATCTTTTATTATCGAAGAAAAGTGCACACTTATCCCCTTATCTTCATCTTATTACAGTCAGGAGAAGCGTCATGGAGCTGTTCTTACTGAGCAACGGTAAGCTTTCCGGTGAATCAGAATTACTGGGTTATGCGAAAGAGCGTATTCAGGCGGTGCTAAAATCCCGCGCGATCACCTCCGCCGTCCTTATCCCTTACGCGTTGATCCGCAGTGATTACGACGAACGCGCGATGGCGCTTTCTGAAGCGCTGGGTATCGAAGTCACCAGTATTCATCACGCTGATAACCCGGCAGATGCCATTGCCAGCGCGCAATGTATTTTGATTAGCGGCGGCAATACCTGGATGCTCAATCAGCTATTGCACGAAAACAGCCTGATTGTTCCCATTCAGCGCGCCGTGCGTGAACGCAATGTCCCTTATATCGGCTGGAGCGCAGGTTGTAACGTCGCAACGCCAAGTATTCGTACCACTAATGATATGCCTGTGCGTAACTCCGTGGTGCTGCCGTCTCTTGGTCTGTTCCCAGTGCAAATCAATCCGCATTACATCGACGCACACTTAAGCGGCCATATGGGGGAAACCCGTGACGAGCGTATTGCCGAATTCTGTGCGGTGAACCCGTCTGAGTCAGTGATTGCGCTGCGCGAAGGCAGTTTGCTGCAAGTGTCGGGTAATGAGCTGAGTTACTTCAGCGCTAAAGATCAAGGCTTTAAAGTCTTCCGTCATGGTCAGGATATTCAGGAATATCAGGACACGCAGGCGTTGAGCGGGCTGGTTCCTTTTAACTGCCGGTGATCCGCTGAACGAAACGCGATTTGCGCACCGTCAGACCAACAGCCTCGGCTTCTGACGGTTACACTGCCTTTTCATTATTGGTGTTTACCAGCTGGTAACAAAAAAGCAGCAACAACTTAGGAGAGGCTCTATAATGCTTTCCTTCAACCCGGCGACTCAGAATCAGCATGAAATACCGTGATTTACGTGACTTCCTCTCGTTACTTGAAAAGAGAGGCCAACTGAAACGCATTACCCAGTCTGTCGATCCTTATTTGGAAATGACCGAAATTGCTGACCGTACCCTGCGTGCGGGCGGCCCGGCACTGTTGTTCGAAAATCCAAAGGGTTATGACATGCCGGTGCTATGTAATTTATTCGGCACACCTGAACGTGTGGCGATGGGCATGGGCAAGGAAGACGTCAGTGCGTTACGTGAAGTCGGTGAACTGCTGGCGTTTCTGAAAGAACCTGAGCCGCCGCGCGGTTTGCGCGATTTGTACGACAAAGCACCGAAGTTTAAGCAGGTGCTGAATATGCCGACCAAAGTGCTGCATTCTGCACCTTGTCAGCAGGAAATCTGGGAGGGCGACGAGGTGGATATCACCCGTATTCCGGTGATGCAGTGCTGGCCGGAAGATGCCGCGCCGCTGATCACCTGGGGCCTGACCGTCACTCGTGGCCCCGACAAGCCACGTCAGAATCTGGGCATTTATCGCCAGCAGGTTCTGGGTAAAAATAAAGTCATCATGCGCTGGTTGTCTCATCGCGGCGGTGCGCTGGATTTCCAGGAGTGGTGCCAGAAGCATCCGGGGAAGCGTTTCCCCGTTGCCGTGGCGCTGGGTGCCGATCCGGCAACCATTCTGGGGGCGGTAACGCCGGTGCCGGATTCGCTGTCTGAATACGCGTTTGCCGGTTTGCTGCGTGGCAATAAAACCGAAGTGGTGAAGTGTATTTCCAACGATCTCGAAGTGCCCGCCAGCGCAGAAATTGTGCTTGAAGGGTATATCGAACCGGGTGAAATGGCGCCGGAAGGGCCTTATGGCGACCACACAGGCTACTATAATGAAGTGGACAGCTTCCCGGTCTTCACGATTACGCACATGACGCAGCGTAAAGATCCTATTTATCATTCGACCTACACCGGCCGTCCGCCGGATGAGCCGGCGATACTGGGCGTGGCGCTGAATGAAGTCTTTGTGCCGATCCTGAAGAAACAATTCCCGGAAATTGTTGATTTTTATCTGCCACCGGAGGGTTGCTCCTACCGTATGGCTGTCGTTACCATGAAGAAACAATATCCCGGTCATGCGAAGCGCGTGATGATGGGAGTCTGGTCATTCCTGCGTCAGTTCATGTACACCAAGTTTGTGATTGTGTGTGATGACGATGTGAATGCCCGTGACTGGAACGACGTGATTTGGGCGATTACCACCCGCATGGATCCTGCCAGGGATACGGTGCTGGTAGAAAATACGCCAATTGATTATCTCGACTTTGCCTCTCCGGTCTCGGGCCTTGGTTCGAAAATGGGGATGGACGCGACCAACAAATGGCCGGGTGAAACGCAGCGTGAGTGGGGGCGTCCGATTGTGAAGGATCCTGCCGTCACCGCCCGTATCGACGCCATCTGGGATGAGCTCGCTATTCTTAATGATAAAGACGATGCGAAGAATTAATCGACGCCTGGTCCTACGCTTTGCTTTGATGACCCACAGAGGGAACGCATGACAACATTGAGCTGTAAAGTGACCTCGGTAGAGGCGATTACCGATACTGTGTATCGGGTCCGGCTTTTACCGGAAGCGCCTTTCTCGTTCCGCGCGGGTCAGTATCTGATGGTTGTGATGGACGAGCGCGATAAGCGTCCGTTCTCACTGGCCTCGACGCCTGCGGAACACAACGTGATCGAGTTGCACATTGGCGCGTCCGAGCTGAACCTGTACGCGATGGCAGTGATGGATCGCATTCTGAAAGAGCAGTCGATTACCGTGGATATTCCTCACGGCGACGCATGGCTGCGCGAAGAAGGCCAGCGTCCGCTGGTGCTTATCGCAGGCGGTACCGGTTTCTCCTACGTGCGTTCGATTCTGATCACCGCACTGGAGCAGCAGCCTCATCGCGACATTTCGATCTACTGGGGTGGGCGCGAGCTTAAGCACCTTTATGATCTGGGTGAGCTGGAAGCGCTGAGCATTCATCACCCGAATCTGAAAGTGATCCCGGTGGTGGAACAGCCTGAAGACGGCTGGCAGGGCAGAAGCGGTACCGTACTGAGTGCGGTATTGCAGGATTTTTCCTCTCTGGCGGAACACGATATTTATATCGCCGGACGTTTTGAGATGGCGAAGATTGCCCGTGAGCGTTTTGTTTCAGAGCGCGGCGCACTGGAAGACCGTTTATTTGGTGACGCATTCTCTTTCATTTGATTTGAGCAGTGCGTCGCAAGTCGTGAAAAAGCCCGCCCCTGACAGGCGGGAAAACGGCAACTAAAACGGATGAGATGAGATGTATCAAAAGCGGGCTGAGATGCCCGCTTTTTCTTTTTGCAGATGACGGAAAATCAGATGCGTTCAAACACGGTCGCGATACCCTGACCTAAACCGATACACATGGTGGCGACACCAAACTGCACATCGCGGCCTTCCATCAGGTTCAGCAGGGTTGTGGAAATACGTGAACCCGAACATCCCAGCGGATGTCCCAGGGCAATTGCGCCGCCGTTGAGATTAACGCGCTCTTCCATGGTTTCCAGCAAACCCAAATCTTTCACGCACGGCAGAGCCTGAGCGGCAAACGCTTCATTGAGTTCGAACAGGCCGATATCCTCAACGCTTAGCCCGGCGCGTTTAAGCGCCAGTCGCGTGGCAGGAACCGGGCCGTAACCCATAATCGACGGATCGCAGCCGACCACCGCCATCGCACGAATCCGTGCGCGGGCTTTCAGGCCGAGTGATTTCGCGTGGGATTCGCTCATCAGCAGCATTGCCGAAGCGCCGTCGGAGAGTGCCGATGAGGTCCCTGCGGTAACGGTGCCGTTAACCGGGTCGAATGCCGGACGCAGCGCGGACAGCGTCGCGACCGTGGTTTCCGGGCGGATGACTTCGTCAAAATCATAACGGGTCAGTACGCCTTCTGCGTTGTGGCCTTCGGTCGGGACAATTTCTTTAGCAAAGTGACCGGCAAGCGTCGCGGCATGAGCCCGCTGGTGCGAACGCGCAGCGAATTCATCCTGCATTTCACGGCTGATGTGGTGCATTTTCGCCAGCATTTCGGCGGTCAGCCCCATCATTCCCGCTGCTTTCGCCACGGTTTTGCTCAGGCCTGGATGAAAATCCACGCCGTGATTCATCGGCACGTGGCCCATATGTTCCACGCCACCAATCAAACTGACCTGTGCATCACCGACCATAATGGCGCGTGCCGCGTCATGCAGTGCCTGCATCGACGAGCCGCACAGACGGTTCACGGTGGTAGCCGGTACGCTGTGAGGGATCTCCGCCAGCAAGGCCGCGTTGCGCGCAATGTTGAAGCCCTGCTCCAGCGTCTGCTGAACGCAGCCCCAGTAGATATCATCAATATCTTTGGCATTCAGCGCCGGATTGCGCGCCAGTACGGCACGCATCAGATGCGCGGATAAATCTTCAGCCCTGACGTGGCGGAATGCGCCGCCTTTCGAACGACCCATCGGCGTGCGGACTGCATCAACTATGACTACGTTTTCCATGATTTCGGTCCTTATGCCTGATTACCGGTGCTGATGTTTTCCAGCGGAGCCGCAACCGGGTAGTAACTTTCATTGGTTTGCGCTTTGGCGCGAAGCCCGTCCGGTGCCTGATACATCGGCCCCAGGTGCGCGTATTGTTCGGTCATTTTGAGATATTCTGCCGTACCGATCGTATCGAGATAACGGAACGGGCCGCCGTGGAACGGAGGGAAACCGATGCCGTACACCAGCGCCATATCCGCTTCGGCAGGGCTTGCGATGATGCCTTCTTCGAAGCAGCGCACCACTTCGTTAATCATCGGGATCATCATGCGGGCGATGATGTCCTGCGGTGAGAAGTCAGCGTGGGCCGGTTTGAGATTTTCAGCCAGCAGGCTGAGCGCCTGTTCATCCACTTCTTTACGCGGTTTACCTTTGCTGTCTTCGCTGTAACGGTAGAAACCCAGCTGATTTTTTTGGCCAAAACGGTGGTTATCGAACAAGACGTCCACGGCGTCACGGTAGTCTCGCGCCATACGCTGCGGGAATCCGGCCGCCATGACCGCCTGCGCGTGATGCGCGGTATCGATACCGACCACGTCCAGCAGATATGCCGGGCCCATCGGCCAGCCGAACTGTTTTTCCATCACTTTGTCGATCTGGCGGAAATCTGCGCCATCACGTAGCAGTAAACTAAAGCCGGAGAAGTACGGGAACAGTACGCGGTTGACGAAAAATCCCGGGCAGTCGTTGACCACAATCGGCGTTTTACCCATGGTCAGCGCGTAAGAGACGATTCGCGACAGCGTTTTATCTGAGGTTTTCGCGCCACGAACAATTTCCACCAGCGGCATACGATGTACCGGGTTGAAGAAGTGCATGCCGCAGAAGTTTTCCGGGCGTTTTAGCGAGGAAGCCAACTGATCGATAGGAATGGTTGATGTGTTTGAGGCCAGAACAGTATCGGCGTCGAGTAACGATTCGGCTTCGGCCAGCACTGCGGCTTTCACTTTTGGATTTTCCACTACGGCTTCGACTACCACGTTGGCGCGTTCGATACCGCTGTAATCCAGCGTCGGGTGAATGGTCGAGAGCACTTTCGCCATCTTCAGTCCGTCGAGTTTTCCGCGCTCGAGTTGTTTGTTGAGCAACTTGGCCGCTTCGTTCATGCCAAGCGTCAGGGACTGGTCATTAATGTCTTTCATAATAACCGGCACACCTTTCAGCGCGGACTGGTAAGCGATTCCGCCACCCATAATGCCTGCGCCCAGCACGGCAGCCTGCACCGGTTTTTCGCTGTTATGCGCCAGTTTTTTGGCTTTGGCTTTGACGAACTGATCGTTAAGGAAAATGCTGACCAGCGCGCGCGCCTCTTTTGACTGCGCGAGGGGGACAAAGCTGGCGGTTTCCAGTTTAAGAGCTTCGTCGCGGCCAAGGCGCGCGGCGGCTTCGATGGTTTTGACCGCAGTCATCGGTGCCGGATAGTGTTTGCCTGCATTCTGCATGACCATGCTTTTCGCCACGCTGAAACTCATTGCCGCTTCGATCTGGCTGAGTTTGAGCGGCAGGCGTTTCGGGTCACGGCGGCTTTGCCATTCCAGTTTGCCGTCAACCGCTTGTCTGAGCATGGAGATCCCTGCGTCGCGCAGCGTATCGGCATCAACCACCGCATCGACCAACCCGACTTTCAGCGCTTCTTTCCCGCTGATATTTTTACCTGCGGCGATAATTTCCAGGGCGCTGTCGGTACCAATCAGGCGCGGTAAACGAACGGAACCGCCGAAGCCCGGCATAATCCCTAAACTGGTTTCTGGCAAACCAATGCGCGCGTCGGCGGTGCTGATCCTAAAATCAGTTGCCAGCACGCATTCGCAGCCGCCGCCCAGCGCATAACCGCTAATGGCAGAAAGCGTCGGCACCGGTAAATCTTCCAGCCGGTTAAAAATGCTGTTGGCAAAATTCAGCCACTCATGCAGTTTCTCCGCTGGCGCGTTGAACAGGGACAAAAATTCAGTGATGTCGGCACCGACAATAAAAGCCGGTTTCGCTGAGCTGAGCAGCAACCCTTTCAGGTCAGACTGCTTTTCGAGTACCGCAATCGCCTCGCCTAAGCTGGCGACCGTTTGGGTATCAAGCTTATTCACCGAACCTGGAGCGTCGAACACCAGCTCCGCGATACCGCCGTCGAGCCAGTGCAGGTGTAATGTTTCGCCTTGGTAAAGCATGTGTCTCTCCTGAATCATCTGGGATGATCTGGTATGACCAGATGCTTTCGAGTGTGGTTATTATGTTAATAATTTGCAAATGAGATGTGTTTTATTTGCAGGCAAGATCACAAACCTTCCGGGACTATGGCAGGCGTGAGGCTGTGATAAGATGCTGCATCGTCTTTCCGGTGAAAAAAGGACAGTTGGATGGAATCGCTTACTACGCTTTATAAAGAACATATCGCCACGTTGCAGTCGCGTGCCCGCGAAATTCTGCAACGTTCTCAGCTTGATGCGTTACTCATTCACTCTGGTGAACTGATAACGACCTTCCTTGATGACCACAGTTATCCCTTCAAAGTGAATCCGCAGTTTAAAGCCTGGGTGCCGGTCACCAAAGTGCCGAACTGCTGGTTGTGGGTCGACGGTGTAAATGCGCCAAAGCTGTGGTTCTATTCGCCGGTGGATTACTGGCACAGCCATGAGCCGCTGCCGGATTCGTTCTGGACCAAAGAGGTCGTCATTACGCCGCTGGCCAATGTCGATGATATCAAAGGTCAACTGCCGGTGGATTTGAAGCGCGTAGGTTATATCGGTTCAAGCCAAGATCGCGCTATCAGCATGGGCGTGCCCGCAGCTAATGTGAACCCGAAAGCGGTGCTGGATTTCCTGCATTATCATCGTTCGTACAAAACCGGCTATGAGCTGGCCTGTATGCGTGAAGCGCAGAAAGTGGCAGTCAGCGGGCATCGTGCGGCGAAGGAAGCGTTCCTGTCCGGCATGAGCGAGTTTGATATCAATCTGGCGTATCTCACCGCCACTGGCCACCGCGATACCGATGTGCCGTATGACAACATTGTCGCGCTGAACGAACATGCTTCCGTGCTGCATTACACCACCCTTGATAACCAGCCGCCGTCCGAGATGCGCAGCTTCCTGCTGGATGCCGGTGCGGAGTACAACGGTTATGCTGCTGACCTTACCCGCACCTATGCCGGAAAACCGGACAGTGATTTCGGTGCGCTGGTAAAAGATCTCAATACCGAGCAACTGGCTTTAATTGACTCGATTAAGTCTGGCGTGCGCTATACCGACTATCATGTTCAGATGCATCACCGTATCGCCAAACTATTGAAAGCGCACAAGCTGGTGCTGGATATCAGTGAAGACGCGATGGTTGAACAAAATCTGACCGGCCCATTCCTGCCGCATGGTCTTGGGCATCCGCTGGGATTGCAGGTGCATGACGTCGCTGGCTTTATGCAGGACGATAAAGGTACCCATCAGGCTGCGCCTTCACAGTATCCGTATCTGCGTTGCACCCGCGTGATTGAGCCTGGAATGGTGCTGACCATCGAACCGGGTTTGTATTTCATCGATTCGCTGCTAACACCGTTGCGCGAAGGGCAGTTCAGTAAGCACTTTGCCTGGGATCGCATTGAGGCGATGAAGCCGTTTGGCGGGATCCGTATCGAGGACAACATTGTTATCCACGATAACCGTATCGAAAACATGACCCGCGATCTGAAGCTGGCCTGATGCAGCCGTATCCCGTTCCTGCTGAGTCTGTCACTTTCAGTGAGGAGATAAAGAAGAGCCGCTTCATTACCTTCCTGGCAAGAACAGAAGGCGTTGAAGCGGCGAAAGCGTTTATTCAGGACGTCAGGCATCAGCATCCGGCAGCGCGTCATCACTGCTGGGCGTTTGTGGCGGGTGCGCCGGATGATTCGCAACAGCTGGGTTTTTCTGATGATGGCGAACCGGCAGGTACCGCGGGCAAACCCATCCTCAGTCAGCTGATGGGAAGCGGGATCGGGGAGATCACGGCCGTCGTCGTGCGGTATTACGGCGGTATCATGCTGGGCACCGGCGGATTGGTGAAAGCCTACGGCGGCGGTATTCAGCACGCATTAAAACAACTTACCGTGCAGCAAAAAGTTCCGCTGGCAGAATTCGCGGTGCAGTGTGATTACAGCCAGTTACAGCTGGTGGAAACGCTGCTTTCGCAAGTCGGCGGGCATATTTTACGCAGTGAATTTGGCGCTGCGGTCGATCTCGTTCTGGCGCTGCCCGCGGCGGATGCAACAGTAACGGTCAGTCATCTGTTCGATATCAGCCGTGGCACGCTCATTCTGCGTCCGGTTTCTTAATTTTTTCTATGGTTAATTCGCTGAGGAACGCACCAGCATGCATTTTCGTGCCATAACACGCATCGTAGGGGTGCTTGTCATCCTGTTTTCCGGAACGATGATTATTCCCGGTCTGGTCGCTCTTATTTACCGGGACGGCGCGGGACGTGCGTTCAGCCAGACGTTCTTCGTCGCCCTGGCGATTGGACTTTTCCTCTGGCTTCCCAATCGAAAGCAAAAGAGTGAGCTGAAGCCGCGCGAAGGTTTTCTCATCGTGGTTCTGTTCTGGACTGTGCTGGGCAGCGTCGGGGCATTGCCCTTTCTGTTCTCTGAACGGCCGAATCTCTCACTCACCGATGCGTTCTTTGAATCTTTCTCAGGCCTGACGACTACCGGTGCGACTACGTTGGTCGGGCTGGACTCCCTACCGAAAGCGATTCTGTTCTACCGGCAAATGCTGCAGTGGTTTGGCGGTATGGGGATCATTGTGCTCGCCGTAGCAATCTTGCCGATATTGGGCGTGGGCGGGATGCAGCTGTATCGCGCTGAAATGCCCGGGCCGCTGAAAGATAATAAGATGCGCCCGCGTATTGCTGAAACCGCAAAAACCTTGTGGTTGATCTATGTGTTGCTGACCATCGCCTGCGCATTGTCGTTATGGGGCGCAGGGATGTCAGTCTTTGACGCCATCGGGCACAGCTTCTCGACTATTGCCATCGGTGGCTTCTCGACGCATGACGCCAGCATTGGTTATTTCCACAGCGGCACCATTAACAGCATTATCGCTGTGTTCTTGCTTATCTCCGGCTGTAACTATGGTCTGCATTTCGCAATGCTGAGTGGCCGTAACCTGAAGGTGTACTGGCGCGATCCGGAATTCCGTATGTTCATCGGTGTGCAGTTTACGCTGGTGGTCATCTGCACGATTGTTCTGTGGATCCACAACGTCTACGGTTCCGGGCTGGAGACAATTAATCAGGCGTTTTTCCAGGTGGTATCAATGGCCACCACGGCGGGTTACACCACAGACAGTATTTCAAAGTGGCCGCTGTTCCTGCCTCTTCTATTATTATGTTCTGCGTTTATCGGCGGCTGTGCCGGTTCGACCGGCGGCGGCCTGAAGGTTATCCGTATCCTGCTGTTGTATTTACAGGGCTCGCGCGAACTGAAAAGGTTGGTGCATCCCAATGCGGTTTACACCATCAAACTGGGTAACCGCGCGCTGCCAGAACGTATCATCGAAGCTGTATGGGGATTTTTCTCGGCCTATGCCCTGGTGTTTATTGTCAGCATGCTGGCGATTGTTGCGACTGGCGTGGATAACTTCTCGGCATTCGCCGCTGTTACGGCCACCCTTAATAACCTGGGGCCAGGGCTGGGCGTTGTCGCCGATAACTTTGCG
This sequence comes from Rahnella inusitata, assembly GCF_965118895.1. Classification (GTDB taxonomy): domain Bacteria; phylum Pseudomonadota; class Gammaproteobacteria; order Enterobacterales; family Enterobacteriaceae; genus Rahnella; species Rahnella inusitata_A. The sequence continues at coordinate 128,219 of NZ_CBCPJJ010000025.1, forward strand.
TCCATGAATTCCGTGGCGAAATGGATCCTGATCGTCACCATGCTGTTTGGTCGTCTAGAGGTCTTCACACTATTAGTACTGTTTACGCCGACGTTCTGGCGCGAATAAGTTTTGGAAAGGGAAACAAGAATGAAAGCGTTGATACTCTACTCAAGCCGTGACGGGCAGACCCATGCCATTTCTTCTTATATTGCCAGTGAGCTGAAAGAGAAGTGCAGCTGCGATGTCATCGATCTGGCACACGCTGAGCATGTGGATTTGAAAAGCTATGACCAGGTGATGATTGGCGCGTCTATCCGTTATGGTCACTTTAATGCAGTGCTGGATAAATTCGTGAAGAAGCACGCCGAGACTCTTAACCAGATGCCATCGGCCTTCTTTGGTGTCAACCTCACCGCCCGTAAGCCTGAGAAGCGCAGCCCGCAGACCAATGCCTATGTGCGCAAGTTCCTGCTGAGCTCGCCGTGGGAACCGGCAATCTGTGGCGTCTTCGCTGGTGCGCTGCGTTATCCGCGTTATCGCTGGTTCGATAAGGTTATGATCCAACTTATTATGCGTATGACAGGCGGCGAAACGGATACCAGTAAAGAAGTGGAATACACAGACTGGCAGCAGGTGGCTAAATTCGCTGAGGATTTTGGGCTGATTTCGTATAAAAAATCGCTGTAATGCGGGCTTTATAAACGTTTAGACCAAAAAGGCAGCATTCAGAAAGTTTTTTTAAATTAAGGGTTGCGACCTTCTGAGAACTCCCTATAATGCGCCTCCACTGACCGGGAACAACGACTGAG
>NZ_CBCPJJ010000026.1:0-123583 GCF_965118895.1 Rahnella inusitata
AAGTGGAAAGCCCTGTACGAAAGTACAGGGCTTTTTGCTGTCTGGAATTTGAGGGAGAATTGGCAAATAAATACATTCTATTTGCTCTGGTTTTCCAGCCATGTAACGATAAATTCTCCGATTTCATCAATCTTATTAAGATCAAGTATCTTAATTGATTCCATGACGAGGGCTGGCAAACGATTAGTGGCCACGGCGATGACATGAGAATCGATGAGCCGCTCTAAAGATCTGCCGTTTTCCTCTCTGTGCAGCACAATTTTGTCGATTTCTTCATGTTTAAATCCTTCGACCAAAACCATATCCAGATTACTACGATCAAAACGCGATGCCAGATACCCAAGATCAGGAGCTTCCTGTTGTGGTGTTTCTGTCATTAAGGCCCATCGATGACTGCTAGCGACCATCGTCTGGTCCGCTCCTGCCTTTCTTAGCTCAAAACTGTCTTTACCGGGCGTATCGACGTCGACCTCATGATGAGTGTGCTTTATCAATCCGGTGCGGATACCGCGCTGTCTGAGATAAGGAATTAGCTGTTTCAGTAATGTTGTTTTACCTGTTCCACTGTATGCAACTATGCCAAGAAGTGGGATATCCGCTTTTTTCATTGTGGATGCCCTATCTGGTTGTTCTGCCAAAGTAAAACATCTCCCTGAGTATTGAGATTGGAGAACTGTGAAGCATCCTGAAATAAAACGGTTTTAGCATCAATATTATTGAAGAAAATCATCACTTTCCGGTCACCGTTTTCCAGATATGTTTTTAGTGTCGGGATAAGGCTACGGTTTAGCAAACAAAGAGTAGGGTGCTCGCGCACGGGATCTCGCGCATAGGCAGCTTGCTGGCCTGCAATTTCCGCCAGAAAAGCATTTGCTAAGTTGTATGGGAATCCAGGGACATCACAAGGTACGAACAACACCCATTCTGTTTTGCTTACTGTTAAAGCGGCCAACATCCCGGCGAGAGGGCCAGAGAAATTCTGGATAAGATCAGGGACAGTCCGGAAATCTTTGCCGTACCGGTCTGTGTTCTGATTGCAGCTGATCAGGATCTCTCCCACCTGCGGACGAAGCCTTTCAGCGATGTGTTCAAAGAGAGGCTTACCGTTAACCTTAACCAGCCCCTTATCCTCTCCCATTCTGCTCGACAGGCCACCGGCTAAAATGACGCCGGTAATACAACTGCGCTCCATGATATTCCCCTGCTAAAGTCTCAGTATTCTGGCCATTGTAACGTCTAACTTCCAACTCAAGCAGGTTTAACTTTGCCGCAATAAGCTTGTTCTTTCCCTAAGGAAATAACCCTGTTATTTTTAAGGTCTGATAAATATGGAAAGAGAACATCATGAAAGAACATCGCGTAAACGAGTTGATTGAGTTAATACACCCAGCATGGAAAGAAGACTGCGACCTTAACCTGATGGAGTTTATTCAGAAACTGGCGGGAGAGTGCGGATATCAGGGACCATTAACGGAATTGAGCGACGATACCTTGATTTACCACCTTAAAATGCGTGGCACTGACAGTTCAGCGGAAATCCCAGGTATGAAGAAAGACTATGAGGATGATTTTAAAACTGCGCTTCTGCGCGCCCGCGGCGTGATTAAAGATTGATGTAAACTTATGTGAACTTCATGCGAACCGCGAAAAATAGATGATACTATTTCCCATTGTCATTTTTCTGCGCGGCCAATCCGAATGAAGTTATGAATAATTCAGCTTTCAATTTTCAGGCATTGTCGCCGGATCTTATCCTTGATGCGCTAGAGAGTGTCGGACTGCGCGCAGACTCCGGCCTCACTGCATTAAACAGCTATGAGAATCGGGTATATCAGTTTCTCTGCGAAGACAGAAAACGCTATGTGGTGAAGTTCTATCGTCCGGAACGTTGGACTGAAGAGCAGATTCATGAAGAGCACCGTTTTTCACACGATATGTCTGAGGCTGAAATACCTGCAGTAGCCCCGCTTACCATCAATGAAAATACTTTACATCACCACCAGGGTTACATGTTTACTGTGTTTCCCAGCGTTGGTGGCCGTCAGTATGAAATTGATAATCTCGATCAGCTGGAGTGGGTTGGACGTTTCCTGGGGCGTATTCATCAGGTTGGTAGAGAAAGTCTCTTTACTGCCCGCCCGACGATAGGGTTGGACGAGTATCTGGCCCAGCCGCGTGAAGTTCTCGCGCAATGCTCATTGATCCCCAAAACCCTGCGTGAGCCATTCTTACTGGCAACAGATGATCTGATCAACACGACAAAAGAGTGTTGGCATACCGACTGGCAGCCGCTGCGTCTGCATGGCGATTGCCATCCGGGCAATATTCTCTGGCGTGATGGCCCGCTTTTTGTCGATATGGATGATGCACGCAATGGCCCCGCTATACAGGATCTCTGGATGTTGCTTCATGGTGATCAGAGCGAACAGCGCCTTCAGTTAGATGTCTTGCTGGAAGCGTATGAAGAATTCGCAGATTTTGATGCCCGCGAACTTGCATTAATTGAACCGCTGCGCGGGATGCGAATGGTCTATTATCTGGCCTGGGTAGCTCGCCGTTGGGAAGATCCTGCGTTCCCTAAAAGTTTTCCATGGATGACGGACGAAGACTTTTGGCGAGGTCAGATTGCTGCTTTTAATGAGCAAATTAAGAAACTAAAGGCACCTCCTTTGCAGTTGATGCCAATGTATTGAGTCATGATTAACGTCGAAATTTAATTAATTGGAGATAGGCTTTATATGAAAAAGATATTCCTGGCACTGGTTGGTATGGTTATGGCCTTCAGTGTATCTGCGGCACAATTTTCTGATGGTGCGCAGTACGTAACTTTAGATAAAACCGTTGCTAATGAGCCACAGGTACTCGAGTTTTTCTCATTTTATTGCCCACACTGTTATCAGTTTGAACAAGTCTGGCATGTTTCTGACAGCATCCGTAAGAACCTGCCTAAAGATGTTAAATACACCAAATATCACGTCGAATTCTTGGGTCCTTTAGGCAAACAATTAACTCAGGCGTGGGCTGTGGCCATCGCGCTGGGCGTAGAAGATAAAGTCAGCCCACTGATGTTTGATGCCGTACAGAAGCAACAGTCTGTGCAGAATGCTGATGATATTCGTAAAGTCTTTATTCAGGCAGGTGTGAAAGGCGAAGATTATGATGCAGCACTGAACAGCTTCGTGGTGAAATCTCTGGTTGTACAACAAGAGAAAGCTGCCGCTGACCTGGGTCTGCAAGGCGTTCCCTCTGTATTTGTAAATGGCAAATATATGGTGAAAAACGACGGCCTGGATACCAGCTCTATGGATATGTATGTCAAACAATATTCAGATGTGATCAATTTCCTCGCGACCAAAAAATAAGATTTTATCATCCCAATGCCAGCTAACAAGCTGGCATTATATCCTTCCCAAAATGGATGTTTAACCTTAAGAAAAAACCTGAAGTATAAATGATTTTAATAATGTTCCTCTTCCAATGAATATTACTATCCACAATACCTATTAAGTTTCTATTACATCAGAGTCTCATGTGAAAACACGATAACCTGATGATAGCAGTAGTTAAAATTAGCGATTATTTTCTCAACATCTTCAACCAATCAATTCTAATAAAAACTATTCACAAACTTATCCACAGGATGATCCTTCGAGATCTTCCGCAAGTTTGCAATGAATTTCCTTCGCAAGGTTCGTCTTTCCCGCCGGCTATGGCATCCTTAGAGCATGTCTGATCACGAATAAAGAAGAGTTATGGCCCAGATAGCAGAAAACCCATTGATCCTGGTAGACGGTTCGTCTTACCTCTACCGCGCTTACCATGCGTTTCCCCCGTTGACCAACTCCCAGGGTGAACCGACGGGCGCGATGTACGGCGTGCTGAATATGTTGCGCAGTTTGTTGCTGCAATACACGCCGAGCCATGTTGCTGTGGTGTTTGACGCGAAAGGCAAAACCTTCCGTGATGAACTCTTTGATCAGTACAAATCTCACCGTCCCCCAATGCCTGACGATCTGCGTTCGCAAATTGAACCCCTGCACCAGATGGTAAAAGCGATGGGATTACCGTTACTGGTGGTGTCGGGCGTAGAAGCGGACGACGTGATTGGCACACTGGCACTTGAAGCTGAGAAGGCTGGTCATGCCGTGCTGATAAGCACCGGCGACAAAGACATGGCGCAACTGGTCACGCCGGGTGTGACGCTGATTAACACCATGAACAACGCGGTCCTCGGGCCTGATGAAGTCGTTGAAAAATATGGCGTGCCCCCGGAACTGATTATCGATTTTCTGGCCTTGATGGGTGATTCCTCGGACAATATTCCTGGTGTGCCGGGCGTTGGCGAAAAAACTGCACAGGCATTATTGCAGGGGATTGGTGGACTTGATGCGCTGTATGCCGATCTTGATAAAATTTCTACATTAAGCTTCCGTGGTTCTAAAACTATGGCAGCGAAACTGGCTGATAATAAAGACGTTGCTTACCTCTCTTACCAGCTGGCGACGATCAAAACTGACGTCAAACTCGATGTAACCTGCGCCGAGCTGACAGTCTCTGAGCCGGACGCCGATGAACTTCATCAGCTGTTTGGCCGTTATGAATTCAAGCGCTGGCTGGCTGATGTTGAGTCTGGCACGTGGTTAAGCGGCAAGAAATCGGCGACTAAAACGACATCCTCCGCCAAAAAAGGCGCAGCAGCAGATGATCTACCCGACGCTGAACCTGTCGAACGTAACCAGCTAACTCAGGACGGCTACGTCACCATTCTCGATCAGGCCACGCTTGATGAGTGGATTGGCTACCTGAAAGCGTCGGAAGTTTTTGCATTCGATACTGAAACCGATGGTCTGGATACGCTGACCGCTAATCTGATTGGCTTATCGTTTGCGACCGAAGCGGGTAAAGCGGCTTATCTTCCCGTCGCACATGACTATCTGGATGCGCCGCTGCAACTGGATCGCACGGACGTACTGAAACAGCTCAAGCCTTTGCTGGAAGATGAGAAGCAGTTGAAAGTCGGACAGAACCTGAAATTCGATCGCGGCATCTTGCTGCGCTATGACATCGAAATGAAAGGAATTGCGTTTGACACCATGCTCGAATCCTACGTGCTCGACAGTGTTTCAGGTCGGCATGATATGGACAGCCTGGCAGATCGCTATCTGGGCCATAAAACGGTCGGTTTCGAAGAGATCGCCGGCAAAGGTAAAAACCAGCTGACTTTCAACCAGATCGCGCTTGAACAGGCTGCGCCTTATGCAGCGGAAGATGCCGATGTCACGCTACAACTGCATCAGACACTCTGGCCGCGTATTCAGGAAAGCGAATCGCTGAAGAAAGTATTCACCGATATCGAAATGCCGCTGGTGCCCATTCTGTCTCACATTGAACGTACTGGTGTCCTGATAGACCAGCATATTTTAGCTGCCCATTCCAAAGAACTGGCTATCCGCCTGAATGAACTGGAAAACAAAGCGCATGAGCTGGCGGAAGAACCTTTTAACCTGTCGTCGACTAAGCAGTTGCAGGCCATTTTGTATGAAAAACAAAAGCTGCCGATACTGAAAAAAACGCCGGGTGGTGCACCTTCGACAAACGAAGAGGTACTGGCTGAACTGGCACTGGATTATCCACTGCCGAAAGTCATTCTTGAGTATCGCGGTCTGGCGAAGCTGAAATCCACTTACACCGACAAACTGCCGTTGATGATCAATCCGCAGTCTGGCCGCGTACATACGTCTTATCACCAGGCTGTCACGGCGACCGGACGTCTGTCATCCAGTGATCCAAACTTGCAAAATATTCCGGTGCGTAATGATGAGGGCCGTCGTATCCGTCAGGCATTTATTGCGCCGAAAGATTACTGCATTCTGGCTGCCGACTACTCCCAGATCGAATTGCGCATCATGGCGCACTTATCGAAAGATGAGGGGCTGCTGAAAGCCTTTGCTGAAGGGAAAGACATTCACCGGGCCACAGCCGCGGAAGTCTTTGGCACGCCGCTGGAGAGCGTCACCGGCGAGCAGCGTCGTAGTGCGAAGGCCATCAACTTCGGCCTGATTTACGGCATGAGCGCATTTGGTCTCTCGCGGCAGCTGAACATTCCGCGTAAAGAATCCCAGCGTTATATGGATCTCTATTTTGAACGCTATCCGGGCGTTCTCGAATATATGGAACGCACGCGGACGCAGGCTTCTGAACAGGGCTACGTTGAAACACTCGACGGTCGCCGCTTGTATCTGCCGGACATTAAATCCAGCAACGCCATGCGTCGTAAAGGGGCCGAGCGCGCCGCAATCAATGCCCCGATGCAGGGAACGGCTGCTGACATCATCAAGCGCGCGATGATAAACGTCGCGGACTGGCTGAAACAACCTGATGCCCCGCGTGCCCGCATCATTATGCAAGTACACGATGAACTGGTTTTTGAGGTTCACAATGACGACGTTGAGGCTGCAAGTGAGAAAATCCGCAATCTGATGGAATCGAGCATGGAACTGGCCGTTCCGCTGAAGGTGGATGTAGGTACTGGCGAGAATTGGGATCAGGCTCACTAAGTGGATAGTTATTAAGCTTTTTTTGTAATTAAGCTACAGGATTATAGGTTCAGACCATGAAGGTGATCGCATAATCCTCGATTATTGTGTAAGTAAACTACAAAAAGTTCTTTTTCCCCGTCATGAAATAGGGTAAAGTTTCTCTCGTAGGGTACAGAGGTAAGATGTTCTATCTTTCAGACCTTTTACTTCACGTAATCGGATTTGGCTGAATATTTTAGCCGCCCCAGGCATTTATGTCTGGGGCGTTTTTTATTGTACTTTTCACAGGATCTCCGGTCGGTATTGCCTCTGATCTCTGTCCGCCAGCCAAAAAAAAGGGTGACCCGATGGCCACCCGTGATGTTCTTTACTTACAGCTTTTCCCTGCGGCTTATTCGCCTGAAAGTTCGTCTTCCAACACTTCTGGCGGAATTTCACTGAACCAGGTGTTCAGCTTGTCATTGAGTTTATCCACACCCATTTTCTTCGGTGAAGAGAACGCTTCAACCTGGATGTCACCCATAAATTCTTTCACCGCTTCACGGACCATTTTGACTTGCGCCTGACGTGCGCCCGAGGCCAGTTTGTCGGCTTTGGTCAGCAGCAACATCACCGGCGTACCGACATCAACAGCCCACTGAATCATCTGCTGATCAAGATCTTTAAGCGGGTGACGGATATCCATCAGCACCACCAGCCCTTTCAGCGAGTTACGCATCTGCAGGTATTCGCCCAGCGAGCGCTGCCATTTGCGTTTCATTTCTTCCGGAACTTGCGCATAGCCATAACCCGGAAGGTCGACCAGGCGGATACCTGGCTCCACTTCAAACAGGTTAATTAATTGCGTACGGCCAGGGGTTTTACTGATACGCGCCAGACTTTTCTGCTGGGTCAGCGTATTCAGCGCACTGGATTTGCCGGCGTTTGAACGACCAGCAAATGCGACTTCAATGCCTGCGTCACTCGGCAGATGCCGGATATCCGGGGCGCTAAGGACGAAATGGGTCATATGATAGTTGTAAGTTTGGCTGGTCAAAACGTGCGTCTCCGTGGGGATTATGTATCTGGCTGACTGGCGATTATAACTGCAACTGCGCCTGGATACGTTCAGTGTTTTTACAATCCGAATGATGATGCGAAGGGACCACAGAGATGAAGGCGGAGGAAAATGGCCTTCATGATGTAAGACATTTGCTATTCATAATGCGGGTAATTTCGCTTATTGAGTCGCCGTATTTTTTAATTCACTTTAGATTCAATGCGATAAAAATAAAGCACTGGTTGTAAGCAAAAGACGACAGGGCAGTATCTTGAGCCTTTGCGGCGATAGGGTAAAGTATTTCTTACGCAATGAAGGCAAGAATGGAAACATGGATGACAAGAGCCTTCAGGGAATACAGGAAATGCAGGGCGCTTTAAGGATGAACGGGGCTGGAGGCCCTGAAAGGCAAAGGAAAAACCGGGACGTTGACGCTATACAAGGAAAGTGTTTGATGGATATCCTTCGCACGAAGGAAAGAAAAAGGCAGCAAGGTCCACTTGCTGCCTTTTTTCTTTGGTCGCTTTCTGCTAGATTCCGCCGCAAATCTATACTAAATGTACACACCTAAGAGCAGAAGCCATGAAACAGCCAGCGAAAGCCCCGCGCGCCAATACCGCGACAGCTAAACCGAAGAGAAAAAAGAATCGCGTCGAGCTCGATATTGAAGCGCGTGAACGCAAGCGTGACAACCGCCGCCGCGGCCGTAAGGCAGGTTCCCGTGCGAACCCGGATGCAAACCAAAATCAAAGCGGTGCAGCAGCGAAGAAAACCGATCCGCGCATCGGCAGTAAAAAAGCTGTGCCATTGATCGTTGAAACCGTCATGAACAATGCACCGAAAGCGAAGAAAGCCGCGCAGCCAGTGCAAGATCCGAAACCAAAAATGACGCCGGAAGAAGAACTGACGTTGCTGGAAAATGATCAACGTTTGGATGGTTTGCTGGATCTTATCGATGACGGCAAAGCGCTGAGCGCTGAAGATCAGGCTTATGTTGATCAGACGCTGGATCGCATCGATGTTCTGATGGAATTGCTGGGTATCGAACTTGGCGATGACGAAGATGATGAAGAAGAAAAGAACGAAGACATGATGCAGCTGCTCAAGCGCGGGAACCCCACAGACGGTTTCTAAGCCATGAGCTGGGTCATTCCGGCAATAGCCTTACTCTTTGCATGTTATCTGCTTTGGTTATTCGGTAAACTATGGCGGTTATCGAAAACCAAAGCACGTTTGCGCAGAGCGACCTTTGCACGGCAGGCCAAAAGCCTGCCGGTAAGGCGAACCGGTAGCATCCGACGCCGGAAGGAGTGAGTCACCCATGTCAGAACAGACAACCGTCTGGGATTTAGCGCTGATCCAGAAGTACAACTATTCGGGTCCGCGATATACTTCCTACCCAACAGCACTTGAATTCAGCGAAAGCTACGACGACGCAGCCTTTGAAAAAGCCGCTGCCCGTTATCCCGAGCGTTCCCTCTCGCTTTATGTGCACATTCCGTTCTGCCATAAGCTCTGCTACTTCTGTGGCTGTAATAAGCTGGTCACCCGTCAGCAGCACAAAGCCGAAGAATACCTGAACGTACTCGAGAAAGAGATCCGCCACCGTGCGCCGCTCTTTAAGGGCCGTCACGTCAGTCAGCTCCATTGGGGCGGTGGTACACCCACTTATCTGACTAAAGCTCAGATAAGCCGTCTGATGGCCCTTCTGCGGGAACATTTCACTCTCCTGCCGGATGCGGAGATGTCGCTGGAGCTTGATCCGCGTGAAATAGAGCTGGATGTGCTGGATCACCTGCGCAACGAAGGCTTCAATCGTCTGAGCATGGGCGTGCAGGATTTCAACAAGGAAGTGCAGCGTCTGGTTAATCGTGAGCAGGACGAAGACTTCATTTTTGCTCTGATCGAACGTGCGCGCGCGCTGGGTTTTAACTCGACCAATATCGATCTTATTTACGGCCTGCCAAAACAAACGGCTGAAAGTTTTGCCTATACGCTGCAACGCGTCGCCGCGCTGAATCCCGATCGCCTTAGCGTATTCAATTACGCCCACATGCCGACTCTTTTCGCCGCTCAACGCAAAATCAAAGATGCCGATTTGCCCGGTGCTGAAGAGAAACTGAGAATCCTGCAGGAAACCATCAGTTCACTGACAGAATCCGGTTACTGCTTTATCGGTATGGATCACTTTGCCCGACCGGATGACGAACTGGCGATTGCGCAGCGCGAAGGCAAATTGCACCGCAATTTTCAGGGTTACACCACGCAGGGTGACAGCGATTTGCTTGGGATGGGTGTTTCTGCAATCAGCATGTTGGGCGATACCTATGCGCAAAACGAGAAAGACCTGAAAACTTATTACGCGCGGGTCGAAGAGCAGGGAAATGCGCTCTGGCGGGGTTTGGAAATGACCGACGATGACTGCCTGCGTCGTGATGTGATCAAAGCACTGATCTGCCATTTCGAACTGGATTTTGCAGATATCGAGAAACGCTATGGTATTCCGTTCAATGAATACTTTGCCGAAGACTTAGCGTTGCTGGTGCCGCTGGCAGAAGACGGACTGGTGGAGGTGAGTAAGAAACATATTCAGGTCACGCCGCGCGGACGCCTGTTGATCCGCAATATTTGCATGTGTTTTGATATCTATTTACGCCGTCAGGTTCGCCAGAAGCAATTCTCCCGCGTGATCTGACCTGCAAACTCAGCGTTTCCCCAAACAAAAACAGCCGCTTTTGCGGCTGTTTTGCTTTTGACGCGGATGTTATTCCATGCCCAGTTCTTTCAGTTTACGTGTCAGAGTATTACGCCCCCAGCCCAGTAAACGAGCGGCTTCCTGCTTGTGGCCTTGCGTATGGCGCAGCGCCGTGGTCAGCAAGGTGCGTTCCATTTCAGGCTGCGCTTCTGATAGCAGGTTTTGATGACCGGAACGCAGCGCGCGATCCGCCCATTGTGCCAGCAGCGTTGCCCAGCTGTCCGGCAAACTCTGCCCGCCCGCTTCGGGCGCCGAGGTTTCGAACAGCTCGCTCGGTAAGTCCTGAATCAGCACTTCCTGACCGGCCGCCATCACGGTTAACCAGCGACAGGTGTTCTCCAGCTGGCGCACGTTACCTTGCCACGGCAGACGCGTCAGTGCAGTTTCTGTTTCCGGATGCAGATTCTTCGCTTCTACGCCAAGCTCTTTCGCGGCAACTTGCAGGAAATAGCGTGCCAGACGCGGAATATCTTCACGACGTTCACGCAGCGGTGGCAAATGCACGCGGATCACATTCAGACGATGGAATAAATCCTCACGGAATTTGCCTTCCTGAACCCGAAGTTCCAGATTCTGGTGTGTCGCTGCAATGATTCGTACATCGACTTTCACCGGCGCATAGCCACCGACGCGGTAGAACTGACCGTCTGCCAGCACGCGCAGCAGGCGGGTTTGTACGTCGAGCGGCATATCGCCAATCTCATCGAGGAACAGTGTGCCGTTATCAGCCTGCTCAAAACGCCCCTGACGAACGGTATTCGCGCCGGTAAATGCGCCTTTCTCGTGGCCGAACAGTTCCGACTCGATCAGGTCTTTCGGGATTGCGGCCATATTTAACGCGATAAAAGGGGCTTTAGCGCGCGGGCTGTGGCGGTGAAGAGCATGAGCAACCAGTTCTTTACCGGTGCCTGATTCGCCGTTGATCAGGACGCTGATCGACGAGCGGGACAGGCGGCCTATGATGCGGAAAACATCCTGCATGGCTGGCGCTTCGCCAATAATGTCAGCCGTCGGACCGCTGGCGGGCTGAGTGCGCGCCGGTTGTTGCTGTTCCTGGTAATGACTGATGGCGCGTTCTACCAGCGCTACGGCTTCATCAATGTCGAACGGTTTTGGCAGATAATCAAACGCACCTTGCTGATACGCGCTGACGGCAGCATCCAGATCGGAATGCGCTGTCATTATGATGACCGGAAGCATCGGATGGCGCTGTTTAATCTGTTTCAGCAGCGCTAAACCGTCCATGCCGGGCATGCGGATATCTGATAACAAAACGTCAGGGGTTTGAGTCGCAATGGCTTCCAGCACTTCATTACCGCTGTCAAACGTAGTGCAGTGCAAACCTGCCCCAGTGAGCGCACGTTCAAGTACCCAGCGGATGGAGCTATCGTCATCGACGATCCAGACTATCCCTCGTTGCATAAGAACCTCACTGGCGAATAGGCAGGAAAACCGAGAATTCGGTATGTCCTGGCCAACTGTTAAATTCAACTTTACCCGAATGCTGATCAATCAAACTGCGCGCGATGGACAGGCCCAAACCGGTGCCCCCCTCGCGGCCACTGACCATGGGGTAAAAAAGGGTGTCCTGCAAATGGGCCGGTACGCCGGGGCCGTCATCTTCAATATCGATACGGGCCGCCAGACGATAACGCACGCCATGTAACGTTATCTGGAAAGCAGTGCGCGTACGCAGTGTAATTGTGCCGCCTTCCTCCCCGAGTGCCTGCAGAGCATTGCGGGTGATGTTCAATAAAATTTGTTCAATCTGATCGGGGTCATGCGCCAGTTCTGGCAGGCTTGGATCGTAGTCCCTCACGAGCTGAACGTTATCCGGCTTCTCCATCGACACCAGCTGGCAAACACGTTCTGCAACCTGATGAATGCTTTGCGTGACGTGCTGACTTGGGCGCTGAGGCCCCAGCAAACGATCAACCAGATTACGCAAGCGGTCGGCCTGCTCAATAATGACTTTGGTGTATTCCAGGAGCGCCGGATCCGGGAGCGCTCTGGATAACAACTGAGCTGCGCCACGTAATCCACCGAGCGGATTTTTAATTTCATGCGCCAGACCGCGGATTAAATCACGCGCGGCAACTTGTTGAGCATGCTGCAATTGTTCCTGGCTCAGCCTGCGCTGATTATCCATTGGGGCCAGTTCCACCAGAATGAAACCTTCCGGCAGCATCTGGGCAGTCAGTGACAGCACATGCGCGCGGCCATCCACCACCAAAGTGACTTCGCTGTCTGTAAAGCCCTGTCCGGCCGTCAGACTTTCACGCATCAACTCGATATTCAGCGAAAAATATCCCACCAGCTCTGGCAAAGGTGTGCCAAAAAGTTTGCGGGAACTTTGCGCCAGCAGCTGCTGAGCCGCCGGATTGGCGTAGTGCACCGCCAAATCGTCGTCCAACAACAGAACGCTGTTGATTAAGGAATTCAGGATCTGCCCAGCATCGGGCAGTTTGCCAGTTGCCATACCGCAGTCTCCCGCACCGGATGGGTGCATTTTATCTCGTTACCCGGCAGATTCACGGGCCAGAGGGGTTAAGCAGGAAAGAGTGTGGAGAAAAAAGCCCATCCGGAGATGGGCTGAAAGTTTCCACGGCAACAAATTAAATCGTCTTACTTGATTTTGACGCTGAAGGTTTTCTCACTACCTGACCTTCAGTCGGGTATTCCGCTCAGCGCCTGTACGAAGACGGGCGCTGAGTTCAGCTCTAATCGAAGAGTAGATGCTGATTTATTAAACGCTGTAGTACAGTTCGAACTCAACCGGGTGCGGAGTCATGCGAACACGGTCCATCTCTTCTTTACGCAGAGCAATATAAGCATCGATCGCGTCATCGGTGAACACGCCGCCACGGGTCAGGAACTCGCGGTCTTCGCTCAGGCAGTTCATCGCTTCTTCCAGTGAGCCTGCAACTTTTGGAATTTCTGCTTCTTCTTCCGGTGGCAGGTCATACAGGTTTTTATCCATCGCATCACCAGGATGGATTTTGTTGATGATACCGTCGACGCCAGCCATCATCAGTGCAGCGAACGCCAGGTATGGGTTAGCCGCTGGATCAGGGAAACGTGCTTCGATACGCATCGCTTTAGGGCTTGATACGTGTGGAATACGGATGGATGCAGAACGGTTACGCGCAGAGTACGCCAGCATTACTGGAGCTTCGTAGCCCGGGACCAAACGCTTGTAGGAGTTGGTAGTCGGGTTAGCGTAGGCGTTGATCGCTTTAGCGTGCTTGATGATACCGCCGATGTAGAACAGTGCCATTTCAGACAGGCCGCCGTATTTGTCGCCAGAGAACAGGTTATTACCGTTCTTGAACAAGGACATATGGCAGTGCATACCGGAACCGTTATCGCCAAACATTGGTTTTGGCATGAAGGTCGCGGTTTTGCCAAATGCGTGAGCCACGTTGTGAACCACGTATTTGTAGATTTGGATTTCGTCAGCTTTCTTGGTCATTGTGTTGAAGCGGGTTGCCACTTCGTTCTGACCAGCAGTTGCTACTTCGTGGTGGTGAGCTTCAACAACCAGGCCCATTTCTTCCATGGTCAGACACATGGTAGAACGCAGATCCTGAGAGGAGTCGACCGGAGGAACCGGGAAGTAGCCACCTTTTACTGCAGGACGGTGGCCTTTGTTGCCGCCTTCGTATTTAGTCGCAGAGTTCCATGCGCCTTCGATATCATCGATAGCGACGTGAGAACCGGAGATGCTGCTGCCAAAACGCACATCATCAAACAGGAAGAATTCTGGCTCTGGCCCGAACAGAACGGTGTCCGCGATGCCGGAAGCCCGCAGGAAATCTTCTGCACGCTTAGACGTTGAACGTGGGTCACGGTCATAACCTTGCAGCGTTGTTGGCTCAAGGATATCGCAACGAATGATCAGTGTGGTTTCTTCAAAGAATGGGTCCAGAACAGCAGTGCTGGCATCTGGCATCAGAACCATGTCAGATTCGTTAATGCCTTTCCAGCCACCGATTGAAGAGCCATCAAACATTTTACCTTCTTCGAAGAAGTCGGCGCTAACCTGGTGTGCAGGAATGGTGACGTGCTGTTCTTTGCCTTTGGTATCAGTGAAACGTAAATCTACGAATTTCACTTCATGCTCATTCAGCATCGTCAAAACGTGTTCAGCGGACATACTAGTTCTCCCGAATTTCTCATTATCGTCGTGGAACGAATAACCATTTTTTGGTCTTTAGTTGGAAATAACAGCCTTACTGGAACTGGCGTGTGGCCTAAACAGCACTATTATTGTCTGATAAGACTCTTTTCACCCTGTAAAAGGTATAGCGAAAACTGTGCCAACTTTGAGAAAATGCAAACAACGCCATTTTACAGGGCTCTTGCTCTCAATAAGTATGCACCATAACGGAAGTTATGCACTACAATGGTGCTAATCGTGAGATGTAAAGCACCAAAGTGGTGCGTCATATTGGTTCAGTGTTCTTTTTGCACCGTGAAAGGGATCACAAAGTAACCATCCTTAAGTTGTTTCAACAAGATCCTTGTGATCTTGTTTAGAACCTCGCTTAATACGTGTACAATAGCGCGCTATTTCTAATGCCTGAGGCAAAGCTGTGATCGAAAATTTGCGTAACATCGCCATTATTGCCCACGTTGACCATGGTAAAACCACCCTGGTCGACAAGCTGCTGCAACAATCCGGTACTTTCGGAGAACGTGCAGAAGCTACCGAACGCGTAATGGACTCCAACGATTTGGAGAAAGAGCGTGGGATTACCATCCTCGCAAAAAACACCGCC
Source organism: Rahnella inusitata (assembly GCF_965118895.1). Lineage (GTDB taxonomy): Bacteria > Pseudomonadota > Gammaproteobacteria > Enterobacterales > Enterobacteriaceae > Rahnella > Rahnella inusitata_A. The sequence goes on from NZ_CBCPJJ010000026.1 coordinate 15,115, forward strand.
ATTAATTGGAAAGACTACCGCATCAACATCGTGGATACCCCAGGACACGCCGACTTCGGCGGTGAGGTTGAGCGTGTGATGTCAATGGTCGACTCGGTGCTGCTGGTTGTGGATGCAATGGATGGCCCAATGCCGCAAACCCGCTTCGTGACTAAAAAAGCCTTCGCTAATGGTCTGAAGCCGATCGTGGTAATCAACAAGGTTGACCGCCCTGGCGCGCGTCCTGACTGGGTTGTTGATCAGGTCTTCGACCTGTTCGTAAACCTGGACGCAACCGACGAACAACTCGATTTCCCAATCATCTATGCATCTGCATTGTTGGGTATCGCGGGTACCGACCATAACGATATGGCCGAAGACATGACCCCGCTGTACCAGGCGATCGTTGACCACGTATCTCCGCCACAAGTTGAGATGGAAGCACCTTTCCAGATGCAAATCTCTCAGCTTGACTACAACAACTACGTTGGCGTTATCGGCATCGGCCGTATCAAGCGTGGTACTGTTAAGCCTAACCAACAGATCACTGTGATCGACAGCGAAGGCAAAACCCGTAACGGTAAAGTCGGTAAAGTTCTGACTCACATGGGTCTTGAGCGTATCGAAGCGACCGTTGCTGAAGCGGGCGATATCATCGCAATCACCGGTCTGGGTGAACTGAACATTTCCGACACTATCTGTGACCCGGCAAATGTTGAAGCACTGCCAGCGCTGAGCGTTGATGAACCCACCGTGACTATGTACTTCAACGTCAACACCTCTCCGTTCTGTGGTAAAGAAGGCAAGTATGTGACTTCACGTCAGATCCTTGATCGTCTGAACAAAGAACTGGTACACAACGTGGCATTGCGCGTTGACGAAACTGAAGATGCTGATGCATTCCGCGTTTCAGGCCGTGGTGAACTTCACCTGTCGGTTCTGATCGAAAACATGCGTCGCGAAGGTTTCGAGCTGGCGGTTTCCCGTCCTAAAGTAATCAACCGTAAAATCGATGGCCGCATGCAAGAGCCATTCGAGAACGTGACACTGGATATCGAAGAGCAACACCAGGGTTCTGTTATGCAGGCCATGGGTGAGCGCAAAGGCGATGTCAAAGACATGATCCCAGACGGTAAAGGTCGTATCCGTCTTGATTACCTGATCCCGGCACGTGGCCTGATCGGCTTCCGTACTGAATTCATGACCATGACTTCAGGTACCGGTCTGCTGTACTCCACATTCAGCCACTACGATGATGTTCGTCAGGGTGAAATCGGTCAGCGTCAGAACGGCGTGCTGATTTCTAACGGTCAGGGTAAAGCCGTTGCGTTCGCACTGTACAGCCTGCAAGACCGCGGTAAATTGTTCCTGGGCCACGGCGCAGAAGTGTATGAAGGCCAGATCATCGGTATTCACTCACGTTCTAACGACCTGACTGTGAACTGTCTGACCGGTAAGAAACTGACCAACATGCGTGCGTCTGGTACTGACGAAGCAACGACTCTGGTTCCTGCTATCAAAATGTCTCTGGAGCAAGCTCTGGAATTCATCGATGATGACGAACTGGTCGAAGTGACTCCTCTGTCTGTGCGTATCCGTAAACGTCACCTGACTGAGAACGATCGTAAACGTGCAATGCGTGGTCCTAAAGAAGCGTAATCTTCTTTAACGTAAAGCCGTTACACAGAAACAGGGTGCCTTTGGTACCCTGTTTTTTTTATGTTTTTTTTCTGCCCCTGCGCGTCATCCCGCAATTCTGTCACTGTTCAGCTGTACGTTTTACCGCTAAAGTTAACAGTCATCTTTGAAATCAGGAGCGTGCAATGCTGTACATTTTTGATATGGGAAACGTCATTATTGATATTGATTTCAAACGTGTTCTTGGCGTATGGAGCAATTTCAGCGGAACGCCGCTTGCGACGCTAACTGAGCGATTCTCAATGGGCGAAGTCTTCCAGAAGCACGAGCGGGGTGAAATCAGCGACGAAGAGTTTGCCGCCGAACTCTGCCATGAATTGGGTATCGCGCTGAGCTTCGAACAGTTCAGCCTTGGCTGGCAGTCAGTGTTTGTTGGCTTGCGCCCTGAAGTGATTGAGATCTTCAAAACGCTGCGCCAGCAGGGGCATCGCGTGGTGGTCTTATCGAATACTAACCGCCTGCATCTGGATTTCTGGCCGCAAAATTACCCTGAAATCGAAGCCAACACCGACGCCATTTATCTCTCACAAAACATCGGTATGCGAAAACCTGAGCCGGGCATTTTCCAGCATGTTCTGGCACATGAAGGCATCAGTGCTGGTGACGCTGTGTTCTTTGATGATGTGATCGAGAATATCGAAGCGGCACGTGCCGTGGGGATTGAATCCGTGTGGGTGGAAGATAATCAGACAGTACCGAAGTACTTTTCCTGAAGGATGTTGTGATGCAGAAACGGGCACTGAGCCACTACCCGAAATCATGCTGGAAATTTACGCGCCTTCTTCTGCGGCGTTCAGATAAAGATGGCCTGACGCTTCTGGCGGGCCATTTAGCCTATGTCTCTTTGCTTTCTCTCGTGCCGCTGATCGCGGTGGTTTTTTCGCTGTTCGCCTTATTTCCGGTTTTTTCGGATATCAGCGCGCAGCTCAAAACCTTTATTTTCTCTAACTTCATGCCTGCGACCGGCAATACCATCCAGCGCTATCTCGAACAGTTTGTGGCGAACTCCAGCAAAATGACCGCCGTGGGCACCTGCGGCTTAATCGTTACCGCGCTGCTTTTGATAGCCTCGGTAGACAGCGTCCTGAACAAAATCTGGGACAGCAAAACTAAACGCCCGATCGTATTCTCCTTCGCCGTGTACTGGATGGTGCTGACGCTCGGGCCTATCCTGCTGGTCGCCAGCGTGGCCATCAGCTCCTATTTGCTATCGCTGAACTGGCTGAATATCAGCGGCGTACATTCGCTGATTGACCATGCTCTGCGCATTCTGCCATTGCTGATTTCATGGATATCTTTCTGGCTGTTATATCAGGTTGTGCCGACGGTCAGAGTACCGGCGAAAGATGCGCTGATTGGTGCGCTCTTCTCGGGGGCATTATTTGAATTAAGTAAGAAAATCTTTGCTTTATATATCCAGCTTTTCCCGTCCTATCAGCTGATTTATGGCGTACTGGCGGTGATCCCAATTTTATTTCTTTGGGTCTATGTCAGCTGGTGTATCGTGCTTTTGGGAGCAGAAATCACCGTGACGCTCGGCGAGTTTCGTTCCCTGAGAAAATTGCAGTCTGCTCAAGATGTGGCAGCAGAATAATCAGTCAGAAGGATGTTTATGATTGCGTTAATTCAGCGGGTGTTAAATGCCAGCGTTACCATTGATGGCGACGTCTGCGGTGAGATCGGGCCGGGATTGCTGGTGTTACTGGGTGTCGAACAGGGAGATGATGAGCAAAAAGCCAAACGCCTGTGTGAACGGGTGATCGGGTACCGGATATTCGGTGACGAAAATGACAAAATGAATCTAAACGTCCAGCAGGCGGGGGGAAGCCTGCTGGTCGTATCGCAGTTTACGCTGGCGGCGGACACGCAAAAAGGCATGCGCCCCGGCTTTTCACGCGGCGCAGAGCCGCAGGAAGCCGACCGTCTATATCAGTATTTCTGCGGGCAGTGCCGTGAAAAAGGTATCGCTACCGAAACCGGCCGCTTTGCTGCGGATATGAAAGTGGCGCTGGTGAACGACGGGCCGGTGACCTTCTGGCTACAAGTCTGATCGAAAAGGCATAAACGCCGGAGAGAACACAATTATGTATCACCTGAGAGTACCGACGACCGAAAAAGAACTGGCCGACTATTACCGATTTCGCTGGGAAATGCTGCGCAAGCCATTGCGTCAGCCCGAAGGTTCAGAGCGCGATGCTTACGATTCCATTGCGCATCATCAGATGGTGGTGGATGAACAGGGCTGCCCGGTCGCTGTGGGCCGTTTATATATCAATGCCGACAATGAGGCCTCTATCCGCTTCCTGGCGGTTGACCCGAACGTGCAGGATAAAGGGCTGGGAACGTTGGTGGCGATGACCCTGGAGTCTGTGGCGCGTCAGGAAGGCGTTAAGCGCGTGGTGTGTAGTGCCCGTGAAGACGCCGTAGAGTTTTTTGCCAAACTGGGTTTCATCAATCAGGGAGAAATTACCACGCCGCAAACCACGCCGGTGCGACACTTCCTGATGATCAAACCGGTTGAAACGTTGGATGACATTCTCCATCGCCCCGACTGGTGTGGTCAGCTGCAACAGGCCTGGTACGATCATATTCCTCTCAGTGAAAAAATGGGCGTGCGCATCAGCCAGTACACTGGCCAGCGGTTTGTTACCACGATGCCGGAGAACGGCAATCAGAATCCGCACCACACGCTGTTTGCGGGTAGTTTATTTTCACTCGCGACGCTGACCGGCTGGGGGCTGATTTGGCTGTTGCTTCGTGAACGTCATCTTGGCGGGACTATTGTTCTGGCCGATGCGCATATCCGCTACAGTTCGCCTGTGACCGGCAGGCCGCGTGCGGTGGCCGATCTCGGTTCAGTTAGTGGCGATCTGGACCGCCTGGCGCGCGGGCGTAAAGCACGCGTGCAGCTTGAAGTGAATTTGTACGGCGATGAGGCCGAAGGCGCAGTATTTGAAGGTACTTATCTTGTTCTGCCGGCAGCTCCCGGTGCGCCGCTGGAACCTGCAATTAACTAATTTTCAGCCTAAATATAAGCGCATAAAAAAGCACCGCGATGGCGGTGCTTTTTCTTTTCAGAAAACAGTGCTGGCAGTTACGGTGTTACTGCGCCGGAAACCAGTCCGTTCAGCATTCTCTGATTGATAATCTGACCGTTGGCGCCGTTCACCTGAAGTGTGCCATTGAGCGTGGGCTTGTAATCCACGTTAGCCGGCATCTGCCCTTGCAGATTGAGCTGCATGTTGGCGTTACCGTCAAGCTGCAGATGCGGCCATCCCCAGTTTTCCAGTTGATTAGCTGGCACGGCGCGCCCGGTCATTTTCACCGAGAACTGGCGCTGTGGTTGCTGATCCACCGTCCCGGTGGCTTCCAGCAATCCTTCTTTAGTGAACGCGCTCAGCTCAGAAATATTCACCTGACGGTCACTGGCCTCCAGCGTAATGGAAGGGCGGCGCACGTCGTTCCGGTTGAACGTCGCTTCGCTGGCGTTCAGATTCAGCTTACCATTCCAGATCCCCCACTGGTGATTACGCGCCAGCAGCAGATTGTTACCCAGCCCATCCAACGCCGTTAGCTGGAAGGGGAACTGTGGATTGATATCAATGATCAGATTTCTGTTGGCAATAAACCGGCCAATCGAGATTTCAGCCAGGGAATCCGGCAGTGGCTGTAACCAAAGTTGTCTCCAGTTTTGCGGCAGCGTGTATTCCAGCCCGGCGACAGAAAGCTCATCAAGTTGCAGGCGTTTATTGGCGCGGAGCCAGTTGCCGGTGGTACGCAACAAACTGCGCTCCCAGCGTGCCGTAGCCTGCTTGATAGAAATGCCTTGCGCAGTCAGATCGAGATTGATGATCGGATCCTGAATATGCAAATTGCCGTTAATCATATCAGTCGCGTTTAGCGAGATTTCGCCGTCATTGCTTTGCCAGTCGCCTTTTTCCAGCGTCACATCCTGTACGGAAAGATCAACATCGCTGAATGCCCAGTCGGTTCCCTGCAAACGGGCGTCGATCAGATCAAGCCGTTCGATGGTGACTTTTGGCAGCGTCTGGAAATCATCGAAAAACTCAGAAAGCGATTTGGATGTTTGCAGGCGCACATTGCTCAGGCGCAGGTTTTCGATATTCCAGCTGCCATCCGCTGCCTGAGTGGCTTTGCCGGTGAGCTGACCGCGCGCTAAATCACCCCCAAAATTGCCCAGCGTGAGAATTTTATTATTCAGGTTACCCTGAATCAGGACGTTTTCGGCGGGAAGCCCGTTGACGGTAAGGTTCGCCGCACTGAGCTGAAAATCCGCTTTATCGCCCAACAGCTGGAGGGGTTTGGGTTGCCATGGGGAAATCCCGGCATTGATCTGCTGACCCTGAATCTCCAGTCCGGCGGCGTTTCCGGTCAGCGCCATTTTGCTCAGTTGCAGCGTATTGGCCTGAAAAGGCAGGTTCATGGCGGAGGGGCTGACGTTCAGGCGTCCGTTAATCAGCACGACGCGATCGAAAAAGCGCGGTTCAGTAATCTGACGCCAGCTTAAATCGAGATCGACTTCACCGGCGCTGAGCGTTTCAGGCTGATTTTTCTGCCCGAAGATGACATTAGTGAGCGTCACCCGCCCCGGCGTTGACCAGTCGTGGTCCAATTTTTCGACGGCGAGCCGGTAATCACTGTTATCCGTGACCCAGGTACTGAGTTTACCCGCCGCCCAGCGGGTCTGTAATAGGACGTACACCAGCACAATCGCCAGTACCAGAAGCAGGACGAACGTCAGCAAAATTTTACCGATAAATCTCATCGTCTGGGGCCTGTAGCGTAAATTAAGGATATAGGTTCTCTGTTTATGCCGCAAACAGCGAAATTTCTCAACAGCTTAGCAGACTGCAGACAATAAAAAGCGGCAGGGGTTCCGAACCACCTGCCGCCGTTGCATGCGTATTACAGTCGGTTATGACTTTTCGTGAGGAAAAACCAAATTCAGAACAATCGCAGTAATCCCGCCCGCAGCAATCCCGGAGGAGAGCAGGGTTTTGATCCAATCTGGCGCGAATTGCAGGATCAATGGCTGCTGGGATACTCCCATACCGACTGCCAGAGACAGCGCCATGATCATAATCGCGCGGCGGTTCAGACGTTCACGGGAAACAATACGTACACCGGAAGCCGCGATGGTACCAAACATCACGATGGTCGCGCCGCCAAGAACCGGTTCAGGGATGTGCTGAACGAATCCGGCAACCGCAGGGAAAAGTCCCAGGACAATCAGCATCAGCGCCACGACAAACCCTACATAACGGCTGGCAACGCCGGTCAGTTGGATTACGCCGTTATTTTGGCCGAAGCAGGAATTCGGGAAGGTATTGAACACCGCAGAGAGCATGGAGTTCAGGCCGTTGGCCAGCACGCCGCCCTTGATGCGCTTCATGTAAAGCGGGCCGCTGACCGGTTGCTCGGAAACGTCGGATGTCGCGGTGATATCACCAATAGTTTCCAGCGAGGTGACCATAAAGATAAGCATCAGCGGGATCAGAAGATTCCAGTCAATTCCCAGACCGTAGTAAAGCGGCGTCGGGAAGGTGATCCAGCTGGTTTGTGACGAGGGTGCCACGGTCGGCAACATCCCCATCATCCATGCGGCCAGATAGCCCACTGCCATCGCAATAACCAGCGAGGCCACACGCAGGTAAGGGTTACGCTGGCGGTTGAGTAAAATAATCACCACCAGAACCACAGCGGCCAGCATCAGGTTTTTCGGTGCGCCAAAGGTGTGGTCGCTCATCGCGGCATATCCGCCACCGATGGATGTCAGACCGACCTGAATCAGCGAGAGGCCGATAATCATCACTACAATCCCGGAAACCAGCGGGGTGATCACGCGCCGGGCGAGGTGCAGGAAGCGTGAGAGAATGATTTCAGTACAAGACGCCAGCATCAGCGTCCCGAACAATGCGGCCATCATGGTCGGGACATCGGCACCGCCATTTTTCAGCGCCAGACCGCCCATAATCAGCGGCGAAACAAAGTTAAAGCTGGTGCCCTGAATCGAGAGAAGTCCCGATCCCACCGGACCCCAGGTTTTAATTTGTAAAATGGAAGCCAGACCAGAGGCAAAAAGCGACATGCTGATGATGTGCTGGGTGTCCTGCGCGGGGAGCCCCAATGCCTGACAAATCAGTAATGCCGGGGTGATCACGGCTACAAACATCGCCAGCAAATGCTGGCAGGCGGCAAATAACGTCTGAGGAATTGGGGGGCGGTCTTCGAGCCGGTAAATCAGTTCACTTTTAGTCTGGCGGGAAAGGTCGGATTGCGGTGTTTCTTGTTCTGCTGTTTGCGTACTCATGTTGTGGCATTCCAATAAGCGGCAAAGCGGGCATTTTTATTGAAATCGACAATAAAAGCAATCGTTTGCTAACACGGATTTATCGTCATTAATTTGAGTTAATGGGTTTGTTAAGCCCTGTTTTTCTTGCGTGATTTAGCGTTATTGACTTCTAATTCACCCTCTGGGGAAAAATAATGAATTGAGAAATTTATAACTCAATAATTTTATTGGATTTATTACAAGATGGAGTTCGTGAATGATTCAGCTCGATACCTACGGCACGCTGGTGGCTGCCACGCTGGTTCTCCTTTTAGGGCGCAAATGCGTTCAGTCGATTAACTTTCTTAAAAAATACACCATTCCTGAACCTGTCGCGGGCGGTTTGTTAGTTGCCGTTGTGCTGCTGATCGCCAACCGGATATTTGGCTGGGAAATTGGTTTTGATATTTCGTTAAAAGAACCTCTGATGCTGGCATTCTTTGCCACCATCGGTCTTAACGCGAATCTGGCCAGTCTGCGTTCCGGCGGAAAAAGCCTGATGCTGCTGGTGTTTGTCGTCGTCGGATTGCTGTTGCTGCAAAACGTTATTGGCATAGGCATGGCAAAAATGTTGGGAATGGATCCCCTGATGGGGCTGCTGTCCGGTTCCGTAACGCTGTCCGGCGGCCACGGTACTGGCGCAGCTTGGAGTAAGGTGTTCATAGAACGCTATGGCTTTGAGAATGCCACCGAAGTAGCGATGGCCTGTGCGACATTCGGGCTGGTGCTCGGCGGCATTATTGGCGGGCCGGTGGCGCGTTATCTGGTGAGTCACTCTTCAACGCCTAACGGCTCGCTTGATGATTCAGCCGATCCGAGCGCATTCGAAAAACCTGCAATTGGCCGCATGATCACTCCGCTGGTGCTCGTGGAGACGATTGCGCTGATCGCCATCTGTCTGAGTGCAGGCACCCGTATTTCCGAACTACTGCATGGCTCCGCTTTCGAAATTCCGACCTTTGTCTGTGTCCTGTTTGTTGGCGTGATCCTGAGTAATCTTCTCGCATGGTTGGGTTTCTACCGCGTATTTGATCGTGCGGTCTCGGTGCTGGGCAACGTCAGCCTGTCGCTGTTTCTGGCGATGGCGCTGATGAGCCTCAAACTCTGGGAAATGGCGTCGCTGGCGTTGCCGATGATGGCCATCCTGCTCGCGCAGACTATCGCGATGGCGCTTTACGCGATTTTCGTCACCTATCGCGTGATGGGCAAAAATTACGATGCAGCGGTGCTGGCAGCAGGCCATTGCGGATTTGGTCTGGGCGCAACGCCAACAGCGATTGCTAATATGCAGGCGATCACAAACAAGTTCGGTCCTTCACATCTGGCATTTTTAGTTGTTCCTATGGTCGGCGCGTTTTTCCTTGATATCGCCAATGCCATCGTCATTAAATTGTTCCTGATGCTGCCGGTCTTCCCGGCAATTGCTTAACTGCCTTAACTAAATAAGGGCACAAAAACCCATGTTTTTGTGCCCGATTCATCACTCCAAATTTGCTTAATTTGCTGCGTCAGCTTGCTCAGTAAAGACTTTTTCGGCTTCCGCTGCTTTCTCCTGAGTCAGTAACTGCTTCTCGTAGACTTTGAAGAACGGGTAGTAAATCATCATAGACAGCGCCATCAGCATGATGACCAAAATCGACACTTTGAAATCCCAGCCCATCGCCCAGGCTGCGCCAATCGGCGCCGGGGATGTCCACGGAACCAGTGAGATCATGTGCGGGAGAAGATCCGTGGAAACGGCCAGATAAGCGATCACGGCATTGACCATCGGGGCCAGCAGGAACGGGATGAAAAATACCGGGTTCATAACGATTGGGGTACCGAAAATCACCGGCTCGTTGATGTTGAAACAGCTCGGCACCAGACTGAGTTTCCCCATGGTCCGCAGATGCGCTGACTTACTGCGACAAAACAGCAACACCAGACCGATTGTCGCGCCAGAACCGCCAATGACGATAAGGAAATTCCAGAACGCCTCAGTCATGATGTGCGTCATCGGCAATCCGGCGGCCAGCGCGGTCTGATTCAGCCCGAGATTGGTCAGCCAGAATGCCTGTAACATCCCTGAGACAATCGCCGAACCGTGGATCCCGGCGAACCATAGGAGATGACAAATCAGCACCGCCACCAGAACGGCCGGAAGCGAGTCGGCGGCAGAAATCAGCGGCTCAAACAACGCCATAATGGCCTGCGGCAGCAGCATATCGAAGCCCGCCTGCACCAGTAAGCTGATCGGAAACAGCGTAATCACCACGGCAATAATCGGGATCAGCAGATCAAATGAATGTTTAATGTTTGAAGGTACCTGCTCAGGAAGCCGTATGCCGATATTGTATTTCTTTAGCAGCCGCGTCAGTTCGGTGACATAAATCGCGACCAATATAGCGGTGAAAATACCTACACCGCCCAGCGCCTCCGTTGACATCTTTTTATCAACCTGAGGCGCAGCGACTAACAGGAACGACATCAACGACAGCATCGCGGTCATAAAGGGGTCAAGTTTGTAGCTTCTCGCCAGATTGTAGGCAATAGACGCCGCGATGTAGATCGACATGATGCCCATCGTCATATTGAACGGTGTCAGTATCTGAAGCTCATATTTCGCTGATAACGCCAACCAGTTGCGGGCAAATCCCCAGGAGGATTCCGGCGAAAAAGGAGGATGCACGAAAACTAACAGAAACGAGCCAACAATCATAAACGGCATTGCTGAAATAAAGCCGTCGCGCACTGCCATAACATGACGTTGAGAGGATAAGCGGGCCGCGAACGGGCTGATTTTTTGTTCAATAAACTGAAACAGAGACTGGCTGATGCTCATAATGATATTGGCCTTATGGTGAAGGAATCACACAGGGTTGCCTTAATTATCATCAGTGTAGATGTGGGATGTGAAACCGGTTACAGACTTTATGTGAGTCTGTGAAGGTCATCAAATAACCAGGGAAGAAAGTGGTTAAGGATGATTTTCTAACAAAACTCTGAGGAATAGTTGCTAAGGAAGCATCATTTTTAATGATGTTTTGGCAGAAAAAGGCGGGATCAGGCGTTGGTATAACGCACTCTTTCCGGCAGCCAGCGTTCAATCAGCGCTTTGGCATGATCGGGGAACTGTTGCTGAAGATAGCGCGCGATGCGCTGCACATCTGGGATCATTGCCTGATCGCGCAGCAAATCCGCCACTTTGAATTCGGCGCTGCCGGTCTGACGGGTACCCAGCAATTCACCCGGACCACGAATTTCTAAATCCTGCTGAGCAATCACAAAACCGTCATTACTGTCGCGCAGTACCTGCAAACGCTTCTGAGCCGTCTTGCTGAGCGGCGTTTTGTATAACAGTACGCAGTGGGAAGCTACCGCACCACGGCCAACGCGGCCGCGTAGCTGATGTAGCTGCGCCAAACCCAGACGTTCCGGGTTTTCGATGATCATCAGGCTGGCATTCGGCACGTCGACTCCCACTTCAATCACAGTCGTTGCCACCAGCAGCTGTACTTCGCCTTTTTTGAACGCCTGCATGACGGCTTGTTTTTCCTGAGCCTTCATACGGCCATGAACCAACCCGATATTCAGTGCAGGTAGCGCTTCTTTCAGACCTTCCCATGTGGCTTCTGCCGCCTGCGCTTCCAGCATTTCTGATTCTTCGATCAGCGTACAGACCCAATAGGCCTGACGATTTTCCAGCTCACAGGCGCTTTTAACGCGGCTGATTATGTCGCTGCGTCGTGTATCCGCAATGGCAACGGTAGTCACCGGCGTGCGTCCCGGCGGTAACTCGTCAATCACCGAGGTATCCAGATCTGCGTAAGCCGTCATCGCCAGCGTTCTTGGGATGGGCGTAGCGGTCATGATCAACTGATGCGGATGGAAGCCTTGCTGTAACCCTTTTTCCCACAATGCCAGCCGCTGATGAACACCAAAGCGGTGTTGTTCATCAATGATCACCAGAGATAACGAGGAGAAAAGCACCTGTTCCTGGAAGATGGCGTGAGTGCCAACCACCATGGATACCTGGCCGCTGGCAATCGCTTCCTGCTGTGCCTGCCGGGCTTTGCCTTTTTGCTTACCGGCCAGCCAGCCAACCTGAATTCCCAGCGGTTCGAACCACTGGCGAAAGTTATTGGCGTGCTGTTCGGCGAGTAATTCCGTCGGTGCCATCAGGCCTACCTGCTGCCCCTGCGCGATGGCGCAAAGTGCGGCGAGGGCAGCGACCAGCGTTTTACCTGAGCCGACATCGCCCTGGACCAGACGCATCATCGGATAACTTTTTGCCAGATCCTGCTCAATTTCGGCCACAACGCGATCTTGTGCACCGGTAGGGCTGAACGGAAGAGAAGCGAGGAACTGTTTTTTCAGGCGATCGTCGTGATGTAACGGCAACGCTTTATAACTTTGCGTACCCGCGCGCACGGCCAGCATGCTGAGATTATGCGCCAGTAACTCTTCCATTATCAGACGGCGCTGTGCCGGATGATGACCTTTCTCGAGGTCGGCCAACTGAATGTCGGGTGGTGGACGATGGAGAAGATGCAGCGCCTCGGGCAACGAAATCAACGAGCGACTTAGCTCTTCCGGCAATAGCTCGACGACAGGAACGGTATCAAGCAGCTCAAGCGCCTGATCGGTCAGTTTGCGCAGAGTCGCCTGACGAATGCCTTCGGTGGTTGGATAAACCGGCGTCAGCGATTCCTGCAAAACGACTTCGCTGTTTTCGCCCTGAATGCGGTATTCGGGATGAATAATTTCTGCGCCAATCGTGCCGCGTTTGATTTCGCCATATGCGGTCACGCGTCGGCCTGCGGCCAGACTGTTTTTCATCGCGGCATTGAAATTGAAGAAGCGCAGTGTGACCAGCCCGGTGCCGTCACTGATCTGGCAGGTAAGCATTCTGCGACGACCAAAGCTGATGTCACTGCGCAGCACTTCACCTTCAATGGTGGCAAACAGTCCGGGTTGTAAATCGTTTATGGCGTACAGACGGGTGCGGTCTTCATAGCGCAGGGGAAGGTGAAGCAGTAAATCCTGAATAGTTTCAAGGCCGAGCTTAGCGAGTTTGTCTGCCTGACTGGCTCCGACGCCAGAAAGTGACGTGAGTGGGATAGCGTCGAGCAGGCGGCCTTTCATCTTTTTTTGACCGTCATTTGCATCGCCGTCCACCATTCGTCATCAGCAATAATCTGACCGGTTTCATCAATGAACGGGCGAGGTAACTTCTTTCTTTTCGCCACGTTAGACAGAACCGGATAGCCACCTTCAAACAGCAAACGCTGTTGTTCTTTCTCGCTCAACACGGTGCTTTCGCGACGATACATTCCGGCATTTTCGCGCTGGCGTTGGGCTTCATAAAGAATCAGGGCCGAGGCCACTGAAACATTTAACGATTGCACCATGCCAATCATCGGAATGATGATATCGCTGTCTGCCAGTGCGAGTGCTTCAGGCGTAATGCCGGTTTTCTCCTGACCCAGTAAAATACAGGTCGGAAGGGTGTAATCAATCGCGCGAAAGTCGACGGCTTTTTCAGAGAGGTTTGTGGCTAAGATTTGCATGCCCTGCGCCTTCATTTTGGCGACGGCATCTTGAATAGTTTTGTGTGTTTTGACCTGAACCCAACTGTTGCTGCCTGCGGCAGAAGAGACCAGCGTTTTCATTCTTGTCGTCGGCCAGACTGCATGAATTTCATGCACGCCAACAGCATCGGCGGTGCGAATGACAGCAGAAACGTTATGCGGTTTATGCACCTGTTCCATACAGACTGTGAGGTCTGGCTGGCGGGCCGTCAGCATTTCACGAATACGTGCATAACGTTCTGGGGTCATAACAATCAGTTTCGGTTGCGGGTTACTTTGATAACGTCCGGCATGATACGAATTTTACGCATAATATTCGCCAGATGAACGCGATCGCGGGTCGTCAGGCGGATAAAGGCGCTGTAGACACGGCCGTCTTTTTCTTCCGTGCTCAGACTCTGGATATTCGACTGCGCAGCGTTGATCGCTGCGGTCAGGTTGGCCAGAGCACCCTGATGATTGAACATATCGACTTTAATTTCAGCGATAAATTCCTGATCGGTTTCCTGATGGTCATCCCAGTCAACCGCCATGAATTTCTCAGGTTCTTTCTGATAGCCGCGGATATTGCGGCAGGATTCATGGTGGATAACCAGACCTTTGCCAGGACTGATGTGGGCAATGATCGGGTCACCTGGAATTGGGCGACAGCATTTGGCGAAGGTAATCAGTACGCCATCCGCGCCTTTAATCGGCAGATTGCGTGTGCCTGAGCTCGCCATAGAAGACTGGTCACCCATCAGATTTTTAGCAACAACAACACTCATCGCGTTACCGAGGCCTATTTCAGCCAGTAAATCATCCATCGCCGTGAGCTTCATACGATCCAGCTCATTTTTGATGTTCTCTGGTGGAATGTCTGAAAGTTTCTTACCAGCTCCCAATGCATGATTCAGCAGGCGACGGCCCAGAGAAACGGAGTCATCACGCTTGAGGTTCTTGAGCATCTGGCGAATTTTGGCGCGTGCGCGCGAACTCACCACAAAGTTTAACCATGCGGCATTCGGGCGGGCACCCGGAGCGGTAATGATTTCGATAGTCTGGCCGCTGGTCAGCGGTTGTGAAAGCGGATACGGCTGGCGGTCAACGCGTGCACCTACGCAGGCATGACCGATATCGGTATGCACAGCGTAAGCGAAGTCGACCGGCGTCGCGCCCGCAGGCAGTTCTACGATTCTGCCTTCCGGCGTAAAGACGTAGATCTCATCCGGGAACAGATCTGATTTCACGCTCTCGATAAATTCAAATGAGTTACCCGCACTTTGTTGCAGTTCGAGCAAACTCTGTAACCAACGCTGGGCGCGAATTTGCGCCGTCGTGCTGGTTTCACTGTTCTCTTTATAAGCCCAGTGAGCGGCAACCCCCATCTCTGCCATCTGATCCATATCTTCAGTACGGATCTGTACTTCAACCGGTACGCCGTGAGGCCCGATCAGAGAAGTATGGAGAGATTGATAGCCATTGGCCTTGGGGATCGCGATGTAATCTTTTACCCGACCCGGACGCGGTTTGTACAGGCTGTGCGCCTGTCCTAATACGCGATAACAGGTATCAAGTTCTTTTACGATCACCCGGAACGCGTAAATATCCATAATCGAATGGAAACGCTGTTCTTTGAGGTGCATTTTGCAATAGATAGAGTACAGGTGCTTTTCGCGACCGCTGACGCGACACTGAATACCGGCTTCAGTTAAACGCCCTTCTATCTCGGAGAGGATTTTCTGAATCATCTCTTTACGGTTACCACGCGCGGCTTTCACCACTTCTTTAATGACGCGATAACGGTTCGGATAAAGGGCTTCGAAGCCCAGCTCTTCGAGCTCGGTTTTCAGATGATGAATACCCAAACGGTGAGCCAGCGGGCTGTAAATTTCCAGCGTTTCGCGGGCAATGCGGCGACGTTTGTCCGGGCGCAAGGAGCCCAGTGTGCGCATGTTGTGGGTACGGTCAGCGAGTTTGATCAAAATGACACGGATGTCTTGCACCATCGCCATGACCATTTTGCGAAAGTTTTCCGCCTGGGCTTCTTTCTTATCGCGGAATTTCAGCTTGTCTAACTTTGAAACGCCTTCAACCAGTTCAGCAACGCTTTTGCCAAACAGTTGTTCCATATCCTGGTAGGTTGCAGGCGTGTCTTCGATAACGTCGTGTAATAACGCCGCCATCAGAGTCTCATGATCGAGCCTCATTTCAGCCAAAATACATGCCACGGCGACCGGGTGAGTAATATAAGGCTCACCGCTGGAACGTGTCTGCCCCTCATGCGCGTCCCGCGCAACAAGGTAAGCCTGCACGAGGCGCTTAATTTGCTCCTCCGGCAGGTATTTTTGAATCAGTTGATTCAGGCTTTCAAAGATATACAAGTGAGATCCGTTTCGTTAATTAACGACGACCTTCAGCGATGGCAGTAACTGCCTGAATCTCTGCGGCTTCCTGCTCTTGCTGTTCCTGACGATCGCGAACATCAAGGATTTTGTTCGTGATCAGGCCTTCTTCGATTTCGCGCAGAGCGATAACGGTGACCTTGTCATTTTCTTCAGCGACCAGTGGATCTTTACCACCAGATTGCAGCTGGCGTGCGCGACGAGCAGCCACCAACACCAGGTCAAAACGGTTACCAATTTTTTCTACAGCGTCTTGAACAGTTACGCGTGCCATATATGTGCTACTCCACAGGGTGACGAAAGACTGGGCATAATACTGAAAGTGACTTCAGTCTGCCAATAGTTTGGTGATTAATCCGTCATGACGGAGTTTTTGACGGCTCAGACGAAGACGTTCGGCGCGAATAATGGTTTTTAAATCCGACAGAGCCAGATCAAAATCGTCATTCACGATTAAATAATCGTATTCAGCATAGTGCGTCATTTCTGCCACAGCTTGTGCCATACGTTTTGCGATCACTTCTTCGCTGTCCTGACCACGGCCACGCAGGCGACGGTCTAGTTCATCTTTCGACGGCGGCAGCACGAAAATACTGCGCGCCTGCGGCATTTTATTGCGGATTTGCTGCGCGCCCTGCCAGTCAATATCCAGAAAAACATCCACGCCAGACGCTAAAACCTGCTCAATGGTGACACGTGAAGTTCCGTAGTAATTACCGAAGACTTCGGCATGCTCTAAAAAATCATCTTTTTCGATCATCTCAAGAAATTCTTCTTTTGAGACAAAGAAATAGTGCTCGCCATGTTTCTCGCCCGGACGTTCTGAACGGGTAGTGTGAGAAATAGAAACCTGCGTGTCGTAGAGCGGTTGCGTTTTAAGTAAAGCCTGAATCAGACTTGATTTACCTGCTCCACTGGGAGCGGAGATGATATACAGCGTGCCTTGAACCATGATGATGACGTTTCAACTGAATGGGTTGATAGGAAGTATGCGAAGAGTGATCTCTCGCACAGTATACACGCTCGCCGCATCCGGTGCAGCGTCCAGTCGTATTTCATCGCAACTTCGCGACAGAAAATAGCCCTTTATTATGGATTTCCGGGCCGTGTTCCAACATTTCTCGCCGTTGCTGCAACAAATGAAATAACCGGGAAGGCATCGCGCAATCATGAAAAGTGGCTCTGGCATGATAAAAGTCACCGGCGTTTACTTGCACCCACAAGGAGGTGCCTATGCGCCATTTCATTATCAGTCTGATGTTTCTATCGTTTTATTGTGCTGCTGGTAACGTCTCGCCAGAGACATGTCCCGTATGGTCATCAGCGCGCCTGACTCAGGAAACCCGCCAGCTCACAACGCAGTTGGCACAGTGGGATAAGGATTATCACCAGTCCGGCAGCAGCCCGATTGAAGATGCGGTTTACGATAATTTGCGCCAGAAACAACAATTGTGGCTGGCATGTGCCGGTCAATCCGTCCCGGTCATGGCTGTTCCGGGTGGTGAGGAGGCGGTTTATGCTCATCCTGTTGCCCATACCGGACTGAGTAAGCTACGTGACAAACAAGGCGTTGCGAACTGGATGCGCGGGCGCAAAAATCTTTGGGTCCAACCTAAAATCGACGGCGTTGCCGTCTCACTGGTCTATCGGCATGGACAACTTGCCGCATTACTCAGCCGCGGTGATGGTCAGAAAGGCCAAAACTGGACGACCAAAGCGGCGTTTATACCTTCAATACCTCTTAAGATCGCAGACATCAGCCCCGAACTGGTATTGCAGGGGGAGTTGTATCTGAAGATGACCGGTCATCAGCAAAGTGTTGAGGGTGGTGTAAATGCGAGATCCAAAGTGGCTGGCGCAATGATGCGTACTTCCGCCACTGAACTGCTGAATCAAATGGGTGTATTCATCTGGTCATGGCCAGACGGTCCCGCTGTGATGTCCGATCATCTTCAGCGACTGAGTCAGCTCGGGTTCCCCGTTGTTTCAGAATTTACTCTTCCGGTGAGTTCGGCGGATGACGTCGCGAAATGGCGCGATGCCTGGTTTATTCAGCCATTGCCTTTTGCGACTGACGGTGTGGTAATCCGCCAGGAGGAAGAGCCCGCCGGGAAATACTGGCAGAACAAACCTGCCACCTGGGCTGTGGCATGGAAATACCCACCCGCGCGACAACTCACGGAAGTTTCAGGAATTACGACGACGACGGGGCGCAGCGGAAAGGTAACGGTCATTCTGAATCTGAAAGCCTTAAAGCTCGATGATAAATGGGTGAGCAAAGTGAATGTGGGTTCCGTCTCCCGTTTTAAACAATGGAATGTGCTTGTCGGGGATCAGGTGGCTATTACGCTGGCCGGTCAGGGGATCCCCAGGCTGGATGAAGTGGTATGGCGGGTAAGTGAGCGGCCACTCATGGAATTACCAGACTCTCAGTCATACGGTCCACTTTCTTGTTTTACGCCGGAAACAGGCTGCAGAGCGCAGTTTCTCTCACGGTTAATATGGCTCAGCGGTGCGGAAGGACTCGATATGACGGGCTTTGGTGGAGCGACATGGCAAAAGCTGGTGGATGGAATTCCGCTTAACTCTTTAACTGACTGGCTCACGTTGAATGAAAAAGAAATGTCGGCAGTTCCGGGGATAAGTATTAAACAGGCGCAGAAACTGATGGCGCAAATTCAGCTGGCTCGGGATAAAAGCTTTCGACGCTGGTTGTCTGCGTTAGGTTTCCCGTCGTTTGCCCTGACATTTGCACAGCAGCAGCAAACGTGGCGTCAGATCCAACAGCTGACATCGCAAGACTGGGAGATGACGGCAGGTGTGGGTAAAAAACGCACCTCTCAGGTATTGGACTTTATCCATCATCAAAAAGTTGCCGCTATGAGCGAGGCGCTAAAACAGGAAAAAATAGCCGCCTTTCAGTGACCGGTAAGCGTGATAAATATTTAGTGATCTGAGTGCGGATAATTAAAGACCGGCAACCCAAGGCGGAATCGCAGGGCGATCAGCCGGGCAATGAAGCCAACCAGCAGGGTAATGATGATCACCAGATTATGTGGCAGGGAGAAATATTGCAGGCCGATGTATACCCAGGCCGAGGCGAATGAAATACCCGCGTAAATTTCCTTCTGAAATACCAGCGGGATCTGATTACACATCATATCCCGCAGTACGCCACCAAATACGCCAGTGATCACCGCACTGACGGAAGCAATAATGGCGCCATGGCCCATATCGAGCGCGACCTGTGTCCCGATAATTGAGAACACGACCAGACCCAATGCATCAAGCACCAAAAAGAGCCTGCGCAGATGTTGCATTAGCGGGGCAAGCCATGTGGTCATAATCGCGGCTACGGCAACAATGACAATATATTCCGGGTGTTTGACCCATCCGAGCGGGTAGTGACCCAGCAACATGTCACGCACCGACCCCCCGCCAATTGCCGTGGCAGAGGCGATAATGATGACGCCAAAGGAGTCCATCTTGCGCCGTCCGGCAGCCAGAGCACCGGTCATGGCTTCTGCGGTAATCCCAATAATATAAAGAACAGTGAGTAACATGAGCGCGCCGCACGTGTCAGAAAGAATAAGAAAACAGTAGCCGCGTAGAGTAATGGGGTTTTCAACTCCCCTCGACTGATTTTTTCTTTTGCATTGCCTTTAGGATTATTAAAACTAATCTGAAGTATCGCCAGATCTGGCATTGTAAAAGGTATTGAATGAACAATGATTTATTTTAGATTAGAAAAATCGCAAGTGCTCAGCTATTTGCTGTTCCCCCACAAGGTTAAGACAACGTGTTCCGCGCTGCGTCTTGTTAAATATCACCTGCTTATTGGTGACGAATATGTATAATCGTTACTCATTTACACATGCCTAATTGCTTTACCTACCCGGAGGAGTTTATGAAACCCGTGAATCCGGTTGCGTTAACTCAGCGTGGACCAGCCGAACATGAACGGCGTGAGCAGATCATCAATGCTGCATTCGAGCATTTTCGTCTTTACGGTTATGCAAAAACCTCTGTGGCCGATTTGGCAAAATCCATCGGTGTTTCAAGTGCTTATATTTATAAGTTTTTTGAATCAAAACAGGCTATTGGTGAAGCGATTTGTTCACAACGTGTGGGGCAGATTGATCAGGCCTTATTGCTGATTGCGCAAAGTGATCAAAGTGCCACTCTGCGCCTGCGATCTATTTTTAAAACGCTGCTTACGCGTAGTCTTGATCTCTTCTTTCAGGACAGAAAGCTGCACGACCTCGCGGCGACAGCCTCTGCACAGCAGTGGAAATCTACGTTAAATCATCGGGCTATGATGTACAGCATCATCGAGAAAATTGTCACTGACGGCCGTGAGTCCGGTGAGTTTGAGCGTAAAACCCCGCTTGACGAGGTGTGTATGGCGATCACCACCGTGACGACACCATTCTCACATCCGCTATTGCTGGAGCAAAAAACCCCAGAGCAACTTGAAGAACGTGTAACCGCCATCACCAGTCTGGTTCTACGCAGCCTGGCGAAATAGCGGCAACAAAATTTTCGGGTTACGGGTTTACAAAACCGTAATTCGTCACATACTGTCAGCCTTTACAAAAACCTGTTTCTGCCGGACTTCAGAAAGTCCCAGCAAAAACGTATGCATTAACGGACAGAGAGGAACATTTTATGACTCATCGTCGAGTGGTTATTACCGGCATGGGGGCTGTGAGTCCTCTGGGCTGTGATATCGAAACTATCTGGAAGCGCCTGCTGGCCGGTCAGTCTGGTATCCGTGTATTGCCGGAAGAGATTGTGGAAACGCTGACCGTCAAAATTGGTGGTCAGGTGCAAACCAAAGAACAAGATCCCGAGTCTGGTTTCGATCCAGATCAGTTCGTGGTGCCGAAAGACCAGAAAAAAATGGACCGTTTCATTCTGTTCGCGATGGCAGCAGCGGATATGGCTATTACTAATGCGGGCTGGAAAGCGGAAACGGCGGAACAGCAGGAACGTACAGCGACCGTGATCGGTTCTGGTATTGGTGGTTTCCCGGCCATTGCCCATGCGGTGCGTACTAATGACAGCCGTGGTGCCAAACGTTTGTCGCCGTTCACCATTCCTTCATTCCTGGTGAATCTGGCTGCGGGTCAGGTCTCTATTAAGCATCAGTTCAAAGGCCCGATTGGCGCACCGGTTACCGCTTGTGCGGCAGGTGTTCAGGCAATCGGCGATGCCGTGCGCTTGATTCGTAACGATGAAGCCGACGTTGCCCTCTGTGGCGGCGCCGAAGCAGCGATCGATACTGTCAGCCTTGGCGGTTTCGCGGCTGCCAAGGCGATGTCCGCAGGTCACACCGATCATCCTGAGAAAGCATCCCGTCCATTCGATAGCGGCCGTGATGGTTTCATCATGGGCGAAGGCGCAGGTATGCTGGTCATCGAAGAGCTGGAACATGCGAAAGCGCGTGGCGCCAACATTCTGGCTGAGATCGTGGGTTACGGTACCAGCGGCGATGCTTATCACATGACATCGGGTGCGGAAGACGGTAATGGCGCGGGTCGTGCGATGAAAATCGCATTGCGTCAGGCCGGCATTCAGCCTTCAGACGTGCAGCATTTGAACGCGCACGCGACCTCTACTCCGGTAGGCGATCTCGGCGAAATCAACGCGATCAAAACCCTGTTCGGTACCGATGGCAAACTGGCCGTGACTTCTACCAAATCCGCGACCGGCCATCTGCTGGGGGCGGCTGGTGGTCTGGAAACCATCTTCACCATTCTGGCCATCCGTGATCAAATTGTTCCACCGACGCTGAATCTGGAAAACAAAGATGAAGCCGCAGCGGGCCTGAACATCATCGGTAATACTGCCCAAAAGCACGGCATTACCTATGCTTTATCGAACGGTTTCGGTTTCGGCGGCGTGAATGCGTGCGTATTACTGAAACGCTGGGAAGCGTAATTCGTTCCTCAGAAAAAGCATAAAAAAACGCCTCCGGTCATACTGACGAGAGGCGTTTTTTATTGTTAGGGTCAATCAGGTGTTTTACTCGATATTCTGAATCTGCTCGCGCATTTGTTCGATCAGCACTTTCAGTTCGATTGCTGATGTGGTGACATCGGCATTGATTGATTTAGATGCCAGCGTGTTCGACTCGCGGTTGAATTCCTGCATCATGAAATCAAGACGGCGGCCGACAGCTTCCTCTTTCTTCATGATTTTGTGCGTTTCTTTGACGTGCGCTTCCAGACGGTCCAGCTCTTCAGCGACATCAACACGTTGTGCCATCAGCACTAATTCTTGTTCCAGACGGGTGTTTTCCAGTTGAACCTTTGCGTCTTCCAGTTTGCTGACCAGACGCTCACGCTGCCATTGCAGAATATTCGGCATATGGGCGCGAACTTTCAGCACTTCGGCACTGACGCCGTCGAGACGTTGCTCGATCATGACTTTTAGTGCGGCACCTTCGCTTTCACGGGCGCTGATAAAATCATCCAGTGCGGTTTCCAGTGCCAGCAGCAGCTCTGTGCTGATCGCATCCAGATCCTGTTCTTCTGCCAGCATAACGCCCGGCCAGCGCAGTACTTCCAGCGGATTGATTTCGCCTTCGTCGCTCTGCATTTTCACCCACTGCGCCGCTTCAACCAGTTGCTTAGCCAGTTTTTCATTGAGCTGCAATGAGCTTTGCGCGCCAGGATCGAGATCAAAACGCAGATTACATTCGACTTTACCACGGGTCAGACGGGCACGAATGCGCTCGCGCACGACCGGCTCCAGGCTGCGGAATTGCTCCGGAAGACGGATATAAGTTTCAAGATAACGTTGGTTTACAGAGCGGAGTTCCCACGCTGCGCTGCCCCAGTCACCCTTAATTTCGCGTCGGGCATAAGCGGTCATACTACGAATCATGTATGCGTACCTGTTAATGTAAAGATGGAGCGATTATAGCTGCGGTGAGCGGGTCATGATAGGCATTACCTCATGAAGTCCGTAGATCCCCGTCATCCTTCAAGCTTCCTCTGCGTTGGCCGCCTTTACTCACTTTGGTCTCTTACTTGAGTAGGCCCCCGGCGTTCGTTCAGTTGCCGCCTTGATGCAACTCGAATGATTTTGGGTATAATGCGCAGCCAAACATGATTTCGCGACCCGGAGTATTATCCATGCGTCCAGCAGGCCGAACTGCACAACAAGTGCGCCCCGTAACACTGACCCGCCATTACACTAAACACGCTGAAGGTTCCGTGCTGGTGGAGTTTGGTGAGACCAAAGTGCTGTGTACCGCGACGGTGGAAGAAGGTGTTCCGCGTTTTCTTAAAGGCCAGGGTCAGGGCTGGATCACCGCAGAATACGGCATGTTGCCGCGTTCTACCCACACTCGTAACCCGCGTGAAGCCGCCAAAGGTAAGCAGGGTGGCCGTACTCTGGAAATTCAGCGTCTGATTGCCCGTTCGCTTCGTGCCGCGGTAGATCTGAAAAAACTGGGTGAATTCACCATCACTCTCGACTGCGATGTGTTGCAGGCTGACGGCGGCACGCGCACCGCGTCCATCTCCGGCGCCTGTGTTGCGCTGGCGGATGCGCTGAATGCACTGGTTGCTGCGGGTAAACTGAAAGCCAATCCGATGAAGGGGATGGTGGCTGCGGTATCTGTGGGCATCGTAAAAGGTGAAGCGCTGTGCGATCTTGAGTATGTCGAAGACTCCGCCGCTGAAACCGACATGAACGTGGTGATGATGGAAGACGGCCGCATGATTGAAGTGCAGGGCACCGCCGAAGGTGAACCGTTCAGTCATGAAGAGTTACTCAATTTACTGGCCCTCGCACGAGAGGGAATCGACACTATCTTCCAGGCGCAGAAAGCGGCCCTGGCGGAATAATTTTTATAAGGCGACTGAGAAGTCGCCTTTTTTATGGCCTGCGGGCTGAGAATATCAGAAACACGACCTTATCAAGGAGACCATCAATGAAAGCCTATCAGCGCCAATTTATTGAGTTCGCACTGAACAAGCAGGTTTTGAAATTCGGCGAGTTCACCCTGAAGTCCGGGCGCATCAGTCCTTACTTCTTCAATGCCGGTCTGTTTAATACCGGCCGCGATCTGGCGTTACTGGGACGTTTTTATGCCGAAGCATTGATGGATTCTAAAATAGATTTCGATTTAGTGTTTGGCCCGGCCTACAAAGGTATCCCTATCGCGACGACCACCGTGGTTGCGCTTGCTGAGCATCACGAACGCGATGTCCCGTATTGCTTCAACCGTAAAGAAGCCAAGGATCACGGCGAAGGTGGCTTGCTGGTCGGCAGTCCGTTGCAGGGACGTGTCATGCTGGTCGATGATGTGATCACCGCCGGGACGGCCATCCGTGAGTCTATGGAAATCATCAATGCGAATAATGCTACGCTGGCCGGTGTACTGATTTCTCTCGATCGTCAGGAGCGCGGGCGTGCAGATGTTTCCGCTATTCAGGAAGTTGAGCGTGATTATCACTGCAAAGTGATTTCAATTATCACGCTGGCAGACCTGATCGACTATCTGGAAGAGAAAACAGAAATGGCCGACCATCTGGCCGCTGTGCGCGCGTATCAGCAAACCTACGGCATATAAGATTTTGCATAAATGAAAAGGGCCTTCCGGCCCTTTTTTAACATCTGATGCTTAACGCTATTGCAACTGCGCTGAAATAAGCGGCCAGCGGGTATCAAAGTCCTGAGTGGGACGATACTTGAACTCTGAACGCACAAACCGCGACAACATACCTTCGCAGTAGGCCAGTAACTGGCTGGCGAGCAGAGTTTCATCGTACGTAAATCCGCTGCCTTCGCGCATTTTCTTCTCCCGTAAAACCTGACGCAGTTGCGCTTCAATCCGCTCGAAAAGCTGATTAATACGGCCCTGCAGGCGGTCCTGTTCGAACATCAATGCGTGACCGGTCATAATACGTGTCAGGCCAGGATTGCGTTCTGCAAACCCCAACACCAACAGCAAAATCAACCGTATCCGGTTTAACGTATCTTTTTCGTCTTGCAAGATGAGATTGATACGGCTGATCAGACTGTCTTCGATAAACTCGATTAAGCTGTCGAACATCCGCGTTTTACTGGGAAAATGACGATAAAGAGCTGCTTCCGAAACCCCCACGCTGGCGGCAAGTTTCGCGGTAGTGATCCGCTGGCTGCCATCGCTGGACTGAAGCATTTGCGCTAACGCCTGCAAAATCTCTTCGCGCCGGTTCCTTTTTGTCGTTTCTTTCTCTGCCATGTCTGAATAGACCCTTGCTAAAAAACGGCTAAAATCATGGAGAAACCGCACAACTGCCGCATGAATCACTGTGATCCTGCGGCTTATTTCGTTCCCTTGGGTTGTTACGGTCTGATAGTGATAAGGATCTGTTTAATATCGCATCAAAATCTGCGGTGCTGAACAGGTTCTTATTGACGGCCTGAGTGGCCAAAACCACCTTCACCGCGTTCACTGGCGTCAAAATCTTCCACCAGATTGAATTCTGCCTGAACGACAGGCACAAAGACCATTTGAGCAATACGCTCGCCTGGCTCGATTACAAACGTTGTCTGCCCGCGGTTCCATACGGAAACCATCAGCTGGCCCTGATAATCGGAATCGATAAGCCCCACCAGATTGCCAAGAACTACGCCGTGTTTATGACCCAGACCAGAACGAGGCAAGATCACCGCCGCCAGATTCGCATCACCAATGTGGATTGCCAGACCGGTTGGCAAAAGCGTGGTTTGGCCGGGTTTCAGTTCAACAGAAGCATCCAGACAGGCGCGTAAATCCAGACCTGCTGACCCTGGCGTAGCGTAGGCCGGTAAAGGGAAAGTCGAACCGATGCGCGGGTCGAGAATTTTAATGTCGATTTTTTTCATCATAACGGCTGACAATCTCTTCTAATAAACGTTGACCAAGCAGGGACTTATCGCTGAGCGGTAAAATTTTATCCCCGTCATGCCAAAAAAGATGCAGAGCATTGGTATCGGTATTGAAACCTTGCCCGGCAAGTGAAACGTCGTTGGCACAGATCAGATCCAGATTCTTGCGGATCCGTTTTTGCCGCGCGTATTCTTCCACATTCTGGGTTTCGGCAGCAAACCCAACGACGTATGGTCGCTGCTCTTTCAATGCGGCAACGCCGGCCACAATGTCCGGGTTCTTGATCATTTTCACAGTGATTTCATCACCTTGCTTTTTGATCTTCTCATCGGCAATGAGCTCTGCGCGGTAGTCCGCAACCGCGGCGCAGGAGATGAAAATATGTTGCGAGCCCACTGAATCATGGACGGCCTTCTGCATTTCGAGCGCGCTTTCCACATCAATACGGAGAACATTGGCAGGCGTAGGTTGCGTTACCGGGCCGGCGATGAGCGTGACTTGCGCACCGCGATCTGCAGCGGCTTTGGCAATAGCAAAACCCATCTTTCCTGAACTGTGATTACTGATGAAGCGTACCGGATCCAGCGCTTCGCGCGTCGGGCCAGCGGTCACCATGATGTTCAGATGTGCTAAATCTTTACGCGAGGAGAAATGGCTGTTGGCCATATCGACAATCACCAGTGGATCAAGCATTCGTCCCGGGCCAATATCGCCGCAGGCCTGACTGCCACTGTCCGGACCCCATAATAAGGTGCCTCTGGCGGCAAGTCTTTGCAGATTTTCCTGTGTGACGGCGGCGCGATACATTTGCTGGTTCATCGCCGGTAGCACCGCGATGGGCGCTGCGGTGGCCAGACACACCGTGGTCAGCAGGTCATTGGCCATACCGGCCGCCATGCGTGCCAGTAAATCCGCCGTGGCGGGCGCGATCAGCACTAAGTCCGCCCATTTACCTAACTCAATATGGCCCATCGCCGCTTCGGCTGCGGGATCAAGCAGGTCATCAGACACCGGATAGCCGGAAACGGCCTGCAGGCTCAACGGCGTCACAAAAGATTTCGCCGCATCCGTCATGACTACGCGCACTTCTGCGCCCCGCTCACGTAAGCGACGTACCAGTTCTGGTGCTTTATAGGCAGCGATACCACCGCTGATACCGAGCACAATATGTTTGCCGGAAAGTCCCGTCATCATCATTGTCCGATTAATTGAAAGCCTGAAGAAGCGACATTTTAGCATAACGCGCAATGATGACAGCTATTGGCGATGCTGCGGATCAGGAGGAATAAAATTTCTGCGCGATGTCTCGCAGGCTGATGATGCCGAAAAGCAGGAGGGCTGGCGCTGTGGCACAATCGCCGCGAAAAAGGAGTCAGGATGACAAAATCACAAAGCGGCTGGCAAGATACGTTGAAACCCCGCGAAAAATTATTAGAGCAGGGTGCGAAGGGGTTGACCGATCAGGAACTGCTGGCGATTTATTTGCGCATTGGTTCGCGCGGCCAGCATGTGATGGAGCTGGCAAAGAATCTGCTCGACGAGTTCGGTTCGCTGCATAAATTGTTGATGGCGGATTTTGACGCCATGTCGCGCATCAAAGGCATGGGTGTGGCAAAATTTGCCCAGCTTGTTGCGGTCTCCGAATTGTCTCGCCGTGCCTATCTGCGACATCTCAGCGCTGAAAATGCCATGCTCAGCCCGGAGGTTATCAGGGAATATCTGCAAAATTTGCTGGTTTTTCGTGAAAGGGAGGTTTTTCTGGTACTTTTTCTCGACAACCAGCATCGGGTTATTCGCCATGAGGAGATGTTTGCTGGTACTATTGGGCACGTAGAAGTGTATCCCCGCGAAATTGTTCGTGGAGCGATGAAGGTTAATGCGGCAGCGTTAATTCTGGCGCATAATCATCCGTCTGGTCGGGCTGAACCCAGCCTGATGGACAGAAAAGTGACTGAACAAATTATTCGAGCGTGCCAACTGCTGGAAATTCGTGTTCTCGACCATTTGGTTGTAGGTCACGGAGAAACGGTGTCTTTTGCCGAACGCGGTTGGATTTAGCGTCGTTTTTTGAAGATCCTTTGGGATCTTTAGCTGTTCGGGACTTGAGCACTTACGCTACAGAGCGTATACTACGCCACCTTTGAGAATCTTGGGTTTGGCGTTAAGAGCCTATCTCAGCAGGTTTCATACCTGATGAAATGGTTTTTACCCGACGACAGTGAGTCGGTTCTCAGTGGAGTTTGCTGAGATGGGCTCTAAAAGCCTGACGAGGCGGCCATACCCTATACGAAGCTCGAGCTGATTTGATTTTTGGAGATATAGACATGTCCCGAGTCTGCCAAGTTACTGGCAAGCGCCCGGTGAGCGGTAACAACCGTTCCCACGCAATGAACGCGACCAAACGCCGTTTTCTGCCAAACCTGCACTCACACCGTTTTTGGGTTGAGGCTGAGAAGCGCTTTGTAACTCTGCGCGTATCTGCTAAAGGTATGCGTGTTATTGATAAGAAGGGTATTGAGACGGTCTTGGCCGATCTGCGTACCCGCGGTGAGAAGTATTAAGGAACTGAATCATGGCTAAAGGTGTTCGCGAGAAGATCAAGCTGGTTTCTTCTGCTGGTACTGGTCACTTCTATACCACTACGAAGAACAAGCGTACTAAGCCGGAAAAATTGGAACTGAAGAAATTCGATCCAGTTGTCCGTCAACACGTGATCTACAAAGAAGCTAAAATTAAGTAATTTTAGCGGATTAATAAAACCCGGCTCCGGCCGGGTTTTTTATTGCCTGAAATCCGGCATACAGGGCGGAAAGACTTTTGTTTGCCTGATACCGACGTCTGCGACACACTCTAATCACGATTCTGTTACGGGAGAGGATATGCCTGAATTACCTGAAGTTGAAACCAGTCGCAGAGGGATTGAGCCCTTTCTCAAAGGCCACACGATTATGCACGCCGTCGTGCGTAATTCGCGTTTACGCTGGCCGGTCTCTGCGGAAATTTTGGCGTTAAGCGATCAGCCCGTTATCAGCGTTCAGCGCCGTGCAAAATACCTGCTGGTAGAGCTCAGAACGGGCTGGATCATCATTCATCTGGGAATGTCAGGCAGTTTACGAGTATTACCGGAAGAGACCGAGCCGGGCAAACACGATCACGTCGATTTGGTGATGGATACTGGCCATGTGCTGCGCTATACCGACCCACGTCGTTTTGGCGCATGGCTTTGGTCGACCGATCTGGCAGGCAGTAACGTCCTGTCCCACCTGGGCCCTGAGCCGCTAAGTGAGGATTTCACGGCGGATTATCTGTTTGAAAAATCGCGCACTAAGAAATCACCGATTAAGCCATGGCTTATGGATAACAAACTGGTGGTCGGCGTCGGGAATATCTACGCCAGCGAATCTCTGTTTGTCGCCGGAATTTCCCCTGACAGGCCCGCGCATTCACTAAAACGTGATGAAACCGCATTGCTGGTGAGTACCATCAAAGCTGTGTTGTTACGTTCGATTGAGCAGGGCGGAACTACGCTGAAAGACTTTTTACAGTCAGATGGAAAACCGGGATATTTTGCGCAGGAATTGCAGGTGTATGGCCGTGCAGGAGAGCCCTGCCGGGTCTGTGGCACGCTGATAGAGAGCAAAAAACATGCTCAGCGCACCACATTTTTCTGCCCTCGCTGCCAGCGTTAAGCCTGAACTCAGGCGCTGATTTTTTCCATCAGTGCCTGCGTGACTACCTGCGGCAGGAACGGGGTGATGTCACCGCCGTGACGGGCGACTTCTTTCACCAGCGAAGAAGATATAAATGACCATTCCTTTGACGGCATCATAAACACGCTTTCCAGCGTCGGTAGCAAATGCCGGTTCATATTCGCCAGCTGCATCTCATATTCAAAATCAGACACTGCACGTAAGCCGCGCACCAGCACATTCGCCCCTTGTACTTTGGCGAAGTTCGCCATTAAATCGCTGAAACCAATCACTTCAACATTCTTCAGATGCGAAGTGACTTGTGTCGCCAGCGCAACGCGTTCTTCCAGCGTAAACATCGGTTTTTTGCTCGGGCTGGCGGCAATCGCCAGAATAACGTGATCGAACATCAATGCCGCACGGCTGACGATATCGAGATGTCCGTTAGTCATTGGATCAAAAGTGCCGGGATAAATTGCTTTAGTGCTCATGCTGGCTCACTTTTGCAGTTGGTGGCTGAATGCCCACAGGGCAGCATATTTATTGAAAGTATACTGTGCATTGACGCCCGCCAGGATCAGACCCTGTTTGCCATCCAGAAAACCAGCGCGCAGGATCCAGGTTTTCACGAACGCGCCCAACGTATGGGAAATCACCGAGAAGAAACTGCAACGGCGCCCCTGTTGATGACGCTGTGTTGCCCAGGCTTCAGCATAGTTAAGCTGTTTGCGCTGAAAAGTGAAGAAATCACGGCACGTCAGGTGCAGCAAATCGCCCTGCAACGGAACGACTTTCGCGTCTTTCGTCTCAAGGGATTCATGAACGAGATCGTCGTTATAATGAAAATGGGCAGGATAAAGGCGGTTAACGCGATCCGGATACCAGCCGCTGTGCCGCATAAATTTCCCGAGGAATAAGTTGCTGCGGCCAAGACTGTACACGGTATTTTCCTGCGGATTATTCAGGACCTTTTCAACCGACTGGCGAAGTTCGGGTGATACCCGTTCATCAGCATCAATCATCAAAATGTAGTCGCCAGTAGCATGACTTTGCGCCAGCTGACGCTGTTTGCCAAAGCCCGGCCAGTCCGTGTGCGTAAAGACTTTTGCGCCAAACTCGCGCGCAACGTCTAACGTCTCGTCTTCACTGCCGGAATCAAGCAAGATGATTTCGTCCGCCCAGGAGACTGACTCCAGACATTCTGCTAATAAACCGGCTTCGTTGCGTGCAATCAGTACGACCGATAAACGTTTTTTGTCAGCCATCAATGACCCCGCACAGGCAGGTAAGGCTCCAGTAAATGCAGTAGTCGTTGCAGTGCACCCTGATTCTGGTGCAACACTTCAACGGCGTGACGCCCGTAGTACAGACGATAGTCTTCGTCTGTCAGCAGCGTAGAGATCTCTTTCACCAGTGATGCGGTATCAGTGACGGTGATGAGACCATCGTCCTGAGCCAGTTTGGCGCAAATATCTTTGAAGTTGATGGTGTGCGGCCCCATCAGCACAGGAATAGCATGCGCCGCAGCTTCCAGTGGGTTATGACCCCCACGTTCTACCAGACTGCCGCCGACGAAGGCTAAATCGGCGATTCCGTACAGCAGCATTAATTCGCCCATGGTGTCGCCGATAACGACCTGTGTTCCTGAGGAGGGGACTTCACCGGTGCTGCGCTGTGTGAATGTCAGACCGGCTTTACGGGTGAGTTCACAAGCAACCGGGAAACGCTCCGGGTGTCTCGGCACCAGAATAAGCAACAACGTCGGATGGTTTTTTAGTAACTCTTTATGCGCTTCCAGCAGCAGGGTTTCTTCACCCTCGTGCGTACTGGTCGCAATCCATACCTGACGGCGCGATGCCCACTGGCTACGCAGCGCGATGGCTTTAGCCGCCAGCTCCGGAGTGACAGAAATATCAAATTTTAGGCTGCCGGTGACGGCGAGCTGATTGCGCTTCAGGCCTAAAGAAAGAAAGCGCTCGCCGTCTTCCTGATTTTGCGCGGCAATGAGAGTGATACGTTGCAAGATGGTTCGAATGAATTTACCGAGTTTTTGGTAACCCTTGGCTGAACGGGCGGAAAGACGCGCATTGGCAATAACCAGCGGGATTTTACGGCGATGCAGGGCGCTGATGAGGTTTGGCCACAGCTCGGTTTCCATGATGATAACCAGCTTGGGGTTCACTTCATCAAGGAAGCGATTAACTGAACCTGCCAGATCGTAGGGTAGATAAACGTGATGTACGCCTTTACCAAATGCCGACTGAACGCGTTCGGAGCCTGTCGGCGTCATCGTTGTGACGGTAATGGGCAACGATGGATAACGATGGCGCAATGCACGTACCAAAGGAATTGCCGCCAGCGTTTCGCCAACGGAGACAGAATGCAGCATGATGCCGCCAGGCACGACTTTACCTTTGCAAAAGCCATAACGTTCAGCCCAACGTTTACGGTAGGCCGGTGATTTACGGCTGCGTAACAGTAAACGGATCCAAATTAATGGCTGAATTAAATATATGATTATATTGTAAAAAATATTCATTTTTTATGAGGCATTGCGTTAGGGAAAGTCAATTTCATAGAGTGAAAATAATCCCGGCGGTTAGATAGGCACATGGTATCAGATAAGTGCTATCGACTCATCATGCCTGCGTAAACGTCATCAGATAAGCAGCGAGTGATATAGCGCGACCAGCTGTTGTGAAAGGTTTTTAGGTGAATAAGGCAATATGCGTTCTCTGGCGGCGTGGCCCATTGCGGCATTTTCCACACGGGAAGGGATTTTCTTCACATATTCGCTGAGCCTGGCTACGTCCAGAGCATCGCAAACATAGCCCTCCTGCCCTTCAGTAATGAATTCTGCACCACCACAGGTCTGGCTGGTGATCACCGGCAAACCACAGGCCATTGCTTCGAGGATCACGTTGGGGAACGGGTCATACAGCGTCGGCAGGATCATGCCGTCAGCGGCGTGATAATAAGGCAGCACGTTATTTTGCACGCCCATAAAGCGGATGCGATCAAAACACCCAAGCTGGCGTGCCAGAGATTCATATTTTTTCTGCGATTTATCCTGGCCGACGACGATGAGATAGCGGTCACTTGACGCTATGGCCTGAATGGCAGGTTTTAGCCCTTTACGCTCAAAACCTGACCCGACATAAATCAGTGTGACAGCCTGTTCCGGGATCGACATTTCGGCCCGCACTGAGCGGCGCTGCTCTTGCGTTGCTGGCGTAAACTTCTCAGCATCGATGGCGTTATAGATGACCTCAAAGCGGGAAGCATCCACACCATAACACCGCATGATGTCGTGCTTTACCATCTCCGAGTTACAGATGATTTTTTTCAATTGTGCAGAATGAAACATCTCTTCTTCAGCACGTAACACGTAGCGATGATACGGGCTGAGACGCGTGAGAAAGCGCTGAACCGGGGAGATAACCCGTGCGCGCTGTTCCAGCCAGACGCGGTGCGCGCCATCGCCGGCGCGGAAAATATCACAGCCCGGTATACGCTCATGGCTTTGGACAATATCGAACTGTGCGGCTTGCCAGCATTTTTTGGCCGCTACGGCGAAGCCTTTCTCCCGTGAGACCCGACCCTGTTTTGCAGGATTACACAGGTGAATTTTCCACTTTGGATTAGGTTTGCCTTCCCATTGACGGGTAATGATATTCAGCTCGATATTCTGATCGTCCAGCGCCTCAAGCGCGCGGGAGATGAAGCGCTCGGCTCCGCCATCCGGCCGGTATTTTTGCCTGACGATCGCCAGCCGGATAGTCTTCATCGCATCAGCCATGCAAATAACTCCTGGCAGCATCCAGCACATCGCTAACCGGAATGGCATGCAGATAACGTTGCTGTGTTTTCGTATCGATGGAATCAGGTGTTGGCAGCGGCGCGTAATCACCGGCCCAGATTGTGGTGTTGTTGTTGCCCCATGGCCGCCAGTGCTGCATTTTCGTTGGTCCGAATAACGCGACGCAAGGCGTGTTCAACGCCGCAGCCATGTGCATCGGCGCGGAATCAACCCCAATAAAAAGTTTTGCGCCGTCAATCATGGCAGCCAGTTGCGTCAGCGATAACTGACCAGCGACAGAAATTACCTGAGGATTATGTGTGAGATCCTGAATCTTACGCACCATCTCCAGCTCTTTTTTATCGGGGCCGGCCGTCATGACGATAGTCATTCCTGTATCGCCTAAACCATCGATAACACTGGCAAATTTTTCGTCGTCCCAGCATTTAAAAATCCAGCGCGACGTAGGCTGAATGACAATATATCCGCCGTCGACCTTATTCTTCTTCAGCAACTGCTGGCAGAATGCCTTATCGCTTTGTGAATAATGCATAGACGTTTGGGCATCTTCGACAGAAAGGCCGAGCGCGGACAGAATCGACATGTTCTGCTCAACAGTATGCAATTTGCCGTGGTTTTCAGTGGTCACCAGATGAGTATGACCCGCACGCCAGAGTAAAGAACGGCGTTTTTTGTAGTCAAAGCCCAGCCGCACCTTCGCGCCTGTGAGCATCGAAAGCAGGGAACTGCGCCACTGATCGGCGAGGTTGATGACCAGGTCATAATGCCGCGCACGCACGGCTTTAAGTAACAGCAATTCCTGCTTTAGCTGATAGCGAATGCCTTGTTTTTTCCATGTTCTGTCAATGACATGAATAACGGAGAGGGCAGGATGTTCGCTCAGAATTGGTCGTGTTTCTTTATATAAAAGCACGTCAATTTCAGCATCAGGATAATGTTGGTGGAGCCTGTTTATCACCGGCGTCGTCAGCACCATGTCTCCGTGATGACGGAGTTTGACCAGCAGAATTCTTCTGGGGGTGAACGCTGCGTATTTGGCTTCGGAGTTAGGCATTCTATTATCTGATTTAGAAGATAGTGAGTTGATTCTAGGTGAAGAATCGAATGCTGTGAAGTTATTTATCTGGCTGATATAGAAAGATAAATAACTTCGTTTATGAATGAGTTATAACGCAGTTACAGACGTAAAAGAATCATCTCTTTCTGAAACATCCTAAGCGAGTTTGTTGCGCAAGGTGCGAAGGCGTTTCAGCCACAGCAACAATTGCCACCACTGCTTAGGGCCACGCGCATTACGCATCATTATCTGGCGGGTGCCGCTGGAGTAGATATCGTCAATCATGGCCTTTTGCGCGGCAGGATCGGGTTCCCGGCGGACGGAGTGACACACGGTCAATGCTTCGCGGGTTACCTGTCTCGGAAACTCAGAATAGATTTTGATTTTGCTTTTGTAACGCTGATTGAGCTCATCGAGCATTTTGGCAATCTTTAGGTAGTGCCTCTGATACTCAACATTTTTCATCCCGGTACGTTTCTGATTACTGATTGACTGCCCATGAATGTAATAACGATAAAGTATTTTTTGGGTATATCTCACGCGCTGAGCGTTGAACATGACCTCAGTCGTCCAGGGAATATCCTGATGATGTAAACCGGGTTCAAAATAGAGCTGGTGCTTCTTAATCAGCGCCAGACGATAAACACCGAGCCAGACAACGTGCAGATAGCGGTTGGTTGCCAGAGCCGTTTTAAGCCAGGTGGCGCCATCCATCACCGCCGTGGATGTTAAACGGTCAACGGGAATGATCGGTTTTACTTTTTCTGACCCAACAAAGTAACGCTCACCGTTGCACTGTGCGACGTCTAAGTCATCCTGTTCACACATATCAATTAACGTTTGGTACATCTGCGGATTGAGTATGTCATCGGCATCGGGGAAGGTGACATAAAGGCCTTTGGCGATATTTAAACCAGCATTGCGCGCACGGGAAACGCCACCGTTAGGCTGACTGATAACCGTGATATGCGGGTATTTTTCGGCATATTCTCGTGCAACCTGCTCGGATCCATCGGTTGAACCATCATTCACAATGATGATTTCAAGGCTGCTCAGCGTCTGCGCGACCAACGAATCCATGAAGTTTCTGAACATCTCCCCTGCGTTGTATAAGGGGATGATCGCGCTAAGCCTGATGTCTTCAGGCATCGATGTCGGGGTCATATCCACAATTTCCACTGATAAGGATGACAAGCAAACGGGGAGTCAGGTTAGCGTACTCCCCGTAAAATCACTTTTTCTCTAACGAAATGCGGTGACACATTCTCAGCATCAGCAAGTAACCAAACACCAGCACAACAAAATACGGTGATTCGCGATTATAGAACTGAGTGTCACCCTGACTGAAATAAATTACCGGCACCGAGAGCAGTAAGAACTCGTATCCTTTGGGGACCAGTTTGAACGGATACAGCAATAAAACCGCGAAGAACAACAACATAATGATGCCGCCAAAAATCCCCTGCAAGGAGAGCGTATCGATAATGTCATTATGCAGATGGAATTGCAGGTTACGGATTGCTTCCGGATTACCGCCTTCATGCTGATTGATGAAGGTGGTTGCCAGAGCGTTACGACTATCCGCTGACTGACCCAGCGGGTGCTGTTTGAATACGTCTATTCCTGCGCGCCACATTGAAAAACGAGCACCCACTGACGTATTTCGGTCGCCCTGATTATAGGAGGTAACTTCGGTTTGGAGATTATCAATACGGTCTAAAACTCTGTTGTAGTAAGGATGTCCAGAGATAACTCCGGCCAGAATTAAACCGCCGATAGCGAAGCCGTAAATGACTTTTGAGGTAGGAGAGCTTTTGGCGAAGTCGATAATAATGCTGCCAACACTAAATAGTACAAACAGCATAATGGCTGAGCGGGTTTCTGTTGCCGCCAGTACAGCAAAAGTCATTGTCATGACAATCAGACAGGCGAGTCTGTAATGTTTCAACACATGGTACTTCAGGCTATACATAAGCAGAAGTGAGAAAATAGTGAAGGTGTACGCCCCGGATGTAGGAGCGTCAGAATTTATTTTTATTCTTTCGCCGGTTTTTAAATAAAAAAGAATATGCGAAATGGAAATGACGATAAACAGCAATGTCATGATGGTGACACCAATGCGCAGCGTTAAAATGGATATCTTCCATTTGTGAAAATTATGCTCTATCGCGTAAAGGACAAAGGCGGCCAGTATCAGTCGTTTACCACTAATCTGATAATGGTAAGCAATTAACGGATACTGTTCATTTGTCGTTAACATTACCCACAGTAATTTACTGACGCCCAACGAAAAAACTATCCATGAGAAAACGTAAAAATGGATTTTCTTTTCTTTTTTAAAAGTAATGAAGATGAAATAGACAATGGCGACATAGGTGATGATGTAGAAGAAGTTGCGTGTAACCTCACCTGAGTACATAAAAAATGAAATAGATATCGATATAAACAGGAAGAAAATTGTAGCCAATTTATCGTCCATAGATATTTTATTCATTGCTGACAGCCAGTTCCTGATCATAAAGATTGATTCCTAAAAACCTTACTGCTCATATACTTAACCATCCAGCGCAAGCTATTCATATATTGGCGTTCGTGCCAGAGCGCCCGCGCATAACGTTTCATCTCTTTGTAAGAAACCGGCATATCATGAGGAACGTCATGCCATGGTGATTTCTCATAGTACTCATCATAAAGACTGGCTAATTCACCCATTCCCCAACGATGCCAGGGCTTACATTTACCTGTATAATGAATCAGGATTGTATCCTCCGGAACGGGTGTTTTCTTCCCCACTTTATTCAGGATAATGTCACAAACAAGATTGTATTTTTTAGGTAGCAATAAAACTTCATGTTCAAGAGCAATGTTTAGCGCATCCTGATCCGGGAAATTTAGCTCTGTGCCATGAATCGCCAACGTCTGAATAATTCTGTCTGTTGTTTTTTTATCAATCCATAACGGAATGTTGATATACAAAAAACCAGAGTTAAAATAGTTACCACTGGTCAGGCCTAAGTGGGGGCACAGTTTGTTACGCGCCCGCTCAGTGTCATTAACCGCAGCCAGTGTGTAGCGGCTGATATCTTTTTGATGAAGTTCTTTATAACTCCCTAAACATAATGTGTCAGCATCCAGGTAAATGAATTTTGATGTGACATCCGCAAGAATATAGGGAGTAAACAGGCGGTAATATATCGCCTGAGGATAGCGGCCTATTAATGGTAAATCGGCAAATGCAGACTCTTTAAAAACATAACAGGTGATGGCTAAAGAATGATCTACGGCCAGTTCGAGAAGCCGGGATTTTGAATTTTCATCCAGCGGACTGCCAAACACGTGAATATGGAAAACTAAGTCGGGATTATTTTCCAGAATCGAAAAAACAGTGATGCCCATACCACGCGCATACGCGTTATTGATGCCGAAGGCGATATGGACAACCGGCAACTCTGAAAACCCTAAATTGTTAACGAGCTCTTCTTTGTGCTCAAGATAACTCAGGTATTCCTGATTAGGCATGGTTCTGTTCCTGACCTGTTTTGCTGATGACAAAAGAACGTATCTGATTCAACTGTGCATCACTGAGCGAAAAGAGTTCTTCCGCGCTGTGTCTGAACGTATAGGGCGCTGAGAAAATGAAGGATTCCGGCGTGAGCTGTGGATCTTCCGGCGTTAAAATTAACGGCGCAAACGTCGGATGCTGTTCAGCTAAATCACAAGGCCCTGCGAGGCAAATCACCGGCGTTTCTACTGCATCGGCGATATAAATATTGCCCGAATCAGAAGCGATATATACATTCATCTGCGAGATGGCATAAGGCACTTCGTGCAATTTTAACTGACCAATCAGACTGATAATGTGTTCACTTTCAGTCAGTTTAGCGAGCAGCTGGTCAAGATAGTGTTGTTCATTTTCAGGGCCAAAAACGTAAAACTGACAAGGTAAACCGCGCAGACACTTGAAAATTTCTATCCATACATCAGTCGGAATGGTTTTTGCTTTGTTGCCTGCAGAAATACTGATACCGATTTTTATCTGCTGATTCTTTGCCAGCGCTGGCAGCGTTTGTTCCGGAATCCACAGTGGCCAGGTGGCATGCTTTTTGTAGCTATCGGCGGTAAACGTGGGGTTGGCCAGTTTCAGGTAACTTTCCAGCGTGAAATCTGTTTTTCTGTGTAAGCGAATAATATCTGCTGTCTGATAAAAAATGCTGTGGTACCACTTACGCGTATATGCGATCAGAAAAGCTTTTCCCGGCGCATTACAGAATGCGGCATAGAAAGCATTCACGCTGTTTGGCTGCAGCAGATACACGTTGTCGTAGCGATTGAGTAAATTGAATGCGAGACGAATCTTACTGAGTAAGGATTTTTTGTAATCTTCAATCAAATAAATGGAATCAATCGTTGCATCATGTTCCGCCAGCGGTAATACCGTTTTACTGATGAGTACGTCAGATTTCTTTAAATGCCTCAGCAGCGGGGTAATATTAACGAAATCCCCAATCTTAGCGGTTTGGATCACCAGATTGCGCCCGGTACCTCGATGAAAAGGTTTCATCAGCATTTTGAACGGCCACAGCAAGATAAAAATTATCACGTAGCTCATGGTCGGGTCGTTTCCTTTTCGACGGACATTACGGCATTCAGCTGTTCAAATACGCGTTCTGCCGGCAGGTTTTCCAGCGAATTTTTCTCAGCTTTCAGGATGAACTGATTTTGTCCGTAACCCCCAATTAAACCCGGATCGGTGGGGCCGTAGAGCGTGATATTTGGGCGATCCAGTGCCGCAGTCAGATGGCTTAAACCGGTATCTACGGAGATGACGGCTTTCGCGCCAGCCAAGACTTCGGCGACTTTTTCCAGACTTAATTTTGGTAGCACGTCTACGTTCGGGAAGCCTTCCGCCAGACGCAGCGCTCGCTGATATTCGTGCTCAGCGCCCCAGGGAAGTTTAATGCGAATTTGTTGCGCACTGAGCATGCCGATTAACTCCCGCCAGTGTGCTTCCGGCCAGTGTTTGTCTGCACGCGTGGTCGCGTGGAGAAATACCAGATACTGACCGGCATCAGCGGGAAGGTGTGCCAGGAAGCGTGCCGCGATGGCGTAATCGCCCTGAACGGAGGGTTTCTCATAGCCCAGACTTTTGGCAAACAGTTCTCTGGTGCGTTCTACCGCATGTTGTTTCTTATCGATTTCATGACGATGGTTGTAGAACCAGCTGGCAAAGGGCTCGCGGGCACTTTTGCAGTCCTGCCCGTGTTTTTCACCTTTAGCGACGCGGGTGATCAGTGCTGCGCTTTTGATCAAACCCTGTGCGTCTATCACGGCATCATAAGTCTGAGACTGTACTTCACGCTTGAAGTCACAGCGCTGCTGACGGGTTTCCGAACCGAACCAGTTTTTACGCCAGCGCCGTATGGCAACCGGAATCACGCGAACGACCGCCGGATGCCAGCCAGGAATCTGTGCAAAGCCCTCTTCCACGACCCAGTCAAAGCGGATCCCCGGAATAGCCTGTAACGCATCTGTCAGTGCAGGAAGCGTGTGCAATACGTCACCCATTGACGATGTTTTGACGATGAGAACCCGCATTACTGCTCCTTCCTTGTGCTCAACAACAGGTTTAATTCCTGATAAACCTGTTCTGGCTGAATATCGATCAGGCTTTGATGATAGCCTTCTTCGGCATCACCTTTGCGGACTTTATGATAGCCGGTGATCAGGCGGATAACTTTTGCCTGATGGCTGAGTGGTGGCGTGAAATCAGGGCTGCTTGGGCCGTAGAGCGCCACAAGTGGCTTATCCAGTGCAGCTGCGACGTGCATCAGGCCGGAGTCATTACTGACCACGGCGTTGCAGGCAGCGATCATCACCACCGCCTGATCCAGCGAGGTTTTTCCAGCCAGATTTAGACAGAAAGGCTGTGCGTTTTCAGTCAGCGCAAGGCGAATTTGCTCGCCTGCGGCATGGTCTTTGGCGGAGCCAAACAAAACTACCTGCTGGCCTTCGGCGATCAGTTTTTCTGCTAACGCCGCGTAATGATAATGTGGCCAGCGTTTTGCCGGGCCGAATTCTGCACCGGGGCAAAAACCAATTAACGGCCGGTCATTGTTGACCGAAAATGCGTTTTTAACGGCAATCACTTCTGCTTCAGAGACCTGCAATTTCGGCCACAGAATCGGTTGCGGCAAATCTTCGGCAGTGTGGATTTGCGCAGCATCGTAGCCCAATGCGGCGTAGCGCTGAACCATCAGTGGGAAAGCGGCTTTATCCAACACGCGTAAATCATTAAGCAGGCCGTAGCGCATTTCGCCGCGCCAACCTGTACGCACAGGAATGCGCGCAAAGAATGGCACCAGCGCGGATTTGAACGAGTTTGGCAACACGTAGGCGTGCTGATAACTTCCGTTGCGCAGAGAAATGCCCAGACGGCGGCGCTCACCCAATTCCAATGCGCCATGACCCAGCGGCATCGACAGCGCCTGATTTACTTCTGGCATTCTGTCGAGCAGCGGACGGCACCATGCGGGTGCCATCACGTCAATCTGTGCGTCCGGGTGCGCCACCTTCAGGGTGCGGTAAAGACTTTGTGACATCATCATGTCACCGACCCATGACGGCCCAATTACCAGTATTTTCATACCGTTAATCCATTCCTCAATGTGCGGTTCTTAGACTGTGCGGTTGAGCCAGCTCATGTATTCCGTCACACCTTCGGCAACCGTTTTGAACGGCTTGTCATAACCCGCTTTACGCAGAGCCGTCATATCAGCCTGCGTGAAAGACTGGTAACGACCTTTCAGTTTTTCCGGGAATGGAATGTATTCGATATCGCCGGATTTGTGATAGGCAACCACGGCATCCGCCACAGCCTGGAAAGATTCTGAACGGCCGGTGCCGCAGTTGAAAATACCGGATACGCCGTTCTGCCAGAACCACAGGTTTACCGCTGCTACATCACCTACATAGATGAAATCGCGTTTGAAACCTTCGCTGCCTGAGAACAATTTAGGGTTCTCACCGGCGTTGATTTGGTTATTCAAATGGAATGCAACGCTCGCCATGCTGCCTTTATGACCTTCACGTGGGCCATAAACGTTGAAGTAGCGGAAACCGCAGATCTGGGATTCAGCGTGAGGCAAAATTTCACGAACATACTGGTCAAACAGGAACTTGGAGTAACCGTAAACGTTCAGCGGCTGCTCGTACTGACGCTCTTCAACAAAGCTGGTGCTCTGGCTGCCGTAGGTCGCAGCGGAAGAGGCGTACAGGAAAGGAATGCTACGATCGAGACAGAAATGCAGGATATCTTTCGAATACTGATAGTTGTTATCCATCATGTATTTGCCGTCCCACTCAGTGGTGGACGAGCAGGCGCCTTCATGGAAGATCGCGTCGATATCACCGAGATCGTCGCCGGCAACGATGCTGGCGATGAAGTCTTCTTTATCGCAGTAATCCGCAATATCCAGATCGACCAGATTGACGAATTTGGTGCCGTCTTTCAGGTTGTCGACCACTAAAATATCGCGGTATCCCATATCATTGAGCGATTTAATAATATTGCTGCCGATAAAACCAGCGCCGCCAGTGACGATTATCATGGGACTCACCTTTAATCATTTTAAAATCACGCACCATGCGTAATTTATACAGTTGGTAATATCATAACACTTCATTATCAAGCTCACATTGGGAAGGTGTCCGATAACACGCATTCTTGTGTTTCAGGGCGTAAGGCGTGAACTATGCTGCAAAATGAAGATATTGTGAGCGTTTTCATCGTTATTTCATATACAGATTAGTAATGTATTCCGTGAATGAGTCATTTCAGGAGAATACTGTATGTCTGTTTCGTTTTATCGCCAATTGGAAGACCAGCTCGATCAGGCGCGGGTTGAGGGATTGTTTAAGGAAGAACGCATTCTCACCACGCCGCAGCAGCCAGAGGTTTCGGTGGCCGGTGGAAAGCCGGTCATTAATTTTTGCGCGAATAACTATCTCGGGCTGGCGAACCATCCTGCATTAATCCAGGCCGCCAAGGCCGGGCTCGACAGCCACGGTTTTGGCATGGCCTCGGTGCGCTTTATCTGCGGTACACAAGATACGCATAAAGAACTCGAACATCGTCTGGCGGATTTTCTCGGTATGGACGATGCCATTCTGTATTCCTCCTGTTTTGACGCCAACGGAGGTTTATTTGAAACGCTGCTAGGTGAAGAGGATGCGATTATCTCCGATGCGCTTAATCATGCGTCGATAATCGACGGTGTACGTCTGTGCAAAGCCAAACGCTATCGTTACGCCAACAACAATATGGCGGAGCTTGAAGCGCGTTTACAGCAGGCGAAAGATGAGGGTGCGCGCCACATTCTGGTCGCGACTGACGGTGTTTTTTCCATGGATGGCGTGATTGCCAACCTCAGGGGCGTGTGCGATCTGGCCGAGCGTTTTGATGCGCTGGTAATGGTCGATGATTCCCATGCCGTTGGCTTTGTCGGCGCAGAGGGGCGGGGGACGCACGAATATTGTGACGTCATGGGCCGCGTGGATATTATCACTGGTACACTCGGCAAGGCGCTGGGTGGCGCATCAGGCGGTTATACGGCGGCGCGTCAGGAAGTGATCGACTGGCTGCGTCAGCGCTCGCGTCCT
Source organism: Rahnella inusitata (assembly GCF_965118895.1). Taxonomy (GTDB): domain Bacteria; phylum Pseudomonadota; class Gammaproteobacteria; order Enterobacterales; family Enterobacteriaceae; genus Rahnella; species Rahnella inusitata_A. The sequence goes on from NZ_CBCPJJ010000026.1 coordinate 58,193, forward strand.
TATCTCTTCTCGAACTCTCTGGCACCCTCGATTGTTGCTGCGTCTCTTGAAGTTTTGTCGATGCTCGAAAAAGGCAGCGAACTGCGCGAGAAGCTTCTCTCCAATTCCAAACTGTTCCGAGAAAAAATGACCGCTGCCGGTTTTACGCTGGCCGGTGCCGATCACGCCATTATCCCGGTCATGCTCGGCGAAGCGCGTCTGGCACAGGATTTCGCCGCTCAGTTGCAACAGGAAGGGATTTACGTCACCGGTTTCTTTTATCCGGTGGTCCCACAGGGACAGGCGCGTATTCGTACCCAAATGTCCGCGGCGCATACTACGGAACAGATCGAACAAGCCGTTGACGCCTTCACCCGTATTGGCAGAAAACTTGGCGTGATCGCCTGAGGAGTGTCCATGAAAGCGTTAGCAAAACTGAAACGTGAAGAAGGTATCTGGATGACCGATGCGCCGGTGCCGGAGTTAGGGCACAACGATTTGCTGATCAAAATCCGCAAAACGGCGATCTGCGGCACTGATGTGCATATTTATAATTGGGACGCATGGTCACAAAAAACGATTCCTGTGCCGATGGTGGTCGGGCATGAGTATGTTGGCGAAGTGGTCGGGATCGGGCAGGAAGTTAAAGGCTTCAGTCTGGGTGACCGGGTGTCCGGCGAAGGGCACATCACCTGCGGGCATTGCCGTAACTGTCGCGGTGGTCGAACGCATCTTTGCCGTAATGCGCAGGGCGTAGGCGTTAACCGTCCGGGCGCATTTGCGGAATATCTCGTTTTGCCGGCGTTCAATGCCTTTAAAATACCTGACAACATTTCCGATGATCTGGCCGCGATTTTCGACCCGCTCGGCAATGCGGTGCACACCGCGTTGTCGTTTGATCTGGTTGGCGAGGATGTATTGATCAGCGGTGCCGGACCGATCGGCATCATGGCCGCGGCAATTTGTAAACACGTCGGCGCGCGTCACGTAGTCATTACTGACATGAACGAATACCGGCTGGAACTGGCGCGCAAAATGGGCGTTACGCGGGCGGTCAATGTGAGCCAGCAAAGCCTGCCAGAAGTGATGGAAGAGCTGGGCATGACCGAAGGGTTTGATGTCGGGCTGGAAATGTCAGGCGCACCCGCCGCCTTTCGCAGCATGCTCAGTGCTATGAACCACGGCGGCCGAATTGCGATGCTGGGTATTCCTTCAGCTGAAATGGCCATAGACTGGAATCAGGTGATTTTCAAAGGGCTGTTTATCAAAGGGATTTATGGTCGTGAAATGTTTGAAACCTGGTACAAAATGGCAGCGCTGATCCAGTCGGGATTAGACCTCACGCCACTGATTACCCACCATTTCCCGATTGATGACTTCCAGAAAGGCTTCGACGCCATGCGTTCCGGCCATTCAGGAAAAGTGATCCTGGACTGGTAATATTCTCTGAAATGACAAAGGCCCGCTATATCAGCGGGCCTTTGTTTATGTCTGGCAAAAAAACTCAAGCTGCCGGATCCGCCGTTTGCTTTTCAGCATCCGTCAGATAACGTACTTTGCGCGTGTAATCCTGCCCTTTAAACAATAACTCGTTATCCGGCGAGGCCAGATACTTTTGCCATTCAGTCAGCGGAAAACCGCCGTGTGCGCCAATCACTTCTTTGGGAATAATTGACGGTGTGCCGCCAATTTTCTTCGACACCGGCCAGTTCATCCAGTCGCCTAAATTAACGCTTTTGATGTCCAGCGTGTCGAGCATCGCGGCAAGGGGTAATTGATCCGTTGGCGGCTGATTGTCAGGCAGAATATTCCAGGTATCGCGAAAGAACATAATCCACAGCGGACACAAACGTTCCCAGGTTTTACGCGTTGCGGCTAAGAATGCGCCGTTGACGTGATCAACGATGTAAGGCCGCACGCTGTCTTTGTAATAAGCCGGAATGATCGCCGGATCGCATCCGTCGAGTTTTGCGATCATTTTTCCCTGACGGAAGCTCGAGTAAATGTGATTTTCATGCAGCTGGATTTCGGGCATCTTCAGCAAGTTCAAATCAGAATCGATCATCAAAATACCGTCGGTTCTGGCCTGCAAAGGAGCCATCAGTTTGATCAAACGGCTGAGATAAATTTGCTTATAGCGATAGTCGCCGGACTTTGTCTCCGGGTTCAGCGTCACAATGCGGACTTTTTCCGGCAGCGGCCTGAACTGGCTGGCGTCCTGATCGGTCACGATAACAATTTCCTGCAGCTGGGTGGCAAATTTGTCAGCAAATTCTGCGCACAAACAGGCTTCTTCAATATAGTCAGCGCCCGCGGAAGGGATTACCACGGACGTCACACTGTTCTCAGGCTTGCCTGCTGTCACTGTCTGCGAATAAGGCAGATTGTGGCGCGAAAGAATGTGACGATATTTTGAATTCAGGAATTTGAACATGTTCAGCCTTGTTTCTTTTTGACACTGCTTAAAACGGTTTCAACGCCAGAGACATATTTCTCAATGGCAAATTTATCGCGAACATTGGCGTTCGCCTGCTGTGCTATTTCGTTACGAAGGTGCTCGTTAAGATACAACGTTTTCATATGGTTAAAGAGCATCTCAACGTCGCCGTACTCGAATAACATGCCGGTTTCAGCATTCTTTACCAGTTCAGCGGTACCGGTTACGTTGGAACCAATGACCGGTGTTTCCAGCAGCATCGATTCTAAAACAACACGCGGCAGGCCTTCGCTTTTCGACCCTAAAATAAAGGCATCGAACGCGGACAGATATTCCAGCGCGTTGCTTTGAAAACCGGTAAAGACCACTTTATCCATCATGTTCAGGCTTGCAGCCTGCTGGATAAGGCGACGTAAATTTGGCCCTTCGCCGACAAAAACCATCATCCATTTTGCTTCCGGGAAAGCCCGGTTAAATTTATCCAGTGCAAGCAAGGTGAAATGATGTGCTTTACGGTTGATCAGCGAGCCGATGCTGCCAAAGATAAAAGTATCATCGGTCGCACCCAATTCCTTACGGATGTTGGCCCCATCGGGCAAGGGTTGATTGATATCAATACCGTTGAAAACGGTAAAACAGAGCTCACTGCGCACTCCGCGCTTTAGCAACTGTTCCTGCACGCCCTGAGAAACAGAAATAATGCTGTGGCAGAACTTATTCACAATGCGCACGACATCGCGGTTCAGTACCGGCTCGATGCGGCAATGCTGGACAATGGCGGTCGGTAAACCTGCGGTAGAATAATAGCCTTCAACATTCGAACTGGGCTGATTGTTCATATACAAAATATCGAACTGTCCGAGCTCAAGCAGGGAATGGATCTTGCGAATGTTGGGGTTGATTCGCCAGATTTTATCAATGGAGTAAATTGCTTTCTGACGCAGATGACTGCTGAAGAAAAACAGGGTACGCAGCACTTCTTTACTGATTTTAGCCCATGCAGGTTGTTTGACCTGCGGGATGAAGAAGACGGGAACGTTCAGCGAGTTCAGTATCTGGCTGATGGTTTCCCCGTTATCCCGCGAATAATCATTGTAAAAGCAGCAGCTAATTTCAAATTTTTCCCGATCGATTCTTTTCAGCAGCTCTAACATACTGTTAGTGCCACCTCCCCATTCTTTGCCGCTGTCGAGCAGCAGAATTTTAGATCGATCTTGTCCCATTTGTGAGCGCCCCTGCGCAGTCTGAATCCCAAAACATGCAGCGCCCATTATAGGGGGCAAATTCTTTAAGCTCTACCTATTTGGTTTTGAGTGCTAAAATCATATTTATCAATATGTTGGATTCTTATTTATTTTCTTTGCGTCAGGGTTTATCTCTGTAGCCGGTTCAACCGGTACGGATCCCCGCATTTGTGGGAACGTTGTTAACGTATGATACTGGCGCTCAATGAACAGGACAGCCGGCGTCGTCACCAGACTTTCACCGATGGCTTTAAACATGCTATCCGCATAAATCTGAGGAACAGGATGTTTCACGCGACAAACGCTGATGCCTTTAGCTGCTGATTTGGCTGGTGTGGTCTTTGGCGGCTTACCCGCAGAGGCTGAACTGCGTATTGGTTCATTGAGCAGATCGCTTGGCCGCACCAGTACGATATCGGAAGGCAAATTCGGCAGCATTTGTTGCAGTACTTTCACCGTCGTGGGATGCGGATGGCCTATAGCGATCGCATAGCCATTTTTGCGTGCCAGTTGAATGGCGCGCTCAAACTGACGGCGAATTTCAGCCTCATTTTGTACATCATCTAAAAAGACGTTGCGCTTGATGACTTTCACTCGGGTTCCCTCAGCGGCCTGGACCGACTTGGTATTACCGATAGTCATGCTGTCGAGGAAGAACAGATTGTGGGCGTTCATGGCCTGCATGACGTTTTCCATGCCGGTCAGGCTTGAAGTCATGGCGCTGCCCATATGATTGTTGATGCCAATCGCGTAGGGAATATTGGCGATCGCCTGATCGACTATCCGCTTCACTTCCCCGGCACTCATGGAGGGCGTCAGCGTATTTTTTTCCAGCGGTTGTTTGCTCAGCGGTGCCATCGGCAGGTGGATCAGAATTTCACGCCCCTGCTGGTGGGCCTTGTTCATCATCATCTGCGAATCGGGTGCATTGGGGAAAATCGCCACGGATACCGCTTTTGGCATCTGAAGTACCTGGTTTTCCTCATGCTGGCGATAACCAAAGTCATCAATCAGAATGGATAATTTCGCTGCCTGAACCTGACAAACGAATAACGCAGTACCACAAAGGGCAGCTAAAACGGACTTTTTATATTGCAATGCTATCTTCCCAACCACGGCTGTGGGTTAACGGCCTGGCCCTGACGACGAATTTCAAAATACAACGATGGCTGGCCCTGTCCGCCGCTGTTCCCTACTTTGGCAATGGCCTGACCGGTTTTCACCTGATCGCCCACGCTGACCAGCGCATCCTGGTTATACCCGTAAAGGCTCATGTCACCCCTGCCGTGGTCGATCACCACAACCAGCCCGTAGCCTTGTAACCAGTCCGCCAGAATGACGCGGCCTTCTGCAATTGCACGTACATCACTGCCTTCACGTGCCGAAATTACAATTCCTTTCCAGCGTAGTTCACCCTGCAACTGTTCGCCGAAACGGTGTATCAAAGAACCGGTCACCGGCCACATATTCTGCCCTGATGGCCTTCCCAGCCCGCCGGTGCGCGCCATCAGCGATTGCTCGCTTTGCGTCGGTTTGTAGGTGGAGCCTTTTTTCTTCGCCTGCTGTTCTTTCGCCCGCACAGCGGCGGCTTCGCGCGCTTCTTTCTCAGCACGGGCTTTTGCAGCACGCTCAGCGGCCGCAATTTTGTTTTGCAGGCTCGATTCGTTGGCACGCAGTTCTGTCAGGCTTTGCTCATCTTTTTGCAAAGAGGACTCGAGTGCTGTCAGCGTTTGTTTGCGCGCTGCACGAGCTTGCTCAAGTTTTTGCTGCTGAGTCTGTTGCTCGCCTAACAGATTCTTCTGCTGAGTTTGTTTGGACTCCAACGCAACCCGCTGTTCGCCGAGCGTGGTGCGCGTTTGTTTGAGTTCTTCGATGGTCTTCTGGCGGGCTTCATTCAGATAGCCGAAATAGGCCAGGATCCGCTCGCTGCGTTCGCTCTCTTCACTACTGAGAAGCAGTTGCAGGCCTTTATGCTGACCGATGCGGAATGCGGAATCGAGCTGTTTGGCGAGAATGCCTTCCTGCGTTTTTTGCTGTTTCTGCAATTTGTCGATAGACAGCGTCAGCCCGGAGATATCCTTCCCAAGCGTACTCAGCGTCGATTGTGTGCTGCGAAGTTGGGAGCTGGCTGAAGCAATGGTTTTTTCCTGCGCCTGCAATTGTTGTAACAGCGTGCCACGTTGTTGTTTCTGCTGTTTAACGCTTTTCTCTTTTTCTGCGATGTTTTGCTGAATGGTTTTGAGCTGATCTTTATTATCATCAGCATGGGCAGTAAGAGAGAGCGTCATTAAGGAGGCGCAAAGCAATAAGGCTGAAGATGGGAAGGCGGATACGACCTTGTCCGAAGCGGAAAGGCGGGTTCTCATCAGGCTGAAATGAATGAATTTGCTCAAACTTTTTTCCGCTTGTCGACCGTGGATGATAGACAATATGGCTGTCCCTGGCCGTATCGTAACACTAATCAACCGGCTGATGCACAAACAAAAAAGGCGTACCCACCTGAGCGGATACGCCTGTATTTCAGTGTTTTTAAGGAAATTAACGTGCGATAAACAGCGGTTTGCCGCTCATTTCTGGCGGAATTTCCATTCCCATCAGAGAGAGCATAGTCGGCGCGATATCCGACAGCTTACCGCCTTCCACGGCTTCTGCGTTGCCGCCGATATAAATCAGCGGGACAGGCAGGCTGGTGTGCGCGGTGTGCGCCTGACCGGTGGCCGGATCACGCATCTGTTCTGCGTTACCGTGGTCAGCGGTGATCAGCAACTGGCCGCCAACGGCTTTCACGGCTTCAACCACTTGCGCAACACAGTTATCCAGCGTTTCTACTGCATTGATGGCTGCCTCATAAACACCCGTGTGGCCGACCATGTCGCCATTCGGATAGTTACAAATGATGGCATCGTATTTGCCGCTGGCAATGGCGCCCAGCAGTTTGTCTGTGAGCTCTGCGGAGCTCATTTCCGGTTGCAGATCATAAGTTGCCACGTTCGGCGATTTCACCAGAATACGGTCTTCGCCAGTAAACGCGTCTTCCATACCGCCATTAAAGAAGAAGGTCACATGTGCGTATTTCTCAGTTTCGGAGATGCGCAGCTGCGTTTTTTCGTGCGCCATCAGCCATTCACCCAGTGTATTTTTCAGGGATGCAGGGGGATACGCGCAGGCTGCGTCGATGTCGGCAGCATATTCGGTCAGCATGACGAAATCGCCGAAGTTGATCACTTTTTCGCGGGTAAAACCGTCGAAGTCCGGGCTTATGAAAGCGCGGGTGATTTCGCGTGCGCGGTCGGCGCGGAAGTTCATGAAGATCATCGCGTCGCCATCGTTGATCGCGGCGGTTTCTTCCCCGGCAGCCTGTAACACAGTCGGCTTCACGAATTCATCATTTTCATCGCGGGCATACGCAGCTTGCAGGCCTGACAGTGCGTTTTCGGCCGTGAACGCGCCTTTTGCTTCAGTCATCAGGTCATAGGACAGTTGTACGCGATCCCAACGATTATCGCGGTCCATGGCGTAGTAACGGCCAACGATTGATGCAATGCGGCCAGTGCCGATTTCAGCGAATTTCTCAGTGAAACGTTTTAAGGCAGATTCTGCGCTGCGCGGTGGCGTATCGCGGCCATCGAGGAAAGCATGCAGATAAATCGCTTTTGCGCCGCGACGATGAGCTAATTCGACCATCGCCATTATGTGGTCTTCGTGGCTATGAACGCCGCCCGCAGAGAGAAGACCCATGATGTGAACCGCTTTGCCCGCATTGACGGCACGATCTACAGCAGCGGTCAGTACGCTATTATTAAAGAAATCGCCTTCTTTGATCTCTTTATCGAGGCGGGTCAGATCCTGATAGACGATGCGGCCAGCGCCTAAATTGACATGGCCGACCTCGGAGTTGCCCATCTGGCCGTCTGGCAGACCGACGTCCAGACCGGATGCGGCGATTAGCGTATGGGGTTGGGTCGCCCAAAGATTATCCATGACCGGTGTTTTGGCATTCAGAATCGCGTTGTCTTGTTGTTCTTCACGATGGCCGTAACCATCAAGAATCACCAGAACCATCGGTTTTTTGTTGCTCGACATGTCAATTGACCTCAGTTAAAAAGATGAAATGCTCAATAGCCTCGCCGGCTGAACAGGCGTAAACAGGCGCGGCTATAAGCATTCAGGCGGGCTGATTTTACCCCAGTGAGCGAGGCGAATAGCCGTGAGAGATCAAAGATGGGGTGAGGTGAGGGTTAACTTTCATCATAAAGGCGTGTTAATTTTTCGGGATGTGCCGCAGATTGTGGCATTAGCCCGTGCTTACTGGCTGTATTTGCTCCGACGCGCAGGTATACTCTGAAGCCTTGAATTTTCCCCTAACTGACGGGAGTTGCTACACCCCATGCAAGATATTATGCCATTCATCAGTGCGCATCCGGTTCTCAGCCTGGCGTGGGTTGCGTTACTGATTGCAGTAATTGTGACCACCTTTAAAACACGTTTTTCTAAAGTGAAAGAGATCACCCGTGGTGAAGCAACCCGCCTGATCAATAAAGAAGATGCCGTCGTCGTCGATGTGCGTACGCGTGAAGAGTTCCGCAAAGGCCACATCGCCACGTCCCTGAATGTGCTGACCACAGACATCAAAAGCAATAATCTGGGTGAGCTGACTAAACATAAAGCGCAGCCGGTTATTGTGGTATGTGCTTCAGGCCAGACTTCCCGCACAGCGGCAGAAGGTCTGATCGCGGCCGGTTTTGAGCGTGTTTTCACGTTGAAAGAAGGCATCAGCGGCTGGAGCAGTGAAAATCTGCCACTGGCGCGCGGTAAATAAGATCTCAGCCCAATCGCAACGGCATTAAAATCTACGACTTAGAGGTGGAACCCATGGCTAAAATTGAAATCTACACCAAGGCAACCTGTCCTTATTGCCATCGTGCGAAAGCCCTGCTTAATAGCAAAGGCGCTTCATTCGATGAAATCGCAATTGATGGCGATGCGGATAAACGTGAAAAGATGATCGCCCGTAGCGGTCGTTCAACCGTTCCTCAGATTTTTATCGATGGACAGCACGTTGGCGGTTGCGATGATTTACATGCACTTGATGCACGCGGTGGCCTTGACCCATTACTGGGATAACTGGGGCGGCTGCGTATTTTCATTAAGTGTTTAAAGGACTTTTAACTCAAGGGTACTACTCACATGTCAGAACAAAATAACACCGAGATGGCTTTCCAGATCCAGCGTATTTATACCAAAGATATCTCTTTTGAAGCGCCAAACGCACCTCAGGTTTTCCAGCAAGACTGGCAGCCAGAAGTGAAACTGGATCTTGATACTGCTTCCAGCCAGCTGGCTGAAGGCGTGTACGAAGTTGTATTGCGTGTAACGGTAACTTCTTCACTGGGCGACGAAACCGCGTTCCTGTGCGAAGTTCAGCAAGGTGGTATCTTCAGCATCTCCGGTATTGATGGCAACCAGATGGCGCATTGCCTGGGTGCATATTGCCCGAACATTCTGTTCCCGTATGCCCGTGAGTGCATCACCAGCCTGGTTTCCCGCGGTACCTTCCCGCAACTGAATCTGGCACCTGTCAACTTCGACGCGCTGTTCATGAACTATCTGCAACAGCAAGCTGAAACCGAAGGTGCTGAACCACATCAGGATGCCTGATGAAAACCGTCAATGCGTCAATGACTGTAATCGGTGCCGGCTCGTACGGCACCGCTTTAGCAATTACCCTTGCCAGAAATGGGCATCCCGTTGTGCTGTGGGGACATAATCCCGACCACATCAACGCCTTGCAACGTGCCCGTTGTAATCAGGAATTCCTTCCTGATGTGCCATTCCCCGACAATCTGCTGCTCGAAACTGATCTGTCTGTCGCGTTAGCGGCCAGCCGCAATGTGCTGGTTGTCGTGCCGAGCCATGTGTTTGGTGACGTGTTGCGTCAGTTGAAACCGCATCTGCGCGCTGATGCGCGTGTGGTATGGGCGACCAAAGGTCTGGAAGCAGAAACCGGACGTTTGCTGCAGGATGTCGCGCGTGAAGAACTCGGCGATACTATCCCGTTAGCCGTGATTTCTGGCCCGACGTTCGCCAAAGAGCTGGCGGCGGGAATGCCGACGGCGATTTCTCTGGCGGCTACGGATGCCAATTTTGCCGACGATTTACAGCAACTGCTGCACTGCGGCAAAAGCTTCCGCGTTTACAGCAACCCCGATTTCATCGGCGTGCAGCTGGGCGGTGCGATTAAAAACGTGATTGCCATCGGTGCCGGTATGTCTGACGGCATTGGTTTCGGTGCAAATGCCAGAACGGCATTAATCACCCGTGGTCTGGCAGAAATGAGCCGCCTCGGAACTGCGCTGGGTGCCGATCCTGCTACCTTTATGGGCATGGCAGGCTTGGGTGATTTGGTGTTAACCTGCACAGACAACCAGTCACGTAACCGCCGCTTCGGTATTATGCTGGGGCAGGGAATGGATGTTCAGGCAGCACAGAACACCATCGGTCAGGTTGTTGAAGGCTATCGCAACACCAAAGAAGTACGGGTTTTGGCGCAGCGCCATAACGTTGAAATGCCTATTACGGAACAGATTTACCAGGTCTTATACTGCGGTAAAGATGCCCGTGAAGCAGCCACGAATTTACTTGCCCGTGCGAGCAAGGACGAAAAACACAGCCACTGACCGGCGATAAGTAGCATAGCCACCTTGTCGGAGATCTCCACAGGGCGGCTTTTTATTATCCGAATCTGCAAAGTCGTAAGGAACAGTGATGTCGTTAGAAGAATTAGAACTGGTCTGGAATAACATTAAATCAGAGGCGCGAGCGCTGGCGGAGTGTGAACCTATGCTGGCGAGCTTCTTCCACGCGACGTTACTTAAGCATGAAACGCTGGGCAGTGCGTTGAGCTATATTCTGGCCAACAAACTGGGCAACCCGATCATGCCTGCGATGGCCATCCGTGAAGTCGTCGAAGAAGCCTATCGCAACGACGAGCAAATGATCCTCTCCGCCGCGCGCGATATTCTGGCAGTGCATCAGCGCGATGCTGCCGTCGACAAATACTCCACGCCGCTGCTTTATCTGAAAGGATTCCACGCGCTACAGGCTTATCGCATCGGCAACTGGCTGTGGAAACAGGACCGAAAAGCGCTGGCGATCTATTTCCAGAATCAGATTTCCGTTTCCTTCGGCGTGGATATCCACCCTGCGGCGCGTATTGGTTGCGGCATTATGCTCGACCACGCCACAGGGATTGTTATCGGTGAAACGGCCGTCGTCGAAAACGACGTCTCTATTCTGCAATCCGTCACGCTCGGTGGTACCGGTAAAACATGCGGTGACCGACATCCGAAAATTCGTGAAGGTGTAATGATTGGGGCGGGCGCGAAGATTCTCGGCAATATTGAGGTCGGCGTGGGCGCGAAGATTGGAGCAGGGTCTGTGGTCTTGCAGTCAGTGCCCGCACATACCACGGCTGCAGGTGTGCCCGCGCGTATCGTCGGCAGGCCGGAAAGCGAGCGTCCTTCGATGGATATGGATCAGCACTTTAACGGTATCGTGCAGGGTTTTGAATTCGGCGACGGTATCTGATACAAAAATGGCATGTTTCTGCATGCCATCGTTTTACTTTCTTCCCTTCGGAGTTATTCCTTTAGCAAAGCACCGGGATATCCCAGCTGACGCCACGCTTCATACACTACTACAGACACGGCATTCGAAAGATTCATGCTGCGGCTTTCCGCGAGCATCGGAATGCGAATTTTATGACTGGCGGGCAGATTATCTAAGATGTATGCCGGAAGGCCGCGGGTCTCGGGACCAAACACGAGAAAGTCATTATCCTGATAGCTCACCGCGCTGTGGGCAGGCGTACCTTTGGTGGTCAGTGCGAACAGGCGCTGTGGATTTTCACTGCTGAGAAAGGCATCGTAATTCGCATGATGTTTGATGCTGGCGAATTCGTGGTAATCAAGCCCTGCACGGCGCAGACGTTTATCGTCCCAGCCGAACCCTAAAGGTTCGATGAGGTGAAGCTGACATCCCGTGTTGGCACACAGGCGGATGATGTTGCCGGTATTTGGCGGGATTTCTGGTTCAAATAAAACGATGTTAAGCATGCGTCCCCCTGATAGAGGGACGCAGAATAACAGAAACTTAGCGCTGGTGCAGTGGCAGCCAGATAATCAGCCTCAGGCCGCCCAGCGGGCTGTCTTCGGCCCTGACCTTACCGCGATGCTGCTGAACCGCCGTATCGACGATAGCCAGCCCAAGGCCGGTACCGCCAGATTCACGGTCGCGCGCTTCATCGGTGCGATAGAACGGGCGGAAAATTTGTTCGCGATCGGTTTCACTGACACCCGGACCGTCGTCGTCCACGGTGATAGTGATCCCGTCACTGTCGTGGGCGAAATTCAGTGCAATGTGGTGATGTGAATAACGCAGGGCATTACGCACGATATTCTCCAGCGCACTGTCGAGCGCGGCAGCATTACCGATGAGCTTCCACGGACCCGGAGGTGAGGTCACTTCCAGCGTTTTGCCCATTTGCTCAGCTTCAAACTGCGCATCGTCAATCACACCGGCCCACAACTCATTAGCCTTCAGTGTTTCCCGCGACAGCTCATTCTTGTGCTGACTGCGTGATAACACCAGTAAGTCGTTGATCATGCTATCGAGACGTTGCGCTTCGTTTTCGATGCGTTGCAGTTCTTTGCCTTCACCGTGACGACGACGCATCAGCGCGGTAGCCAGCTGGAGACGGGTCAATGGGGTACGCAGCTCATGCGAGATGTCCGAAATCAGCCGTTGCTGTGCGGTCACCATGCGTTCGAGAGCGCTCACCATCTGATTGAAACTGGCACCGGTAGCGAGGAATTCCTGCGGGCCAGCCTCGAGTTCCGGATGCTGTTTGAGATTTCCCCGTGCCACATCGTCCGCCGCATTTTTTAATTTACGCGCCGGTTTTGCCAGGCTCCACGCCAGCCAGAGCAGGAGCGGTGCACTGATCAGCATCGTGACAATCAGCAGCAGCAGCGGCCGGTCAAACATCAGGTTAATGAAGTCAGACTGCGAACTGCTGGCCGGACGCATCAGATAGAGCTGATAGTTGTCTTCGCCGTCACGAACCGAGAACGGGCCGACCATTTCCACGCGACCGTATTTTTTCTTTTTCGGACGATCTGAGTTATCAGACTGCCCGATAAAGTTACGCACAATTTGCATTTCATTGCGTTGCGCACCAATGACCCGGCCTTCGCTTGTGACCAGTAGCAAGCGCTGGCCCGGCGGTGCCCACTTGTCGATCGCGCGGAACAGCCTGCGCCACCACATCAAATCATTTGCCGGATCGTTCGCCAGCTCAGCTTCGACGTGTTGCTCAATCATCAGACCTTGCCGTTGCTCGTTATCAAGCAACGGCGTTATCTGGCGTGAATCGAGTTTCGGCACCATCAATACCAACATTAACACCAGTGCTAATGTGAACCAGAAAATGGCAAAAATACGTGCCGTAAGGCTGTTTATCATGAAGCAGAAACCATCAGATAACCGCGTCCACGAAGGGTTTTAAACCATGGATGTCCGTCCTGACGATCGGGCAATTTTCGGCGTAAATTCGAAATATGCATATCGATGGCGCGGTCAAACGGTGTCAGCCGTTTCCCCAAAACTTCCTGACTCAGATGTTCACGGGAAACAACCTGGCCGAGATGTTTTGCCAGTAAATACAACAGCGTAAACTCAGTACCCGTTAAATCCAGCGCTTCGCCGTCAAAGCTGGCTTCCTGACGCCCCGGGTTCAGCTGCAAGCCATCGACTTCCAGCGTTGGGGAACCATTATTTTCATTGGTCTGCTGTTGTTCGCTCCAGTTGGAACGGCGCAGCATTGCACGAATACGCGCGACCAGTTCGCGGTCATTAAACGGCTTTGGCAGGTAGTCATCGGCGCCGAGTTCCAGCCCCAATACACGATCCAGTTCACTGCCGCGCGCGGTTAACATAATCACTGGCGTCTGATGACGCTGGCGTAATTCTTTAAGGGTTTCAATGCCGTTTTTCTTCGGCATCATGACGTCAAGCAACAGCAGATCGATAGTGTTATCGACTTTCTCTAATGCCTGCTCACCGTCGTAAGCAACCACAACATTAAAGCCTTCCATTTCGAGCAATTCTTTCAAAAGTGAAGTCAGTTCACGGTCATCATCAACTAACAAAATTTTATTCATTGTATTTACCTCTAGACGCAAAATACGTCATCAATTGCCGCTATTCCATGACTTTACGTACTTTTACAAGCACTGACGCTTGTTTGCAGCAGCAGGTTTAGACTGCTTTTCAATGATTCGCGATGAGCGATAAAGACTTTTAGGAGTGTGTGATGTTTAAGGCAGCTTCACTAGGTTTGGCCACGCTACTGACACTGAGTTCAGGTGTCGCTTTAGCAGAGGGTGCAAAACCGATGTCGGCGATGCCAGCAGAACATAATAGCACGATGTTGGATAAGCCTCAGGAACGCAACACCATGTTTGATGGTGTAAATCTGACGGAGCAACAACGTCAGCAAATGCGTGACCTCATGCATCAGGCGCGAAAAGATTTGCCTGATATAAATGTAGAACAGTTAGAAACGATGCACCGTCTGGTTACCGCTGAAAAATTTGACCAGAAAGCTGTGCGGGCCCAAGCCGAATTAATGGCTCAGGAGCAGGTGGATCGCCAGGTCGAAATGGCCCGCATCCGCAACCAGATGTTTAATCTGCTGACGCCTGAGCAAAAGAACGTACTGAACCAGAAACACGAGCTGCGCATTGAACAGATGCGACAGCAGTTATCTGGCTTACAAACCCCTTCTGCCCAGAAGACGAGTAGTACCAGCACGACCGAGTAAGATCCCTGTTTTTCCTTGCCATAGACACCATCCCTGTCTTCCCCCACCGAAAGGTGGGGTTTTTTTTGCCTTGAGTTTGCGATCTTTACCTCATCGGGAATTAACAAGCTGGAAATCTGCCCGTAACGAACGGGAAATATCTTGTAAAAGCCGTATGAATCAGTAAATTGCGAAGTACAGAGTGATGTATGCGTGTTCTTGCTGACTTGAATCAATTCAGCTTCGCTGTTTTGTTATACTATAGGCTCAAACGCTAATAAGCCCTTTGGCTGCACGAGTTAAATCCGCCCAACAGGCAGGCTCAAGATTCTTAAGAAATTGCATCTACAAGTTCAGAGGTAGTCATGATCAAAAAAATTGGTGTACTGACAAGCGGTGGCGATGCCCCAGGTATGAATGCTGCGATCCGTGGCGTTGTGCGTGCGGCTTTATCAGCAGATTTGGAAGTTTACGGTATCGAAGACGGCTACCTCGGCATGTATGAAAACCGCATGAGAAAACTGGACCGCTATAGCGTTTCAGACATGATCAACCGCGGTGGTACTTTCCTGGGTTCAGCACGTTTCCCTGAATTCCGCGATCCGGGCATGCGTAAAATTGCTCTGCAGAACATGAAAGATCGTGGCATTGATGGTCTGGTAGTGATTGGTGGTGACGGCTCCTACGCTGGCGCAGACCTGCTGACCAAAGAAGGCGGCATTCGCTGTATCGGCCTGCCGGGCACAATCGACAACGACGTAGCAGGCACCGACTACACCATCGGTTTCTTCACTGCACTGGGCACTGTGGTTGAAGCAATTGACCGTCTGCGTGACACTTCTTCGTCACACCAGCGTATCTCTATCGTTGAAGTTATGGGCCGCTACTGCGGTGACCTGACTTTGGCTGCTGCCATCGCCGGTGGTTGCGAATTTATCGCTATCCCTGAAGTCGAATTCAAACGTGATGATCTGGTTGCTGAAATCAAAGCCGGTATCGCGAAAGGTAAAAAACACGCTATCGTCGCCATCACTGAAAAGTTAGATGATATTGATGAGCTGGCTAAATATATCGAGAAAGAAACCTGTCGTGAAACCCGTGGTACCGTATTGGGCCACATCCAGCGCGGCGGTGCGCCAGTCGCTTACGATCGTATCTTAGCTTCCCGTATGGGCGCTTATGCGGTCGACCTGCTACTTGAAGAAGGCCGTGATTATTCTCAGGGCGGTTTCTGCGTCGGTGTTGAAAACGAAAAAATGGTGCATGAATTAATCTCCGTGTGCATCGCGCCAGAAAATAAGAAAAGCAAATTTAAAGAAGACTGGTACAACACTGCTAAAAAACTGTTCTAAAACAGCGGATTGTCTGAGTCAAAGAGCCTCCTTAACCGGAGGTTTTTTTTAGTCTGGTTTCTGGTTATTCCATAAAGTAATAGTAAAAAACCTTTTATTCTTTATTCGTTTTCTTTTTCTCTGGCACGCTCTCTTCATCAGACCAAACAAATGAAATCCATAGAAACTATCTTCGGGAGAGAGTGCGATGCGTAAATGGGGTGCAGGCCTGGCATTACTGCTGGTAGCAACAGGGGCGATTGCCAAAGACATTCAGATTCTGAACGTGTCGTACGATCCAACCCGCGAATTCTATGAACAATACAACAAAGCCTTCAGCAAATACTGGCAGGGCAAAACCGGCGATACTGTGACCGTACGTCAGTCACACGGCGGTTCAGGCAAGCAGGCAACGTCGGTGATCAACGGGATTGAAGCCGACGTGGTGACGCTTGCGCTGGCTTATGACGTGGATGCGATTGCTGAACGTGGCCGGATCGACAAAAACTGGATCACCCGTCTGCCGGACAATTCTGCGCCATACACCTCGACCATCGTGTTCCTGGTACGTAAAGGCAACCCGAAACAAATTCATGACTGGAATGATTTAATCAAACCGGGTGTATCCGTGATTACGCCGAACCCTAAAACATCAGGCGGTGCGCGCTGGAACTATCTGGCTGCGTGGGGTTACGCACTGCATCACAACAATAATGACAAAGCCAAAGCGCAGGACTTTGTGAAAGCGTTATACAAAAACGTCGAAGTGCTGGATTCCGGTGCACGTGGCGCGACCAATACCTTCGTGGAACGTGGTATCGGCGATGTGCTGATTGCATGGGAAAACGAAGCGCTGCTGGCAACCAAAGAAGTGGGTAAAGACAAGTTTGAAATCGTGACGCCAAGCGAATCCATTTTGGCTGAGCCAACGGTTTCTGTGGTGGATAAAGTGGTTGATAAGCGTGATACCCGCACCGTGGCGGATGCTTATCTGAAATATCTCTATTCACCGGAAGGCCAGACCATCGCGGCAGAAAACTATTATCGTCCACGTGATGCGGAAGTAGAGAAAAAATTCGCGTCTGAATTCCCTAAGCTCAAACTGTTCACGATTGATCAGGTGGCAGGTACATGGGCACAGGCGCAGAAAGAACACTTCGCGACTGACGGCATTTTCGACCAAATCTCCAAACGCTGATGCGCTGAGTTAAAATATTCAGGCAATAAAAAACCCCGGCATGCCGGGGTTTTTTGTGCGCAGAAGAAACAGACTTACGCTTTTTTAGCTTCGGCTGCCGCTTTCACGATCACAGCGAATGCATCAGCTTTCAGAGATGCGCCGCCAACCAGAGCACCATCGATGTCTGGCTGAGTGAACAGTTCTGCTGCATTAGCCGCGTTAACAGAGCCGCCGTACTGGATGATCACTTGTTCAGCAACCGCAGCGTCTTGTTTTGCCACGTGGTCACGAATGAACTTGTGAACGGCCTGAGCCTGCGCAGGCGTCGCTGATTTGCCGGTACCGATCGCCCAGACAGGTTCGTAAGCGATAACTGCACCTTCGAACGCTTTCGCACCCAGGGTGTTCAGTACTGCGTCCAGCTGCTTGGCGCAAACGGCTTCAGTCTGACCTGCTTCATTTTCTGCTTCGGTTTCACCGATGCACAGAACCGGGATCAGACCAGCGTCTTTCAGCACGCCGAATTTCTTGGCGATGAACTCGTCGCTTTCTTTGTGGTAAGTACGGCGTTCTGAGTGACCGATGATGATGTATTTCGCACCGATATCTTTCAGCATGTCGGCAGAGATTTCACCGGTGAATGCGCCGGACAGGTTAGCATCAACGTTCTGAGCACCCAGCGCGATACGGCTGCCAGCCAGAGCGTGTTTAGCCTGTGACAGGTAAACTTCTGGTGGAGCAATCGCAACGCCACAACCTTCAACTGTGCTCAGTTCAGTGCGCAGAGCAGCAATCAGTTCGTTAACCATGTGGGTGCTACCGTTAAGCTTCCAGTTACCCATCACTAATGGATGTCGCATGTTTTTTCCTCCAAAAGGGGACGCGAGTGTCGATTAAAATTTCTGCCAAACAAGCAGATTACCTGTCCAACAGTATAGAGATCATTGAAGGCAAAGGCTTTGCTTTTTGTCATTAAATACCGTCATGTCATGGCTCAGCCAGTGCCAGCTTGACGGGCTCAACGGCAAACGTCAGCCCTTTTTCTCCATTATCTGAAACCACAAAACGCACCGCGCCGACCTCCTGCTGGTAATACTGCTGCCCTTTGCCTTTTTGGATAAGCGATGCCACTTTTGCCACGCTTTGTTCTGTCGAAAGGGTGGCATCAAACTGACGCATGAGATTCGCCATGTAGCTTATTGCCAGTGCGCGCGCGGCTTTTTCCTCTGCCCCCTGAATCGGCAGATAGGTGATTTGCAGCGTTTTGATTTTGCCGGTGCCTTTTTCCAGCGCGGTAGAAGCGTAGAGATTTTCATTAATCTTGCTGGCCGCGCGGGTCAGCGGGCTGTTAGCCACTTTTTCATTGATGGAGCGGAATTCACCAATCTGTTGAGTCGGATTGGCTTCATTATATTTTGCGCGAAAGTTAACAAGCGTCGTTTCAAAGGTGGGCGCGCCTGCGAGCAGATAAGGTGCTTTCGGCATTTCTTCCGTGCCGGAGTGATCGACCGGCGGCTCGGCGATGGCCATCTTTGCGCCTGCGAGCATCAGCAATACCGGGAGTGCCAAAGATAAAAGGGTTTTTGCAGCATTCATAAGTTTTTTCTTATCGTATCTGAATAGTCCGATTAAAGCGGGGATCGGGGGGTAATGTCAAAAGGAGACCGTAAACATTCTCACGGCGACGATCGCTGGGTTACACTCGCTCCGGTTTATCAATTTACTCCCATTGTCTTCTATGGAACTGACTGTCAATGACGTTACAGCACGCACTGTTTTCTTTTAATGGCCGGATGGGCCGCCGGGATTTTTGGCTCTGGATGGTCAGCTGGCTCGTCCTGATGGCGGCTGATTTTCTCTTTGCCGCGCAGGAATGGATAACTTATCAGTCCGCCGGATTTGCGCTGGTCGTTTTACTCTGGCCGACCGCCGCTGTGCTGGTGAAAAGGTTACATGACCGCAATAAGTCGGCGTGGTGGGCGCTGTTGTTTGTACTGGCCTGGATGTTGGTCGCCGGTAACTGGGCCGCAGCGATGCCGCAGACGTGGAGCTGGGTATTAGGCCGGCTGGTGCCGTCGGTTATCTTTATTATGCTGATTATCGACTGCGGTGCCTTTATCGGTACACCGGGCACAAATCGCTTTGGCCCGGAGCCGGACGAGGTCAGGTTTAAATAGAGGCTTACCAGTAATGCTCGCTGGTCATGTGCCCCGGCTTGCGTTTGAGATGTTTGCGCATACCCCGGGTGTCTTTCAGCACCTGCTGGGTATCGCGTACCATCTGCGGATTGCCGCACAGCATAACGTGGCTGTCGTCGGCGAGCATTTTCAGGCCGACCGCTTCTTCGAGCGTGCCGTTCTCAATCAGTGCAGGAACACGCCCGGTCAGCGAGCCAGAGATTTCTTCGCGGCTGACCACGGTCTGGATGTGCAGTTTGCCTTCATAGCGGCGCTGAAGTGCCTGCATCAGAGGCAGATAACTGAGATCGGCTGCGAAGCGTGCGGCGTGTACCAGAACGATATTTTTGAACCGCTCCAGCCCTTTACCTTCCTGCAAAATCGATAAGTACGGCCCGATTGCGGTCCCGGTCGCCAGCATCCACAACTGGTCGCACTCCGGCACTTCATCGATCACGAAGAAACCGGCGGCCTCTTTCGTGACCTGAACTTCATCACCGGGCTGCATCACGTGCAGATGCGGGCTGAGTTTTCCTTCCGGTACGTTGACCAGGTAGAATTCCAAATCGCTGCTGGACGGCGGATTCACGTAGGAATAGGCGCGCTGAACGCGCTCGCCGCCGAGTTCTAACGAGAGTTTGGCAAACTGGCCTGCGGTGAAAGGATCGACTGGCGCATTGACCGTGATGCTGAACAAATTGTCCGTCCAGTGCTCAACTTTTGTGACTTTTCCCGTGACCCAGTCAGCCATAAAAACTCCCGTCTTTTTTGATTACCCAATATAGGTGCTGATTTTATTTCAATTTTTTTCGATCCCTTATCGGTTAAATGTTATCAGCCTGTTCCTTGCCCGTTATGCCCTGTCGAATTCCGTACACTTTGCGTTACACCACTGGCTCCTGCCGCTGCCAGCAAGGGCACAGGAGAGTTGGCCCTAACCCTCGCTTATTCATCTTAATTTGTTAACTTATGCGCCGCCGTAACACGCTCAATTTCGCGGTTATTTGTTCTGCACTTTCCCAACTCCATTTGATAATGAACTGAAAAATGAAAAATCTGGAAAACATTCACCTGTTAGTGATGTTGATTTTGCTGGTGGCCGTCGGGCAAATGGCGCAAACCATTTACGTGCCGAATATCGCGGATATGGCCACCAGCTTGTCTGTCAAACCGGGCGCGGTACAGCGTGTGATGGCGGCGTATCTGATCACCTATGGCGCTTCGCAGCTGATTTATGGGCCGTTGTCGGACAATATTGGCCGCAGGCCAGTGATCCTGACCGGGCTAATGATTTTTCTGATCGGTGCGGCTGGCGCGATGATGTCCTCCAGTCTGAACATGTTGATCGTCACCAGCGCTGTGCAGGGAATGGGCACCGGCGTGGCGGGCGTGATGGCGCGAACCATGCCGCGCGATCTGTACAGCGGGGGCGCATTACGCCATGCCAACAGCCTGCTGAATATGGGCATTCTGGTCAGCCCGCTGATGGCACCGGTGATAGGTGGCGCGCTCTCAGCATGGTTAGGCTGGCGTGCCAGTTTTGGTTTTCTGCTGATCCTGTGTGCCGGTGTGGCGTTCTCAATGTATCGCTGGCTGCCGGAGACGCGCCCGGCATTCACCGCCGATCATCAGCCACGCAAAATGTTGAGCAGCCTGCGTCTGTTGCTGGCCGACGGCAACTTCAGCCGTTATCTGGTAATGCTGGTAGGCGCACTGGCCGGTGTGGCGGTGTTTGAGGCGAGCTGCGGCGTACTGATGGGCGGCGTGCTTGGCCTGAGCGGGCTGATGGTCAGCATTCTGTTTATCCTACCGATCCCGGCGGCTTTTTTTGGTGCCTGGTACGCTGGCCGTTCGGAGAAAAGCTTCCAGCAACTGATGTGGCACTCGGTCATCAGCTGTCTGCTGGCGGGGCTGACGATGTGGATCCCCGGCTGGCTGGGCATCATGAATATCTGGACGCTGATCGTTCCGGCCTCTTTATTCTTCTTCGGCGCCGGAATGTTATTCCCGCTGGCGACGACGGGTGCGATGGAGCCTTTCCCTTATCTCGCGGGTGCGGCAGGTGCGCTGGTGGGCGGATTACAGAATATGGGATCGGGGCTGGTGGCGTGGATGTCGGCGATGTTGCCGCAAACCGGTCAGTTCAGTCTTGGCCTGCTCATGTTTGCGATGTCGCTGCTGATTTTGCTGTGCTGGTGGCCGATGTCCAACCGTCAGCAAGAGCAGGGTCATACGGTGTAATCCTCTTTTCAGGCCAAAACAAGCAGAGCAAGTCGCTCTGCTTTTTGTTTTTCTGGCGTCTGATCAGATAATAAATTCGTGCAGCGCAGCGTCTTTGCGGTCGAGATAATGTGTCGAGCGGATACGGCGGATGGTGCGGGATTTACCACGGATCAGCAGGGTTTCGGTGGTCGCCATATTGCCCTGACGGCTGATGCCTTCCAGCAAATCGCCCTTGGTGATGCCGGTTGCCGAGAAGATAACGTTATCGTTGCGCGCCATGTCATCGAGTTTAAGGACTTTGCCCGCTTCGATGCCCATCGCTTTACAGCGCGTTAACTCTTCTTCGCCTATGCGGCGATTTTCAGGCGTATCGCCTTTCACGTCATGGCGCGCCAGTAAACGGCCCTGCATGTCGCCATCCAGCGCACGGATCACTGCGGCCGAAATCACGCCTTCCGGTGCGCCGCCGATGCCGTACAACACATCGACTTCACTTTCAGGCATACAGGTCAGAATGGTTGCGGCGACATCGCCGTCCGGGAAAGCAAACACGCGGACGCCGGCGGCGAGCATTTCACGGATCGCCTCATCGTGACGTGGTTTCGCCAGCACGGCGACGGTCAGTTCGGTCAGCGGTTTGTTCAGCGCGCTGGCAATGTTCGCCAGATTTTCCGCCAGCGTCAGATCCAGATTAATCGCGCCTCTGGCGCCCGGACCCACGGCGATTTTTTCCATGTACATGTCAGGCGCATTGAGGAATGAGCCCTGATCGCCAACCGCCAGCACTGCCAGCGCGTTGGACTGGCCCATTGCCGTCATGCGTGTGCCTTCAATCGGGTCGACCGCGATATCCACCGCGTCGCCGTTGCCGGTTCCCACTTTTTCGCCGATATACAGCATTGGCGCTTCATCAATTTCCCCTTCGCCAATCACGATGGTGCCATCAATATCGACGTTGTTGAGCATGATGCGCATCGCCTGAACGGCGGCGTTGTCGGCGAGGTTTTTGTCGCCACGGCCAAGCCACTTATAACCGGCTAGCGCGGCCGCTTCGGTCACACGGGAAAACTCGATTGCTAATTCACGTTTCATTGGGAAGCCTGTAGAAAGAAAAAAAGAGGTCGGTGAGGCAAGGCTCATCTGTGGGGGGATTTTAGCACAGTGGGAAAGACGCATAAAAAAACTCCCCAGAGGGGAGTTTCAGAATGGGTGTTGGCGTTAAAAAATGACGGTTACTCGTCGTGATCTTCCCAAGAACGCACGCGGGCAACGGCTTTCTGCCAGCCTTTGTAGCGAACATTGCGTTCTGTAGTTTCAATGCTCGGACGGAATTCGCGTTCGATAGTCGCTTTGCTGCGCACTTCGTCCAGATCGTTCCAGAAACCGACGGCCAGACCGGCGAGGAAGGCTGAACCCAACGCGGTGACTTCCAGAACGGCAGGGCGCTCAACACGTGTGCCAAGAATATCTGACTGGAACTGCATCAGGAAATTGTTGGCGACAGCGCCGCCGTCCACGCGCAGGGATTGCAGGCGGGTGCCTGAATCAGCCTGCATTGCGTCAAGTACGTCGCGCGTCTGGTAAGCGATGGATTCCAGCGTTGCACGGATGATGTGATTGCTGTTCGCGCCGCGGCTCAGGCCGAAGATCGCGCCACGGGCATACGGGTCCCAGTAAGGCGCGCCGAGGCCGGTGAAGGCTGGTACCACGTAAACACCGTTGGTGTCTTTGACTTTGCTGGCGAAATATTCGGAGTCTGTCGCGTCGCTGATCAGCTTCAGTTCGTCGCGTAGCCACTGAATGGAGGCACCGCCGACAAAGACCGCACCTTCCAGCGCATAGTTTACTTCACCACGCGGACCGCAGGCGATGGTGGTCAGCAGGCCATTTTTCGACGTCACGGCTTCTGTACCGGTATTCATCAGCAGGAAGCAGCCGGTGCCGTAAGTATTTTTCGCCATACCCGGTTGAACGCACAGCTGGCCATACAGCGCGGCCTGCTGGTCACCCGCGATACCGGCGATCGGAATACGCGTACCGCCTTTACCACCAATGTTGGTCTGGCCGTAAATTTCTGAGGAAGGACGGACTTCCGGCAGCATGGCGCGCGGGATATCCAGCACTTCCAGCATGCGTTCATCCCATTCCAGATTGTGGATATTGAACATCATGGTACGGGAGGCGTTGGTGTAATCGGTAACGTGAACGCGTCCCTGAGTCATTTTCCACACCAGCCAGGTATCAACGGTGCCGAACAGCAACTCGCCGCGGGCAGCGCGTTCACGGGAGCCTTCAACGTGGTCGAGGATCCATTTCAGCTTGGTACCAGAAAAGTAAGGGTCAACCACCAGGCCGGTGTTGTGACGGATGTACTCTTCCATTCCGTCTTTCTTCAGCTTTTCACAGATCTCAGCAGTACGACGGCATTGCCACACAATTGCGTTGTAAATCGGCTTGCCGGTTTCTTTTTCCCACACGATAGTGGTTTCACGCTGGTTGGTGATACCGATACCGGCGATCTGATCCGAATTGATGTCGGCTTTCGCCAGCACTTCTACCAATACCGAGCTTTGCGATGACCAGATTTCCATCGGGTCGTGTTCTACCCAACCGGATTTCGGGTAGATCTGGGTGAATTCGCGCTGTGAAACGCTGACGATGTTGGCATCGTGATCCAGAACTACGGCGCGTGAGCTGGTCGTACCCTGGTCGAGCGCAACGATGTATTTTTTTTCGTGAGTCGTATCTGCTGACATAATTTTCATCCTGCGAATAAGTAAGCTATGGAACAGTTTAGCCGATCAGGCCTTACGCTGTTTGGTAGGCTGCTGCGCTTTGTCTTCCGCAATATCATTGATCTGATGCGGCAGATGGCGGCTAATCAGCGCTTTATAGCCTGCGGCACCCAGTATCGCGCCGAGTAACGGGCCAAAAATCGGTACCAGGAAGTAAGGGATATCACGTGCGCCGGTGAAGGCCACTTTGCCCCAGCCCGCAAAGAAAGCGAACAGTTTTGGACCGAAATCACGTGCCGGGTTCAGGGCGAAGCCGGTCAGTGGGCCCATGGAGGCACCGATGACGGCAATCAGAATACCGATCAGCAGCGGAGCCAGCGGGCCACGCGGAAGGCCGTTACCGTCGTCGGTCAGGCCGAGGATCAGTGCCATCAGAACAGCGGTGATCACCGTTTCAACCAGGAAGGCCTGAAGCACGCTGATATGCGGGTTTGGATAGGTCGAGAAAATACCGGCCAGATCCAGACTTTCCACACTGCCGCGCACCATGTTGTGGCTTTGCTCGAAATCGAAGAACAGGTTGTAATAAAGGCCGTAAACCAGTGCAGCTGCGCAGAAGGCGCCTGCGACTTGTGCGATGATGTAGGGCAGAACTTTGCGTCCTTCAAAGTTCGCGAACAAACATAAGGCGACGGTGACAGCCGGGTTCAGATGTGCGCCCGAAATCGCGGCGGTCAGGTAAATGGCCATTGCGACACCGAATCCCCAGACGATACTGATTTCCCACTGGCCAAAGGATGCTCCGGCAAGTTTCAGCGCAGCAACACAGCCTGCGCCAAAGAAAATGATAAGCCCGGTACCCAGAAACTCAGCGATGCACTGACCTTTTAATGTGGAACTCATGGTTTGGCTCATAGTTTGATCCTGCTAAGGATGATGTTAATGGTTAGTTATAGTTTTTCTGTCTTGCGTACGTGAACGTAATCGGATTTTGCCGTTCATCATTAAATGAGAACGTAATGTGAATTTATCGTTAACGAGCATAAACGAGAAATAGCGAAATCAATATTTGTGTGTTGCGTCATAAAAATGAGCGATTTCGCGTGTTCAAAGGTCATACTGACGGGTAAAAAAGCCACGCTGTGACAACTTCGCGAAGGGGTTACCGCTCATCGCGTATGTCAGAATGGCGCTCAGAGTATTCGGTATTCAGTGATATTTCTGGTGAGTGCCTCTGCTTTTTAAGCATTTCCTGATACCCGGCCCGTTAAAATTGCAACAGACTGCGTGCTGAGAGGGGTTCTTGCTAGACAGGGCATGGCTGGCTACATACAATCACCCGTTAAGACACCCGCCGGTTTTGAAGGGTTCAGACGTTTTTCTGGTTTGAATTTGTTATAAAAATCGACGAAGTGCAGGAATTTTTGAGCCGTGTCCGGACGATGCGGCAGAACATAAGATGTGCGCCTTGCGAACATAAGGGGACCGAAAAATGTCATTTGAAGTATTTGAGAAACTAGAAGCTAAAGTTCAGCAAGCGATCGATACCATTACTCTGTTGCAGATGGAAATCGAAGAACTGAAAGAGCAGAACAACACCCTGTCTCATGAAGTTCAGCAGGCGAGTGGTAATCACGAGTCGCTGGTGCGTGAAAATGCGCAACTGAAAGAAGAACAACACGTGTGGCAGGATCGTTTGCGTGCACTGTTGGGAAAAATGGAAGAAGTCTGAGGACTTCCGCCGAAGCGCTTGATGTATAAGCATAAAAAAGGACGCCAGGGCGTCCTTTTTTGTTGCTGAAAGCGAAGATTATTCGATATCGAGCGGGTCTTCTGAAAGGATGATACCGGTGTTATCAGCATACAGATGGTCACCGGAGAAGAAGGTCACGCCGCCGAAATTGACACGAATGTCGCTTTCGCCGATCCCTTCACTGCCTGCGCCCGCCGGAATCGCTGCCATCGCCTGAATGCCAATATCGAGCTCTTCCAGATCGTCCACCTGACGAACTGCACCGTAAATCAAAATGCCTTCCCATTCGTTTTGCAGAGCCTGACGTGCCAGACCGGCATCAAGCAACGCGCGACGAACAGAACCCCCACCATCGACCACCAGCACGCGCCCACGGCCATTCTCTTCCAGCAGGTCATAAAGCAAGCCATTGTCTTCGAAACACTTCACTGTCGTGATTTGCCCGCCAAATGAAGTACGTCCACCAAAGTTGGAGAACAGGGGTTCGACAACATTCACTTCTTCATGGTAGATATCGCAAAGTTCGGAAGTATCGTATTTCATAGGATTTCATCTGGTTGCTGCATGAGTGTTCAGTATATCCCTTTAGAGCGGATGTTGGCAAAATCATCAATTGTTAAATGTGAAAAGCAGCGCGATTAGCGCACGCCTGGCTACTTTTCATCAATTGAGTAACAGACCTACTGCAAACAATACGTTAGTCAGTAACGCAGCTTTTACCATGTGCTCCAGCAGAGGGCGCACTTCCATTGACGTTTTGGCGTGATTCACGCGTTTGATGTGAACAGCCAGCATCGGCAGTGCCAGAAGGAACAGCCAGCCGGTCCAGTGATGCAGGTGAACGGCAGAGAATATCGCCAGACAAAGCGAGGCGGCGCTCAGAATAATGGTGTGATAACGGCGGGCATTTACCGGCCCGAGGCGCACTGCCAGCGTATTTTTGCCGTTGGCGCTGTCGGTTTCGATATCGCGCAAATTGTTAATGTTGAGCACCGCAGTAGACAGCAAACCGGTTGCCGTTGCTGGCAACATGACTATCCAGTCAAAATATCCGGCCTGCAAATAGAATGTCCCCGCTACGCTTATCCAGCCAAAGAAAATCAGTACCGAAATATCTCCGAGCCCCATGTAACCGTAAGGGCGGGTGCCTACTGTGTAGGTGATCGCCGCGCCAATCGACAGCAAACCGAGGATCAGGAAACCGACCACGTCGCTCGGCTTATGACACGCTACGGCGATAAGCGCGATGCCGCAGACAATGGTCAGCGCGATGGTCAGCATAATGGCGCGCTTCATCTGTGCAGCCGTAATCATCCCTTTTTGCATTCCGCGCAAAGGCCCCACGCGATCCGGCGTATCGCTGCCTTTTTCGGCATCGCCATAATCATTCGCCAGATTCGACAAGATTTGCAGACACCCGGCGGTGAGCAACGCCAGCAGCGCGATCAGCGGATGAAAAACGCCTTGCAAGCTGGCAATAGCAGAACCCATGACGATAGAGGCAAAAGCCAGAGGCAGCGTTTTAGGACGCAGGCTTTCGAGCCAGGCGCGGGTGGGCGTCGTCGGAGTGCAGGGAGTCATAGTGCTCATAGTGGATTCGCTCAGGTGAACAAGTCAGTCCGAAATCAAAAAAAACAGGGAGGCAAACGCCTCCCTGAAGATCACTTTCGGAACGTATGAGCAAATTATAAGATAAAACGGCTCAGATCTTCATCAGCTACCAGCTGATCAAGGTGGCTTCTAACATAATCTGCATCAATGTTTATGGAAATACCGTTGCTTTCACTGGCGTCGTAAGAGATATCTTCCATCAGACGCTCCAGAACGGTATGCAGACGACGCGCACCAATGTTCTCGGTGGTTTCGTTTACCTGCCATGCCGCTTCAGCGATACGGCGGATGCCGTCAGCAGTAAAATCAATCGTCACACCTTCGGTCGCCATCAATGCTTTGTACTGATGGGTCAGGGAAGCACTTGGCTCGGTCAGGATGCGTTCGAAGTCTTCGGTCGACAGCGCCTGCAGTTCCACACGGATCGGCAAACGACCCTGCAATTCAGGGATCAGATCAGACGGACTTGCCGTCTGGAAAGCGCCGGAGGCAATAAACAGAATGTGATCCGTTTTCACCATGCCGTGCTTGGTGGACACCGTACAGCCTTCCACCAGCGGCAGCAGGTCGCGCTGGACACCTTCGCGGGATACGTCAGGACCAGAGCTTTGTCCGCCGCGTTTACAGATTTTGTCGATTTCATCGATGAACACGATCCCGTGCTGCTCAACGGCTTCAATCGCCTGTTCTTTCAGATCTTCCGGATTCACCAGCTTTGCCGCTTCTTCTTCAATCAGCAGCTTGTAGGCTTCTTTGATTTTCAGCTTGCGCGGTTTCTGTTTCTGCCCGGCCATGTTCTGGAACATTGACTGTAGCTGGTTGGTCATTTCTTCCATGCCCGGAGGGGACATGATTTCAACGCCCATCGGCCCGGAGGCCAGACTGATTTCGATTTCTTTGTCGTCGAGCTGACCTTCACGCAGTTTTTTGCGGAAGTTCTGGCGCGCGGCAGAAGGTTCCTGCGCTTCGTCCGGCTGGCCCCAGTTGTTTTTGGCAGGCGGGATCAGCACATCGAGAATACGTTCTTCGGCCAGTTCTTCGGCGCGATGGCGGTTTTTGTCGATCGATTGCAGACGGATCATTTTCACGGCGGAATCGGTCAGATCGCGGATAATAGAATCCACTTCTTTCCCGACGTAACCGACTTCTGTGAATTTGGTCGCTTCGACTTTAATGAACGGCGCATTGGCCAGTTTTGCCAGACGGCGGGCGATTTCGGTTTTACCCACACCGGTTGGACCGATCATCAGAATGTTTTTCGGGGTGACTTCATGGCGCAGCGCTTCGTCGAGCTGCATGCGGCGCCAGCGGTTACGCAACGCAATGGCCACGGCGCGTTTCGCCTTATCCTGACCAATGATGTAGCTGTCTAGTTCGCTGACAATCTCGCGCGGGGTCATCTCAGACATAATTTTCGATCCTTACGCTTTAGAAGACAATTCTTCGATGGTGTGGAATTGGTTGGTGTAGATACAAATGTCACCGGCGATGCTCAGCGATTTTTCGACGATATCACGCGCGCCCAGCTCGGAGTTTTCCAGCAGCGCGCGGGCAGCCGCCTGTGCATAAGGTCCACCGGAACCAATCGCGATCAGATCGTTTTCAGGCTGAATCACGTCACCGTTGCCGCTGATAATCAGCGAGGCATTTTCATCTGCGACGGCCAGCAGCGCTTCCAAACGACGCAGCATACGGTCGGTACGCCAGTCTTTCGCCAGTTCTACAGCGGCTTTCACCAGATGACCCTGATGCATTTCCAGTTTGCGCTCGAACAGCTCAAACAGCGTGAAGGCATCAGCCGTACCGCCGGCAAAGCCCGCGATCACTTTATCGTTATACAGGCGACGTACTTTTTTCACGTTGCCCTTCATGACGGTATTTCCCAATGTGGCCTGGCCATCACCACCGATAACGACCTTGCCGTTGCGGCGTACACTTACAATTGTTGTCACGAGCGGTTCCTCGTTGCAGACGGGAAAGATCCCCGCAGGCTTGTGGGACACGCTGTGTGTCTCACAAGCTTACGAGGCATATTGAAAGTATAGATTGGGGAAGGATTACGGGTTTTCAACCCCCGGTTGCGAGGGGAATGCAACCGGAGATGCCTGCGTTCTTCAGGCGGGCTAAGGTGCTGTCGGCACCTGAACGATTGTTATAAGGGCCGATTACGACGCGATTCCAGCCGCCGCCAGTGGTGATACGGCCTTCAAAACCTTCGAAAGCCAGCTTGGCGCGCTGGGATTCCGCCTGTTCGGTACCGTGGAAGGAACCGCACTGAACCATAAAGCGCTGGGTTTTTTCCTGCTCTTTCGGTTTCTCCGGGGCAACCTGCGTGATCGCAGCAGGTTGCTGCGTTTTAGGTTGTTCCTTCGGCTGCTCTTTCACCGTTTCTTTCGGCACAGGTTTTGGCTTCGGCTGTACCGGTTGTGTCTGAACCTGAGCCTGCGGCGCCCGTACCGGCTGGGTTTGCGGTGTGTACGTTGGCTGCTGCTGGACCTGACGCGGCTGGGTCTGCACCGGCTGCTGCTGCGTATAAGTCGGCTGCTGTTGTTGCTGAACCTGACGCTGCGCTGGCGCAGTACGCGTGGCCTGATTCGGATCGTTATACGGCACTTCAGACAGCTGTGTTGGCGTCTGGCGCATATCGGCCTGCATCTGCTCAAGCAGCTGACGTTGTTCCGGCGTCAGCTGAGTTTTGGATTCTACCTGGCCGCCCGCCGTCGGTTCTGTTGGCGTGGTGACGCCCATCTGACGGTTTTCCAGTTCTTTAATATAGCGCCAGCGTTCTTCCGGTTTAGGCGGCAAGCCGTTACCCGGACGAACAGGATGGGTTGGCACGACGACGGCTTCTTCGTGCTTATTGTGAGCAATAAAATAGAGGCCACCGACAAACACCACCAGCACCGCAACGGCTAACACCACCATGGTTTTGGAGATCGTTGTGGAATTGCGTTTTTTACTCCGGCTGGTACTTTTCCGCCGCGCTCCTGAGCGCCCACGGCTTACATAGTCTTTCTGTGCCACTATCGTTTCGCTGTGTCGTGATGATTAAAGAAGAAGTGCGTCATGTTACTTAACCCTGAACATTTACTGAAATTAAAACTTCATGATTGGATAAAAAAACAACTCACGCTTTGGGTGCTGCTGTACTTTCGCGAACGATGAGCTCGCTGTCGAGCAGCAGTGAACCGTTTTGTCCCGGATTCCCTTGTAACTGTTCAAGTAATAATAACATGGCCTGTTGACCAAGCTGGAATCTGGGCTGCGCCACGGTGGTCAGCGGAGGGTCGGTGAACTGACTGGCTTTGATGTCATCGAACCCGACAATCGACAGATCTCTGGGAATATTTAGACCCATTTTCTTCGCCTGGAACATCGCACCAATCGCCATCACGTCGTTGTGGCAGAAAATCGCCGTCGGCGGCGTCGGCTGTGACATCAGCTCAATAACCGCTTGTGCGCCTGATTCATAGCTAAAATCACCATGCACGGTCAGCCCGCTTTCGACGCTCATGCCGTTACGGCGTAGTGCCTGAACGTAGCCCTGTGAACGGTACTGGCACAGCGGCATGTGTTTCGGACCGGCAATGCAGGCAATGCGCTGATGCCCGAGCTTAAGCAGATAATGCACGGCTTCGAAGGCGGCGGTCAGGTTGTCGATGTGTACGGTCGGCAACTCGAGTTCCGGCGCAAATTCATTGGCCATCACCATTGGCGGCAAATTACGTTGTTCTTCTTTGCTGGCGTCGAAAGGTAAATCGGAGCCGAGCAGAAGCATGCCGTCAATTTGTTTGGTGATGATCAGATTGATGAAGGTTTTTTCCTGCTGGTTCTGATGAGCGCAGTCACCGATAAGCACCAGATAGCCACTTTTCGCCGCCGTATGCTCGATCCCCTGGATCAAATCGGCAAAAAATGGATCGCAGATATCCGGGACGATCACCAGAATCGTGCGTGATTCGTTGCGTTTCAAATTGCGTGACATGGCATGAGGGGAATATCCCACGGCCATGACCGCCTGATCCACTTTCTGACGGGTGGAAGCGGAGACTTTTTCCGGATTCATTAACGCGCGGGATACCGTTGCTGTTGAAACGCCTGCCTGTTCAGCCACATCTTTCATTGTCGCGGCGGGTAATTCTTTCTTGTGCTCCAACGCATCTCTCCTTGCAACTGCATCAAACGGACACGACAACATCAACCTTCCTTACCTGCTACGCCTGCGTGCTGTGTAGCTCATCACATTCTAAACAGAATGTGAGTAGGATTTGTTACCTAATTTGCATGAAAAGTGTGATGCAGATGCTTTTTTTCGATCCATCACGCAGAAATCCCAAGGTTTTATAGGAATTAGCTGTCGATGGGATCCACATCCAGCGTCCATTTCACCTTTCTGGCCTGCGGCAGGCTGGCGATAAGCGGCTGAGAACTCTTGATCAAATGCTGTAAAACGCGACGGGAAGGATGCTGTAATAACAGCTGCCAGCGGAAGCGGCCGTTGCGTTTAGCCGCGAGTGCGGGAACCGGCCCTAAAATCCACAGCGAATCATCTTTCAGCGGGCTGGATTCCAGCAAATTACGTAACTGCTGGAGGAACAGCGGGGCTTGCTGATTATCGTGATCTTCAGAGCGGATCAGGATATGGCTGGTGTAAGGCGGTAAAAAGACGCTTTTGCGCTCGGCGAGCGTCTGCCGGGCAAATTCGTCATAACCTTTTTGCAGTAAAACCTGCAACAGCGGATGTTCAGGATGGTGGGTTTGCAGCACCACTTCGCCCTGTTTACCGGCGCGGCCTGCGCGGCCTGACACCTGTGTATACAGCTGGGCAAAGCGTTCTGCCGAGCGGAAATCCGCCGAGAATAGCGCGCCGTCGACGTCCAGCAGTGACACCAGCGTAACGTCGGGGAAGTGATGACCTTTCGCCAGCATTTGCGTGCCGATAAGAATGCGGGCACCGCCGCGGTGGATTTCGTTCAGATGCAGTTCCAGCGAACCTTTACGGCTGGTGGTATCGCGGTCGATACGGGTAATCGGCGTATCCGGAAACAGTGGCGCGAGTTCGTTTTCCAGCTGTTCTGTGCCGACGCCGACGGAAACCAGTTGCGTCGAGCCGCAGTGCGGACACTGATGCGGCACCGCACGCTGGCTGTCGCAGTGATGACAGCGCAGCTGGCGCTGGTTCTGATGAATTGTGTAATAGTGATCGCAGCGCTGACACTCGGCTATCCACCCGCACTCATGGCACAGCAGGGCAGGCGCGTAGCCACGACGGTTGAGGAACAGCATGACCTGATTATCGGCTTTCAGATGCTCATGCATTTTCTGGATCAGCGGCTGCGACAGCCCGACTTTCAGCTGCAACCCTTTCAGATCAAGCAGATTCTGCCGGGCGAGCTTAGCGTTACCGGCGCGCTTGGTCAGCTTCAGCTGGCGATATTTTCCCAGTTCAACGTTATGTAACGTTTCCAGCGCGGGCGTCGCCGAGCCCATGATAATAGGAATGTTTTCTGCGTGAGCGCGGTACACCGCCAGATCGCGGGCGTGATAGCGCCAGCCTTCCTGCTGCTTATAAGAGCTGTCGTGTTCTTCATCGATGATGATCACGCCAAGGCGGGCAAACGGCGTAAACAGCGAAGAACGCGTGCCGATCACAATACCCGCTTCGCCGTTGCGGGCGCGCAGCCAGACGGCGAGACGTTCGCTGTCATTGAGGCCGGAATGCAGGACATCCACAGGCGCACTAAAACGTTCGCGAAAGCGGGCGATAGTCTGCGGCGTCAGGCCGATTTCCGGCACCATCACCAGCGCCTGCCGCCCCTGTTCGAGGATGTTTTCCAGCACGCTGAGATACACTTCTGTCTTACCCGAACCGGTTACACCGGCCAGCAGCCAGGCGGAAAATTGCTGATCTTCACTGCGGATTGCCCCAACGGCAGTGGCCTGTTCAGTGTTCAGACGTAAACGCTCGCCGACCACCGAAAAATCTTTGCGCCAGTCTGCAGCGTCGGGCGCGATGCTGCGTAAATCCGTCAGCCCTTTCGCCCGCAGCGCCTGCAACGCCGTATCGGTGAGATCCAGATCCGCGACCTGATGACGGTACACCGGTTTTTGCATCAACGCGGCCATCGCCTGCTGCTGTTTTGGCGCACGCTTGAGCGAATCGAGCGGCGTCGCGCGCCCCTGCTCGGTGGCGAACCATTGCCACAACGGCGTCAGCTCGGCGGGTTTCCCCTGTCTCAGCAACACCGGCAGCGCGTGGAACAGCACTTCACCAATCGGGAAATGGTAATAATCGGCGGCCCAGAACAGGATGCGCCACAAATCGGGGGTAAAAAGGCTGGTGCGGTCGAGCACATCGCGCACGGGTTTCAGCTTCTCCAGACCGAATTCGCTGGAGTCACTGATCTTCGTCACAATACCAATCGCGTCGCGTTTACCAAAAGGCACACTGACCCGACAACCCTGCGTCACCTGCATTCCGGGTGGCAGTAAATAATCGAAAGTACGGGCAAGCGGAACAGGTAAAGCAACGTGGGCAACAGGCATCGGGGGTCCAGACTTTAAAAAAATGACGAGATAGTGTACACTGAGTCCTTCGAAATGCATGAACATCATTGCGCGGCTATCAGAGATTCTGTATGATTCGCCGCCTTTAGTGCATTTCGTACTAAAGCCTATCATCCACTACGCGTGGTGTCTGACGGAACAGGGTTGGATAGCGACGCGGCCTTAAGAAGAGGTTTTCCCATGAAACAAGGTATTCACCCTAAATACGTAGAAATTACTGCAAACTGCTCATGCGGTAATGTTATCAAAACTCACTCAACTGTGGGTCACGACCTGAACCTGGACGTTTGTGGCGAATGCCACCCGTTCTATACTGGTAAGCAACGTGAAGTCGCTACCGGTGGCCGTGTTGACCGCTTTAACAAGCGTTTCAGCGTGCCAAGCAGCAAATAATATTGCTGGCTTGAGAGCAAAAAAAGGCGCCGATGGCGCCTTTTTTGTTGCCTGTCGTTTTACATCCCGCCAGACAAATCTTCCTGATGAAATCCTGCGTTAATCATCCGATACACTGAAACCCGCACAATCATCCGCACGGGATTTTCAGCTGTAATCAGCTCATCAATATTCCCAGGTATCAGGATCCACACCCAGTTCACGCATCAGGATCTTCGCCGCTTCCGGGATTTCGTCACTGCGTTCTTTACGCAGGTCTTCGTCATTCGGCAAAGGCTGACCGGTAAAGGCATGCAGGAAAGCCTCACACAATAATTCACTGTTGGTCGCATGACGCAGGTTGTTGACCTGACGACGGGTGCGTTCATCGGTGAGAATTTTGAGGACTTTCAGCGGAATGGATACCGTGATTTTCTTAACTTGTTCGCTTTTCTTACCGTGTTCAGCGTAAGGGCTGACATATTCGCCGTTCCACTCAGCCATGGGACACCTTAAATTTATCAAAAAATAAAATTCTGAAAACCCGGCGATTATGCCCGATTTTCACTGTTCTCACTAAGCAAATGTCCGTATTTAACAGGGTTATCTCACGATTTTCCCTGCGGCATTGTGCATTTTGTCGCCTGACGCAGGCTTGTGTTCAGTGGCCTGTGCGTCCGCGATCGGCCAGACATTCTCATAACGCCATAATTTTAGCGGGTATTGCGCCGTTGCTCAATCTATACGCAAAGAAGTTTAGATGTCCAGATGTATTGACGTCTATAACTGCGGGCGTTACTCTTTATCTCCTCACCCTTCGCATATCGCAGGAAGAAAAGACTATGACGCACAAGCAAGCCACCATTGCCGTGGGCAGTGGCCTGAACAATGATCAGCAGTATGGTTGTGTAGTTCCGCCCATCGCGCTTTCCAGCACCTACAACTTTGAAGACTTCAATCAGCCAAGAGCCCACGATTATTCACGCCGCGGTAACCCGACGCGTGATATCGCTCAGCGTGCACTGGCGGATCTGGAAGGCGGCGCGGGCGCGGTACTGACCAGCAGTGGTATGTCTGCGATTCATCTGGTGTGTACGGTCTTTCTGAAACCTGGCGATTTACTGCTGGCCCCGCACGACTGTTACGGCGGCAGCTATCGTTTGTTCGACAGCCTGAGCAAGCGCGGCGCGTATCGCGTACGTTTTGTCGATCAGGGTGATCCGCTGGCGCTGGCCGAAGCGCTGAAGGAAAAACCGGCGCTGGTGCTGATCGAAACCCCGAGCAATCCGCTGCTGCGCGTGGTGGATATTCAGGCGATTTGCACGGCATCTCATGAAGCGGGTGCGTTGACGGTCGTTGATAACACCTTCCTCAGCCCGGCGCTGCAAAACCCGTTGCAGCTCGGTGCGGATTTAGTTGTTCATTCTTGTACTAAATATCTTAACGGCCATTCTGATGTGGTCGCCGGTACGGTAATATCTAAGACCGCTGAACATGCGACGGAACTGGCCTGGTGGGCAAACAACATCGGCGTCACCGCCGCCGCCTTTGACAGCTATCTGTTGCTGCGTGGTCTGCGCACGTTAACGGTTCGCGTGAAACAGCAGCAGGAAAATGCACTGGCGATTGTGGCTTATTTACAACAGCAATCGCAGGTCAAAAAGCTGTATCATCCGTCGCTGCCGGAAAACCAGGGGCATGACATTGCCCGCCGTCAGCAACGTGGCTTTGGCGCGATGATCAGTTTTGAATTTAACGGTGATGAAGCGCAGCTGCGTCATTTCCTGAAAGAATTGAAGTTATTTACCCTCGCAGAATCCTTGGGAGGTGTCGAAAGCCTGATTTCTCATACCGCCACCATGACGCACGCCGGTATGGCGCCTGAGGCGCGTAAAGCCGCCGGGATTTCTGACAGCTTGCTCCGTATTTCTGTAGGTCTTGAAGACAGTGAAGATTTGATTGCTGATCTGGAACACGCATTCCAGTCAGTGGCAACGAGGTAAGTATGAATGCAATAGCGGTCGCAGCACCGGCGGGAAGCCGGCAGTTGCACAAATTTGGTGGCAGCAGTCTGGCCGACGTGAAATGTTATCTGCGCGTCGCAGGCATTATGTCCGAGTACGCCAAACCCGGCGACATGATGGTGGTGTCGGCGGCGGGCAGCACGACGAACCAGCTGATCAGCTGGTTGAAACTGAGCCAGACCGACAGGATTTCCGCGCATCAGGTCCAGCAGACACTGCGCCGTTATCAGAGTGATTTGATTTCCGGTCTGCTACCGCCGGAAATGGCTGAGCCGCTTATTGCTTCCTTTATTCACGATCTCGAACGTCTGGCCGTGTTGCTCGACGGTAAGGTTACCGACGCGATTTATGCGGAAGTGGTCGGGCACGGCGAGATCTGGTCGGCCCGCCTGATGTCGGCGGTGCTGTGCAAGCTGGAGCTTCCGGCTGCCTGGCTGGACGCCCGCGAATTCCTGCGTGCCGAACGCGCCGCGCAGCCGCAGGTGGATGAAGGCCGGTCTTATCCGCTGCTGCAACAGCTGCTCGCGCAACATCCTCAGCAATATCTGGTGGTGACCGGCTTTATCTCGCGCAATGACGCGGGCGAAACCGTGCTGCTTGGCCGTAACGGCAGCGACTATTCCGCCACCCAGATTGGCGCACTGGCCGATGCCAGCCGCGTAACAATCTGGAGCGACGTTGCCGGTGTGTACAGCGCTGACCCGCGTAAAGTGAAAGATGCGTGTTTGTTGCCGTTGCTGCGTCTGGATGAAGCCAGTGAACTGGCGCGTCTGGCCGCTCCCGTTCTCCACACCCGTACTTTGCAGCCGGTCTCCGGCAGCGACATCGATTTGCAGCTGCGTTGCAGCTACCAGCCGGAGCAGGGCTCGACGCGCATTGAGCGTGTGCTGGCGTCCGGTACCGGTGCCAAGATTGTCACCAGTCACGATGATATTTGCCTGATCGAAGTGGCGATCCCGTCCGGTCACGATTTTGGTCTGGCCCACAAAGACGTCGAATTGTTGCTCAAGCGCGCGCAGGTCAAACCGCTTTGTACCGGCGTACATCCTGACCGCAATTTGCTGCAACTTTGCTACACCTCCGAAGTGGCAGGCAGCGCATTGCAGGTGCTGGAAGAAGCAGCGCTGCCGGGGCGTCTGACGTTGCGTGAAGGGCTGGCGCTGGTGGCGCTGGTCGGTGCGGGCGTGTGTAAAAACCCGCTGCACAGTCACCGTTTTTATCAGGAAATGAAAGATCAGCCGGTGGAATTTATCTGGCAGGCCGAAGACGGGATTAGCCTGGTCGCGGTTCTGCGCATTGGCCCGACGGCGCACCTGATTCAGGGGCTGCACAAAACCCTGTTCCGCGCTGAAAAACAAATCGGCCTGATGCTGTTTGGTAAAGGCAATATCGGTTCGCGCTGGCTGGAGCTGTTTGCCCGCGAGCAAAAAAACATTTCCGCCCGCAGCGGTTTCGAGTTTGTGCTGGCCGGCGTGGTCGACAGCAAACGCAGCCTGCTCAATTACGACGGGCTGGACGCCAGCCGTGCGCTGGCCTTCTTCGATGACGAATCACAGGCGCACGACGAAGAGTCGCTGTTCCTGTGGATGCGTGCGCATCCTTACGACGATCTGGTGGTGCTGGATGTCACCGCCAGCGCCGAACTGGCCGATCAGTATCTGGATTTCGCCAGCTATGGATTCCATGTCATCAGTGCCAACAAACTGGCGGGTGCATCTGACACCAATAAATACCGTCAGATCCGCGATGCATTCTCCAAAACCGACAGCCACTGGCTGTACAACGCTACCGTTGGCGCGGGTTTACCGGTGAACCATACGGTGCGTGATTTACGCGAAAGCGGCGACAGCATTCTGGCGATCAGCGGGATTTTCTCCGGCACATTATCCTGGCTGTTCCTGCAATTCGACGGCACGCTGCCATTCACCGAACTGGTGGATCTGGCGTGGCAGCAGGGGCTGACGGAACCGGATCCACGTGATGATTTATCGGGTCAGGACGTCATGCGCAAGCTGGTGATTCTGGCGCGTGAGGCCGGTTATGACATCGAGCCGACGCAGGTTCGCGTGGAATCGCTGGTGCCGCCAGCTTGCGCCACCGGTTCTGTCGATCAGTTCTTTGAAGACGGCGAGGCGCTGAACCAGCAAATGTTGCAGCGTCTGGAAGCGGCCCGTGAAATGGGGCTGGTGCTGCGCTACGTGGCGCGTTTCGATGCCAATGGCAAAGCGCGCGTGGGTGTCGAAGCGGTGCGTGAAGACCATCCACTGGCGGCTCTGCTGCCGTGCGACAACGTCTTTGCCATCGAAAGCCGCTGGTACCGCGATAACCCGCTGGTCATCCGCGGACCAGGTGCCGGGCGCGATGTCACTGCTGGCGCATTACAGTCTGACCTTAACCGCCTGACGCAATTGCTTTAATTCTTCTGCGCCCTCCCCTGTGAAGGGGAGGGCTGGGTTGGGGTATAGCAAACGCGGCCGAAATGCCTGCCA
The DNA here is from genome assembly GCF_965118895.1 of Rahnella inusitata. Taxonomy (GTDB): domain Bacteria; phylum Pseudomonadota; class Gammaproteobacteria; order Enterobacterales; family Enterobacteriaceae; genus Rahnella; species Rahnella inusitata_A. The sequence goes on from NZ_CBCPJJ010000026.1 coordinate 97,176, forward strand.
ATCCCCCTCCCAATCTTCCCTTCGCAAGAAGGGGAACGAATCCCGACATCTTCCTCACTCCCTATCACCAAGATGAAATTCTTTCAGTTTGCGTGAAGATTAATCATCCCCCGACATCATTTTCACGTTGACAGGTTGCCTGCTTTCCGTCATTTTCTATCTATACGTTTAGACGTCCAGACGTTCATCATAAAAAATCATAATGAAAACGCAGTGTTCTATGAGGTAGTGTTATATGAGCTTTTTCCACGCTAACCAGCGCGAAGCGCTGAATCAAAACCTGGCAGAGTTGCAGGGTCAGATTAACGTCTCTTTCGAGTTTTTCCCGCCGCGTACGAGCGAGATGGAAGATACGTTGTGGAGCTCTATCGACCGTCTGAGCAGCCTCAAACCTAAGTTTGTTTCCGTCACCTACGGCGCAAACTCCGGCGAGCGCGACCGCACGCACAGCATCATTAAAGGCATCAAAGAGCGTACCGGTCTGGAAGCCGCCCCGCACCTGACCTGTATTGACGCCAATCGCGACGAGCTGCGTCAGATTGCACAGGATTACTGGCAGAGCGGTATCCGTCACATCGTGGCGCTGCGCGGCGATTTGCCTGCGGGCAGCGGCAAGCCGGAAATGTACGCCACCGATCTGGTGCATCTGCTGAAAGAAGTCGGCGATTTTGATATCTCTGTCGCGGCTTACCCGGAAGTTCACCCGGAAGCGAAAAGCGCGCAGGCAGATCTCATCAACCTGAAGCGTAAAATTGATGCCGGCGCCAACCGTGCTATCACACAGTTTTTCTTCGACGTGGAAAGTTACCTGCGTTTCCGTGACCGCTGCGCCGGTCAGGGCATTGATGTGGAAATCGTGCCAGGCATTCTGCCGGTCTCTAACTTCAGACAGCTGACGCGCTTTGCGACCATGACCAACGTCCGTGTACCGCACTGGATGAACAGCATGTTTGAAGGGCTGGATGACGACGCCGAGACCCGCAAAATGGTCGGTGCCAATATCGCGATGGACATGGTGAAAATCCTCAGCCGCGAAGGCGTGAAGGACTTCCACTTCTATACTCTGAACCGTGCAGAAATGAGTTATGCGATTTGTCATACGCTGGGGGTTCGCCCTGACATTGCTGTCCCCGTTCGTGCCTGATTTATTGCATCAAAAATGCTGAAAACAAAAAACCCGCGAATTCGCGGGTTTTTGCTTAATTGCTGTCAGACAGGGCTAGCCGGTATTGCGCATACCCGCTGCCACGCCGGCAATCGTCACCATCAGTGCCTGTTCGATATTGGCATCCTGCTTGCCCTCTTTTTCCAGCTCGCGTGAACGGTGCAGCAGTTCAGCCTGCAGGACGTTCAGCGGATCGGTATAGACGTTACGCAGTGCGATGGATTCAGCAATCCACGGCAAATCTTCCATCAGGTGATCGTCGTTGGAAATCGCCAGAATCACTTTGATGTCGCTGGCCAGCTGATCGCGCAGTTGCTGGCCGAGCGGCCACAGTTCTTTTTCCACCAGACGGTGATCGTAGTATTCCGCCAGCCACAGGTCGGCTTTGGCAAACACCATTTCCAGCATCCCGATGCGGGTGGAGAAGAACGGCCAGTCGCGGCACATGGTTTCCAGTTCATCACGTTTACCGTCATCCACCACGGCCTGCAAACCGGCACCGGCGCCCAGCCAGGCTGGCAGCATCAGACGGTTTTGTGTCCACGCGAAGATCCACGGAATGGCGCGAAGGCTTTCAACGCCACCGCTGGCTTTACGTTTCGCAGGGCGTGAACCCAGCGGAAGCTTAGCCAGTTCCTGCTCCGGCGTTGCGGCGCGGAAGTAAGGCACGAAGTCTTTATTCTCGCGGATGTAACCACGGTACATCTTGCAGGACACGTCGGACAGTTGTTCCATGATGTCCACCCAGGCTTTTTTCGGCTCCGGCGGTGGCAACAGGTTGGCTTCCAGAATGGCGGAGGTGTACAGCGCCAGGCTGCTGATGGTGACTTCCGGCAGGCCAAACTTGAAGCGGATCATCTCGCCCTGTTCGGTTACGCGCAGGCCACCTTTCAGGCTGCCCGGAGGCTGAGACAGCAATGCCGCCTGCGCCGGTGCGCCGCCACGGCCGATGGAACCGCCGCGTCCGTGGAACAGAGTCAGAGCAATTCCGGCTTTCTCGCAGGTTTTGATCAGTGCATCCTGCGCGCGATACTGCGCCCATGACGCCGCCATCACGCCCGCGTCTTTCGCGGAATCGGAATAGCCAATCATCACCATCTGTTTGCCCTGAATGAAACCGCGATACCAGTCGATGCTCAGCAACTGCTTCATCACGTCGTCCGCGTTGTTCAGGTCGTCCAGCGTTTCGAACAGTGGCGCGACCGGCATCGGGAACGGGCAACCTGCTTCTTTCAGCAGCAGATGCACAGCCAGCACGTCAGACGGCGTGCGTGCCATGGAAATCACATACGCGGCGATAGAGCCTTCCGGCGCTTCTGCGATGACCTGACAGGTATCCAGCACTTCTTTGGTATCGGCGCTCGGTTCCCAGTTGCGCGGGACCAATGGGCGCTGAGAATTCAGTTCGCGGATCAGGAACGCCTGCTTGTCAGATTCTGACCAGCTTTCATAATCGCCCAGACCCAGATAACGGGTGATTTCTGCGATGGCGTCGGTGTGACGGGTACTTTCCTGGCGCACGTCGATGCGCACTAACGGCACGCCGAAGCAGCGCACGCGACGCAGGGTATCGAGCAACTGACCGTTGGCGATGATCCCCATGTTGCAGGCTTGCAATGACTGATAGCAGGCGTACAGCGGTGCCCATAGCTGGTCATTTTTCACCAGCAAATCGTGCGGACGCGTCACACGTTCACCTTTCAGACGCGCTTCCAGATAGACCTGCGTGGAGGTCAGCTGCGCGCGCAACTGCTTCATGATTTCGCGGTACGGCTCGAGGATATCCGCGCCGCCCGCCAGTTCACGCAGTTCAGGCGTACATTCGGTCATCGACAGTTCCGACACCAGCACGGCAACGTCGCGCAGGAACAGATCGGTCGCTTTCCAGCGGCTCAGCAGCAACACGTGACGGGTAATATCGGCGGTCACATTCGGATTGCCGTCGCGGTCGCCACCCATCCAGGAGGTGAAGCGTACAGGCACGGCTTCTACCGGCATTTTGTAATCCAGCGACGTTTCCAGCTGCTCGTTGAGTTCGCGCAGGAAAGCAGGAACGCCTTCCCACAGGCTGTTTTCAACGACCGCAAAACCCCATTTGGCTTCATCTACCGGAGAAGGGCGGTTCTTACGGATTTCATCGGTGTGCCATGACTGCGCGATCAACTGGCGCAGGCGGCGCATAATCTGTTTGCGTTCGTAATCGGCCAAATCGTTGTGGTCGAGCTGCTTGAGGCAGTTATTCACTTCGACCAGTTTATGGATCAGCGTGCGGCGGGCGATTTCGGTCGGGTGCGCGGTCAGGACCAGTTCGATGGAAAGCTGTTCAACGGCGTCACGTAATTGCTGATCAGAGAGATTTTTGGATTTCAGACGGTCGAACAACAACGCCAGCGCTTCGGGATTGCTGGCCGCCTCGCCGTGCGGCGAAATACTGTGATATTGCTCAGCCACGTTGGCTAAATTCAGGAACTGGCTGAATGCGCGGGCAACCGGCAGCAGTTCATCATTTGACAGATTTTGCAGCGTTGACAGTAATTCCTGACGATCCGCTTCGTTTCCGGCGCGGGAGGATTTCGACAGTTTACGAATTTGCTCAACACGATCGAGGATATGTTCTCCCAACGTATCTTTGATCGTATCGCCCAGCAGTTTACCTAACGTACTGACATTACTTCGCATTGCGGAATATTGTTCGTTCATATCACCTCTGACCCGTTCTCTCGTTTAATTTTTATATTCTGTAAATAACTTTCACCCGTCAGGCATTCTTGCCCCGTTCACCCTGCCAACCTGGCCCTACTTTTCAAAAGCAGCCCCTGTTTTAACCCAAAAAGCCCCGATCACTCACGTGAAAAATGGTCTTTTTAGCAATGTCGCTGAAATTTAATTACAACCGCGACGATATCAGTTTGGCTAATCCACTTTTGCGAACTCGTTTTGTACAGTAGCAAAGGGCGCCCCGGAGCGCCCTGATTGTTTCTTCATCAACCCTGATTCAGGATCAGTGATAACAGAAGTGATGCACAACCTGAGATATCAGCTCGCGTGTCGGTTTAATGAACGCGGTATCAATATATTCATCTGGCTGATGCGCCTGATCGATAGAACCGGGGCCAAGCACCAGTGTCGGGCACAGCTCCTGAATAAATGGCGCTTCGGTGCAGTAGTTAACGATTTCCGTTTCCACACCCAGCAACTTCTCAACCACCTGCACCAGCTGATGATCCGGCGGGCATTCATAGCCAGGAATCGGCGGATGCAGTTCTTCAATCACGATACGCCCAGGCCAGCGCTGACTCACTGGCTCCAGCGCTTCGTTCAGCAGGCCGTTGATTTCGGACAGTGTCAGACCCGGCAGCGGGCGGATATCCATATGCAGTTCACAACAGGCGCAGATGCGGTTTGGCGCATCGCCGCCGTTGATATGACCGAAGTTCATGGTCGGATAAGGGATTACGAAACCACTGTGGTTGTATCGGGTTTTCAACGTATTGCGCAGGGTCATTAAATGGGTAATCGACTCGTGCATCAGCTCAATGGCGTTCACGCCGCGTGACGGATCGCTTGAGTGGCCGGACTGACCTGTGATGCGAATGGCGTTCGATAAATGACCTTTATGCGCACGAACCGGCTTCAGCGAGGTTGGTTCGCCAATGATCGCGCAGTCAGGGCGGATTTTCGCATTTTTAGAAAAATAGCTGGCACCGGCCATGGTGGTTTCTTCATCGGCGGTCGCCAAAATATACAGCGGTTTAGTCAGTTTTGTCAGATCGACGTCGCGCAGCGAATCGAGGATAAACGCGAAGAAACCTTTCATGTCGGCAGTACCCAAACCATAGAGCTTATTTTCGTGCTCGGTTAGGGTGAAAGGATCACGCGTCCAGCGGCCATCGTCGAACGGAACGGTGTCAGTATGACCGGCCAGCAGTAAACCGCCCGCACCTTCACCGGTACTGGCTAACATATTGAATTTGTTTCGGGTTCCCGGCACTGGCTGCACTTCAACTTTAAAACCTAAATCACCAAACCAGCCTGCCAGTAAGTTGATTAGCGTTTCATTGCTCTGGTCCAACGCGCTGTCTGTGGCGCTGATGGAAGGGGTTGCGATTAACGCCCGATAGAGCTCAATAAAAGGAGGTAATTTCATCTTCACTGTTGACAGCCTTTAGTTAGGGTAGTATTCATATTCATGCAATAATTGTGAATAAAAATACAATAAGCCAGCGCGTAAGGAAACCGGAAAAAATCCCGGTAAGGTAAAACGACACGGCTGAATCTCGCGGGTGAGCGGCGTACAACGCAGTGACCACCTGTTACCTGTTGAAGTCCCTGTATCGCAAAGCCATACAGATAAGTTGAGAAGGTGAACAGATCCTATGTTGAATACGCTGATTGTTGGTGCCACAGGTTATGCCGGAGCTGAACTCGCTGCCTACCTGAATCGCCACCCACATATGAACATAACCGGTTTAACGGTTTCAGCGCAAAGTGCAGATGCAGGAAAATTGCTTTCTGATTTGCATCCTCAATTAAAAGGTATTGTCGATTTGCCTGTTTTGCCGCTGACGGATGTTGCCGAAGCTGCAAAAGGCGTCGATGTCGTGTTTCTGGCGACCGCGCATGAAGTCAGCCACGATTTAGCTCCGCAGTTTCTGGCGGCGGGCTGCGTGGTGTTTGACCTGTCCGGTGCCTTCCGCGTCAAAAAACCTGAGTTTTATACCGAATTCTACGGTTTCGAGCACCAGCACCTCGAGCTGCTGGATAAAGCCGTGTACGGCCTTGCCGAATGGCAGGCGGACAAACTGAAAGAGGCGCAGCTCATCGCCGTGCCGGGCTGCTATCCGACCGCGTCGCAGCTGGCGCTCAAACCGCTTATCGAAAACGGTTTGCTTAATGACAGCCAGTGGCCGGTGATCAATGCTACCAGCGGCGTCAGCGGCGCAGGGCGTAAAGCCACGCTGGGCAACAGCTTCTGCGAAGTCAGCCTGCAACCTTACAAACTGTTCAGCCATCGTCATGAACCTGAAATCGTTGAGCACCTCGGCGTGCCGGTGATTTTCACGCCGCATCTGGGCAACTTCCCGCGCGGAATTCTGGCGACCATCACCTGTCGTCTGAAAGCGGGTGTAACGCAGCAGGAAGTGGCGCAAGCCTTTCATAATGCGTATCACGATAAACCTCTGGTGCGTCTGTACACCCAAGGCGTACCTGCGCTGAAAGACGTGGTCGGGCTGCCGTTCTGCGATATCGGTTTTGCCGTGAAAGGCGAACATCTGATTGTGGTGGCGACGGAAGATAACGTGCTGAAAGGCGCGTCGGCGCAGGCGGTGCAGTGTATGAACATTCGCTTTGGCTTCCCGGAAACGCAATCACTGCTTTAATAATCAGTCAGATTGTCAGCAAACAGAAAACAACCGTCCCTGAGCGTTTATTCAGATGCGCAGGGATGTTAGATTAAATTAAACATATTGTTATTCATTAACATAAACAATCGGTCGAGGCGCAAACAGCTATGAATCCGTTAGTCATCAAATTGGGTGGAGTGTTGCTGGATAATGAAGAAGCGCTTGAGCGCCTGTTCATGGCGGTCGTCGCTTATCGTCAGGAATATCAGCGCCCGCTGGTGATCGTTCACGGTGGCGGCTGCCTGGTTGATGAGCTGATGAAAAAGCTGAATCTGCCGGTCGTTAAGAAAGCTGGCCTGCGTGTCACGCCTGCTGACCAGATTGACATCATTACCGGCGCACTGGCCGGAAGCGCCAACAAAACCCTGCTGGCGTGGGCCGTCAAAAATCACATCAACGCGGTCGGCTTGTCACTGGCAGACGGTGGCTCAGTCAGCGTAACGCAACTGAGCGAAGAGCTGGGCAACGTCGGCAAAGCCGAAGCGGGTAACCCGGCGCTGATTAACACCCTGACCGGCGCAGGCTACCTGCCGATCGTCAGCTCTATCGGGATCACGGCAGCCGGTGACTTGATGAACGTCAACGCCGATCAGGCCGCGACAGCTCTGGCCGCCACGCTGGGCGCAGATCTCATTCTGCTCTCCGACGTCAGCGGCATTCTTGACGGCAAAGGTCAGCGCATTCCGCAAATGAGCGCGGAAAGAGCTGAACAGCTGATCGACCAGGGTATTATTACCGACGGCATGATCGTCAAAGTTCACGCCGCGCTGGACGCCGCACGCACTCTCGGACGTCCGGTGGATATCGCCAGCTGGCGTCACGCCGAGCAATTACCGGCACTGTTTAACGGCGTCGCAATCGGAACACGTATTCTGGCGTAACACCTTTCGGCAGACACTTTCTAGGGCGCAGCGTAGTGCGCCCTTTTGCATAAAAATTTCAGGAGCGGGAACATGGCACTTTGGGGCGGACGTTTTACTCAGGCGGCGGATCAGCGGTTTAAAGAACTCAATGACTCACTGCGTTTCGATTACCGGCTGGCAGAGCAAGATATCGTCGGTTCGGTGGCGTGGTCGAAAGCGCTGGTCACCGTCAACGTACTGACGGCTGACGAGCAGATTGAGCTCGAAGGCGCGCTGAACGTGCTGCTCGAAGAAGTCCGTGCGAATCCCCGCGCTATTTTAGCCAGTGATGCAGAAGATATTCACAGCTGGGTCGAAGGCAAACTGATCGACAAAGTCGGTAACCTCGGCAAAAAACTGCACACTGGCCGCAGCCGTAACGATCAGGTCGCGACTGACCTCAAGCTGTGGTGCAAAGCGCAGGTGATTGAACTTGGCGGCGCACTGCATCATCTGCAACAGGCGCTGGTCGCGACTGCAGAAGCCAATCAGGATGCCGTGATGCCGGGTTATACCCATCTGCAACGTGCCCAGCCGGTGACCTTCGCGCACTGGTGTATGGCGTATGTGGAAATGCTGGCGCGTGACGAAAGCCGTCTGAAAGATACCCTGACCCGTCTGGACGTCAGCCCGCTGGGTTGTGGCGCACTGGCCGGTACCGCTTATCCGATGGATCGTGAACAGCTGGCCAGCTGGTTAGGTTTCGCTTCTGCAACCCGTAACAGCCTCGACAGCGTGTCAGACCGTGACCACGTGCTGGAGTTACTGTCCAACGCGGCCATCAGCATGGTTCACCTTTCGCGTTTCGCCGAAGATCTGATCTTCTTCAACACCGGTGAAGCGGCGTTTATCGATCTGTCTGACCGCGTGACCTCCGGCTCTTCACTGATGCCGCAGAAGAAAAACCCGGATGCGCTGGAGCTTATTCGTGGCAAATGTGGCCGCGTACAGGGCGCACTGACCGGCATGATGATGACCATGAAAGGCCTGCCGCTGGCCTACAACAAAGACATGCAGGAAGATAAAGAAGGGCTGTTTGACGCACTCGACACCTGGATGGATTGCCTGAATATGGCGGCACTGGTGCTCGATGGTATTCAGGTCAAACGCCCGCGTGCGAAAGAAGCCGCGCAGCAGGGCTACGCTAACTCCACCGAACTGGCGGATTATCTGGTCGCCAAAGGCGTCCCGTTCCGCGAAGCACACCATATTGTGGGTGAAGCGGTGGTGGAAGCGATCAATCAGGGCAAAGCGCTGGAAGCGCTATCGTTGCAGGATTTGCAGAAATTCAGCAGCGTGATTGGCGACGATGTTTACCCGATCCTCGAACTGCAATCCTGCCTCGACAAACGCGCAGCCAAGGGCGGCGTTTCTCCTCAGCAGGTTGCACAGGCGATTGCTGATGCGAAAGCGCGACTCGGGATGTAAATCTTTTCGTTCTCCCCCTGCGAAGGGGGAGAACGAGAGGGGTTTTACAAACGACGGCAGTTCTACAAACAAATGTCTTTCCACGCTCTCGGGCTTTGCGTCAGCACGTCGCTGCCGCTTTCTGTGACCAGAACATCATCCTCAATTCTCACGCCGCCAAGACCCGGAATATAAATTCCCGGCTCGATGGTGATCACCATCCCCGGTTCCAGCGACTGCGTGTTTTGCGGGCTGAGCGCGGGGGCTTCGTGGACATCCAGCCCTAAACCGTGACCAAGATTGTGACTGAAGTAGCCGCCGTATCCGGCTGCCGCGATAATGTCGCGCGCCACGGCGTCGAGCTCCTGACAGCGCATTCCTGGTCTGACGGCGTCACGGGCGGATTGTTGTGCCGTCAACACCGTGTCGTATAACGCTTTCAGCTCAGGGTTGACGTTACCCAGCGCAAATGTCCGGGTCATGTCGGAGCAGTAATGCTGATACACCGCGCCAAAATCAATCGTCACTATTTCTCCTTCTGCCAGCTTTTTATCCGTCGGACGCCCGTGCGGCAACGCGCCGCGTGTGCCGGATACCACCACGGTATCAAACGACGTTTTACTGCCACCGGCCTGACGCACCGCCATTTCGAGATGATCCGCCAGTGCCTTTTCGGTTATACCGGGCTGAATCCGCGGCATCACTGTTCGTAAAGCCTCGTCAGCGATAGCCGCAGCCTGGCGGATTTTCGCGATTTCATCGGGATATTTATGCACGCGCAGAACCGACGCATCCCAGTGTTGCAGCCGTACGCTGCACTGCTTTTCCAGCGTTTGCCATGCCAGATGAGACAACGCGCTGGCATCGGTAAAGAGCGTGCCATGGTCGGAAAGATGCTCTGCCAGCGGATGTTCGGTGGTGAGCGTGATGACGTCTGTGCCGGGGTTATTGAGACGACATTCAGCGCTGTAGCGACCATCGACCAGCATCAGCAGTTTGTCAGCGGTGACCAGCACATAGCCGGATGCGCTGTAGAGCTCGGTCAGCGCATATTTGCTGAATCTGTGCGGGTATTTGGCATTCGGCCATGCGCTGGCGCAGAACGGTAAGACGTTGCTGACGGCTCATGGTTCCTCCCGTGAGCATGTCAGGGCGTGGGTGCGCCCTGAGGAGATGAAGGTCAGGCGACTTCGAGCAGACCTTTTTTGATCAGACGGTTGCGATAGAACACGCAGGTCACGGCGATAAACAGCGAACCGCCAAGCAGACCGATCAGATAAGCCGGAATGTTGGTGATGAGCGGCCATGCCCAGATGGCGGATTCTGGGAACCATTGCACCGCGCCCAGCGAAACCCCGAGCAGTGCGCCGATGATCGCGCCAGTCACGTACACCGGAATCACGAATCCCGGACGTTCCAGCGCGAACGGAATCGATCCTTCTGAAATTCCCATAAAACCGAGGAAAATCGCAGTGCGGCCAATCTGATTGAACTGACGGTCGTACACCCGGCGGCCTACCAGCCATTTGTCGATCACCGTCGAAAGGCCGAGGCCGAACGACGGAATGACCACGGCCAGACAGCGCGCGGTGATCGGCAGCACTTTCTCGGTCGTGAAGCCGAGAGCGACGAATCCTGCGGCTTTGTTTACAGGCCCGCCGAGGTCAAACGCCGTGGCGGCGGCCAGTAACGTGGCGTAGAAATAGGTGCCTGCTGCGCCTGCGGCCTGCAACGCTTCTTTGATGAGCGTATTCAGCCAGCCGCCAATCGGCGTGATGAGAAATACCATCAGCAGCATTGCGACAATCGCGGAGATCAAAGGAATAAAGAAGGTCGTTTTGAACGCCAGCCAGTTGTGCGAAACCTTGATGGCGTTGTTCAGCCAGCGGACGAAATAGCCCACCACGAAAGCAATCACGATTGCGCCGAGGAACCCGGAGGCGACGGGCGCAACCGCTGACCATTCACCGCCGAGAAGCGTGGGAACCGCCACCGGTTTGATCGCCACGTATCCGCCGATAAATCCGGCCGCCAGCGCGGTTTTCCCCCCGATGGAGTTGGCGGTAAATGCGGCGAACATCGGAATAGCGAAGCCAAAAAGTGTGAAACCGAAGCTTTCCATGATGCTGGCGATTTGCAGCATCCAGACAGAACTGCCGCTGTAACGGCCGCTGTTGAGCGCCGCCATGATGGATTCATCCGGCGACATGCCGAGGAAAACATAGGGAATGATTTGCGACAGCGCGCCAATCAGACCGCCCATGATAAGCACGGGGATCATGTAGGAAATGCCGGTCATGATGTGTTTGCTGAATTCTTTCCAGGCATGGCTCTGGCCTTTGCCTGATGCCCCGCCAGAAGGCGGCGGGGCGTCGGATGTCTGACTGTGACCGGTATTAATAACTCTTTTTCTTATCGCCACGGAAAACTCCTTGCGCTTAAAAAAGCAAAAGTGGGATCACTGCGCCTGATCTTCTTCGATCTCGTCGATCAGCCCGCCTGCATTTTTTACGGCGTCTTTCAGCTCGACTTCATACACAGCCAGCCCGTTGAAACGCTCAATGTTTTGCGGCGTGATGCCGGTGGCGTGGATGATCACCGTGGCCTGCGCGATGTCTTCCGCCGTCAGTTCGTTCTGGATGCCATCGGCGCCCTGGGTTTCGATTTTTACGTCATAACCGCGGGCGCGGGCGGCGACTTCAATGGCTTCGGCGGCCATAAAGGTATGAGCCAGACCCATCGGACAGGCGCACAGCGCAATCAGTTTTTTTGCAGACATGTTCAATGACCTCGTTTTTCAGAAGATGCGGCGGGCAGGTTTGCCAGCCGGTAAAGGGCTTCGGCGTAGATGCCGATGGCGCTGATAAAGCGGCATAAGCTGCCGTATTCGTCCGCGCTGTGGGTGTTGCCAGAAGAACCGTCGGGAAATTCGCAGCCAAAAATCACTGCATTTTGCATCGCGCTGGCGTAGCTGCCAGCACCTGTGGTGCGCGACGGATGGTTTTTATCGCCGGTATGACGGGTGTAAATCTCATGCAGCGTGTGTACCAGCGCGCTGTCCGGCGGGTATAGACTCGGCAGTTTGACCGGTTCAGCCTCAATGCGGCTTGAAGGCCAGTCGCGGTTCCAGTGCGACAGTTTTTCGCTGATGTCTTCTGCGGTCAGGTTTTCGGGATACCGCACGTTCAGCGTCAGCATCATCAGGCCGTTTTCAATGTTCAGGACGGTCGGTACCAGCAGGATCTGCCCGCACTCGCCCGGCGCATCCAGCGCAAAACGCACGCCGCTCTGGCCGGACCTGGCGTCAGTGATCTCGTAAAGTTGCTGCGTCCAGGATGTATTGAATTGCTGATGCAGCAACTGTGCGGTGGCGGCAATTGGATTGAGGCACATTTCCGGTTTCGAAGAGTGGCCGCCACGCCCGTAAAGCTGCCAGCGATCAACGTGTCCCGGCTCCGCCAGCAGTGTAAAACCGTCATCCAGCGTCCAGTTGCCGCAGGACAGTGACAGCCCGCGCAGGTGTGCCACATCAGGAATGCTATTTACCACGTCGCCACAGGAAACCTGCAGATCGGGTTGTCCGGTGAGTGAGGTCAGCGTTATCAGTAAGGAGCCTTTTTCGCCATAAATCACCGGGAATTTTCCGTCAGGCGTGAAGGCGAAAGCCGGTTGCGGCTGTGTTTCAAAATAACGGCGAATACAGCGAAACCCCGTTTCTTCATTGCCGCCCGCCACCAGCCTGATGCGGCGGCTAAGCGGAAGTTTCAGCTCACGCAGAATATCCAGCGCCAGCCACGCGGCAATCATCGGGCCTTTGTCATCCACCACGCCGCGGCCAATCAGTTTGTCTCCGAGGCGGGAGACCTGATACGGCGGGAAATGCCAGCCTTCGCCGGCAGGTACGACGTCGGCATGACCAAACACATACACGATTTCCTCGCCGCTGCCGTATTCGATATGTACGGCATGATGATCGACATTCAGCGTATGCAACCCGGCGTTATCACCGAGTTGCTGCCACCAGCCGAGTGCGTCGGCGATGCCCCGGCCAAAGGGCGCATCCGGTTGCACCGTCGCGCTGTCGTACGGCGAAGGGATCGCCACCCATTGAGCGAGTAATGTGAGGAATTGATTCGCCCGATCCCGGGCGTGTGCTGCGAAGTCGATCATTGACGTTAATCCTCCGAAAACAATGGTCTTAGCATTGAGGCTGGAGGAAAAAGCGTCAAAAGGCAGGGATCAGAATTGATAAATAAAACGGGTAAATTTTTTCGCCGGTTTTTTTAACCCGCCTTCAACGTAGCGCAAAGCGAGGGGGAAATACCTGTCGGAGCGACCGTGAGGCGTGGATCGTCTGGCAATAACGGATCACCGGCAAGTTGCGCGTGCAGGCATTCTATCGCGCGCGCGGTTAACGCATCGTGGCAGGGGAGAATTTGTGGTAGTGACTGTTTCACCAGTTCTTCACACTTACCAAAACCGGCCAGCACAATGCGGCGCGAAAACAGCCGCCATTTGGAGGTTTGTAATCCCTCCGCCAGCGCGTAATGTGCGGCCAGCAATACTGTCGGGTTGTCGCACAGGATGGCGGAAATTTTGGGGTTTTGTTTCAGCAACTGCGCGGTGGAGCGAAAACCGTCTTCAAAGGTTGCCGCGCACGGCTGGCTAAGCGATGGCGAAAACGCCACGCCGGATTTACCGAGTGCGAGGGAAAGACCGCCCAGCCTTTCAGCGCGCACCAGCGAATGGCTTTCACCCCCGAGATACGCAATGTGGCAATGTTGCTGATGAAGGAAGGCTTCCACCGCCTGATGCGCGGCCTGCGCATTATCCGGGTGTACCGTTGTGACCGGCCCCGGGTGATAATGTTCTCCGACGCCGATAAGTGCCACATGACGCGCAATCGCCCGGGCACTCAGAGCTTTCAGCATTTCCGGGCTGGCATTAAGTAATTTTCCGCACACAATGATTGCGCGTACGTCCTGCGCCAGAAGTTGCCCGGCATGTTCCAGAAGTGTCTGGGAGTTTGCGTAGTAAAGTAACAGTGAGAATCCGGCCCCCTGCAATCCCTGTGAAAGATCCGGGAGCAAATCTGTCGCGAACTGACAACCCGGCATCAGCAAAACACCAATCCGTGGAAGGGGCGTGACGGAAGATGACGATGGCGACCGGTAACCGAGCTGGTCGATGGCATGATAAATACGCTCCACGCCTTGCGGCGAGATGCGTCCTTTTCCGCCGAGCACCAGTGAAACCGCCGCGACGGAAACGCCAGCCAGGCGCGCGACATCCTGTTGAGTGATTCTATTGCGCGGTTTTTGCGTCATCATCGTCCTGCCGTCAATAATGCATTAACCGCAAAGTGTGGCAGGAGAGGGGCATGAAAAAACAGGCGGGGATCTCAGAACGGTGGATTGATGAAGCAAAAAAAGGCGGACCCAAGGTCCGCCGAAAGTTCACGTAGTCTAACTTTGCTTTTTTGTTGGTAATGCAGGGACTCTTGTCTTACTTCTTACTCTGGGTATTCACTGAGACTTATTGTGCAACTTCGCATACTTCCTGGGTTTCTGAATGCAGGTAAACGTCCAGATCGTCGCTTCCGCCGATGTGGCGTCCGCCGATGAAGACCTGCGGCACGGTCGCACGGCCGGTAACGGCGCGCAGGCTGACGGTGGTCGCGTCTTTACCTAATACAATTTCTTCGTACTGAATACCGCGCTCCTGCAGCATCTGTTTGGCTTTAGCACAGAACGGACAGCCCGGTTTAGTGAAAATGGAAACGGACTCCTGCACTTTATATTCTGGTGCCAGGTACTTCAGCATGGTGTCTGCATCAGACACTTCAAATGGGTCGCCCGGCTTGTTTGGCTCGACGAACATTTTCTCGACCACGCCGTTACGCACCAGCATGGAATAACGCCATGAACGCGGACCGAAGCCTAAATCCGCCTTCTCGACCAGCATGTCCATGCCTTTAGTGAACTCACCATTACCGTCCGGAATGAAAGTGATGTTGGCGGCGCTTTGTTCTGCTTTCCACGCATTCATCACGAAGGTGTCATTCACGGAGACGCACAGAATGCTATCTACGCCGTGGCTTTTGAACACCGGAGCCAGCTCGTTGTAACGTGGCAGGTGGCTCGAAGAACAGGTCGGGGTAAATGCACCCGGCAGTGAAAAGACAATCACCGTTTTATTTTTGAACAGCTCATCCGTCGTCAGGTCTACCCATTTGTCGCCCTGACGGGTGTGAAAAGTAACTTGCGGTACGTGTTTCCCTTCCTGGCTTGCAAACATGAATAACCTCTTAATTAATCTATAAAATGAACAATATTTTCGGCGGTGCCGTTTCGATGGGGGGCATTATTAACGATTGTGGTTGATAGATATAATCGTTGGTTGCTATCTTATCTATCGTTAACGGCTATCGCATTGCCTATGAGGGACTGGGGGAAAAATGAACATTCGTGATTTAGAGTATCTGGTGGCACTGGCTGAGTTTCGCCATTTCCGCCGCGCCGCAGATTCATGCCACGTCAGTCAGCCAACGCTGAGCGGGCAAATCCGTAAGCTGGAAGATGAGCTTGGCGTCATGCTGCTCGAAAGAACCAGCCGCAAAGTACTGTTCACCCAGGCCGGTCTGCTGCTGGTGGATCAGGCACGCACGGTATTGCGCGAAGTAAAAGTGCTCAAAGAAATGGCGAGCCAGCAGGGCGAAGCGATGTCCGGGCCGATGCATATCGGTCTGATCCCAACTGTCGGGCCTTACCTGCTGCCGCAAATTATTCCAACGCTGCACAAAACTTTTCCGAAACTGGAGATGTATCTGCACGAAGCGCAAACCCATCAGCTGCTGGCGCAGCTTGACAGCGGAAAGCTCGATTGTGCCATTCTGGCGCTGGTGAAAGAGAGCGAAGCATTTATCGAAGTGCCGCTGTTTGACGAGCCGATGAAGCTGGCAATTTACGATGACCATCCGTGGGCATCGCGCGATCGTGTGGCGATGGCCGATCTGGCCGGTGAGAAACTGCTGATGCTGGAAGATGGCCACTGTCTGCGCGATCAGGCGCTCGGTTTTTGCTTCCAGGCGGGTGCGGATGAAGATACCCACTTCCGCGCCACCAGTCTTGAAACGCTGCGTAACATGGTGGCGGCAGGGAGCGGGATTACGTTACTGCCATCACTCGCTGTGCCGCGCGAGCGCAGCCGTGATGGTGTGACTTATCTTACCTGTGACAAACCGGAACCGCGCCGTACAATTGCGCTGGTCTATCGTCCCGGTTCGCCACTGCGCGGGCGTTACGAACAGCTTGCCGAAGCCATCAAAGAACATATGCAGGCTTACTGGGATAACGCCGCTGCCTTAAAAAAGGCGGTTTAATCCGTTAAGCGCAGCCACGCGATAGGCTTCGGCCATGGTCGGATAGTTGAAGGTGGTATTGACGAAATACTCGATAGTATTACCTTCACCTTTCTGTTCCATGATCGCCTGCCCGATATGAATGATTTCGGCGGCACGTTCACCGAAACAGTGAATGCCCAGGATTTCCTTGGTTTCACGATGGAACAACAATTTCAGGCTGCCCACGTTCATGCCGGCGATTTGTGCGCGAGCCAGATGCTTAAACTGCGCGCGGCCAACTTCGTACGGGACTTTCATCGACGTCAGTTCCTGCTCGGTTTTACCCACCGAACTTATCTCCGGAATGGTGTAAATCCCGGTCGGAATGTTTTCGATTAAGTGGACTTTGGCTTCGCCCTGGATCATCGCCTGTGCGGCAATGCGTCCCTGATCGTAAGCCGCTGAGGCCAGACTTGGGTAACCAATCACATCACCAACAGCATAAATGTGCGACAGTGCGGTCTGATACATGCTGTTTACTTTCAGCAAGCCCCGGCTGTCTGCTTCCAGCCCGATGTTTTCCAGACCCAGTTTATCCGTGTTACCGGTGCGACCGTTGGCGTACAGCAGCGCATCAGCTTTCACTTTCTTACCGGATTTCAGGTGCATAATCACACCATCTTCCACACCTTCAATCTTCTCGAACTCTTCGTTATGGCGAATAACTACGCCGTTATTCCAGAAGTGGTACGAAAGCGCGTCTGACATTTCCTGATCAAGGAAAGACAACAGCCGGTCGCGGGTGTTGATTAAGTCCACTTTGACGTTCAGACCACGGAAGATCGACGCATATTCGCAGCCGATCACGCCCGCACCGTAAATAATCACGTGGCGCGGTTCATGGCTGAGTTCAAGGATTAAATCGCTGTCATAAATGCGCGGGTGACCAAAATCGACGTTGGCCGGGCGGTAAGGGCGCGAACCACAGGCGATGACGATGTTATCCGCGGTGATCTGCTCATGCGTGCCGTCGGCGTAGCGGATGCTGATGGTATTGGCATCGACAAAACTGGCGTCGCCGGAAAACAGCTGGCACTGGTTTCTTTCGTAGAAACCCTGACGCATGCGGGTTTGCTGATTTATGACCGAATCCGCATGACGCAGGATATCGGGAAAGCTGGAGCTCATGGTGCGCGAGTTATCGCTGTAGAGCGGATTTTGGTTAAATTCGATGATTCGGCTGACGGCGTGACGCAGTGCTTTGGAAGGGATGGTGCCCCAATGTGTACAACCGCCACCGACGTTGTTATAGCGTTCGATGACAGCAACTCTGGCGCCTTGTTTAACCAGTCCCATCGCGGCGCCTTCTCCGCCAGGGCCTGAACCAATGATGATGGCATCAAAATGTGAGTGCTGTTGCATTGTTCGAAACCTATTTTTATACAAAATCACAACGAGAAAGTAACATATTACACCTATTTACCCCACATGCAGTTGTCATTTAATGGGAATGTCGCAACATTCAGACCCATTTTATGCTGCTGTTTCTATGACTCGGACCGATAAAAATTTTGGTATAGTGAAACCATGTCGGGCTAACAACTAAAAAGAAGAACACTATCCGGATGAAGGTTATGGGAGTCAGAGCACAACAAAAAGAGCGTACGCGTCGCACGCTGATTGAGGCGGCTTTCAGCCAGCTCAGCGCTGAGCGTAGTTTCGCCAGTCTGAGTTTGCGTGAGGTCTCGCGCGAAGCAGGCATTGCGCCGACGTCCTTTTACCGGCACTTCCGTGATGTGGATGAGCTCGGTCTGACGATGGTAGATGAAAGTGGTCTGATGCTGCGCCAGCTAATGCGTCAGGCGCGCCAGCGAATTGCCAAAGGCGGCAGCGTCATCCGCACCTCGGTCTCGACGTTTATGGAATTCATCGGCAATAACCCCAACGCATTCCGGCTGTTGCTGCGCGAACGTTCCGGGACGTCTTCGGCGTTTCGTGCCGCTGTCGCCCGTGAAATTCAGCATTTTATTGCGGAACTTGCCGACTATCTGCAACTCGAAAACCATATGCCGCGCAGTTTTACTGAAGCGCAGGCGGAAGCCATGGTAATCATCGTGTTTAACGCCGGGGCGGAAGCGCTGGATGTTGATCTCGCGCAGCGCCGTCAGCTCGAAGAGCGTCTGGTACTGCAACTGCGGATGATTTCTAAAGGCGCGTATTACTGGTACCGCCGTCAGCAGGAACGCACGGCGGTGACACCCATTAATAAGAACCGAGGTAAAGAAGATGACCGAACAAGCGAACCAGGATAATGGCACTCTGGTTTTGTCTTTAATTGCCGGGCTGTCGATCAGCGGCACATTTGATGCGTTATTCAGCTCTGTCGTCGCGTTTTCGATATTCCCGATTATCGCTCTGGTGTTAGCGGTGTACTGTTTAAACGTTCGCTACCACAAAGGTGAAATGCCCCAAGGATTACCGGGCATGGCTGCGGCTTGTTTCCTGCTGGGTCTGCTGTTGTACAGTACGATTGTCCGCGCTGAGTATCCTGAATTAGGCTCGAATTTCTTACCGTCGCTTATCTGCGTGGCGCTGGTATTCTGGATTGGTATAAAACTGAAAAAGCGCAAATCGTCTACGTAACGCGTTTTCTGTTTCATGTTTTTTGAAGGCAATCTGCGGATTGCCTTTTTTATGCGCCCTCGCTCGACTTATCCCCTCCACTAAGCATTTTCACTCCCATTTAATGAACTGTCATTTCATTAATATCAAACCCATGTTCATTATTTAGATGTAGATCGCCCACTTCTTTATTTCTTTGCCATAAAGTGCATCCGGGTGGCAAAAACCAAAAGGTTTTCATGTCGGCTCCTCGCTAATTTGAATCATGGCCGGACGACGCATTTTCGTTCGCATTCAGCCTACGCCTAAAGGTGATTAACAGGGGCAACACGGCAATGAAAACACGTAAGATAGGATTCTTCACTTATATCGCTTATGGCTCCGGGGATTTCCTCGGTGCAGGCACGACCGCGCTGACTGCGGCCTGGTTGTTGTATTTCTACACGACGTTCTGCGGGCTTTCGCCCATTCAGGCTACGTTCATTTTCGCGACCGCACGCGTCGCCGATGCGGTGCTCAGCCCGCTGATGGGGTATCTCACCGATAACTTCGGCAATACATGGCTCGGCAAGCGCTTTGGCCGCCGTAAGTTCTTTATTCTGCTGGGTATTCCCTGCGTCTTCAGCTACAGCTTTATGTGGGTGGGCGAAATGGGATACGTCTATTACCTGCTGACATATCTGCTGTTCGATATCGTCTACACCATGATTTTGGTGCCGTATGAAACACTGGTCCCGGAAATGACCGATGATTTCAAACAGAAAACCAAATTCTCAGGTGCGCGCATCGCGCTGGCGCAGCTGTCAGCGATTCTGGCAGCGTTCCTGCCCGGCATTCTGTTACAGCATTTCGGCAAAGATAACGCCATCTCCTTCTTCTATTCGAGCCTGGTCTTCGCGGTGATTTGTTCACTGGTGCTGACGCTGGTGTATTTCTTCACCTGGGAACGGCCGGAAGAGCTGAAATCGGAAGCAACTAAGAAAATTGAACGTGAGCGCCAGCAGCTGACGCTCGCGCAAAGCCTGAAGCGTCTGAAAGTGGAATTGTCTTCGACACTGCGCATCAAGATTTTCCGTCAGCATCTCGGCTTGTATCTGGGGGGCTACATTGCACAGGACGTCTTCAACGCGGTATTCACTTATTACGTTGTCTTCGTGCTGATGCAAAGCGCCTCCGTGGCTTCAAACCTGATGGGAATGATGGCGATCCTGCAATTTGTCGCGGTTATCGGGATGATCCCGCTGTGTATCCGCTTCGGACCTGCACCGTCTTACCGGCTGGCGGTGACGCTGTTCGGGTTGGCCGCTCTTTCCTACGGCGGTCTGTATTACGCCGGTATGAATGACTCTATGTCACTGTTGTTGCTCATTTCTGCGCTGGCCGGTCTGGGACGCGGCGGGATCAACTATGTGCCGTGGAATATCTACACCTATATCGCTGACGTTGATGAAACCATCACCGGTCAGCGCCGCGAAGGGATTTTTGCCGGCGTGATGACGCTGACCCGCAAAGCCTCGCAGGCCGGTGCCGTGATGCTGGTGGGGATTATCCTGCAACTCGCCGGGTTTGTTTCCGGCCAAAGCCAGCAGGTACCTGCGGTCGGTCATACCATTCTGGGCGTTCTGGTGGTCGGTTCGCTGCTGATGCTCAGCATGGGCTTTATCATCTCGCTGTTCTTCCGCCTCAATCAGAGAACGCACGGCGTGCTGACCCGCGAAACGCACAAAATGCGCGAAGCTAACCGCATCGTGCCGGAACAAATCACGCCGGAAGATCGCGCGACTGTCGAAATGCTGACAGGGATGAAATACGAATCTCTGTGGGGCAATAACAATATCGGTTATCTGCATCGCAATAACCCGCCACCTGAAAAGCTGACCCGAGAAAATACCGCCGAAGTGCCGGTCCAGGGACGTTTGTAATCCATTTACAGGAGAACGTTATGAAAGTATTTGAAGTTAAACACAGTGCCTTGCTGCGGCAGCCGGAGCATTTCATCTCACGCAACGAACTGAAAGCGCTGATTCACAATGTGACCGACAATCTGGTGAATATCGAAGATAAAACCGGTGAGTTCCTGTTGCGGCTGGACGATGGCCGCGTCATCGACACCAAGGGCTGGGCGGGCTGGGAATGGACGCACGGTATCGGGCTCTACGGTATCTATCAGTATTATCAGCAGACCGGCGATGAAAAAATGCGTGCGGTGATCGATGACTGGTTTACCGCACGCCTGACGGAAGGCACGCCAACCAAAAACGTTAATACTATGAGTCCGTTCCTGACGCTGGCGTATCGCTATGAGGAAACGGGGAATGAAGAGTGGCGCCCTTACCTTGAGCGTTGGGCCGAATGGGTGATGTACGAAATGCCGCGCACGGATAAAGGCGCGATGCAGCACATTGTTTATAACAATGAAAACCATCAGCAGATGTGGGACGACACGCTGATGATGAGCGTCCTGCCGCTGGCAAAAATTGGTAAACTGCTGGATCGTCCTGAATTTATCGAAGAAGCGACGTATCAGTTTCTGGTCCACGTGCAATATCTGATGGATCGCCAGACCGGCCTGTGGTTCCACGGCTGGACGTTCGACGGTCACCACAACTTTGCACAGGCACGCTGGGCGCGGGGCAACAGCTGGCTGACGATCGCCATTCCTGAATTCCTTGAACTGGTGGATTTGCCGGAGAATAACGCGACCCGCCGTTATTTATTGCAGGTACTGGAAAGCCAGGTCAGCGCGCTGGCGAAATGTCAGGACGACAGCGGCTTATGGCATACGCTGCTTGATGACCCGCACTCTTATCTTGAAAGCTCGGCCACGGCGGGTTTTGCGTACGGTATTCTAAAAGCGGTGCGGAAGCGTTATATCGACGCGTCTTATGCGCCGGTGGCGGAAAAAGCCATTCAGGGCGTGATTAAGCATATCAATCCGGCAGGTGAACTGACGCAAACGTCGTTCGGTACAGCGATGGGTTCAGACCTCGAGTTTTACCGCCAGATTGCACTGACGTCGATGCCTTACGGGCAGGCAATGGCGATTCTGTGTTTGTCAGAATATCTGCGCGTGTACTTATAATTATTTTACGGCAGGAAAAAGAACGGGCACGCTGAAGTGCCCGTTTATTCTTTTAGTTTTCGCCGATCAGATCTTTTCCAGCAGAACACCGGATTCCATATGGTGGGTATACGGGAACTGGTCGAACAACGCGAGGCGCGTGACTCGGTGCGTCTGGCTCAGCGTTTCCAGATTCGCGCACAGCGTTTCCGGGTTACACGAGATATATAAAATACGGTCATAGCTTTGCACCATTTTCACGGTTTCATCATCCAGCCCGCTGCGCGGTGGATCGACAAAAATCGTATTACATTCATATCCGCTTAAATCCACATCCTGCAGACGACGGAATTCACGTACACCGTTCAGTGCCTGCGTGAAATCTTCAGCCGCCATTCGGATGATTTGCACGTTATCGATATGGTTCGCCGCAATGTTGAACTGCGCTGCCGCCACTGACGGTTTGGCAATTTCTGTTGCCAGCACCCGGCGGAAGTTGCGCGCCAGCGCCAGAGAGAAATTGCCGTTGCCGCAGTAAAGTTCCAGCAAATCGCCGGTCGAGTTTTGCGTGGCATCCAGCGCCCACTCCAGCATCTGAATATTCATCTCGGCGTTTGGCTGCGTGAAGCTGTTTTCCACCTGGCGGTAAATCATGTCGCGGCCTGCAACCGGCAGGACTTCATCAATATAATCCTGATCGAGCATGATTTTGGTTTTGGCTGCGCGGCCAATCAGCTGGATATCAAACCCGTCTGCGCGCAGTTGGTCACGGAGAACTGTGGCGGCCTGCTGCCATTCTTCATCAAGCTTACGGTGGTACAGCAAAGAGGCGATGATTTTACCGCTGCGGGTCGAAAGATAGTCGATCTGGAAGATCTTACGGCGCAGTGCCGGATCTTGCTTCACCGCGGCGATCAGCACAGGCATTAGACGGTTAATCAGCTCGCTGCCAGCCGGGAACTGGTCCACACGCACGCGGGCTTTGGTCTGCTGATCAAACATAATATGGTACAGGTCGCCCTCATCGTGCCAGACGCGAAATTCGGCACGCATACGATAATGGCTGACCGGAGAACGGAAAACGTCAGGCTGCGGCGCATTAAAAGGCGACATCATCGCCGTGAGACGTGCGGTCTTTTCCGCCAGCTGGTCGTCGTACTGTTCAATGGGCAGGTTTTCAGGCGTCATCGGTTATCTCGTCTAACTGGGGGTAAATGGACAAACTTTTGGGGGATTCTAGGGAATCACACTGCAAAGTCCAGCTTTCCCCGTCGTCCTGAACGTTATAACGACGTTTGCTGCCTTGTTCTAACGTCAATGACTTTGGGGAAATATGGGCAGTCATTACGGATGTCTGGATTTCCAAATGGGTTGATCGTAGGATTGCCGCTCGGCCTCGTGACTGAGTTAAAAGGGAATCCGGTGTGAATCCGGAACTGGCGCGCAGCGGTATGGGGAAATCACGGCGATCGCATTCTTTATAATGCAGACACTGTTTCTTCTTTCTATATAGATAAGAAAGAGGGAATGGGAAGTCATCGCCCGGTGTGGGTTATCTTAATTACTTCTCTTGTAATCAATAAGCCTGCAAATCCTAAGTCCGAAGACCTGCCGATGTTACGTCGCATTAATCATCGTCGTCGCGAAATACCGTCGGTGATCCTCTGCGGCATCCGCCAATTAAGTTTGGATGCTCGATTCATGACAATTAAAAAGCACGTGCTGTTGACGGCATTATCCGTCACGGCTTTTTCAGGGTGGGCGCAAGACAGTACTTCCACAGACAACAGCAGCGATAATCTGGTCGTCACGGCTAACCGTTTCCCACAGCCGGTGTCTTCCGTTCTGGCACCGACCGATGTGGTGACGCGTGATGATATCGACAGATGGCAGTCAAAATCTGTCGCCGATGTATTACGTCGTTTACCGGGTGTTGATATTGCTCAAAATGGCGGACTGGGCCAGCAGACGTCTTTATTCGTTCGCGGCACCAATTCCAGCCACACGTTAGTTTTAATCGACGGTGTGCGTCTTAATCAGGCCGGTATTTCCGGCGCGGCGGATATCAGCCAGATCCCACTTTCACTGGTTCAGCGCATCGAATTTATTCGCGGACCGCGCTCTGCGGTTTATGGCTCGGATGCGATCGGTGGCGTTGTTAACATTATCACCACGCGTGATAAAGATGGCACGACGCTTGGCGCAGGCGTGGGTTCCCACGGTTACCAGAACTATAACGGCTCCACACAGCAAAAGCTGGGCGAAAATACGACGCTGACGGCGGCCGGGGACTACACCTATACCCGAGGCATCGACGTTGTTGCGGATGGCAATACCGGCGGCGTACCTCAGCCTGACCGCGATGGCTTCATGAGCAAGACGCTGTATCTGGCGTTGCAACACCAGTTCAATCAGGAAATCAGCGGCTTTGCCCGTGCGTACGGCTATGACAACCGTACCGCTTATGACGCCTATTCTTCGCCGGGCAGTGCGCTTATCGATACCCGTCAGCTCTACAGCCGCACGTATGACACCGGTTTGCGTTACGAAAACGGTATCTACGCCACGCAGCTCATCGGCAGCTACAGTCACGTTAAAGACTATAACTACGACCCGAAATACGGCCCGTATGACTCTTCGGCCTCGCTGGATGACTCCGATCAGTACAACGTGCAATGGGGCAACACATTCCAGATCTGGAAAGGCGAAGTCAGCGCGGGCCTCGACTGGCAGAAGTTGACCACGGAGCCGGGTACTAACTATCTTGCCGACGGCTATGACCAGCACAACACTGGTGTCTATCTGACGACTCAGCAGAAAATCAGTGATGTAACGCTCGAAGGTGCGGTACGCAGCGACGATAACTCCCAGTTCGGTCAGCACACTACCTGGCAGAGCAGCGCGGCATGGGAATTCATCGATGGATATCGTCTGATTGGTTCTTACGGTACGGCCTATAAATCTCCGAACCTGGGGCAGCTTTATAGTGGCTTTGGCGGCAATCCGGACCTTAAGCCTGAAGAGAGCAAGCAGTGGGAAGGGGGACTGGAAGGTCTGACCGGTCCGCTGGACTGGCGCTTGTCGGTGTATCGTAACGACATCGACCAGATGATCGCTTATGACAATTCAACCTTCGGTTATTACAACATCGGCAAGGCGACCATCAAAGGCGTTGAATGGACCGGCTCATTCGATACCGGCCCGTTGCAGCACCAGATTACGCTTGAATATCTCGACCCACGCAATGCCGAGACCAACGAAATTCTGGCGCGTCGGGCCAAACAGCAGGTGAAATACCAGATTGACTGGAATGTGGCGGACGTTGACTGGTCCATCAATTACCAATATTTGGGACAACGTTACGACACCGATTACGGATCGTATCCTTCTCAGACTGTTAAGCTTGGCGGCGTAAGCTTATGGGATCTCGCTGCATCATATCCCGTAACCTCACATCTGACTGTTCGTGGTAGAATTGCCAACTTGTTTGATAAAGATTACGAGACGGCTTATGGCTATGCCACACCAGGACGTGAGTTCTACCTTACTGGAAGCTATACCTTCTGATACAACCCAGGTTCCTGACCGCCCGACGGTGCTGGTTTTCGATTCCGGCGTCGGTGGGTTGTCAGTTTATCAAGAGGTCCGGCAGATGTTGCCGGACCTGCACTATATCTATGCCTTCGATAATGTCGCTTTTCCTTACGGCGAGAAATCTGAAGAGTTCATCGTCGAACGCGTGGTCGAGATTGTCAGCGCCGTCGCGAAACGCCATCCCCTCTTTATTATCGTCATTGCCTGTAACACGGCCAGCACCGTCTCACTTCCTGCATTGCGCGCAAAATTCAGCTGCCCGGTGGTTGGCGTTGTACCTGCGATCAAACCTGCTGCGAAATTGACGCGTAATGGCGTTGTGGGATTACTGGCAACGCGCGCCACAGTTCAACGTCCTTATACGCATGATCTGGTGGCGCGGTTTGCGACGGATTGTCAGATTCTGATGCTGGGCTCGGCGGAGCTGGTTGAGTTGGCAGAAGCGAAACTGCATGGTGAAGAGGTCTCACTGGCGGCACTGAAGAAAATCCTCCATCCGTGGCTGCGTTTGCGCGAACCGCCGGACACAGTAGTATTGGGTTGCACACATTTTCCGTTGCTTTCCGAAGAGCTCGCGCAGGTTTTGCCCGATGGCACACGTATGATCGACTCCGGCTCTGCCATTGCCCGCCGTGCACATTGGTTAATTGAGACGTCTCACGTGCCTATTCCACAGAAAAATGCAGGCGTGCAAATAGAGAGTATCGCCTATTGCATGGCGATGACCGCAGAGGCCCAAAGTTTACTGCCTGTTTTACAGTCATATGGCTTCAGAAGTATCCAGGAATTGCCGCTTTAAACGGCATTTGGTGAAAGAATCAGCGGTCGGAAAATTATTTGTATTTTAGGGGTTGCGGCCTTCTGAGAACTCCCTATAATGCGCCTCCACTGACCGGGAACAACGACTGAC
>NZ_CBCPJJ010000027.1:0-102650 GCF_965118895.1 Rahnella inusitata
CTTACGCGGGCACAGAAGAACTGGCAGCGTCGATAGAGGAATACATCGGGTACTACAATCATGACAGGATTAAAATGAAACTAGGCGGTATGAGTCCGGTAGAATACCGGACTCATATGTTCCCCTGACGTAGTTCTAATGTCCAACTTTAAGGGTTCAGTTCAGCGAAGGGGGAGGAGCCGAAGGCAACCCACCTATTCTAACCCTGACCAAAGATCTTAATCACCGCATCTAAATGATCCTTCATGGCTTTTTTAGCGGCGCGACCGTCGCGCGCTTCCAGCGCGGTCAGGATTTCAAGATGTTCAATCTCGGAACGGTGCGGCATGTCCTGCGGCGTGTAATGCATTTGCAGGCTGCGAAACATCGTGCCGTAACGGTGGCCGAGCAGGTGAGCGATGATAAACGCGTAAGCCGGGTTGCCGCTGGCCTGAGCGATGCGGATGTGAAACAAACGGTCACCGGGATGAGTCGCAGATCCCTGCCGGTTATCGCGACAGTTCTGCTCATAGGCCAACCTGATCGCCGCAAGTTCTTCATCTGTTGCATGTCGTGCTGCCAGCGCGGCGGTTTCCGGTTCGATCAATCGCCGTGTTTGTAGCAGAGAAAATGGCGGTAACTCGGCGGTAAAATCCAGTGCGATATTCAGCTCATCATCCACGTCTGCCCACTGATTGCGCCCTGCCTGAGACATCACCGGTTCCTTCGACGGAACCACCGCCGTGGCTGGGGGATGACACACAATCACACCGTTGCCGACGCGAACGTCCACCAGCCCGATCACTTCCAGCGCAATCAGCGCCTCACGCACCGACGCACGGCTTACCTGTAACTGACTGGCCAACTCTCGCTCTGCGGGAAGGCGGCTTCCGGGCGGAAATTCCTTACTCTCAATTAACGTTTTTAGCTGGTCAGCTATCTGCCTGTATATCCTGGGATTTTCTAATTTTTTTATCGGCATCGGACACCTGAGGTCAATTCTCATTAAGTGATTCAGCTAGCAACTTTAGGACAAAAATCTTGCTGAATTGTTTTATGCATGTAAAAAATTGGTTAACCGAAATCGTGTTTTAGGATGGAGCTTGGCGAATATCTTAGCAAAAAGCACCTCATATAACGCGTTTTTTTCGCTCCCAATGGCCTGACCATTAGACCTATAACCGTAATTTTTCAGGAGTTGCTATGAACCTGGCAGGGAAAAAAGTTCTGATCACCGCCGCCGGACAAGGCATCGGATTTAACACCGCCACGCTGTTCGCCAGTCAGGGCGCGGAGGTCATTGCCACCGACATCAATATTGATGCGCTGCATGATATTCAGGGCATCCGCCCTCGCGTTCTGGATGTCACTGATCCGCAGGCCATCGCCGCAGCCGCAGAAGAGATCGGCCCGGTCGATGTGCTGTTCAACTGTGCGGGCGTGGTACACAGCGGCGATATTCTGACGTGCAGCGAAGGCGAATGGCAGTTTGCTCTCGACCTTAACGTGACGGCGATGTTTTACATGATCCGCGCCTTTCTGCCCGCCATGCTCGAACGCAGCAGCGGTTCAATCATCAATATGTCGTCCGTGGCATCGAGCATCAAAGGCGTACCCAACCGTTTTGCCTACAGCGCGTCAAAAGCTGCCGTCATTGGGCTGACCCGCTCAGTCGCCGCTGATTATGTCACCCGGGGTATCCGCTGCAACGCCATCTGTCCGGGCACGGTGGAATCACCTTCCCTGCGCCAGCGCATTGCCGCACAGGCAGAAGCGGAAGGCCGCAGCGAAGCGGAAGTCTATCAGGCGTTTGTTTCGCGCCAGCCCATCGGGCGTATCGGGAAAACTGAAGAAATCGCCCAGCTGGCGCTGTATCTGGCGTCCGATGCCAGCTCCTACACCACCGGCACGGTGCAAATTATTGATGGCGGCTGGAGTAACTGAGTCCTGAACGCCAAATTTAATCAATTAAAGAGGGAGAATTGAATGAAATTATTACGCTACGGCACTGCAGGTTCTGAACGCCCCGGCCTGCTGGACAGTAAAGGCAATTTGCGCGATCTCTCTGCGCACATTGCCGATGTGCGCGGCGAATTCCTGCACCCGGAAACGCTGGAAAAACTGCGCCGTCTGGATCCGGAAAGCCTGCCACTGGTCAG
Source organism: Rahnella inusitata (assembly GCF_965118895.1). Classification (GTDB taxonomy): domain Bacteria; phylum Pseudomonadota; class Gammaproteobacteria; order Enterobacterales; family Enterobacteriaceae; genus Rahnella; species Rahnella inusitata_A. Next base: position 2,139 of record NZ_CBCPJJ010000027.1, read on the forward strand.
CGGCGAGCCGCGCCTGGGTGCCTGCGTCGGGCAGGTCGGCAAGTTTATCTGTATCGGCCTGAATTACGCCGATCACGCGGCAGAGACCGGCGCAGACATCCCGAAAGAACCGGTGATTTTCAGTAAATGGACCAGCGCGCTTGTCGGGCCGAATGACGATGTGGAGATCCCGCGTGATTCGGTCAAAACAGACTGGGAAGTGGAGCTCGGCGTGGTAATCGGCACCGGCGGGCGCTACATCAGCGAAGCAGATGCGATGTCGCACGTTGCGGGCTATTGCGTGATCAACGACGTCTCGGAACGTGAGTTCCAGATTGAACGCGGCGGCACCTGGGACAAGGGAAAAGGCTGCGATACGTTCGGCCCGACCGGCCCGTGGCTGGTCACGGCGGATGAAATCCCCGATCCGCATCAGTTGAACTTATGGCTGGAAGTCGACGGCAAACGCTTCCAGAACGGCAATACCCGCACCATGATTTTTCAGATCCCCGAAATCATCAGCTATCTCAGCCGCTTTATGAGCCTGCAAGCCGGGGACATCATTTCTACCGGCACCCCGCCGGGTGTCGGGTTAGGGCAAAAACCGCCGCTGTATCTGAAAGCCGGTCAGGTTATGCGTTTGGGCATCGAAGGTCTGGGCGAACAACGCCAGAAGACGGTACAGGCGTAGTCCCCTAATTTCTGCTGATGGAAGATGAAATGACAAAGATTACGGCTTTACGGGTTGAAGATGTGCGCTTCCCGACGTCACTCTCGCTGGACGGTTCGGATGCGATGAATCCTGACCCCGACTACTCCGCTGCGTATGTGATTTTAGAGACGGATAATCCTGACCTGAGCGGTCACGGGCTGACGTTTACCATCGGGCGCGGTAATGAAATCTGCTGTGCGGCCATTAATGCGCTGGAACATCTGGTCGTCGGTCGCGAACTGGCGGGTATTACCGCCGATATGGGTAAATTCTGGCATGAATTTACCAGTGACAGCCAGCTGCGCTGGATTGGGCCGGATAAAGGTGCCATCCATCTGGCGACCGGTGCGGTGGTCAACGCAGTGTGGGATTTATGGAGTAAAGCCGCCGGAAAGCCGCTGTGGCAGTTAGTAGCGGATATGTCGCCGGAAGAGCTGGTACGTTGCATCGATTTTCGTTACATCACCGACTGCATTACACCGCAGGAAGCGCTGACGCTGCTGCAACAACGTGCGGATAACAAACCGCAAAGGCGGGAAAAACTGCTGGCAGAGGGTTACCCCTGTTACACCACCTCGGCAGGCTGGCTGGGGTATCCGGACGACAAACTACGCCGTCTGTGTCAGGAAGCAGTCGACGCCGGTTTTGACTATCTCAAGCTCAAAGTCGGCCGCGATCTGGAAGACGATATTCGCCGTGTGCGCATCGCCCGTGAAGTGATAGGCCCCGACCGCAAACTGATGATCGACGCCAATCAGGTATGGGAAACCGACGAGGCCATTCCGTGGGTGAATGCCCTCGCCTTCGCCAAACCCTGGTTTATCGAAGAGCCGACCAGCCCGGATGACATCGAAGGCCATCGCAAAATCCGCCACGGCGTCGCACCGGTAAAAGTGGCGACCGGCGAGATGTGCCAGAACCGTATCATGTTCAAACAGTTCATCATGCGTGAGGCCATCGACGTGGTGCAGATTGACGCCTGTCGTATGGGCGGTGTGAACGAAGTACTGGCAGTGATGCTGATGGCCGCCAAATACAACCTGCCGGTGTGCCCGCATGCGGGCGGCGTCGGGCTGTGCGAGTACGTGCAGCATCTGTCGATGATTGATTATCTGTGCATCGCCGGGACACATGAAGGCCGGGTGATTGAATATGTCGATCACCTGCACGAGCATTTTGTCCATCCGTGTGACATTCGCGGCGCAGCCTATATGCCGCCGAAAGCACCGGGTTTCTCGATCGAAATGCATCAGGCTTCAATCGACAAATACCGTCATCACGCCTGAGCCTGTGACTCAAAACACCCGGAGAACCTGAAGGATGCGCATCGACAGCCATCAGCATTTCTGGCACTACACGCCGCAAGGTTACCGCTGGATAAGCGACACAATGGCGGTATTAAAGCAGGATTTTTTGCCGGGAACATTGCGGGATACGTTACACCGTCACGATATACAGGGCACGATCCTGGTTCAGGCGTGTTCAGATAACCGAGAAACACAGTGGCTGCTGGAAATCGCTGAGAAAACAGAGTTTGTACGCGCCGTCACCGGCTGGATAGACCTGCTCTCTCCTCAGCTTGAACAGCAACTGGATGCGCGCTCTCATCCGCTGCTACGCGGCTTTCGGCATCAGGTTCAGGATGAAGTTTCACCCGCGCAGTGGCTGGCCGATACCGCCATCAACTGGGGTATCAGGCAGTTACAGCAGCGTGGCTATGTGTACGAAATTCTGGTGACGCACCAGCATCTGGCCGAAGCCGTACAATTTGCCGAACGCCACGATAACTATTATCTGGTGCTGGATCATTTTGGCAAACCAGACCTGAGCCTCGGCGCGGCGCACTGGGCGAAACAGGTTGCGCCTCTGGCCGCCCTGCCGCACGTCAGCTGCAAACTCTCAGGTTTGCTGACGGAACCGCGTCCGGCTGGCGTCACGCTCAATGACCTGCTGCCCTATTTCGACGCCGCGCTGGAAGTTTTTGGCACTGAACGGCTGATGTTTGGCTCCGACTGGCCGGTGAGCCTGCTGGCGGGGAGTGCCGAAGATCCTTGGTCGCTCTGCGAACAGGCCATCGCGGCGCTCAGCTCTGACGAGCAGGCAGCCATTTTTGGTGGTAATGCCTGCGCAGTTTACCGAATACAGGAAACGAGCAATGAATCTGCATCTGCAAAATAAAGTGGTGATTGTCACCGGCGGCGGTTCAGGCATTGGTGCCGCCATTTCACTGATACTGGCCGAAGAAGGCGCCATCCCGGTCATCATCAGCAACACCGAACCGGCGAATGAGTTGATGCATCAGTTGCAACAACGGTCGCCAGAAACCAGCTTTATTCTCACTGAACTGCGTGAGGAAGCCAGCTGCGCGGCGGCAGTAAACCAGATCATGGCCCGTTACGGCCGCATCGACGGGCTGGTGAATAACGCCGGTGCCAATGACAGCGTCGGACTGGACGCCGGACGCGAAGCTTTTGTCCGCTCACTGGAGCAGAACCTTATTCATTACTACCTGATGGCGCATCTGAGTCTGGACGCCCTGCGCGCCAGCCGGGGTGCCATCGTCAATATCAGCTCGAAAACGGCGCTGACCGGTCAGGGAAATACCAGCGGTTACGCCTCGGCCAAAGGCGGCGTTCTGGCGCTGACCCGCGAATGGGCAGCGGCCCTGCTCAAAGATGGAATTCGGGTCAACGCGGTCATACCTGCGGAAGTAATGACCCCGCTGTACGAGCGCTGGATCAAAGGCTTCGAAAATCCTGATGAAAAACTGCACCAGATAACCTCACATATCCCGCTCGGGCAACGCATGACCACGCCGCAGGAAATCGCCAATACTGTGGTGTTTCTGCTCTCTTCCCGCACCTCCCACACCACCGGTCAGTGGCTGACGGTGGACGGTGGCTACATGCATCTTGACCGGGCGTTAACATGAGCCGCCGTTTCGTACAGGCATTGGATTTGGCTGAAGATCCACTGCTTATCGAAGAATATCAGCGTTATCACCAGCAAATCTGGCCGGAGATTTCCGCGCACCTTCGTCGTTACGGTGTCACGGAAATGGAGATTTATCGTCTGGGAAACCGGCTGATGATGGTGATGGAAACCACGGATGACTTTGACAGCGACCTGTTTGAACGCCGCAGTCTGGAAGACCCCAAAGTCTGTGAATGGGAAGCGCTGATGTGGAAATATCAGCGCCCCACGCCATGGACGCCTGCCGGTGAGAAATGGGTGGAAATGGAGAGGATTTTCTCCCTGAAGGATCAGCCATAGTTTTCACCTCCCCTTCGCCGGGGAGGCGCCCCGAACACGTTTTTTCATGCTATCTGACATAAAAAAATCAGCCACCTGAGCTGAACCCCTACATGCTTCACCAGATACTGAGGAATACACTATGCTCGCTGACAAAACCGCTTCACCTGCCTATGCGGAGCGCAAAACAACGTCCGGTTTCCGACTCGCGTTTATTCTGGTCACCACGCTGTTTTTCCTGTGGGGCTTATCCTACGGGCTGCTGGATGTACTGAATAAGCATTTTCAGGAAGTGTTACACGTTAATAAAGCCCAATCGGGTTTACTCCAGGCAGCGTACTTCGGCGCCTATTTTATCATCGCGCTGCCCGCCGGTTTCTTTATGGACAGGTTCGGCTACAAGGCAGGGATCCTGGTCGGATTATGTTTGTATGCGCTGGGCGCGCTGTTATTCGTTCCCGCCGCCAGCGCTGGCAGTTTCGGCATGTTTCTGCTGGCGCTGTTTGTAATCGCACTCGGCCTGGGTTGTCTGGAAACCGCCGCGAACCCGTTTGCCACCGTGCTGGGTGACCCTGCCGGTGCCGAACGCCGACTGAACCTTTCTCAGTCCTTCAACGGATTAGGTCAGTTCATTGGCCCGGTCATCGGCGGCTCGCTGTTCTTCAGCGCCACGCAGGGAACCACTGCCGAAGGCCTCTCGTCAGTGAAAATGACCTATGTCGCCATCGCCGTTTTAGTGTTACTGATAGCCTTTGTTTTTGGCCGGACAAAACTGCCGGATATCCGCGAACAGAGTACGTCCGACGCCCACGGGATGGAGCAAGGTTTGTGGCAGCACGGGCATTTCACCGGCGGCGTCATCGCGCAGTTTTTCTATGTCGCGGCGCAGGTCGGCGTCGGGGCATTCTTCATCAACTACACCACCGAGCACTGGCACACGTTGTCGAATCAGAACGCTTCTTATCTGCTTTCCGTCGGCATGATAAGTTTCATGGTCGGACGTTTTTTCAGTACCTGGCTAATGGGCTTCGTACGCCCGGCCACCCTGCTGGTGATTTACGCGATCATAAATATTGTCTTATGCGGAGTGGTCGTTGCGGGGATTGATAACGTTTCAGTCATTGCATTAGTGGCAATTTTCTTCTTTATGTCGATCATGTTCCCGACCATTTTTGCGATGGGCGTCAAGAACATGGGCAAACAGACCAAACGTGCCAGTTCCGTGATGATCATGGCGATAGTCGGCGGCGCGATCATGCCGTACCTGATGGGCGCAATCGCCGACCGCTACACCACGGCGGTCTCCTACGCGCTGCCGATGGTCTGCTTCGCCGTCGTCTTAACGTACGCCTTACGTCAGCGGGCGAAGTAAAATGTCAGCCGGGAGCCTTCCGCTCCCGGTTTTCCCTACTCTTTAACCAACACCGGCTGTTGGCGGTAATTCGCCGGGAAGTAATGTTGTAAGTCTTTAATCTTCGGCAAATCGTTCACCACGATGTACGGATAGTCGGGATTATCATTCAAAAAGTTCTGATGGTAGGCCTCAGCCGGATAAAAGTGCCCGTTGTTTTCGACCGTCGTCACCATGGGTTGGCTGTAGCTTTTACTGGCGTTGAGTTGCGCGATGTACGCTTTGGCAACCTCCGTCTGGGCGGCATTTTGCGGGAATACCGCCGAACGATACTGGCTGCCAGTATCCGGCCCTTGCCGGTTTAACTGCGTCGGATTATGGCCAACGGAGAAAAAGATGTGCAGCAGCTCGCCGTAAGTCACCTGAGTCGGGTCAAACGTCACCTTCACTGACTCCGCATGACCGGTCTCTCCGGTACTCACTTCCTCATAACTCGCCGTCCCCGCCGCGCCGCCGGTATACCCGGATACCGCGCTGGTCACGCCTTTCACATGCTGGAACACCCCCTGGATCCCCCAGAAACACCCACCTGCAAACAGCGCGGTTTCACTGTGTGTCGTACCTGCGGGCTCATCCTTTGCGGGCGCAGCGATCACCACGGCCGGTTCCGCGCCGCCCCATGACCACGCGTTATTCTGGAACACCAGCGCGGATGCCAGTACCAGACCGGCGATCAGGCTGTAATTACGTAAAGACTTCACTCTTTTATCAGTCATTTTCATGGTGGTCTCACAGAGGATTACGTGTTGGGAGTAAACGTCATTGCCAGCCCGTTCATGCAGTAACGCAAGCCGGTCGGCTGCGGGCCATCGTCAAAGACATGGCCGAGATGCCCGCCGCAGCGACGGCAATGCACTTCATCGCGCACCATCCCGAGCGTAGTGTCCCGGCGCGTCACGGCGGCGTTCGGTAATGATTTCCAGAAGCTCGGCCAACCGGTGCGGCTGTCGAATTTAGTCGCAGAGGAAAACAGCGACAGGCTGCAACCGGCACAGGCGAATTTACCGTCCCGATGTTCTTTGTTTAACGGACTGGAATAAGGACGTTCGGTGCCGGCTTCGCGCAAGATGTAATATTGCGCATCACTGAGGCGCTGGTGCCATTGATCATCGGTGAGCGTCACGTCGAAGTGTTCTGCGATTGCCTGCGCGTCCGCCTTACGGGCGAAAATCGCAGGAAAAAGTCCCATGGCCGCTGCGGCGGAAACTGCACCGCTGCCGAGCAGGAAATTGCGTCTGTTGATCATAGTTGCCACCGTGCCGGTTGGTATCGATGGAAACAGGTTACAGGCAGGGGTGTTACGGAATCCTCGCGGAGAGTTAACGATTTTGTGATAAATCAGTTATCGCTGGGGGGGCGGTGAATGGGGAGTTTAAAATCAACTTCAACTTCAACTTCAACTTCAAGGTCAAGAGCTTGGGCTGCCGCCCAAACCGGCCTCAAGGGGGGTCTATCGCCACCCCCCTTGAGAATCCCGGGCTCTTTAAAACATGTGCCATGCATCCCGGCTATGTTTCAGAGACTTTTGCGATTGCCGCAAAATCCCGCCGCTACGCGGTGCCCTTCGCTCGGGTTACAACCCGCGCAAACACACGCGCGGTTTTCCACCTCTTCCTCCGGCGTGATTTTTAAAAGCGGCCAAAGCTTTTGAGGTCACAACTTTACCGGCTCGGATCCTTTCGAAAAAAATCCAAACTCTTTGCTCAATCTATATTTTTTTCAAAAAATGGTGAGAGGGCGCGATCAGAAAATCCTGCCGAACGGAGCGGCCTGAAGATCAATGGCTTCAGGACCGAGAGAGGGAACGCACTTCCCTCTCTTGGTCGGTTTCGGCGCAGTGAGTTGAGTGATCACTACAATTGAGAAACCGAAAAATAGTCGGTTATTTATAAAGCCCGCCCTTGCAGCGGCCAACGGCAATCATCTCCCCCTGCACCTGCGCCCCTTCCCTCACAAACACCGGTATGCCGTCGAGCGGTGCGGCCACGGTAACTACCGATCCCCCCGGATAGCGCTCACCGTTAAGTGCAACCCACACTTCTCCGGCGGGAAGCCACACCGCACGTTCCCGCTGCCCCGCATATAACACCGGCGCAACCAGGATATCCGCGCCCAGCATATACTGGTCTTCCACCTGCCAACTTTCAGCCTGGTCGGGATACTGATAGAACATTGTGCGCATGACCGGATCACCTTTCTCATGGGCTTCCTGCATGACGCGGCTGATGTAGGGACGCAGTTTTTCCCGTAAGAATAAACCGTTTTTCATCAGCTCATAATTCTCTTCGCCATAGCTCCAGACTTCATTTGGTGCGCCGCTGTTGCACTGAGCGATGCCTTCACGCCACGGTTCTGACGGCTGGATCTGTGGTTCCCGGTAGCCATGTAAACGCATCACCGGGCAGAAGACACCCCACTGGAACCAGCGGATCAACAGCTCCTGAAACGCCGGATCATTGACATTACCCCCCTGGAATCCGCCAATATCCGTCGTCCACCACGGAATCCCGGCCAGCCCCATATTCAGACCGGCGGCGATCTGGTTACGCAGCGCGTGAAAGGAAGAATGGATGTCGCCCGACCACGCCAGTACGCCATACCGCTGGCTGCCGGCCCAGGCACAACGCACCAGATTGACGATCTCTGTCTCGCCTTCCTGTTGCAGACCGTCGTAAAAGCCCTGCGCGAATTTCTGCGGATAAATGTTACCCACTTCCAGCACCGGCCCAAGATGATAGCGATAATTATCGAAATCATAAGCGCGGTATTCGGGTTCGGCTTCATCCAGCCAGAAGGTGCGAATGCCCAGATCGTAATAATTTTGCTTCACCTTGTCCCAGACAAACTTCCGGGCGTCAGGATGCGTGGCATCGAAGAACGTACAGTTGCCAAGAAAGTCCAGATTCACCGAAACGCCGCGTTCGGTATTCACCAGATAACCTTTGGATTTCATCTCTTTGTAATTTTCGGTGCGGCTGTCTACCGTTGGCCAGACAGAGACCATGGTTTCGATACCGAGGGATTTCAGCTCCGCAACCATTGCTTTAGGATCCGGCCAGTCCACCGGGTCAAAACACCACGTTCCCTGATTCGGCCAGTGGAAGAAATCGATCACTATCACCGAAATCGGCAATTCACGACGCTTATATTCACGTGCGACCTCCAGCACTTCCTGCTGGGTACGGTAACGCAATTTACATTGCCAGAAACCCGTGGCGTACTCGGGCATTTGCGGCGCAGTACCGGTCGCATGGCCATACTGATGCATGATTTCAGCTGGCGTATCACCGGCGGTGATCCAGTAATCCATTTGCTCGGTCACCTGCGCTTCCCAGCGGGTGATGTTCTTGCCGAACGTCGCTTCGCCGATTGCCGGATTATTCCACAGCAAACCATAACCCATACTGGAAAGCATAAACGGCACGCTGGCCTGTGAATTGCGTTGCGCCAGTTCCAGCGTGCAGCCTTTCAGATCCAGACAACTTTGCTGATACTGCCCCATCCCGTAAATTTTCTCCTCGGGACGCGATTCGAATCGCACTGTCAGCTGATGCTTGCCACCAGGGATGGCCTTAAACTCGCGGGCATCCATTTTCAGCGCACTGATGTATTTGTCCTGGCTCTTTTCTGTCGCACCGATTCCCACGGTCGATCGTTGCCGCCAATACTCTTCGAGAATCAGCTCACCGTGCTGATTGTAAAAGGCCAGCTGCCCTTTAATGTTGACAGTCGCACTGATGTTGCCGTTGCGGATAGTCAGCGTTTCAGGCCCGTGGTTAATTTGCGTTTGAGGCTGTTCGCTCTGTGGCAACAACGCCCAAAGATGGTCGTTCAGCGCCGGGCGACAGGTGGCACGCACACGCAGGCTGTGGACTCCCCAGGGTTCAATCACCAGCGTTTGCTGATCGAAATGCCAAAGGATACGGTTTTTTTCGGCGATTAATTCGCTCATGCGGACTCCTGTGTATGCAAGATGGCCTGAGGTTCAGGCACGCGTTCAGGGGTGATTTTGGATTGGTTAATCTTTTTCATCGTGGCGTCGTTGAGTTTGTACCAACGCATCGATAGCGCACTAAACATCGACAGCACGCCCGGCACCAGCGAGAACAGCGCGATAATCGACAGCATCGCCGCCGGGTTTTGCTGGGCTGCATGTGGCACATAGCCGCTCAGGCCAAGGGTCCAGCCGACCACCGCGCCGCTGACTGCCATTCCCATTTTGAGGATCGCCAGTAGCGTGGAGAATACGGTGCCGTCCATGCGTTTCCCCTGTTTGTATTCACCGTAGTCGACCACGTCAGACATCATCACCCACATTAATGTGGTCGTAACCTGATAGAAGGTGGACACCAGCAGCGTCATGCCGACCAGCAGTGAAATCCAGGCGGGAAGGAAGAAAATGGCAATGCTTAGCACACCGGTTAATACGGCACACAGACTGAATGCGGAGAGTTTGCTGCGGTTTCGGGTGAGCGGTTTGACCAACATACTGCCGAGGCTTTTACCGACAATATGCGCCGCCAGCAGCCACATAAAGTAGCTGGCGTGCCCGAGATAATAAGTAACGTAATACATCATCGCGCCAAGACGAACGACGCCAAAAGAAATGTTAAAGAAAATCAGCGCCGCGACGACGCGCCACTGGTCATTACGCACTAAATCACGCAGGTCCGAGAGAAAATTCTCATGAGTTGGTGGCGCGCTAATACGTTCTTTAGTATTGAGGAAACACAATAAAAACATCACTACGGCAATTGACGCCATTATTGCCATCGCGCCAAAATACCCGTCCAGCTTATTCCCACCCCCCATCATTTCCGCCAAAGGCATCATTAAAAATGTGGACATCGCGCCGCCCAACGTGGCCAGGAAAAAGCGATAGGATTGCAGGGAAATACGCTGGGTATTATCCGGCGTTATAATTGCGCCCATCGAGCAATAAGGAATATTGATGGCGGTATACATCAGCATCATCACGCAATAGGTCACACTGGCATAGACCATTTTCCCGGTCATCGAGAGGGATTCGGGTACGGCGTATACCAGTAAGCAGCTGATCCCAAAGGGGAGCGCCAGCCAGAGAATATAAGGCCGGAACTTACCGAAACGCGTTTGTGTGCGGTCGGCGATAAGCCCCATTGCCGGGTCTACAATGGCATCCGCAATGCGTGCGACCAGAAACATTGTCCCGACGAATACCGCCGGTAATCCCACTACATCGGTGTAATAAAAGGTTAAAAATATAATGACGTTATCCAGGCCAATATGGCTCGCCATATCCCCCAGACCGTAACTCACTTTTTCTTTGACGGATAATTTTCCACTCATAACTCGATCTGCCTTTTTCCGGTTAAACAAAAAAGTCAGTCCGTCCGATGGGCTGAGGATCTGTTATAGAGAGGTTAAAAGGCCGCTACAATTACGAGATATAATAATTTTCTTATGATATTTAGCTTATGTGATACCGGTAACATGAAAGGAAACGTCTTGCAGGTTGTTGCGGGAGGCTCTGGAAGATGTGATGGAAAATGTATTGCCAGTCACCGTGGCAACAGAACGGCTTTATGGCCGTATTCCAGGGCTGAACCCGGCATTGGATAAAAACGCGTTTACCGCGCCTGCCGCACAAAAAACCCTGTTTCAGTGACTCTCGCGGGTATTTCCCCCCATTTACGACTACACTGGTTGCCACTTTCCTCACAGGATGCGTTTCAAATGAAAAGACTGACACAACAAGATATGACGGAAAGCGAACAGCGGGAACTGAAAACCCAGCTGGATCGGGCTCGTAAAGCTCAGGGCCGTGAGTTGACCAACTCAGAAAATAACCGCATCAAAGACGATTACATCGATAAACTGATGGAAGAAAAGGAAAAAGTGGCTGCGAAAGCCCGTGCGGAAAAACGCCGTAATAAAGCCGTTCCTAGTACTTCTGCGACTTACGACTGGACTGCACGCACCCATCCGCGCGGCCGCCGCTAAGCATTAACTGATCCTCTGCGTGCTTCACGCAGAGGCGTCAGCCTTTGTTATCTTCCTTATTTCAATACCGTAAAACCGTGGGAGCCGTCTTTTTCCAGCTGCTCTACCAGCCCATATTCCCAGTCCAGATAATCCTGCATCGCCTGCGCACTGACATCTGTTCCTTCGTACGGACGGCGATATCTGTCCTGCGGATTGTTCAGATACGCGCTATCGCCCCGCTCAAGCGGCTGTCCTGCATCAATCCAGCCGACCGTGCCTTTCTCCAGTAAATAGGTTTTTTTAGCCGTTAATAGCGCCACTTCCGTGACAGCGTAACGCGCCAGTAAGCCTCTGGTGCAGGTCACAACCCAACGCTGTTTCTCGGGCTGCAAAGCCATTATCTGAGGAATATTGCCGCGCGTAGTCCACACGGCGCCCGGAATCCGCCGGTTGCGGAAATTTGCACTGGTGGTGAGATCAATGACGCCGGTGTCACCGTCTTCCAACCAGCGTTGCAGCTGCTGTGGCGTCACAGATTCTACCGCCGGAGCCGGAGCGACCTGCGCTTTCCAGTCGCCCTGCGCGGCGAAATCCTCGGCCGTAACATCGGCCACGTACACTTCCCATTTCATCTGCGCGAGCCATGATGCCGCCATGTTGGCACGCACGCCGTCATCATCTGCCAGCACAATTCGCCCACCACGAACCGTGGCGTAGTGATCGGTTTCCTGAACCAGCTGACCGCCTGCCACATGGCGCGCACCCGGTAAATGACCGGCGCGAAATTCTTCCGCTGTGCGTACATCAAAGAGATATAAAGTGCGGGAAGCATCCTGCTGCCAGTCATGAATTTGTGACAATGTCACTGACCGCACGCCCGCGCGTACAGCCAGAGCCTGTGCGCCTTGCAACGCTGCCAGACGTGATTTTTCACTCAGTTCCGGGAACGTTGCGGCCTGCCGATGAGCCAGCGACTGACCCGCCAGCGTCCAGCCGATTGTCCCGTTACGCAATGCCGCGATCGGTTGTTTAAAACCGGCGTTAATCAGCGACTGCGTACCGATGATACTGCGCGTACGCCCGGCACAATTGACTATCACCTGCGTATTTGTATCGGGAACTGCGTCACGCAACCGCAGCGCCAGTTCGCCACCCGGTACACTGACGCCACCGGGAATGCTCATCGCCTGATACTCATCAAACCGGCGGACATCCAGCACCGCAATATCTGCGCCCTGCTGTTGCAGCGCCAACACCTGTTCAGCGGTCAGCGACGGGGTCTGGTAATGGTGTTCCACCCATTCGCCGAAGGCTTTGCTCGGCACATTCACATCAATAAAGATCTCGCCGCCCGCCTCTTTCCAGCCAGCCAGATCGCCTGCCAGCAGGCCCACATTGGTATAGCCCAGAGAATGCAGCAAAGCCGCCGCACGCGTAGTTTTACGCTCGCCGCGCTGCACATCATAGAACTCGCCGTTGTCATACAGCGTCACTGCTGTCTGGCGGTTAGGAATGCTGTCCAGCACGTCAAGTTCTAGCGTAGACAGCGCCAGATTCGCGGCAAATAACGGATGACCGGTAGCAAATTCGGCTTCTTCGCGGACATCGACCAGCGCCACTTCCTGTCCCTCGCGCAGGCCCTGATGGAGCTGGGAGAAATGACGCAGCGGTAATGCATGAGTGTCAGACATGAGTTTTCTCTTTTGACAGGTCCCAGAGGTTGGGAAGAAAGGAATTGGAATAACCAGAAATAAAGGTTTTCTCGCGCCCGTCAGGGAGATACACCGCGCGCGAGACGGCGCCGATATTACCCCCGTAGACGTGGATGCTGACGGATACCCGGTCGCTGTAGAAATTGCTGACCTGATGAATATCCTGCACGTCGGGGGCGATCTTCTCGACGTCACCGGGTTGCAGCATGACCGGTTCGCCCTCCGCTTGCAGCGTTCCGTCCCCGTGGAGAGCAAAGTTTTGACTGATCTCTGCGCCGCGCAGCATACCAATCAGCCCCCAGACGCGGTGATCGTGAACCGGCGTGGTTTGCCCCGGCCCCCAAACGAAACTGACGACTGAAAATCGCGACAGGGGATCGGCATACAATAAATACTGCTGATAGTGTTCAGTGTGCGGCTGAGCGAATTCCTCGGCCAGCCAGTTATCCTCGCGGATCAGCGTCGCCAGCAGTTCACTGCCCTGCGCAAGCACTTCGGTCTGACCATGTGGTGCCTGAACCAGCCGCGTAAAATCGGCAAGAAATTTTCGCAACGGCGCATTATGTAACGCAGTCATCGACTTCCCCTTTTAATGAACATTCATGACAGGCTAGCACCGGTCAAACTCAACCAAAATTCATTTTATGGATAAGCTAATATGCAATTTACACATAAAAATGTGCAGTGCGTTCCAGCGTCATTCTGAAAATTAATTTATGCTGCGTGGATTCATTTCTGATTATCTGGACGGACATTGAGCGCCATGAAAATTGAAGATTTAACCGCGTTTGTCGCGGTGATCCGCCTGCAATCAACGCGTCTTGCCGCCGATGAACTTGGCCTGACGCAGCCTGCTATCACCCGCCGAGTGCAGAATTTCGAAGAATCTCTTGGCATTCCTTTGCTAAACCGGCAGACCAAACCGCTGAAACCCACCCTGATGGGTAACCGCGTTTATCAGCAATGCCGCCATATTCTGCGCGAGGTCGATGCACTCAGCGATCTGGTGGCCGCCGACAGCCCGCCTTCCGGACTGCTGCGTCTTGCCGTTCCGCAAAGCCTCAGTGAAAGCAGCCTGCTGCCTGCATTGAAAATGCTTTCGGCACAGTTTCCTGAGATCCAGCCCCGTTTATCCAGCGGCTGGGGCGAAGAGTTATTGCTGCGCATTCAGCGCCAGGAGCTGGAGGCCGCAGTGGTGCTCTTTCCGGCCAGCAAACAGTTTCCGGCGGGTATTGAGAATCAGCCTCTCGGCGCGGTGGATTTAGTGGTAGTTGGCCCGAAAGCCTCAGCAGAACTGCCGCAGCGGCTGGAGGAGTGTTATCAGCATGGCTGGATCCTCAATCCCGAAGGCTGCGGTTTTCGCGCTGCGCTGCAACGTGCGCTGATTGAACAAGGTTTGCCGCTGTTAATCAATCTTGAGGCTTTTGGTGTGACGTTACAGCTTTCGCTTATCGCTGAAGGTCGTGGCCTCGGGCTAATGCCGCGTGCGCTGGTGGAACATCACGCGCTGCGCCCCGAACTGGAACTGTATGCTCTGAAGGATTTCGCCCCGCGCAGCCAGCTGTGGCTGGTCTATCCAAATGTCCCGGCGAGCCAAATCCCCGCAATTGATGCCTTTGCCGCGGCGATAGCGCACGGACTGGATTTGCCGGTTCACACCGGTATCGAATATTAATTCCCTCCTGTTGTGCGTTTCTGGAATTATCTGGTTCTTGCCTGTTCGCTGGAGAAACACACATTTTCTGCCATGCTTTTGAAGACAAGTGTTTTGTAGATAAATGATTGAGGCAGAGGATATCGCTATGAAAAAATGGACGCTTATATTATTGGGCGCGTTTGCAATGAGCAGTCAGGTCATGGCAGATACGGGTGGCGGTTTTAAAAATGATGACACGCCACCGCCGCAGCACAAGCAAGACAGCGGTCAGCGCGGTACCAAGGATGCTCACGAAAATAATGTCGAGCGCATCAAAAAAACGCAGTCTTTAAACTGGGTGACGCTGGAAGGGTTCATCATCAAAAAGAACGGTGCTGAATCTTATACCTTCCGCGATAAAACTGGCACGATAGAAACGCATATTCCCGCCACGGCCTGGGATGGGCAGGAAGTTAATCCTTCAGATTTGATCAGTATTAGCGGTCAAACGGTGAAGAAAGGGAAAGAAATAGTGCTGAATGCGAAGTATGTCAGAAAACAATAATTATTCGCACCATTCGCAGGGATGCCTAACGCGACCCTTGAGAGGCCTGTAACAGGGACAAGTCACTGAGAAATAATTGAGTCTCTTTGGGTGACCGCAACCGCACAAACCGGACGTGCTGCCAGTGGGTATCGGTCAGTAAAGCCTCGTACTGGCGGCGGTTTTTCTGATAAGTTTTCAGTGTCCACAAAATGATCGAATCTCTGCTGAAAAAGCTTTTGCGAAACGTCTCGCGGTTGCCGGTTCCCGCCCAGATTTCGTCCTGCTGCCAGGCACGCACCGCTGCCCGTCGCACGGCCTGATACAGTGTGCGCATAAATGAGTAATCCACCCAGATAATCGTATCAACGTCACGCCACTTGATGGATTGTGTCCTTTTGTAATTACCATCAATCACCCAGTCGCTTTTACCTGCCAGCGTTTCTTCAATTTTGGCAAAAAACAGCGCATCCGGGGTGCCCTGCCAGTCAGCACGCCAAAACAATGCATCCAGCTGGATATAAGGAATATTCAGTTTCTGAGAGATGCCGCGCGCTACCGTTGATTTGCCGCTTCCGCTGGTTCCAATGACATTGATTTTCATCGTCCCTTTCCTTATACGCTGTTTTTTTGGGCGGGCATTCTGACGCAGCAAATGATTTTTGTACAGCGGTTAAAATGCAACCAGACTGATCATTACAAACTGAACTAAATCACCACGTGAATGTATTGATCGTAATTCGAACAGTACAATTCGTGCTATTTACGATTGCTAGCAACCGGTTATTCAGATATTTCTCAGGCGAACCTGTACAAATCTGCAATCTTTGTATAACTTCTTTATACCCCTGCTTTATCATTAGTCCGTCATTTACGGGCATATTCAGTCTGGTCTCTGGAGGAGAACGTCGATTTCCCTTCCTCCAGAGGCAATTTTCCTGGCTGGAGTTTTTAGATTTGTGCCAAGGCGTTGAGATGAAACAGGGAAGATGATTGTGAAGCGTTGCTATACAATTCTTTGTTTTCTGACTGGCAACAGACACTTCCCATGTCACCCTTTATCATGCGAAGTTTAAGGAGGTCTACATGCAATTCGAAGCAGAACAAACAGTTACAGAAATTAGTGAATACTTCAATCAGCAAGAAACTCAGACCTTAAGCGAAGTGGAGATTCTTGGCAGGGTCGTTTCCAGCCTTTTGTACAGCCGCTTTCCGGTAACCAACAAAGCCATCATTGAAGGTCTGATCCATCAGCTGGAGCAAGACAACAATGTCAGCAATCAGCAGGGTTGTCGCAATTTGCTGGAACTGGTGCTGTTATCCACACAGGATGATGTGATTTAAAAGACAAACGGCCTGTTAAGCACAACGTTAACAGGCCGGAAACAATTTTTACTACAATGCGTTATTCATTAATTTTTAAGCGTGGCAGCAATCACTTCTTTTGCCGGCGTTGTCGGGCGACCAATCAGCTTGCTCAATGTATGAGAATCATCAAACAGCGCGCCCTTCGCTGCGCCTGCATCAGAATCTGCCAGCATCTCCGCCAGCCAGTCCGGCAGACCAGCACCTTTTAACGCATTGGCGAACTCTGTCTGGCTCATATTGATGTAATCTACTTTTTTGCCTGACTGCTGCGCAATTTCGGCCGTGAATTCTGCCAGCGAATAAGACTCGTCACCCGCCAGTTCGTACACTTTCCCCGCCTGATTATCCAGACTCAGTACCACCGCCGCAGCTTCGGCATAATCCTGACGTGCCGCAGAGGAAATACGCCCTTCACCCACCGCACCAATAAAGGCATTGTGCGCCAGCGCCGGTGCGATGCTCGCCGCATAGTTTTCGGTGTACCAGCCATTACGCAGTAACACGAAGGGCAGGCCAGATTCGCTTAAGGCTTTTTCGGTTGCGCGATGTTCTACGCCCAGACCCAGGGGGCTTTTATCTGCATGCAGCAGGCTGGTGTAAGCCAGCAGTTTCACGCCTGCACGCTTCGCCGCAGCGATCACGGCGCCATGTTGCGCTTCACGTTGGCCCACTTCACTTGAGGAAATCAGCAGCACTTTTTCCACGCCTTTGAAGGCGCTGTCGAGCGTTGCAGGCTGGCTGTAATCCGCCTGACGCAATTCAACACCTAAATCCGCTAACTCTTTGGCTTTTTCAGGGCTACGAACGGCAGCAATAATCTGATTCGCCGGGACTTTTTTTAACAACGCAGCGATAACAAGGCGACCAAGCTGGCCGGTGGCACCGGTAATTGCAATCATGTTTTTTCTCCAAAAGTTTAAGACACGAGATTTATGTTCTGAAAGGCGCTAAAAGCGTCGCCGTTGAAACATCCTATGCGATATACTTTCTTTTCGTAAGTACGCACCTAAAGGTAAGTATGAAAATAATTTCGTCCGATCAACCCGCCGGGAAATTACCGCTCACCGAACAAATCCGTCGCGGAGAAGTGCTCGATCCTAACTGCCCCTCACGGGAGATTTTGCGTCACATTACCAGCCGTTGGGGTTTACTGGTGCTGATAGCCCTGAGCGAAGAGACACTGCGGTTCAGCGAGCTGCGCCGCAAAGTGGGTGGCATCAGTGAGAAAATGCTGGCGCAGACGTTACAGTCATTTGAAGAAGATGGGTTTGTCGATCGTCGTTCATTTCCGGTGGTACCGCCTCACGTTGAGTACCGCCTGACACCGCTTGGGATTGAGGTAAAAGACCAAATATCCGGGCTCGCCAACTGGCTGGAATCCAATATTCACCGCGTGATGAAACAGCGCAGTCTGCGGGTGGTGGGCGAGGAATGATTCACAAAGGCCAGAATATTCATTCTGGCCTTTGTCGTTTTTCGTATTGGTAACTCAGAGATCCTTAAAGTTCCCGAGCCGGAATCCGCGTTCCGCAATCGCCTCTTTCAGTGTCAGCGAGGTCAGTACATCCAGCTCGGCGAGGCGGGGATAACAGTATTTACTCGCCAGGATCGTATTATCGATAAACGACGGATGGGTCATGATCTCCAGCGAGGAATCGCCACGTTTCAGCGCGCTGTCCAGCATTTCCAGAAAGAGTGTTTCTGAAATCGCATCGCCATAAAATCCGCTTTCAAAACCCTGCGTACTTCGCGCACCCTTTAGCGTGATTTCACCTTTGCGAAGATCCTCGCGGTCAATACGCACCGGAATGCCCTGCTCATTCGCAAAGGCTTCCACAATCGGGAAGATTTGCGCAATCATATGGACGTGGTGATGGCTGTC
Source organism: Rahnella inusitata (assembly GCF_965118895.1). Lineage (GTDB taxonomy): Bacteria > Pseudomonadota > Gammaproteobacteria > Enterobacterales > Enterobacteriaceae > Rahnella > Rahnella inusitata_A. Next base: position 20,599 of record NZ_CBCPJJ010000027.1, read on the forward strand.
GATGTGCGTCGGCTTGCGGCCAAAAATTTCGTTAAAGCGCACAAACTGGCACTTAAGCTCCTGCGCAATTTCATCGAGTGGTAACGCGCCCTTCTCCGCTACCTCCCAGATCCACTTGCCCAGCTCGCCGTTTCGCACCAGTTTTGGCATCGGCGACAAGGGCTTTCCGAGCGTCAGAACAAAGTGCATTCCTACCGCAAGATTGGGGTTCGCAGCACTCAGTGCGGCGGCATGTTCAACGCCACCGGCATTCATCATTGCCGTGGTGGAGGTGACAACGCCGTTTCTGAATGCTTCGATAATGCCGTAGTTTTGCGCTTTGCAAAGCCCGAAATCATCGGCGTTAACGATCAGTAATTTATCCATTTTTTCCCCTTGGCATTGCCCTCCCTTACGGGAAGGCAGACGGGTTATTTCAGCGCCGCGATGGCTTCTGCAAAGTTAGGCAGATGCTTTTCATGGGCCAGCAGCATTTCACGCGCCAGAATTTCAGCATCTTTGTCGGAATGGATCAGCGGGCTGAGGTTCAGCGCCAGCAACACATCGTTGAATTTGCCGCTGAGCGCCGCTTCGCTGGCCGCGATTTCAAAGCCTTTAATGGTGTGAATTAACCCCAGGACTTTATCATCAAAGTGGGTCAACCGTGGATGAGGCGTCGCACCGTTACGCCCGATGGTGCAGGTCATTTCGATAGCCCATTCGGCAGGAATATTGTCAATGTGCCCGTGGTGAGGGAAGTTAACGTACTGCTCGGTTTGTTTATCGTTGTAAATGGCGCTGATCACTTCGCACGCCGCATCGGAATAATACGCGCCGCCGCGCAGCTCAAGCTCTTTCGGTTTTACGCTCAGTTCGGGGTCTTTATAGAGATCAAACAGCTGTTTCTCAACCTTTTGCACCACGGTTGCGCGCGCGCCGCCTTTGTAGAATTCGCCCATTTCAATCGCCAGCATCTCTTTCTGTTTGAAGTAATACAGCAGATACGAGCACGGCAGCAGGTTCAGGGAGCGGATCAGCCCTTCGCTGAACGGTAAATCAAAGATGTTTTTGACCGAACCGGCGGTAAGCCGACCGGACGCCACGCCGTCGAGCAACTCAGCAAAGCGCGACTCACCGTTAACTATCACATCTTTGATAAACACCATGTGATTGAGACCGAAAAGATCGATGGATAAATCGTCCTGCGGTGCGAGTTTAAGTACATCCTGAATGAACATTTTCATGCCCACAGGGATGTTACATACGCCGATGAATTTTTTGAATTTTGTATGACGGAAGACCGCTTCGGTGACCATGCCCGCCGGATTGGTGAAGTTAATCACCCAGGCATTAGGGCAGATTTCTTCGACGTCTTTGATGATATCGAAAATGACCGGAATAGTGCGCAGCCCTTTGAATAAGCCCCCTGCACCGTTGGTCTCTTGCCCCAAATAGCCGTGGCTCAGCGGAATACGCTCATCGAGTTCGCGTGCTTTTAACTGACCTACGCGCAGCTGCGTGGTGACGAAGTCAGCATCCACTAGCGCTTCGCGGCGGTTCAGGGTTTTATGTATTTCAATATGAACGCCTGCGCGTTTGACCATGCGCACGCAAAGGTCGAAAATAATGTCCTGCTTTTCTTTTCCGCCTTCGACATCCACCAGCCATAATTCGGAAACCGGCAATTCATCATAACGCTTAATAAAGCCTTCCAGTAATTCCGGGGTGTAGCTGCTCCCGCCACCAATAGTGACGACTTTCAGTTTTTTGCTCATAGGAACTCCCGTGCAATCTATTGCACTGCAAATGAATACAGAAATTAATTTAAGGTTAAGAGTTAATTAATACTGCATAATTTCTTTCGATAGTGATTCGGTGTGAATGATGTCAGCTTTTTAAAGTTCTTGATAAACATACTCGGGCTGCTATATCCGGATTCAAATGCAATATCCGTGACCGAATAGTTAGTTATCTCAAGCTGCTTTTTCGCAAAATCAATCCGGATTTCATTGATAATCTGCATGGGCGTCATGCCGTAATGTCGTTGTGTGGCGCGGGTCAGATATTCCTGTGACTTACCGGACAATTCCACCATGTTCGATAATGCTTTTTCACCGAACTGCGCTTTATCATGCATTTTTTCAATGGCCGCCTTCAGCCAGACTGGCGCATCCGTTGTGGCTTCAGATTCCCTGTGGTGACGTAAGCGGTTGACGATATAAAACGTCACCATTTCCAGAAATGCATTGAACTCCCCATTGCGGAAATTCAGAGAAGCAATCACCGATTCAATATAGGTCAGAAACTCAGTCTTAATTTTATACACTTGTGACGCGACAAAATGTGAAGGTAATAAAGATAAATAGTGCTGTTCAAAAAATGCTTTGCTGATCCCAACGTTTAATATCCGCGTCGCGCCAAATTCATAAAAGCTTTGATGATTCGAACCGAGCGGGATAAAAACAAAATCGCCGCGTTCTAATAGCACCCTTTTCCCGTTCACATTCTGATAATACCGGCCAGTCAGTACGACCGTGAATTCATAGTAGTCATGCTCATGCAGCCCGGAAATGCTTTCTACTTTGTTGTAGATAAACATATGGAAATTCTGACCGTCGAAGAGTTGATTTTCGCGTGCTGTCTTGATTTCCATACTCAGTACCGGTGGCTGCATTATGGCTTCCTACGTTATTTTATTTTCTCGTGAAGCTCAATGAGTTCCGTGATTAACTCGCGCGCGAGCATAGATGTCATCAGATGATCCTGAGCGTGAACCAGAATCAGGCTGACTTTCATTTTTCCTTCGCCCATGTCGTCTTCAATCAGTTTGGTTTGCACCAGATGCGCTTCATTGAGCGAAAGACGGGACTGGTCCATTAACGCTTTGGCCTGTTCAAAATCGCCTTCTTTGGCCTTTTTTAGTGCGCTGTAAGCCAGACTGCGGGCCTGCCCGGAGTTAATTATTAACCCCATTACTACTTCTTCAAGTTCCTGCATGTCGTCTTGCGTATCAGTGATGCTGTCTAAATCAATCATCATTATCTCTCCGTGATTGCGGTAAAACTCAGGGCGGTAAACCCGCCCTGCACCGGTTCAGATTAGAATTTCAGTGCTGCGGCGATATCTTCTTCGCTCTCTTCTTCTTCGATAATCGCCTGCGCCTTGTTAGAGAGTATGACGAAAGGCATATACACCAGCGTGGCGATCCCGAGATTGAACAACGCAACTAACAATGCAGCGATGCTGCCGTTACTGTTAAAGAAGGCACCGAGACCGGTTGGCATCGTCCAGGGTGCGAGGTTAGTCACCGGCGGAATAATACCCATGGTATAAGCCGCCAGCGTGATAGCCGCCAGAATCGGCTGAACCAGAACGAACGGAATAAACATCACCGGGTTCATGATAATCGGCAGACCAAACAGAATCGGTTCGTTAATCTGGAAGATGCCGGAAGGCAGCGCCAGTTTTGCCACCTGACGGTGATCCGCACGGCGTGACGCGATGAAAATCGCGATAATCAGACCCAGCGTCGCACCGGAACCGCCCAGCAAGATGTAGGAATCGAGCATCGGTTTGGCCCAGAAGTGGAAGGTTTTACCCGCTTCAATTGCCGCACTTACTGAGCCATATTCGGTGTAGAGAGCAATGTTTTCCAGTGCCCAGGGGGTCATGATGCCGTTGTCCAGCGCAGTCAGCGCCAGTGAACCGTGCACACCAAAGAACCACAACAGGGAGTTGAAAATGACGTAAGCCCAGCCCACGACGCTGCCCATCGACGCCAGAGGCTTAGAGATGGAGTCCATAATAATCTGGTGGAAGTTATGACCGTATAATCCTAGCAGCCAGGAAATTACCCCGAAAATAAACAGGATAATAAAACCCGGAATTAATGCGGAGAATGAGCGCGCGACAGAAGTGGGAACGCTTGCTGGTAAAGTAATCACCCAGTTTCTGCGAATAATAAAAGCGAACATTTCAGCGACGACGATACCGATAAGCATACCGGAAATGATATTCGCGCCGCCTAACCAGTTCGCTCCTACCGCGTAAGCTTCACCGACGCTGTAAGGTGTCACGGTCATGAAAGCAGCGACGGCCAGCAGACCTGCTGACAACGAGTCTACTTTACGTTCTTCCGCCATGGCCATACCGATAAAGAACGGCGCCATCAGCGACATTATTCCTAATGTCCCGTTGTAGACATTCACACCGATTGTTTTTAAACCGTTCAGCGACTCAATCGTTGAGGCATCTAAACGCACCCCCAAAGAATAAAAGAAAGAACCGTCGCCAAAATTAAGGAATACATTATTAATTAAAACGAACATGGCCCCGGCAAGGGTCAGCGGCATTAATTTGATGAAACCATTTTTAATGGCATTTATATGGGGTTGTTTACCAATTTTGACGGCAAAAGGAAGTAATATCTTTTCCAGGGAATCAATAGCTTTACTCATTCGATTTTTCCTTTAATGCCGCCATCCGGCGGCCAGGGTATGAAATTCGCTCTTTGACTGGATTTCTCTTTGACTTAAATAAAAGCTAATACAAAAATTTAAAACAAAATAAAGCAAGGTCGTACATTACGCAGTTGCAGCTTTCTTGATAGACGCGACGGCAGCTTTCAGCACGCCCAGCCCATCAATTTTTCCGTACATGACTGAATCAATCACTTCGACAGGTTTACCCGGTAATACTTTTTGAATCTCAGGCAACATATAAGCAATTTGCGGACCGAGAAGCACCAGATCAGCCGCACCCCCTTTCTCGCCCGCCAGCGTTTCGGGGAATGCTTCAATAATGACCGGCACTTCGTATTTCTCAGCCACGACTTTCATTTTGGAAACCAGCAAGGAGGTAGACATTCCTGCGGAACAAAACAAATAGATGACTTTCTTATCCATAACGAAACCCTCATATCCTAAGTGATTGCAGGTCCGACAAGAGATCCTGCTTTGCCGACAATTGCGGGTGCAAAAACGATGTAGATAGAATGCTGATTGTCTCTGCTTGTAGGGAGTATACGGCATCACTTCAGAGGGGGATAATTTTACCAGACAGAAAATCGTCTCTCCTTGACCATCGCTTATGACTCCCTTCACATTTCGGGCAAATAATTCGTGATGGGAAATAAGAGAGTCTGTTGTAACGTGTGTAGGGATCTATGTTGGAAATGATGTCCGCGAGCCATACCGACGCTTAATGGTCAGGGGTCAACCCGTTAGATTTGGGCAAAAATTCCAGACCATAAATCGTCTACAAGTTGCACTATTTTATCGGTCGCTTCTGAAGGTACAGCCCTTACTATAGCGTCAATAAGCTTTTCTTTATCCAGTTGCCTTAGTGCGTCGGTGGATTCATTCGAACTCATACTCGCGATATCATGCCCCAATAAACCCGCACCCATCCTAACGGGATCCCAGCCATAATTTTCACCCTCCACTGGCATTTCATAAAGTCGCGCATCTTCAATTGCGCCATATTCAGTGATGATCTTGTAAAGATCGGCTGCATCCTTTGCAGTGGCGTGGCCGCGATCGCGCCACGCGAAAAGTTTGAGCAAGGTAAGACCAGGCAATGAACAGAAAGGAATAACGACTGCGTTATCCAATTTGACCGGTATAACGTAAGCAAATACCTCAGTAAATCCATCAACGGACAAAATAATCTCTCTGTCCGGAGGCCAGAAAATCTGATTTTCTTGCGCAATACCACCAAAGGGAATGATGTCCAATTCTACATGCTGCCAGTACATCCTGTGATGACTTTTCTTATCTTCAATTGCTCCTCTGGCTGACATACTTTTCTTCAAAAGGTCAAACAACCGCCATTCGTCAACGAAAATAGCGATGTCTATATCCCGTGTTCTGCGTCCAATGCTTTTGCCATGGACATGGTGTAGCAAAATCTCGCGAGCCGTTGCCCCGGCAATAAAAAAAGGGATCTTTTGTTCTAAACAGACCTGGCTGATCTGGGTCAACAGTGTTTCAGTAACTGAAGAGAGCGGATTCGTTAAGCTGCAGATATTTGCCATTTATTATTCTCGCCGTTTCTTTATTTCGATCATCAACGCTCGCCAGGAGTTCTGCTATACATAACATCACTTGCGCTTTTTGATTGATGGCAAATTCATGCCCCCAAAAACTGGAAAACAATTGTAGCTTTCCATTTTTCTCTGGTCTCAAAGCCAGTTCACGACGTCGCTGCAATAACGAGTAGGGTGTGAAGATTATTCCGTTTTCCGGTATCAGATAACCCTCACTTAACTGCACAGCAGCGACTTCCCCGCTCCAGAACTCGCCAGATAACAAGCACACCTCCTGCCAGTCCTCTGGTGCGGTTAATATTATGCTCGACAGCTTTGGGCGAAGCGACGTTGCATAATCGCGAAGCCATAATATCTCAAGCTCCTCAATATTCATTAACCTACGTTCCTTATTTGCTCTGCGAAGATATTTTTGTGCCTCGAGAAAATCAAATGCCTTACTCACCATTCCCAGAGATATACCTGATTGAGCAGCAATATCACGATAGTTTTGATTCAGCATGTCAGGACGAGTCAGCAAAACGAAAAGTAATTTCATCACGCCTTCTGCAAAGCGTGATTTTGCACTAATTGTTTTTTTCTCTACTCTGCCTTTAACAAGAATATATAAACCGGATGTCTGGATCCGGGCATTACCTGCCGTATCCAAAAAATTTAACTGATGTTTGTGACAGTATTCTTCCAACGCAGGCGTCAACCTATTACAAATAAGTAATACAGGCATATCTTGTGTCAAGTGTGCCATACGTTCACGCAACGCGATCAATGTCTCTTTACGATGGATCCACTTTGTCTCCAACTGGAAGCGAAACGTTTTGCCATCAGGTGTTGCTATTGTTGCCCATCCGTAAGGTTCAGACCTCCCTTGAAGAGGATTATGTTCATATTGTAATTTGAGCCCGTCAGCGAGATTCTCAGTGACAAGTGCCAGCAATCTTTCACCGCTATTTTCGGTCATTCTGTTCATTTTGTTCACGCCGCGTTTCAGTTCGTGATTCATGAACAAAACCATATCATGAACAAAATGTACATAGCAAAGACACTTTGCTTACCCTGCCGCCGTCTCATGCAAATGCCGCCATAACAGGTTTCCCTGTGCGTCCGCCTCGAACACAACCGTTGAATATCGCAATGTTGCCGCCTGTCCCGGCAATTGCTGGCGCTCCTGATAGGTCACCACGCCATGCTGTGCGCTCTCGGCAATTAACACAGGCTGCCCGACGTCAATTTGTAAACCGGCTTTAGCTCCACGCTGTGCGGCGAAAAATTCGCATAGTTTCTGAAAATCCAGCGGGTGACCAGTCAGTGTCACCATGGAATATGCCGGGCTAAAACGTGCCAGGAGTTCGTCACAAACGCTTTGCGGCGCCGTGGCATCACTAAACCAACGCTGGATCAGCTCGTGGGCATCGAATACTTCTTTGATATAACGATTCATTTTTCTTCCTTTAGCTTGAATGCCTGAACAATCTCACGGCCAGGCAATTTCAGGCATAACATCACCGGCAACAACACGCTGACAGCGGCGATAATAAAGCTCAGCCGGTAAGCGTGCTGCGGGATATAAACCTGCAAAACGTTAAGCATGACGCTTACGACTGTCACGCCGAGACAAAAACTGAGCTGGCGGTTGATATTCCACAGCGCACTGGCATCAGCCAACTCTTTCGGCTGGACCTGCAGGAATGCACAACTTTGCGCAGTACTGCTGCACATACTGCTGCCAAATCCCATCAGCGAGAAAGCGATAACGGCCAGCCACGGCTGTGGTGTCAGGCTGAGCGCCGCCAGAAAACCTATACCCGTGCCCTGAATCAGGCATCCGGGAATGAATAATGCACGCGGCCCCGCGCGGTTAAACACCTTGCCGGTTACGCTGATGGCTACAAACGAGGCCAGCGACCATGGCACCATCAGCCCGCCCGCCTGCGCGGCAGAAAAATGCAGTTCCTGTTGCAGGTACAGCATGGCAATCAGACTGATACCGGTAAAAATGCCTGGAATACACTGATAGATAAGCATAGCGGTTCGCAACAGCGGATCCTTTATCAGCTTTAACTCCAGCAGAGGTCGCGACTGATGTAATGATTTGCGCACAAACATCGTCATCAGGATCAACCCGCAAAGCAATAAAACGACGCCCGTCGCAACATCCCATGTTTCACCGAGCAGCGTCAGTCCGGGTAATATCAATGCCAGCGCTGCTCCGGCCAGCATAAAACCTGACAGTTCAAAACGTCCGGCGGGTTCCCTAACCTCTTCATCACGTAACCAGAAAAGGGCCAGAATCCACGTCAGCATCACCAGTGGCAGGCTGACAACGAACACCCAGCGCCAGCTGAAACTGTCAACAATCATACCGCCGAACGCCGGTGATAATGCCGGAGCCAGCAGACCGACCAGCATGATCATCGCAGAAAGTCTGGCGCGCTCATGGCTGCGAAAGAGGGCATAGGTGAGAGTCTGTCCGATTGGAATCAGTAATCCGCCGCCCAGCCCCTGCACAATTCGCCACACGATAAGTGACATCAGGCTTCCGGCGGCGCCAGCCCCCAGTGAAGCGAGCATAAAGATGACCAGCGAAACGATGAATATTCTGCGTGCGCCGAACCTCGCGGCAAGCCAGCGGCTGAGCGGAATAACCAGCGTCAGCCCGAGAATGTACCCGGTGCTGACCCACGCCAGCGCACTGACCGGCGCCTGGAAATGCCGCGCGATGCCGGGATACGCCACGTTGGCGATAAACATATTGATCAAATCGACAAAGAAACCGAGCAGATACACCACGGCCACGCGCGTTCGATAATTCATACTTATAAATTCCACTTTCATCTGTCAGGCCGGGAATGTAGCGGATAATTTTTGCGGGATATACGCACGGCGCAGGGTTACACTGTCAAAATTATTTTGACAATCAGGTGCACGACAATGTTGAATTTGCAACGACTGGAGATTTTTGTCGCCGTCGCTACAGCAGGAAGTTTCACCGGTGCGGCTGCGTCACTGGGGCTCACTAAAGCGGTGGTGAGTTTCAATGTGAAATTGCTGGAAAGTGAAACGGGCGTTTCGCTGCTCACCCGCAGCACGCGGCGAGTAGCGCTGACCGAAGCCGGTGAGCGCTTCTTTCAGCGCTGTCAGTTGTTGTTACAGGAAGCCGAAGCCGTGCTCGACGACGTGCGTCGCGATCACTGCGGCCTGAGCGGTCAGTTACGCATCACCAGTACATCAGAGTATGGCGCGCGGGTGGTCGTACCGGCGCTGTCGGCTTTTGCCGCATTGCATCCGCAACTGCGGGTCCAGCATGTTGCCTCTTCTCATCATGATGATCTGATCAGCGGACGGTTTGATCTGGCTGTCCGCCTGGGACATCTGGAGGATTCAAACCATCACGCCGCCACGCTCGGCCAGTTTGGTATTTTGCCGGTCGCCTCACCCGCCTTTCTCCGGCAAGCAGGAACGATCGCCACGCCCAAAAGACTGGCGCAGTTGAAATGGATTGCCCACAGTCGCCTTCCTCTGCCGATGAGCTGGAAGATAACCGACAATCAGGGCGCTACCCTCCCCTTTCGGGTCGATACGCCACCGGTCATTGCCGCTGACAGCGCCTGCGCGTTGCTCGCTTTTGCGCTGCATGATACCGGTGTCGCGCTGCTGCCGGACTGGCTGGTACAGCCGGAAATCGACGCCGGTCGCTTGTGCCATTTGCTACCCGATCACCATTTTCCGCCCCAGGGTATTTTTGCGCTCTACCCCAATACCCGCCACGTGCCGGAAAAGGTGCGACGGTTTATTGATTTTTTGCGAGAGAGGATGGCGGACTCAACCACTCCGGCTAAGATTTAACTCAGGTAACAGGAGGAAAACGTTCATTATGATCATTGAGACATCCCGGCTATTGCTTCGTCCGGTTGCGGACACTGACGTTCATTCACTCTTTGCTATCTACGGCGATCCGCAGACCAATGAGTTTAATCCGCGTGGTCCTTATCCGAACCTGGAATTCGCGCGAGACAAGCTCAGCGGCTGGTTGCCGGAATGGCCAACTTACGGCCACGGGCACTGGGCGGTTGCGTTGCACAGTCATCCGGAGGAAATCATTGGGTTTGGCGGGCTGAGTGTCCGCGAAGGTTACGATAATCACCGGGTATTTCTCGGCTACCGGCTGGCGAAAGCAGTCTGGGGAAAGGGATTTGCGACTGAATTTGCCAGCGCGGCGCTCAATGCGGGCTTTGAACGGTTGGGGCTGGCGCAGATTTCAGCCACCGTGCGCGAAAATCATCTGGCCTCACAGCGCGTTCTGGAGAAAATCGGAATGCAAAAGGTCGGTTTTCAGGGCGATCCGGTTCACGGCGTTGGCAGTTATCTTTACCGGCAAACTGACAGAAGAGCTTACCGGTAAAGCGCATTTACTCGCAAGAAACCAGCGCCCGGACACACCCGGAAAAGATCAGCGACAGATTGCGCGAAATCTTCTCCACGGGCCAGTTCCACCACGCGATGGCGGCCTCGCACACTGAGTCATCATTAAGAGTAATAGCGCCCTGCGTATTTAGGAGGATAATCACCGCCATTCGATTCAACTTGTGAGGAAAACAGGGAATGACACAGCAGCCCGCGTCAGAAGATTACTACGCCGAAAAATACGGCCTGTCCCGCACCCATTCAGAAATCATCAACGCAGCCAACTCTGTTCAGCCCGGAAAGGCGCTGGATCTTGGATGTGGAAGCGGACGAAATTCGCTGTATCTGAATCTTAAAGGGTTTGATGTGACGGGCTGGGATAACAATCCGCTCAGCGTTGCCAAAGTGAAGGAGATTATTGCGGCAGAGTCCCTGCACAATATTGACATCAGCGAGCAGGATCTTAACGCGCACCGTTTCAGCGGCGACTATGATTTCATCTTTTCTACCGTAGTGATGATGTTTCTCGAGCGCAACAGCATCCCGCATATTATCGAAGACATGCACGCCGCAACAAAAACCGGCGGTTATAATCTGATCGTCGCGGCTATGGATAGCCCGGATTATCCTTGTCCGCTGCCCTTCCCATTCACCTTCAAACCGGAAGAACTGCGTGACTACTATCGCGGATGGGAAATCGTGAAATACAATGAAGATGTCGGCGAATTGCATAAACGCGATCAAAACGGCAACCGTTACAAGCTGAGATTTGCGACGCTTTTAGCGAAGAAAATTTAACGTTTACAGGGCTGACGACATCTCCGTCAGCCCGCTGTTTTCCAGTCAAATATTCCCCCTCTGCATTACCTGGCAAACCCGGTCACTCTTTGCAGGCAAAATCATGGGTGCGGTTGCGTCATCATTCTTGCCAGAATGTTGGCGGGGTGTGATAATACGGCGCTTCACCTCAGATAAAACCAAATAAAATCAGATTGTTAAGGGTTTGGTGACCATGTTCATCCCTCGTAAAAAGGGCGTCTGAGCATCGTTTAATTTTTTATTTTTCAATGCCGGCAGCGGCAGCATTCAGAGAGTCGTATGAACTGGGACATCATGAAGTGGTTAATTGGTATTTATCTGGGGTGTTTTTTAGGCCTGCTCAAAATGGCGTATTCAGACCCTAAATTTTACCTTGAATATATTGATAGGAAATTCAGTTATGTTTGTTATACCTGCCTGATTGCCTTTAGCGCCTTCTGGTGCGGCTTGTATGTTGCCCGAGGTTACGTCATTGATAATATTGATTTAATCTCAGAACAACTCACATTAATTGATAAAGAATATAATTATCTCACCTCCTATCTGCTCACTATTATCATTGGTGCGGGGATATCTTTTGCTGCCAGCATTCTCTTTATTGATATTGCCCGCAAAAAAATTGCCACGTCCGCGTCGGCATAAAACATCGCATTTTAAGAATACAGGGAGCCTAAGGCTCCCTGTTTCATTTCAAAGAATGATGTGTAGAAACAGCGCTCTGATTACGTGTGCTTAAACATCACATGGCGGATTGCGGTGTAATCCTCCAGCCCGTACATCGACATATCTTTTCCGTAGCCGGATTGTTTTTGGCCGCCGTGCGGCATTTCACTGACCAGCATGAAGTGCGTATTGACCCAGGTGCAGCCGTATTGCAGGCGGGCACTGAGACGGTGCGCACGGCCAATATTCTGCGTCCAGACAGAGGATGCCAGCCCGTAGTTTGATTCATTCGCCCAGGTCAGAACCTGTTCTTCGGTATCGAACTCCGTCACGCTGACTACCGGACCAAACACTTCGCGCTGTACGATTTCATCCTCCTGACGCGCACCGGCAAGTAACGTCGGCTGGAAATAATAGCCCTCGCCGCTGACGCGCTCCCCGCCCGTGACAACCTGAATATGTGCGCGCTCTTTTGCCCGGCGCACAAATCCCTCGACCCGCTCCAGATGTGCAGCCGAAACCAGCGGGCCCATTTCACTGGTTTCACCGGTGCCGAGTTTAATTGTGGATACAGCTTCGCCCAGCGCCGTGACCAAACGTGCATAAACGCCTTTTTGCGCGTAGATACGGCAGGCGGCGGTGCAGTCTTGTCCGGCGTTGTAGAAACCGAAGGTGCGCACCCCTTCGACTACCTGAGCGATATCCGCATCATCGAAAACAATCACCGGTGCTTTGCCGCCCAGCTCCATGTGCGTGCGCTTGATACCGCTGGTGGCTTGCGCGACAATTTTCTCACCGGTGGCTACGGAACCGGTCAAGGAAATCATTCGCACTTTATCGTGATGCGTCAGCGCATTACCGACGGTTTTTCCGTCGCCAAACAGCACATTAAGCACACCTGCCGGAAAGAGATCGCGCGCCAGTTCACCGAGCTTCAGCGCAGTCAGTGGCGTGATTTCTGAAGGTTTGATCACCACGCAGTTACCCGCCGCCAGCGCCGGGGCGATTTTCCACGCGGCCATCATCAGAGGATAATTCCACGGCGCAATAGAGGCCACCACGCCGAGCGGATCGCGGCGCACCATCGACGTATGTCCGGCGAGATATTCCCCGCCCGCTAATCCATTCAGACAACGGCTGGCGCCCGCAAAGAAGCGGAAGACATCCACCACCGCCGGCAGCTCATCATTAAGTGCCAGATGATAAGGTTTGCCGCAGTTGAGCGATTCCAGTTTGGCCAACGCTTCGGCGTTTTCTTCGATGCGATCCGCCAGCGCCAGCAGCAGCTCGGCGCGGGTTTTCGGCGTGGTCTGGCCCCATTCGGTAAAGGCGTTATGCGCCAGATCGACGGTCTGCGTGGTTTGTTTTTCACTGGCCTGCGCCAGACGTACTATTTCCTGCCCCGTATGCGGGTTGAAAACCGGTAATGACGCGCCTTCACCGGCAACCAGCTCACCATTGATCAACATGTTCGTTTGCATCAGTTTTTCCTTATTATTATTTGCCGTCACCGGCCACATCCGACCCATTTCTTGTGAGATACCACGCGCCCAGAATTGGGATCATGGTGAGCACCATCAGGCACAGCGCAACAACGTTAGTCACCGGCACTTCGCGCGGCCTGCCCAGCTGATTGAGCAGCCAGATCGGCAAGGTGCGTTCGTGTCCGGCGGTAAACGTCGTGACAATGATTTCATCGAAAGACAGCGCGAACGCCAGCATTCCACCCGCCAGCAGCGCAGTGCTGAGGTTCGGCAAAATGATGTAGCGAAAGGTCTGCCAGCCGTCGGCGCCTAAATCCATAGAAGCTTCAATCAGGCTGTGCGTGATGCGGCGAAAGCGCGCGATCACGTTGTTATAGACAATCACCATGCAAAAGGTGGCGTGTCCGATAACGATGGTCAGCATTCCCGGCTCAATTTGCGCGGCATGAAACGCGTTGAGCAACGCCAGCCCGGTGATGATCCCCGGCAAGGCAATCGGCAGCATAAACAGTAATGTGATGCTGTTTTTGCCGTAGAAGTTACGGCGATACAGCGCCGCAGCCGCCAGCGTACCGAGTACCATCGCGATGATAGTCGCGTAACAGGCGATCTGTACCGAGAGCCAGATAGCATCGAGGATGTCGTGACGCCCCGCCGCCACTGCGAACCAGTGCAGCGTGAAGCCCTTCGGCGGGAAACTGAACGCCGCGTCCTCAGTGTTAAAGGCGTAGACCGCGATAATCAGCAGCGGAAAGTGCAGGAAAACCAGCCCGCCCCACGCGGAGAGTTTGAGTAACCAGGGTGCGCGTTTAGAGTGCATCGAAAGCTCCCAGCCGTTTGACCATCGACAAGTACAAGGCAATCAACACGATAGGCACCAGCGTGAACGCGGCGGCCATTGGCATGTTGCCGATCGAACCCTGTTGTGAATAGACCATATTGCCGATGTAATACCCCGGCGGCCCCACCAGCTGCGGGATAATGTAATCACCCAGCGTCAGCGAAAAAGTAAAGATCGAGCCTGCGGCAATACCCGGAACGGCCAGCGGGAAGATCACGTAGCGCAGCGTCTGCCACGGTTTCGCACCAAGATCTTCAGAGGCCTGAAGCAGCGACGGTGGCAGGCGCTCCAGCGCGGCCTGGATCGGCAGGATCATAAACGGCAGCCAGATGTAGACGAACACCCAAAAGCGCCCAATCCCTGAGGTCGACAGCGTATTGCCGCCGACGCCCGGCAGGCTCAGCATCGCCGAAAGCAGCGGTTCCAGCCCGAGATGTTCAAGGAACCATTGCAGCACGCCACCTTTGGAAAGCAGCAGCGTCCAGGCATAGGCTTTGACGATGTAACTCGCCCACATCGGCAGCATGATCGCGACATAAAAGAACGCTTTTTTCTTGCCGGTGATATAACGCGCCATGTAATACGCAATCGGAAACGCCAGCACCGCGCTGAAAAATGACACCAGCAGCGCCATGGTTACCGTGCGGACAATAATGTCGGCATTTACCGGGTCAAACAGCGCGCGGATATTGGCCGTGGTCAGCGTCGATGACACCGTCATGGTGAAGTCATCAAAGGTGTATAAACCCTGCCACAGCAGCGCAAACAGCGAGCCTAAGTAAATTGCGCCGAACCAGAGCAGCGGGGGGACCAGCAGCAGGGCCAGATAAAATCCCGGTCGGTGATGCAGATACGTTATCAGCGCACGGCCACGACGGGCGCGCTTCTCGTAAGGAGTCATACTGATATCCATCGTTTAGCCCTCAAGCAGCGCAACCATTGCATCTCTGTCCCAGCTCGCCACGACAGGCTGACCCTGCCGGTACGAGGTCTGCGCGCTGGCCGCAAGATTGTTGGGTTCGCTGACGAACAGCTTTTCGCCCCCTTCCAAAGCCAGTTCGTAGCGTGTCGCCGCGCCCTGAAAATGAATGTCTTTAAGGATGGCGTTGACCTGAACCGCATGACTTTCTGCCAGCGGCTGTGTGGCAAGACGAATATGCTCAGGACGAATAGAGCGGCTGCCGGATACGCCGGTAATTTTGAGAGAGAGATCGGAAGTCAGCACATTTGCAGTACCGACAAACTGCGCCACAAACGCGGTACGGGGACTGAGATAAAGCTCACGCGGGGTATCGACCTGTTCGATGCGGCCATTGTTGAATACCGCCACACGGTCGGACATCGAAAGGGCTTCACTCTGATCATGCGTCACGAAGATGAAGGTGATGCCCAGCTCGCGCTGCAGCTTTTTCAGCTCCCCCTGCATCTGCTCTCGTAACTTTAAATCCAGCGCACCGAGCGGTTCATCAAGCAATAAAACACTCGGCTGATTCACCAGCGCGCGCGCCAGCGCCACACGCTGACGTTGTCCGCCGGACAAAAACGCCGGTTTACGTGCTGCGGTAAAGCCGAGCGCCACCCGCTCCAGCGATTCCATCGCCCGGATATTGCGTTCTTTTTTACCCACGCCTTTCACCATCAGGCCATACGCCACGTTTTCCAGCACGGTCATGTGCGGGAACAGGGCATAATCCTGAAACACGGTGTTCACATCCCGCTCATAGGGCGCAAGCTGTGAGGCTTCTTTACCATGAATACGCACGGATCCTGATGTCAGCGTTTCAAAGCCGGCGATCAACCGCAGGCAGGTGGTTTTTCCGGAGCCGGAAGGCCCCAGCATGGAAAAGAATTCGCCGTCCTGAATATCAATCGAGACATTATCGACGGCTTTTGTTTCTCCGTATAAACGGGAAACGTTAATAAATTGCACGGCGGGCATAGTTAACTCCTGAATATCATTTTAGAATACGCGGACACAGCCAACGCACAGACGGCTCAAAGGATGACGCGTATTTAGCGACCGCCCATTATTGCTATGTAGTCTTGCGTCCATTTACTGTAGGGGACATATTTTCCGCCTTCTGATTGCGGTGTTTTCCAGAATGAAATTGCTGTGAATTTATTAAAGCCGTTAGTTTCACAACCTTCCGCGCCTAATAACGGGCTGGCTTTACAACCAGCCGGAACGCTTGGCACGGAACCGAACCACGCGGCGACGTCACCTTGCACTTTCGGCTCAAGCGACCAGTTCATCCACTGATAAGCGCAGTTCGGATGTTCAGCGTCGGCAGCCAGCATGGTGGTATCTGCCCAGCCGGTGACCCCCTCTTTCGGGAAGACGGTGGCGATGGGTTGTTTCTCACCTTTCAGGGCGTTGGCCTGATAGGGCCAGGAGCTGCTGGCTACCACGCCTTCATTTTTGAAATCACTCATCTGCACGGAAGCGTCGTGCCAGTAACGGTGGATCAGCGGATGCTGGCCGCGTAGCAGTTTCAGCGCGGCCTGATACTGTGTTTCGTTGAGCTGATACGGATCTTCGATTTTAAGATCAGGCTGCGTACTTTTCAGATACAGCGCGGCGTCGGCGATGGCGATCGGTCCGTCGTAGGCCTGTACACGTCCCTGATTGGGTTTACCGTCAGGCAGATTTTGCGGGACGAAAATCACCGACCAGCTGTCAGGCGCAGTCGGAAACGTTTTGGTATTGTACATCAGTAGGTTAGGCCCCCACTGATACGGCGTGCCGTAGACTTTTCCGCCGACGTTAAACCATTCACCTTTGAGTAAACGCGGGTCGATACTCTTCCAGTTGGCGATCAGCGCCGGGTTAATCGGCTGCACGCGCTTGCCATAAATCAGACGCAGCGAGGCATCGCCCGACGCCGTCACCAGATCGTAACCGCCCTTCGCCATCAGGCTGACCATTTCATCCGACGTCGCCGCTGTTTTGACATTCACTTTGCAGCTGGTCTGTTTTTCGAATTGCGTCACCCAGTCATAATTCTTGTCACTTTCGCCGCGCTCAATATATCCCGGCCAGGCGACTATATTTAACTGGCCTTCGCCTTTACCAATACTTGTGAGGGTTTCTGCGGCGATAGCGGTATTTAAAAAACTGAGCAGCCCCAAACAAACAGCAGAAAACTTTCTGTTACGCGATAATATTTTCATGAGTTACCCCTGTCCTGTCGTCGTATTTTTCTGTTATTAGAATTGTGGTTTGAACTTCGCCATAATGTGTCTGACTACGCTGTAATCCTGTAACGAATAACTGGAAAGATCGTTGCCATACCCGGAGCGTTTTAATCCGCCGTGGGGCATTTCACTGACTAAAGAAAAATGCGTATTAATCCAGGTGGTGCCGTATTGCAGATGCGTTGAGATTTGCATCGCTAAATCGATATTTTGCGTCCATACCGATGACGCCAGGCCGTATTCGGATTCGTTGGCCCAGTTAACAACCTGATCGATGGTGTCGAAACGGGTCACGCTGACCACCGGCCCGAAGACTTCGCGCTGCACGATTTCATCGCTTTGCAGACAGCCCGCCAGCAGCGTTGGCTGATAAAAGAATCCGGGGCCGGAGTGCGAGGCCGCGCCGGTGATACGTTCGATATGCGGCTGGCTCAGCGCCCGTTCGACAAAGCTTGAAACACGGTCCCGCTGCCGGGCGCTGATCAGCGGCCCCATAAAGTTGTCACTGTCATTTTTTCTGGCGAATGACAATTGCGAAACCGCCTCGCCCAGTTTTTCCACCAGCCGCTCGTAGATCCCGGCCTGCGCATAAACGCGGCAGGCTGACGTGCAATCCTGCCCGGCGTTGTAATATCCCCAGGTACTGACAGCCTGAACCACGTCATCAATATCGGCGTCATTGCACACGATCACCGGCGCTTTACCCCCCAGCTCAAGATGCGTGCGTTTCACCGTTTTGACGGCGGCCTGCAAAATGCGCTGGCCGGTGACGATGTCGCCGGTAAGGGAAATCAGGCGTACATGAGGATGACTAACCAGCGCATTGCCAACGCCTTCGCCGCTGCCGGTAATCACGTTCAAAACACCGGGCGGCAGGATGTCCTGCAAGGCGGGCAGCAGCGCGAGAATGCTCAGCGGGGTATGTTCGGAAGGTTTGAATACCACGGTATTGCCCGCAGCCAGCGCCGGAGCAATTTTCCACGCAGACATCATCAGCGGGTAATTCCACGGCGCAATTGACGCCACCACGCCAAGCGGATCGCGGCGTACCATGGAGGTATGGCCCGGCAAATACTCACCGGAGAGTTGCCCCTGCTGACAGCGCACCGCACCGGCGAAAAAGCGAAAAACATCAATTGCCGCCGGGAGGTCATCTTTCAATGCCTGATGCAGCGGTTTGCCGCAGTTGATGGCTTCAAGCTGCGCCAGCGACTGCGTCTGTTTTTCGATGGCATCAGCGATACGTAAAAGCACGGTAGCGCGTTCGGCGGGAGTGGTGCGCGACCAGCGGTAGAAGGCAGAATTGGCGGCGTTAACCGCATGAGCGACCTGAGCCAGTGAGGTTTCGGCGACTTCGGCAATGACTTCGCCGGTCGCAGGATTGAAAATATTCTGCGTTGCGCCCTCACCGTGCAAAAGGTCGCCATTGATCACATGTTTTTCAGAGAAACCAGCAACGAACTCAGCATCCGACATCACACAACCCTCAGTTTCGAGAATCATCCTTAATTCATGTAATTGTTATCGGGACGTAACAAGAAAACACATTGCATTCACATTAGGTAATTTCACTGAGGGCAACAAATAGCAATTACTGAAGGCAGCGTTCGGATAAACCGAATGCACGGGTATCAGGGTTTGCGTTTGGCGCTGTTTTCGCGCGCGATGGTCAGAAACGGTGTCACCAGTTCAGGCCGCGCACTGCCACGACGCCAGGCCAGCCCGATATCCAGCGGTTCGATAGAATCTTCCAGCTTACTGGCTTCGATCATGTTTCCTTCCAGCGACCACGCGCGGTAGGCCATGTCCGGCTGTACCGAGACACCCAGACCGGCGGCCACCAGGCTGCGCACCGCTTCGGTCGACGCCGTTTTCATCGCAATATTAGGTTTCAATCCTGCCCGCGCCCACATCCGCTGGGCATGTTTTTCCATCTCATCGACGTTGAGCTGAATCAGCGGCTCACTGGCGATATCCGCCAGAGAAATACTTTCGCGCTCCAGCAGCGGGTGCAGCGGCGGCAGCCACAGGCGATAGGAAGAATGGGTCAGCACTTCTGTCTGCAATGCATCGCGATCTTCCAGATTTGAAAGGATCAAGACGCCGATATCAATTTCGCCACTGACCAGCAAATGTTCGATGTACTGGCGTTCGTCCTCGACAACTTTGACTTCCACATTCGGGTAATAGGCATTGAATTGTTTGAGTAAATCCACCAAAAAATACCCGGCCACCAGACTGGTCACGCCGAGCGTGATCTGTCCGGTGACGCTTTCAGTCCCCATTTGCAGGCTGCGTTTGGCGTTATCCACCGTTGCAAGGATCAGATAAGACTGGCGCAAAAACTGATGCCCCTGATGGGTGAGCGTCATTCCTTTAGCATGACGGTCAAACAGTCGCGCTTCGGTTTCGACCTCCAGCTGCTGAATAGCCTGCGTCAGCGAGGACTGGGAGACAAACGAAGCTTGCGCCGCAGCGGAAATCGAACCGGTTTCAGCAACGGCAATAAAATGGCGGATCTGGCGGAGGGTCAGCATAGGGTCATCTCATCATCTCAACAAAAAACCGAACTCATGCGGTATGCATTCGGTTTATGGGAATGATTGAGTTAAGGCAAACGGGGATTTTTTGTCAAACCGGCGGAATAAAGGATTGAATATTTGGGAGCAGATACACAAAAGCCATGCAAACTTTGCATGGCTTAATATTGGCAGCGCCTGATTCAGACAAAGCCGATCAGTTTTCCAGCTTATACGCCAGGGTGATTTCCGCGTTAAGCACTTTGGAAACCGGACAACCGGCTTTCGCCGCTTTGATGATTTCATCAAACTTATCTTTATCGATACCCGGCAGTTTTACGGTGCTGTCGAGCGCGATTTTAGTGATAGCAAAGCCACCCTCGACTTTATCGAGCGACACATCTGCGACAGTGTCGATGCTTTCAGGGGTGTGCCCTGCTTCACCGAGCATCAATGACAGTGCCATTGAGAAGCAGGCGGAATGGGCTGCGCCGAGGAGCTCTTCCGGGTTAGTGCCGGGTTTACCTTCAAAGCGGGTGTTGAAACCGTATGGCTGATCTTTGAGTGCGCCACTTTCAGAAGAGATATAACCTTTTCCGTGTTTAATATCGCCTTCCCAATGTGCCTGACCTTTCTTATGAATAGTCATTGTTTTCCTCCGATTAGTTTTACATTCGAACTAAGTATAGATGCTGTTTCAGGTTACAGTGCCAAAACAGAACTTTCCTAGAGGTGGAAAAATAGACAACTGAAACACTCTTTCAGATTTCGGGGGATAACGCGCTTTTAAGGGTCTTATTTAAAATAGATCACAGGATCTTATGATTACGAGATTTCATGATCATAATAGAATTGAGAATCGGAATCAGACTATTCCAGAAATGAAAACCTGACGATAACTGTTGTTTTTTAATGCGAGCATCTTTCTCAAAAAAGGGGATAACGTGAGGTTGCCGCTGTCAGCACAAATGCAAAAAAAGGCCGGGGAAGACTCCCCAGACCTTCTTTTTAGAGGATACAGGACTGATAACAATGTGCGATTACTTTATCTCAAGTTCCACCGCCCACTCTGATACCATCTCTCGTGAGATATAATTTACTTCATATAAACAACCACTTGTAGATAAAGTCAAATACCCTATACAGGGGAACGATTCAGGATGCAGTTACTTAAGTACCTCCCTGATCTCTGCATCACTCATTAAAGGCGACACGGTAGCCTTAGACAGCTGAAAGTAGTTGTCGAACATCCAGGAAATATAGTCTGTTTCATTTTTCAGCACTTTCATTTAACGCCCTCCCGTCATTTTTTTTGCTAATTCTTAGAAAGTAGCAGCGGACTTCAAATCAGGCGAATAATAAAATTAATAAAAGTACTTTGTCTTTGCTTTGTATCAATTTTAACCGGCACTAACCGGTTAAATAATACCCCAGCGTATACGTGGAAACATTTCCTGTTAAGAACTCACGCTATCTTCAGTCTCACGCAACTGAGCGGGCTGCGGACGCGACAGGAGAATAGTGATAGCAGCCAGTAAGGTCAGCCCGCCGCCGAGCAGAAAAGCGCTGCTGACGCCGGCGTTATCTGCCAGCACCCCGCCGAACAAAGCGCCCAGCGCCAGCGACGTCTGGAATACGCAGACCAGCAGCGCAGAACCGGTTTCAAACAGGGCGGGTGATGCCTGATAAGTCCAGATATTCAGGCACACGGGCAATGCGCCAAACGCCAGCCCCCACAGGATCACCAGCGCGCTGGCCACCGCCAGCGGTACAGGAAACAGCGATAACACCAGCACCGACACGCTGAGCAATAACATGTTCAACATGAACGCCCGCTTCACGCCGAACTCACGCACGGTGAATTCGGACGTTAACGTGCCAAATAGCCCGGCAATCCCGTATCCCATCAGCAACAACGAAATATCACTGGCTGACAGTTGCAAGTCGAAACGCAGCCAGGGCTCAAGATAGGTGTAGGCCGCAAAATGGCCGCCGGCCATAAACACGCCGATGATTAACGCAAAGCGGATACCGGGCACTTTTATTACGCCGAGCATGGCGCGCAGCCCGATGGATTGCTGAGCGGGAAGCGGCGGTAAGGCAATCCACTGCAATACGAAGAATACCAGCGCCAGCGCCGAATTCAGGGTGAACGCCATTCGCCAGCCGAAGAGATCGCCGATAAATGCCCCGGCTGGTACACCAGCCACCGTACCCACCGCCACACCGGCGGTTATCAACGAAATCGCCCGTGCGCCCTGCTCTTCCGGCACCAGCCTGCGCCCGGACGGGATGGCAAATGACCAAAATCCGCCGACACCCACGCCAAGAATAATGCGTCCGATCAGCAAAACGTTGAAGGATTCAGCCATCACGGCAATACCGTTAGCAATAATCACCGTCGCGGAGAGCAATAACAGCAGCTTACGGCGATCCATACGCCTGGCGAACAGCATGATAAGCGGCGCAGAAATCGCGGCAATCAGCCCCGGCAGCATCACCGTAAGACCCGCGTGCCCCTCTGTTACGCCAAGCGATCGGGCGATGGGCGAAAGCAAACCAATCGGCAGAAATTCGGTATTGACCAGCACGAAGGTGCCGCAGGCAAGTGAAAAGACCGCCAGCCATCGGCGGAAAGCAGAAGTGTGTGGCCGGGTGTCCGGCGATGCGCACTCAGTCATTATTATTGGCCTTTGCAGGTGAATCAGGAGTTGTCCGGATGCCATAAAACGTGATCGGCGTCACCCGGTCAAGATGTTTACTCATGACCGTTATGTTATGACTCATGGCGAATTGGACTAAGCCAGTTCCCGCCTGCTGTGCGGCTTACAGAGGGATCCGCGCCGCAGATTTGCAGGGCACATCCTGATAACTCGATCAGGAAATGTTTCCACGTATAAAGTATGTTGTAACTAAGTAAGTGCGATAACCTTTTAAGTGAGAAAACGAGCGTGAATCAGCGGATTTGCACGAAGTGGCCGTCGCTGACTTCGCGATAATGGCGTGCGGGTGGCTGATACGTCGCCGGGCGCAGCGGACTGGCGAGTTCTTCCGGAACGTCGGGGCGTTTGCGGCGGATATTCGGATCCGGCACCGGCACGGCGGCCAGCAGTTTGCGGGTATAGGCGTGTTGCGGATTTTCAAAAATATCGGCGCGGGAGCCGATTTCGACGATTTCACCCAGATACATCACGGCAACGCGATGGCTGATGCGTTCAACCACGGCCATATCGTGGGAGATAAACAGGTACGCCAGACCCAGCTGTTGCTGGAGATCGAGCATCAGATTGATGACCTGCGCTTTCACTGAAACATCCAGCGCTGAAACCGCTTCATCGGCAATAATAAGTTTGGGTTGCAGCGCCAGAGCGCGCGCGATGCAGATCCGCTGACGCTGTCCGCCGGAAAACTGATGCGGAAAACGCGTTGCCATATTGCTTTGCAACCCGACCTGTTCAAGCAACTGCGCCACGCGAATTTTTGCGCTGACGGCATCGTGCAGCCCCAGGCTTATCATCGGTTCAGCAATCGCCTGCCCGATGCGCATGCGCGGATTCAGGCTCTCAAACGGATCCTGAAAAATCATCTGCGCCTGCGTGCGGATCTCTGCCAGATGCGCCCGGTCTGCGCGACGTATATCCTGGCCAGTAATCAGCACAGTGCCGGAAGTGGCTTCGGTCAGCCGTAAAATCGTGCGCCCGGTGGTCGATTTTCCACAGCCGGACTCCCCGACCAGCGAGAGCGTTTCGCCCGGTTGCAGGCTGAAAGAGAGATCTTCCACCGCATGCACGCGCGCAGACACGCGGCGCAACAGACCGGATTTCACATCGAATCGGGTGACAAGATTTTTGACATCCAGCACCGGCTGCCCCGGACGCAGGGTATCGACAGAATCTGCCACCGGCAGCGGTTCGCCCGTGTGCATATCCATCAGTGGAAATCGTTTGGGTAAGGCGATACCGGTCATCGCGCCGAGACGCGGTACCGCTGCCAGCAGCGCCCGCGTATAGCTGTGCTGTGGAAGATGGAAAATTTCCCGCGTGGTCGCCTGTTCCACCGCTTCGCCCTTGTGCATCACCAGCGTGCGGTCAGCCACTTCGGCCACCACGCCCATATCATGGGTGATGAACAGCACTGACATCCCTTCTTCTTCCTGCAACGATTTTATCAGCGCGAGGATCTGCGCCTGGATGGTGACATCCAGCGCGGTGGTCGGTTCGTCAGCAATCAGCAAACGTGGATTACAGGCCAGCGCGATGGCGATCACCACCCGCTGACGCATTCCGCCTGAAAAGCTCAGTGGATATTCATTCAGCCGTGATGCAGCAGCAGGGATTCGTACTTTTTCCAGCAGGCGGACTGCTTCGGCTCGCGCAGTGGCGTCGTCCATCCCGCGATGACGCTTGAGCACTTCGGTGATCTGCACGCCAATTTTTAACACCGGATTCAGGCTGGTCATCGGTTCCTGAAAGATCATACCGATGCGGTTGCCGCGAATGCTTTGCATTTGTCTGGCGTTGAGGGCCAGTAAATTCTGACCGTCGAACATCACGCTGCCTGAGTAACGCGTTTGCCTGGCGTCCAGCAGCTGCATGATTGACATGGCGGTCACACTTTTACCGGAACCGGATTCCCCCACCAGTGCCAGCGTTTCTTTCGGGCCAATCGAAAAGGAAAGATCGCGCACCACGTTCAGCCATTCGCCATCCACCGAGAATGCGGTGTTGAGTTTTTCGATCTGTAACACCGGATCGCGCATAATCAGTCCTTATTCCTCGGGTTGAGAATGTCGCGTAAGGCATCACCGACTAAGTTGATTGCCACGATCAGCACCAGCAGCGTGATGCCAGGGAAAACGCTGATCCAGTAATCACCGGACATCAGGTAATCGAACCCGTTGGCGATGAGCAATCCCAGCGAAGGTTCTGTGACGGGCAAACCAATGCCGAGAAACGACAGCGTGGCCTCAAGCATAATCGCGTAGGCAATGCGCATGGTGGCGACGACGATCAGCGGCGGCAGGCAGTTGGGCAAAATATGGCGCAGGAGGATGCGCGAATTGGAGAGCGCCATGCTGCGCGCGGCGTCCACGTAACTGCGACGACGTTCCAGCAGCGCCGAGCCGCGCACGGTGCGCGCGTAGTACGCCCACTGCGTGACCACCAGCGCCAGAATAATTTTATCGACACCCTGCCCGAGCACGGCGAGCAGGATAAGTGCGATGAGGATCGGCGGGAAGCTCAGCTGAATATCAACAATACGCATAATCAGCGCGTCAGTTTTGCCCCCCGCCCAGGCGCTGATAAGCCCAAGCAACGCGCCAATCGTCAGCGCAATCACCGCACTGGAAACACCAACCAGCAGGCTGGTGCGCATGCCGTACAGCATGGCGCTGAGTAAATCGCGCCCCTGATCGTCGGTCCCCAGCCAGTAAATCATACCGCTCAAGCTGGCTGAACCGGGCTTCAGGCGGCCATCCATAATATCAAGTTGCGATAAATCGTAGGGATTTTGCGGGGAGATCCACGGCGCGAGCACCGAGAGCAGAATGGCAATGCCCAGAATAATCAGGCCACATAGCGAGAATTTGTTCCGCAGCAGCGCAGCAACAGTGTTGTAAAAAGCCGGGCGCGCCGACTGTGGCGTGGAGTTGCGGGAATGAACCGAGTTCGACGGCATCAGTCTTCGCCCCCCAGTCGCACGCGCGGGTCGACCAGCACGTAGAGCACATCCACCAGCAGGTTGATCAGGCTGAACATCACCACGGTTATCATCAGGTATGCCAGAATCACCGGGCGATCGAGCACGGCGATGGAATCAATAATCAGCTTGCCCATACCCGGCCACGCATAAATGGTTTCGGTAACGACGGCAAAGGCAATCAGCGAGCCGAGCTCCAGTCCTATGACGGTAATCAGCGGGATCAGCGTGTTTTTCAGGACGTGAACCAGCACGATGCGGCTTTCGGATAAGCCTTTGGCGCGGGCAAAACGGATGAAATCTTGTTGCAGACATTCAAGCACACCGGCGCGGGTCAGGCGGATAATCAGGGAAATTTTGAACAGCGCCAGATTGAACGCGGGAAGGATCAGATGCGCGAGTCCGTCGGCGGTAAAGAGACTGACAGGAACGCCGAAAACGTCCACCGTTTCGCCGCGCCCGGACGCCGGAAGCACCCCCAGCCTGACGCTGAACAGCATGATCATCATCAGCCCTATCCAGAACGTGGGCAGGCTGAAGCCGAGAATGGATACGGTCATGATGGTTTTCGACAGCCAGCCGTCCGGGCGCAAACCGGCGTAAAGGCCAAGCGGAATACCTATCACCAGCGCCAGCACAAACGCTACCAGCGCCAGTTCAAGGGTTGCGGGCATTCGCTGGAAAATCAGATGCAGCGCGGGCTGGTTGTAAATAAACGAGTTGCCCATATCGCCGTGCAGGGCATTGACCACGAACAGACCGTATTGCTCCCACACCGGTTTATCAAGGCCGAAAGACTGGATCACGCCGAGGCGCTCAGCGGGAGTGGCGGTAGTACTGAGCAGGAGATCGACCGGATTTCCTACCAGATAAACACCTCCAAAAACCAGCAGCGACATCACGAACAGCGTCAGTAACGTTTGCCCGCAACGCCCCAGCAGGTAACGACTCATGCCCGCTGTTCGCCATGATGTACGCCGTAGCGGGAAAGTACGCGGCGCAGCAAACTGAAGAAGCCGTATTCATCCACTTTTTGCATCACCAGCGCGTTCGGCGGCGTTGGCAGCTTGTTGTAGAAATCAGCATAGGTATAACCGGCAGTATTACCAGAAACTGCCACGCCGACGCGCGCTTTCTGGCCGGAGAACAGGCCGGGTTGCAACAGATAAGCGATGGTCGTCGCATCATGAACCGGTCCGCCTTCGCGGCCAAAACGGGTGAGATCGCTGCGATCAAACGCGCTCAGCAGCGCGGCGATGGATTCCCCCGGCCTGCCGCCGTCCTGTCTTATCGCTTCGATATCATCAGCACCGATCAGCGCCTGAAAAGTCATATCAAGCGGCATCACCACCAGCGGGACGCCGCTGTTGAACACTTTTTCGGCGGCGTGCGGATCGGCATACACATTGAATTCTGCCCACGGTACGCGATGTCCCAGCGCGGTAAATGCACAACTCATGGTGACGATTTGCTCAATGCCGCGCGCGACGTCCGGGTGCATACCCAGCGCCAGCGCGAGATTGGTCATCGGGCCGATAGCGCATATTGTGATCGGATCGTTATCGTGCGCCGCCTGTCTCAGCGTTCGCACCAGAAAATCGACGGCGTGTTCCGCCTGAGGTTGCAGTTCGCTGTCCGGCACCAACTCGTTGCTGAACGCGCCAATGTGAGCATATTTGCCATATACCTGATCACGCACCAGCGGGCCGGGCGCACCGGCATAAACCGGCGTTGAGGTTTTGCCCGACAGCGCGACAATTTTGCAGGCATTGCGCAGGGTATCCTTTAGCGCCACATTTCCGGCAACCACCGTCACGCCCAATACCTCGAGTTCCGGTGAGGCTAACGCCAGCCACAGAGCGATGGCGTCATCCACGCCGGGATCGGTATCAATAATGATGCGCTGGCTCATAGGGTCAGTTCCCGGCATAGCGTGAAAGTAGCTCATAAAACAGCATGAACACCTTTGCGGCATCCACGCGCGTGACGATATCAACATTCGGTGTCTGCCCGGACTTGTTGTACCAGTCCGCCACGGTTTGTCCCCTACATAAATCACTGTTGTATTCGACAAACACCCGCGCTTTCTCGCTACCAAACAGTTCCGGCGCCAGGACATAGGCAATCACCAGCGGATCGTGCAACGGACCACCGCGTGAACCGTAACGGCGTATATCATTGCGATCCCAGAAGGCCATCAGTTCACCCAGCGGTTGAGAAATCCGCCCGGAAACATTGATGAATTTCGCCACGTGTTCCGGCGTGAGGATGACCTGATGCGTCGCGTCGAGCGGCAGAACCGTAATATTGAGTTCGCTGGAAAACACTACATGCGCGGCGTGCGGATCGGCCAGCATGTTGAATTCGGAGGTCATGGTGCGGTTACCGGCTTCCCGGTATGCGCCACCCATCAGCACCACGCGGGAGATCCCCGCGGCGATCTGCGGCTTCATGCGCAGCGCCGTCGCCAGATTGGTCAGTGGCCCGAGCACACAAAGAGTCACCGGCTGATCATCACGAATCGCCTGCTCGCAGCTGTTAATCAGAAAATTGACCGCGTGGAGCGGTTCAGGCTGTTTTTGCGGGGCGGGAAAGGCGGTATTGCCGAGGCCGTTTGCGCCATGGAACTGGCCGTGGATCGGTTCACGAAACATTGGCTGATGGCATCCGGCAAAGACCGGAATATCGGTTCTCTGCCCGAGCTCAGTGATTTGCAGCGCGTTACGTAACGTATCGGGCAACGGCTGATTACCGCACACAGTGCAGATACCGAGGATATTCAGCTGCGGCGCAACGAACACGCTGAGCAGCGCAATCGCGTCATCGATACCGGGATCGCAATCAATAATAACGGGCAGCGTTTTCATAAGGCACCTACCGAACGTAATACTTCAGCGATTTCCTGACGCGCGGTGGCGTCGAGCGGAACCTGCGGCGCAAGAGGATCGCCCACGGCAAAACCCTGCAACTGCAATGCTGCTTTGATGCATCCGGCAATCGAATACTTAGCGAAGATTTCATTGATGCGCCACAGGGGACGCTGCAATTCCATCGCCTTTGTCCAGTCGCCTTGCTTTGCAGCGTTGTACAGCGCCAGACTTTGCTTTGGCACGATACACGCCGGGCCAGCCATCCAGCCGACGCCGCCAATCATCATCACGCATACCGGAATGTGCGCCGACGCGGCAAAGACCTGCATCCGCCCCTGCGTGCGTTCGATGATCGACAACAGCCTGCCGGTGTTGGTTGAAGCATCTTTAATATAGTTGATGTTTTCAACGTGGCTCAGCCGCTCAATAACCGGCAGGCTGAGATCAGAACGCTGGAACTGCGGATTGGTGTACAGCACGACCGGCAGCGTGCCCGCTGCGGTCGCGATGGCACGAAAATAGTCCTCGACGCCCTGATCGGGTATCGGGAAATAGGCTTCAAGAATAGCCAGAATACCGTCGACACCCAGAGCGACATAACGAGCGGTTTGCGCTACGGCGTCCTGAATGGTGGTGGCTGCGACACCGGCAATCACCGGTACGCGGCCTCGAGCGGCTTCAACGACTGTGTTAACCACCTCGGTGCGCTGTTCTGCACAGAGGTAAGCGAACTCACCTGTACTGCCCAGAGGCGTCAGACCCTGCACGCCGCTGTTAATCAGATGCTCAACCAGTGCGGTTAACACCGGTTTGTCTATCTGACCACCGTCGGTGACGGGGGAAACCAGATAGGGAAATACACCGCTAAAAGAAGTCATAGCTTCTCTCTCTTTGCTTAGAACAACCCTGGTGTTGGCGCTCTATTCCCGCGTGGGTTCGGTGTGCACTGTGTTCACGACGTCCCTTGGGATTTATTTTTCGTGAACAAAGTACGGTAACGTATAACCGTCGGAACGGCCAACGTAGGTATAAGGTGTTTTCATCGCCCAGGTATACGAGAGGAACAGTAACGGAATGGTGCCTTCGTCCTTCATCGCGATTTCTGTGGCTTGCTGTAACAATTTTTCACGGCTGGCGTCGTCAAGTGTCGAACGCGCCTTTGCCAGCGTTTTATCAAATTCCGGATTTGAGTAGCGCCCGCGATTACCCTGTCCGCCGTTCGGCCCGAAAGTTTCGAGCAATGGCCCCAGCACGCCAGAGGCCTCACCGGTTTCAATCGCCGCGCCGCCCATGATCAGGCTGAAATCACGCTTTGACGCCCGTGAGAAATACACGCTGCCCGGCATGGTGACTACGTCGGTTTTGATCCCCACGCGGCTGAACATCTGGCCCAGCGCCTGAGCGATTTTCGAATCATTCGGATAACGGTCATTCGATGCGTGGAACGTCAGGGTAAATCCGTCCGGATAACCCGCCTGCGCCAGCAGCTGCCTGGCTTTAGCCGGATCGTAAACCGGTGCGGCGATCGACGGCGCATAGCCGAAGTAGCCTTTTGGTACCAGTTGCGAGGCCGGAACGCCCTGCCCGTCCATAATCCGGTCGACGATCGCCTGACGGTTGATCGCCAGCGACATGGCTTCACGCACTTCACGTTTTTTTAGCGGATTACTGCCGTCAGGCCCTTTGGCGAACGGCGAGGCGTCGCGATCCTGATCCGGATGTAAATAGAGAATGCGGTTACCGGCAGCGGATTCCATATGCAGACTGGTCTGTTTCGCCAGGTCGCGACCATCGGCCGTCGGTACGCTTTCAATCACGTCCACGTCACCGGAGCGGATGGCGGCCACACGGGCACTCGGGTTTTTAAAGACGCGCAGCGTCACGTTATCCCACTGCGCTTTGCCGCCCCAGTATTGGTCGTTGCGCGCCAGAACGACATTGTCATCCGGCGTCCAGCTGACAAATTTGAATGGCCCGGTGCCGATGACGTCTTTCCCTTCATTGAGAGTTTGCGACGGCACGTTCTCAAGCCGTGCCGGTAAAATGGCGACGCGGCTCAGGTTATTGAGTAAGAGGGGTGTTGGCGCTTTGGTGACAATTCTCACCGTTAAAGGATTTACTTCGGTGACATCCGCGATGTCATTGACGTACGGCGTGTACGCGCTCGGGCTGTTCTTCGAGGCCAGTGGTACGCGTTTGATGCTGGCGATCACATCTTTTGCCGTGAAATCACTGCCGTCGTGGAATTTTACACCGGGACGCAGGCTGAACTCCCAGGTGGTGTCATTAATGACTTTCCACGACACCGCCAGCGCAGGTGTAATGTGTTGTTTTTCGTCCTGATTAACCAGCCCGTCGAAAATGCTGCGCGCCATGGCGCTGTTGGCACCGCCCACGTAAAACTGTGGATCCATTGACGTGGTTGATGCGGCAAGACCGATTTTCAGATCGGCGGCCTGTGCGAAAGAAGCTTGAAAAACAAACAGTGAGGCCAGTGCCGAGGAGAGCACTCCGGCCAAAACGGACTTTCTCATGCATTTAACCCTTAATTATTTTAGATTTTCAGGCAATGTGTGTCAGATCGTAAACAGGAGTCTAGGGGGTGGACATCTGAATTGAAAATTGTATTTTGTGTTACATCCATAAACAAATGTTATGGATCATGAGGACATATGACGAAAATTAATCCCCGACAGGTAGAAGCTTTTCACAAAGTGATCCTCACCGGTAGCATTACAGCAGCAGCCAATATGATGAACATCACTCAGCCCGCGGTAAGCAGGCTCATCCGTGACTTTGAATATGCCGTCGATCTGAAGCTGTTTGACCGTGACGGACGCGGGCTGATCCCGCGCGACGACGCTATCAAGCTGTACCGCGAAGTGGAACGTTTGTACCTCGGGCTTGAACATATTTCGCGCATTGCGGAAGAGATCCGTCATTCCAAAGGCAGCGTGCTGCGCATAGGCACGGTTGCGGCGTTGTCTGCACTGTGCGTCGAACACATTTTGCCGCCGCTTGTCGAAACCATCGACGATATCTCTCTTTTTCTGGATATCGAAAGTACCACGCACATCACTGATGTGGTCACCAGCAATCAGTACGACGTCGGGTTTATTTTCGGCAAGCCCGATGTGAAGGGATTGCAGGCGGAAATGCTGGCACGGGCGAATGCCGTAGCAGTGATGTCGCCGCGCCATCCGCTGGCGAAAAAGAACGTGGTAACCGCGAGCGATCTCACCCACTACCGCCCTATCATTCCAGGCCGCAAGACGCCGCTGCGGGAGCAACTGGATCAGGTGATGAGCCGTCAGGATCTCTATATGAACAATCCTATCGAAACATCGCTGAATAACTGCTGCGTCATGGCGGGGAACAATCTGGGAGTCGGCGTTGTGGATTTCATTACGGCACGCAGCCACAAAAGCGATCTGGTGATCAAACCTTTCACGCCGGACATCAGCATTGCCTATCTCGCCGTTTTCCCACCGCAGATCCCTAAAAGTCGTCTGGTGGAGCAAATTACGCTGGAAATGAAGATGCTGATTGAAGGGTATTTGTAACTTTACCGCGCCGTAAACCCACCAACGGGTTCAGACCGGCGGTGAAAAATGTGAGAAATCTGTCACAAATCCCTTTTTGTGGCAGAAAAACCGGCACCGTTCGTGCTGTTACATAGACCAAAAACGAATACTTAACTTACTAAACATATATTATTTGCATATGTAATTAATAATTACACTTATAAATCAGAAAGATATATAAATATATCTTCCCCCCGCATTTTCACACTATTTCTTTACCGAATTTCAAACTCTCCGTTACACATTCACAACCACGTTGAGAAGTATTACTATTTGCGCGAAATTGTTCTGTATGGTTCATTTTATGGCTAAAGGTCATCAGGTGTTACCCCTTTTCAGCGCAGCTTTCTTTTACCCATCTTTTCTACTATCTATTTCTATAACACATGTGCAGTGAGATAAATCATGCCAACTACTAAGAGTAAATGGACCTGGCTCCTCTGGCTACTGAGCGCGCTGATGGTCGTCATCGGTCTGACGCTGGGCATCGGCGGCGCGTATCTGGCCACGTTGGGAGGAAGCCTTTACTTCCTGCTGATGGGTCTGGCGCTGATCGTGTCAGCCGTGTTGATCTTCAAAGGCAAGCCTTCGGGGGCATGGCTTTACGCCGTGGCCTTTGTGCTTTCAATTATCTGGGCCGTCTGGGATGCAGGTCTGGCGTTCTGGCCGCTATTCTCCCGCCTGTTCACCTTCGGCGTTCTGGCCTTCCTGACCGCGCTGGCATATCCGCTGCTGAAAACACGCGCGGGACGGGTTGCCCGTAAAGGCCCAAGCTTCTCGCTGGCAGCCGTGCTGGCCGTTGCGCTGATCGCCGCTTTCGGTAACACCTTCGTGCCGACGCCAATCATCAGCGCCGACAACGATCAGGCACCGGTAAAACCGGTCGCGCCGGGTGCACAACAGAAAAACTGGGAAAACTGGGGTAACACCACCGCCGGTGACCGTTTCGCTGCACTGGATCAAATCAATAAAAACAATATCGATAAACTTCAGGTCGCGTGGATTGCGCATACCGGCGATATCCCACAGAGCAACGGATCCGGCGCTGAAGACCAGAACACACCGCTACAGGTAGGCGATAAACTGTTCGTTTGTACCGCGTACAGCAAAGTGCTGGCGCTGTCAGTCGATGACGGTAAAAAACTGTGGTCCTACGATTCCAACTCCACCGCGCCGAACTGGCAGCGTTGCCGTGGTCTGGGCTATTACGAGAATGCCTCCGCCTCTGCTGCGCCAGCCGCACAGCCTGCTGCAGATGCTGCTGCCATGCCTGATGCATCAGCGGTCGCCGCAGAAGCAACGTCCTCCACTCCCCCTGCGGCACCACATTCACCGGCTGCGACCGGGGGTACAGTCAGCGCGACCTGCGAACGTCGTCTGTTTCTGCCAACCATCGATGCGCGCCTGATCGCCATCAACGCTGATACCGGCAAGCCTTGCGCTGATTTCGGTGATAACGGCGTGGTTGACCTGAAAGTCGGCATGGGCGAAGTCAAGCCGGGCTACTACCAGCAGACGTCTACGCCGCTGGTTGCCGGTAACGTCGTCGTGGTCGGCGGTCGTGTGGCGGATAACTTCTCCACTGGCGAACCCCCGGGCGTGGTACGTGCATTCGACGTCCATACCGGCGCACTGGTCTGGGCATGGGATCCGGGCAATCCGAACATCACCAAACTGCCACCGGAAGGTCAGACTTACACCCGTGGTACACCGAACGTCTGGTCAGCCATGTCGTATGATCCAAAACTTGGTCTGATCTACATGCCAACCGGCAACGCAACGCCGGACTTCTTCGGCGGCACACGCACCGAACTGGACGACAAATACAGCTCTTCCATCGTCGCAGTGGAAGTAGCAACGGGTAAAGTCCGCTGGACCTTCCAGACTACGCATCATGACCTTTGGGATTTCGACCTGCCGTCACAGCCGCTGCTGTACGACCTGCCGAACGACAAAGGCGGCAGCACGCCGGTACTGGTGCAGACCTCCAAACAGGGCATGATTTTCATGCTTAACCGCGAAACCGGTGAGCCGGTCGCGAAAGTTGAAAACCGCGAAGTGCCGCAAGGCAATGTACCTGGCGAACGCTACTCCAAAACGCAGCCTTTCTCCGTCGGGATGCCGAACATCGGCAACCAGACCCTGAAAGAATCTGATATGTGGGGCGCTACGCCGATGGATCAGCTGCTGTGCCGCATCGAATTCAAAGGGATGCGTCACGAAGGCGTGTATACGCCTCCGGGTCTCGATCGTTCCCTGCAATTCCCGGGATCGCTCGGTGGTATGAACTGGGGCAGCGTTTCTGTTGATCCGAACAACGCCCTGATGTTCGTCAACGACATGCGTCTGGGTCTGGCGAACTACATGGTTCCGCGTGCCAAAGTGCCAACCGGCGCAAGTGGTATAGAAATGGGAATGGTGCCAATGGACGGTACGCCGTTCGGCGCAGTGCGTGAGCGTTTCCTGTCTCCGCTGGGCATTCCTTGCCAGAAACCCCCGTTCGGTACGATGTCTGCGGTTAACCTGAAAACCGGTAAAATCGTCTGGCAGGTGCCGGTCGGTACGGTAAAAGACACAGGCCCGCTGGGCATCAAAATGCGTATGCCAATGGAAGTGGGTATGCCAACGCTGGGCGCGAGCCTGTCAACGCAATCCGGCCTGCTGTTCTTCGCCGGTACGCAAGATTTCTATCTGCGTGCGTTCGATACCGCTAACGGTAAAGAGATCTGGAAATCTCGTCTGCCGGTCGGCAGCCAGTCTGGCCCGATGAGCTACGTTTCACCGAAAACCGGTAAACAGTACATTATCATCAGCGCCGGCGGTGCACGTCAGTCTCCCGAGCGTGGCGACTATGTGATCGCCTACGCCCTGCCTGACGAGAAGTAAGTTTTTACTTCACATAAGCCATAAAAACCCCGCCCGCTGATGCAAATCGGCGGGCTTTTTTTTGTTCCTCCTCTCACACAGCAGCAGACAACAATGATCAACAAGCGCAAAGCGATTACACTACCGCTATAAACGAGTTACGTTGTCCCGCATTTTTCGCAGGGAACAACCGAAGGAGCGTATTGAACGATGGTTAATGATGTAATAAACGTTGGCAATTCCCTGTCCGTTTTTGATTTCGACGGCACGCTGACAAAACACGACAGCTTCGTCCCCTTCCTGCGCTTTGCCTTTGGTAAACGCGTCTTTGCGCGTCGTATGGTACGTTTAGCCTTGCCCACGCTGAAATGCGTTGGCCGTCGGCTGACCCGCGATGAGCTGAAGGAAGTGCTGATCCATACCTTTATGACCGGCGTTGATGCCAAATGGATTGAAGAGAAAGCTGCTGAGTTTTGCGAACGTTACTGGACCCGCCTGATGCGCCCTTCCGGACTGATCGCAGTGGCCACGCAGGTCAACTCAGGTGCTATCGTAACGATCTGCTCAGCCTCCCCGGCGATGGTGCTCAAACCTTTCGCCGAGCGTTTGGGTATCCGGTTAATCGGCACCAATCTGGAAGTGAAAGATGGCGTCCTGACCGGGCGCATCAGCGGCCACAACTGCCGCTGCGGCCAGAAAGTAGAGCGCCTGGAAGCAGAATACGGCCCGCTTTCCTCTTACCACTTGCGCGCATGGGGCGATACCCGTGGCGACTACGAAATGCTGGCTGCGGCGCAGGAACCCTACTGGCGTCACTTCCACGGTTCGTGGGCAAAGCGAAATCCACCGATCGCACGGATTAAGCAATTGCAGAGTAAGTGAGTTGAGTTAATGAGAAGGCGAAAATGATCGTCTTCTCATTCATTTTTTCCACCGCACCGTCTCCATTACCTTCCCCAATTTTAATTAAATTACCTTCATAATAATGACAATTAAATTCACTGAGTGGCACTTAAATGAAGACTATCCTTTCTTGTTTCACACTTTCAGACTCTTTATAAACCTCTGATATTATCACTCAAAACTATACTTCTTCTGCACTTGTGACCAGCATTCAACTTTATATAAAAACAAAATTAAATTATTGAAACGCCTTTTCAATAAGGCTATTTTCGTGCACACCCACTTTAAGCACCTTTTGTTTGTAATTATTAAAATGGATTTGACATGAAAAAATATCTTATTGTTTTATTCTCTCTGGCAGCCACAAATGCACATGCGGTATATATGGATGTACGTCATGAATATCTTGATGACAGTAAAGCAAACTATGACCGTGTGTATATCTCCAATCGCTTTAGTAACGGCTTCGGTTTTGCTGTTGAAGCAATTTCTAAATCAGGCGGTGATGACACCAACAAAGCGTTCAATGACCTTGAGGTTCAGGGGAATGAGTACACAGTCAATTACCAGTTCAACAGTGGCGCAGTCGCCTGGCAACCCGGTTTCGTGCTGGAGACGGGTAGCGGTTATTCAACCTACAAACCCTATTTACGTTCTATCTGGACAATCAATCAGGCATGGTGGGTGGGCGCCCGTTACCGGTTTGAATACACCCGCCGATCTTCCGACTCGCGCGATGATGACACGGTAAATCGTATGGATGTCTGGGCAGGATATAAATGGAATAGCTTCGACTGGACCGTTGAGGGGATCTATAAAAAAGCCGATAAGTATGACCTCTACAACAACAGTAAATATAACTACGAATATAATTTCAGAACCGCTTATCTCATCGGCCCCTGGTCACCCTTTGTAGAAGTTGGGAATGTTTCAGTGCGAAGCACCACCGATGAACGCCAGACGCGTTTTCGTGTAGGGTTGGGTTATACGTTTTAATTTCACGCAAAATATCCATTACCCATTTCATTATGAAATACATCTAATGCGCGTAACTAAAATGTTAGTTGTTTTAAAATAACAAGAAATGTCAATGTATCGCCAACACTCCAGAGCGTTACTCATTAATTAATATAAAAATCAGAGTAGATATAGATAAAAAAAGCCCCGCGGCGTAACCAGCGGGGCTGTCAGACTTACACGTGATTTAGATGTTCACGCCATGCTGAGAGGCCAGTGCGGACAGGCCGCCTGCGAAGCCCTGACCGACGGCTTTGAATTTCCATTCTGTGTTGTTGCGATACAACTCGCCAAACACCATGGCCGTCTCAGTGGACGCATCTTCAGACAGGTCGAAACGGGCGATTTCGGTGCCGTTCTCGTTGTTGAATACACGCATGAAGCTGTTGCTGACCATACCGAAGTTTTGCTTACGAGCTTCTGCATCGTAAATCGTTACGGCGAAGACCAGTTTTTTGACTTCAGCAGGGATTTTGGACAGATCGATTTTGACCTGCTCATCATCACCATCGCCTGCGCCGGTACGGTTGTCACCCATGTGAGTCACGGAACCGCAGGTGCTGGTTTTATTGTTGAAGAAGATGAAGCTCGCGTCAGAAATGACTTTACCGTCATCACCGACCATGAACACTGAAGCGTCGAGGTCAAACTCTGCGCCATCTGTTACGCGTGCATCCCAGCCGAGACCGACCATGGCCACATTCATGGTTGGGGCTTCTTTAGTTAAGGATACGTTGCCGCCTTTAATCAGAGAAACTGCCATTTAAAACTCCTGTAATACGTGATGTTCATTACAGCAGGCAGCGAAATGCCGCCTGCCGGGTTGCCAAAAATTTGCTCAATTACGAAGCGTTGATGCCGTACTGTGCGCACACAGAACTCAGGCCGCCCGCATAACCCTGACCCACCGCGCGGAATTTCCACTCGGTGTTATGACGATACAGCTCACCAAACAGCATCGCCGTTTCGGTGGAGGCATCTTCTGTCAGATCGTAACGCGCCACTTCCTGGTGGTTGTCGTCATTCACCAAACGGATGAATGCGCCAGAAACCTGGCCGAAACTTTGACGTCGCACGGTCGCATCATGGATGGTGACCACGAAGACGATTTTATCGACTTCAGCTGGGATCTGATCCAGTTTGATTTTCAGTGCTTCATCATCGCCATCGCCTTCACCGGTGCGGTTGTCGCCGGTGTGCAGGACTGAACCGTCGGTAGATTTCAGGTTGTTGTAGAAGATGAAGTCTGCGTCACCGCGCACTTTGCCTGCGCTGGTCAGCAGGAATGCAGAAGCATCAAGGTCGAAATCCTGGCCGTCAGTTGAGCGGGCATCCCAACCCAAACCGATCAGCACATTTTTCATTGTTGGTGCTTCTTTGCTTAAAGAAACATTACCGCCTTTAGAGAGTGAAACGCCCATAATAATAGCCTCTATAGTTAACGTTAATTTTCAAGGGGGAAGGCAAGGGCTTAGCCCTGTTTGCCTTCCTCTGTATCAGGTTTTCCAGGGAACAATATGCTGACAATGATCCCCACTGCCAGCACGCCCAGAACAACAAACAGACTTGCGTTAGCAGAAATATTGTAACCGTGATGCCACAGATGGTCAGTTGCGTTAAGACCCAGTTTCACACCGATGAAGAACAGCAGCACGATAACCGCTTTCTCAAGGTGCGCCAGGTACTGTTTCAGCGCTTCCAGTACGAAGTACATCGTACGCAGACCAAGGATGGCGAACATCATGGCGCTGTAAACGATCAGCGGTTCACGGCTTACGGCGATAACCGCAGGAACGGAGTCAAATGCGAACATGACGTCGGACAACTCCACCACGGCCAGACACAGCATCAGCGGTGTGGCGTACAGCGCGGCTTTCCCTACGCGGCCGACTTTAATGTCTTTGTTCTCAGGTTTTGCCAGTTCTGCGTCGACTTCTTTCTGGCTTAACAGGAAGGCGTGTCCTTTCAGTTTTGGCCAGATTGGGAAGAAGCGTTTCACCATACGGTATGCGATGTGCTGAGAATAATCTTCGATCTCGTCATCATCCCCGCCGCTTTTGAGCATCATCACTGCCGTCCACAATACGACGACTGCAAAGACAATCTCGACCCACGGCCCCAGCGTTAACAGGCTCGCACCGATGGCAACGAAGATACCACGGAAGACAATCGCCCCGATCACGCCCCAGTAAAGCACGCGGTGGCGCAGGTTATCCGGTACGGCAAACCACGAGAAGATAGCCATCATGACAAACAGGTTATCAACCGACAGGACTTTCTCCAGCGCATAACCGGTGATGAACAGGCTGGCCACTTCAGAGCCATGATGAATGTAGAGGAAACCGGCAAATGCCATCGCCACGACGATCCAGAAGACCGTCCAGAGCGCAGCACTTTTCAGCGAAATCGGCTTGTCATGACGATGCATGAACAGGTCGATGAAGATCGCACCGAGCGCCAGAACAACAAATACCGTGACGGTTTCAGCCGGGAAACCGATATGCGTGGATACCATAAATAGCCCTTAAGCCAGAGTGTTAAAATTAAAGACCGAATTCGGCCGGGGTGAAACCTAATGCCAGAGCAATTTCGCGGACTGCGGTTTGCTCGTCCTGATCGAAGTCACCGTCGCTTTTCGCTACGGCGATACCGACGCGAACCGCCAGCTGTGCAGCTTCTGGCTGGCTTTTCAGCGCCAGTATGTATTTCATGGTTTCGCCTTTACCGATTTCGTAATCGAAGCTGAAGCTGGTGACCAGTTCGTTGAAGAACGCGATCACTTCTTTGGTTTCGAACACTTTCAGTTCAGGAGAGGCCTGAAGGAAGCCGATCATTTTTTGCTTTTCTTCAGAGCTCACGCCATTGCTGGAGACGGCGATGCGTGCGCACACGGCCACCGTACCCTGCATGAATTTTTTGTTTTTGAAACGGCCAACCTGTTTGGTGAGCTCGTCACGACCACTGTTGAATGCGCCTTTCACTTTGTCGAAGAAACTCATTTTTTCTGCCCTCGGATTATTAAAATTATGTTGAGTATCACTACTATTTGGAACCAGCTGACCAGCGAAAGCCCCAGCCGAGCGCGTTATCCATATCTTTATGGCCGCTGTAAAACTGGTTCAGACGCTCAACTTTGATCGTCCCGTTTTCGTTCACCAGGCGGGCGATCGCACACATATTGTGGCGGTTCGATCCCTCGGTTAAGCGCGTTTCAATCGGCGGTTGTTCAGGAATGTGCATCGTGACCACGCCGTCGGTTTTATCCCAGCTCGCCACACCTTCGTAGATGAAAGCGTAAATCAGGACTTCGCGGATTTTCTTCCACTCGCGACCATTAATATGCAACCACTCGCCGTCGCGAACCTGACCTGTACGATCATCGCCCTGCAACTGAACAAACGGCTCAGCGTTCAGGCGGCCAAAAGTGTTACCGAGTGCCTGGATCACGCCTTTAGTGCCATCCTGCAATTCAACAAATGCGCCTAAATCCAGGTCAATGCCTTTCGATTTGTTGAACATGCCGCCGAACATCCCCCCGCCGGAACCGGTGTTACTTTCCTGATTCCAGTTGAGGTTAATTTTAATTTCACCAAAGTTGTCCCGCTTCGCCAGACTGATGGTCGGTTTTTCTTTGGTCAGCGATACTTTGCTCAGGCTAATTTTAGCAGGCTCAGGCGTTGGGGCCGGAGCAGGTGCCGGAGCGGGCGCATCTGAAATATCCACACCAAAATGCTCGGCCAGCGGTTTCAGGCCGCCGTTGAATCCCTGCGCAATAAAGCGGAATTTCCACTCTGCATTGCGGCGGTAGATTTCACCCAGAATCAGTGCAGCTTCCTGACGTCCGTTAACATCGACATCGCCGGTCAGCAGCACGCTGCCGTTCTGCTCAACCTGAATCGTCAGACGTTTCAGGCCGGAAAGCGTCATGTTGCCGTCGCAGGTGGCTGTGAAAGCCAGCTTTTCGACGTCAGGACGCAGGCGATTAATGTCCACAGTAAACGCAGTATCGGTGCCCGCGCCGGTGAGTTTTACAGATGCATCGTCATTGACGGGTTGGCCGTAAAACACCATGTCAGGATCGCCCTTCACTTTGCCCGAGGCATAAAGTCTGAAGGAAGAAGCATCGACCGGGACGCCAGAAAGCACGCGCACCGTCAGAACCTGTGAAGGAATGGAGGCATTGCCTCCCGGCGTCATAGTCATTAGCGCACCACCGTAGCCACGATATCGGAATGCATGTCGTCAATAGTGCGGCCGGTTGAGGCCTTACCGTGTGCAGTGAAATCCCATTCGCCGTTGTTGCGCGCAAGCGAGGCAATAATAATGCCAGTGTGCGAGCCCTGCTCCGTCAGCTGATAACGGGCGAGTTCTTTACGGGATTGATCCACCACGCGGCAAAATGCGTTGTCGACTTCGTTGAAGGTCTGACCGCGAAAACTGTTCACGGTGAACGCCAGATATTCTACCTGTGCTGGCAGGCGGGTCAGATCAACGGTGATCACTTCATCGTCGCCATCGCCTTCACCGGTCAGGTTGTCGCCCATATGGACAACGGAGCCGCAGCTTGATTTCAGTTTACGGAACCAGATGGTATCGATGGTCTGACCTGCGCGGTCTAACAACACGCATCCTGCGTCTAAATCAATTGAATCGTTACCGCCGCCCCCTAAAAGACCACCCAGGAATCCCTTTTTCTTTTTCAAAGGATCCCAACCCAACCCGAACTGAAGTTGATTTAACGAAGACGTTTGTTTGCTGAGTGAAACAGTTTGGTTCTTGCTTAATGAAACCATTAGATATTCCTTCAGAGATAGGTTAAATCATTATTTTTTTGCATCAGAATTCCATGTACTTAAAAATCATATCATGACGAAGTAGTTGCACAACCCACAATTTACCCCTAATTTGCTTAACAAAAGATAATGCATTGAAATTAAATATTTATTTTTTGATAATTTACGTTTTTTGACGATTCACCAGCAACAACGCCTGACTAAAAATCACAATTTTACAACATAGTCATATTAATCATGTTATGATTGACATGTTGAAAATCCCTACATAGACTCTCAGAGAGTTCTTCTTCCCCTCTTCATTTCTGGAATATATACGCCGATGAGTCACGTAATTTGGTTAATGGAAGGTCTGTCGTCACAGCGCGACATTATTTTGGGCATCAAAGACTTTTTTAAATTCGAAAATAAAGATGTCACCGTCATTGCCTCACATCGTTTTCACAGAAATGAAATTCTTTCTCTGGCAGATATCGCGCTCATTGAACCCGCAGAGGATGAAGACCGCCTGGCGTTTATTACGTCAACCGTCGCACAGTACGGTGTTAACGCCATCCACACCGGCCGCAACTGTCAGTGGTTTGAAACGCACCGTGCAGAAATTGTCGCTTCTGGCGTCACCCTCACCACTGGCGCGGTCAGCAACGCCATGTTTGAACTGGCCGACGATAAAGTGGATTTCGCCAGCACGATGCAGCAACACGGCCTGCCGGTTGTGCCGTCCATCCGCATTGAATCAGCTGAAGAATTACGGGCACAGCTTGCCAATAACACCAGCTCCGAATCCCTGTCCGGTACCACTATGCTGTGCGTGAAACCCGTTGTGGGTATTTATGGCATGGGATTCTGGCGATTTGATGACAACGTCAGCCACATGGCGGCTTTCACCCATCCGGACAGCCGCAAAGTGCGTCCGGAGATGTATCTGCATGCGGTAGAACAGATGGAAACGTTTGAACCGCTGGTGTTAATGCCTTATCTGCCCGGTCCGGAATACTCTGTCGATATGGTGGTCGAGCGCGGAAAAGTCATCGCGGCCGTAGCCCGTCGTAAAGAAGGGGCACTGCAATATCTCGAACAGTCTGGCCCGGCATATGAACTGGGCAAAATGTGTGCCGAAGTGATGCAGGCCGACGGTCTGGTGAATGTGCAAACCCGCAATAACGATCACGGCGAGCCGGTCTTGCTGGAAATTAACATGCGCCCAAGCGGCGGCATCGGTTATACCCGCCACAGCGGCGTCAATCTTCCCGGCCTTTTTGCCGCCCGTAAGCTCGGTCTGATGTCAGAAGCTCAGGCCATGATCGCGGCAAACGGGCATTTCTCACAGGCCGTTGTAAGGTCAATGACAGATGTGATCCCTTACAACACCACGCTCGACAACCTGTCTTCAGGACAAGGAAACACATGATTATCCCAAACGCTGTTTATCGCCGTGAGCTTTCCGGCGGTACGCTGACCGTGACCCCGACCGGCGGACAGCATTCGCTGGACGCTTTGTTTGATATCGCCGAGCGCCGCAATCCTAAGCGCGCGTTTTTATTCGTCAGCAAAGTGCTCGGGCGGCATATTCCGATCGCCCCCTCCGTGATGCGCTCTGCCTATCGTCAGCTCGCCCTGCAAATTCCAGCGGATTTACCCGAGCCGGTGTTGTTTGTCGGCCTGGCGGAAACGGCGGTGGGACTGGGTGCAGGCGTCTATGATGAAGCCTTGAGCCATTATAAAAACTCTGTCTATCTGACTTCAACGCGCCATCCGGTGGCGGGCGATCTGCTGTGCGAATTTAAAGAAAATCATAGCCACGCGACGGATCACCTGCTTTATCACCCGGCAGATCCGGTCCTTCGCGCCCTGGTGCAGGATGCAAAAAGTCTGGTACTGATCGACGACGAAGCCACCACCGGTAATACTTTCATTAATCTGCTGAAAGCCTTGCGCGCTGACGCCGGGCTTTCGCAGCTTGAACGCGTGGTGACCGTCACGCTGACCGACTGGAGCGGCAACGCCATTGAGGCCAATTGCCCTCTGCCGGTCACGCCGGTTTCTCTGGTGCAAGGCGACTGGCACTGGGAAAAGAGACCGGATGCGCCGGTTCCGGTCATGCCCGCCGTTAACGTCACCGCCACCGGCAGCGTCGCCATCACCGGCAAACAGAGCTGGGGCCGCCTGGGGATGGCGATTCCTGCGCGCGATCTGGGTAAAGCGATCACCGCTGCTGCTGGCGATAAAGTGCTGGTGCTCGGTTCGGGTGAATTCGTCTGGGAACCGCTGCTGCTGGCGGAGCGCCTTGAAAAGTCGGGGGCTGACGTGAAATTCAGCTGCACGACCCGCTCACCGATTTCTACCGGTTATGCCATCCAATCTGCTATTGCTTTTACGGACAACTACGGGCTCGGCATTCCAAACTTTGTCTATAACGTGGCGCATCAGCGTTTCGACCGCATTCTGTTGTGTGTGGAAACGCCTGCGGACAGTGTGGATCCTGCCCTGCTCGATGCCCTGAAAAAAGTGGCAAATACCGTTGAGGTAGTGGTTTATGAAGGTGAGTCTGTATGAATAAGCCGGTGGTTTTTTCCGATCTGGACGATACGCTGTTTCAGACGCGCCGTAAGATGGTCGATGAACTGGCGCTTGAGCCGTTCCGTCCAGGCGCGCTGGATCGTTCAATGTCCGCGCGCAGCTTCATGACCGAAGAACAATCCATGCTGGTGGACTGGCTGCTTGAACATGCTGATTTTATCCCGGTCACCGCACGCGGCACGGAAGAAATTGGCCGGGTGACCATTCCGTTCAGCTCATGGGCAATTGCCACCCACGGCGCAGTGATCCTCACCCCGCAGGGTGAACCGGATGAAGAGTGGAAAGCGCATATGCTGGACAGTCTGGCGGCCTACCGCGAGCGCCTGATCTCTATGCAACAGGGCATCACCGAACTGATGGAAGAGCGCAAGATCAGCGGCTGGGCGCGCATTAATTACGAATACGGCGACACGCCGGTGTATCTGGTGATGAAGCACACTGACAGCACGCGCCTCGAAGAACTCTACGCCATCGGCGACGAGATCGAAGCCACGTTCCCGACGGAAGGTTTTTACATTCACCGCAACAGCAACAACATTGCGTGGCTGCCGACGCCGGTCGAAAAAGGCCTGGCGACGCAGTTCCTGCTGAAAAAATTGCGGGAAGAACGCGGTGTGTTCCCGGTCATCGGGCTGGGTGACAGTCTGAGCGACCATCGGTTTATGAAACTCTGTAACTGGTTTGGCATGCCACAACAGAGCCAGTTCGCTGAGAAGATCAGCCAGC
Source organism: Rahnella inusitata (assembly GCF_965118895.1). Lineage (GTDB taxonomy): Bacteria > Pseudomonadota > Gammaproteobacteria > Enterobacterales > Enterobacteriaceae > Rahnella > Rahnella inusitata_A. The sequence goes on from NZ_CBCPJJ010000027.1 coordinate 65,584, forward strand.
GCATCTTCGGGGAGAAATAATATGCAGCTTTTTACTCCTTTTTCCGGCTCATATCTGCCGGAAGACGTGCATTTTTTGTTAACGCCGGTGGAAATCGAAATGACGCCGGTTGATCAGAAAGAACGGCTGATTCAGTCCGGTGAAAAACATTATTCCGAGATGCTGAGTCAGGAACCGGAGCCAACTGCGTGGCATCTGGACTTATTTTCCCGCGCACTGGATCAGGGCGCGGTTCGCCTGGCGAAAGAAGTGGTGATGCTGGCCAAAGCGCTGGTCGCCCGCTTTGGCGATACGCCGGTGGTGCTGGTCAGTCTGGTGCGTGCCGGTGTGCCGCTGGGTGTCATGTTGCAACAAACCCTGCGGGCAATGGGCAAACAGTCTCACCATTACGGCGTAAGCATAATCCGTGACCGTGGCATCGACGAAACAGCGATGGACTGGATTGAAACGCAACACGGCACCGAAGGCATCGTATTTGTTGATGGCTGGACCGGCAAAGGTGCGATCACTGGCGAACTGCGCCGCTCGCTCGCCTCCCGCAGCGGTTATCCGCAGGATCCGCGACTGGTGGTATTGGCCGATCCGTGCGGCGTTTCCTGGCTTTCCGCCAGCGACGACGACTGGCTGATCCCGTTTGGCATCATGGGCGCACCGGTTTCCGGGCTAATTTCACGCTCGATCTGGTCATCTACTGGGCTGCATGGCTGCGTGAAGTGCGATCATCTGAGCCAGTTCGAATGCAGCCGCCTGCTGGTCGATACCGTGGCAGATTGTCGCAATTCACTGGATCTCGACGCTATCCCTGCCAGCCAGTGGCTACCCCAAGATTACGTGCATCTGAAAACCCAGAGCGAACAGGTGATTTCGTCCCTCGCCGCAGAATACGACATTTCAAGCATCAACCGGATCAAACCGGGTATTGCCGAGGCCACGCGCGCCGTGCTGCGCCGCGTGCCGGAACACGTTCTGGTGCGATCCGTGAACGATCCGGACGTTGCGCTGCTGGTCTATCTGGCACGTGAAAAAAACATCACCATCACTGAAGTCGGTGACCGCATCGGCCAGTACCGCGCCGTCACCATTATCAAAAAGGTTCACTGATGACAAAGAGACTATCTCCCTACCGGCTGGGCGCCACGCTTTACATGCCCGCCACCCGTAACGATATTGCGGGCAGCATTCTGAATAATGAAATCGACGGATTACGTTCTATCGTGATCTGTCTGGAAGATGCGGTCAGTGACGCAGACGTGCCTGCGGCGTTGCAAAATCTTCGTCAGGTTCTGGTCGCGCTGAAATCCGCGAAAGACGCAGGTCTGGGCGCTGACTGGCCGCTGGTATTTATCCGTCCGCGGGACCCTGAGATGGGTAAGTTTCTCACCGCCACGGCAGATCTCACCCCTGCTGACGGGCTGGTATTACCAAAGTTCACGCTGGAATCGCTGCCGGTCTGGTGGGACATCATGAAAGCCACGCACCTGTGCATGATGCCGACGCTGGAAACCGAAGATGTGTTTGACGTGATGCAAATGCGCAAGCTCGCGACAGCGCTGCTGGAGCATCCGTGTCATTCCCGTATTATCGCGCTGCGCATCGGCGGTAATGATCTGATGAACGTGATTTCTTTGCGCCGTCCACGCAACCTCACGCTCTATGACAGCCCGATGGGTTATGTGATCAAAATGCTGGTCGCAGTGTTTGGCTCGCGTGATTTCGCCCTGACCTCTCCGGTGTGTGAGCACATTGACGATCACGATGTAATGGAAAAAGAGCTGGCGCTGGATATGGCGCACGGGCTGGTGGGCAAAACGGCTATTCATCCGAATCAGATCGCCAAAATCGAACGTGCGCTGATGGTCACGTCTGCCGATCACGCCGATGCGCTGCGCATTTTGAACTCCAGTCAGGCGGTCTTTAAATCTCAGGGCGCGATGTGTGAACCTGCAACCCATCGTCGCTGGGCAGCCCGCGTGCTCGAACAGGCGCAAATTTACGGCATTGCGCAGGAGGAAACACAGGATGGCGTGCGGTTTTTCACGGCCAACCATCTGAATTAAGACGTTTCACACACATTCATTTACATGATGTTGAACATAGACCTGATAGGATTTTCAGCCCTGCAGGCGCCATGGAAAGGTAATCAGAGGGATGCTAATGATAAATAAGCATATTTTCCATGCACCATCGCCCATTAAACGACGACAGGCACTGACTAATCATGCAACTCAGTACACGACAAGCACGTATTTTCCGACTGGCACAATTGCTTGGTGCCGGACACCCCGTGTCGGCGACCAAAATTTTCACCGAGCTTGCCTGTTCCGAACCCACGCTGACCCGGGCTTTAAAGCAAATACGCGAAACCTATTCGGCTGAGATTAAATACAGTAAGGCGACACACTCTTATCAGCTCACCGGACAAGGTACGCTGGATAAAAAAGCTTTACGTCAGATGACTCAGGCACTTCAGTCCAGTGAGGATCATAAAAGCGGGCAGGCCGTCAGCCATGTGTCGCTGGATAAAGAAAAGAAGAAGCCGGTTTCGCTCTCGCTACGTATGTCTGTTTTGCGAAAAATTGATCGGCTGGCAATGCTGGTGGAGACTTCGCGCAGTGACGCCGTCGAAATGCTGGTTGATCGCTGTATCGCTGATGTCATGAAAGACTTGCGACAGCCGCAAAGTATCGCGCAAAAATAGCCGGAACTTTTTTTGTGTCGTTCCGGCATCTGACCGGAACGACAGGATATTGCGTTACAACATTACTTTCGCCGCCATTTCCCGGCTGTAATCCCGGCTGGCATCCACCAGCACGCGGGTGTAATCCTGTTCAATATCACCGCGCAGCAGCGCGTCGGTTTCCAGGGTTTCGAGGATTTTACCGAACTTCATCACCGCAACGCGCTGGCAGAGATGGGCTATAACCCCCAAATCATGCGTCACCATCAGATACGTCAGCCCTTCCTCTTTCTGAAGATCGAACAGCAAATTAAGGATTTCCGCCTGCACTGAAACATCCAGCGCCGACGTTGGTTCGTCGAGCAGCAATACGCGCGGTTTGAGGATCAGCGCACGCGCGATGGCGACGCGCTGACGCTGACCGCCGGAAAGCTGATGCGGATACCGGCTACGGAACCCACGATTCAGGCCGACTTTTTCAAGAATAGTGTTAATGCGTTGATCGCGCTGATCGATGCGGTGAATTTGCAGCGGCTCTTCCAGAATGTCACCGATGGTATGGCGCGGATGCAATGAACCGTACGGATCCTGAAACACCATCTGCACCAGACGGCAGCGGTCGCGGCCAATCTTATGCTCCAGCTGTTGCCCGTCGATTTCCAGTTCACCCTTCCAGTGAGTGAACAACCCCGCCAGACATTTCAGCACCGTCGTTTTACCTGAACCGGATTCGCCCACCAGCCCGAAAATCTCCCCCTCGCGCACGGCAATGTTCACGTCGGTCAGCACCTGTGTGGTTTTCGCCCCCTCACCAAACGTCAGGTTCAGATTACGAACGTCGATCATGGTTTTTACTGACATTTCAGTCTCCTTAATCGGTCAGCCAGCTGGCCTGACGTTGCATTACCGGCAGCGGATAACGGCGGTTATCCATGTCCGGCAGCGCATTCAGCAAGCCGCGCGTGTAAGGGTGCTGCGCATTATCGAGATCGGTCGCAGCGATGGACTCCACCACTCGGCCGGCGTACATCACCAGTACGCGGTCGCAGAAACTGCGCACCAGATTGATGTCGTGACTGATAAAAATCAGCCCCAGACCGCGTGTTTTCACCAGATCATCAAGCAGCGCCAGCACCTGTAAACGCACGGAAACGTCAAGCGCCGACGTCGGTTCATCGGCAATCACCATTTCCGGGTCGGTGATAAGCATCATGGCGATCATAATGCGCTGCCCCTGCCCGCCCGAAATCTCGTGCGGATACAGGCCGTAGACGCGTTCCGGGTCGCGAATACGTACCACGTCGAGCATGTTCAGCACTTTGCGTTTGGCATCCTGATACGAGCAGGCGTGGTGCGAACGCCAGGCTTCGGCTATCTGGTCGCCGACGCACAGCACCGGATTCAGCGAGTATTTCGGATCCTGCATAATCATCGAGATGCGCTTGCCGCGCACCTGACGCATCTGCTTCGGCGTGGCGTTCAGCAAATCTACATCGCCGAACTGCATCCGTTCGGCAGTGATTTTGGCTTTCGCCGGATGCAGCTGAAGCAATGCGCGCCCGACGGTAGATTTTCCCGAACCGGATTCACCGACAATCGCCAGTTTTTCACGCCCGAGCTGGAAGGACACGCCGCGCACCGCCTGCGTGACCTGACGACCATTCACAAAGCTGACGTGCAGATCGCGCACGTCGAGTAACGCCGGAGCGTCAGTCATTTCGGGGATCGAGGATGTCACGCAGGCCATCTCCTAAAAAGTTGAACGCAAGGCTATTAATCAGGATCGCCAGACCGGGGATCGTTGCCACCCACCAGCACTCCATCATGTAGGTACGGCCACTGGAAATCATTGCGCCCCATTCAGGATCCGGTGGTTGCGCACCGAGTCCAAGAAAGCCGAGACCGGCAGCAGTCAGGATAATGCCCGCCATATTCATGGTGATTCGGATGATCACCGACGGCAGACACAGCGGCACAATGTGACGCCACAGCACCCGCAGCGGAGACGCCCCTTGCAAACGTACCGCCGAGATGAAATCGGCCTGACGCAGCGAGAGGGTTTCGGCGCGCGCAAGACGTGCAATCGGCGGCCAGGCTGTCAGCGTAATCGCGATCACCACGTGTTCCAGCCCGGGACCGAGGGCGGCGACAAAAGCCAGCGCCAGCACCAGGCTCGGGAAAGAGATGAAAATATCGGTCACGCGCATCAGCACCATGTCGGTTTTACCGCCGAAATATCCGGCTGTGACGCCGAGCAGCAAACCCAGCGGGCCGACGGTCACCGACACCAGCAGTACGATGTACAGCGTGATCCGCGAGCCGTACACCAGACGGCTGAAGATGTCGCGGCCAAATTCGTCGGTGCCGAACCAGTGCGCCGCCGAAGGCGGGCTCAGCGCATTGTTTAAATCCTGTACCAGCGGATGGAACGGCGCGATCCACGGTGCGAACAGCGCCACAATCATCAGCACCAGCACAATCGCCCCACCGATGGCGGTCAGCGGATTGCACGCCATCTGCCACAGGAAATGGCCGATGCGGCCAAATGCCCGTTTCACGCGCTGACGTTTTTCATCGCCCGCGCTGAGCGTCACAGAATCGAGGGAAATCGTCATACTTTTGTCCTCGGGTCAAAGACCTGGTACAGCAGGTCAGAGAGCAGATTCAGCACCACGAAAATCATGCCGACCACCAGCACGCAGCCCATCACCGCGTTCATGTCGCCCAGCATCAGGCTGCTGGTGAGATACGAACCGAAGCCCGGCCATGAGAAGACGGTTTCGATCAGTACCGCGCCTTCGAGCAGTGAGCCGTAGGCCAGCGCCACCACGGTCAGCAGCTGAACGAGAATGTTGCGAAACGCATGGTTCCACAGCACATCCCATTCGCTCAGGCCTTTAACGCGGGCGGTGATGATAAATTCCTGCGAGAGCTGCGCCAGCATAAAGCTGCGGGTCATGCGGCTGATGTAGGCCAGCGAATGAAAACCGAGCAGTGACGCGGGCAGGATCAGGTGATTGAGCGCGTTGCGAAACACCTCCCAGTTACCGGCGATCAACGAATCAATCAGCATGAAACCGCTGTGCCGCGTCACCTGTCCGTCAAGGCTGAAATCCAGACGCCCCGCGCCGCCCACCCATCCGAGCCAGGCGTAAAACACCAGCAGCCCCATCATCCCGACCCAGAAAATCGGCGTGGAATATCCGGCCAGACTGATGATGCGCACCACGTAATCCGCGACGCTGTTACGTTTCGCCGCCGCCAGCACGCCCAGCGGAATGCCGACGCCAGCGCCGAGAATGATCGCCAGCGTCGCCAGCTCCATGGTTGCCGGAAAGACGCGGACAATGTCCTGCGTCACCGGTTTACCGGTCAGCAGCGCATTACCTAAATCACCCTGCGCCAGCCCGGAAAGATAGATGCCAAACTGCGTCCACAGCGGTTTGTCGAAGCCCAGCTGGTGATAGACCTGCTGATAGGTGCTGTGGTCGGCGTCCGGCCCGACAATCGCCAGTACCGGATCCACCGGCATCACGCGGCCAATGAAAAACGTCAGCAGCAACAACCCGAACAGGGTTACGGCCACCTGCACCAGCCGTTTACCGATGCGTCCGGCAGGAATGTTCGCGTGCCAGGTTTGCGTTTGCGTGGTCATAACCCTTTACCTCCGGATGAAGGATCAGTTGCCTGACTTTCATCTTTATAAACGTCACGCAGGAAAGTGGTGGCGGAAGGATGCGGCAGGTAATTTTTGACGTCTTTGCGCACCACGATGGAATCCACCATTTGCGACAGCGGCACCAGCGCCGGGATCAGCGCGTCGTAGCGTTCCTGAATCGCGAAGTAATCCTGCTTTTGCTTTTCCGGATCGCGTTCAAGCAGCGCCTGATCGATATCCGTATTCAGCTGTTTATCGTAAAAACCGGTGCGCCACCCCTGGAAATTGGTCAGGCGCGCAGCGTCATTGTTATCGGGGTTGTAAACCAGCGCCCGCAGGCTTGAATGCGGATGCGGTTCCACACCGCTGCCGCCGCGCCCGACCAGCATGTCGAACTTGCGCTCGCGCATCGCACCGTAAATCTGGTTACCGGTGCCGGTAACGATTTTGGCGCGAATCCCGGCCTGCATCAGCGTGGACTGCACCGCAATGGCAATGTTGAGGAAGGGTTGATCGGCCAGCACCCGCAGCGTGGTGTCAAAACCGTCAGGATAACCGGCTTCCGCCAGCAGCGTTTTTGCGCGTGGAATATCCAGTTTATAACCCGGATCCGGCAGCGTAGCAGGCATCCCGACCTGAATCGGTCGCTGATGCACAATGCCGTAACCGTTCATCAGCGCTTTGCCGATTCCCTGATAATCAATCAGATAGCGCACCGCTTCGCGCACTTTAGGATTGGCAAAATGCGGCTCCTTCATGCTCATTGCCACGTAATAAATGGTTCCTTTTTTCACCGTATCGACGGTCATCGCCGGATCGTGACTCAGAGCGGTGACGTCAGACACCGCCATATTATTGGCGATATCCAGATCGCCTTTTTCGATCATCAGACGCAGGGTCTGAGATTCCTGAAAATGACGGAACACCACGCGGGAGAGACGCGGTTCGCCGCGCCAGTACTGTGGATTGCGACTCATGTTCAGCACATCTTTCGCCTGCCAGCTGTCGAGGCGAAACGGCCCAGAACCGGCTTCGTTGGTGGTCAGCCAGCGGTTGCCCCAGTCGCCGTTAACTTCATGCGCCTTAACGGTTTTGCTGTCCAGCGCCACCACGCTGCCGAGCGCGGCCAGTGAGTAAATCACCAGTTTTGGATCGTTCGGTTTAGGCAGCTGAATTTCGACAATGCCCGGTGACGGCGTGCGCACCATCTCATCGACATTCTTTTTGGTGAAACCGTAAGATTTCCACACCGATGCCTGCGCCAGATTCAGGTGCAGGATCCTGCGCATCGACCACACCACGTCATCCGCGGTGACCGGATTGCCGGAGTGGAATTTCACGCCGTCGCGCAGATGGAATGTGATCAGATCCCGCGCATCGTTCACTTCCCACGAGGTCGCCAGCGCCGGGCGGACGTTGGTCAGCTCCTGCGGATCCAGCTCAATCAGCGGGTCATACAGATTCACCACAATGCCGACGATGTCATTGCCGGTCATGGCAGCCGGATCGAGTGTCAGCAGGTTGTTCATGTTCATGCCGATAAGCAGCTGGTCGGGGGGCGTTTTCGCCTGTACCGCCCCGCCGCTCACCGTGAGCAGGAGCGCGAGGATCCACGCCCCGAAGGGTGTGCCTGTGTTCATGATGTACCTTCCGGGTAGAGTCAGAGGTTTATTATTTTTTTCTGCCCGCAGGTCAGTCTCGGCTGACGGTATGGGTTTCTATGTACTCAAAATTAATGTCCTCTCCAAGGCCGGGGCGATTCGAAAGATGTACAAAACCTTGCTCATCCATCGGGTCAACGATGCTGTTGAGATACGCAGCGGGTTCGTCGTATTCAAGGAACGGATGCAACAGGCCGCGTTCGTACCAGCGACAGTTACGGATTGCGCCGACCACCGCCAGACTTGCCGCGCCGTTGCCATGAACTTCGCAGTCCATACCGAACGCTTCCGCCAGACTGGCGACTTTCATGCATGGCGAGATCCCGCCGACGCCGTTCGCTCCGGCGCGTAAAATGTCGCAGGCTCCGGCTTTTACCCAGTCCGCACGGCTGTGATGTTTACCGCCCAGGCTTTCCGGCCCAATCACGTCGATCGACAGGTTTTCCGCCAGCCAGGCGTAAGACGCCATGCTCTCTTCTTCCATCGGCTCTTCGAACCACGCGAAGTTGAGTTTTTCCAGCGCTTTGCCGATGATCAGCGCCTGACTGCGGCTGTACCAGTGATAGCCGTCGAGCATCAGTTCGATGTCCGGCCCGACCGCTTCACGCACGGCGGCGCAGGCTTTGATGTCCATTTTTGGGTCCGGCGCGAACGCCACCGGTGGCATCCAGGTGTGCAGTTTTATCGCCTGATAACCGCGCGCCACCAGCTTTTCGGCAAACTGACCAAACTCGTCAGGCGTCGACAGCCCGCCTTTCAGTTCGTCGCCGCACATGGTGCTGCCGTAGGCGGGCACTTTTTCACGGAAGCCGCCCAGCAACTTATGCACTGGCATATTCAGTTTACGGCCCATTAAATCCCACAGCGCCTGCTCGACAAACGACAGCGCGCGCTCGGTCAGCTGGTGCGCACTGCCGCGCTGCCAGTGAACCAGATCCTGCCAAAGACGTTCCCGGTCGAACGGATTCTGACCAATCAGTACTTTTCTAAAGAAGGCATTGACCACGTGCGGACGCACTACTTCCGGTGGCGCGAACGAATAACCGCAATCGCCTTCATCGGTGGAGATGGTCAACATCGCCATTTTTGCCAGACTTTCTTCACCCGGATGCGAATGACCCGCGCTGTCTGATACACGACGCGTCGGATAAGTAAAAACAGAAACTTCAACAGAACTTATTTTCACAGCGATACCTGCCATTACTGAGAGAGTGACTGCCCGTCAGGGCGCTCCGGGATTACGGGTTCCGTCAGCTTTGTGAGCGCACTCACACTTCGTTAAAACCGTAATCCAACATTAATAAAATAGCGTTTCATTATCGAAGTTAGCCACTTTATTTGCACATTTCCACGGCTAAAAGCCGAAAATTTCGTCGTATGTTTGGGCATCTGCACGGGGGAATGTGAGCATTTTCACGAAAGCAGGGTGAAGTGTGATCTGTACAGGAAATAGGCGGATCGATTGTGTGGAAATATACCAGATACACGCTGTCAGGAGCCCGGCCTGCCCAGATTGAACTGAAAGGCAAGATAAATTAGGATCGTACTCACTATCTGACGAGCGTCGGATGCCCCTCTGGAGTGGAATATGTTGCGAGTAATTGATACGGAAACCTGTGGATTGCAGGGTGGCGTCGTTGAAGTGGCCTCGGTCGATATTGTGGATGGACAAATCGTCAACCCGATGAGCGATCTGGTACGTCCCGATCGCCCTATCAGCCATCAGGCGATGGCTATTCACAAAATCACTGAGGCGATGGTGGCCGACAAACCCTGGATTGAAGAGGTGATCCCCCGTTACCACGGCAGCCCTTATTATGTGGCCCACAACGCCAGTTTCGACCAGCGTATGCTGCCGGAAATGCCGGGTGACTGGATTTGCACCGTGAAACTGGCGCGTCGCCTGTGGCCGGGGATCAAGTACAGCAACATGGCGTTATACAAATCCCTCAAACTCAATGTAACAACCCCCGCGGAATTGCATCACCACCGCGCGCTGTTTGACTGTTACATCACCGCAGCATTACTGATCCGTATCATGGAGGAATCAGACTGGACGCCGGAAGAAATGGTCGGCATTACCGGGCGTCCAGCGCTGGTCACCACCATGATGTTTGGTAAATACCGGGGTATGAAAATTGAGGAAATCGCCCAGGATGACCCGATGTATTTACGCTGGATGCTAAATAACATCAAAGAGTTAACCCCAGATTTACGGATGACGCTTAAACATTACCTTGATGCCCGGTAGCGTTGATTCTTAATCTTCCTGACCCGACAGCTTCTGCCGGCATACGTTAAGTACCAACTGCCGCAACCAGCGGTGCGCCGGATCCACCTCAGAGCGCGGGTGCCACATCTGCGAGATTGTGATTTCGCGGGTTTTTACCGGCAGATCAAAAATCCAGAGCGTGGCCTGCGCGCCGTTACTTTCGATAACCGGCTGGCTGATGAGGAAAGAAGCCGGAACCAGCGCCACCAGATCCGACGCCTGGGCGATCGCCAGAGCGGCGGAGAAACCGGGCACGACGGTGGAGATTTTACGTTCTAAGCCGTATTCAGCCAGCGCATCATCCACCGGCCCGCGGATACCATCGCGACGGGACACCACTACATGGCCGCACGCGGCATAGTCGGCAGCGGTAATCTCACCTTTCAGTTCGAGCGGATGGCCTTTTCTGACCACCCCGACAAAGCGGTCACGGAACAGTGTCTGAATACGGATTTCCGGCCCCATATTACTCAGCACGCCTATCTCAAGATCGACCCGCCCTTCCCGCAGATGTGTGGAACTTTTTTCCGGCTTCGGTGCAAATCGCAGACAGACCCGCGGCGCCACCGCCGCCACTTCGGCGATAAGCGTTGCGCCAAAGGCCAGCACAAAACCGTCGTTAGAGCGCAGGATAAAGGTACGGTCAAGCATCGGTAAATTGAGTACCGATGCCGAAGGACGCAGCAACGCGCGCGCTTCGTGCGCAGCGTTTTGCGTGCGTTCACGGATCTCTTCGGCGTAAGGCGTCAGTACCATCTGACGCCCTGCCCGCACCAGCAGCGGATCGCCGGTCGTCGTGCGCAGGCGGCTCAGTGTCCGGCTCATGGCCGAGGCGCTCAGGCCTAAACGACGGGCAGCACCCGCCACACTTCCTTCAGCAAGAAGCACGTCCAGCGCAATGAGTAAGTTCAAATCGGGTTCAGTCATGCCTCATGATAACTCAGGCTGAAATTCGAGAGAAGGCGTCTGGTGCAGGTATTAAGTGCAAACGCTGCGCCTTCCGCACTATATTGCCCACCGGTATAGTGACTTCACTAAATATCAATGAGAGCGATAGCATTATGGAGTTATTTTCCGATAAACCAGGCGATGAGGGATTACCCGGCCGCGAACGCGGTTTTGCCATGGCTGCCGTGATGATCATGGCGACAATGTCAGTGTTCGATGGCTCGATGGTCAACATTGCGCTGCCGCAAATCGCACGGGCGCTGAATATATCCGCTGGCGATGCGGTCTGGGTATCGAATGGTTATCTGTTGTCCGCGTCCATGACGCTGGCGATTTTCGCCGCACTGGCCAGCCACATTGGTTTCCGCCCGCTCTTTCTCTCCGGGCTGACGGTATTCACACTCGCCTCGTTGGGCTGCGCCCTGTCAACATCCCTCGATATGTTGATCGTTATGCGAGTGCTTCAGGGCATCGGCGCGGCGGCAACGCTGAGTATCGGACCGGCGATATTGCGCTCCGCTTTTCCCAATCGGCTGCTGGGCCGAATACTGGGGCTGAATGCTCTGATGATCGCCACCAGCACCGCCGTGGCGCCTGTGCTTGGCGGCACAATATTATCCGCGATGAGCTGGCAGTGGCTGTTCGCGATAAACATTCCGCTCGGCATTCTTGCCGTCATTCTCACGCTGCGGGCGGTGCCTTCAAACCCTGCCAGTACGCGTCAGCCGTTTGACAGCGCGGGCGCTGTGTTATCGGCGGTGGCACTGGGTGCGCTGATTATGGCGGCAGAATCCTTCTCACATCCCGGCGCAGGCGAACTTGTTACCGCCATGACGTATGGCCTGACAGCGATTATTGCAGGCCTGGCCTTTGTCTGGCGTCAACGTCGCGCGCCTAAACCCCTGTTGCCGCTGGGTATATTTGCCTCCACCCGGTTTACACTGGCGGCATTCACGTCGCTGGCTTCATTTGTCAGCCAGGGCATCACCTTTGTCGCACTGCCGTTCCTGTTCCAAAGTGTTTACGGTTACAGCGCGTTCGTTTCCGCATTACTTTTCACGCCGTGGCCGCTGGGGATTATTCTCGCTGCCCCGCATGCAGGACGCCTGGCTGACCGCTATCCTGCCGCCATTATTTCGACTGTGGGTCTGGCAATATTTGCAGTGGGATTACTGTTACTGGCGCAACTGCCTGCGCAGCCGCCGTTCTGGGATATCGGTCTGAGAAGTTTCGTCTGCGGCATCGGTTTTGGCTGCTTTCAGAGCCCGAATAACCGTGAAATGCTCTCCAACGCCTCGCGGGAAAACAGCGGTTACGCTTCCGGCGTATTGGCAATTATGCGCACCTTCGGTCAGTGTCTGGGCGCGGCCTGCGTCGGGGTGATCCTGACCATTTACTCCGCCAGCAGTGTGTTACAGGAAGCACAGGCGGTGAAGGTCAGCTTATGGGTAGCAGTGATCGCGACTGTTCTGGCGACGGTGATCAGCGTGAGCCGGTTGCGCAGTGATAGATTGTCCGCTGGATAAGACTTGAGCGGCTGCCGGACATCACCGGGCCGCAGCTCACGCCACGTAAAAAAAAGCCGGGCACTTTCGCGCCCGGCTTTGCAGTGACTCCGTGTTTTACCACTGGTATTTCACGCCCACCATTCCCTGATAGCCCTGATAGTTGTTGTCGCCCCAAGTACTGCTGACTTGTCCCCAGGTCTGCCATTTCTGGTTAATAGAGCCGGTCACCCCGGCCTTGACTTCGTAACGGTTTACCGAAGTGGCATTTTCAAAGCGGACCTGATTGAAGTCCACACTGTCTGATGCCGGTTGGCCGTTGTACCAGTTCACTTCAAGGAACGGTTGAGCACTGTTAATGACCACCGTGTTTTGACGGCTCAGGCGCACCCCCATACGGGTTCTGATGCCGTCGTCGCCGTTGGCGTTGATGCGGGTACCGTTTTGCTCGGTGTGCCCGTCGGTTTCGTAGTGACTGTAGATCAGCTGCGCCTGAGGCGTGACCACCCAGCGGACTTCATCAGATTGTTTCAGCGCGAAGCCGTAACCGGTTTCGAGCGAGACATCCGTCCCCTGACTGTCGTAAGACTCCTGCGGCAGGCTGTCGCCGTTGACGTCATTTTTGTACCATGCGTGCTGGATCCAGCTGTCGACATAGGTACCGGTCACGCGGTCAGGCTGTGCGTACCAGGTGCCGTAAGCCCCGATGCTGTAACCGTTCACCTGCCCGCTGGCTTCATACGTGCTGTTTTTAACGCTGGTATTGCTGCTCGAGTGGCCGTAGCCCGCCATCACACCGGCGTTAATCTGGTCACCGTTTGCACCGTCGAGCTGATACAAATCGCTGCCCAGCTGTACCAGCGTGGTATGGGTTTTCTCATTGTACAGACCGCCGTTACTTTTCTGTTTGGTGTAATCACCGCCCAGACGCACCCAACCTTTCGCCATGTCGGTGTCCTGACTGCTGCGCGCTGCGCCGGAACGATCATAAAGTGTGTGCAGGAACATGTTTTGTGCCGCACGCTGGTTCGCCAGATAGGCGCCCGGCTCAGGACGGAAGCTGTTCGAGGGCGGCGTCGGAGGCGTTGGCGGTTCTGGTGGCTGCGGTGGCGTCGGTGTATCAGTGCCAGATTGCAGATACCAGTCGCCGTTGGTGGTGCTTTTCACCAGATGATATTCATACGCCCCGGCCACCGCACGACCATTGAGACTGAACACGCCGTTCGATTGCCCGCCGACATCCACCACCTGAATCCCGGTGTTGGTCTGCGCCCCGCTGCCTCCGGCATTTTTCACCGTCACCTGCGTAGTGCCGGAAGTATCCCCCGCCACCACCAGTTTATCGGTCACCGAGTTATCGCCACCGAGCACGGTTTGCAGCGCCAGCACCCCGCCACCGATGTAATTTCCGCCGACCGCTAAGGTATTACCTACCGTGCCGCCCGCCAGTTGCAGCAAGCCGTTGTTGGTCAGATTACCACTGAGGTTGAACACGCTGGCTGCCGCCGAGCCGTAGGCCGAGAGGCTGTTAAGGGCGGCCACGGTACCGCTGTTGGTAACATTGCCGCTCACCGTCCCGTCCCCCGAAAGCGTTGCGCCCGATGCCACGCTGACTTCACCGGCACCGTCCGCTCCCAGTTTTGCCCCGGCCTGCGTGCCGTTGCCAACGATCAGCGCGCCGCTGTTAATCTCCGTCGTGCCGGAGTACGCAGGCTGGTAAACCGTCAACGCGCCTGCGCCCGTTTTCAACAATCCGCCAGTGCCGGTGACGCTATTGGAGAGCGTCATGTCGGCGGCGTTGTCGATCTGCAATAAGCCATTATCGGTGATGCTTGCCGTGCCGAGATTGGCATTTTCAGAGGCGATCAGCGTGGCGTCATTGCCAATAGTGAAGTTACCGCTGAAGGTGCTGTTATCCGCCGCTAGGCTGATGACTTCAGTGCTGCCGAGCTGCACAGAGCCCGCACCGAGCAGCGCATTGTTAAGCGCGCCGCTGGCGGTCTGGCCGTTGAAGGTATCGAAAGTCAGCAGGTCATCCGCCGCGTCCATGGTGATGCTGCCGGTACCCAGACCCTGCACATTGTTGAGACGGACTTGGGAGCCGCCGGTAATAAGCGTTGAGGCTGACAGATTCGGGTTAGCGCCATCGATATTGAGCACGCTCGGGTCAACAATCAGCTGACCGCCGCCGGTCAGGCGACCGGTTATAGTGCCGCCGTTGGTGTCGCCCGCCGCACGCTGGCTGTCAGTGATGGTCAGCGTACCGCCGTTAAGATCCACCACGGTGTCCGCCATGCTGTTGAGTGCACCGATACTTTGCGTTTTACCGTTCAGATCAACCTGACTGGTGCCGAGCAGATCCAATGACGACGTATTGCCCAGCGTGTGATCAAAGCCCAGACGCAACGTGCCGTTGGTGACCGTCGTCCGGCCAGTGTAATCATTACGCGGGTTGTTGAGGGTGGCCGTTGTCGCCACATCCACATTCAGCCCACCGGCACCGGTGATCAGCGCGTGCATTTCGTTACCCCCCAGCGGTGCGCTGGAGTTCTGCACCAGAGAAACCTGCTGGCCTGCCAGTAAATCGAGTTTCACCAGGCCAGAGTAAAGGAACAAGCCGGTCTGCCCTTGCAGATTGCTGCCTGTCAGGCCGTAGTTATATGTCCCGAGTCCCACCACATTGCCAAACTGCGTCACATCGGCGGTGGTCGGGGCCAGCACATTACCTGCGGCATCGGTCAGGGTCAGATTGGCAGAAGAACCGGTATTGCCCTGCGAGAGGATTAGCGGATCTCCGATGATGTCATCCTGCTGTAATAAAGGTTCACCGACGGTGTTCGCCGGATCCGGCAGGGTTTCCAGCCCGCCGACCCGCACTTCTCCGCCGTTCAGCGCCAGCTGATTGGTGGTAATCAGCGTGTTAGTCAGCACATCAAACGTCGTACTGCCGCCGTTCAGCGCCAGATTACCGATGGCTTGCGTTCCCGCGCCCACCACGATATTGGCTGACTGATTTTGCAGCGTAGCACTGGTCAATGCCTGCGTATCCGTACCGGACAGGACAAACGTGCCCTGACCGAGATTCACCTGCCCGGCAAAGGCATTGCCGCTGCCCGCGCTTAAGGAGAAGCGGTCCGCCGCCGTCGCCATCGCGACATTCATCGCACCTTGCCCGGTCAGCGCATTGTCAAAGGCGAAATCGCCGCTGGCCGGTGTCACGTTGAGCGTACCGTTAAGCAGCACGCTGCCCGCGCCAAGATTTTGCGCGGCGGCAACGGTGGAAGAGCTGCCGGAGGCCAGATCCCACACGCCTGTAAATCCGCTGTTATCCCCGCTGAGGGTCAGATCGGTGGCTGAAATCCGGTTGGTGCCGCTGCCGGTGATGGTGCTGCTCAGCTCGCTACCGGCTCCGCTTACGCTCAGTAATCCGCTGTTATCGACCGCATTACTGAAATTACCCCCGCTGACATTGACTGCCAGCGTGCCCGGCGCGGCGATGGTTGCCGTGCCCGTACCTGCACCCTGTGCGTTGGTCAGCGTCAGCGTACCTGCGCTGACCGTCGTGCCGCCGGTGTAGGTGTTGTTGCTGCCAATAGACACGTTGCCGCTGCCCGCTTTTTCAAGCGTACCGCTGCCGCTGACTACGTTGGTGAATGTCCAGTCGGTGGCACTGTCGAGTACCAGCGCGCCGTCGTTGCTGACAGCGGCCGTCCCCAGGTTTTGCGCCGTGCCTGCCGTCAGGCTGCTCGTGTTATCGACCGTAAAGCTGCCGCCAAAACCACTGTTATCGCCGGAAAGCGTCACCGCCGAGGCTCCCTGTAACCCGACCACGCCAGTTCCGCTCAGGGCGTTCGCCAGCGTGCCGGTTGCGGCGTCAAGCTGAACACCGGTGGTTGCGCCGCTGAGGCTGATGCTGCCGGTACCAAGAGCCGCCACGTCACTGAGCAGTGCCTGCGCGGTATTATTGAGGACAACTGCGGCGCTCAGGCCGCTGTTCGCGCCGTTGACGGTCAGGGTGCCGTCGCTCACCGTCAGATTCCCTGCGCCGGTCAGCGTACCCTCACTCTGGCCGCCCAGACTCAGCGTCAGGTTGCCGCCATTGACGTTGAGCGTGGACCCGCTTGCGCCGCTCAGCGTGCCGACAGTCTGCGTTTTACCGTTGAGATCAAAGCCGGTGGTATCCTGCAATGCCAGCTCAGACGTCGCGCCGAGGGCATTATCACTGCCCGCCACCAGCGTACCGCCGCTGACCGTGGTGGTGCCGGTGTAACTGTTGGTGGCGTTGCTTAGGGTCAGCGTCTGACCGGCAGAGGCGCTGCCATTGACGTCAAGATTACCGCTGCCGGTCAGTTGTGCATTAAGCACCGCGCCGTTGGATGCCGAGTTGCTGTCCGTTGCCAGATGCAGCGTCTGACCGCTCAGCAGATCCAGCCCTTTCAGGCCGTACCCAACATACAACCCGTCGTTACCGCTGCCGGTGGAGAGCATGAAATCATAGCTGCCGTTCGCCACCGTGGTCGTGCCTTCGGTGATCGCCAGCGTCTGCGGATTACTGATCGCCTGACCGCTGCTGTCGACAAGCCCCAGGGAAGAGGCGTCGCCGGTCACTGAACCACTGGCAGCGACCAGCTGAGATTGGATCTCACCGTCGTCCTGGGCCAGCAGGTTCAACCCCGGCGCAGGTGCCGGGTTAGGCACACCGCTGGTTACCGGAATGTCTACCTGCACGGTGCCGCTGTTAATCGTCAGGTCAGTCACGTTGACGATCCCTACTGGCGATTGCGGTGGAGTTTGCCCGCTCCACGCCATGGTGCCGCCGTTCAGGGTTAAATTGCCGATGTTTTGATCTGCCGCTGCAACGGTAGTCGTGTTGCCGGTATCAAGTTGCAGCGTTGCGTTAGTCAGCGCCGAGGTGTTATCACCGTCGAGCGTAAACTGGCCCTGACCTAAAGCGACCGTGCCGGTGAAGGCGTTGCCGGTCGCAGAAGAAAAAGCGAAGGTGTCGGTGGCCGCCGTCAGAGTAGCCTGTAAGGTCCCGTCACCCGTGAGTACATTGGTGAAGCTATAGCTGCCAGCCGTCGGCGCATCAATGTGCAAAGAACCCGGTGCGGCGATAGCCACGGCCCCGCTGCCCAGCGATCCCCCCCCGGTCACTCGCAGTGCGCCGTAAACATTGGTGCTGCCGGTGTAGGTATTTGCGCCGGTTAACGTCGCGGTGCCCGCACCGAGTGCATCGACCTTTCCGGTGCCACTGATAATGCCATCAACGGTGAAATCATTAGTGCGGGTGAAGGCCAGTGTCCCGTTGTTGGTAACATCACCTACTATGCTGCCCGTCGTGGTGTTTCGACCCAAAGACAGGGTCGCACCATTGCTAATCGTCGTCCCCCCGCTGTAAGTATTCTCTGCGGTGAGATCGATAATCCCCCTGGTCGTCAATTGGCCGGTCCCGTCGATCAGCCCGCTGAGGTTGATTCCCGACGTACCGATAATGGTTCCGCCGCCACTGCCCAGCGTGATGCTATTGGTTAATTCGCCCGCCTTACTGATATCAAACGTGGCATTATTATTGATAGCCACGTTACTGGTTGCTGAACCTAGCGAATTGTCAGACGTAATTGTCAATTTCCCGGCATTAATTTGCGTGCCTCCGGTATAGGTGCTGTCACCTGTGAGCGTCAGCGATCCTGCTCCCTCTTTCACAATGCCACCAGTACCACTGATGACCGCGCCCAGCCCGAGGTTATCTTCCATATCC
The DNA here is from genome assembly GCF_965118895.1 of Rahnella inusitata. Classification (GTDB taxonomy): domain Bacteria; phylum Pseudomonadota; class Gammaproteobacteria; order Enterobacterales; family Enterobacteriaceae; genus Rahnella; species Rahnella inusitata_A. Next base: position 84,063 of record NZ_CBCPJJ010000027.1, read on the forward strand.
ATCGTTAAGGTGGCGGTTCCCAGCGCAATATTCCCTCCGCCGGCGATATTGTGTACTTGCTGATTGAAGTTGTTCAGATCAAACGTGGTGCCTACCCCGACAAGCAGGGATGAACTGTCAGCAAAGGCATTCTCAACACCCGTTTTTAACGTTCCCGCCAGCAGGCGTGTAGCGCCGGTGTAAGTGTTAGCCGCTGACAGCGTCAATGTTCCCTGACCGAGCTTGTCAAGTGACTGTCCGTCCCAGGCGCTGCCATTCGCCGCCTGATCGGCTAAAACCACGTCGACGTCAAAAGCATCGCTGGCATTGGTCAGGGTGAATTTTCCCGATGAAAGCGGGGCTGCGGCATTCCACGCAAGCGCGCTGCCGATGCTGTAATCCAGACCGTCGGCGGATTTTTTCGCATCATTCACAATGTAATCCGCGTCACCCGCACCTACGCCAGTCACTGCACTGAAATCGCCGGTAATGCCACCGGTGGTGTGAATGACCACCGTCCGCGCCCCCTCCAGATCGCTGGCTTTCGCGACCGGACCGCTGCTATACCCGGAAATATTCAGTACAGAGTCGGTGGTGTTGAGGGTGGCATCGGCGGCGGTGAGCAGTGGTGCGGTGCCGCCCAACGTCACATCCAGCGTACCGTCGATAAGCGCACTGCCGCTGGCGGTCATCTGCGAATTCGCATCCAGCCTGAGGGTTGCGCCGCTGTCGATACTCAGACTCGTCGCGTTAAACATGCCGTTTTGGGTCAGATGCAACGTTCCCGCGTTGACGTCAGTTGCACCGACCGAGTTGCCGGTCGCAGAAAGCGTCAGTGTTCCGGTGCCGCTTTTGGTCAGACCGCCGGTGCCGGTGACCGTCCCGTCAAACGCCGTGTCACTGTTGTTTTGCGTCGTCAGCGTCCCCGTGCCGAGCGCAATGATCCCGGCACCGCTCAAATCCTGCACCCGTTGATTGAAATTGTTCAGCGCCAGCGTCGCACCGCTGGCAACGGTGACACTGTCACTGGTGGCAATGGCGTTTTCAATGCCGGTGGTCAGCGTCCCCGCCTGAATGCTGGTCGGGCCAGTGTAGCTATTGGCGGCAGACAGGGTGAGGTTGCCTGCGCCGAGTTTAGTTAACGACGTACCGTCCCAGCCGGTGCTGCTGGCTGCTTGGTCCGCCAGTGAGACATCTACGTCAAACGCGTCAGAGGCGCTGGTCAGAGTGAAATTACCGTTGGAAAGCGTCGTTCCTGCGTTCCACGTCAGTTCACTGCCCACGCTGTAGCTGTTGCCGTCGGTGGATTTACGCGCATCGTTGATAATGTAATCGACATCGCTTGGCGTAATGCCGGTCACCGAACTGAAATCTCCGGTGATGCCGCCGGTGGTATCAATGATCACAGTGCGTGCGCCGCTGAGATCGCTGGCTTTGCTGGCCGTGCCCGGCGTAAAGCCGGCGACATTGAGCACCGAACTGTCACCCAGCGTGGCATCAGAGGCCGTCAGCATCGGGCCGGTGCCGCCGAGGGTGACGTCCAGCGTGCCGTTCACGGTGGCGTTTCCAGTAGTGACGACCTGCGACGCGCTGTCGAGTTGCGCCGTGGCACCGGCATCAACCAGCAAGCTGGCGGCGTTGAAGGTGCCGGTTTGAGTGAGATGTAAAATACCGGCAGCGACCTCTGCCGCGCCTACACTGTTACCGGTGTTGCTCAGCGTCAGCGTACCGGCGCCGGTTTTGGTGAGTCCGCCAGTGCCGCTGATCGCGCCGTCGAATGCTGTGTCGTTGTTGTTCTGCACGGTCAGGTTGCCGGTGCCGAGCGTGACAGCGCCCGCGCCGGTGAGATCCTGTGCAGTCTGGTTAAAATTGTTGAGCGCAAGCGTGCTGCCGGTAGCCACATTCACCGAACTGCTGGTGGCAAACGCATTCTCGATGCCCGCAGTCAGCGTGCCCGCTTCAATATCAGTGGTGCCTGTGTAGGTATTGGCCTGCGACAGCGTCAGGTTTCCCGCGCCCAGTTTGGTCAGGGATTTACCGTCCCAGGTTGAGCCGTTGGCAGTTTCATCGCCCAGCGCCACATCGACGTTAAACGCGTCTCCCGCTGCGGTCAGGGTGAAATTCCCCGTCGCCTGCGAGGTGCCGGACGTCCAGGCCAGTTCGCTGCCCAGACTATAGTTTTTGCCATCGGCAGAGAGTTTAGCGTCGTTAAAGTAATAGTCTACGCCGCTGCCGGTTACGCCTGTCACCGTGCCAAAATCGCCAGTGATCCCGTTCGTGGTTTGCAGTACCACCGTACGCGCACCATTCAGATCACTGGCTTTGGTCGCCGCCACCGGGCTAAAGCCGCTCACTTCCAGCGCAGAACCTGAACCGAGCGTAGCGCTATCGGCGGTGATTTTTGGGGTCGTGCCGCCAAGCGCGACATTCAGCGTGCCCTCAATATCCGCCGCGCCCGTAGAAGTGATTTGCGCACTCTGGTCGAGTTGCGCCGTTGCGCCGGTATTCACCGTCAGACTGGTTGTGGCGTAAGCGCCGTTTTGAGCCAGGTGCAGATTACCCGCCTCCACTGTCGTTGCGCCGACCGAATTGGCGTTGCCGGAAAGCGTCAGTGCGCTGGCACCGGTTTTAATCAGATCACCGGTGCCGCTAATTTTGCCGCTGAACGCAGTATCCGTACTGTTAAGCGAGGTCAGACTGCCGGTTCCCAGGTTGATGGTTCCCGTCCCGTTGAGATTCTGTAATGTCTGGTCGTAATTCTTAAAACCAAGAATGGTGGAGCTATCCATTGTTACCGAGGAACTGGCAGCAATAGCATCAATAACGCCGAGATTGATTGTGCCGCTGGTGATTTCGGTCGTACCCGTGTAGGTATTCACAGCATTGAGCGCCAAAGTGCCGGTGCTGCTTTTCGACAGACTCCCCAGTCCACCAATCACGCCATTCATCGTCCCCGCACCAATCTGTAAGCTCGTGTCCGCATCGGTGATATTCACAACACTGTTGTCGACAGTGATTATCGCGGTGGCGGCGTGCGCATTATTACCGTTAAAGTTCAACGTTTGTGCGCCTGTCAGCGTCCAGGAAGCCTGTCCCAACAGGGTATTGACGTCTACGGTGTAGGCATCACCGTTCAGGCTTATCGTACCCGTGTAATTATTCGCCGCACCGTTAAACGAGAGGCCAAGTGAATCTGGCGTGCCCTCAGACATATTTACGCTGAACGTGCCCGAACCGGTGAGACTACCGTTCATTGCCAGCGAGTGAGCGCCGGTATCTGCATTGTAGTTCAGCGAACTGGTAGCGATGGCGTTGACGTCGCCGTTAAAAACGATGTTCGCAGCGGCTGATTGCTCGAAATCCAGCGACGAATCTGAAAGGGAAATTGGCGTAGTCAGATTATCGAAGTTGTACGTTACAGCACCGTTGAGGGGTGTGGCCTGCGTACCGTTCATGCGCAGGGTTGAAGCCTCGAGCGTGAGTGCGCTCGCGGAGAAATTGTAATCAGTGAAAAAAGTCGAGGCGTCACCCAGTTGCAGGACAGCGCCATTGGTCACACTTATCGGGCCAGTGCCAAGCGCATTGTCGGCAGACATTCCGTTCAGCGTGCCGGAGATGACCTGTGTTCCGCCACTCCAGGTGCCACTCCCCGCCAGATTGGTCTGACCCTCTCCTGCCTGTATCACCACACCGGTGCCGCTGATATTGTCATTGAACCCTACATCATCGCTGCGATTAAAGGTCAGAGTGCCGTTGTTGATGACGTCGTCAGTCAGAGAGCCCTCGGTGCCCCCGTCGCCAATCGACAACGACGATCCGGTATCCAGTGTAGTGCCGCCCGAACCGGTATTAGCTACGTCGCCGGTGATAACGACATTCCCGCTCAGTACATGAATCGCACCAGCGACCGTCAGCGGCCCGGTGATGTCCCATTCTTTATCGTTAGCATCAACATTGAGTAAGTTAATTCCGCCGTCAGTCACGCTGTTATTAAAAACGGCACTCGCTGCCGTTCCGTCTAATAAATTTAAGATGTTATTGGTTTGCCCGCTCTCGAGCGTAATCCCGCCGGTGATAAGAGAGCTGGTGTGAAAATTAAGGGTATTATTGTCGCCAAAAAGTGAGATGGCCGTTCCTGAAGTCCCGGCACCAGACGTTATTGTCCCGGCATTATTGATTGTTGCCCCACCCGCAGAGTTGGCGCTCCCCAAAATAACGGTATTCGTGGCAGAAAGAGTCCCAGTTTCATTATTCGTCAGGGTCAGACCGCTGCCAAAATTGTTCAAGGCATAGGACGATGCGCCACCGTTGCTGTTAATCAGGCCATTATTAATAATGGTGAAATCTGCGCCGTTGTTGAAACTGATGCCGTTACCGCCCTGAATAGTGCCACTGTTGGTGATGGTGTTGGCGCTGCTGCCGGTATCAAAATTAAACCCTGAACCGCTAGTTCCTCCCGTGACACTCACCCCGCTTTCCAGGGTGAAGGTGCTGCCCGTCACCGTAGCATCGGCGCTGACAGCGTCGGTCGGCGAGGTGATATTACTGGTAATATCAAAGTCGGTGCCGAGCGCGCTGGTCACATTACAGGTCGTTCCGCCGCCAGCACACCCTGCATCCGCCGAGGGCAAATCTACGGCATAGACATTTTGCATCCCGAAGGCAGAGGAAAATAAGATGATCTTCATGGCGATATACAATTTGTTTAAGGAATAATCTTTAAGCTCACGTTTTTTCTTATTTGATAGAACGTCATTTTGTGTCCTTAGCATAATTTTCTCGCCCTGTATAAGTTCAGTTATTTTCCATGAGATATGATTTTATTCACGCAATGAAATATATCCCCACACCTTGGCAAGCCAGGTGCAGAATTCATCGGCAACAACGCAGATACCGGAAAGCCATGCAGAAATGTCACGAGGATTAATGAATACCTAAGAACTTTCTTAAGTAATTTGCCTTAAGAGTTATAGCTAATGTGTGAAAGATTGCCAGTCAAAAATACGCATACCGTTCAATTGGCGGAAATAAATTAATATAAAAATAATATAATGAGGAACGAAATGATTTTTATATATTAATATTATTAATGTCATTTTTATAAAATACTTATATAAATCTGACACAAAACTGCGTTTACCCGGAGATTTTCCAGTCAGGACGGGGTTGTGCAAAAAATCATCAGCACAAATGGCGGCCAGTGAAATGTTAAGCGCGATAACTCATTCAGCTTGGAAGGGATTAAGAGCACTGAACCTCAGAGTTCAGAATCTCTCTCTTGTAATAGATACGTAAAAAAAAAGGCCGCTTTCGCGGCCTCAGATTGCAGAGCATATGTCAGAACGTGTGACGGTGAGTTATTTAGCGTCAGCGTCTGGCAGTGCGTAAGCGATGATGTAATCGCCCAGTTTGGTGCCGAACGAACCGTGACCACCGGCTGCGATAACAACGTACTGCTTGCCATTCACAGAGTAAGTCATTGGGGTTGCCTGGCCGCCCGCTGGCAGTCTTGCTTCCCAAAGTTTGTCACCGTTGCTCATGTTGAACGCGCGCAGGTAGTTATCTGCGGTTGCTGCGATGAAGAACACGTTACCGGCAGTGGAAATCGGTGCGCCAAGCATTGGCATACCCATTTTGAACGGTAACGGAAGCGGTGAGCTGTCGCGCACGGTGCCGATACGTTTTTTCCACACGATGTCGTTGGTTTTCAGATCAACGCCGGAGATGTAACCCCATGAAGGCTGTTTACATGGGAAGCCCAGCGGAGACAGGAACGGATTCAGCGTCACGGCAAATGGCACGCCGTACTGATGCTGGATACCTGACTCAGAACCGGAACCGCCTTTATCGTTAGCGTCTGGCTCGATTGGGTTACCCGGCCCACGCGGGATCAATTTAGACACGAACGGCAGTGCGATCGGGTTAGCGATAGCTACCTGACGATCGGTATCCACGGAGATACCGCCCCACTCGAACATCCCGAGGTTACCTGGGAAGACCAGAGTGCCCTGCTCGGATGGCGGTGTGAAGGTGCCTTCATAACGCAGTTTGTGGAAGATCACACGACACATCAGCTGGTCGTAAATCGTTGCGCCCCACATGTCTTTGCCCGTCAGTTTGGCTTCCGGACGGAACGTCAGTTTTGAGAATGGCTGAGTTGGAGAAACATGGTCGCCCTTCGCCGCGCCTTGTGGCACAGGCTTCTCTGGCGCATCAACGATAAGCTTACCGTCACGGCGGTCGAGCACGAAGATGTTACCGGTTTTGGTCGGTACATAAATCGCAGGAACTTTGTTGCCGGATTTATCAGTGATATCCGCAAGCGTTGGCTGCGCCGGAACGTCCATATCCCACAGATCGTGATGGACGGTCTGGTAGAACCAGGCCAGTTTACCGGTGGAGGCATTCAGCGCCAGCAGGCCACTCGCAAAACGTTCCATTTCTGGAGTACGGTTGCCGCCCCAGATATCCGGTGTCGCGACGCCGATTGGCAGATATACCAGATCCAGTTTGTCATCATAAGCCGCAGGCGCCCATGAGTTCGGGGAGTTTGGTGTGAAGTGCTCACCGTCTGCTGGCAGTTTGTTTGGCTCAGCCGCACCCGGATCGAAGGCCCACAGCAGTTTACCGCTCTCGACGTCGAAGCCACGGATAACACCGGAAGGCTCGCGGGTAGAGAAGTTATCGGTGACCGCACCGGCCACAATGATCACAGATTTGGTGATGATTGGCGGTGAAGTCGGTTCGTAGTGGCCCGGCACTGCATTAGGCATATTGCTTTGCAGGTTCAGTTCACCGTTGTTACCAAATGCCGGGCAACGTGCGCCGGTTTCAGCGTCCAGCGCAAACAGACGGCCATCGTTGACCGGCAAAATGATGCGGCGTGCGCACACAGCAGGTGCTGCGCCGTTCGCTGCATTGCCTTCTGCGGCAGGTGTGGTCTCATGATAAGACACACCACGACAGGTCACGTGCTGGAAGGTCGGGTTCGGCTTGAGCTGCGGATCGAATTTCCACTTCTCTTTACCGGTCGCGGCATCCAGAGCAAACAGCTTCTGGTGCGGCGTACACAGGTACAGCATGTCGCCGATTTTAATTGGCGTCACTTCGTCAGTGATTTCACCCGGATCGTTGGCCGTTTTCAGGTCGCCGGTACGGAAAGTCCATGCCACGTCGAGCTTACTGACGTTTTGATCGTTGATCTGGCTGAGCGGCGAGTAACGGGTACCGCCCTGAGTACGGCCATAGGCAGGCCAGTCACCGTCAGGAATGCCGGAATCAGATTTCGCCGGCGCAGAGTCAGCGGCTTTAATCGTGCCGTTGATCACCTGCGGATCGTTGAAGATGGAGTAACCAAGTACCGCCACGGTGAAGACCAGTGACAGCGCCAGTGCACCGCGTGCGAAGGCGTTTTTGGCCAGCATCTGGTTGTAAACAACCGGCAATAAAATCCACAGACCCAGGAAGAAGGTGACGTCTAAACGCGGCGTCAGTGCCCAGAAGTCTGTGCCCACTTCCCAGACGGCCCACACCGTGGTGCCAAACAGGAAGATTGCATAAAGCAGTAATGCAGAAGAGCGACGGCGGAACAGCAGCCACGCAGTAACCAGCGATATCACACCGGCAATTATGTAATAAAGAGAACCACCTAATTTTGCCAGCCAGATACCGCCGACAAGAAGATAAATCCCGCTTAACGCGGCGAACAAAGCGGTAATTATTACGACGATGCGTGATAACGAGGCTTTCGTTTCCATAGTTGATGACCTTACTGATTTTATAATCGTCGATTTAGGGTGAGCTAAATCTTCAAGAACATCCGGTTTTCACCGGGTGTCATTCCGTGCGTACGCTGCCGGGCTTTGATAATTGCAGGCCGTTGGCAGCGTCGCGTGGTGCTTTACTTTTACTGACTGAAAATCCTGTACTTTACGAATACGAACTTACTGGAAGCTGTAAGACAGCGTCGCGCCGCCACCGTAGTTTCTGCCCGGCGCTGGTTCGAAGTAACGTCCGTTCCCTTCATTAACGATGACCGATCCGACATAATTTCTGTCAAACAGGTTGTCGACGCGGGTGAACAGGTCGAGCGTCACTTTGTCCCAGTTGAAGCGATAACCCGCGTTCACGCTTGCCACGGTATACGCGGCAGCCTGTTCGCTGTTTTCGTCATTCACTTCAATATCGCTCATGTAACGGACATCCGCCCCGGCGTGCCAGCCATCAACCGGTGCCCACTCTAATGAAGCGTAGCCCATGTTACGGGCGATACCCGGAAGGCGATTGCCCGCAGGCGTACAGTCGCCGGATCCACAGGTCTCATTGCGGAAGGTCGCATCGAGCAGGGTCCAGGCCATTTTCACACGCCAGTTCTCTTCAATCTGTTGATCTAATGACAGTTCCAGCCCGCGACGACGGGTTTTTCCGGCGTTGGTATAACTCGAACGTCCACCGGCGCTTTGCGCGACGATCAGCTCATCGTCGGTATCGGTCTGGAAGACGGCGGCGGTCACCAGCCCATTGCCGACGCGCCATTTGCTGCCAAGCTCGACGGTGTTGCTGGTTGACGGTTGCAGGCCAAGGTTCAGGCCAGAGTTGCCATCGGTGCGGTAAGAAAGTTCATTAATTGTCGGCGTTTCAAAACCTTTACCGGCAGAGATATAAGTGTTCAGCGCCGGTGTCACCGCGTAGTTCAAAGACGCCATCGGCAGCAGCTTGTGATAACGGCGCGAACCGCTGTCATCCGGGTTAGTACCGGTGATGTAGTAATCCGTGGAATCGAAGTTAACCGTGCTGTAGCGCGCGCCGACGTCCAGCGTCCAGCGCGGCGTCAGATTCCACGTGGTTTGCAGATACGGGTCGAGGTTCCACATCACGTTCTTTTCGTTACGGCGCTCGTTGCCCTTCACGCCCAAATCACCCTGGTCGTTGAAGTTCTCGTAACCGAAACGGCGCTCGGTCATGGTTTCATAATCCACACCGCCGGTGACCGAGAACGGCACGGAGCCGATCTGGTCATCATGTTTCCAGCGGGTATCGACACCGGAGTATTTACGTTCAAGCACGATCACGCCGCCCGCGTTAAGAGGATTTTTCTGCGCCGTGGCCGGAATGGTCTGGTATTGCGTGGTGTGACGTTCGCCGTGATAAGTCATCAGGCTGAATTCGTCATTTTCGGTCATCTGACGCTGGTAGCGCAGACCGACTTGTGTCTGATCGAGGCTCTTACGGGCGTTGTACTGATCGGCGCGCGTCGCCTGTTTCGGATTATCGTGCCATTCGGATTCTGTCAGGCCGCCCGGATCGTTAGCATCAACGGAGACGCTGTTGAACATCAGCGTCAGGGTACTGGCGTCATCAATACGTACGCCCAGTTTGCCGTTACCGAGGTTTTTCTGCGTACCGCTGTGATCGCGGTAACCGTCGGTGGTGAAGCGCGAACCGGAGATCAGGTAATTCACATCGCCCGCGTGGGTACCGTCACCGGTTGCACCACTGGCTTTAACGCTGTTACGAAAGGATCCGTAGCTGCCGAAATAGGTGCCCGCTTCAAGGGTAGCTGGCTGCGTGCCGGTTTGGGTATCAACGTTAACTACGCCGCCGGAGGCGTTACCGTATAGTGCCGAGAACGGCCCGCGCAGAACTTCAACGCGCTCAACCGAGTTCAGATCGATATTCGACGTCTGCCCCTGCCCGTCCGGCATAGTGGCCGGAATACCATCAACATAAATTCGCACGCCGCGCACGCCGTACATCGAACGGCTGCCGAAGCCACGAACGGAAAGTTGTAAATCCTGCGCATAGTTCTGACGGTTCTGCACCTGTAAGCCAGGCACGCTGCCGAGGCTTTCGGAGAGATTGACCTGCGCTTTACTGTTACGGAAATCCTCACCGTCGATAACGCTTACCGCCGCCGGGGTGTCCAGCTCGGACAGGCCGGTTGCACCCTGTTTTTTGATGATCATCAGTGAAGACGAGTCTGAAGTGTCGTCGGTGTCGCTTTTCGGCGTATCGGTGGCTGACAGTGCGTAACTGACTGAAACAGGGCTACAAAATGACAAAAAGGTGATGATAAAAGCAGAGGTTTTGGCGTTCACTTTAGGCGTTCTTTCTTGTTAGCTAAAAGTGGGAGCTTAAGGGTCGCGCTAAAATACGACGCACATCTCACTTTTAGACTTTAGGAGTAGACAAAAAACCATCAATCTGATGGTGAATCAGGAAGGTGCTAACTATAGTTATTTTCTTCCTGTTAGTACATACGTAACTTTACGAATGTAATTTTTTAACAAAATTCCGCACGCATGGTGCATTGAAACGGATTTTCATCTTCCGATATCCCTGCTCAGGGTCAGTCATCCTGACCGCTACAAGCAGTGCGCACTTATTGAGCATCGTATATGTTAAGGCTTTTCGCCACTTTATAAGGAGATTGAGAATATTCCCCAGGGACATAAACGAAAATAACTACGTCTCGTAACAACAAAGTTAACTACAAAACATCATTTGAGAGAAATGCCTTAAGTTAAGTAATGAAAGGTAAACAAAAAAGAAGATAATCTATTTTGGATGCGCCACAGGGTTAATATTGTTATTCTTCCCCCGAAGTCTGAAAGGGGAATTAATTATCACCACCACGCTGATAATAATACTGATATTCATTTATAGATTAATTAAAACTTCTTGCAGGTGATCAGTAAATTTCACGCAGATATTCACTGGCATACTCATTATGTCGAAAATAAAATCATGCATGAATATATTTTAAGCGACCACACCAGGTCTTATTTTTATACACGTAGTCTTAGATACCTTAGTAAAGGAAAGTATTTATATGAAAAAGCTCGCTGTCATGTTCACACCGCTATTGGCGACCACCGCAATGATGTCAGCCCCTGTCTTAGCGGCAGATACGCTGAATATCACCCAGGAAATTACCGCCAGCATGTGCTCAGTCGCAACCGACAGCCTGACTCATCAGCGTGAGGCAATGAGTTACAATGATTTCATCAGCGCGGCCTCGGTCAGTGATTCACTGGAACTGACGCTTGAGAACTGCGCCGCAGGTGAAACACCTCTGGTTTCCGTCGAATCTCTGACTACCAGCTCAGCGGCACTTAGCATGGCTGTTGGATCCACAGAGGGAACCTACGCTGACCCGTCCAGTGAAACAGTTGCACTGACCGGCAGCACGGCTGATGCTGGCGGCAGTTCCACTGCCACTCTGTTTTATCAAATCACACCTCAGGCAGGTATCACCCACACCAATGCGGTCGAAGATCATACCTTCACGCTGACGTTAGCCCACTCCTACAACTGATGAGGGATAACCGGGGAAATATGCCTTTATTTCCCCGGTTGATGACATAATGAAGAAACGTAATAGTATTCTTACCGCGCTATTATTATGCTCATCCATGAGCGTGAGTGCCGCTGTACAATTATCCTCCAGCCGTATTATATTCAAGGAAGGACAGAAAGAAGCCACGCTTACTATGAGAAATACGGCATCAAATCAATCATTCCTTGTTCAGACCTGGCTGTCTGACGTTAATAACAACAAACTGACGCCATCACCTTTTTTACTGACACCTCCGCTATTCAAGATGACACAAAACAGCTCAGCAAACTTACGGGTAATTAATTCCGGTAGACAAAGCTTTGCTCAGGACAAAGAAACGCTGTTTCGGTTGAATATCTTAAGCATCCCATCACAAACGGATGCAGAAGGTGCCAAACTCGTGGTGAATAATCGGAGCATCATTAAATTTATCTACCGCCCTGCATCACTTAGCGATCACGATGCTGCTTTGGCATATCAAAAATTACAGATCAAAACCGACGGTAAGTATCTGACGTTAACGAATCCTACCCCCTATTACGTCAATATCGGTCAGATCTCGCTCAACGGTGCCCGTCTCAGTGCAAACGATCTGTCTGCTATGGGGACGGTTCCACCCTCAGGAACCGTCACGCTGCCCTACAACGTCACGCTACGCAATGTCACGCTGACGGCCATCGGCGATCGTGGAGCCCTGCTCACGCCGCGCTCCGTTCAGCTTCCCTGAGAACTGAAGTGTGAAGATTAGAACGGGACTATGGATGGCCTGCACGCTGACCTCCCCGCTGGCATGGGCAGATGACGCATTCTTCGATCTCAACAGTCTGAAGATCAGCGAAGAGGAAAAACGTCATCTGGATAGTAACTTACGCATGAGCGCGGGAAAGCAAATTCCAGGCAGTTATCCGGTCAACATTTATGTGAACCGGAAATTTGTCACGCACCAGAACGTGGTATTCCTCCAGCAAGGGGAACAATTTATCCCGCAGTTGACCCGGCAGTTGCTGCAGCAAATGAAGCTCAGAACCCACACCTTGCCAGCCATTAAAAACCTGACAGACGATCAGCCTGTAACAGACATCACTAAGACGCTGCCGGGAACCCGTGTGGAAGCCAATGTGCTGGCCGGACGCCTCAACATTACCGTGCCCGCTGATTATTTGCTGCCGAAAGGCGAAACGTTGCCGCAGGAATGGGATCATGGGATCCCGATGGTTTTCACTAACATCAATGCCAGTGGTTATCAGACCAAACGCCAGAACGGGCGTGACAGTGAAAACCAGTACGTAAATCTGACTAACGGCGTAAATCTGGGTGCATGGCGACTGCGCAACCAAAGCTACTATCAGAAAACCGCAAACTCTTCGGATTTTACTTCCGATAAAACCTGGATCAGCCGCGACATTCAGAGCCTGCTATCACGATTCAGTGCAGGGGAAACGGAAACCACAGGGCTGGTCATCGACAGTTTTCGCTTTATCGGCGCCAAACTGGAATCGGTCTCCGCAATGCAATCTTCCCGGGAGAATGGTTTTGGGCCGCAAATTCAGGGCACCGCATTAAGCAATGCCACCGTTCAGGTGAGTCAGAACAACCGCATGATTTACCAGACCTTCGTGCCACCGGGAGATTTTGTTCTTCGCGATGTCAACGTGTCCAATGCCGGAGAGCTGGAAGTCAGTGTGACGGAAGAAGATGGCACCGTGCGTACCTTCACCGTTCCGGTCTCCACATCGGCCACGTTGCTGCGCCCCGGAAATATGAAATACAGCCTGAGCATCGGGCAGCATGATAATGATACGGATACCTGGTCAGACGGCAGTTCCCGCGACGTGACTCATCGTGATACGCGAAAACGTTTCGTGCAGGGTGAACTGATATATGGCGCGAGTAACACCGCGACTGTACTGGGCGGTGCTTTGCTGAGTGAAGACTATCAACACGCCGCGCTTGGCATGGGCCTTAACTTAGGGAATCTGGGATCGCTGACGCCGCTGGTTGGCGGCGCAAAATCTGTGCTCGCCGATGGCAGCGGCAAGCAAGGCTATTTTACGCAGCTGAGTTATCAGAAGTACCTGTTGCCGACTCAGACTCAACTGAGCCTGACGCGGGCAAACTACACCACTGGTTTTTACAGCTTCGACGACATCAACAAGTATTCCACGACATCTAAAAAGAATTCGGTAAAAAGCACTACCTCTCTTTCCGCCACGCAAAATCTGGCTGACTGGGGTACGTTGCGGCTTAGCGCTTATGACAAGAAATATTACAATAAGCAGAGCAACCGGTTGAGTTACTCAGCAAGCTGGAACACACAAGTCCTGGGTTCCTCACTGACGCTCAGTGCGAACCGCAGTGAGAACCGCTATACGCAAGTGACAGAAAATATTATGGGCGCCACGGTCAGTATTCCGTTCAGCATTTTCTCGAAAAATGCTCCTTCAGCAAGGCTTTACAACAGTTACACGCAGTCCAGCCGTGGCAATAATTCGCTGACCAGTCGTGTGACAGGTTCTGCCAAAGACTTTCCGCTGGATTACAACGTTTCTCAGAGCGTTGACCGCACCACCAGCGGGCGTCACACCCAGAGTCAGGCCATCAGCGCGACCTATTCCTCACCGGTCGGGCAAGGCATGTTGGGTTACAGCAACTTGAATAATGAAAGTCAGAGTTATCAATGGCGCTGGAAAAGTGCCGTAGTGGCACATCCTTATGGCATCACCCTCGCGCCAAACACACTTTCTGAAACCACCTCCGCCGTGTTGGTTAAAACCGAGGGCAGTTCCGGGATTAAAATCAAAAACCGGCGGGACGTGGTGACCGATCGAAGTGGTCACGCTATCGTTCCCACCGCGCAGGCATATCGCCAAAGCAACGTGCATCTGGACGCCGGTTCTTTTGGTGATCACACCGAAATACTGGATACGCAAAAAACGGTGATCCCAACCCACGGTGCGCTGGCTTTAGCCGAGTTCCAAACCCGCGTGGGTTATCGGGTGCTTTTCGAACTCACGCGGCACGGGAAACCTTTGCCCTTTGGCTCAACGCTGACCACCGACGCCAACAGCATCGCTAACAGTGACGGCGAAATGTATGTCAGCGGCGTCAAAGACGGGCAAATACTTACGGTCAGAATTAGCGATACAAATCAATGCAGGGTGAAATTCAACAAAAAAGACGCCACCGTCCATAGCGGGTTGTATGTGCAAAAGACTGAATGCCGGTAATGGTAATTCACCCGCGCGTGCCGCATTGATACCGAGCTTCAACATGAGGAGTACCGAAACAACAGGCAATCAATGTCGTTTATGTCATCAGTACGTCACGCTGCTGTCAGAGCCCGGCGCGCATCGTGGCTGTACACCCTGATGTTATTTCCGACTCCACGAGGTATTTGCCATGCATTATCGTTTCGCTTCTCAGGCTGCGAGCAAACGTATTCTGGCGATGCAAAATGGTCTGACGATTCTGGTCGGCCACAATTATGGCGGCGCAATTATCAGCCATTAACATATTTATGCGGTGAAAATCCGCTGTGAAGCCATTAACTTTGCGCCACAGGCGGTTTCCATCCCTTCAACAGCGACAGCTACAGCTACACCACTGAATGAAATCTGCGGCGTTCCCTCCATGATGGGAAATATTCCTTTGCACATCGGGCAGGCAACCTTATGCCCGATGCCTGCCACGGGAATCTCCAAACATGTTACCTGCTCAAATCCTTCTAAAACGGTACCACCATGGGTGGTTTTGTCACCTTTAAGGATTACGGGTAAATATGGCATAGTTTAACTCCTGATTATATTTAAATATTTCAAGGTATCTGTTCGAATTTTGGCATATTTTTCTACTCGCCACTCCTTCTTCTTATAAATTGCTTTGAAACTTCCGCCTAATTTCTTCTTTTATGTATGGCTCGTATTTTGAAATATCATACTTTTCACCCGTCATGATAATCGCACAATAGTTGTGAGCATAGAGCATGTAACTGTATTCTTTACTCAAGTCGGTTCGTCCTTCCCTTTCTAACCTTACAAACTTATCGTGCACATCCGCCATTAGATTCTTGTGGCTGCTGGCATTATTCTCTTTTTTTATCACAGAATACATTAATAAATTGTTTCTAAGGAATTTTACTGGGTAGCTCGAGTATACATTTTCATAGCATTTACTATAATTTTCACATTCCCTACCTGTTGTTGCTTTACAATACATTTCTGCATCATCACTAAAATGTTCAATTGACCTTTTATTCATATCACCGTACATACAACCAGATAATGCCATAGAGCAAACTAAGATATGAATTTTCTTACATAACATTGACGTCACCAATCACTTCACTAAACATTACATCTGCATCTGCATGTCCGTAATCGTTTATCTTTGAAATTATTTTTCTTCCACTCTCATTTTGAATCTCTCCAACATTAATTGCTTTGTTCATATCAGCACATGAACATTCTTCCCAGGCCCCACCAGCTCGTGCAATATCATTCGGGCTACTGTAATCAGCAAATTTATAATCTACATATATATTCATCCAGCGTTTAACATTTACGGGTTTTGTTTGTTTACCGCTCTTACCTCTTGAAACAGGGTCAAGCGTTACCAGCAATTCAATGGGGATACTTGTATTGTCTTCTGCCAAACAGATTACCCGGTCACCTCCCCAGCTGTGGCCGACCAATACAATTTTCTGATTTGCATCGTGCCACTTTTGCATTACAGGCGGGACGTTCCCTCCACCATGCTCGGAATAGCAAACATCTTGTTTACGTTCTTTACCTTGACCATAATCCTGAGCATACCTTGAGAACACACCTTTTAACATGGGCTGATAGTCATCATCTGCAGCACCACCGATGAATACAACCAATGTCCTTAGACACTCTGTAGTTATATGACCCATCTGCTCCTCAATATCAGGTAAAATAATAGAGTTATCATCTTTATTTTTGTAAGGAAAGCCAGGGTAAATAATTCCATCTGTAGCGCACATTATTTCTTCTCCAATGATTTATTGACCATTACAATCTCCTTGTTTATTCTCTTTTTTGCATAAGATAAAAGTTCACGTAACCGGTTATTTTCTGCCACCCTTTCTTTTTCCGTAACTAAATTCGTTACCCACGGATATAACGGATCGCTAAACACCTGATAGCCTAAGAACAACTGCAATGAGAGTAATATACTATGGCTTGTAAGGTTGAAGAATCCAAATTGGTAATAAAGTGGGAGTGAGTTATGATATAATCGCTGGAGTGTACCTTCGGCTAATTGCTCATGACGTTCTGGATAGTAACCCCTGACGACATTTGGAATATCTGCCTCGTGAGTAATTACCGTAAGATTATCGACGTCACGACCGGCAAGATCGTTTAAACGCATCAAATAAACTGACAGGTCATTTCCCATACTCTTTTGCAAAGCTGGTGCTAAATCGTCTCTCAGTAAATCAAGGCTGGTGACATCCTCCGCAGCATTCTTTAGTCGTACATTTGCCCAAGGCGCCAGCATCGGATCGCTATCAAAATAGCTACCCAGCATGAGTGCCAGGTCGAGATATTGTCTGGTTTGATCGTTGCGGGTTATTCCGTATTTACCGCTGTTATCCAGCATGAGCGTGATAAATAACTGAGTTTGTTGCTCTCCCAAACTTCGGCTACGTTTAGGATAACGTTGTACAAAATAGTCCCTTAACATTTGCCAGCGCTGGGATTGTTTTTGTTGATATAGCGAATTCAGTTGTGTCAGCGTCAGCGTCAGTGTGACAGGGGAAGTCACTGGGTGAATTTCAGTACAGGATGGTAAATCAATTGCGGTTTTGCAGGTCCATATTGAGGCAAAACCTTGCATCAGATCTCTTTGTTGCTCCGCCGTTGAGGACATCAGAACGGAAGAGAGATAATCACCATTCCAAAACCTGAAAAAAACGTCTTTCTCCCCGTGCAGATTCACTTTAGTCATGCTTTTAAGTTGTCCGGCCAACTGTTGCTGAGGATATGAAGACAATGCCAGCCATCCCCAGTGAGTAACTGACGTTTCGGCGACCCAGTTGAGAAACAGGCTGTCAGCACGCAATGGCACCAGATACGGCATTACGCTGTGCCACTCCTGCCACGGCGTGTTGAGCCAAAGTCCTTCAGGCGTTGAACGCCCATCTCGTTTATAAAACTGTGCGAGAGCCTCAGATATTCCAGGCCCCGACAACACGGCATAAAGCCGATGTGTGCCGGGATGAAGGTTAAGCCAGTCGTTGATACTGAGTCGTGTGTATGATTTTTCCATGTGAGTTTATGCGGACGATCAATCAGATCGAACACCCTCCCTGTTGTTTGCATTTTTCACATTCCTCACAAAACGGTTCTTCATTTTGCAAAGACTGACGCTGGTTATCTGACATTATTAACGGACTGAAGGGCGGAGGAGCGGACGCCGGCGATGCGTCATGGTTTCCCGTCAGCTGGTCTGGGAATTGGCCAGCCCAGCCGCTGCCCCTGCCGGGTATCCCTGCACCAACGTTCAACATCGGGCTGAGAGTAACCCCCGAAGGATCCAGTTTAATAAAAGTACTGCCCGCTTTCAGCGTGATTTCACAACCGCTTTCAAGAACAATTTTTGAGCCCGATTTGAAGTGAAATTCTTTACCTGCCTCAGCCAGCATTGCATCGCCAACTTTCAGATGAAACTGCTGATCCAGTGACAAGGAATAGTCTTTGACAAAATGATCGCGTTTCTCCCCCTCAACATAAACATGCTCATCTTTAACGACATGCGTTGTCCGTTTGCCGTCAATACGGCGTTTTTCATCATTTTTTATCGAAGCCGTCAGGTCATGAAGTATGGTGACGCGCATATCCTTCTGCGCATGCATCGACAGAAGTTCCTGCCGGGTTGCGTCCTCGAACATCAGCTCGTTGTAGCCGTTGCCTTTGTACGTCTGCGAGCGGATCGCCATCTGCGTTTTGGTGCCCGGAAGGCTTCCGGGGGAGCGGTTGCTGGCGTGGTAGGTGCGGCCGGTGATGATTGGCTGATCCGGGTCGCCGTTGAGGAAATCGACGATCACTTCCTGCCCGACGCGCGGGATGGCGATATTGCCAAAGCCGGTGCCCGCCCACGCCTGTGAAACGCGGATCCAGCAGGAGCTGTAGTTGTCAGCTTTGTTATAGCGATCCCACGCGAACTTCACCCGCACGCGACCGTGCTCGTCGCAGAAGATTTCTTCCCCCGGCGGGCCGGTGACGATGGCGATTTGCGGGCCGTCGATG
>NZ_CBCPJJ010000028.1:0-84141 GCF_965118895.1 Rahnella inusitata
GAGGGATTCCGCGAAGCTTACCGGCTTGCCGGTTAGCGCAGTCGGGCTCGACAACCGGCCGCAGGTCGGGAGCCGAAGGGGGCCATGCCCTGGGGGGAATTTGTCTTGGAGAAAATGATCAGGAGACGTTCGGAGAGTGATAACAACAACAGAATGACGCACAGCAGCTGCACAACGAAGAATATAGAATGCCCGGAGAGGAAGAGACAGTAAGGGAAGAGAGAGACAAGCCCCCGACACATACCGGGGAAGAGGGGCGGCGCAGCCGCCGCCTGTCTCAGGAACTGGCGGGCGTAGCCCGCTGGGGTGTTTTAAGCGCGGCAAAAGTCAGGGAGCGCCCCCCTGCCCACTTATGCCTGATTGCGCACTTCATCCAATAACTCGGGATGGTGATCGAGTACGCGCAGGAGTTTGATAATAGAAGGGTGTGGCTGTGCCTTACCCTTTTCATAACGCGAAAAGGCATTCACGCCCCCGCCAAAAATCTCGCTGGCCTCTTTCTGCGTGAGTTCAAGTTTTTTACGCACCTGAATGATGTACTCAGGTTCGATGGTTTCCGCGATGACTTTGGCCTTAAATGACTTCACCTTTGCCATGTAGGCCATAGACTGCTCACGATCCATCACGACTTCACCACACGCCGGACAGTGGTCACCTTCTGCCTCGATAACTGTTTTACGGCCACGGAATGAGTAAGGGACTTTTTTGATACCAAACTCAAGTTCTGCACCGCCACAAACGGAACATTTCATATTACTTCTCCTTGAATGAGACGATCAAAACACCGTTACTGACCGTTAGTTTTAGATATACGTCACCACACGACAACTTCGGGCGGTATACGTCCTGCCAGACAGTATGATCATTATAGGTGGTCATACTTTTAAAAAAATCAGCTGCCGTTAATCCCAGGATCGCACTGCACATATCATCAAATGTCAGCCCTAAATCATCCGCGCCGTTGAGCGCCGTATTGGTGGCTTTCACCTTCCCTGCTGCAACAAGTCCCTGAACGATATGAAGGCGCGTATGTGGAGTTCTCTTTTCCATGTTCACTCGGATTATTGGTTTTTGAGAGGTAATTATAACCTCAAAGGTTAGTTTAGACTACAAATATAACCTTTGAGGTTAGTTTCAGGTGACACTATCCCCAGCGTGGTTCGACGTGGTTCGCCTTCATTGCATTTATACGCCGCACGGCTAACAGAGCCATCATCTCGCATTCTGCGAGTGATTCGGCATCATGCAGTGGCTGCACGCCCGCAAAATCTGACGACTCGGCAACGCGGGAATACAGCGAAAATGCGTGAACCCGCTCAGGCTCCGTTATGCTTTCTTCTAACGTGAATGTTTCTACATACTCGCCGTCATCGTAGATGGGGGCGATCTCCAGCTCGATGGAATAAATATGGTCATCGCCTAACACCGAATTGGTCTGGCAATTCCAGCCAACGGTGGGGTCGGCGGATAACTCGTCGATCACCTCCTGTAAAAATTGCAATGCCTCAACGGTCTTAAGCAGGTTTTGCAGGTACTGCGCCGCATGGTTGCTGTAATACGCCACGTCCACCACGCCGAGGGGAACCACGTTCATCGCGTTCACTGTCCGGCCTCCGCTAACAACGTGCGGTCGAGGACATAGGTAAAATGGTCAAAATAATCACAGGCCATCACCGGTCGTCCGTTAACAAACCAGACCAGAATCCACGAAAGAGATTCTTCGCACCTGTACATCTCGGCCTGTGCGCCCGCCGGTAAGAGTCTCGGCTCGAATTTTTGGAAGAATGCCCCGTAGCAGAGGATGTGATAAACCAGATCGCCAAGCTGGGCAGGCGTACAGGTTACGGCCCCCGCTGCGGGGGCCTCAGTGCTGATATTTTGGTTAGAATTTACCGGTGTATTCATGATTAATTCCCCGCCGTCTGGTTTTTTACGCCGTAGCTTTTGATGTAACGGTTAAGCCAAAATCCTGCACCGGCCTCGAAATTCCACCCACGCCACACCATCTCGCCCCCCTCGCGCACGACAAGACGAAAATCTTTCCCGTTATCGTCTTCAATCGCAACGTTACTGTACTGAGACGCGACGGCGGTTGCCTGTTCGCGGGTAAACTCACCCTCCTCCGGTAATACACATTCCTGATCGCACATAAGCCTTTCCTTTTCGTTTGGGGTTACACACATCACCCGTTGAGTTTCTCTTGTCGCGGTTTTGACGTTTGCGGGAACCTGCTGTTTGGTCCCTTCTGGTATGCCATCACCCGTTTGAGACCCCTCGCCGCAAGGGCGTAAACGACACCGACTGACGAAGATGACCAGGGCGAGCGGATAATTTTTGGAGGACTAACGAAGTGGCCGAGAAAAATTCTCAGCGAGTGTATTTACCCTGGACAGCGAGGAGGACTGTGTCGGTATCAGCCCAGGCGAAGGGACTTAAACGGAAAGAGGATGCCGGAGTACCAATGAGCGGGGATCCGCCGCAACGCCGGAGCGCGACAGCGAAACGGGGGTGCGCCGAAAAGTGCCGGCGGTACTATCGCCGGTACGGTTAGCGCGCTGGCGTAAGCCAGCTGCATGTGTTGACGTGCTCCATCAGACCCTAGCCGTCAGGTCGGAACCCCGCAGGGATTCCGCGAAGCTTACCGGCTTGCCGGTTAGCGCAGTCGGGCTCGACGACCGGCCGCAGGCCGCGAGCCGAAGGGGGCCGGAGTAGGATTTTGGGTCATGTCTTTAATCAGCATCGAGAAGTTCGGACATCGAAAAATCGGCACCGAAGCCGCATGCAAGATATTGGCGTTCAGTGAATGATTTGACCGGCCCGCGACCGTCCATTGTTATCTTCCAATCCATTACAGCGATAGCGGAGACGCGCGGCGCCGAAGGCGCAGAGCGGTCTGCTATCGCCAGGCGAAGCCAGAAAGGGGTTTTAGCGCGATAACAGGCGGCTCCCCGCCCGTTTCTTACCGCTTACTTATTGAGTTTTTTGATCCCCGCCTGCTGAATATAGGCTCCGCCGAGATATACCGCGTTCTGATATTTCAGATAAACACAAATATCGTCCAAAATCTGTGTCGTATTGAGCGGGGATAATCCGGCCTCGCGGCGGCTCGCGTTAATCAACAATTTATAGTGTTTCAGCGTTTCGCGGGTTTCAGATGTCAGTTTCATTTTTTTATCCTTACGGCAGGGTTCCCCCTGCCGGTGAGTGTGTCATTCAGAAAATACGTAGCCGTTTACTAAAACCAGCCCGTTCATGAACAGATCGCGCCCAAAAGCTTCATAATCGAAATAGCTCAGCAGTGAATCCGGCATATCATTGAGTAAGCCCGTTTCATCGGCATAATTGCGCGCATAGTCTTCCTCACTTTCGGCCTCACCCTGATACGCTTCCTGAAACGCGTCATAATCACAGGCGTTGAAATACTCGGCCCATTCAACAAACGCCTCCCCCTGCCCTTCCTCCTTTGCCTGCCGGTAGGCATCAATAAACGCCCAGTTCACATGACTTTCCGACGCCAGTCCGGACGGGATCCCTTCCCAGTCCTGAAACATCAGCTCCGGGTCTTCTTCATCGGCGTGCAGCTTGCTGCAAGCTGCCAAAAAGTCTTGCTCGTCGTCAAACTCGGTCAGATCGAGCCATTTCCCGGCGATGCTGCCGCAGTTGTATTTGTGGTACGTACCGACGTAAACGGCTGGTGTGGTTGTGCTCATGTGCCTTTCTCCGCTGGTTGTGGGATCACAGTTCCGGCTTACGCCGTGCCGACACGACAGACGGGCGGAAAGCGGAGGATGCAGGGGCGCTACCGGAGGCCGCAGCGCAAACGAAGGAAGGAGGTGGGCTGAACGGCGGGCGAGTGAATATTGAACGAGCACGCGACGGGAAGACCGCCGAGTGTATGAGTGCGAACGGGTGAGGATAGCGGCGAAGCGAACCCTTGCATACGCAGCGGCCCGTCTACAGTGAAGGCACGGCGTTAGCCGTCGCAGCTCAGGCTATCAGGGGGCGTTTTTAGCCGGGTTGGTGCGCGGTAGCGTGGCAACCCCTGAAAAAGCGGAGTATCACGACATCCTTATCCGCAGTCCAAAACTCCCCCCCGTCGCCGGCGGGGAAGCGCTTTATTGTTTGGCCAGCTCGGCGGCGTAACGGAGAGAGTCCCAGTTGTAACCAATACTGGCATCGTGATTATCGGTGGCGATCTCCATTGCCCGGTGTATTTCCTCCGACGTTAACGTTTCATCTACTTCAAGAAAGTCATCCTCAAGCCAGAATGTCCCGCAACAGAGCGTATCCGCAGGGTACGCCGACAGCCTGGATATAAAGCCTTCGACCGTCACCTCCCGATGGCTGTAGCCGCTCACTACCGGCGTAAAGATTTCTCCCGCCACGTCACCCCAGCTCCAATCCTGCTGATCCGGACAGGGGCGAGTGACGTCCTGGGCGCAGATGCCCGGCACCTTTTGCAATGCCGTCGCGATCTCATCCAGGGTAATGCGATCACCGCTATCATCTTCACTGCCCAGATAGTAGCCATCCAGGTACAACGCCATCTCGCCGTTATCGAGAATCACTTTTGTGAGTTTGTGCATCAGAATATCTCCGCTTCAACGGCACCATTGCCGTGCCGCCACTAAAGACCGGCGGAAAGCGGAAGATGCAGGGGCGGAACGCAGGCCACAGCGCAGACGTTAACGGGCTGAATGCACCGTTAACGTTGAGAATGGGCGAGTATCCGGCAACGCGCACCCTTGCAGCTGGAGCGGCCGGTCTACAGTGAAGGCACGGCTTTGGTGCTTTCACACTTCAGCTACCTGGCTTTGCCCGCATCCTTTGCGGCCCCGGCGTTGCCGGGAAGTGCCGCGTGGCGGTCACGGAATACATTCGGTGCTGTAGAAAACATGCCCTGCTCTTTGGATATTTTGAGATAGTTCCAAGTAGTCATCGGTGACGACCGTAGTCAGGCTCGACCCACCTGTTGTATGTCTGCAAAATCAAAGATGGGTCTGGGCAACGTATATAAGAAAGCGACCAGCGACCGACACAAGATGTAGGGAATGGTTGGAACAGCCTGCCCTGCTATCCAATATTTACTGCCGGTCAGGTCTCGGGTCCATTTTAGGTGAGTCAACTCCATACGTGGCGGGAATTCTGCTGACGATCACTAACCAGTATATGAGTAAAAAAGGGGGGAAAGCGCCTAGGAAATTAGTTGTGAGTTAATACAATAAACGTTTATATAAACATAAATCTAAACACAGTATTTATTGAAAAGGACTATTTTTGAGTCTGGATTTTCGCGTTAGAATTTTTAGTATTAGGTGCCGGCGCGTCTAACATGGAAGATACGGTGGTCACTTAACGTTTGTACCTTGTCTTCCTGCCACCAGTTTGCTCACACCTCGTATTGGGTCCAAAGATTGTAAATCACAGTAGTTATACCATTTCGCAAAGTATGTCGCCTATTCTGCAAAACCAGTTTCGATATCTCGGAATTTTGCAGTTCTCTGGCACGAATTTCTTGATGTAGTTTCCTGCAATCGACTATTGCCTAACTTATTAGTTGAAACTTCTAAAAGTATTATGGTGAGACGTGGCAGGAAATTCACATTACGTGAACTTTATACTGCAACGTTGAAATCAGAGATTTCATTAAGAATCGCTCTAATGCTTGATTCATTTTTTTGCGCATGCGCAAATATCCAAACCACGACACATCTTTTTTGCGCATGCGCAAATTCTCTAAACCAAAATCATTCAGTACCCAAGAAAAATTAGGACGTCTTTTGCAGGATATTGATTTTTACAGATATTTTCTGATTCGCCGAAAAACTCAAACCATTGTTTTGCTGTCAGTAAGTAATGGAGTTTTAGATAGTTAATCACCTCACGACGTGACAAAATTAGCGGCTGCCCATCATCCCAACACTCCACCTCTTCGTAAACATCTGTGTATTCGTACATTGTTTTCCCCAAAAATTCACCAACCTTATTATGATACTATTTTGTATCATAATAAGGTTTTTTTTTAAATCATCACCTTGATCTAATCCTTCCTGTGGCGACTGAATGAACCTTTAGCTTGCCATATCCAACTGTAAAGCCATTGCAAACTTCGACGTGCTCATCCATAGGTCCAATAGTCCAGGACTTTGTACTGCATTGGGGTAGTTGATGAGGCAATTGATCACCGCCTCTTCAATCGTATCGTATTCGCATTCACACAACGCTCCGGCATCCTGGTAGTAATGCGTGTTACGGATAGCATGAGCAGATTGCTTGGGATTAGGTGCAAATACAAATAGGCGTCTACCCGTGGCGAGCTCTAATCCATTGGTGCTTATATAGGTATTGATATGAGCTGATATCTGCTGACAATTCCACATATATATTTCATTATCTATATTATCAATATTTAAATTATTTGATTTGAAAGAAGTGACAAAAGAACCAAATGACCCTAATACGTTATCTCTGAATACTTCAGACAAGTAATCGAACTGCTCCATTTTATTATCCTATTAATTTTAACCAGCGATTAATAGTATCACATACGATTACTATTACTTATAAATTCACAAATTGTGAAATTTATTTTTTATTGTTTCAGTTCTGTGTTATACCTATCAGTATTAAACGACTAGGGAATTCATATGATTATACTATCAACCCTTACATTTACTGAATCTTATCAATCACATATAAAACAAAGGGCCGCGATATCGGCTACTTTTCAGCTACTTAAACGGATGAGGAAGGTATGTTCACCAGCAGTTCTGCAACAGGTCTTTCCTGGTTGTCAGTTGTACGACAAAGATACCTCAACTTGGTTGCTTCCTTTTTCCCAAAACTTAATTATTCTCACAGCACAAATAGATTTCGAGAACGAAGTTTTGATCGCCAAAAAAATTGAAGTGAAGAAGGTTGCATGAATACAGAAATCATACAAAAGCTAATTAATAGTCTGGTCACTGAATTACCTTGGCTTATGGGAATAAAAGATAACATCCAATACTCTGAAGCCCTGGAACTGGCTTCAAAACTGATTGGTGAAAAGGGCGACCATAGAATCCTACTCAAACTGGTATCTCAGTCCATTGTCGATTATGAAAAGCAATTGGCAGAAGTTATCCTATTTAATGCTGAGACAGGTGAGATGACCAGCGGCGTTCCGGCATTAAAAGTTTTAATGCAACACTATGGATTGAAAGCTGCTGATCTCCGGGAGGAGCTTGGTGTTGCATCGTTAGTTTCCCAGATTCTGAGTGGACAGCGCGCTCTGACTATCCCACATATCAAAAACTTATCTCAACGCTTTAAAGTTGATCCCATATTTTTCCTCGACCGTGGCCGTTAAACATAACCCTGGAGCCGCCAAGAAATCCTTTCTTAGCGGCCCCAGGGTTGGACAAGCCAACGGCGCGTCAGCATCCCCAGACACCATAGCTATGTACTTCATATGTGGTGGTTTGATGGAGAAACAGGCAGTCATGTACGATGTGAACTGAGCTCACAAAAGCAATCCAGCAACCTGATAGAGGGAAGGGCGCAAAGAGGGAAGCAAGAGAAGGGTGCTGATCCTAAAACTTACTGATCTTACGTCGTTAGATATCAAAAAAAACGGCCCGCTACGGGCCGAATTCTTTCTTATATCTGACTACCAGAGTTAGTCAGCAACGATTTGATCAATTAAATATTTATTAAACGTTTTAGTGGTTGGCGTTTGCCAGTTGGCAGATTGACCAGGCTCAACTGCTTTCACTACCGCTGTAATTGTATCAACAACACGACCGTGCTCATAAACGTTAATGTTGAGCTTTACGTTGTTAAGGGGTTTATCAGTAGTGTTCTTCACCACACCTTTCAGAATATAGAATGGCTGGTTATAGGCTACGGAAACGTTGGACACGGCAATCTCTTTGTCTAAGGCAGATGCAGGGGATGCGGAGGCTGAAAATGCCGTAAGGGCAGCAGCGAAAACCACAGATTTAATAGCGTTCATATAATTCATTCCTTAAATTAGTTTGCGTTAGTACTAACGTAAAAATTGTTATTAATTTATATTCGACTTGTGAAGTCTATTTTTTATACAGAATTTGCTTTGTGTAGCTTTATGAAGGCTGTTCCAGGGTACTTGTCTTTAATAAGAATTTTATTATCTATGAATATTTCCTTAAGGTCATCCGAATTTGACTTAAGTTTAATAATTCCTAGTTTTCGCCGAAAACTGCTATAGCAAACATAAGTACGCTCATGATGCATGTATGCCTCCGGCAACAATTCTTGTTGGTAACATACTGACAAGATGAGCTTTTCTTTGCAGATTCAAGTGGCTTTCATAGCACTGTCTTTCTACCAAACCTTTAGATTTAAGATACGCATAAAATTCTTGAAGGTAACTTTCATCGTTGCATGCGCGTTCGCGTTTGATGATCGCATTTTTAAAATGCTTGTCGAATGACAAAGCATCAGAAATTGTTTTACATTTAATAGCCGCTACTACTCCCGTATTATAAGTTACTTCTACGGTTCTAAATTTAACAATCACTTTCATGATTTTCTCCGGTTGTGGGCGCAATGCCCTTATCTGATATAACCTTAACATAGGTAATATTAACGAACAAGAGAAAATTCACATTTTGTGAAATTGATTTATCTTTTATTATAATGCGTCGCGTTCTCATAAATGAGTTTGGCCGGATCATACGTAGATTAGTGCCATACGCGGGTGATTACTGCTAGTATGTAATTTTAAATCTGGGATACAATAATGAATTATTTTGTTAATGACGTAACTCGTCAACTAACAATTATCAAGGGTCTTACACACGCTGAAGGTTTAATATATGCAGCCTGGGCATCTGAGAACTCTATATCGTCAGTTATCAAGGCAGAAACAGTTTGCTATGAACAGATCTCGGACGGAGAACTTATTCTTTCATATTATGGGTTTAGTATTGATACTCTAATTGAGGCCATTTTTGAACTTGTTCCTGCACGTTCTCAATCTGTCAATAACATCAAACTTTTCAAACTGTTACTGAAAAACCCTGAACTACCAAAATTACAGTGCTGCGTGCTTTCAAATAAACAAGCTACTCATTACAACAGGTTGGGGAGGGCGGTTGGGCATTACTGCCAGCGGGTGGCGGCATTGAGCGGCGGTAGAAATCCAATGAAATTATTGAGGGCTATACGCGGCGATATTTAACCCTCAATAATTGAGTAATAATTTTTACAGGCGTTCAATACGTGTTTCGAAATGATCTAGTCCTGTGCTGATCGTCACGGTGTTATCCGCGAATTTATAGTGAGTGACAAATTGCCCCTGCTGTTTACACAGGTCTCTTTCTGATTGTTGGCGTACACAGCTAGGCGTTTCACTGTAGTCGCGGAACATGTGCCTTGTGACAAGAACAGATAGGTTTAAGCCATCTTCGTCCGACATAGCTATCACTTCCTGGCTGACGCTCACTTTACCTTTCAATGGCAGAACCTTGGTCATGTCTGCCATTGCTAAATGCTTTTCAATAGTTTGAGAGCCTACTTTGTCTGTGATAAAAGAGATCATCTCTTCCAGATACTCAACCTTTACTCGCACTGAAGTGCTGAAGCAGCTGCTTAGTAGGTGTGTAAACGATTCTGGGGAGCGCGGGAGAACATTTATCAATTCCTTTGCAAAATCCCCTAAGTAAAAATATTTCCGTTGGTATGATTCTACATCACAACATACCGTTGGATTATTAACTACTTGTTCTTTCCACATTTTATGCCTCTGAGGTATTATTAATCAGTCATCCATGTGAGGATTTTTATATGAAAAAGTTAACCTTTGCCGAAAAGAAGAAACTCGAAGAAAACCTCAAATATATTGTTCTTCCGACAATCGCACATGCCGATGACTGTATTTGGATCAAATTACAATTGAAAGCTATACATGAGCGTTATCGGCAGGACATTGCCTTTCTTTATGGTAAAATTTTTTTTAAAACGCTTCATGACAGAATGATTCCAGAACTCCAAAGACAAGGTGTTGCCCGAAGTACAACAAACACCTGGTTGCGCACTATAGTGGAATCGGTAAATATCAGCAAAGGAGAAAGTAAAAAAGATTAGCTTATAATGTGAATTTAATATTACCGTTGCTAAGGCGCTCAGTTACTCCGAGATTTGTAAGCTCTTGAATTGTAGTGATTAATTTGCTCAGTAACTCTTGTTCCGTCAATTCATTTTTTGTTATGGAATCAATGTCCTCAAGCGTAAATTCGATATTAGCTTTCAATTTTTCGTTAACAATATTGAATACTTTTAATGATTGACTAATGTCCATATAAATCTGAGGTAGTGTAAAGGAGTCTAATTCATTTCCCTTGGCAAAAATTTCCACCTTCGCGGCTACATTAGGCCAGGAGCAATCTTTATGTTTCTTTCTTAAATTCCCCCGACTTTCATACATAGACCGGAAATGCATTGCCTTTTTAAACCATATCCCTTTTTTGCCAGTATACTTTGGAAGTTGTTCAGAACATGTGCTGCATTCCGCTGTTGCAAATGCCCAGAAAGCCCACTCCTGATCGCTGTAAGGAACTTTCCGATAATGTTCTAACAGTTTCATTGCACTAACAACAGCCCATAAGGGCGTATCTGTAGACCGACCCCATTCTGAAACAGTATTGTTTGCTGGAGGAGTTAACTGTTTCCGCATATCCAAACCTACCGCCGCATGAGTAAGCATCAGTATGGCTTCTGAGCGGGTGATTTCTTTCACCCGCATCATATAGCTTAGAAAAACAGAGATCGGGTAAGCCCGATCTTTGATTAGAAGTGAATACATCAATCCCTCACGAATGGTAACTGACGGACTTGAAAACGAAGTTTTCTGCTGGAACTGCCTTCACTTCACCACCGATTTGAACATAGGCGGTGCCTCCTTTACCCCTTGGGCCTGGAATAGGATTTTCATCTTCAATCTTAGTCACCAAGATGCAACTTTCACCATTAACTTCGCCAAAAATAGTTGCTTTTAGATATGCTTTTTTAGTTTTAGAATTAGTGTCTGGAGTTGTTCTTGTATCTGAATTGTCAGGGTCATTGCCACCTGTTTCTACATTTGTTTCTTGGCTACTTTCAGTGATGTTTTTGGCTGATTCATTCGGTTCTTGCTGGTCAATTCCAAAGCCGGATTCTGACGTGACAACTTCTGAATTTTGCGCATGCGCAATTTCAACATTGTTGGTTACATCAGCAACTACATTCTGGTTCGGTTCTAAACTCGGTGTTGGCGCTGTCGTGGATGGTTTTACTAGCACTGGTTGTTGAGCTAATGTCCCGCTTTTCTTCGCTTTGCGAACGATTGCACGATCCAACTCCGGTAATGCAATTAATTCTCTGAAAAGCTCAATATCGTCGTTATAAATTTCAACCAGATTAGCTAATGTTTCGACGTCTTCCGTTACTCCTGATTTATAAACTTCATTCAGCTCCATCGGCATATCTCGCAGCTTAAGTAGCCGCGACACAGCCGATGCTCCGCCGCTCATTCCAAGACGTTCTGCTATTTCAGCTTGAGTGACTTTAACACCTTCACTTTTGGCTAATTCCATATAGTTTGCGATGAAATTGGCACGGTCTGGCAAAGACATGTTATTACGTTTAATGTTG
This sequence comes from Rahnella inusitata, assembly GCF_965118895.1. Lineage (GTDB taxonomy): Bacteria > Pseudomonadota > Gammaproteobacteria > Enterobacterales > Enterobacteriaceae > Rahnella > Rahnella inusitata_A. The sequence continues at coordinate 11,656 of NZ_CBCPJJ010000028.1, forward strand.
TTACTACCTTGCTCCCATAGTCTTACATGCTCAGGTTTGTTCTTAAGAGTGGCATCAGGGATAACCTTAAGCATGAAGTCTGGATTTACAAGTGCAGCTTGATTTGCGCACAGTAAGCGTGTTGCACCATGCTGCATTCTGTACCCTTTTTCATCCTTTGGATAGACATGGCAAGGCTCTTGCTGTCCAACAGTCGGGTCAAGGAAGTCTTTCGTAATTGATGCCACTAACAGAGCGTCGAACTCAGTACGCGGATTGCCGTCGGTATAGCACTCTGATGGTTTTACCAAAATAATCTGGCCAGCATTGTTATTTGTTTTTTTAGACGCCAGATTGGAAAGGTTGCTTAAAGATTTACCCAACGGATTGTTTAACTTGTTCATTTCGATACCTCAGTAAAAATATGATCCAAAACCAATTTCATTTCTTTTGCGGCCATTCGGGCATTTCCGTCTTTGTATTTCCACACCGGCTGAGCGTCACTTAGCGCTGCACTAATTGGCGCGCGATAAGGCAGCAGGGGGGTAAGATTTAGATCGAAAGACTTGAGCATTTCATAAAACTCTTTATCCCTCTTGCGCCGCGAATCATATTTATTTGGGACGATAATACAGTCAGGCATTTCGTAGCGTTCGTAGCCATAACTCTCATTGATTGCACTTATAAGAGAATCAGTGATCCCCAATACGTCGGTAACACCGTTCACTGAAATTTTGTTTAACTCACTGACTAAAACGGTAGTCGTCGAGCTCAACAACGTCGCCTGTTGCCTGTTACCTTCACTGGGAGGGGAATCAATAATGATTAGGTCGAACTGCTCACGTAATGTTTTTATTTGTTGTGCCGGATATTCATAGACGCCTTGGTCGAAGGAGATTCCATCGACATCTTTTAGATTGTGATCGGCTGGCAGAAAATAGAAATTTTCATATCCAGGGACCTGATAGATAGGCTTTTGAATACCTTCACTGGTGAACATGTCACTGGCTACGGCATAGTCAGGAAGTTCTGGAGTGGATGTTTCAAAAAATACATCCGTTAAATGTTTATCGAAATCAATCGCTAAAACCTTGAGTTTAAGGTCAACACCATGCCAAATTTCATGAGCTGCGGTAGTTGTTTTTCCTACGCCTCCCTTAGCATTGCCATTGGCAATGACAGGGCATTTTTTACGAATGTTCTCGATGACCTTACGTGAAAGGGTGCTTTTTAACACAGTCTTACGAGTAGTTGGAACTGGCTTTGCCATCTGACAAATCTCCGGTTATGGATTCACTATCCTGCGTCAGGTTCTTACCTGACGACTTAAAATATAACAGATAAGTGTTATACACCCAAGCTATTTCGACCGTAATAGCGTTGTTTTCAGCTTGCCATTTTGCGCATGCGCAAAAAAATTAATCCTCAAAGCGATTTTAAAATTTTGATTCTACTAACCACTTAATGATACAAATATATATCACATAAATATAACAGTAAAGTGTTACAGGTTCAAAATGATCACATCCAGCAAAAGGCCTGGCAGGCCAAAAGGGAAGAACGCTCCTTTAACATCCAAAGAGCGCTATCAACGGTATACGGAAAAATTAAAAGAATCTGGTGGAAAGACCGTAATCTATCACATAGATGGTAATGAGAATGCTGCATTGAAACAGTTAAGAATAGATTTGAAGATGCCTGATGATACAAGTGAAGTTGAAGTTATCCGGGTCATGCTCATTGTTTTAAGCGGTCGGACTTACATCAGTGGTAAAAGCGATATTACAGCAACTATAGATATCAAAATGCGTTACTAGGTATTCCGTGGCAAACGGCCACCTTCAGAATTCAATGTTTTATTCTGATTTGAAAAAATAATGCCTGCTTATGCAACATGCCAATAACTTTCAGTTGATAGGGCTGTTTTTGCAGCCGGCTTCAGAGTTAAAAATACCACAGTAGGTTAAGCCGGCGGTGACCCGGCTTTGCCGGTTTAGATCCAAAAAGATCCCTCGATCCACCTCCCTCCCTGCTAAGCTATGCTGACTTTCAGCAGACATATTTGTTGATGCGACGTCCAGGTTAGCGAGCTTGCGAGCTGTATCCTGGCGTAAGCGCCGCTTGCGGCGCTGTACGGTCGCTCTAGCTCGGATCCGGGGCCCGCTTGCGGGAGCTACTTAATAGGCGTTTACGCCACAGTAGAGGAGCTGCTTGCAGCGACATCCTTATACAAAGGTTATTTCATAAATAACAGTAGTAAAGTTATACACATATCTACAGGGTGTGACCCCTAAATAATCCTATTAGATCCTTTTTAGATCCCTAACTGATCCCACTCGCCAGAAATCTATAAAAATCATGGAAATACACCACTTTTGGTGTGTCGAAGTGGGCAAATGGTGTGTCGAAGCGGGAATTTGGTGTGTCAAAGTGGGTAAATGGTGTGTAGTATTGGGTAAAATGGTGTGTCAAAGCGGGAGAACTCTCGTTTTATCCACATAAATTCATTACTTATTATACACTTGGATTAGTCTATGACAGATAAGGTTTTTATTGGTGAGGCGATTAATAAAAGAGACGAAACTGTCAACACGAAACTCACAGTTACTAACAGCGCAACTGTACAGCCTGTAGCTCTGATGCGTCTTGATGTATTTGTCCCCGCGAGCAGGCCAGGTAAAGGAGTAAAGACGACAATTGATGCGTCATCAGTTCTATCTGGGCTGGAATTTGCGAAACGGGAAGGTTACGACAACGTAAAAATCACCGGTGAACGGCTTAACATGGCCGTGGATTTCAAGGTCTGGGTGGGTATTATCCAAGCATTTTCTAAGTATGGCCTCAATACAAACACGATTAGCCTACCTTTCAAAGAATTTGCTTCAATGTGTAAGTTCGAATCCAAACGCTTCGATAAACGTCTGCGTGAAAGCATAATGAATTCTTTGACTCGCATTCGAGGTAAGACAATAACTTTCTCGCGGGATAATGCTAAAGGGGCTTCAGTTACAGGGCTACTGAAAACTGGTTCATTTGACGTCGATAAAGACATTATTGAGCTCGAGGCCGACCAACGTTTATGGGAACTCTATGCCGCTGATTATACAGTTCTTCTTCGCTATAAACCCATCAATGCTCTCATGCGGAAAGAAGCTGCCCAGGCACTTTATACCTACATTGAAAGCCTACCAACCAACCCAGTTCCAATCTCCTTCAGTAGAATACGGTCGCGATTAGCGCTGCTTTCTCCTACTAAAGAACAAAATCGAATTATCCGTATTGCACTTGAGCAACTGAAGGAGATCGGCTATCTGGTTTATTCTGAGCAACCCAAGGGGAAAGAGATATTCATCATTGTGCATAGCCGTAACCCCACTCTTAAACCAATCTGAACCCGCTGGTCAGTGAACTGGCCAGCAATAGCAAACTCTTTCTTACTTCCCCGTTCAGCAATATACAGTGTGTAATAGCAATAAAAATGTTCCCACTCTGACACACCTCCACCAATTCCCAGCGGTAGGCGACTATGCAGGAAACTCTGATATTTCTGCAACAGCTTGGAGAGTCACATAAAGTAGCGATGGAGTGGCCGATTGAGACGCTAAATGCCCAGAGTGACTTGCTCAGGGATAGCTGATTGTTTTTTCTGATTCAGACAACTTACTAATAGTAAAAAAACGGATATTTTGGCTGGTTGCAGCTTACCCACTTTTTATGCGGGAATATAAGGTAGGCTTCATCAAAATCCCTACACATTTTAACGGCTTAATGCTTTTATAGGTAGAGAACATATTGGTTTAGTTATGAAAGGGGAAACTATGGGTGATTTATATTCGCGCGCTTTAACCGCACAAGATATGCCGTTTATCATGGACGAATTCGAAGATGGGGCAAGCATGGGCTCTTTCTCGAAAGAATTCTCAAAGGCAGGAGGAAGCAAGATTGTAGAAAAGCAAATCAGGGAGGTGATACGAAAGGGCGAAGCAGGACAATACACTGGGCATTTTTTCTATATCCTCACTCGAGAGTCTAATAAGCAAAGGATTGGCTATATCTGGCTTATGACAGTACCAGATCTGAATGGTCAACCTTGCTTGGAGATAAGGGCTATCGGTATTACTAAAGCTTTTCGCGGTAAGGGATACGCTTCAACGCTACTGTCAGATTGGATTGAAAACAATAGCCATCATCCTATGCAGGCAAAATGCTTGGCTAAATCAAAGCACATGACCGATATGCTACTGCGTCGAGGTTTTACGGTTCTTCAAACGACACCTTCCGGCTCTGTTTTACTTTTCAAGCCCCCGAGATAAATACTGAGTGCGCACACTGTATTGCGAGGTTCTGTCACGTATCTGGAGAGGCCAGGAGCAGAAAAAAATGGCCATTACGCCTTGCAGTATAGCAATGAGCTTTTGGCCTAGATGCAATGATTGTGAAGTTGAAGCTATCATGGCGTTTTAGACCCACTTGTTGGGCTAACTGTTAACTGCCCGCTCTGTTATACCCGCCGTGAAATATTTGACGGTGTTTAGTAACCGATACCCTCCCACTCACACACACCTCCGATGAAATGGTCTGTGGTATGTCTAAACTGGTAACTTCCCACTCTGACACACCCACCTTTAAATACTTTAGTCATAATGAAACTAGCAACTGCCCATTCGGACATGCCCACATCTAAGGGGTTAGAGGTCCTATGGGGCGAAAACCTACGCTAAGTTCATCATGGGCGGGTGAAACGTTTAAGCCTGCTGGCGAACCATTGTGGCTCAATTCCTTGATCTGATTCGTTGGCAAATTCAGGGAAGTTTTGCCAGAAGTTCGTTATAGCATCTGCAATTTCGACAAACTGCGCTTCACTTACCTTCAGTTCATCCGGTCGTGGGCCTATGCGCCCTCTTAGTTTTGGATTTGCTGATGGGTAATACTCGGGGTATTTGCTCACCAGGTCCCTATGAGAGCGTCCTTTCCCATGCTTATAAACATTTACCAGCAACTGGCAAGCGTCCAGCTTTACATAGAATGGTTTAGCCTTGATTTTTACCCCTGCCCATTCCAGCAAATCAATCAGCAGCGGAAACTCTACATTCCAGATCAAACCGTCTATCGCAGCCGGTTGCCAGTTCCGAAACTCTATGACCATCTTCTCACGCAAGGCTTTATCAAACTGATGGAACATACCAGCGGTCAAGGCCAAGGTGATGGTGTTATGCATCTCATGTAGGGCTTGGTAATGTGAGATGCCTTCATTAAATGCAGCTTCCGCTGAATCAGCCGGGTCATCCCGCTCGGGGTCAAAATACTGGCCCAACATTTCATAGTGTGCCTGCACCGCCTCGTCAGCCTCACGCGAGATGTCATGAAATTGAGAGAGTAGCCGCTTGCGTGCCTGTAAGACATAGAACTTGTGAGGCTCAAGAATTGTGCGGCTATCAAATTTATCAAACCAGAATGTATACCCCATGATGATTTCCCTATGAAATCAATATTCTTTAGGCCAGTACAATACACAACATAAGCCTATCTGGGGCAGAGTATTGGCGAGGCCGACTAACGCTAGCGTAGGCTTTCGCCCCATAGGACCTCAAACCCCTCTAAGTATCTTGTGGTGTGTCGAAGTAGGCAGATTCCCATTCTGACACACCCATCTTTAAGTATTTTGTGGTGTACCGAATCAGGTAATTTCCCACTCTGGCACACCCATTCCACAATATGGCGTGGTGTGTCGAAGCAGGTAACTTCCCACTCTGACACACCCATTCCACAATATGGCGTGGTGTGTCGAAGCAGGTAACTTCCCACTCTGACACACCCATTCCACAATATGCCGTGTTGTGTCGAAGCAGGTAACTTCCCACTCAGACACGCCCATTCCACAATATGCCGTGGTGTGTCGAAGCAGGTAACTTCCCACTCAGACACGCCCATTCCACAATATGCCGTGGTGTGTCTAAGTGGGTATCCTCCCACTCTGACACACCTCTCTCTTAGTATTCTGTGGTGTGTCGTAATCGGTAACTTCAAAATCAACCATACTCTAATCCGAAACGTTCGATAAAACAGATAGGTATCTTTCTGGTCGGATACTTTCTACAAATAGCATCTGAAGGCAATAAGTATCCTACTTGCCTACTGCCAACATGGTGGGTCGTAACAGGCAATCTCCCACTCTGACACACTCTCTTTATGTAAGAGGCAAGGTGTAGTTCCTGACTTTATGCACTTTACCTTGGCTGTAAGCTGCTGTGACTGGGGCAAGCAGCTCCGCACCTAGTACATACACTAAAACCTTAAAGTAAGTTCGGTGTGTCGAAATGGGAGGTTTCCCACTTTGCCCCACCTTTATTAGCGAGTGGGTCACAACGGGGAAGGGTTGTTGTTGGAAGACTAATGCTCTCCCATACTAAATGTGCCTGACTCGTTTCCAATACTGACACACTGAGGTAGTTTATCTTATGGGTGTGTCAGAACCGGCAACTTCCCAATCTGACACACTGTATTAGACTTACCCGGACATGTTGCACCGGTCGATATTGATACCACGTAGAGAACGCCTTACCGTACCCTCTCTGACATACCGTCTACTGCTTCTGTGATCACACTCAATTTCAACAAAATACATCCGCAACGTTCTTCGGGCATTTTTATGGTGTGTGGAAATGGGGAAAGTTTGAACTCATGGGAAAACGAACGGATGCGTCTGTGACGCATAAAGGCGCAGAACAATAGCAACAGTAGGGTGCAAGGCGTTAATCGCGCCGTAGCCCGCCACAGGCGGTGCAATACCTCATATTGCATCATCACCATCCCGCCCTGCTAAGCCTACGGGCTCGCTGCTTTCATCTTATGGTTAGTTAGCCAGTACGCAGTGGCTGAGCGTAGCGAAGCGTATCTGCGCCTTAGTGGTGCTTGCACCACTTAGGTGGCGTTACTATGTTTATCTGCCTGCCATATATGGCAGGTGCTACCTTTTTCATTTTGCCTATCATCTGTATTTCTGGAATAGGATTGTGCCCGTAGCGTAGCTAGGGTGGTGCTCCAGGCATACCCGGAGGGTTGCCAGAAGTAATCCCTTTTTAAAGGGCTTGTTAAGTTCAGAAACTACGTTCGAATTTAATTGAATTATCAAAAGGAGTTCGAAGCTAACTGTGTAATTAAAATACAGTTTGACGGCGAAAGCGGATAACGAATAAACCATCAGGGCATTAGGGGCCAAAAGTTGAAATGATCTAATTAGAAAATGGTTGCTTTGGGGCCGAAGTGGTTAGGGAATGCAGCACTAAAACCGCCTAGCGGCGGTGATATACACATTACGAACTGTGGGTTAGTGTTGGCCGGCGCGTTCGAGTAGAAGGCTATAGTAACGTTCCTCATCGTCCTGGCGGAGAGACGGGAATTCCCTATCTACATCACTTTGGATCCTCTTAGTCAAAAACGTTGGTGATGACCCACAGGACTCCCATTTAAACCAACGGTATTTGGCACTTCTCTGACGAAGAGGGACAACGACTGATTTTTGCTCAATTGCCCCTGACAGCGCACCAATGATTTCTTGTTTTTCGTTTTGCAGTTCAGGACTGGTGATTTGCCATTTAACTTTTTTCAACAATTTTTTGAGAGCGTGTTTCTTCTCAATACTTAAATTCAGCCGTTCCAAACGTAAAAGATGACGCTCATTACGTTGCTTAAGTGTCTGGGAAAGCCCATTTTTCCTTGCCCATTGCCGGAATCGATTTAAAGAACTGCGAAGTTCATCAATGTTAATACCCTTGGAGGTGAAAAAATCTGTAGTTAAGAAAATTCGAACTGCTTTGTATTGCCCCTTATCTGAGTCCCAGTCGCGATCGACGTATAATTGTTTTAACTCTTCTGTTACTCGTAGTGCGTGGAGTGCGACATCATAAGCAAGACGACCATTTTCATATTTATGAAGCACACCCATTTGGCGGGCGATCTCTTCGAAGGGCACCATAACTTCAAACGGGTATTCGCTCTCCGGGTTAAAATCACAATTCGCGGCAAGCACAAAATGCAGTGCAGTTAATGCCTCACGACTTTCCGACCTGACACTTATGCGCATCGGTTTGGGTTTAAAATCAGGGTCAAATTGGCGAGTAAAGGGGGTGTATCCTCTTTGCCTGAGTAAGATTAGCGCGGCGTTCCTGTTCCAATCATGGGTAGTGATGCAACCGAACAATTTCGAGGCCATACCTTTTGGCGCCGAAACATTACACAACGGTTGGTTACGACGGTGAATTTTAGATTTCCCTTTACGCAGCGAGTTTGACTCACCACGTCGCGAGGAACGGTAAAGAACCGTTTCGGGAAGATTGCAATGATACAAATTTGTATCATTATGATTTACTTGAAGTTTCACGCGTAAACCTACTATCCGATCCATGAATCGAAAGCAGCGCCGAGGGCTTTATTTTGACCAATATTTTGCTATACTGACCCTGTAAACCACAATGTTGCTTTGTTTGGCGACGAGGACAACGTTGATGGTGCTAAGGTTAGTATGCGGTCGGTGTTCGGCACTGCCGCCTTATTTAGACCCCGGTTATCGCAAGATAACCGGGGTTTTTTCTATTTATCCTTTACAACTTTTACTTCAGCACAGAGAAGCCTGTCATAGCCGGGGAATCTACTATCCAAAAAGCGGATAACCGACCCTCTCGAACTAAAGCAACGAACCTTTCGTTTTTCTTGCTGAGTATGCGTTGTAACCAACTGCGCAACATCGCCGCAGCGGGTTAAAAATTCCAGGGTGTAAGGCCGGTTAGAATCTGTATCAAATGCTATCTGGATACCAGATAGGAAGTTCTCGCTCGCCAGCTTTACAGCTGTGTCAAGTCTCCAATCGTACATAAACCAGTCCCTTACATTTCAAAACGTTTTTCAGAATACTATATTAATATTACATAGGGTAGCAGTTGGATTAAAAAGTGGTAAAATTTAGATCCAGGCAGAAAGGATGATCATCGTGAAAGACAAGTTGGAAGGGGTGAGGGGGTACAAGCAGATCTCCTTGAAAAGATTTAGTAGAACTATATCGCACAACCTGAAGCTGTTGGCTCTTTCCCGTGGCCGGAACCTCTATGAGTTGCATGATCAGATTGTTGGTGAATTTGTGTGTAGCGAAGCTAACTTGATCAAACCCATAGTAAATGAGACGTATTCTTACAACGTTTTCATAGGGCCAGAGGCTCAGGAACTTGCGGCAAGTTTGTCAATGAAGCTAAAAGTCACTGAATCAGAGATTATCTATTCAGCTTTAGTCTCCTTTGCCGATAAATTACTGCTGAATCACTCTTTAGCAGCACTAAAAAAGTGAAATTAGCTAAGAGTCTTATTGTGAATCCGAGTGTTTCACTATAGAACCATCACAACAACTATAAATGGGTTAGCGGAATGTCAAAGAATCCATCCAAGAATCCTTCAGATTGGAAATTCAAGCGGTTTAGGATTGAGCCTGAACTAATATCTCAGATCGAGAATCTGGCCAATGTCCGGGGTGAACAAAAAGGAGATATTATTGCCGAAACTATGGAGTGGTTTATCAAAAATCGCTCTGATGGTACGATCTCTCCACGTTACTTTGCGAGCCCTAATGAAGCACCTTACACGGGCATTTGGGTTACCCCAGATACCGCAAAAAAAATTGATAGCATGGCGCAGACAGATAGCCAAAACTCTAACAGAGTTATTTACACAGCTATCGCAAGGTACATCGACAAAGACAAAACCTGATTTTAACCGCTCAAACGAGCGGTTTTTTTTCGTACTTTCCTGTAACCGAAGAAACGGAAGGGATCCTTCCCTAACGTTTCTTCGGTTGGACAAGCCACCGGCGCGTCAGCATTTCCTGAGTTATGCCAAACTGAAATCTTTTTGCCGTATTTCGTGCTTAACGAGATCAGGGGCGTTACTGATTTAGCTCTTCAAAAATTGACAACGCTGGACAATTCAGTTTTGAATTTCGAACTCTACATCTAAATAGCCTAGGTAAGTTAGTTACGATCGCTTTGATGATTAGTGACCCTCATTCAAATTAACCGCCTTCTCTGTTTACTTTCGATATTTCCTGCTAAGACCATCCCTGAGTAATCAAGCCGAATAAATGTCGCGTTTAAAATTCATTAAGTCATTGTTTGTTAGGTATTTATTGAAAAGCCATCGTGTTTCCAACTAAGAAATTAATTTTTATCTAACCATTTATTGATTGATTTCAAATTCCGTTTATAATCCCTTCATGATACAAGTTTGTATCATGATAAAGAGATAATCAGCCGATGAAGATTAACAAGATTATGGCTTCGCTGATCGCAGTCATGGGGTCACAACTGTGTGCTCAGATTGCCCTGGCTGACCAGATTATTCAAAAACCATACGGTGCCTTTTATATCGTCAATGACCATGACGCGGAGCAAATTTTCGACCGCAATAATTTTGGCTTTTTTGTGATCCCTCCATCGGTTGATACACGTCCTGTTATCAAGCCGATGCGTAAGACCAAAAAACATAATGTTAAGAAACTGGCATCGAAGAAAACAGAACAATGTCCGCCTACAAATTGTCCTGTTAAACCACTTAAGCCCGTTACGACTGTAGAACCTGCCGAATCAATATTTTTAAGACTGGAGAGTATGAAAAAATGACTTTTAACAAGTGCCTTATCGCCGCAGCAATTGCCTTCGGCCTGACAGTAAATCTTGCGCATGCGCAAAATGACATCCCAAAAACTGATGTGTCAGCAAAGACAGAATCTGCTAAAGCGGTCGGCATTAATAAAGAACCTTTATCTAGTTCAGTTGATTTGAAAAAAGCGCAGGACCAACTGGCCACATCATTCAATGGCATGAGTGTTACCGGCTTTCATGAATCGCCAATTCCAGGTGTTTATGAAGTTAAAACAGGCGGGAATATTATCTATTTCCATCCTGGTGAAGACGGTAAGAAGGGTGTGTTGTTGTTTGGGGAGATGTACGACTCAACCGGCACAAATCTGACAGAACTCAGCAAAATGGGCAGTCTAAGTGACACGTTGAAATCAGTTCCTTTGGATACTGCTATCACTATCGGTCCTAAAAACGCTCCAATTTTTTATGAGTTTACCGATCCTGACTGCCCGTACTGCCATGCATATGACCAATGGATTAAAGAGTATTCAAAGACACACCCCGTCCAGCGAAAGCTGATTTTCATGGTAAATCCTGGGCACCCTCTGGCACGCGCCAAAATCGAGCACGTAATTTGTTCTAAAGATAAAGATGAAGCCGTGCGCTACGTCTATTCAGAAGAGCTCCCACACAACCCGGACAGTGCAGATGCCATGCAAATGGCTAAGCAGAAAGCACTAAAGACTTGTAAGGAAGCAGACCAGGTAATCGCAGAGCACGACAAAGTGCTGAAGGCTGTCGGCGTCAATGGTACTCCGTCATTCCTTTTCAATGTTGATACAAAACCTAATCTTATCGTTGGATTCAATCAGCAAAAGATTGCTGACGCCATCACCGAGCTGGAAAAACCCGCAGTAACAAAAGTCGATAAATCATCAACCAAATAAATCATGGAGTCTTATATGCACACAGCTTGCAAAACTAACTTTGCTGCCATTTCTGCCTTAACAGGCGCAGTAGAGAACGATTCAATTTGGGCAAAAGTACGCTCCGAAATGTTCAACAACTCTTTAGCCCGAAAATTAACAGTGGGGTTTGGAACGTTGTCCGCCTTGGCGATGAGTCAAGCCGCTGTAGCATTTGCCGCCCCTTCCACTGGGAGCTTTGCTTACAACATCTATGACATCGCTATCAATAAAGTCGCAAACGGACCAATCGGTTTCGTTGGCGGCGGCTGGTTGATTGCAATGGCCGCAACGAAAATGAATGAAGGATGGGTGCGAGCTCTTCCTTATGCCATCGGTGGTTCATGCCTGATCAAGATTGAAGAACTTACATCTTCATTGGGCGCAATTCTTAATTAATAGGGGGACAGGATGGAATACGGATTTAAAGAAGGGCGCCTATTTAGATATCCACACATGCCGATCCAGATCTTCTGGTTCGACCGTGACGAGTGGCTGATTCTGATCGCGAGTTATCTCGTAAGTATGCAACTAGGTGGTATTACCTGGCTTGTTGTCTTTCCCGTATCCATCCTTTCCATTTCTATTAAACGCACCAAGGGGCGTGGTTTTTTTCGACATACGCTCTATGAGTTTGGGTTAATTGAGATCCACGGTTATCCGAATTCGTCAGCCAAAAAGTTAGAGGAGTAACTAATGTTCAAAAAGGCGAAATCGGCGATGGTAAAACACTCCGGCGAGGCGATGAATAATGAGCAGAAAGACATTGCTGAAAAAAAGCAGACCCGCATCATGCTCATAATTCTTCTTGTTTTATGCGGTCTGATTTACCAGAAAGTCAGCAAATATGCATCACAGCAAACAACAGTTCTCGTTCCCTATGGCGCAAAATCAAGTGACATGCTAATCACCGGTGAGAGTGCATCTACAGGATATGTCCGGCAGCTGGCCCGCCTGATTGTTACCGACTATGGATCCGTATCTAAAGCCAGCGTGGATAATAAATATGCTGAGCTTTTGGGAATAGTCCATATCGACCGCGTTGAGGCAATGCGCGTGAAGCTGAACGAAAAAGCCAAATATTTTAAGCAGTTTAATACAGTGTCGCAAAGCATGGAGATTATGAATGACCAGCCCATGACGATAACTGAAAATCCAGAAGGTCGTGATTACAAAACGGATGCAAAAATAATCTATCGTCTGGTCCTCAGTGTTGAGCAAAGAAAGATAGTCGGTGACGTTGCTAAGACACCTGAAACGCTGAAATTATCTATCGATTATACAATTGCAGAAGGCCGATTCTGGATTCTGGATATAAAAGGCTAAAATATGAAAAAGTACATCACTACATTGCTGATACTCGTATCAGCAATGTCAACTGCTGCTGAAAAAAAGACTGTTTCACAAAATGTTCAGCGTGTATTACCTGAAATATCCACGCAAATTGTATTATCTAATCGTGATGTAAACCGTATGGTTTGTGAATCTGGTGAGGCGAGCAAACCTGTTTTCAGTAAAGAGAAACCTGTAACAGTAGAAGTAAGCAAAGACCGTCGTTCATTCTGGGTGAAATTCAAATACCTGGCTGAAGGAGGGGTAAACCATTATTACTCTGAACCAACTGAGTTATATGTAACCTGCGGCACAAGTACGTTCGAATTAATTGCCATCCCTAAATATGAAGATCCCCACAAAATCTTATTAGGTTCCGACACCAAGGACCGTATTAAGGATAATCAATCAATATTTGGTGCTTTGTCATTAGAAGAAGCGGCGGTAACTCTTTCGACGAAAATCATCACGGACGGGGATGCCACAGGTAAAGGGCTACCTGAAAGTTTTCAAGTAGTTCCCGACCGGACTAGCTGGACACGCAGCATTTATGACAATCGTGGCCGACAAATTCCAGTCGAAGTAAGAAAGGAGCGTGATGTTCTGGTTGATGGTACAGGTCTGCGTGGTTCTCAATACACTATTCGCGCTCTTAACTCAGTCCAACTAAACGAGGCTATGTTTTTAAATTCTCAGTTTGGCAGCAACATATTCGCCATAACTGCTGAGAGCTTAGCTTTAAGTGCTGGCCAGCTTACAACTCTAGTTATTATTCATCGGGAGACAATGTAATGAATGATAATAAATTCCCTTTAATTGAAAAATTGAGGGCGTCATTTCATAGGCGCCCATCAGCTGAACAAAAGAAGATTAAAAAATATGGAACCATTGGTTTCACTGCCCTTGTTTTGCTCGGCATCTATTATCTGACAGGTCAGAATGATAAAAAACCTCGAGTGCCTGAAGTTAAACAAGAAGTCACCGCTGATAAAACAGCCGGGCTTATTCAAGACGATATCATTACAACTCTCAACGGGAGAATTGATGAGCAGAACCAAAATATAAAAGGCTCTGTCCAAGATGCTGTCGCTCAAGCATTTAAGGAGGGCAAATTTGGTCTTACTCCGCCACCAGGAGGTATAAACCCAAACGCCCTGAACTCCACTGAATTGACTGCCGGTCCGGAGCAGCCGGTTGGCGCTGCACCAGGTAATGCTCAGGCAAACAACCCTAATGTCACTGACTATCCGGGCATGTCGAACTATCCAGCACCTGCGGGCTACGGCGGCGATAATTCCCGAGCATCACAAAATGCACAAGATACGCAGCAGGAAGAGAAATCTGTAATTTGGGTAGGCGATATTTCTGAAGGTAACGATGATGTTGGCCTATCCACGCCGGCTACGGATTCTGCTGAAAAAAAGAATACGATCCAGTTGCCGGTTGGATTTATGAAAGCAAAACTCCTGGTCGGCGTTAATGCCCTCACTGGGCAGTATGGTTCCGAAAACCCGCAAACACTTATGTTCCGGGTTCAGGCTCCGGCACAGCTGCCAAATTTCATCAGAATGAATCTCCGTGGTTGCTTCAATATCGCAAACGTCAGCGGCAATCTCAGCTCTGAACGGATCATCGTTCTGCCCGTTTCCATTCATTGCATGACTATGGATGGCAAATACATCGTCGAAGGCAATGTGAAAGGGTTCGTTTCCGATGCTGATGGTAAGCGTGATATGTCGGCACGAGTCGTTTCACGGGCCGGTCGTCTACTTGCAGCCACTGTATTTGCTAAATCAATTGAGGGTTTCGCCAACGTTATTGGCCAACAATCCATTCAGCAAAACACCTCCGCGCTTGGCTCAGTGAACACAATCAAACCTGGTGAAGCAACTCAGAACGCAGCAGCGACGGGCGTAGCCGGTGGTTTTACAGAGGTTTCTAAGTACCTCCTCAACCTTGCACAACAAACCTCACCGGCGCTTGAAACAGGACCCGGTAAAGACGTCATGTTGTTTATTCAAGAAACTGCCGAACTAACCATCCGTGAAGTAAGGATTAAATAATGAAACTACTTAAAATCACACTTATGGCCGTTGCAGTATCCTCGCTGTCTGGCTGTCTGCTTCCATACCACAATGATTTTGCCTGTAAGTTGGAAGACGGTTACGGCAAATGTATTTCTTCTAACGATGCTTACGATGAGGCCACGACTGGTGTCGATAAGGGACATGCAATAACGGAAGATGGTGTGGTCGATGACCCAAAGGGCTCTGCCGCTAAAACAACGGCGGCGGCGGCCCCAACCACTCCTGATCCTGCTTATCAGCAATACAAAGACCGCGTTTACAAAAAAATGGCAAAGCTTATTGAAGAGCCTCAAACACCTGTTGTTCGTCAACCAACGGTCGTTAGAACGCTGATTCTGTCATATTCGCCAAATCTTGATGACCAGACGGCATACATGCCTCGTTATGTATTTACCATGCTTAATGGCCCTAAATTCGTTATGTCTGATTACAAGCTGTCAACTGATGATACACCGCCAGGCTTTCTAATGGGGGGCAGGGGATAATATGTTAAAAGCCCTTTATAAAAGCGTGGAGAAAAACCTTCTATTAAAAAATGAAGTAACACGCTCCGATGTTCTCCAGCTGGCCAAGAGGGATCAACCCAGCGAATATTTACCTTGGCTCGCATTCATGAAACAGCTCCCCGGCCAGGATAGTGACACAAACGCATTCTTAAATTTTGATAATACCATTGGCTGGATCTTTGAACTCAAGCCTCTGGCATTTTTGGGAAACGATAAGTTAGACAAGCTCCACGGTATTGTTCGGGCACAGTTTCCTAAAGGCACGGTTACACAGTGGATTCTGTTCCCGGATCATAACCTTGATGATTCAATCCAAAGATATCGCGACGCCCGTACAACCGATAACCCTATTACTGCAATGAACGTAGATGCAATGGAGAAATTCCTCCGTGAGGGTACCGATGGTGTTGAGAAAATAGCCAACATTCCAATTAGGAACTTCAGGTTATTTTTCACCATTAAGCACGAACAAATAATTTCGGAAGAACTGCTCGTCACCGTAGAGCAGGGCTTTGACATGGCCGGAATGGAGCCTCGTCGATGGAATGCTGATGACCTCATAAAATGGGGCTCTGAATTCTTTAATGGTACTCCAAGTAAGCGAACTTACGATCCTAGTGTTCAACTTCGTAAACAGATGAACACTTCAAATCTTGATTTCAGCTCAGACGATTCAATTTCGTTTCTTGGCCATCGTCATGGGATCTGTCTTTATCCCAATGTTGTTCCCCAAAAAGACAACACGCCTCTACGAACCAATGAGCTATTCGGTGGTTTTATGGGGACTGAAGATGATATGAAGCAAATCAAATATCCCTTCATGTACACATTGACGGTTATTTATGAAGATCTCAAAAAGAACATCACAGACAAAGCTACGCAGACAATGTTTCAGCGTGTGGGGGCTGGACTCGCGGCATCACTAAATCAACGCATTATTGAATTCTCAATCATGCAGGACAAGATTGCGAAGGGGGCCAAATTTGCTTACATAATGCCGCAATTATGGGTGTTTGCTGATACAGAAAAAGAAGTCCGCGAAGCCGCTGGTCAAGCTAAAAACCTTTGGGAAGGTTTTGATTTTGAGATGATGTATGAAACCTCAATTAAAAAAGTGATGTTTTTTACCGCTCTACCTTTTGGCCTTTACCATATAGATAACAACGTTGAAACTATTGACCGTCACTTTTATCTCGATACGGAAGATATCGCCCGTTTCCTGCCAGTACAGGGGGATTTTCGTGGAGGTGGACGGCCCGTACAATCCTATATAGGTCGAAAGGGCCAAATAATATCTCTGGATATGTTCGACAAGCGTGCGAATGCCCACAATTTCTTTGTCATCGCGGAGACAGGTGGGGGTAAGTCATTTTTGCTGAATGATATGATCGACAATTATGCCTCCATTGGTGCGAAAGTACGAATCGTTGATTTAGGACGTTCATACGAAAAACAAACTCGTATTCGCAAAGGTCGATTTATCGACTTTAACCTGCAAGAACCTATCTGTATTAATCCCCTGGACTTTATTTATAACGACGAAGAAGACCTGGAAAAAAATATCTCGGCTGCACAGATTGTATTTGCATCCTGCGCTTACTCCTTTACAGGGAAAAGCGTCAGCGAAGTTGAAGCCAATCTTATCGACCACGCCTGCCATGCAGCAATTAAAAGCGGTGACCAGCTGCGCGGTACTGATGCTCTAATCGATTTTTTCAACACTAACAGCATTGCCACTGGTGAGGTTTCGGACAAACTACAAAAACCTCTAGCTGAAATAACCGAATCAGCCCAAAGGCTCGCCTTCCTACTCCATAACTTTAGCCGTGAGGGTGCATTTGGGAAATTCTTTACCGGTAAAACTACATTCAGCATAAAAGATGATGAATTTGTTTGTACCGACATTGAAAAACTGCGCGCTGTAAAGCAACTGTTCTTTCCGATGGTTATGAACCTGATGAATGCGGTAACACAGGATTTGTACCTCTCCGACCGTTCCCGCCCAAGTATCATTTTGTTTGAAGAGATTGCGTCGATTGTTAAAAAGACCGGCAACATTTCGATGGACGGTCTTAGCGCAATGATCGACGAAGGATACCGTCGCGCCCGTAAATATCGCGGATCAATGGGCATTGTGCTCCAGTCACCGCTCGACCTTGAAGCATTACCTGGCTTGGGTCCGGTAGTCAGGGCTAACGCCCAATGGCGGTATTACTTAGCTTCAGCCATGTATGAAGAGGCCGTTAAAAAAGGATTACTTCCAGGCATGACCGACGGTTTCCCACTGAAACTCCTCAGCAGTGTTCGAAACGCCCGCCCACGCTATGGTGAGGTATTTATCGATAGTCCTTTAGGAATGGGGGTAGCACGCCTTTGTGTTGATAAATGGCGTTACTGGATCAACACATCGGACGGTGATGACGTTGCTGCGTTTGACCGGCTTATGCTTCAGGGTATCGAACCTATTGATGCACTGATCCAGCTCTCCGGTGTAAACCCGATGATGAATACAGCGGGGTAAAAATGAACTTACTTAGGCTATTTCTGGGGGCAGCAATGCTCCCTGTTTTTTTTGCGCATGCGCAAAACCCAATCAAACCCAATGTCGCCGATATCTCAAAAAGTAAGGATCTGGCTTCATCCATTAATACCACTGTTCAGGGGCAAACAAACTCCGCTTCCCGACTTAATACCAGTCAAATAAGACCTGCTTCCGGCGATGCCACAATGACGACATATGATGGCAAAACATCCTTTAACGGAAAAGCCGTATGTCAGGGAACATCGGAATTCATGCGAATGCTCGTTCAACCTGCGGCGAATGGTGACCTGAAATTGCTAAATATCATGCAGGATACCGATATGAACGGCAGTCTCAATATGACTTCATCCCCAGGATGGAACATTTCCGTGGTATGCAGCAATGGTTTCCAGACATGTTCAGACGCTAACAATGCTGCTACCTGCAAATCTTGGGCATGGGTTGCAGACGCTCAGACGTATCAACTCGGCCGCAAAAGTGTGGCTATGAGTGATTTAGGGGGCTGCTACTGCATCAATAACAGCTGCGGTAATAATTTGGCCTGGAACAATCTGGGGCAAGTACTGAATGACTTGGGTGGGGGGGCTTCACAAGCACTTTCAAAAGCGAATCCTTGGTTCACGCTAAGCCAAATTAAAGTTGATGGAGTCTCCGCATCTTTCGTCGGGGGTGAAACCGCTTCGTGTTCTATGGGCGATTCAAAAAACTTCTTCGGTACCTCTGACGGTAAGAAGATCTTGAATTACCAGGATAACTATAACGCGATGAAAACCGATGCAGGCGATGCAACGACAACAAGCACAGCTTACAAGATGATCACTAATGGGAGCCTAAATCCAAACGAGCAATCAGACTTTCGTAATTGTGATATCACGCGTTCCGTCGCCCTCAATGAGCCTACCCTCAATGACGTGATCAGCTTTGACGGTGGAGAAGGGACCGTTCAGCAGTGTGGGGCCGATTGCTTACAGCTCGTTCTCGGCAGGTTAGGAGACGACTACTGGAGTGGTACATGTAAATATTTTGAGGTCACATCTAACTTCTTCGTGAAGCAGCCGGACCGTATTGTTAATGCCACTTTGATCAATGCTGTCTTCGATGACTGGATGCAGTTATGGGCGGGAGATAAAGTTGTTTGGTCTGGTCCTTATAATAATTGGAGCGATGCTGGCCCAGTTCCGGGAGCATGTGAATTAGGTAAATCTTGGAACCAGAATCCTAATATGGATTTTAAGCAGTATCTGAATAAAGAAGGTCAAATCTCCTTTAAAATTCGCGTGGAAGTGAGTGGTAAAGGTGAAGGTTATGCACTGGTTAGGATAAAAACAGACCTGTCCTGTAAAGAGGGCAATGAAAATGTCACCAATACCTGTACTGCTTACGAAAATGACCGAGACTGCCAACTAGTCGATGAAACAGTGGATGGAGTTAAAACATTCACCAGCAGCATTAACACCGGTCTAATCCCCCTCGCCCAAACTCAAGTAGTTCAGGGAAACTTCTGCTCAATCGCTGTTAAAAGAGACTGGTTCAAGAAGAAACGCACTTACCGATGCAACACCCGTACTGATAATAACTTCGACAACATAATTGCGCGAAAGGCTTATGTCGATAAGACAGTCACGCCTGGCGATTACAAAGACAAAATGTTTTCGAATGGGAACGTCACTTACGGAGCCGGTGAGTTGTTTTGGCCAGATATGCCAACCGTTGGTCCGTGCGTAAACATGTGCAAAACCCGCAAGCCGAAGATTGCACCCGACATGGCTATCAGCGGCCAAGTGGACAGAAATAATCAGACTGGAGTCACTAAATACGACAACTTCTATTACGAGTGCGGCAGTAACAATCAATGCCCAGCCAGCGCCGGTGAAGAAGTCGTAAAAGCTTGCCAGTGTCTAAATGAATTCGCAGAAGCCGCCGCGATCATGCAAGTCATCCGACAGGGTGGTCAGGACATGATTTGCAGCTCCGGGACTCCAAAAAAACCTGATGGTAAGTGAGAGACATAATGGAATTTATTAAAAAAATAATCAGTGCAATTTTAGTGGTCACGCACTTTGTCATGATTATTGGAGTAATGCCTGTCAGCGCTGCCGTTACACCGTCGCCGAATTACGTTTGTGGCCAAGACTTGAATAACAATGGATATCTCGGGGATGAAGGAGAATATCAGTCATGCAACATGGCAACAATAAAACATACGACGCCTGCTAATACCTCCTGTTTGTCGGGATACACCATGCTATCGACCGGCGCCTGCATGAAATATGACTACGCGCCTTTCGGTAGTCAGTGTCCAAGCGGCTATTTCATTCAGAATGGTCGCTGCCTTCAGGAACAATACCTTTCCCCTACAGCATATTGCCCTTCCGGCTATGTATCGACAGGAAGTGGATGTGCGCGTTACGACTATTCATCTCCGTCACAAAGCTGTCCCGCCGGAGGATTCATTCAAAATGGACGCTGCATAACCCAGTCTGAAATTGCACCATCAATGAACTGTCAGGGAAAGGGGAATGGTGGCATCGTATCTTATGCAGGCCAGCCCGCATGTATGAACCAATTACCTGGCAGCTGTCCCGCCAAAAATTCATCCGTGATCGCCACGCAGAATATCCCGATGCCAGGGGGCGGTGCGTGCATGATTTGGATGTATCCAAACTATATTTGTACCCAGGGTTCGTTAAGCAATGGTACGTGTCTTGTTCAGAACGATCAGGGTGTTCCACAACTCAATTGCCCTGGCGGAACCGTGCTTGAAGGTGGCCAATGTAAAAGAACGGAGAATACCGGATACAACTACCTGTGTAGCGTTGGCACACTTACCAACGGACAATGTAAAGTCGTCAACGACGGTGGGCCTGTACAAGCAGTCTGTCAGGCTGGCTATGTACCTGAAAATGGACAATGCGTTAAATCCACGCAGTCTCCAGTCCAATACAGCTGCACTCAAGGAGCATTGAACGGGACAGCTTGCTTATGGGACACACAAGAGAACTATTGTCCGATAGGTGTTAACAATTCATGCCTTAACAACAATGGGGGAGCCTCCTGCTCTGCAAATAAGTGCATTGATATCAGTACTAATAAACCAGTCGATGAGGGCAATATTGATGGTTCTATGCTGGTAAATGACGGCAAGAAAACCGAAGACGGGGTGTGCTTAGACCAGATTTTAATCTTCAGCGGCCGCGCGCAGGATTGTAAGCTTGCAGGTATCGATACAGCCTATAAAAATTGCTGCAAAAGTGAAGGGAAGGTTTTCACTGATTCTGTAGGCCCCATCAGTACTGTGGCATCTGCTGCCGGTAATATTTCAAAAGTTTACGGCGCGGCTCAAGAAGCATATACCTACTATTCTGTTGCGATGACAGCCACTGGCGATACCGCGGTTGCATCATCTATGGCAGCTCAAGGCTTTGGCAATGCCATGATCGTTGCATTTGACCCTACTACATTAGCAATTTCAGTCGCTATCTACTTTGCGATGCAGTACATGATGAAAGCCTGCGATCAAACCTCGATGGAAACCGCAATGGAGGCAGGTTCTGGGTATTGCCACGAAGTCGGCACTTACTGCAAAAAGAAAATTCCTTTACTCGGGTGTGTACAAAAAGCGACCAGCTACTGTTGCTTTAACTCAAAATTGGCCAGAATAATTCATGAGCAAGGCCGCCCGCAGCTTAAGAACTTCAATGGTTGGGGTGATTCAGGTTCACCACAGTGTAGGGGGTTTTCACCTGATGAGTTCCAAGCTCTTGATTTCGGTGCAATTGACTTAACTGAATATGTAGAAGACATGGTAAAAAATACCACTGATCAAATCCAAAGCAACGTTAATCAAATCACTCAGGATTTTTACGAAAAAACAAATTAAATGACCATGCCAAGGCATGCGCCTTGGCTTTTTTAATTGCTTATTTATCAAATGGATAATGAGATTTAATTTCAGATAAAAAATTAACCAAAATCTAGTGTGTGTCCTAATTAATTATAGTTTATGATACAAATATGTATCGTAACGAATAGACGCACCATGAAGAAATTAATCCCGCTTTTAGCTTCAGCAATACTATCGTTTTCAGCATCCGCTTCCGTCGTTGGGAACACTATCGGCCAGGTTTATGACATCGCTGAGCCTGATGCTTTGTCTGAAATAGAACAACGTGTTCAAGCGGTAGACTGGAATAAGGAACTCAATAAAAACCGTGATTCATGGGGAGCGTTTAAGGGCGTTCCTTTGCCGTATGCCAAAGAAACCCGGACACGAACCTTCGTGCCGTTTTATACCTCTGTTATCGACGTTCCTGATAAGGATGGCCGAATCATTTATCCGAAGGGGTACACCTTCAACCCACTCCAATATGTACATCTCCCACAACGCATTGTGATCATCTCACCTGGCCAGGAAGAATGGTTAAAGGGGAAACTACAAGCTACGGACATGGTGCTCTATACGCACGGGGACGTGACTAAGAAAGGTGAAAACATTGGGCGTCCCGCCTTCATTCTTGATTCAAACCTTCAGAAACGTCTCGATGTAAAAGTGACCCCTACCATTGTTGAACAAGAAGGTGCCCATTTAGTTATTAGTGAATTTGAATGGAATCCTAACCGGTCTACAGCCTTATTACGCTCGATGTCCAAAGACATGTTGGCTGCAACATCTGAGCTGATGACAACTGCTTTCAACGCTGTCATCCCAGCTGCACATGCTGAATGTAAAACCTCATTCTTAAATCCAATCACTGATATTGGGTGGAGCTGCATTTTCCCAATGCGCATTGCCGGCGTACAGATTGTTGGCGGTGAAGAAACGCCAACCAGTGGCAGCAGTCCAGTTTGTATTTGTAAGGGGGGGGCCGTTCCGACCATTGGCTTAAAAACGTCATTCTGGGAACCTAAACGCATTATAGATACGGTTTCAGATCCTTACTGCATGATGCCCTTGGGAACATCATTGAATACTCCAAAACCAGGCACGCTCTCCGGGGCGATGAATGAGAACAACACATCAAAACGAGTATTTCAGCAGACTCATTACTATATTTTCCCGGCCTGGAAAATTTTGAACATGTTCTACGACATTCCCTGCCTGGACGATGAAGGGTATGACGTGGCCATGATGACGGAGATTCTGCCTCAGTGGAACAATGACATTCTCAGCCTGATCATCAATCCTGAAGCGCTGCTTTTCGCGAATCCTATTTCGACCATTACATGTTCAGCCGATGCCGCAGCCGCCTCGTTTGGGATGCCAATCAACGCTCTGTTCTGGTGTATGGGGTCATGGGGGAATGCTTACCCTCTCTCAGGTTCAATCACTTCCACTGACTATGTAGAAGCAAATGCAGGCATAGCAGCCAGAACAATCTACATGATGGGAAGACTAGGTCTTCTTTGGAATACCTCTGAGGATGGTTGTTATCGCGAGCTCGCCCCAATTTGGCGAAAAGATCGCTTCAAACTGCAAATGATGCGCCCAACACGTAGCTCAACCTGCCTGCCAATTGGACGAGAAGGATTGCTATGGACCGGTGGCAAGCACGACCCACGCAAAGACAATTTCATGTGGATGATGTTTGAGAAGAAGGATTGCTGTGTTCGCTATAGCGGCTCAGCGCTTTGACATTTTATTGCGCATGCGCAAATTAGAGGACAGGTATTATGGGTTTGCTAAATAAACATTTTTTCTCAGTTCCATTAGTAATGATCATCCTTTTTTATTGGAAAGGTGGTTTGTTCGCGAGTTTATTATTAAAAAGCTCTGACTATATAAATTTTCTTGAGATGAATAAATTAACGCTTGCTTACTACGGCACAGATTTATCTCTCCTGCCATCTTGCATATTACTCATGACCATTTATTTCAGTGCTTATACAGTGGTCATCCTTATTGAATATTCAGTCGAGTTCTACGTTCTTCTAACAAAATCGCCTGCTGCTGATATCAATAATAAAGAAGCCATGAGTGAGGAACTTAAACAGCGTGAAATCAAGGAGGAGACTAAAGATGCGTAACATTCACATTTTCCTCATGGCTATCGTGGCAACTTTCGGCGTGTATGCGGCAGGCAACAACGGCCTGTCAATAAACATAGACAAAGAAATGATGGATGAAGCCACAAAGGTCAATAAAGAAATGTCGCAGGGACTTTCTGAAGACAAGCAGAAAGTTGCAAAACAATTTGCTTCTTCAATTGCTGACTTTTCACGCAGTGCAGCATTTCAACAAAAACAACATGCTGTGAAATCTCAGGTTCTTACTGCAACTGGTTTGAAAGACGAAACAGAAACGAAAAATGGACCGACGCTAGCCGGTAACCAGCTCGTAATGTTTGTATCAAGCAGCATGCCACTGGTTACACTCCGCAACTATGCCCGCGATTTATCAAAGGTCGGGGGAGTAATGGTTATGCGTGGTACCGTCGGTGGAATCAGCAAAATGGTAGATACCGTTACCTTAACCCGTAACGTGTTGAATGCCGATCCTACTTGCGAAGGCGCTAACTGTAAAATGTGGGGAACCGAGATGCTCATCGATCCGATGATATTTCGGATTTATGGAATTCATAAAGTACCAGCGCTTATTTATCAACCTGACATGAATATTCAAAGTTATTGTGATGGCTTAGAAAAAGTCACTAAAGCCTCAAGTGTTGTATATGGAGATGCATCGGTACGAACATTGCTAGAAAGGATGAATGTAATGACTCCAGATGAAAAGGTTAAATCACTTATCTCAACTCTGGAGAATATATAATGAGCTTAACTGCCTTATTGAAATTTTCCCGAGCATCACAGGAAACAAAAAAATTATTGCACACCACCACATTGGCTCTCACTCTTGCGGGAGCCTATACCCTATTTACCCATATTTTAGTCCCTGCAACACATAGTGTTCATCCGCTCGTCTTATATCGCACTGGTGATGTTGCGGCAAAGCAAAACCAATATGTGACATTCCTTCGTACCGATGAATATCTGCCTGGCGGCAAAGCTCACCTTGTCAAACGGCTGGGCTGTATTGGAGGGCAATTCCTGAGCAAAACGGGTAATCAGTTCTATTGCGATGGCACAGAAATAGCGCTGGCAATGTTGCGCGATAGCAATGGGAAGAGCCTGCCGCAGTTCAGTTATACCGGCGTTATCCCCACTGACATGGCCTTTGCTGTAGGTGACACGACAGACAGCTATGACAGCCGTTACTGGGGATTATTGAAGATCTCAGATACCGAACGCCTAGTTCCTATCTTCTAAGGTTTTGCGCATGCGCAAAAATGCCAAAATTTCAGTGTAGAGGAATATATGTACAAGAAATTCATCACGTTGTCCGTAGCGCTGCTGGCTTTTCAAGTATCTGCCAGTGTAAGTGCTGACGACGCAGCTAAAAGTCCAAAACATGGCCTGTTTTGGTATGAAACGCCCGTAAAAACAGAAGATAAAAAGGATGAAAAGTATCCACGACCAACAATACCCACTTCTGAAGAACTTTTTAGTATGCACCCAAAGGAAATCGAGGCGTTGCTGGATAAGACCAGAGACTACGCCATCTTTAAGCTCTCTCCAGATGCTGTTTTAGATTATTACAAAGTACAAGACGCCGCACGACGTAAGTCGGCTGCATTCACCAACTTAACCGGCTATGTCATGCTTGAAAATCCGCAAATGAACTCTGCGCAGGATTACCCTATTACCAATCCAGGAACAGCGGAAAAACAGCGTGAGAAGCAAACTCTCAAATCGCAAAACCTTGTTAAAAATAGAGAAGATTATGCGCTGATCTTCTTTACCGCACCTAATTGTGGCTTCTGCGTACAGCAATCCAAAGTCTTAGAAAGTTTTCAGCGAGATACAAATTGGTATATCAAAGAAATTGATATTACTCGCCAACCTGAAGTCCGTAAGAAATTCAACATCGACCGTCCTCCAGTAACCATTCTCATTAAACGCAATTCAGAGAAAGATAAATGGATGCCAGTATCCGTAGGCGTCGATTCTCTCGATAACCTCAAAACCAGCATTTACAACATGACTCGCGTATTGAGCGGCAATCTTGACCCTCGCCAATTCTTCACTAATGAGCAGCAGCAGGACGGGTTCTTTGACCCATTGAAAGGAGCCAAGAAATGAAGACATTAGCAGCTATATCACTCAGCGTAATGATGCTATTGCCTACTCATTTTGCTTTTGCAGGTGAGGATGTTTCGGCACTGCAAAATCCTGTGCCAAATAATTCCGTGACCGAGGGGTTATTTAAGAATCGTAATAAATTCGCTTTGCTCTTCTTTGTTCAGCCTGGCTGTATTTACTGCGCAAAACAGTTAACCGTTTTGCAAGAATTTCAGAAGATGACTGGGTGGTATATCAAAACCATCGACATTACCGAAAACCCCAACGCCAAAGCGGATTTCAATGTTAGTGGCACACCCGTTCTAGTCCTTATTAAGAAAAACATGCCTCGTAATAAATGGTGGGCTCTCTCTATCGGCTTCTCTCCTTTAGACACCCTCAGTTCTGATGCGTATACGGCGATCAGGATACTTAACGGCCAAATGCCTCAAGGCCATCTTTACGTTCGCAGTCAGGCGAGCGCGACCACTCCTATTACGCAATAGTTGGGTACCCAAATGAAAGATCTCAAAGGTATTTTTATAATTTTCGTGGCGATGCTTTCCCCCGTTACTTCCTATGCTGCCAATTGGGCAGACAAATGGTTTGATAACGCAATTTATGACACGCCAAGTAGTTTCAATAGTCAGACTCGCGGCTATTACACAATGGGGGGCTTTACCGCACGCACTACAACCAGTACCGACTATCCCATTACCATATCACCACCACGACTTTCAGTAGGTTGTGGTGGTATCGATGGATTCTTGGGAGGTTTCTCGTTCCTTGACCCGGATTACCTTGTAGAGAAAGCACAGCGGGCAATGCAAGCAGCTCCTTACGTTGCATTTGATATGGCTCTCAAGACGATGTGCAAAGAGTGTGCAGATACGCTCGGCAAGGTAGAACAGTTGACTAACTTCCTTAACGGAATTCAGCTTAATGAATGTTCACTGGCTAAACCTATAGCGACCGCTGCGATCGAGCGTGACCCAATGGCGCTTCAGGGATTGTGGACTGAGATGACCGGCACAAAAAACCTTGATGAAGCGACAGACCGCATGTGGTCTGACACTACGTCGAAAATTAAAGCAGCGGACGATAAACCAATCGCAGATCTTAAGTCGATGATTTCAGGTTGCCCGGTCGAATTCCGTGATCTGATGCAACACGGCTCCATTGTTCAACGAGCAGCAGCAAAAGTAGGTATGGCCGACTACGCAGATACCATTCGCGGTTACATGGGTGATGTCTGGATAGAGTCGAAAACCAACGACAAGATCCCCGTTGCAACCAGCGTTTCAAGTTGTCCACAGAACAAAAAGTTCAGCTTAGACGACATGCTCAATGGGCGATCTTTTGTAAAGACAATCGATAAGCAGTGTGTTCCATCCGGTGCCCGTCCAGTGCGGACGGTCGTATATCAGAAAATGGAGAGCATTGTCTCTCGGATGAAAAATAATCAGCCTCTTTCAACTGAAAATATCGCATTCATTAATTCTACCAATCTCCCCGTCATGGTGATGTTAAAGCAGGCCGTAGTTACTGGTCAGGAAGAGGTAGTCCTTAACGTATTGTCAGAGCTCGTCGGTTTGTATTACAGCTATTTCATTTTTACTGACCTTTATCGTAATACCGAAAACACCTTCGACAAAGTTAATGAAATGGTTTCTTCTCCGATGTCGGACCCGAATGCAGGTTCGAAGCCTTGTCGTATGGATTTGTTTAAACCTGCGATTGCAAAGTTTGATGACCTGATCCAGCAATCACATACGGCCAGTACCAAAGTAGAAGCCGCATATACCAGCCGCCTTCAGTCCTATGTTCTTAACCAAAACTTTGCTCAAACTTTTGAAAAAATGGAACGTCAGCAAAAAAGTGACAGCGCAGCTGAAGGATTACGCTAATGAATAAAAGAACATTACTCCTACTAAGTTTATTAGTCGTTAGTCCTGCTGCTTTTGCGATGGACGCTGAATACGTTGTAATGGGGGGGTTCACAACCATTGTGAATGCCTTCACGCGTATCAAGTTCATTTTTAATGACAACCAATACCAAGCGTTGGTGACAGCGTTTGTCGTGATGGGGATGATTTCGGCCTTACTCTTAAAATCAGCAAGGGGAGGGCTAGAGTTCCTTGAAACGGGTAAAGGGCAGATGGGCGTCGGTTGGTTGGGCTTTACCATTTTGGGAACAATGATGTATTTCGGATTGGTACAACCAAAAGGGACAATCCATATTTATGACCAAAGCCGTAACCAATACCAGGCTGTGAGCGGAATCCCCGATTTTCTGATCCTTACTGCCGGTGTAACGAACCAAGTCTATCAAGCCGTAGTAGAGATCTCTAATCGGGACACAGCATCTACAACACGTTTCACCGGTGAGGGAACTCCGATCAAGATGTTACTTGGTGTCCTAAACCGGAGCGGGGCGCAATATGACTCGTACTTGCGTGAAAACATTAAATCTATGTGGAATCAGTGTGAACCCATAGCAGAAACACGCGGTTTTGATCCGCGTGTTCTCAAATCGGGTTCTTCTGTTCTTGATGTCATATCCGCATTAAGTCCTTTGCGCAATCAGGCAACCTACACCACTTGGGTAAGCCCTTCAGTTCCTTCTGGAGTGGCTGTTACTTGTGAGCAGGCATATTTGAGCCTACGTAGCGATTTAGGCAATCCTGCTGCATATAGTGCCAGATTGCAGGACGTATGTTCTAAGAACGGATACAACGTGGTTAACGCCTCGCAGCTGGCTGATTGCAAAGGTCGTATGGAGTCTGGTTTCCAAACTATTTTTGGCGCATCTGGGCTTTCCCTTAGTTCTGCAATGAGCAACATCGTGGTTTCTCAGGCTATTACCGATGCCATGATGCAAAATAACCCGGATGTTGCTACGACAATGCTGACGAACCGCGCCATGATTAATGGTGGGATGGCCGATGCACTTACTAATCCTGAGTGGCTAAGTTTCATCATGGCCGGCGTACTCGCAATCATTCTCTGTATTACCCCGATGCTTTTGCTTCTTGTCTTTACCCCCCTAATGATGAAAGCCCTTGTTCTGCTTTTCGGCCTGTGGATCTTTATCACAACCTGGCAAATTGCGGACGCAATGCTACTACAGGCAGGAACAGACGAAATTCTTACAGCAATGAGTGAGATTAAGTCGATGGGTCTCGGTATCGATGCAGTGCAGATGGGTCCTTCCGCTGCGATGAAAGCAATGGCCGTAATGGCATCGGCCCGCGAAAGTGCTGTCCAGATAGCAATGTTGGTTGCCGGTATTTGCGGTGTCAGCGCCTTCGGTATTGGTGCGTTAGGTCAGAAGGCAATGGGTCGTCTTGATAAGGTTAACGAGGAAAGTGCCGAAAAGACGCTTACCCAAGAAGGTCGCGGCCACCAGTTAAACAGCATGCGTCAGGGAGCTGCAACCGAGAAAACCTTTGGGGAATTTGGCGGCAATATCGACGCCCTTAGCAACGCCTCCGCCTTCAATGATTCCCGCGATGTATATAACGCGGGCTCTCAGATAAATGCTCTGGGTGGAATGGGCAGTGCAGCCCAACGGACCGGTTCAGTTGATGCTGGCCGCGCGGTGGGTTCAACCAAAGGATATGAAGGCGGTAATGCTGGAAGCGGGTACACGATGGCTGAAAGTACCTCGATGACACAAACGGAAACCGGAGTGGGTGATAGCGCAGGACGTCGCGACTCGGCTGAAGCGCAGAATATGTCTGTTTCGAACCAGATGAGGCTTAATAGTGGTGTCACTAACACAATGCAAACAGCAGATTCTAAATCGAGCCTTGGAATAGCTGGCGGTAATTTGTCAGATCTCAATGATCAGCAAGGCTCCCTTCATAATGTTGAACGCCAAGCTCAGATTGGTGCGGCACAAGGTACTCAACAAGCTGCGGATACGACCGGTAAATCTGTTACGGACTTCTCCAGGGATAGAACCTCAGTAGACGCTACAAATGACCATGCCTCCGGACAGGGACAACTTCAAGCGGCCGGCGGCACACTTAGTGGGCTTCATTCACGTACACAGTCTGTCTCTTCAACTGAAAGCGCCCAACGTAAGGGTAATGCAGACGCCCTTCATATTGCATATGGTTCCAATGCAGGCATTGAGCAAGGCGTGGCCGAAAGCCAAGGTGAGCACTTAACCCAAAATTCTCATGATATGCGTGAGCAGAAAGCAAACGTTAAGGAAATTCAAGCTGCTACAGGTAAAAGTGAAAGCGATTCTCGTGACCTTCTTGCCGCTGGCCGTTCAGCTGAGCAAATGGGTGTTCTGGAGGGAAATGGCTACAGTCCTAAGCAGGTTCAGGAAAATACAGCTTACTCCACTGAAAAAGGTGCTGCGGTCATCGCTGGCGAGCAAACAGCATACAATGAGCGTGGCGTGCAGATGGTCGATACGGCACATCGCCGGGGTGAGATCGAAACTCATCAAGGCATTTCTGACCAAGGCGCATTCAATACTGTAAGCAAAGGGATCGGCGGAGATAAAGCGGCAACTGATGCTAAAGCGGGTGCGAATACAGTTCTGGCCGTCACGAAGCCAGAAGCAGAAAATTTACGAGACAACCAGTTAATCACTAAAACTCAGGCTGATGCAGTTCCACAAGATGGTGTCGGTGTAGTTCACATGTCTCGACGTGAAGATGCTGAAGGCAATAACATTTCGACTGGTTCACTCCAAACGGGTAATAACACAACCGTAGATAACAGTTGGAGAAATGATAGTGGTCAGACACTCGGCACCGAAATTAGCGCACAGCAGAATCTCCAGGATTACAAATCTGTAGAAGGTCTGATTAACGCGACAGAACGGGCTAATCCTGGCTCGGCTCCATTAGTTGTTGGAGCTGAAGCGGCACGAAGCCTCTCGCCAATTCTTCAACAACATAGTAATTCAACGTCACAGCAAACAATAAGAGGTGGCGTAGACGTGGGTGATGGTGGAGTCATCGGTGGTCTTGGCAAGGTGCTGGGCGTTAAACTAAACGCCGGAGTTGGTGCTGATCATATCAGCGCAGATGGAGAGACTTATAACAAAATTGCTGGAGCATTTAGCCAAAAGGTCGGGCAATTCCAGACAGCAGCCACCAAAGAGGCAGATGTCCGAGGGATGCAAGGTGCCGACCGCGAGGAGTTTATTAATCAGACCACCGCTATCAGGACCTCTGCTCTGTATAACGAAGCATTAGCTGTAACCAAGCAAAATGCTGAATCAGCATCAAGTGGTTCCATCATAAATGATATTAGTACCCCTAAGCCAGTCGGCAGCTCTACCCAGCCGACTCAAGCAAATGAAACTGGCTTCTCACGTAATGGTGTATCAAGTCCTCAAGAAATGGTTGAACAGATGAGAAGACAGCAACATGCCGCTGCATTATCAGAGCAACCAATCAAAACATCCGATATTACAAGTCCGCAAGGGACACCAGCACATATAAACGCAGCTACGTTAGTTAGTGGAGTGAACCCTGTGTCTGATGGAAGAGGGATGCACAACCAGAACACTACCTCTGAACAAACAGGCCATGTCGGTAACGCGCATACAACTCAAAATTCGCCAGCGACTAGTAATTCTATGACGCCAGGTTATGGCGAAAGTCGAGCTCCGGACTCAGCCTTAAATGAAAGAGGTATACATAACCCGAATGCAACCTCTGAACAAACAGGCCATGTCGGTGACGCTGATACAACTCAAAATTCGCCAGCGACAAGTAATTCTATGACGCCAGGTTATGGCGAAAGTCGAGCTCCGGACTCAGCCTTAAATGAGAGAGGTTTACATAACCCGAATGCTACCTCTGAACAAACAGGCCATGTCGGTGACGCACATTTAACTCAAAATTCGCAGGCGACAAGTAATTCTATGACACCAGGTTATGGTGAAAGTCGAGCTCCGGACTCAGCCACAAATGAGAGAGGTATTCATAACACGAATACTACCTCTGAAAAAACAGGCCATGTCGGTGACGCGCATACAACTCAAAATTCGCAGGCGACAGTAAATTCTATGACGCCAGGATATGTCGAAGGTCGAACTGCGGATTCGAACGTGCATTTCAATGAACATCAAAATACACCTGCTACGCCAGAACAAACAGGATTGAATACAGGAGGGTATTCACAATTGGACAACAGCCAGCAATGGGCTAACCAAAACACGGGGAGAGTAGCAAAATCAGAGAACACAAGCGTTAATCAAGACGAAAGTGTATCTCAACAAGAAGACACTGGGTCTTCGCAGCACCCCCCAGTTGCCGGAGGGTTAAGCGGCGCTGGAGTACCTACACAAGGGGGGACAATCGCTAAGGATCCTAAGGTTCCACGTTGAATAAAGGCCAAGGATGGCTTTCAATTTAGGTGGAAAATGTAACAGAAATATGTTATAGATTTGATGGTGGAAAATATCGCCTTAAGTTTTAAAAGGCAAGACAATCAAGGGGAACATATGAAAAAATGGATAACTGGATTTTTTGGCGACCTGCGCACTATATGGCGTGAGTTTCGCAAGGAAATAGATGATGCAAACGCTACTGAAACTGTTAATACAGTTAGTGACGAGCGTCGTAAGCCAGGTGAAGCTTTCGGGCCAGATTACAGCTACACGAAGATAAGTAATCAGCACCGCATTAATAATGGTTGGAAGTTTCCTTAAATTGCGCATGCGCAAAAAGATGCAGCATTAACTCGGCTTTTTTTTGACTTTAAATGATACATATTTGTATCATAGGTATGATATGAAACCACTAAATGTTTTGTTTTTAATGATCATTACCGCGCCTTGTATTAGCCACGCATTAATCCTTACCCCAGAAGACACCATTGTCTCGGAGAAAATCCGATATATGCAGGATGTCAGCGGTACTGACAATTCAAAAATGGCGGCGCTTGTACAGACTGACCAGGCATTTACCCAATGGTGCAACCGCCTATCGACGGTTATGGATCTGAAGAGGATTAGTCGGCAAGAAGGATTTCAAACGCTGTATGAGCAAGTTAAGCAGGGCAGAGCACTGGGCATGACCCAAACAAAAGCACTGCTCATCAAAGATAACCCTCTATTTTGTAAGGAAAAGGCATGAGTAATGATGTAATTAACGCGGTCGGAATTTGTGTTTTGGCCGCCTTAGTATGGTATGTGCATATTTATTTACCTCGTAAAAAGCGCAGCGACCCAGGGGAGCTGAAAGTAAAATCTGTAATGGATAACAAAGAGTGCGGATTATATCAGGCGATTAATAACACCTTCGGACGTGATTACATCATTAAAAACAACGTTTGCTTAGATGATGTTATTTACTCTCCTTCTTTAGATAAAAAACAACATTTTAGAAAATACCTACGTGGTCAATCAGTCATGTATTTGATTATTGACTATCAACTGTCACCCGTTCTAGCTGTAACTTTTACTGAGCCAGATGATGACGTGAAATTACAATACTTGGCTAACGCAGGAATAGGGTGTTGCATCTTCGATAGAGCAACCTCTGCGGAGTTGATTGAAAAAGAACTGAAATCCGTTTCAACCCTAAATGTAAAGCCAAATAAGGTGGCACCTGTAACACATACTTCTGTAGAACTTGGTTAGTGTACTCCTTAATAGAAATGCCTGGGTGTGTCAGCACCCAGGCATTATGTAGTTTAAGAAATGACATTAAAGTTTATATAAACGATAATTATTTCTTAGGCACAACGATATTGTAGATAGTGGTAACAACTAACACCGTCAACACAAATACAGCCTGCCAGAACATGATTGGATCAGTTTCCATAATCACTCCTTTCTTCAAGTTCAGTTTAATTATACGTTGTTTTTTGAAAACTATCCTGACTCGAAAATGTCGTGCTTTCTTTGCTTGAAATTTCTGGGCATTTCAACTCGGTAAAGCTCGTATAATACGGTTAATCCCGATTAAAAAAGGCCCCCAACACGAGTAATGCCAGTCAGTATCGTCAAGCGGTGAAGCAATTTCACACAGAGGACATCAAGCCATCTCGGTATGCCGATTCGATGGCCTCCCAATCTGGTGATGCCATTTTCAATATTCCCAATCAAGTTTATAAAGATAATGCCGATGTATTCTTGAAACTCTTTTCGCTCATGGTGACTATGAACATACGAACTACCGCCAATGCATTTGCGCTTATCCTCTTAGGTCTCTCTTACTCAGCTCTGGCTAATAGCGATCTATGCTCAACAGTTACGTTTGAAGCCTTTGGGGAACCTAAGCAGACTCTCAGAGATTGTGCTGACCCCTATGAATCCTTTTGGGTAGCGTTAACGATTGATGATAAGCGCTTTATGACCCAAGGATTAGGCTTGGTCGTGCCGCAAACGTCATCTCAACAGCGTGGTGACGAGATGCAATTCTTAACAATTCAGGTCACTAAGAATAATAATGAATATACTGTTCGCTTCCTGCGGGCGATCAATGGTCAATCAATTTACTGGTCTGGTATCATGTTGCCGGGTCATCAACAAGACGTGACCATCAAAGGGCATAAGGTTAATATCCGCTTTGAGCGTCAAAAAAACTGATATTCACCATTGGTACTCGCGACAGAACATTTCTTGTTTGTCGGTGAGTGCCATAAGTTAGAGAACATGATAATAAATATTATTTTAACGGCGAATCTATGAAAATTGTTGGTCTGTTGATTATTGCCTTTAGTTTTATGTCTGGCTCAGCGTATGCAAATGATTTGTCACCATCAGAAGATGCAGCCGTTCAAGTAAGCCAGTTTCTGAATATGCCTGGTGTTGCGGTTGAGTTGGGTGCAGTACCCGGTCATGAAGGGGCAGTTGCTCCTTTAATGCTAGGGGCTGCCCGCAAATTTAACGATCAGGCGAAAGCTCATGGCATGAACTGCGAGCAGGCTGGCCAGAATTATGGTTCTGTCATGAGTAAAATGAACGATGAGAATCCTACGCCTCATGGTGGTATTTTAGGCAGTCTTCTTTCTGCTTACCAAGCGGCAGATTGCAAAGAGCGAATTGTGAAATAAGCAAATAGAAAGGCTCCCGAAGGAGCCTTTCTATTTCGTGCTTAATGCTGGAAATTCTGTAAGGCCGTCACTCGGATGGCCCAAAACGAAGATCTGAAAATCAGGCTTCACTGGTATGCCGAATAGCTCTCCCAACTCAGCGGCTCTCATGCCGGCCGCCATGATCTCGATGTACTCAAAAGTCAGCTTGTCCCTACCCACCGGCATAGTTATCAAACCTAGCCCACTGGCCGTTAAAACAAAGGTTCACTGTGCCAATCGGACCGTTACGTTGCTTTCCAAGAATGATCTCGGCTACTCCCTTATTCTCACTTCTTTCGTTGTAGACTTCATCCCTGTAGATGAACAGGATCAGATCAGCATCCTGTTCTATAGAGCCTGACTCGCGCAAATCCGAGTTAAGCGGGCGCTTATCAGCACGCTGTTCTAAAGACCGGTTCAACTGAGATAACGCCACAACTGGTACGTCGAGCTCTTTAGCCAGGGCCTTAAGCGAACGCGAGATTTCTGCGATTTCCAGTGTACGGTTACCTTCAATTTCAGGAACACGCATTAGCTGAAGGTAATCGACCATAATCATGCTAAGCCCTCCATTGTCACGGAAAACACGACGTGCACGACTACGCATTTCAGTCGGAGTTAATCCAGCCGTATCATCAATGACTATATTATTGCGTTCAGTAAGGACACCGGCGACACCACCAATCCGCCCCCATTCATCGTCGGATAACATACCAGTGCGAATGTGGCTCAGGTCAACCTTACCGAGCGATGCAAACATGCGATTCATTAGCTGGTCTTTAGGCATTTCGAGGCTGAATATCAGTACCGGTTTTTCCTGCGTTATCGAGACGTTCTCACACAGGTTCATTGCGAAAGCTGTTTTTCCCATTGAAGGGCGAGCGGCTACTATGATCAAATCTGAATTCTGTAAGCCTGCTGTTTTCTGATTTAGGTCGAGAAATCCAGTATCAAGGCCGGTTACACCATCATGCGGCTTATCATGCAGCGCTTGCAGTTTTTCAACTGCAATATCGAGAACATCGCGAATACCGACAGGCCCGTTTTTCTTGTCTGACCGCACGGCAGAAATTTCAAATACTCGACGTTCTGCAAGGTCAAGTAACTCACCTGCCGTCAGCCCACGCGGTAAACAAGTTTGTTTGACAATATCGTTAGCCACGAACAAAAGTTCTCTCTTGACCGATGCCTCACGAACAATCATTGCATAAGCGTGAATATTCGCAGCTGAAGGCGTATTTTTAGACAGTTCGGCAAGATAGGCGAACCCACCACTCTGCTCCAACAAACCTTTGCTCTCAAGTGAATCAGTCAGGGTAACAAGGTCGATCGGAAAATGCCTTGCGATCAAAGCATGCATCTCGTTAAAGATGGTTTTATGAACTCTCGAATGAAAATCACTGACTACCAGCAGCTCTGAGACCGTATCCCAACGCTCATTATCAAGCATCAGTCCACCCAAAACGCTAGATTCAGCTTCATGCGAAAACGGTGTGGATTGAGCCACTACAGACATAGGCAGTGTGTTGGTAAGAGGGGCTTGGTTCACAGTGATACCTGAAGATAAAGAGTTGATGGAAGCGATGTATTGAAATATGAAATTGCTTAAAAATGATAGTTATAAAGTTTAAGACAATACATCGCATGATACATATTTGTATCACAAAGAATATAACAGAAATGTGTTACACACAAGAGACCACTGCATAACATCAACAGGAGGAATGGAAAGCAATAGGGAAATTATTTTCACTGATATAACAGCTATCTGCCTTAAATGACCAGGCATAAGCCTTGCCGATAGGAAAAATTGCATACATACTAAATACTGTATATAAACACAGTAAAGAGACTCCATTCATGAAACTCGAAACATATCTCCCATTAATTGGATCTCGTATAAAGCTGCCACTTTATGGGCACACCTGCCAAGCTGGATTTCCATCCCCAGCACAGGATTATGTAGAGGCGCAGCTCGATCTCAACGAGCTTTGCATTCGTCACCCCGCAGCAAGCTTCTTCGTCAGAGCGGAAGGGGACTCAATGATAGAGTCAGGGATTTTGTCAGGTGACCTTCTCATTGTGGACAAAGCAGAAACCCCCACACACGGTGACATCGTTATTGCAGCAGTAGAAGGCGAGTTCACAGTCAAAAGACTCTGCACACACCCGGTTCTATGCCTGCAACCGATGAACCCTGCATATAAACCTATATTCGTAGAACCTGACGATTTAGAAATTTTTGGCGTCGTTATCCATGCCATTCACACTTTCAGGTAATCCGCTATGTACCTGCTTTGCGATGTAAATGCGATGTACGCTAGCTGCGAGCAGATCTTCAGGCCTGACCTGAAAGGTAAGCCGGTTCTCGTCCTTAGCAACAATGATCTGAGTGGTGAGAATCGTTAGTTAATTTGATGCTATTCATGTCAGCAGCTCTGGAGTGTTGTTTGGTCTGCTATGAGCCTTGCATTCATTGGCTTGAGAGACATCCTGGACAATAAGCGTCTCGGTGCCTGCTGAAATTGGCAGATTCATCAGGAAGAACGGGAACAAGTGGGCAAATGTGATTGCGTATTAAGACCATGCCACAATGCTGGGCACAGACCAAAGCGTAGGAACTGCTGAGAACGATTAGCCCGGTGCTTGCGAACCTGGAATGCTTCAGACAAAGTTCGGAAATTATTTTAACAAGACATGACTTGGTTAATTGCGTGATTTTAACTAGAATGTAATACGGTGCATTTCTAAACATCATATTAAGGGCAAGTTATGTTACACGGGAAGAAAATAGTAGTAACCGGCGGCGGACGCCATTTTGGGAGGGCATTATCGATATGGTTTGCCAGAGAAGGCGCTGATGTTTCGCTCTGTAGTCGTAACGTGCAACAGGCCGTGGCAACGGCCAATAAGATCCAGAATGAAGGAGGAATTGCTAGGGCTTATCAATGTGATATCGCCGATATTGTATCTGTGCGACAATTTGCAGCGCTGGTGGTTGCTGACCAAAAGCCTATAGATATCTTAGTGCTAAGCGCGGCCCAATGGCTTGATGGTGCCTTAGCAAGCGGCGAAAGTGATGAAGAGATCTTCAGTACTATAAATTCGGGATTAACAGGATCTGTTTTGCTGACCAAAGCGCTTTTACCTCATATGAATCGAGTTCAAGGCAGCGATATCGTTGCTATAAATTCTTCATGCGGTGTACCTAACTTTACGGAATCAGTAGCTCATCCGGCTTTCTTTGCAGCCAAGCAAGGGCTGGGGGCATTTTGCCATAAAATCTCGAAAACTTTATCAGCTGACAATATTCGCGTTACTTCACTGTATCCACCAGATTTTGAAACCTTGGATATTGATGAAGATATTTCTCTACATGACAGAACGGGGCAGAGTTTGCTCACCGGACAATCCGTATGGCAAACATTGAAATTTGTTGTAACGCAGCCACGCAGTTGTCATATAAGCGCGATTCATTTTCAGGGACCTACTAGGGAAGATTTGATAGCGTAAAGCATGGACTCGATTAACTTAACGTTGTATGCGGATAGCAGGCAACGTATTTTGGTAAGTGAAAAATGTCTCTTCTCCACTATTGTTTCAGAAATTTTCTGAACTTCTTCCCATAAATTAAAATAGCACGATGTAAGCAACATTCTTTTTTAAAACAAAGCGGTCTGACACGACGTAAAGGCAGCTTTGCGCTAGAGGCGGACGTTATGCTTGTGCACAAATTGTCGGACAGTGTCTAGGTAAACTCTTTGGATTCAACGCATTGCCAGTGAAATTAATAGATGACCTACCAAGATTAGATTCACTGGCTATTCGTCATTTCACCGTAATGAGCGTTTAGGATTTTTTCAAAGCCATTTTTAGCACACAAATACCCGTGCAAGAAATTTGGGCAGCGATGACTGATGCAACGGATCGCGAAAAAAATTGTTCAGTCCTAAAGTATAAACTTTCTGGCAACATGCAAGGGTAGGCGTGTTATTAATGTGCGCTAGAGGAAAAGCATAAGCCTATCCAGAGCCTGTAACGAATAAAATTTTCACTCTCTGCTTTTACCAAGACAATGCAATTGTATTTTTATTGGCATGAATAACAGCTCCTAGTACGAATTGTATTTTGACTATAATGAATCAACGGATGGTAAAAATGGTTGACACGCCAATGCGCTCTTTTACATCGTCAATACCAGCTAATCCGCAAGCATGGGTGTTAGTGCATGGGGCATGGCACGGTGGGTGGTGTTGGGATAAGGTGGTTGCATTGCTACAAGCAAGGGCGCTGTTCGCCAGCGCACCAACACTTACCGGTCTGGCTGAGCGTGAGTCAGAACTATCAAGGAGAGTGACGTTAGAGACTCACGTTGAGGATATTGTTAAACATGTTCGCAGCCTACAACGTGCGGATATTACACTCGTTGCACACAGCTATGGGGGATTTCCCGCAACCTTGGCGGCCAAAAAACTAGGAGGTATAGTCAGACACCTTATACTGCTCGATGCTTTCTTACCTATTAATAAGGAGAGAGTCCTTGATCATGCCCCTCAACTAATCGACTCCTACACTGCATCTGTTTTGGCTGATAAGAAATGGCATATTCCACCGCTTCCCTCAGAGATGTTTGGTGTGGACAAAGCTGATCGCATGTGGGTCGATGCGTTACTGACGCCGCAGCCGGTCAACACTTACTTCCATGCTGCGGAGCTACCATTTACCATAGATAAGTTCAGGAAATCTTATATTCGCTGCTTACAGGCACCCGGCGATTTGCTGTCTCGATCACTTGAGCGAATTCATGCAGATTCTTCATGGAAATATTATGAAATCGATGCGCCCCATGACGTGATGATCACAGCCCCAGAACGGCTCGTTAAGCTGCTTTTACAGCTATGAATGCCCCCCCTTCTCTCACGAAACTTTTAGTACCGCAGACGCCGATTTTAGATATTTCATCGAATTTCATCAAGTTTGTTCTAATAGTCAATTGCCGCCTTATTCAGCAACTCCTCACCCCAGCAATAAATTAAGAACCTAACTGGGGTGAGGAAAACTCGGAAGTTACTCCATAACCGCCACACCCATTGCCACGTTAAAGATGCTTATGACATTTCTTTGTCCTGAGCATTTTTCCAGCGTTCCGCGGCTTGCATTACCAGGCTCATAGCTGCGGGAAGAACTGTTAATGTAATAAGCGTTGCGATAATAAGCCCCCCTATAATCGCGAGGGCCATAGGTCCCCAGAATACCTGATGGGAAATAGGGAGCATGCCCAGAATCGCTGCACAGGCAGTGAGTACAATGGGGCGAGCTCTATGCTCGGCGGCTGCAACAATCGCGTCGTCGTTAGCCATTCCGTCACCGGCATTCACATCAACCTCATGGATCAGGATCACTGCGTTACGGATAATCATTCCCGCCAGCGCGATCACACCCAGCAGGGCTACAAATCCCATAGGCGTTGCGGTAGGTAACATCGTCAGAACGATGCCAATTAAACCGAACGGAGCCATCAGTAAAGCGAGGAAAATGCGCGAAAAGCGCTGCAGCTGCACCATCAGGAGGATCAACATTGCAAATAGTGTCAGTGGTAACATGGCATAGACAGATTTATTTCCTTTGGCAGACTCTGCAACTGAACCGCCTTCCTCTATAAGATAATCAGGAGGCAGTGAGGCCTGCAAACGGGAAATGACTGGCGAAAGTTGTTGCGACAGCATTTCCGCTCTCATGCCAGGTGCAAAATCGGTTTGTACCGTGATAAAAGGCAGCGTCTGACGACGCCAGATAACTGGATCATCCACGCGCCACTGTGGTTTAGCAATCTGGCCTAAAGGGATTTTCTGCCCTCCTGACGTTGTCAACATTATGTGTGAAATAGTATCAACATCCTGACGCTCTGCGTCATTTGCACGCATAACGATATTAACTAATCGATTATGATCACGAACTGTGGTGACAGTCGTGCCGGAATATAAAGTATTAAGAGTATCGGCAAGACTTTCAGAGGACACACCCACTGCCCGTGCTGCTGTCTGGTTAACCGCCATTGATATTGCACGCTCCGGTTCTCCAGCAGTCAGATTGACTTGTCGTGTTCCCGGATTGTCCCCCAATTTTGCCGCCAGCTCCTGTGCAATCATTTGCACTTTCTCATAGTCAGGGCCACTTACACGGTACTTCAGTGGCCAACCGACGGGCGGA
This sequence comes from Rahnella inusitata, assembly GCF_965118895.1. Classification (GTDB taxonomy): domain Bacteria; phylum Pseudomonadota; class Gammaproteobacteria; order Enterobacterales; family Enterobacteriaceae; genus Rahnella; species Rahnella inusitata_A. The sequence continues at coordinate 53,071 of NZ_CBCPJJ010000028.1, forward strand.
CCTAATTCCAGCGGTGATACGCGGGTAGTAATGTCGCTAAAATCCAGCGCCAATACCTTATCAAGTTCATTTTTTAACTGATCGCGTGCTTCAAGATCTTTTGCAACTACTACCAGCTGTGCTGTGTTTTCATTGTCAGTCAGAATATCTAACGGCAGGTAAAAACGTATTGCCCCTCCCCCGACATAGCTGGAGAAGTGATCAACATTTTTATTACCCCGAATGATACTTTCAACCCTCTGTGTTTGACGCAACGTCTCTGTTTGCGAAGCATTTGCGGGGAGGGTTAGGCTAACAAGAAGCTCTGGGCGGTCCGATGCAGGGAAAAACTCGCCTTGCATAAAGGTTGTGGCATACATCGCGAGTGCAAGCATCACGGATGCACTGCCCAATGTTATGAGGCGGTTTCTCAGCGCTAAATGCAAGATCCGGCGGTAAAAACGCTTCACTCTTCCAGGTTCACTGTGTTTGACCTTATGTTTGTCTGACAATAACCAGGTTCCCATGAGTGGTGAGAATAATATAGCCACAACCCATGAACTGAGCAGCGAAATCAGAACGACAGCAAACAGAGAATAACAGTATTCACCGGCGCTTGAAGCCGCAAACCCGACGGGTATGAATCCTGCAATCATGACCAGCGTGCCTGTAAGCATAGGGAAGGCTGTAGTTTCAAAAGCATAGGTGGCAGCTTGCCATCGTGTATCTCCAGCCTCCAGCCGCGAGACCATGGCTTCGACGGTGATCATGGCATCATCCACCAATAATCCGAGGGCAATAATCAAGGCTCCAAGGGATATACGCTGCAGGCCAATATCAGCAATCGTCATGCCTACGAATGTCATCGCCAGTACCAAAGGGATTGCTGCGGCAACAACCAGGCCCGCGCGCGCGCCTAGTGACACAAATGAGACAGCCAATACAATCGCGACAGCCTCCATCAATACCTTCAGAAATCCGCTGACAGCATCCTGGACAACCGCGGACTGATCGGCCACTTTAGTCATCTCAATACCGTAAGGGAGCTGGTTTTGAATGGTGTTCATCTGCTGATTAATCGACTTACCAAAGGCAAGCATATTTCCGGTTGATGCCATAGAAATAGCTAAACCAATCGCGGGTTGGCCATTTACCCGAAAAGCCAGGGCTGGCGGTATCTGTCCTTCTCTGCTTATTGTGGCAATATCGGTCAGCGGAATATAGCGATCCGAAATATGCAGTGTGATCTCTTGCAATGTCTGTTCTGAACTGAGAGCACCGCTGACCCTGAATGAAATATTTTCTTTATCACTGCGTAAAGTACCGGTTGGTATGACTGCATTTTGTGCTTTCAACGCATCGGTCACTTGTTGCAGATCAATGCCCATACCAGCCATCTTGCGCGGTGAAAAAGCAATGACAATCTCTTCTTCTTGAACACCGAGCAAGTTTATCTTGCCAATATCAGGCAGCGACATCAGGCTGCGGCGAATATTTTCAACCCGGTCGCGTAATTCGCGCGCGGTAAAACCTTCAGCAGTAAAACCATAGATCGTGCCAAAAGTATCGGCAAACTCATCATTCACAGTCACGCCCTGTGCCCCTTGGGGCAGCGAAGGGGTAATATCCTGCATCTTTTTACGTACCTGATACCAGATATCCGCAACAGAGTTGGGAGGTGTATCATCCCGAAGGTTGACCATTATTACCGACAGCCCAGCCCGAGTTTCGCTTTGTACATAGTCAAGATAGGGGATCTCCTGAAGTTTCTTCTCTAAAGGATCCGTGAGCAGGTTGACGGTGTCGTGAACATTTGCACCCGGCCACTGGGCAGAAACGACGGCTGTTTTTATCGTAAAAGCCGGGTCCTCATTGCGCGGAAGATTTTCATAACTCATCACCCCTGCGGCCATAATGAGCAACATGAAAAAGATCATCATTTGCTGATGCTTTAGGGCCCACCCGGATAAGTTAAAAGTTTGTTTCAGTGAGGGATGGCTCATTTATCCTGCTCCTTAAAGACCACTTTTTCACCCTGGCGTAATTTACTGACACCCGCAGTGACGACAGCATCACCGGTGTGAATACCCGAGGTGACAAAAATGTTTGCTGTAGTGAATTTAGTGAGCTCAACCTCGCGCAATTGCAGGCGTTGCTGTTTTTTATCCACAACAAATACAGCAGGCTTGCCTGCACTCCGTGTCAATGCGGAAGCGGGTAATACAATCATCTCTTGGTCAGATTGCTTCCATATTCCCTGCACGCTGGCACCAAGAGACAGTGCATCAGGTGGATTGCTCAGAGTGAGGCGAACTCTCCAGGTTCGGGTTTGAGGATCTGCCTGAGGACTGATATCACGAAGGCGCCCTGATGCTTGTACTGTAGGATCGGAGAGTAATGACACCGCGACCGGCGTCGCCCCTAACTTTGCAATGAGTTGTGGTGTAGGTACGTTAAATACAGCGTCACGCACGTTGCTGACGGCAAGAGTCAGCACCGTTTCACCCGTGCCTAATACTTGTCCCGCAGAAGCATTCACGCTGGTGATGATGCCGTCATCAGGTGCAATGAGGTGCGTCCATGCCAAACTTTCCCGGGCATTTTTCAGGCTGGCCTCACTGCTCTGACGACGTGAAAGGGCAGCTTGCCAGTCTGATTGGGCTGTATCAAACTGGGCGCGCGAAATGGCTCCCTTCGGCATGAGGATCCTCATCCTGTTCAGATTTATCGCCGCCACTCTTTCTGCTGCTCGTGCGCTGTCCAGATCGGCACGAGCGCTGTTAAGCTGATTTTGGGAAGTCTCACTTTCCTGAATTGCCAGTATTTGACCTGCTTTGACGCGGTCCCCTACGTCAACACTGCGGCTAAGTAATCTTCCTCCCACTCGAAAGCTCAGCACAACTTCATCATGAGAGCGGATTTCGCCCGTTTGGACATACTGATTGCCGGAATTTGAGGCTTGTGCAATAACATACTTCACAGGTCGTGCGGAGGGGGGGGAATTGTTTTGATCATGGCATGCGACCAGTGTAATCATGACCGGCACAAGCAGTAAAAATGGCCAAAGGGTGCGCCATCTGTGTGTGGCCATCAGATGGTGCATTGCCTGTTTGGCGTAATCGGTGAAAGTTTCTGTCATGACATTAATCCTGAGCGAATAAATGTCTATTGAACCGAGGTTATGTCCAGATTCCCTGTATATTTCATCAAGAGATAATCAAGAGGGTATAAACTTTTAATTAATCTCTTCACTTGTTAGGTAAGAATATCAAAATCAACAGACCGCCTCCGTCAGGAAGCACCGCACTGATTGTACCTCCGTGTGCCACACAAATACCGCGAGCAATCGAAAGACCAAGTCCGCTGCCACCGGAGTGGCGCGCTCTGGAGGAATCAGCCCGTGTAAATCGTTCAAACATCGTTGGAAGAAAGTCCAGCGGGACCCCCGGCCCGTTATCGCGAAAAGCAATGGTCAGCCCCCCTTCACTCTTTTGTAGCGAGATATTCAGATCTTTGCTCTCTGAGGCGTACCGCAATGCGTTCTCCATCAGGATCGTGAAAACCTGACTTAGGCGGAAGGCGTCACCTATATACCAACATGGCAGAACCGGAGACACTGAAATTGACATGCCCGCCGCCTCTGCCTGAGGTTTCAACCAGCCAGCCCGCTCAAGTAGTAATTCAGTAAGATTCATCTTTTTTTTGTTTAAGGTCAGTTGCCCTGCGTTTGCCAGTGATGAAAGGTGCAATTCATCAGTTAAACGACTAAGGTGCTGAAGTTGTTTCATGACCATATTTAGTTGACGAGCATCTGGAACAAAAACACCATCTAGCATCCCCTGCAACCGTCCGATAGCCGCCGTCAAAGGTGACCGGATTTCGTGTGCCATGGCCACATGCGACGCTCGGAGCTCTCGATCGTAACGTTCAAGCTGCTTTGTCATCGCATTAAAATCCTCTGTAAGGTGGACGAGTTCCGCCGGTACTTTTTTAACTATGCTGGCACGCGTACCAAACTCTCCACGAGCTACCGACCTGGCAGCTCTTGCCAGACGGCTAACCTGTGCCGAAAGAGGGCGCGCAGAACGTAATCCCAATACGACAATAAAGGGAATAACAGTCAGAACCATGACGCCAACCATAATCCAGTCAGATGAAGCTATTGTCGGATCGGCGTAACTTACTCCCCAGCCCTCATCCACAATTTGATGAAAGCGTGCCAGATTAAGTTCGGGCTGTTCGCGCAGCAGTGTAAATTCCTCCCTCACCGCTGGTGACATTTGGTGAATTATCCAAATGTTCTGTATGAAATAACGTAGCCACATGCAAAGGGCGATAACAATGACCGACCCTATAGCTAACGTCAGCACTCGGACACAAATCCAACGCCAAAGTGATTGATGCTCTTGTTTTATCATGGTTGTCTAAACCGGTAGCCGATACTGCGCACGTTAATCATCACACCATAAATACCAACGCTTTCAAGCTTCTTCCGAATATTATAGACGTGTGTGTCTACCACACGTTCGAGTGCATCGCTTTCTGGAAGGCATGATTCAAGAAGATATTGCCGTGTAAAAGGACGTGTCGGGGCACGCATCATGAGAATCAGGAGAGAGAATTCTGTCGGCGTAAATTCAATAACCCTCTGGTCACCTTCATTATCCGTCACCTTTGCACACCGCGACTCAGGATTGACCTCAAGACCCTGCCAGCGGAGTAATATATCGGTCTGCATGTTGTGCAGGTTATGGGGGTGGGCTCGCCGCAATACAGCGTGTACGCGCGCCACGACTTCGCTAGGGTTGTAGGGTTTCACCACATAATCATCTGCACCATAGCGCAGGGCGCCGATGCGGTCGGCGGTATCCCCCATGGCAGTCACCATAATGACTGGTATATCGCTTGTACGCCTAAGTGCTGAGAGGACTTCGGTTCCGTTCATGCCAGGTAGCATTACGTCCAGAAGGATCAGGTGGGGCTTCCACTTGTGTAAAATGTCTAACCCTTCCTGGCCGTCGCCGGCGATGACTACCTCAAATTTATCTCTTTCAAGGTAGGCCTTCAAGACATCAGCCGCATCAGCATCATCTTCAATTATAATTACTCGTTTTGTTTGCATTTTTCCAACCTTGACAGTTTCTTCATACATTCCCGGCAGTTTATTGACACTTCGTCTTCATACTGATTGTTCAAGACATGTCATAAATCCCTCCGGGTTAAAAAAGAGATAATAAGGACGTACTATGTTAACCAGAAAAATGCTGCTGAATACAACATGCTTTGCTGTCGCCTGTTTCATGACCTCTGTGATGGCTGACGAATTGAACGATCAACAACCCAGCCTTACAGTGGGCATTGGAGTACAAAATGCTCCTAAGTACAGTGGTTCAGATGATAGTCGCATCCAGTTTGCACCCGTGGTTCAGGCCAGAAATGGGGCGTTCTTCTTTGATTCGCTCAAAGGGGTTGGTTATGACCTACAAAACAGTAAGGGATTATATCTCGAACATACAATCGGATATGGCCTTGGCCGTAAAGACCGGGATTCCTCTTGGCGTGAGGGCTCAGACAAATTAAAAGGTATGGGTAATATCAAAGCGACAATTAATACATCAGTCGCGGTGGGCTGGTATGCATCCAGCTGGTTTTCACTGGAAGGTAAAGCAATTTTGCCACTCACTGATAGCCAGGGAGCGCAATACCAAACGTCGGTAACCTTACTTCCCTGGCAAGACGATAAAGACACTGTTTCATTACAATCAGCGGCATTATTCGGCGATGCTCGCTACATGGAAACGATGTACGGTGTGAATGACAAACAAAGTGAGGCCAGTGGCTATGCCAGCTATCAGGCCTCTGGTGGGTTTTATGGCGTTAAAACTGACCTTACGTGGAGTCATCAGTTTTCATCAAACTGGTCCACGGCAGTTAGCGGTGGTTATACGTGGCTGGGCGACCACGCCGCAGACAGCCCGATTGTACAGCGCCGTAATCAGACAACCGTCTCTGCGGGTGTTTTATATACATTCTAGCCATATCTAACTCGCCGATTAAAGTGAGGGACAGATGAAAAAGATGACCTACTTTTTAAAGTCTATCGAATATAAATTAAAATTCCTAAGAACCTTTTTTATAAATGATGTCTATTATCGTAAGAAGAAACACCTACAGGAGTTTGGCGAAACGCCTAATTTCAAAATCCCAAAAAGTCTTAATGAAAAAATAATTCACAGAATGATTTACGATAAAAACCCTTTATTTACACAGTTAGCTGATAAAGTCTCTGTGAGGGATTATGTCAAAGATAAAATTGGGGATTCATATCTCATCCCCCTTTTAGGTGTTTTCGATAGCGCAGAAGAAATTGATTTCAACATGCTCCCAGAGAGATTTGTCATCAAATGCAATCATGACAGCAACAGCAGTATAATTTGCACGGATAAAATATTTTTTAATGAGGATGAGGCAAGGCGAAAGCTGTCATTCTGTCTTTCGAGGAATATGTATTATAATACTCGAGAATGGCATTATAAAAACATAACTCCAAGAATCATCTGTGAAAACTACATTGATGTTTTTTTAGGTAAAGATAGGGCATACATTCCCGAGTGCTTCAGGATACATTGTTTTGCAGGTAAGGCACATATTACGGAGGCCGATTTTACAGACAATAATAAAAATGAATATGTTAATGTGTATGATAAAATGTGGATGCTACTCCCTCTCACTATGGGCTATGAGAATAACTCTCATAATATCCCGGAGCCTTTGTCATACAAAACCATGATTGTATTGGCTGAGAAGTTGTCCGCAGATATTGACTACTGCCGCGTGGACTTCCTTTTAAGCGGAGAGGACGTCTATTTTAGTGAAATAACACTTACGCCTTGTAATGGCCGCATGCATATTAAACCTGAATCTTGGAACTATCTCTTAGGAGAGTTATGGACATAATAATCCACAAAAAATGTTGATGATAGGAGGGGCATAAACATGACTAATAATGAGAAATTTCAGTTATCAATAATAGAAGGTATTTTAACATGGTTGGATAATAATGTTACAGAATGCATAAGCATCCAACATGTATCAAAGTATTCTGGATATTCACAATGGCATCTGCAAAGAATTTTCAAGAAATATACCGGTGTATCGCTTGGCTGTTATGTTAAGAAAAAACAAATGTATTTTGCTGCATTAGATATCCTTGAAACAGATATGGATATTTTACAAGTTGCCATGAAGTACGGTTACGAGTCTCAACAAACCTTCACTCGCGCCTTCAAAGCAAACTTCCTTATTAATCCAGGTCGACTCAGACGACTGGCGTTACATGAAAAAAAAGATTTTAGAAAAAAAATCAGCAGGTACCCTACTGCTTTTTTATCATATAAATATGAATAAAGGGTAACTTATTATCCTTAAAGTATCGGAATTATTTCCTGCATCTTTACTCAGGTGGTAATAGTGAGTGATTATATCCTGTGGGTAGGGAGATAATCACTGGGCTGAAATTATAAAATGAATCATTAGATTTTGTATAAGATAGTTATTTACTCAAAAATATATAACTTTACCCAATGGCACTGCATCACACCAAAGAAGCTTATACTCCCAGTTTTTTTGGTACAATCCAAGGGTGAAAATGCACTCTTTCGATAATGTTCTACTCATTTCCTTAGCAGCATTGATATTTAGCCACATCAAAACACTCCCTGGACTCAGATAATTATATTCGGGGTCAACGCCGCCATTCGGGACGTCAAAGTAGAACCAATTCTGACATTCAGCTTTAATTATAAGATCGAAGGCGCATGGTATAGAATCTTTAATGAAAAGAATATGTCCAAAAATCATGTGCTTGAAGTGTGTCATCAAGTCAAGAAGACTTTCTCTTGTGTAACATCTAACAGTTTCGCCAAATCTCTTTTTGAAAAGCGTAATATAAATGGTAGTCAACTCTTCTGGACTGAATTCTTCCACGCTCCTCACCGTTCCCCCGGCAGCGATAAACTTATTCATCTGATTCCTTCTGTTTTTGGTTGTTTTTTTCGAAAAGGAATCTTTAACGACGCATAATTTATTCTTGCTAAGGAGATTATAAGAAGTGTTCAGCACATTTCTTTTGTTACGCATAGACAATCGGTTAGTATGTAAGGGGAGGAAGCTTTTTACCTCTCGACTTAAAGGTATAAGGACTTCATCATAGGTGATTGGGAATTTTCTCCAAACATCCAAGCCTATTTTCCCCTTATCATTTATATAACAGGCACCAACAATGACACCTCTTATTTCTAAGTGATAGAAAGTACCTTTACAATCGTAGTTTTTAATCATGTGCTCGATCAACGATGGATGCGTATTGATGCCCCCACCGTAGGTTGAGTAAGCTATTTTATAGATATCAAAATTGGATTCCACCCAACCTACTAAATTTTTCTTAAACATATTCCCCTCAATATTACAATTGCAATATCTAGCATAGATTGCTTATACTTTCTAAATTTACACCAAAATCATCAAGGTTATATTTAGGAATTATCAAGATTTGAGTAAGAGCAATGAATCATTGATTTGCGCCGGTGCATTATCTCCTGGCTCAATGTCGATGGTTGACTAAGAAAGGTTATCGGGGAGAGCCTCATTGGTACATGAGTGCACTATGAGCATGCAAGTTTCATGTGTACAAATTATTATAATCGTGATGATTAATTAATTAGGTATTTACATACCTACCGGTAGGTATGTAAAATTGGTTTTTCTCAAAAAAAGGTCTTAAAATGCAATCATTACTCTCCTATCTTGCCCTTGCAGGGGCAATCATTTCAGAGGTATGCGGAACCATGTTTCTCGGGAAATCAGAGCACTTCACGAAACTTTTTCCTTCGTTGATTTGCGTAACATCTTATGCATTGTCTTTCTATCTACTAGCTCAGGCATTGAGAACAGTCCCACTTTCTGTTGCCTATGCTTCATGGGGCGGCCTGGGGATCGTGCTAACGGCTGCACTCAGCGTAGTTTTTTTAAAACAAAGACTGGATTTGATGGCGGTTATTGGCATCAGCTTGATTGTAGCAGGCGTGGTTGTGGTCAACGGTTTTTCAAAAATGGGGCATTAATGTAACATGGCTTCTCACCAAACAAGAAAGCCAGAACATCTTAGGAGCATGCTGCTTTCTAGTGCTATAAGGCTTACTGCAAAGAACGGAGTCGCAGGAATAAGTTTAAGTCATGTCGCTGAGGCTGCGGGTGTCACGAAAGGAGGATTATTTCACCATTTTCCTAATAAAAATGCCCTGATGAAGGAGGTGTTTGATCTGTTATTACTATCATTTGAACGTGAAGTTGATAAACATATCGACGAAGATTCTTTGGTATATGGTTGCTTCACTCGCGCCTATATTAGGGCGGTATTTTCTGAAGCTGGCGGGTCGACACCATGGAAGGCTTTGTCATTCACAATATTTACTGATAGTTCTTTTTCTAAAAAATGGGAACATTGGCTTTCAAAAAAATTAGGTCTACATGGCCAAACAGATAACTCTGACGAACTGGAGATAATCAGACTTGCTGTTGATGGGGTTTGGTATGCTTCGCTATTTTCTAGCGAGAAAAATAAGAAAAGATTTATAATTCTAGAAGAGAAGCTCATTCAAAGGACCTGGCGTTGATTTTTTTAAGAAAAAGAATGTAGTCATGGCAGTTCAAATCATTTAACTATGAACTTCGGATAAATTCTTGACCTTATGTAGCCACGTTTATCATTGAAGTTATTTTTTATGGACATTTATTATCTGTTGCTTGAACTCAGTTCTATTCATCAGAACTGCCACTATTAGTTAATACCCGATAATGGCAAATTTTGGGAAAAAACAGCCAAGTGTATGGGGCGTATTCTGCCATGAAGGAGCAGCAGACATAGTACTAAGAAGAGATTCGTTCAACAGGTACCTGACGCAATTAAATCTGATTTGCACACCTGGGCAAAAGAATGAATAAGAGTTTGCCACCCTATTCGCAAAAATGCTCCGCCTCGCATGTCGGTCGCCATTTGTAGGCGACCGGTTCGAGTATAAAACTGATCTTAATTATTTCACCAGAATCTGCCCCACATCGATACGATTTCCATCCGGATCAGCGAAAACAAATGCCCGAATACCATAATCTTTATCTTGTATGCCTTTAACAATCTTGGCACCAATTTCCTGACAAAGAGTATATAAGGCATTTGCATCATCAACAAGAAGATGAGCGATAGGATAGGAAGCAGCTTTGTGCTGTGGCTGGAGAGTCAAATGTAGTTCAGCCTCTTCACGCTTTATTATCATAAAGCCCACAGGATCTCCATTTTCAAATACATCTTTGAAATTCAGTCCATTGATATAAAACTCTTTGGAAATCATGATGTTTTTAACAGGTAACACGGTTGCTATACGACCAAATGTGACAAGATGCTGCATGATCAACCTCGTGATTGTTAATCAATAGCATAGCGATGGGCGGTGCCGTAGCTAAGCGACTGGGCGGTGCCAGATAATATAATAGTTTTTGCCAGTGTGAAATTGGAACTTTTGAGGTGCTGTGACAGGGCCTTATGTACTAACGCGCCGTTATGTAATCAACGGGGAGCAGGTCAGGCCACCGATACAAAAAATAATAAAAGTTAGTAGTTAAATACTCCTTAAAATCATTAGTTTATTAATAACTAATTGTTAGTTTCATTCAGATACAACGACGGCGCGATTGTTGCCCTCAACAAAGAAGCCAAAAAGCTCGGTATTAAACGCTTTGCCCCTTACTTCCAGGCTAAGGAAATCATCAAAAACAACCAGGTATCCTGCTTCAGCTCTAACTACGCACTGTACGGCGATATGAGTGCCAGAATAATGACAATTTTAGAGTCATTGGCTCCCGAGATAACGCCATATTCGATCGACGAGGCTTTTTTGACTGTGACTGGCATCGATTCCTGCGAGTCCTTCCTAACTTTTGGCCAGCGCGTCCGAGAAACGGTGCTAAAACAAACGGGACTGACCTGTGGGATCGGCATTGCGCAAACTCATACACTTGCGAAGCTGGCAAATCACGCAGCAAAAACCTGGCCGGCAACCGGAGGTGTCGTAGATTTGAGTGACCGTGAACGTCAGAGAAAGCTGATGGCACTTTTACCGGTAGGAGAAACATGGGGCATTGGCCGAAAACTGACGGAGAAGCTTAATACGATGGGCATAAAGACTGTGCTACAGCTGGCCGATGCAAACCTACACCTGATGAAACGGATGTTTGGCGTAGTCGTAGAAAGGACGATTCGAGAACTTAACGGCACCTCCTGCATTTCGGTGGAAGAACTACCGGCCAAACAGCAGATTATCTGTAGTCGCAGCTTCGGTGAACGCATCACGCAGCTCGAAGATATGAGACAAGCCGTTTGTCAGTACGCTGAACGTGCCGCTGAGAAACTCCGCCAAGAAAGGCAATACTGCCGGCACGTCAGCGTATTCGTTCGTACCAGCCCCTACGCCGACGAACCGTACTACGGTAACAATGCTAATCAGATACTGATGCTGGCCACGCAGGACACACGGGATATAGTTGCAGCAGCGATGAAAGCACTGGAACAAATCTGGCAGGATGGTTATCGCTATCAGAAGGCAGGAATTGTGCTGAACGACTTTTGCAATCGGCCAGGTCAAATCGACATGTTTGACGAAACTCCCCCGCGAGTAAACAGCAAGCAGCTGATGCACATTGTTGATCACATCAACCAATCAGGGCTTGGGAAGGTATGGTTTGCTGGGCAGGGGATCGATAAGAGTTGGAAAATGAAAAGAGAAATGCTATCGCCGGCCTATACAACGCGGTGGAGTGATATTCCCAAGGCCAGACTTTGATGAACATCCGACTTTAATGGGATAAGAGTAGAGCGGTAACCGGCCCCCCAAGGACAGTCCCGCCTTCCCCTGTAACAGACGTGCAGGCATCTGAAACGCATGGATTATAGCGCAGTGTATGCGGAATTAAAGCTTAGCCGCGGTACAGATAATCACTCCACTTTAAAAAAAGAATACAAAAATATGGTGTGATTTCAGGTGTTAGATACAGGAAATCTGGTGTGGATTCAGTTAGGGCCGATCGTCTGGACGATAAGATATTATTGATGTAGAACCTTGCTATGCGAAAAGAGATATTAGTTAACCGCAATCTCTTAATCGTATATTAAGGTTCAATTGTCTTAAGTTTTTTCTTATCAAATTTTACATACAGGCATCTGTAAACCGGTCAACCCATCTTTGGCCTTGATGTAGATCTTCAAATATAGAGTTTAAATCCACATTGCATAAGGAGTTATTAGGCCCAGATAAAAAATTTGTTTCTTCCGAATCACCTAAAAGAATAGGTGGAATATTTAATTTTTCAAAATCAATCAGACTGCTATTGGCCTTATCAAGTATTTTAAAATTATCTAATCCCGCTAAAGCTATAATTTTTATAGAGGGGATTTGGCTGAAAGTTAGAGAGTTTGAAACTGTTTCAATTTCTAACGTTATAAAATCGTTCAGTTCCTTAGGGTTTACCCCTAATTCACAAAACGCATCACTTATGGTTTCAAGAGATATTTCATCAGCATTTATTTTTTTTAATGCTCTACATATAACATAAAAAAGTATGCCAAGATCTCTGTATTTAATGCCGCGTTTTATTCTAACAACATGCTCTTGCTCTTTTGTTACATTAAAAAGTTTCAGGAAATCACATTTTGTATAGATACTATCAAAGGCATCGATTGGAGTATTTAATACAGCCCTGGAAAGCAGTGATGAAGCTTGAAATATTTGTTCAATATCCTGGATATTAAACCATAGAGAAATAAAATGAGCGCAGACGGAATACTCAGTCATATTCTTGTTAAATAGATATTTCTTCATTTCATCATTATATCTTTGAAACTCTACTTTAAAAACATCTGTATTACAGAGCATTGACATTAAAGATATTTTGTGAAGAATTTCCTGAGACATAGCAGAGCATTCAAGCAATGAGAGAATGGAAATAGGGGATCGTACTAATGGTAACTCATTTTCGTTAAGGAATGTCATAAACAAAATTGGTATTTCAGTGATATGTCCAGAACTTGAGAATCTGTGCCCCAAAGTTTGTTGTACCAACCACTTTCCCTTTGCATCATTACTCTCATGTATCTCGGTGTAATAGTTTGGTAGTTTAATTGAACGGATGAAATCGTGAAACTCTTTTGCAAAGTAAAAATATTCTTCCGTATTAAAATCAAACCTTTTATTATCTACTGAATATGCTTGAGACATTAACTCTAAATATCTAAACCCCCACAAAGTAGAAGTACAATCTAAAAAATGCGTATACTCATGACAAGCATAAACAGTTATATTTGAAATACTTTCATAAACTACAAGTGGTACAGGAACACCTGTATTTTGGTGCTCTTTAAGAATGTTTATATTTTTATCTAACTCTATGATGTGTTTATTTTCAAAGGACTCTAGAGTCACAATTGTTGTGTGAAAGTCATAATTACCGATTACATTATTCTTTGCTAAAATGTTCTTACGACTTTTCCTTAACTTTGACAATAATGATTCCACAATCTAGTCCTCTGATTAATTTTACACTGAATTCTCAAGATTATATTTGAACATTATCCTTTAGTCCAAGGGAGCATACTTGATTGGATAATTATTTTGGGAACCCCACGTTAGATATCTTCGACAGCTAACAGGACTCTTTACTGGCGAAAATTAGAAGAAACACTTAGCATTTATTTTAATTTATATATCAATGACTTAGGTCGCATAACGTTCATTATGTTAAATTGGGGACTCATAAATGAATTTATACGTGGCCGTCTTACCTCCGCGAACAAGGCAGTAATGATTCCCGTTACTGCCTTGTCTGCACTAATGATATCAATTAATAGGTGCCTTTAAGTTCTCGGTGAACCAAGTATAGTACCGCTGACACCTGTATGAACTGAGGTGTACTGAACGTATCGAAGCGTTTTCTTGCTCCGTGTAATATTTTCATGTTATTAATTATGACCGTACATTGCCTATCTCTTATGGTACTTATTCTTGATGTCCTCAGCCGAATTTTCTAGCCCTGGGTAGATAGTGCTGGCGTGAATATTCAAAATCTTCAACTTCTTTAATATTTCCTTCTTATTTCTAATCGTCACGCGGGTTATAGATATGTCATCGTCTCCTGTTTCCTGCAATGCTGCATCCAAGCCAAACAGTAAAAACGCACCTGACTGAGATGAAATCCTGGTATTAGATATTCTGCCACGAACGAATATAACCCGACTCAGATCATAGGGATTTATAATGTCTTTGAAATAAGGTTTCTCATCTTTTATTGAATGTAAAAGATGACCGCATATATTTCTAATGTTAAAATTTAGCATGGCTTTCGTTCTAGATTCGACAAGACGAAAGTCATTGTAGTCATCATTCGGGTCGTCGAATCCAATTGGCAACTCATTTCCGCTCCGAATTGCATTTTCTATATCATTAGCTAATTCCTCCTTCTGCGGATCGTCCAGCTTGCATAAGTTGGCAATACAGCTTACGGTGTCAGAATCGAAGAACTTAACCGAAGTTTTTTTAGTTTTAAGAATAATGACTTCTCCATCAATTTTTTCATGATTCTCACAGGCAAAATACAATGCAACAAGGGGGTTGTAGGTCAGATCCAACAAGCGTGTCGGTAAACCAAAATGCTGCATCCGAACCAGTTTATCTAACATGTATTTATCAGATGCAAACTCACCTGGTTGCACCGTCAGCATTTCACTAATCATTTCTTTTTCATTAAAATAATGAGTGTAATTACCTGAAGCTTTATCCTTCCTCAAAATAGATGGTTCAAGCAAATATTTTTGATCAGAATGCCCCCGATAGAATATTTCAAATTCATTATCAGGCTCATCCTCAAGAATAAAATCTAAATACTCCTGAAGGCTTTCTATGCTCTTATTTCTTTGCTGGAATGCTCCGATCGCACCCAGTTTCGTTTGAGTTATCACTACGTCCAAAGGTATTACTATAGGTGAAGTTAATCCCTTGTTGATCTTTTTAATTGCATCACTTACATTCCCATCTTTTATTGCCCAATGAGATCTATTGCTAACAGAAGTTGTAACGTCAGGTTCTAATGCCCTTCTAATTAAACCTGTATTGCTAACTTCAATATTCCCGAAGTCATGTAGTAAGGTGAATTCATAGTGGATAAATTTATTCTCTAACTTTAAACGATTAATTAACCCGACTCTAATATCAATGTAGTATAGGCGGCCCCCATTATTTGTGAGCTTAGCATATACTTTACTTACGAATAGAACCGTTGTTCCTGCCAGATACATTAAAGTTGAGTCTGTGACCGGCCTTAATCTTTCCGCTAATCTTGAAGGCGTTGACTCCAAAAAACGTGAGAGTGGATAATTAGAACTCGCTTCATCTCCCTCTTTCACATTCCATAATGGATTATGGTTTTCTTTGATTATATTATACACAACGAACTCCTTATATATGTTGCACATATTCCGTTACGGGACTGCCCGTCACATGAGATGAGATGATTATTTCCAACTAGAATTCAAAAATCATGCTGGTCTTTCTCTTTTGAGGCTATAGATGCACCTTGAATGATCCTGGTTTCATCAGTCTGGTAGTAAACACCTTTAACCTTATAAAATCTCATGCTGTCAGACATAAGTTCTAGGGTTGGACCATCATTTGTCAGAAATGACATAAAATGATCATCGTTATTTCTTTTGCCATCTTCAATTAATCGGATGCTTGGGTGGAACATATAGATGTCATCCTCCACATTTTCATATAGTTCGACGCGATATTTTCTCCGTGAATCTTTTGCATATTCAACGCTTGAGGATTTATTGAACAGGACTACGTTATAATCGTCATCACCTGTCGTTTTCCCTTCTTCCACCTGTGTAGATTTGAAACTTATTCCATCAAGGTTGTATTGGGTTGAAACGCTGAGGTATTCCGCGATTACCTGTGTCGTTAGATATTCATTATCCTGATTTTTTCCGAATACAGGTAACGTTAGTTTTCTCGAAAATGTTTTTAGAAATGCTGTTCGTTCCTGCGCTATATGTGTTTTTGAGTCAAATATACTGCCTGTAGTGGTTTTCAATGAGTTCAACGCCGAAACGTTAAATATCCTTAGTGGTCGAAGCAATGAAAATGGAGCAACCACAACATAGCTACCCACAGGCGGCCTAACTTCAGCAATAGCAATATGCGCGGATGTAGCCCCGTAAAACACTGATATGCCAGAGGCGTTCATACGTCCAGAACGTGCTAATTCGGAAGGTGGCGGACCAAAATTCCTTTCTGGATGTTGCAGTGCACTCTCAACATCTCCGTAGTTCTCAAAAGTCCTGGCTCTGTATAACAAAGAAGTGCTTGGCAATAGTGTTATGGGAGATGTTTTTTCCTCAGTTATATATTTATCAATATCTGAAAAAAGAGAATCCAAAAAATCCATAACGGAAGTATTAAAAAAACGAGCCTCTTTCTTTAGAGAATCCTTAACCTTTTGCCATGAATAATCCAGTCCCCCCGATGTATGTTCTCGCTTTCTATATTCATAGTCATCGTTATATATTTCATTGTCGTACTCGTTATTTTCGTCACATAAAATTAAGTTAATATCATCAGCAACCTCTTCATCAACTCCCAACTCTTCTGCTATGATTTCTTGTGATGTGCTCCCGGTGCTAATTCCGTAATCATAATTGTACATATATCTTTCATAATGATTTTCAAACACAGAATGCATCATTTCAGCGATATCTCTCAACGCCACATTTTTTCGAAACTTATTGCAATATGAGCATTTCGTTTCAGCATTGCCTTTTTCTTTAATGTGATTTTTAACATATTCTTCTTCGATGCACTGGTGGCAAATTACTTTTTCATCGTCCATATATTGGCCTGAATTCCTGTTGGCTTGAATAACTCCTAATGTCCTGCAAAGTCATGCTGATTTCAATGATTGTCGGTTGAAAATGTACAAGGTGCGTTTCAAGGACTGGTCCCCTTAATGTTGGCCCTCCCTGTTGCATACACCGTTCCTTCACTTGCGGCAAAACGGGTAAAGATCCGCAAACGCCGCACCCCGTCATTTTCCCCTATATAGTACCCCTATGATTTTATACTCGCTATATGTGGGATTTGTGCGCCCTGCCCGTCGATTTTGACAAAAAAAGTCTGCGGCAAAACGACATATAGAAAGAAACTTCCGCACAATGGAGTACAATTTAGGGTAATTATGACGGCGGGATCCTCTGGCATAATAATGGCGGATCGGTCATGCCGTGCGGCGTATAACCAGTACGTTCGTCGGGTGGCCGTGGTGAACCCGCCGGTGAAAGTTGCGCATGCGCAAAAATGTCTTCGCCGGCGTCAGCAAAATGACAACGCTACGTGAAATCTGAGAAAGTTTTGTGAGGCAATGCTGTGGATTTTAAAAATCCCGACGACGTGAAAATACTCCCTCCCGCCATGCTGATGCCCGTCGGTGGGCCGGACTGGGCGCGGGTTTTTGCAATGCGGCAACTGGCCATGTCCACGCCCAACGCGCCGGCGTATTTGCTCGCCCCGGAGGTTGCCGTACTGCTGAGCTATCTCCCCGACCTGCGTCAGCGCACTTTCTTTGAAACCATGTGGAATACCGGGGCCAGGCCCAACGAGGCGCTGGCCCTCACGCCGGCTTCACTGTTGTTCAAACAGGCGATGCCCGCCATTAAATTGCCCACGCTGAAGCAGCGAACGCGCGGTCGCGGTCGGCCAAAAGAGTCTGAATTGCCGGTAAGAGACGTGCCGGTGTGGGATGCCACCTATCGTGAAAGAATGACCTCACTGGTCGCGACGCTGAAGATAAGAGTGGATGAACCCCTGTGGCCGGTGTCGCCGGATACCATATCGCGGTGGTTGAAGCGCGCTATAGATGCCGCAAAGCGTGACGGTGTCACGTTTTCTATCACGCCGATCATCCCCAAATCCTTCCGGCACTCTTTTGCGATGCACATTTTGTTCAACCGCATACACCCCAAAGTCCTGCAAACGCTGATGGGCCATAAGTCCTTCAAGTCCACCGAGGTGTATACCAAGCTGTTCCTGTTCGATGTCGCTGGCCAACACCAGGTAAATTTCGGGTACGACGTTGAGCAGGCAAAGCTGGCGATGATGCAGGCGGGAAATCTACCCCGCCAGATCTCGGGCCATTTCTGATGTTGTCGCGCAAAGGCTATGCGTTATAGCACTTTCGTAAACCGCCAAACTTCGGGCTAGCTCACTGTAATAAAAAGGGCAGTCATATTATTGACCGCCCTTTTTTACTGCTTTTGTTTGACCCTGTTACCTAAAGTGACATAGCGTTCAGAGCGTTTTCTCAATTGCCTGAGCCGGTTCGGCAGGTCTTTGTGAACGAAATCTTCAGGCAGTTCAAAATCGTCAAAGTGGACAACCAGATACTCATGCACTTTCTCAAGAATGGGCAACAGAGAAACATTGTGTTTGACGTCGCGGAGCTCGGTCTGGAGACGAAGATAGTTTTCGTCCCAGGCTAAAGCATAGAGATTCATAAAATGGTCTCTTGCCTCCCTGAAGGGACGCTGGTCGAACATTTCCAGGATAAAGAAGAAGCACGGTATTTTTAATGCATTGATCCTTGCCAGTTCAACGTCTCGCCGCCGCCGCAAAATTTTCAAATTGGCAAAACGTGATTTTATGCAGGCAATAGGGTTAAGCACCCTCACCTTCTCATGCTTCACCGGTTCGTCAGTATCACCCAGGGCGATTAAAAACGGTTCTGTATTTAACAAGAGTTTTTTATCGCTGAAGTCACCCAATTCAAAACCGGCTGGCCAGTCAATCACATCAACGGTGTTGGCCATTTCAGGATCTTCCGGGTCAGAAAAATATCTGCCATCAACCTGCTTAATCTCTTTCGTCTTGCTGTCTATCAGCAAGAACCGGGCGACCGAGGGTGGATTGCCTTTATCGTTTAATGAAACATCAACGTGTAAGGCATGTGCAATGGCATTTACATCATGTTTGTTTGCTGAATAATCTACGTCGATGGAGGTTACCAGTCGCTCATCCGGCAACTCTTCACCATACTGGTCATGGAAATAGGAAACCCAATATTGTACCGCCTGACCGCCGACAGTGATCACGGCGTCACGCAGCTGGTCACCGCTAGCGATGAGCTGAGTATTCAGGAGATAGGCTTGTTCGAATGGGGGAATTGCTTCGTTTTCAGACATAAAAAAACCATCATTGAATGATGGTTCATTTTGCCGCAGTCTTCCTAATCAAGCAAAGCTAACTGGCTGCTTGGACGAGAATTTTGAAGAGACGCTGTAGCGTGATTTCGGCGCAGGTTTGTACTCACGATCACCGCGTAGAACTTCTTTTGCCACTCTGTCATAGCGGGCATGTTGTTCTGACTTAACGATTGATGGAGACATTTGACGTTACCTGAGTACAAACATTTTTGTTGGGTTGCATCAAATATACGCTGCCAATCTACCGCTTGCAATTACTTCTAAGTGTTAGCAACACCCGGCTAGCATTTGCTTCCTTCAATGCTATGACTTACTTCATATTTTCATCAGGGTATGAATTCAATTCTTTTGTCCCATTAAGTATAAAAATGAGAGAGAAGAACGGAGCCGGCAGATACCTTACTTGCAAGCAACCTGGAAGAAAGAACTAACAGGAGCAATAGTTAGGGAAGGTCAGAATGAAAAAACCCGCCAGAGATAGCGGGGAAAGGTTTGTGAAGGCAACTTAACCAGCCAAAAGGCCGAGTTCCAAAACAAAAATTTAGAATTTTTTAATCGTTGGAGATTTCGTAGTTTTTTAAACCTTCTTCACCTTCTTTTTCAACGATATCTTTCAATTTGCGCGGGTACTTACCCACTCCCTTGTAAGAGATAAGCTCACCCTTGATTCGGTAGTGACGAACCCTGCCAATGGAAGGCCGTTTAAGTGGGCGCCCATTGTTGAGCAGTTCATCGGGTTCAATCCCATCCTTCTTCAATAGTGAAAGATGCTCATCGATCATCTTCTGCCTGGCTCTTTGTTCTGCCTCTAACGCCATCTCTTCATCTTCACGTTGTTCCAGAACGCGACGACTGTCAGCATTGAGAATACGAAGAAGTTGAATGGGCATCGCCCTAAACACCTTGTTACGGCGGGTCAGATTATTGAGAAATGCAACAACGTCAGAAACTGGCATAGAAGAGTTTTTTGACATGGGTTATTCCAGTGCAGTCAGTTTATAAGGAATAAATTCATCATTATCAAGGACAAAATATTCGAGTTCAGTTGGGCGATATTCCTTTTTACGCACTGGACTAAACCACAGGTATCCCCTCTTTAGGCCTTCACCATCAATATTGACGATCAAGCTAAACGGCTCTTCACCGGCACCCGTCTTTTCACGGGCGAAAAGAGGTGAGTATAAACCTGACAATTCAATGATCTTTTCTTGATTCTGTATAAGATTTCGCTTAGCTCGATAAATTGCCGAAGACTTCATATCGGTGATTTCAGTGGCTTTAACTTTATGTACTACATGCTTAATCAATGCATTAATTAATGCAGATTTACTGTTACTCATGCGCGACATGGTTTGCTCTATGCGCTCAATTAACCTATTGGTTTCTCGTCCAAATTTTTCACACATAGAACATTTTTCCTGGTTTCGATTAATCGATCATTGCACAAATAGTCGATTATCACAATCAACCTTTTGTTGTAATATAACAGTTATATGATACATTTTTGTATCACATCAAATAAACCGAGGTTTCCACAATTGAATCCAAAAAAAATGTCATCCGCAATTTTACTTTCATTGTGTTGCTGCTCAGTTTTCGCTCAATCGACTTCAACAAAATCTCAGGTTCAAACAACAGATATCATAGTTGCCGAATCCAATGACACTATGGCAGATCCCGTATTTTCACGGCTGCTGCATCAGGAAAGCAGAGGTAGGCAGTTTGGCGCAAATGGAAAGCCGCTAACTTCGCCCAAGGGGGCTGTAGGTGTAGCCCAAGTCATGCCGTCAACCGCTCCTGAAGCCGCTCGTATGGCAGGGATTGAGTGGAACGAATGGCGTTACCGGAATGATGCGACTTACAACACTCGCTTAGGGCGGGCATATTATGAAACCCAGTTAGAGAAATATAACGGCAACCATGTTTTGGCCCTAGCTGCCTATAACGCAGGACCAAAACGAGTAGATAATTGGGTTCAGCGCTACGGGGACCCACGCAAAGGTGAGATAAGTAACTCAGCCTTTACTCAGCTGATTCCTATCTATGAGACGCAACAGTATGTCACGGCCATATTAGGTGGCGTTCCCGATAACAGCGGATTCAAGTCTTCAGTGAAGGCTAAAAACTCCGATATTGTAAAGCGATATGAATTCCGTGATACCCATCCTGGGTTCGCTTTTAACATCGCAGTTAATCGCCCTTTCAATGCCAACACCAAACTTGTGGGAGGACTGTAATGGGATTCTGCGCTGCTTTAATTTCATCCCTGCTAGCCTCTTCTTACTACTTGATACTGTATTTAAAACCATCGCTTTTGTCTTACAACGAGCAAACAGCAGGTGTTTTAATTGCTTTTTTTTGCCTGCATATTTCACTTCGGAGAGCTTTTACAAACCATACTGCGCATGTTTTTACTTTGTTCTTATGTGCATTCCTATTTACGTTATATCGATCATTCAACGATGGCGTTCCGTTCTTGATCGCACTGATGGTTACGCACAGCCTGTTATGCATCCTTGTGTTGTTAACCGTCCCAGTTAGAACAGAAGAAAATGTGCATGCGCAAAATGATGCTGTCGATTCAAATGAAGACGAAAACGCATGAGTGGAAAACTACTGGGTGCCGGGTTGATATTTTTAGCCCTCATTGGTGGCTGTCTGTTATGGCTTTTATCCAGAAAAGGTCTCAACCACAAGGAATCTGGCACACCAAGAAGATATAGGCTTCAGCATGAATACGATAAAAAAGGGTTCACTGAAAAAGGGCAAAACGAAGGAATACAAGACGTTCCTAAAATGTCCAAATCCAAACCTGTAGAAAGCTATCAAAATGACTCTTTTTTTAATGGTCAATCTAATGGCATCGATAATTCCTCTCCTGGAGATAAATTCTAATGAATCGAAACCTGCTATTACTAGGGTTAATGGTAGTTTTATTTGTCATCTACCCATTGTTTTTCAAGAAGAAAAACAAGCACAGTAAAAAACGAGAGTCAGCCGAAAAAGTACTTAAAAAGTTGCAAACTTTCGAACATCCTGCCCAAAAACTTGCATATTTAAAGAAAATAGACCCATTTACATTCGAAGAACTTATTCTCACGGCTTTGCAAAGAAAGGGAATTGTTATTAAGCGAAATGACCGCTATACCGGGGATGGAGGGATTGACGGCCGATTTCAACATGATGGCAGCATGTGGCTGATTCAGGCAAAACGATACAACGACCGCGTAAGGCTGGAACATCTGAAAGCATTTTCTGCCTTATTGGTTGAAAACCAATGTAATGGGATTTTTGTCCATACGGCTACCACTCCAAAATCAGTAAGAGAAGCATCAAACCGCATACCTGGCTGTCAGTTAGAAATTATTAGTGGTGACAGACTTCTCGCTCTTTTTAATAGCAATATCAAAAACACATTTTAATAATCTTCTCGAGGTTCTCGATGAAAGTTCTTTGATATTTGAGGTAGGGCCGTGCGGATAACAACACGCCCTACCAACCATTCTTATAAAGTACGCTGACGGTTAAATGCCTGAACCCTCTCTCCAACCTGACGTGTTTTCTCCATGAATTTACTCTGCGTAGCTGTAACGGCCTTATCGACTGCGGATTCCAGCCTTATCAACCCGCGTGACGCGAAACTCAACCCCACACCAAACTGCTTATCAAAAGAGGCCATCTCTGCTTTATTAATTGAGACTTGTCTATCCTGTAATGCCGTCTGGCGAAACCCCGATGACATGCTCAGACTCTCGAGTAATTTTGGTTTATCGTCGGTTACGATCCTCAAATTAACAGAGGTTTTGGTCAGTGCATTATGAAGTACCTCTTGAGTAGCGAAGTGTTTCTTCCATGACTCCATTAGTGCGATGACATTCTCAAACTGCTTATCTTTTATATTAAACAGATTATGTGTGTAACCCCATTCAAGATGCTTCCACTTATCGGTATCAACTGTTACCTGTCGGCCATTACCCAGACGCAAAGCCAGGTTAGTTCCGTCGATACTCTCCACTACAGCACCGGCTTTAGACGGAACAGATTTCCCATCACCGGCAACTAAGCTGTCAGAAGGTACTGAGCGAGTGAAACGTAGTTTCTCACCAACCTGAATACTCTTGTTCTCAACATGAAAGACCTGAACCGAATTATTACGACTTCCCGCAATTTCACTAGCATTTATCAGCGCATGTTTACCATCAGTAGTGGAGATTAGCGTAAGTTCGTTGGTGGTCTTGTTGATGTGGCTAACGTTGTAGTATGCCCCTTTTTCTATACCTGGCCTGTTGCTCTCAAACATAACGACTTGGCCAACTTTATAGTTTGTAGCCGTTTGTTTCTCAAATGGGTCAAGATTGGCATTTCTGTATAATCCGGATGTAAGTTCCGCGCCGGTGAGTATTCCTTGTTTCTGAAGGCCATTGCGTATCTGAACGTCTACTTTGTTTCTGGAGAAGTAGTCTGGAATGATGACAGCCGTTTTTTCACGGTCTTCTGGACTGAGATTAAGGTACGAGCTGGCAAGAACCTCAAGCCTGACTTTCTTATCGTTTGCCGGATTGTCATTATCTCGGATTTCACTGACCATTGGGCTTACATGGCTTAATGCCTCAGTAATCTTTCCCTGTGTCAGTTTTTCTGTAGCCTCATTTATCTCGGGATTAAAGCTTTTGACTGAACGGTCGAAATTAACATTAGTGATACCTTGCTCTGACAGCAAAGTCGGAATATTCCCCCAACTCATGGAATTTTCCTGGCGATCTGCAACGAGTACCATTCTTGCTCCGGCATATCTGGCCACCTGTTGCAGCCGCAGAAGATTTTCAGCACCAATCTGAGATACGTTCTCCACCACCCAAAGCTCTTTGTCAGAATGCAAAGTCTGTTTTGCCGCTACACGTTTTTCCATTTGTTCAATATGCGCATAAATATTGCCTGCGCTTTTCATTGTGTCCTTCAGCTGCTTTACGCCATCACTGGTCGTAGAAAAACCTCTAACTCTATAGCCTCGACTTTGCGCAATGGTGCTCCCCAGTTGCCTCATGACATCACGATGCCCGCTGTGGTCACCACCAGTGATCAAGATAGACTCGTCCCTGCTTGTGAGAATGGTCAAAAGTGCGACTTTAGTTGCTTCTGATACTGGCTCATCATGACCCTGTATTGCTCTCTCTTTTTTTGCAGCCAAGTACCTGTTAATTACAGACTTCCCAGCGATCGCAGGCAATCGGTCTTTCCCTTGCAACATGTGACGGACTATCTGTGCCTCCTGGCGGATATTGGTTGGCATGGTATAGAAGTTCTCACTATTTGGCTTATCGTGATTGATATGGGAAAGCCCTAATTCGCCGCGTGACCTCATTGTGTAGATTGCCTGTTCTACATTCCTAACGTCGTAGGTACCGAGTGTTGATTTCAGTGTCTCAGATAGCAAAGCAGTGTGGCTGAACACTCCGTGGCGATTAGCCAGTTTTTGCGTGGCAAGATTCAGGTCCATATGAAGTTGTTTAGTATCCGTCTTATCTTGAGCAGAATACTCGGCAGCACGCCTCACATCGCCATGCGACAGACCGGTAAGGGAAGTAGTCTTATTAGCATCATGTTTGGCCAGTGCTTTGACAACGCCGCGAACATTATCAACGTATAAGCGAGCATCGAGGCGTGCCCTACTGAGTGCAACGTAGAAGCTGCGTTCATTAACGAGATTTCGTCGCCAGGACTCCAACTTAGCCATGACCCTATCAACCGTCTTCCCCTCAGCTTTATACGATGTCATTGCATACGTATGAGACAAGTTATGTAACTTATCGATATCGAGAGTTATTGATTTTCCCGCTTCATTTGTCAGGGTAAATTCCTTGCTGGCATGGTTTATTTTTGTAATATTGAATTCATCGCCGTTACGCACCGAAAGATTCTTACGAGATTTACTGAAACCAACTTTCTCGCCTTCCGAAAACTTAAGCTCTTCCTCTTTGAAGACATCTATAGCGAACTTGGAATCATGCGGAAGTTCGGACGGATCAAATTTTCTGCTTTGCCCATTGTCATCGACCAGAACTAGATTCTTTTTATCCTTACCAATGACACGCCAGAATTCACCAGCTTTGAACTCACCCCGGTCCTGTTGGAATTCAATAATGTGTCCAGGTTTGTAGAATCGGTTATCTGTTCGCTCTGCTTCATTTAGATTTGCGCTGATTAGTCCACGTACCCTGATTTCATCAGCCGAAAGCAACCCTCTTTGTATTAACTGGTCATGAACCTCACTGTTAAATTGTTGGCGCCCTTCGTTATCGGGAATGATCACCAATGTTTTGGACCTTTCAAGCTCTGAAAGATTGAGATAGTCTTCAACAATGTCATGTTTTTCAATATCAAAAACTGAATCACGTAACCGACTAAAAGCAGATGAAAAATTTCTATCCAATGAGTCATAGACCGCACCAAGTAGCAGCTCATTCTTTTGACGTATAATCTTCGTTACATGGGAAGTCGCCATTTTGAAACCTTGCAGCACAGCAAAAGGTCTCCCCCAATCAACGGCCTCCATCTGTTTTTTATCACCCAAAAGCAAGAGTTTTGCATCGCTACGTTCAGCATGCTCTATCATCGCTGCCAGATTGCTGGCACCGACCATGTTAGCCTCATCAACCAGCCAAACCTCTTTGGTGCTGACTTCACCTTGTTTTCTGGTATAGAGAAAGGAATCAACAGTGCGAGTATTAATCCCCGTTTCGGCGGCCAATGTTTCCGAGGCTGAACCTGTGGGCGCAAAGCCCAGGAATTTGAAACCCTTTGTCTGCCCGTAGGCGATGAGACATTCCAAAAGGGTAGTTTTGCCTGTGCCGGCAGATCCTTGAATAGCGGCTACAAGATCTTTGCTGGTTGCAGCATCGGCAATAGCTGCTCGTTGATCTTCAGAGAAAGCGAACTGTGACCCAATTTCTTTTGATTTATCTGTTTCGAAGGTTGCAATAAATGCAAATATTCCCTCTTTGTCGCCAACTGCTTGTCGGGAATCCTTCCCGTTTAGCATCTTGTAAACCATGTTACGTTCTTTCTCAAAGGCAGCAGGCGTAGTAAATGCACCTTCAAAATTTCCAGTGCGAGAATGTCGCGGCAGTAGCTCCCCAGTATTAGTCATCGCACGCAAAACCTGTTCAACGTCCCCTGGCATGCTATTGCCCATCAGAAGTTTGGTTGCACCTTTTATCACATCACTTTCGAGAAACACGGCTTCATCCGCTGCCAGAACCCGATACGACAAACGAACGTCATCTATAATTTGTTTAATGTCAGCAGGTGAGTGGTTGTCATCGCTCAAGAATTCATGCACCTGTGCATCCGTCGCTGCGGCAATCTCCGGGTCAGTGATATGGATAGGTGAACCTCCATCGATGGTCGATTTATCATGCAATGGGCCGCTTTTATCCTGCCCCATTGTCGGAGAAGCAGTTTCGGACAAGTTTATAGTAGGTGCGGCTTGCAGCACCGGCTGCGAATCTATGGGATGTTCTTCCGCTGTTACATGGCCATTCAAATGTAGGGGATCCAGCGACTGTGGAACTTGTTCATTGATGCGCGGATTTTTAACACTTATGGAATCATTTTTGATAACAGCTGAGGGGTTAGATTTAGATGGGGAATCGACTACTACACGAGCTGAGACATTTTTATCCAGACGGTCTTTTACTTGTGAATGGGAACGAGAAATAACATCCTCAAGATTAGCTCCACTATCAATAACTGTTTGGTTCCAAAGTTTATGCAAGTCTTCGGGATCAAGGTGCGTCTTGGAATCTCTACTAAATAATGCAGCTTTCTCCATAGATTTTGAGTCAAAAAGACCACGTTGCTGGGCGGTAGCAAGCACTTCTTTTCGTCTCTTGGAGAATTCGCTCATTAAGCCTTCTGGCACCCCCTTGATATCCCAAAGACCTTTGTCATGATCGGTTATCTCAATGTCATATCCAAGCTTCTTCGTTAGATTGGCCAATACTGAGCGATAGACCAATCCCCCCATCAGTTGATGCTCATACATTTTTAGCGTTTCAAGACTACGCCATTGCCCATCCTGATCAGAAACAGCATTCATCACAACATTGTGCGTATGCAGCTGGGGATCATGCTTTCTTGACTCAGTGTGAACATAGCTGGCATATACCAGGTTATCGACCTTCGTATATTCAGCCTTGCCATTATTGGAAACCCTCGTTAGAGCGTATTCTTTCTCAATATACCGCATAGCCTCTTGGCTAGCTTTAATATGAGCTTCAGCTAATCGAGAGTCACCACCGACCAAAGCTATGATAGAAAGACTTTTCGGTGCGGAAAAAGTAAGATCCCATGCCGGAACATGTTCAATAACCCCGCCATCACTAATTTTTCCCAATTGTACTTCAGGGCTAATACGGCCTTCTAAGAGGCGATTAAAATCATCCGAACCTACCTCCCCTTCAAGCCCTAATATTTCGGCCCCTTTTCCTCCCCAACGAGATGTAACGCCTCCAGAATCTTTATCATAATATTGATCAGGTGAATTATAATATGATGCTGCCTGAGCTGTGTTCTTTACTTTTGATACGCTAAGCATGTTAATCACCCTCTCCCGAAGCCATCAAAAATATCGATCGATTTTTCTGTGTTTTTCGTAGTTCCTTCACTTTTTGACGGCAATGATGATTCCAATTTTTTTTGTTCATGGTCGGGTTCAATATTATTTTCACGTTCTTCTGCTAATGCGCTCAAATCAGTAAATCCACTTTCCTCTGAACCACCCTCTTCTGTCGTGTCGCTATCAGACTTTTTCATAAACATCGCTTGATATACTGGATTTACATTTCCGTTATCAATGGCCCCGTTTTGGGGAGAAGGAACGGAAGATACTGCTTCGGCAAGAATCTGGTCGGCATGTTTACCTGTGTCAGTATTTTTAGTCGTAGTGTATTTATTCCGCTGCGGTTCCCGTTTATCCATATCACGATTAATTGCCGCGATAACAGATTCAGGATCTTTCTCGTTTTCTATATTGAAAGAGTTTTCAAAATCATTATCGAGAACATAGTCTGCTTCAATAATTCCTGGGTGTAGGTCTGGCATGTTGTCATAAGGAAATCTTAACTTAGCGACTGGAAGTCCTCGGCCAAGTTTTAAGTAACATTGGTTATCAAGCAGCCCTGAAATTTGGCTTTTTAAAAGTAAGTTTTGTTCCTTATTTGAACGGTTTATTGATGTAGCATCACGCATGTCATTAGCACCATAGCTAGTGTTTTCAGTAGACTCCGTTGTCTCTTGGTCACCTAATTCCTTGGCAAGCCATTCCGACCCCTCACCCCCATTCACTCGGAATGCTGCCAGCGCTCCAATGGAGTCCATAATGACTTTGGCTTTCATTGCCCCATAGGTAACATCTAGCTGGGAATTAGATTGAAAACCGAGCATTGGTAATGCTCCAAACTTACGACCAGTCGAAATGAAATCCATAATGCTGGGTATTTCATGCAGTGTTGCAAACTCATCTAAGCCCACACCTATGAGCCTGTCATAGGAAGGCTCAAGCGTTAAGATTGATGACAAGGCAGACTCAATCATTAGTGTAAGAAGAGGCTTTAATGTGTCCTTCATATCATCACGCACAGTGATAAATACCCACGCGTCAGACTCTTCATTCCGTGCCCAATTACGAAATGAAAAACGTTTTCCCTTGGTCTTGGAAAGGTACTTGAAATTACGTGTATAGGCTGAGATAACCGCACGAACCGACCCTGCAAGTTTATCAAGTTCCAGATTCATAATGTTTCTGGCATCAGTCGTTGCAACTACCTTAATAATCTTTTCATTAGGCATCCTTAAGATGATATTCATCAAATGTTCTACATCAGGATGTTCACTACGCTTTGCCAATTCTTCAAGAAGTGCAGAGAAAAGGAGTTGTGGTGCCAGAGTCCAGAAGGGGTCACCACCGCTGTTACTGTCAGGGATCGAAGCTTTCGCCATTTTGTCGTAAATAGCAGGGTTTTTACCTTCAGCCCAAAAATCCCAAGAAGCAGACCGTTCATCAAAAACGTTCAGTATTATGTCTTTACCAGGTCTGTAAAAGCGCTTCGCAAACTCACCAGAGATATCGTAAAGAACACACTTCCTTTTTTGCGCTCTCATTTGACGCAAGATATCCCTCATCGTCGTAGATTTACCGGTACCAGGGGAGCCGACCAAGGCTATACCGGAATTCTCTTGATGACTTGTTAATGGGATTCCCGCGATTGAAATCCGTGAAGGCTTACCATCTTCCTTAACTCTATCTGTCGCCGCCTCAAGTAGATTGAGCGACTCCGTTAGTTCGGCACCTCTGAGATGTTCATCCTTACTCTCTTCCCGGCCTCGATGACGCAGATATTTATACAAAGCAAAAAGAACAATGACGGCTAAAGCTGTGGCGATACAGAAAGCAATCATCAGATTATTGATCAATTGCTCGGCATGATTTTGCATCGTCTCGGAATGGACAATTTGTATGTCAGTTACGGAAACTTGTCGGCCATTTGGAAGCGTGAGAGTTGCCTTCCCATTTGGCATGTTGAAGTACTTAACGAACAAGTATGAATACCCATATTTCAGGCCCATATACCAATCCGTTTTATCGGAAAATTTATAGGTGGCTGAAAGAGCCGTAACGACAAATACGATCATCACAAACTTTATAGACCGACTGACCGTTTGATGAAGCATCCGTATAAAATGTGACAACACCTGAAAGCCAGCTACCATCTGGGATAGTGCGTTTCTCTCGGTCTTTTTATTCGACATGGTTACTCCTCAATACCAAGAAGGGTGAGTATTTTCTTAGTGTGCTCATTCGCCTTCGAGAAGATGTTCGTATGTGCAATCTCCTTAGCCTGTTCTTCAGTTAGCGACGGGTTGCTAGCCATAATTTGGAAGATAATGGAGTTCACCAAAATGTAGGTTGTTGTGAGTGTATGTTTGATGCTGGTATCAGCTTTGAACCCTGATGTTCCAGACCCATTCAGTTCTGCGACCATGACCTTCTTTGCATATTCATTAGCCGATAGCCCTCGCTTGGCAGCCATTACCTCCAGAGCATTTTCTAAATCTTCAGATAACCTGTACTGAATTTGCCTGCGTGTTTTCACTTGTCCCACTGTTGATACCTCTCTCGTAAAAAATAAGATACAAATTTGTATCATAGAAAGTTGTATACATCCATAAAACACAGGCAGGGCGCAGCGCAGAAGCCTGTTTTTAACTCTTTTTGTATCACCGTGCTGTATACCCCCGCGAAGTCAGGCGGGACGCTGGTTTGGTGGGGGGTAGTACCCTGCAATGTTTCGTTTACGAACATTGCAGGGTATACCCCCCAAAGCTAGGCGCAGCAAGGCTTTGGGGGGAGCATTGTATAATGCGTGGGGTGTGACACGATTTTCTGGGGTGCTCAACCGTCTATGTACATTTTCTTTCTGTGCCCTTCCTCTAGCATTGGGATCTGATCTGTCTTCGGTAATGCGTAAGCCTTCATTGGTCGATCACTATGGCCGGGAATGTGCCTGTATCTAAGCCTGGGAGGTTTTGAGTGAGGATCTTATCCAAATTAGGCATTTTCATTTGCTCGGCAGGAGCTAGCTTCTAGAGGAATTTGTGGGACGTCTGCGCAGCAGCGTACCGCATACCGCAACGGTGCCAACCGGTGCGAAACCGTGGGACGCCTGCGCAGCGGCGTA
>NZ_CBCPJJ010000029.1:0-35871 GCF_965118895.1 Rahnella inusitata
GCCTGTTTTATCTATTTCTAAATTTTTAGTAAGAAAGGTGAGAGAGTTTTTAACTTCATTTTGTGACCATTAATTTATCAACTAAAACAATTGGTTAATGTCATGGACATCCTACACTTTAGGCCTTAAAGGTGAGTTGATTTTTAACTTACGCCCACAATTAGGAACTGAGCATGTGAATCTTGATCCTTTTAAGATCCATCACTGAGAGGCAATAGAAGCCACTCAGTGTCGTTATCATCGCCTTACCCTGGCTATGCAAAAACAACGCGCAGAAAAACGCTTAGAACGCGATACAGGACGTTTTACGTAATCCAGAAACACGACTTCAGCAATATGCCCCGTGTAAATAGCCGTGTATACTACACGACACATTATGAGCGGAGATCAGTCATGGCAACGAAACAACGGAACACACAAAGCGTCACCATGACGCTTGAGCGCGGCTTGCTGAACCAAGCACGTGAAGCGGGTATCAACCTTAGCGCAACTCTGGTTGCAGCCCTTGATGCTGAATTACGCCGTTATGCTGCTCAGAAGTGGCAAACAGAAAACATGGAGGCCCTGGACGCCTTAAATCGCTTTCACGATGAGAATGGTTGTTTCAGCGATGAATACAGGACGTTTTGACAATGCAATTCACCGTTTACCAGAATACCGGAAAGACAACGATTTACCCGTACCTGCTTGACGTGACGAGCGATATTATCGGACAGCTCAATCGTCGGATCGTCATCCCCTTACTCCCGCTCGAAAAGTACCCCACCGGAAAACGACCTGAACGGATGATCCCTATCATCATGCTGACAGACGGGAATGAATACGCCGTAATGACTCATGAACTGGCAAGCATACCCGTCCGGGCGCTAGGCGCTGAGTTCTGTACTGCCGTGCAATATCGTTCTCAGGTTAAAGCCTCGATAGATTTTCTTCTGGACGGGATTTAATAACATCCTGGATGCCAGCAAAGTTTAGCGACCGGCGCAGCTGGCCAACGCTTTTTTGCTGGCATTTTTTTGTCTTCAGTATCGCCTGGATTAAATTTATGCTGGCATCATGTCGCGTAAGGGTTCATTGGGTTCCAGTAGCTTGCCTCGTAATATTTAACCACTGAGTGAATGTGCTCCACTTCACCATCAGATGCTATTCCGCTTCCTCGACAAGACAGACTCGCCGCTTTGCGGCTCCCTAATCTTGTCTTGCGGCGAGCGGTGGGATTTATTAGACAGATTTACTTTGAATTTCAAACGCCCTGTAACTGCTCAGGAGAGCTTTTCAGTAATGATGCCACTCATCACGATGATAAAGGCGGCTTAACAGCTTAGAGAGGCTCACACGGCCTTCACGAATTGCTATCAACGCAAAGAAACGCGGGAAATATCAATGAATAAGTTGAATTACTGACTGTAGTCAGTATAATAAACAAGAGGTAAGGGAATAGACCGTTACCCACCAAAGCCCCAACGGGCAGGAGTACAAAAGATGAATGTACAAGAAGCTTTAAATATTTTTGGTTTATCCGGTGATTTATCAGAGCAGGATATTAAAACAGCCTATAAAAAATTGGCGCTAAAATACCATCCAGATCGCAATCCGTTAGGTTCAGAACTAATGAAAGCAGTTAACACGGCTTTTGATTTTCTGATGGCGAATATCGATAAAGTTAATCAGTTTCAGAGTGAGGATGAAAGCGCCCATTACAACTACGGCGAAGAACTGGAAAAGGTGCTTAATGTTCTTTCCGGTCTGGCAGGTGTAATTTATGAAGTTATCGGTAATTGGGTTTGGATCAGTGGAGAAACCCGTGAACATAAAGAAGCACTGAAAGAAATGGGATGTAAGTGGGCGGCAAAGAAAAAACAATGGTTTTATCGTCCAGAAGAACATAGAAGCCGTTTTAACCGTAAAGAACATAGCATAGATGAAATCCGAGAAATGTATGGCACAGCCGGACAACGTAAAGCTAAAGGCTGGAAACAACTTGAGGGCAGGGCGTAACCGGAGGGGGCTATTGCCCCCGTTTTGCTAGTGCGGAGAAAATCAAAATGAATGAGAAAGGTTTCAGGGCATCATATCAAGCCGTTTTTGAGGTGGTTTGCCGTATCCTTGGCGATGGTTGGCGGGTAAACCGGATAGATGATTGTCTTTACAGGATTAAACTGACATCCCATTTTTTTAAAAATTATTCAGTTCATATCAGAATGGATAAAAACAGGCTGACAATTGTTGGAAATGTGGATTGCCGTAGCTGGCGTAGTCCGTGTCATTCATGCACGGTTTCCCCACAACGCAACCCCATAGATATTGCGAGAGATATTCAACGTAAAATCCTGGTAACAGCTCGGCAGGAAGTCGAGCAAGCGATTAACTGTGATAAAGAACGGCGGGATAAACGAGAGCAAGAAAGGATCGTCAAGGGAATGCTGGCTCAACAAGTGCAGCTCACACCTCACTATAATACCTTGACGGGATTTAAAACTATGAACGGGATTCATGGAACGGTAACCGAGAATCACAGCGGTTATGGGGTGAACATAAATGGATTGACGACTGACCAACTTATAAAGATGGTCGGTTTTATATCTATACTGTAATTTTTATGACTGTTATAAAAAAGGTTGCTTATGAATGGTGAAAATAAGACAGACGGTATCTATCTCAGAAAAGGGGTAGGAAATAAAACATTTTGCGTCACCTGTCAAAAGACCGAACTTGGTTACTTAGTGTTGTTTGAGAAAAAATTAAAAATCCGATCTAAGAAAAAAATTTGTGATGAAACAAAATCAACCTCAAGAAAACCAGTGTTTAGTTCACAGGTAGGTTTTACGTCTTTAGATTTAATCGATTATGATGCGGTTATGTCTTCATTACCTGATGAAGAAAAAGCAATATTCGTGCAGCTTGTCGATAAGATTGCAGAAGGTTTTAAAAATGATTGAATGTGATTTTGCACCAGAAGAGATAAAAAGATTACGCATTAAAGCAGGGCTGACGCAAAAAGAAACTTCGGAACTCATGGGGGTTTCACTTAACTACTGGCAGCGAAAGGAGTTAAGCAAAGATAGTGCACAAAACAGAAAGGTATCGAAAAGCGAATATACATTATTATTGCTACTCGCGGGAGAGCATCCAGATTACACATTGGTTAAAAGAGATTAAAATATAGAAAAAATTGCATTACTGACAATAGTCAGTATAATGGTAAGCGAGAGGTAAGGGAATATCCCGTTACCCGCCAAAGCCCCAACGGGCAGGAGTTAAAATGAAAACTTACATCATCGACTTTAACGCTTTAAACGTAAATAAACACGTTATCACCTGCACTGCATTTGTTCGATCAGAAACACTCCCCCTGGCTATTCATTCCTTTGAAATTAAAAATCGTGGTCGCGGTTATGTGGTTCTCTCTGCAAGAGAGCTGGATAACACCGAGATCAGCGCAATAAACTCACTTAAGAAAAATGTCGCCTTTTGGTTTGATGAATGCGGATTCTCTAAAGAGGGAGTTTTAAGTAACATTGATGGTTGGTTCAATTTTGCATTTACTACAGAGGAACAAAATGAAGCTAAAAAGGAGATTATAGAAATACTGAAAAAGTACAACTAACTATTTAAAAGAGGTGGTATCAGGTTGTTGAAGCAACCTGATACCGTGACACTAAATCCGTTGCGAGGATATTTTAATGTCAGAACGTATGCTATCAGCAATACAGGCAGTTGAAAAGGGCGCTAATCCGGTATTCCCGATCATGCCATTTTCATCTTTTCCTGAGTTCATGGAATTGCTCAGGGAAGCGTTAGTGAAAAGAAATTCTGAACGCACTGATAAATAGGACAAGGAGGGTTTATGACTAAGAAGGAGTTTATACAGTTTATCAGTGAACAACAGAGTAAAGGATCACTGCGGTTTTCTCTTGGCTTCAATCCTAAAGGGGAAATTATACTGTACTGGACTAAAGAAACCGGGCTGAGAGACTGGCGTGTACTAACAGGGAACCGGGGCAGAAGACCCACCCAGGCAAACCGCAAGCGCATGAGTAACTTCCGACGCTGGATTGTAGATGCCCGTAAGGGCATGGGAGGCGGAGAACCAGATACTGAATAAAGCACTGTGATTGATACGCCGAAGCCCTCCCGTTTTGCGGGAGGTGCTATTTTTAATACTCCACGAAACAGCGCTCGCGCCCCCTGCAAGACCGTTCGCGAAGCGAATCAATATCCACTGATCATACCACAACGCTGATGTTTCCGGTCGGAGACAATCTGTTGCTACAGCCACTATTTCCCTTCGTTTTTTGCTTTTCATTCGCTGCTGAAGCACAATTCAAGAGCAAAGCAGAAATAATGTGATGCAGGATAGGGCAAACGCCGCAAAATGACGTCTGCGACGCCATTCCGCTACGTTTGCCCGTTGACCTACAGTCGGTTATTGTTGGAGGAATTATGAAAAAAGTACAGTTCAGACTTGAAGATTATCAACACGATGAGTTACTTAAATGTATGAAAGTAATTTATCCAGATGAGCCAGGATTAACAGTTGCTAAAGGCATGAAATTACTTGCCAGTGCTTTGCTAAAAAGCACTGCTAAAGATGATGAAGTTAACACTGTATTAGATAATGATAATTTTACCAAAACCACAATGTATTTAACACTAAAACAAAGAGGTGAGATTGAAAAAAAAGCTAAACGTCATGGGTGGACTTTATCAAGAGAATGCCGATATCGTATTCAAGCAACGCTTGATAATGAACTTGATTTTTTTGACCAGGAATTACTTGTTATGAATAGATGTCGTAATACTATTGATAAGATTGGTCGAAACTTTCATTACATTATCGTCAATGATCATGCAAGAATACTCGATAAGAATAGTTTTTTTCAGGATGCTGAGCAATTAAAATCTGAAATTCTGAGTCTGAAAAGTGAGTTTGAAAACTATATTATGCTATGTAAAGGGCGTACCGTATCTAATAAAGTTGAGGTTTGATTATGGGTGTTTCAGTTGATAAGGATTTTCGTGTTAAGCGTAAATCATCGGAAGCTGGTAGCAAATCCGCTTTTGCCCATAAGGTTAAGAATGGTGGGAAGAATTATCAACGAAATGTACAGGAGCGCGTTAATCGAAAAGGTGCCAGTAAAGAAGTCGTAGTGAAAATATCCGGGGGCGCTATCACAAGACAAGGCATAAGAAACAGCATTGACTACATGAGTCGTGAATCTGAGCTACCAGTAATGAATGAAAGTGGTCAGGTCTGGAACGGTGATGAAATCAAAGAAGCTAAAGAGCACATGATAGACCGTGCTAATGATCCTCAGCATGTGATGAATGATAAAGGTAAAGAAAACAAAAAAGTTTCACAAAATATCGTCTTTTCTCCTCCGGTTTCAGCAAAGGTTAAACCAGAGGACTTGCTCGACTCTGTCAGAAAAACCATGCACAAAAAATACCCAAACAACCGATTTGTATTGAGTTATCACAACGATAAAAAAGACCATCCACATGTCCATGTTGTTTTCCGTATTCGTGATGAAGACGGGAAACGCACCGATATAAAGAAGAAAGACTTGAGGGAGATCCGCAGTGGCTTTTGCCAGGAACTGTGTCTAAAGGGATATGACGTTAAAGCCACTCACAGGCAGCAGGTGGGACTTAATCAGTCAGTAAAGGATGCGCACAGTAACGCTCCTAAACGACAGAAAGGTGTGTATGAGGTTGTAGATGTTGGTTATGACCATTACCAGCATGATAAGAGCAAACCGAAACAGCACTTTTTAAAACTGAAAACTCTTAATAAAGGTATAGAAAAGACATATTGGGGGGCTGATTTTGGAGATCTCACTCAACGTGAAAGCGTTAAAAAAGGTGACCTGGTTAAACTTAAAAAGCTCGGCCAGAAGGAAGTGAAGATACCAGCGCTTGATAAGAATGGTGTACAGCACGGCTGGAAAACTGTTCATCGTAATGAGTGGCACCTTGAAAACATTGGTGTCAAAGGGGTAAACCGAACCCCGTCTGTTAGTAAAGAAGTAGCGCTTGGAAGCACTGATCAAATCCAGAAGCAACAGCATCAGATGAAGCAATTTACTCAAATCAAACAAGCCATGCTCCAGAACCAGCAGAAGACGAAGATCGGCTTTAAGCTTTAACTTCTTCTCTGTTGAATGTAAGTTATTGATTGTGATCGGTTTATTATCTAAATATTAACTCATCATTATAAAAACAACTATTCTTCAAAATTTTAGTTAAGTTAACTGGGAAACGATCCTGACATGATCGATTGATCTAATTAAATTTACATATATAGTATAAAACACTGCAATAATGCCATTTATGCAGCATAAACAAATTGCGTATGAAGTTATCTTGATCTAAATATCTGCTTAAAGATTTGAAAGCAGCATAACTAGCTGGTAAGGTTCCTCACAGGTTGAAATGTGTCCTTTTCTTTTTCTTATATACTCCGGGGTTATCCGAGTCGAGAGAGCGCCTGAAAGGAAAAAATAATGAAATGGTATGTACTGCAATTTACTGCTACAAGATTCACTGCGGTTTTTTCTCATCTTGAACGCCTGAACTTTTCCTACTACTGCCCTATGGTAACTGAAAGATACCGCCGCCCGGATAAAGAAATTTCCTACAGAGAAAGACTTATCCCTCTTTTTCATGGTTATCTTTTTATAAATGCCGATTTTGATAAAATTCACTCTTCAGCAATCACAGCTATCCCCTATGTTCAACGGTTTATCGCTTTTGGCGGTGAGCCTTTGCCTGTACCGGAAGAGGAAATTTATAACGTACAAAAAGGAGAAAGGAATCAACTTATCCTTAGTGACTCCCCCCGTTTGGTGGAAATAATGCTGATGGATGATCCACGGAAGAGAAGTATAGCCATGCTCAATTACATCACAGAGAAAAGCTTAACCCACAAAATGAAACGGAAAAAAAATGACTGTTACCAGAAAAAAGCCAGTAAACAAGCGCAAGCCACAACGTAATACACTCTACCTACCCTCTGTTGTACGTGATGAAGTCGAGCGGATCTCTGTTGAGATTAGCTATCGCAGAGGCAGGCGTATTTCTGATTCTGGTTTTGTGCAATACCTCATCAAAACCTATTCACAACAGGCAACCGAAAAGCTTATAAACGGAGCTGATGACGATTCCGACGAGTAACCTTTCTGCATGACCTGTTCCGCGCTGTTCTGGCCGGGAGAATTTAATGTTATCCACTTCAGCTTTCATTGCGCTTGCTATGCAATGCGCAGCCAGCGTTCACCCTGATACTTCACATGAGATTGCAAGGGTTGAATCTGGTTTTAATCCCTATGCGATTGCCGAGATTATACCGAAAGATAAACGTAAACCCGGTGATAGCGGCGTAGTTTCTTACTTTCCAAAAACAAAGGAGGACGCATTACAGATAATAAGTAAAATTGAATCCCGCAATAATCGTTATTCAGTCGGTCTTATGCAAATCACCAGTTCTAATTTCACTAAATATGGTGTTGATGCTGAGAAGCTTTTATCTCCTTGTACAAACTTGTCTGTATCGGAAAAAATAATTGTTGACTGTTATCAACGGGGAGGGAGTCTACAAAATGCACTAAGTTGTTATTATTCGGGAAACTTTGTAACCGGTAAGGAAACCGAATCAAGCTTCAACAATACAAGCTATACGCAAAGAATTGGTTATAACCGAATTGACAAGAAAGAAGCCTGGCTTGTTCCTTCGATTAAAGATGAAATCAATAAGGAGAATATCGAACAAAATCCACATAAGACCCAATCTAAAGAAATTACCGTATATCCACAATACGCCATGCGTGGCGTTGTAACAGATGAAAAGGAAACTAACGATGTTGAAAATGAATAAACGTTATCTGACTCTGGCCGTTTTTATGGGTGCTCTGATGCTATGCGTAGCTGAACCTGCATTTGCCGATGATGTTTCTACTAAAACCACTGGTTTTTTACAGAAAATAATCGACTTTCTGACTGATATCAGAAAACCCGTGATTACTATTATTTGTCTGGGCATTGCTTATATTGCACTGTTCTCTCGCCAGCATATGGGCTGGATTATTCCTTTAGTTATCGGGATGATCATCTTTATTATCGCTCCTTATGTACCTGACTGGTTGGCCTAAATAATACAAGGGGCGTAAAATGAGTACTCTTTTTAAAGGGCTAACACGCCCCGCTTTAATTCGCGGGCTGGGCGTTCCGCTCTACCCCTTCCTTGGAATGTGCCTTATCGCTGTACTGCTTGGAGTCTGGATACACGACGCTATGTACGCCCTTGTGCTGCCTGGCTGGTATGCCATCAAGCGAGTTACACAGATAGATGAACGTTTTTTTGACCTGCTCTACCTGCGAGCGTTGATCAAAGGTCATCCGCTGTCAAACAAACGCTTTAGAGCCGTTCATTACGCAGGGAGCCAGTATGATGAAGTCGATATTTCCAGAGTGGACAATTTTATGAAACTGAAAGACCAGGCTTCTCTTGAAGAACTGATACCTTACTCCTCTCACATCACGGACAACCTTATTGTCACTAAAAAGAGAGATTTGCTGGCAACATGGCAAATCGACGGAGCTTATTTTGAATGTGTCGATGATGAGGATTTAACTATTCTGACAGACCAGTTAAATACGCTTATCCGTAGCTTTGAAGGTAAAGCCATCACTTTTTATACACATCGAATAAGGGTTAAAAAAGAAATTCACACATCTTTTAACAGCAAAATACCTTTTGTTAATAAAGTAATGAATCAATACTACGATTCACTGACTGAGCCTGAATATTTCGAAAATAGATTGTACTTAACTGTCTGTTATAAAGTTTTTAGTGTTGAAGATAAAATTTCCAATTTCATATCAAAGAAAAAAGGAAATAATAAAGTCTTTGATGAACCCATTAATGAAATGAATGAAATATGTGGTCGGTTAGATACTTACCTTTCACGGTTTCATTCCCGGCGTCTTGCTTTGGCTGAAGAAAATGGAAAAGTATTTTCTGACCAGTTATCTCTTTTCCAGTACCTCTTGTCGGGTAAGTGGCAGAAAGTCAGGGTAACTAACAGCCCGTTCTATACCTATCTGGGCGGTAAAGATCTGTTCTTTGGCAATGATGCTGGTCAGATCACGGCTTCTGACCACGGCAGATACTTTCGCTGCATTGAGATAAAGGACTATTTTCAGGAAACTGACGCGGGTATTTTCGATGCCCTTATGTATCTTCCTGTTGAGTATGTCTTTACATCGTCTTTCACAACTATGGACAAACAGGCGTCAATAAAGGCGTTAGACGATCAGATAGATAAGCTGGAAATGACGGATGATGCAGCTAAATCGCTGCTGGCCGATCTCCGTGTTGGCCTCGATATGGTATCCAGTGGGTACAACTCGTTCGGTAAGTGTCACCAGACGCTAATTGTATTTGCTGATACGCCGGAACGGCTGGTTAAAGATACCAACATCGTGACCACGACTCTTGAAGATTTGGGATTGATTCTCACCTACTCGACATTAAGTCTTGGTGCTGCTTATTTTGCTCAGTTACCGGGTAACTATACGTTGCGACCGCGCCTCAGCATTATCAGCAGCCTGAACTTTGCAGAGATGGAAAGTTTCCATAATTTCTTTAACGGAAAAGAAAGTGGTAACACCTGGGGAAATAAACTGATCACCTTGCGTGGCTCCGGTAATGATGTTTATCACTTCAATTACCATATGACCACCGAGCATCAGAACTTCTTTGGTAAGAACCCGACGCTGGGACATACCGAAATACTGGGTACTTCTAACGTTGGTAAAACCGTCCTTATAATGACTCAGGCTTATGCTGTACAGCAGTTCGGCGTGCCAGAGTCGTTTCCCACTAACCGAAAGGTCAGGAAACTGACCACTGTCTTTTTTGATAAAGACCGTGCCGGAGAAGTCGGAATACGTGCAATGGGCGGTGAATATTACCGGGTTAAGGGAGGTGTGCCGACTGGCTGGAACCCAGCGGCTTTGAAGCCAACAAAGCGAAATATCGCTTTTATGAAGGATCTGGTAAGACTGATTTGTACCCTCAACAATAATACTCTGGATAACTACCAGAACGGCCTTATTTCAGATGCTGTTGAACGCCTGATGGCAAGGGAAGATCGGTCGTTTCCTGTCAGCAAACTTATCCCGCTTATTCTTGAGCCAGATGATACAGAGACGAAACGACACGGTATCAAAGCACGTCTGAGAGCCTGGGCGCAGGGAGGCGAATATGGCTGGGTAATTGATAACCCCGTTGATACTTTTGACGTTGCTAATCTGGATGTTTTCGGCGTTGACGGTACAGAATTCCTCGATGACAAAGTTATTGCTCCGGTTGCTTCGTTTTATCTGATTTATCGCGTCACCATGCTGGCCGATGGCCGACGACTTATCATTTACATGGATGAGTTTTGGCAATGGATTAATAACGATGCATTCAGGGACTTCGTTTATAACAAACTCAAAACCGGACGTAAGCTGGATATGGTGCTGGTTGTTGCCACACAATCCCCAGATGAGTTGATTAAAACGCCGATAGCTGCGGCTGTTCGTGAACAGTGTGCCACGCATATCTATCTGGCAAATCCTAAAGCCAAACGTGGTGAGTATGTTGAAGGGCTTCAGGTCAGGGAACTTTATTTTGACAAAATTAAGGCGATTGACCCGCTGTCTCGTCAGTTCATGGTGGTTAAAAACCCACAGCGGCAGGGCGAACGGGATGACTTTGCAGCCTTTGCAAAATTAGACCTGGGCAGCGCGGCTTATTATCTACCGATTTTAAGTGCTTCTGCTGAACAACTGGAGCTGTTCGATGAGATCTGGAAAGAAGGGATGAAACCCGCTGACTGGATTGATACCTATCTCGAACGTGCTAACCGTGGAATTGATTAAGGTGAAAATGATGAAAAAACAATTTTTGGCCGTAATGCTGTTTAGCTGCTCTGCAAGTACGTTTGCGATAGGAACTGGGGTGATTGTCCATGATGCGCAATCCTCTATAGACACAGCCGCACAGTGGGTGAAAGAAGCCAAGCAATGGCAAAATGAACTTACGGCCTATAAAGACGAGCTGTTAACTAAAACAGGAGTTCGTGATGTTCAGGGGTTGGTTCAGGATGCGCAGTCAGTCAGTAGTGAACTGACAAAGATCTACGATCAGGGAAATGCTTTTATTGATGACTACATTAAAAACCCGGATGGTGCGCTCTCACAGCAGGCAAAAACGCTACTCAGCGACTATAAGGTGACGGATACCTGTAAAGGGTTGGGTTATACCGGTGATCTGGTTAAAGGCTGTGAGGCGAGCTTCTTATCGCAGCTGGCAGGCGTTGAGTACGGAAATCAGCTTGAAGATAAGCTGAAAGAAGACAACCAGTCGATGAAAGATCTCATAGACCAGGTCAAGAACGCGAAGGACACGAAAGCCACGCAGGATGCGACGAATGCTGTGTCTCTTGAGAATATGAAATTTGAGAAACTCAAGTTTCAGTATGAAATGTATCGCGATAAGCAACGTGATCTAGCACAATACAAGGAGAAGATGTCGGAGGCTGCTTTCAATAAAAAACAATTGGATGCAGTCAATACGGAAAGTCCGATTGTTGATTATAAGAATGAGTTTAATCAACAAAATTATGAAATGAACTGAGGTGAAATTTGAAAAACTATTTATCTATATTAGCGTTAGGTATTATTTTTTTGCTGTCTGGGTGTGAGGATGTTAAATCTTCCGATTGGTGGCAGTCTCATCCTAACGAGGCAGAAAAGAAAGTCGCAGAGTGTAAGTCTTCAGGCAGTGATAGTGATAATTGCAAAAATGCAAAAGATGGATTGTTTAGATATAAGCAATTAAAAGCGGTGGATAATCCAATAGATTATAAAGATGCCTTTGATAAGCTATTAGACAAAGGCGATAAAAAATAGGAGCCTTTATGGCATCTTCTAGATTTTTTCAAGCAGCCCATGATGTTATAACAAAAGTTCTTGACCAGTCCTTGACTGGTCAGTTAGATAGTTTCTCTTCAATAGCCTATACGTTGGGTAAGTATGGAATTTCAATTTACGTATTATGGTATGCCTATACGGTTGTCGTTGGTAAGCAAAAATCACATGTTCAGGATTTTATCTGGAATTTATTTAGGTTCTGGCTAATCCTGATTTTTGTCAGAAATACTGGCGGTTGGTTGGATAGTGCAAATAGCGCTATCGATGGATTGAAAACGACTTTTGCTGGAGGAGATCCCTGGGTTTGGGTAGACGAGTTATGGACAAAAGTACAACAAGTGGCCGCTTATCTTATGAATAAGGATACATCT
The DNA here is from genome assembly GCF_965118895.1 of Rahnella inusitata. Lineage (GTDB taxonomy): Bacteria > Pseudomonadota > Gammaproteobacteria > Enterobacterales > Enterobacteriaceae > Rahnella > Rahnella inusitata_A. The sequence continues at coordinate 12,354 of NZ_CBCPJJ010000029.1, forward strand.
ACTTATGTTAAGACTGAAGGTTCAATAGCTGCATTGTTGACTTATGCTGGCGGTATATTGGCAATGCTCCTTACCTCAATAGTTTATCTTGCGGCAGAAGTTACTTTAAAAGTTTTGTCTGTTACCGCACCACTGTTTGTTATGTGTTTGTCTTTTGGTTTTCTTCGTCAAATGTTTAATAGCTGGCTTCAACTTTTGTTCAGTTCATGTTTTATATTTTTGTTTTGCGGATTGGCAATCAAAGCAGGAATGACATTCATGAATGGTATTCTCAGTATATCTATAGCGAACGCAGACTCCTTAAACCTCATATCCACGGGTGCACAGGCAGGTGTTGCCGGGGCATTTATGGCCTGGGTTATCTGGCAGGCTAAAACCTATGCTTCGCAGATCGCGGGCGTTGGCGTGGAGGGAGCGTTGCAAGGCGCAGCGGCTATGGGTATCGGGGCAGCTACGTTTGGCGCTTCACGCATGGCTGGCGGTGCGCTGGGAATGGGTAAGAATGCAGGTCTTGGGGCATGGAAAGGCATTCGTCGTCAGGAAGGTGGATTAGGTCAGTCTACCGGGTTATCCGGTAAGCTCGGCAATCTGACCGGGCAGGGGGTAAACATCGGTGCTAAAAAATTGCGCAGTGCAGCCATAGAAATGGCTAAGAAGAAATATGGCAGTTAAGTAATTTACTTTTTCCATCGGTTTAACATTTCTCCTTATCAAAAAACATTCCTTCAAGTCCTTAGTGAGAATATTAATTATGAAAATAATTATCGCGGCTATCGTGACGATTTGTCTCGTCGGGTGTCAGTCGTCGCACATACAACCTCCGGTTTCAGGAAAAACTGAACCTGTTAATTCAGCAGAGGTAATGCGTAATGGCGTTTAAAATTCCAGAATTAAAACTTCCCGGTTTTAATAAGAAAAAAGAAGTAACGGACTCTTCAAGCACGTTTGAAGAGAAAAACTTAGCCTTGCAGGAGAAAATGAATCGTATTTATAAACTCGGTGGGATTTCAGGTATTGTAATAGGTGTCTTTTCACTTATTGCGCTTAACAGTGCGCTTCCTTTAAAAACAACGGTTGTGGATGTTGCTCTGATTGACAAAGTAACAGGCGTTACAGAATGGCTGACTACTGTTAAAAAAGAAAACCTTTCTGAGAATCAGGCTATTGCTCAATATTTCATTGGTCAATATGTTAAACGCCGAGAAGGTTACAATTACTTCAGCCTGCAACATGATTATGATTTTGTTATGGCATACAGCGCTGAAAATGTTGCCGCTGATTATAATGCTTTAATCAACAGTGACCAGTCTCCTAAAGTTATTTACAACAAGGCTGAGAAAACCGCCAGCGTTCAGGATAATCCCTCAATTATTATAAGCCCGTCATCCCGTAAGGATGATAAAGATATCGGTGCTTATGTGCGCTTTAGAAAAACCGTCCGGGACGTTGCTACAGGTATGAGCAAGGAGGAATACTGGAATATTCGTCTGACTTACCGGATTGAACCGGGAGTGGATATGAAGTCAGGCGACAGAAACAGAAATCCACTCAAGTTTGTTGTTACCAGCTACGTTCGTGACAAAGAAGTAAGAGGGTAAATCAGATGAAAATAAATAAAGGAGCGTTAATAGTTGCGTTCCTGATGGCTGCTCACGTTTGCAATGCCGCGGTAGTGCCATCGGGAAGCGGTTTCGACCCGAGAAATCAAAACGTCAATTATAACCCACAAAATACGACCGTCATTAACAGCGCGGTGGGGTATACCACTACTCTGGTATTTGATGATGATGAAACGGTAATCAGTGCCAGAACGGGTTTTCCGCAGGGATGGTCTGTGAATAAAGAAGATAATCTTGTTTATGTGGAAGTGAAGCCTGTTAAACAGACGGTGCAAAACAACAAAACGGACGAGAACGGTAAACAATCGTCTGAAGTTGTTAACGTGGCACTCGACCCTGAGAACGATCTGGAACGCTGGCGAACAAACCTGTTTGTTCGCACAACAAAACGCAATTACAGCATGGAGCTGAACGCGAAGACGTTCAGCCAGCCTAATAAAATTGCTTTTGTGGTGAATTACCAGTACCCGCAGGAACAGCGTAAAGCCCAGGCTGAAATAGAGAAAAAGAGGATTGAAGCGTTAAACAAGCGTCAGGAGGAACAGGCCATTAACCGGGCGCTTGAAAATAGCAAATCGCCACGTAACTGGAAGTATACGCAACGGGTTGCAGAAGGTAGCCGGAGTATCAGCCCGGATTATGCCTATGACGATGGTCGTTATACGTGGTTAGGATTCAGCCCTATGAAAAAACTTCCCAGTGTTTTTGTTATGAGTGGACAGAAGGAAACCATAACCAACCCAGTGATTAAACACAGCAACAGTTACACCGTAGTAGGTGTCCCAGTTGACCAGAAATTTGTACTTCGCCTTGGGGATCAGGTTGTTGGTCTGGAAAATGAAGGGTTTGGCAAAGTCCGTTTACCTGCCGGAGATACCGTCTCTCCGAAAGTAGATAAAGAGGTGATCCAGTGAGCGAACAGGAAAACAAAGCGCCTACAGCGGTAGAAATCGAGCGTCAGTTACGAGAACTACGCCAGAAAGAACTGGAGCAGGGAGATAAATCTGATAAAGCAGATAATACCGCTGAGCCAGCTAATAAGCTGGGAATCGAGAAGCTGAAAAAATCACGTAAAGGGATGATCATAATAATCGCCGCTTTTGTCCTGCTGGCCGTTGGATTATCTGTGTATTACGTTCCGTCAATTATTCGTAGTATGTCCAGTGCGGATGAAAAGCCCGCTGGTGACACTGTGGCTACGGGATCGGTTAAACGTCAGACGGGACTCAGTGATGACACTGACCCCTTTAATGCCGGGCAAAAACCACCGGAGGCGAACGGAGAGAGTAAATCCAGTAGCAGCAACGGTAAAGCAGAAGCCCCGCCGGAAAGCGTACAGCACGGCTACAGCCGCGCACTTGATGTGTCCTATGGAGGAAGTAGCGCTGCATTAGGAAACAGCAGCAGTGCCTCAACTAAGACGTCCAGCGAGACAAACGACGGAGAGGGGAGTAATACAAAACCTGAAGTGCAGCCGGTGAATGCAGGCGCGCCCGTCTCGCTATCAAAGATTACGCGGGTTCCTTATGACCCTAATCTGTTTATCCCTGAAAACACGGCAATCCCTTGTTCACTGGATCGGCGCTTTGTATCTGACCTGGCCGGAAAGCTGGTATGTACCGTTAATGCTGATATCTACAGTGCAAACGGCAATGTGAAGCTTATTGAAAAAGGCACGGCTGCTTACCTGATGTACAAATCCGGTTCGTTCCGGCACGGTCAGGGTGCCGTATTTATCATGGCAACCAAGCTACGGACACGAACTACACCGTTTATTGATATACCGCTGATTGATACGCAGGCATCGGGAGCGCTGGGGGAAGCCGGGGCGTCAGGATGGATTGATACTCATTTTAGCGACCGTTTTTTGGGGGCGATGATGGTTGGCATGATCCCCGATTTTGCTCAGGCGTTAAGCGGGGCAGCAAAAAACAATAAAGATAACCAGACGGATTATACGGCAAACAGTAGACAGGCTTTTGCTGATATTGCTCGTGAGTCATTTTCAAACAGTGTGAATATCCCTCCAACGCTATATAAAAATCAAGGTGAAATTATTAATTTGATTGTCGGTCAGGATTTGGATTTCTCAGGCATCTATAAACTGAAAATGAAATAAGAGGTCATGTAATGCAGGGTGAGATTAATACTGAAAACCGCCATATTGTTTATGACATCGTGAATGATTATTTTCATCAGTGGTTAAATAACGTGGAAGGTTTAACCGAAATAGCCGTAAACCGTCCCGGTGAATTGTTTGTGAAAGTCAGAGGAAAATGGCAGCAAAACGAAACAAATATGAGTTTTCGTGACTGTATGTCATTTGCAGGGGCAATATCTGATTATCATGATGGTGGTTCTGTTACGCCAGAATATCCGTTGCGCTCTGCCACGCTCCCCCTTGGGGAGCGCGTACAGATTGTAATTCCTCCGGCCACTGAAAGAGAAACGGTATCAATCACAATTCGTAAGCCATCCAGCGTGTTCATTGACCATCCAACTTTTGTAAAACAGGGTTTTTACTCAAGGCTAAATCAGGGGGTTGATTTCAGAAATAAAGAAGACGAATTATCTTTAATGTTTAAAGAGAATCGTTTTGAACGATTTATTCCTGAATGTCTGAGACAGGGTAAAACGATGGTGTTCTGTGCCGGGACAGGAGCCGGGAAAACCACATTTGCAAATGCCTGTCTTGAGTATATACCGCATTATCTCAGAATTATTACTATCGAAGATACGGATGAGGCGAAACTGCGGTTTCATAAAAATCATGTGAAACTATATTACCCGTCAGAAGGGGAAAGTACCGTTGTGAGTTCAGCCTCTCTTCTGCGCTCTGGTTTTCGCATGAATGGCGACAGAATACTGATGACAGAGGTTCGCGGTGCTGAAGCCTGGGATTTTCTTAAAGGTTCAAGTTCCGGCCACGCAGGAAACTTAACCACTGTACATGAAGGTACGCCTGAAGATGCTGTGCTTGGACTTGTTCAGCGGTGCTATATGAACCCGGAATGCCAGAATCTGCCTTATAACATTATATTGCGGCGGGTATTGAGCAACGTCGATGTAATCATGAGCATTAAATACATTGATGAAGAGGATTCACGCTTTGCATCGGGTATTTACTATCGTGATATTCACTTTCAGGAATACTTTGAAAAACTGAAGGAGTGATTATGTCTGTCAAACTTCCCGATAAAGGCCAGTGGGTTTTTATCGGTTTAGTTATGTGCCTGGTAACGTACTATGCTGGTTCAGTTGCTGTGTACTTTTTTAATCATAAAACCCCCTTGTTTATATGGAAGAATTTTGATTCCATGCTGCTCTGGCGGCTCATGACAGAAAGCAATATAAGGACAAGTATCAGATTTACAGCCATACCCTCTCTTCTTTCTGGTATGGCTGCATCACTTATCGTGCCTGTTTTTATTATCTGGCAGATAAATAAAAAAGATTTCTCCCTTTACGGTGATGCAAAGTTTGCGAGTGATGATGATTTGAGTAAATCAAAGTTGCTAAAGTGGGAGAAGGAAAATGACAGTGATATTCTGGTCGGTGTTTATAAAGGGAAATATCTCTGGTATACCGCACCTGATTTCGTTTCGCTGGGTGCAGGTACACGCGCAGGTAAAGGTGCTGCTATTGGTATTCCTAACCTTCTGGTGAGAAAACATTCTCTTATTGCTTTAGATCCAAAACAAGAACTGTGGAAAATCACCAGTAAAGTTCGTGAGGTGCTTCTCCAGAATAAGGTTTTTCTGTTAGACCCTTTTAACAGTAAAACGCATAAGTTTAATCCACTATTCTATATTGATTTAAAAGCTGAGAGTGGTGCAAAAGACTTACTGAAGCTGATAGAAATTTTGTTCCCGTCTTATGGTATGACGGGTGCTGAAGCTCACTTTAATAACCTTGCCGGGCAATACTGGATTGGTCTAGCAAAGCTGCTTCACTTCTTTATCAACTATGCACCAGACTGGCTTAACGAATTCAATCTTAAACCCGTTTTTTCCATAGGCTCTGTCGTTGATCTTTACAGCAATATTGACCGGGAAAATGTGCTGAGTAATCGTGAAGATTTTGAGGGTGTGGCGGGGTTAGACGAAACGGCATTATTCCATCTGCGGGATGCGCTGACTAAAATTCGCGAGTATCACGAAACTGAAGATGAGCAACGTTCAAGTATCGACGGTTCATTCCGTAAAAAAATGAGCCTGTTTTATCTTCCTACTGTCAGAAAATGTACTGATGGAAATGATTTCGATCTGCGTCAATTACGCCGTGAAGATATATCAATCTACGTGGGTGTTAATGCTGAGGATATGTCTCTGGCGTATGATTTTCTCAACCTGTTCTTTAACTTTGTTGTTGAAGTCACGTTGAGGGAAAACCCGGACTTTGACCCAACGCTTAAACATGACTGCCTGATGTTTCTGGATGAATTCCCTTCTATTGGTTACATGCCAATCATCAAGAAAGGTTCAGGGTATATAGCCGGGTTTAAACTTAAGCTACTGACGATTTATCAGAATATCAGCCAGCTAAATGAAATATATGGCATTGAAGGAGCTAAGACACTGATGAGTGCGCATCCCTGCCGGATTATCTATGCCGTCAGTGAAGAAGATGATGCCAAAAAGATTTCCGAAAAACTGGGTTACACTACGGCTAAATCTACCGGCTCCAGTAAAACCAAAGGCCGTTCTACATCGCAAAGTAATTCCGAAAGTGATGCACAGCGTGCTCTGGTGCTTCCACAGGAGCTGGGAACGTTGGACTTTTCAGAGGAATTTATCATCCTCAAGGGTGAGAACCCTGTTAAAGCGCAAAAAGCCCTTTACTACCTTGACCCGTATTTTATGGACAGGCTGATGCTGGTTAGTCCAAAACTGGCTGCATTAACCTCCAGTATTAACAAGTCAAAAAATATATTCGGTGTTAAAGGACTCAAATACCCTTCAAAAGAAAAAATGCTTTCCGTTGGTGAGCTTGAATCCGAGGTTCTATTATGAAAAAAGTAGTGTTAACTGCCCTTTTGTTTCTTTCTGCCTGTTCGTCACCTCCTGAACCTCCACAAGTTGACTGGAAACAAGACCCGGCAACGATGAACTCACAGTTAATGGACTGGCAACCGACTTTTACAGTAATTAAATCAGACAGGGTTAATTCGTCGTGGGTGAAACTCATTAGAAATTTTTCTCCTGAAAATCGGCTGTATAGCGATGATGTTTTTTTCGCTGTCGCGCATTCTGATTCAGTTATTGTTGAAAGTAGTCGGGGTGATGATTTTTTCACAGCAAAGAACTGGCTGCGGTCTAACGGCGCATATGGGTTAATCCAGTACCGATACAAGCCTGATGATTTCGGTATTAAATCAATCAATATCTATCTTCAGAAGAAAGGATAAAATATGAATTTCAGGAAAATGGTTATGGTTCCAATCATCCTTGCCGTACTGAGTTCTCCTGTATTAGCAAAAAAACACAATCATACGGATGGTTTGAATCAGACAGGTGATCCCTGCGAGTTATTAACCTGTATGGCCGGGAAGCTACAGGGTGATACACAGCCAGCCTGTCAGCCAGTAAATCAACGTTTCTTTAACGTTCGTGTATTTACTCCTTATTACAACCCGGAAGCCACGGCAAGGCTTAGGCAGAGCATAGTAAATACTTGCGAAGGTGCCGTAATCAATAAAGATACGCTGGAAATGATTATTCAGCGCTATGGGCGGTCATTTCAGGAATAACAATAACCCCGTAAATTTCAGATTTTAATCTGATGTTTGCGGGGTTGAACAACCGAAGGGCGTTAGCTATGGAAAATTTTATCTCAAAAATCAAACGTTATAATCTTCAAATAATAACAGTCACTCAGGATTTGAGTGATTTGAAAAACATTAGTGATGATACGGCGAAAGATATTGTTGAAAATTGCAATGTTCATATTGAAATTCCAGTGAAAGGCGTTAGGCCTGGTATGGGGGTTAATATTGTTGCTCCAGAAAAAGGAGTTGAAGTTCTGTATGACCCTCATAAGGAGGATTGGAATTTTGTTAAATAAAATTATCACATTAACTTTCTGCTTTTTTCTTTCTGGAAGTCTGGTTGCAGCCGAAATCCAGGGGAAAGTGATCCGTGTACTCGATGGCGACACCATTGATGTTTTACAGGATAAGAAGCCCGTCAGGGTTCGCCTGTTGAATATTGATGCCCCGGAAAAGAAACAAGCATACGGGAGCTGGTCAACGAACCAACTTAAAGACCTGGTAGCAGGGCAGCCCGTTACGGTGACGTACACGCAGAAAGACCGTTACGGGCGTGTCCTGGGGCGAGTCGTGACAACGAACGGCACTGAGGCCAATCGATATATGGTGCAGTCAGGCGCTGCATGGGTGTATGAGCGATACAACACGGATAACGCACTTCCGGCTTTGCAACGGGAAGCACAGGAACAAAAACGCGGCCTGTGGGCTGAAAGTCATCCTGTGCCGCCGTGGGAATGGCGGCATAACAAATAAGGGATATTTATTATGCATGTAATTAATGAATGGACATGTAGTAGTAAAATACTTTCACTTCACGATATTTTCAAAATATGTCAAAAATCTGGAGTTTTCCGGCTAGTAAAAAACGAGGAGGATGATAATCATATCCGTATTATCATTTGCGGTACTTATAGAATTCAAAAAAATAAAAAAAGCGGTAAAGTCAGTATGTGGTGCTATAAGCTGAAAGATAAAGACCACGGGGTATGGTACAGAAGAAATTTCCTTCCAAGTAACGTGCATTTGTTCTGGTCGAGAAGGGCTGCATTCGATATGGACGATTGGCTAAGGAATGCAATTAAATACATCATTAAATCATTAATTGAGGCTGGATTTTCAATTGACGACAAACTTTATTTGTACCGCATTAGAGCAAGTAACGGTAAAAGTGCATTTATTTCCACGCTAATACCATCTAGTGTGGATGAACACTCGTATCATAATGATCTTTTCCACTCTCTGGGGAAAATAGCGTCATTTAACTACCCCAATAAAGTACAACATATCAGCAAGCATGAATTACTCGAAGAGATAGAAAAGAAAATTTATAATAGAGTATATAAAGTTATTGGGGTTGATAATGAGTTTAATGCTTCAAAAGCACTAAGTAAAAGCATATGGATGATGGTTGATAAAACCATATTTACAAAATATGCCAGAGCTTCACATTGTTCGATGACTTACAATTCAGTTCGTCAGGCAATGTTTGAGGACTATTTGGATTTTTCAAAAAGAATTTGTATTGCTGATGGCGCAGATTTTGGCGGACTGTGGCCTATGGTTGGAAGTTTAAGACGGCAGCATAAAACAGGACGATTTACTTTATCAGGAAAATCAAAAGAGTTATTTGAACAACTTAGTTTTCCTTACGGTATCAGCTATGCAGACTTCAAACATTTACGGCATACTCGCTTGTCGCTAGTTTCAGCTTTAAACAATAATCATCATGAGTCATTCAAAGTTATTTCCAGATTGCTCCGTAATCCGCTGGTGAAAAATTACCCGACCCAAGTGATTTACTGGATTATCGATTATCTGGAAGGTCGTTATTATTCTGAAAGGGAAAATGATATTTATCGAGTATGTTCAAAATGGCTTGAGTATCATCGTGATTTATTTAAAAACATTGGGTTCCGTAAACACCATATCGAACCTTGGGATACATCCCGTTGGGAGATGGAAAAAAATCAACTGTGCCATGCAATTGATTGGTTATTAAATGCAGAACCAATAATTCATAAGAACCAAGAATGGCCTTCTTTCTGGAGATTGTCAGATGAGTGGACACAGCAGTTGAGAGAAAATGCTACAGCAGTAATAAAGGAATGGAAAGGAACGGGCATTAACTGGCAGACAATTGATGATTCTTCGAGTGAATTAATCACATTTGATGATCTGTGTAATGAAGGTCAGGAAATGGAGCATTGCGTTGCCAGTTATGCGCACTGGTGTGCTTCAGGAAAATACCTTGCAATCTCAGTATCAATGGACGACGAAAGAGCAACCCTTGGGCTTTCCAGAACAGAACATGATGTAACGTATCAGTTTGACCAGATGCGAGGCATTCGTAATCAGGCTGTTTCCAGAAACATGCTGAACAAAGGTAAGCAAATTTTAAAATTTATTAATACCTCACTCAAAAATTAAGGATGTAGAAATGAGACTTTTTATTGCCGAAAAACCATCTTTAGCTAAAGCCATTTTTGAAGGACTTGGGGGGAACCCCAGCACGGAAAAGAAAAATGGTTATTTTGAACACGGAACAGATGCTGTTACGTGGTGTTTTGGTCATATGCTTGAGTTATGTGATCCGCAGGACTATGACGAGAAATATGCGAAGTGGCGCTTTGGTGATTTACCGATTAAAACCCCCTGGCCGCCAACTTACAAAATCAGACCGGATGCTGAACCACAAACCCGTATTATCTTTTCTCTGATTGAGCAGGCCGACAGTATTGTTCATGCTGGCGACCCGGACGATGAAGGGTGTTTACTGGTTGATGAACTTCTCGGTTACGCGAAAAATACTAAACCTGTCGAACGGCTGTTGATTGCAGATCTCAACCTCGCACCAGTGAAAAAATCACTGGCAAATATGCAGCCAAACTCAAAATTCCGTGGTATGACAGACAGCGCCCTGGCTCGTTCTCTGTGTGATCAGGGGTTTGGCTATAACCTGACACGCGGTTGTACCCTTAAAGGCCGTGAGAAGGGCTATGATGGCGTTTTAAACGTTGGCCGTGTTCAGAGTGCTGTTCTTGGTCTTGTAAACCTCAGAACGCTGGCTAACCAGAATCACAGTGAAAGTTTTTACTACGATATTTTCGCTAACATAACGGTGAACGGGAATCAGGTTAAGTCTAAATATCAGACAACGGACAGCGATCAGATCGACGATAAAAAGCGCCTTATTTCCGAAGCACAGGCAAAGCACATCGCTGAGCGGGTGACGCAGAAAGAGGCAGTTGTGACCGTCGCCACCACTAAGCCGGAAAACACTAAGCCCCCACTGCCGCTAAACCTGTCCATGCTTCAACAAATCTGTGCAAAGCGTTACGGGTATAAGGCCGCTGAAACCCTCGCTATCATGCAAGGGCTGTATGAGACGCATAAACTTCTGACATACCCGCGAACGGACAATCGCTATCTTTCTGATGAGCATTTTTACCAGGCTGCTGATATTGCCAGCGCGATCAGCGCGACAATGCCGGAACTTGCTTCTGCAACCGCTGATATGGACAAAGATCAGAAGCATAAAGCCTTTGATGGTAGCAAGATCGAAGCTCACCACGCGATTATCCCGACGACAAAAAGCGGAGCCGGTATTCAACTCAGTGACAAAGAGCGGAACGTTTATAACCTGGTGGCCGTTCATTTCATTGGCCTGTTCTATCCTGATGCGATCAGAGACAAGACGAAAATTCACTTTGATATTAAAGGCGATACCTTCACGGCCACACAAAGCGTTCTGGTACAAAAAGGCTGGGAAGCGCTGGGTAAAGATAATAATGAAGAGGACGACGCCGAAGATACCGAAATGGGCGGCTTTGATTTATCGACCCTGAAATTTAATGACAGTGGCCTGTGTGAGTTGGCTGATGTGGACAAGAAAAAGACGACTCCACTCCGCTATTTTACGGAGTCAACATTACTGGCCGCGATGACCAGTGCGGCAAAATTTATCGATGATCCGGCGCTGAGAAAAGCGCTTGAAGCCAAAGACGAGGGGAGCAGCGACCGGGGCAGTATCGGCACAGAAGCTACCCGCGCAGGTATCCTTGAAAAGCTGGCGGCAAATACCGGGCTTATCTCGATAGAGAAAGAAAAGGGCTATTCAGAGCTGGTCTGGAAAACCACAATGCAGGGACAGGAGTTTTGCGCTGCACTTCCTTCTGAAGTGATTAAACCCAATATCTCAGCAATGTGGGCTGAAAAACAGGCTCAGATTAAAGCCGGGGAATTAACCGTAGAAGCTTTTATCAGCGAAAACGACAATTATATCCGGGAGTTGATCGAGAATCTGGAGAAGAACGGCATCAATATTTCTTCTAATTCCACTGTCTGCCCTGTCTGTAGTAAAGGATTCCTGATAAGACGTAAAGGACAGAATGGCTTTTTCTGGGGATGCTCATGCTACCCTGAGTGTAAAACATCATTCCCGGATAACGATGGAAAACCTGTTACGGAAAAACAGGCTTCTGAGGGCGCGAGTGCACGTCTCGGTGTCCCCTGCCCTTCCTGTGATAAAGAGATTTTAATCCGGCCAAAAGGTTTCTTCTGTACAGGTTGTGAGTTTAAAATCTGGCTAGAATTGTCCAGTAAGAAGCTGACACAGAATCAGGTGGAAACGTTAATCAAAAAAGGTAAAACTGGTGAGATTAAAGGATTTACCAGCAAAGCCGGGAAAAAATTTGACGCTGTTGTTACCTTACAGGATAAATCTACAGGTAAACTTGGTTTCGAGTTCAGGAAAAAATAATAGTGGTGAAAACCAGACAAGATTGGCTTTTCCAGTTAAGAAAGTGTCAACATCGGGAAACGTTAGAGAAAATCATAGAAAAAAATGAGCACAGCCTTACCGCAGGGGAGCTGGTGACATTTTATTCTGCTGCTGATCACCGATTAGCAGAGATAATCATGAATAAACTGTTTGATAAAATCCCTGCGTCAGTCTGGCAACACGTTAGATAACCCATCAAGAGAGAAAATATGAGCGATAATGATACGTTTGATGCAGCTCGAAGACTTCTGACGAATATTCGTTCTGCACGTGTTTTTGCACGTGAAACAGATTTTGAACAGCTTCTTGAAATGCAAGCAAAGCTTAATGCAGTTATTGAAGAACGTCGGGAAGATGCTGAACGTGAAGCCGCCGAACGTAATGAGCGTGAGAAGAAACGCCAGGAATTACTTCAGTTGATCGCCGGAGAAGGTTTCTCACCTGAACAGTTACTCGGATTGACTGACGACACGCCAAAGGCGAGTAAGAACAAGTTGCCGAAAGCGCCCGCTAAATACCAGTATGAAGAAAACGGTGAAGTTAAGCGCTGGTCTGGCCGTGGACGGTCACCAAAGCCAATCGCTGAAGCATTAGAGGCTGGGCGTAAGCTGGAAGATTTTCTTATCAAAAAAGAGCCGTCTGGTTCTGCTGACGATAAGCGTTAACATAATTAGCCCCTGGTGCCATATCAGGGGCTTTTTTTTATCCCGGTTTTGATGGTTAGTAATCTTGAATAGGGGTGCACTGCTTCAAAAATTAGTGGTAACCCCTGCCCTTTTTTGCTTAGATTTCACGTAGCGTTATCTGTTTTATCGTATTTCATATCTAACAAGGAGTTAGCATGAGCAACCTGTACTATGATGAGCATCAAGAGGAATTTGAAGCCATCACGGCAGCGTTAAAAGCAGAGATGATCAGCATTTTTGGTGAATCCATCGAGAAGAATCAACACGACCTGAATAATCCAGAACATTACAGTGTCTATTTCGAAGAGATGCAGTACACCTTAAACCCTGAATCATTAAGCAAGCTGGAGCCGTCACTGACGCTGAATAAACAGAAAGTGGCTGCATTTGTGGCAAAATCCCGCCAGTACAAAAGTGGCATTTTTACGCGGAATCATGAAGACCGTCGATGGCTCAGAGCATTGGTGAAACCATTTGAAGGGACAGATGGAAAAAATATCTGCTGGATAGATGTAGCATCGATAACGCAGTTTGGTTCAGAACTGCGTTTTGACGACCAGCTTTATTTGACCGTCACAACCACTGGCGGAAAGACTTACCGTGTCTCTGAATATCTGCTCCCAACGCTTCTTATCGAAGATGGCTATACCGAGCTACTTAATGCGCTATAGGCCATGAGCGCCAACATTGCGAAAACCTACGGTAGCAAAGCCTCTAAGAAAGGGGCTTTCATTACAGTGTCAAGTAGAGTGGGCTATACCTCGATATAGCATCAAAAAAATTGACCTGCTTTTCCTGCAATCACCAAAACCTAACGTATTGTAAAATAGCGATTCACCAATGCGCCGGCATTCGCCCGGATGTCATGGCCAAGGGCAACAAGGTTTGCGACCGCAGCAAATATTTTGAATGATTACAGACGCAAAAAAGCCCGACTGGTGAGGTCGGGCTTTTTTGTTTTCCGGTGCTGAGTTGGTGCTCTGACCGGAGGGGAACGCTCTACATCTAACACCATAATATTATGGCTATAGACACCTTGTGTCAATTGTCACTTGACGGCCTGTGTCAAGTGACTGAAAACGAGGTGAATAATAATGGTTGAGCAGGTATAATCAGCGAGTTAGCTCTGTTTTACTTCCTCCCTGCCCTTAAACCCAGCGTAACCGGGTGTGAACGATTTTAAGTCCTGGCCGAACAAACAGGTGGTGCTGTGTACGGTGCTCTGGCTGGAGAGGAACGTTCTACATCTAACATGCAGAGAACCACGGTGACAGGCAGTGTATGAGTAAGCCGTGGTGTTCTCTCTCCATCTTGATGGAGAAACGGATGGGCGCTTTTATTGATAAAGCCATCATCGTTCTGAAAGCGTTAATCGTCTTTCTTGAACTGATCCGCATGTTCTTCTGAGCATAACGGAAACGTAGCTAAGGCCGGGGGATAACCACCTCCGGCCTTTAATAAAAACTAATTTTAGTTACAACATTCAACTGGTGTTCTAACCCATCCAAACTTAAGCATCACCGCCCTGTCTTTTTTCTACAGAGTGCTGAGGCCGCAGCGGGTCTGATTGAAGCTTTCGGTTGAATGTTGTAACTATAAAAAGCCAAGGTCACAACAAAGTTCGCAAATAGCGAACTTTGTTGACATATAGCGAACATGTGTCGTATATTAGCTCTGCCGTTACTAAAGAGAGATTTCGCCAGTTTTACATGAGTAGATTTACGAATTTACTCGCGGAGGATTTTATCCTCTACATAGTTCCCCCCACCTGATGACGTTGGCTCCGTGGCTAACCTTATCGCCGTGTAACGTAGTGTTATGCATGTAAGGGTCGAGGGTATTCTGATTGTGGTGGCGACACCACAATCAGATTGAAAAGGGTTTACTGCCAAAAACTCTCATTCTTGATAGGGCGAACTAACAACAATAATGTTGTTAGGTATCAAGAGAGGTTTAAATGCGTATATTTAATAGTAATGGTTTTTGGCAGGCACTTAAGAAAAAGCAAGCTTTCAAAATTACACGTATCGTTTGGAATTTGATGCTACGTTTAATTAAGTTAGGAATTTTAATTTATAAAATTCTCGAGATTTTTGATAAGCATAGTGACTCTTAAGTGTGCCCTACTTTCAAAAGATGAGGTGTAAAATGATCTACAGAGCGCTTAAGACAATAAGACTTTACCATAACATAAAACAATCTGAACTAGCAGAAATTTTCGGCATGTCAAAATCCTATCTTTCCGAAATTGAATCTGGAAAGAAAACCGTAAGTTTTGATATTCTTGAGAGCTATTCCAAACAGTTCGAAATACCCGTTTCTTCTCTTATATTTTTTTCCGAAGAATTGAACTCGCCTTCTAAGAAATCGGTAGCAGAGAAATTCAGGTTAGTATTCGCCGATAAAATATTAAAAATAATGGAGTGGAGCGTTGAAAGAAATGAGGAAAAAGAAGCCGAAAATTAATACAAAAAACAAATCCTACAGCCTTCAAGATTGCGCATTATACAAATGCATAACAAAAAAAAGATTAGCAAAAATATTAAAATCAGATATAAGTAAATTAAAAACACTTAGTAAGGATATCGATAATTACACTACATTTTATGAAAAAACTGACACACAGAAAAAACGTCTCATAGAAAGGCCTAATGAAGAATTAGATGTCATTCATACGAGGATAGCTAGTCTTCTATGTCGAGTTACTCAGCCAGAATTTATGCATTCTGGACTAAAATTACACTCTCATGTCTCTAATGCTAATGAACATGTTGGTGTACACCCTCTTTTAACCACAGATTTAAAATCGTTCTTTCCCTCAACAAGTAAAAATATAGTGTTTGACTTCTTTTTTAAGAAACTATTATGTTCTCCTGACGTATCTGAATTACTAAGTGGTTTATGTACTTATAACAATCACATACCTACGGGCAGTCGAATTAGCATGCCATTGGCATACTGGGCTAACAGTAAGATGTTTTTAGAACTAAATGCATTATCTAAAGCACTTGGAATATGTATGACAGTATATGTTGATGATATCACTTTCTCGGGAAGATCTGTAAATAAACTTTTCAAAAGCAAAGTAAATAAAATCATAGAGTCCCATTCTCACATAATGCATCCTGTAAAGACAATTTTATATAAACCGTATCAAAATAAGTTGGTTACAGGTGTTATTGTTTCAGGTAATAGTTTAAGGGTCAGGAATAAACAGTTAAAAGACATACATATTCAAATGATAGAATGGAAAAAATCCGACCTTCTTATTAACAGGGAAATTATTAAAGAACGCCTACTGGGGAGGATAAATTCGGCGTCAACGATAGACGTTAGATTTAAAGACAAAGCTCGGACATTAAAAAAAACGACATGATAAGCCCCTTCTTACGAACAGATAAAATAGCGGTGACAAAGTTTTGGCTCATTGCCGCTTAGAACTCTTCCAGAGCAGCAATGAGCTTATTGCCCTGAGTGCACAGGTTGCCGGGCTAAAACTGTAACGGAAATTTCGGCGGTTCCGACTGTTTGCCTTGTTTAACTGCACTGCTGATCGTCCCACGACTACAGCCCAGAACTTTTTGTACCTGGCTCCATGAACTACCACTGGCAAGAAGTTTATTTATCGCATCATAACGAGCCTGGTTAGGCTGACGACCTTTGAACTTCCCTTCACTTTTCGCCCTGGTTATACCTTGCTTCTGCCGTTCCCGGCGCTGCTCATAGTCACGTCTGGCAACAGCGGCCAGCATGTCGAGCATCATATCGTTGATAGCGGTAAACATACGGCTGTCAAAATCATGAATGCCTGAAGCAAGCCAGGTTGTGGGGACGTTGACGGCCATAACCCGGATATCTTTGTGCCGGATCATCTTCTTCAGCCTGTTCCAGTCCTCCCCCGCCAAGCGGGAAAGGCGATCGACATCTTCGATAAGCAGGATATCACCAGGCTGACAATCCCTCAGAAGCCGGAACAGTTCGGCCCAGTGGGAGCGAAGCTGCAAAATGCGACATCTGTTTTTTTTGAACTGGATCTGCGTAAAAATCACTCACCTGTGAAATGGTTTATATAGCGATTACCCATTGATGATTCAGGGAGTTGGAATGTTGTCACAGGATCAGACTTTTGATGACAAGGACGTATGGAGTCTGCTTGCTGATGAGCTTTCCTTGCTCCCGGGTATGACCGATACGGGTCGTTTAGGATTTGCCATTCAACTGAAATTCCGACAAGTACACGGGCATTACCCTGAATCAATAAACGAATTTCCTTCAGGTATTGTGCACACTATTGCTGAACAGATCGGATGCGCTTCTGTATCCCTTGAAAACTACCCGCTTCAGGGGCGGCAGGCCCAGCGGCACCGACAAACTATTCGTCGCTATTTGGGCATCAGACTCCCCAATAAAAACGATATAGCACAGCTCACCGCCTGGTTAACCGAATTTATCCTCCCATTCAATCCGCAAGCTGTACACGGTAGTGAACTTGTCACTGACTGGTGTCAGGAGCAGCAGATTGAGCGTCCCGCAGCTGATCACCTGGAGCGAATTATTCGTTCAGCCGTACACCGGTTCGAAACAGAACAGCAAAACATCATATTTACCCGACTTTCACTCGACTGTAAGGTTGCCATCAACCATTTACTGTCGGCCGAAGAACCGGGCACTGCCAGTGTGATTGAAGTCACATTGAGCGGCCTCAAAGCTGACCCGGGAAGGCCCAGTCTGGAGAACGTCCTTTCCGTCATCTCTCAGCTAAAATGTCTTGATTCCGTTGCGTTACAGCCGAATATTTTCCAGGGAATAGCCCCTAAATTCATCATGCAGTTTCAACAACGGTGTGCCAGTGAATCGATCAGGGAGCTTCGTCGACACCCTTCGGCGATCCGTTACAGTATGGTGGCCATGTTTTGCTGGCGTCGTCGCCAACAGCTGACCGATGCGTTGATTGAGATGTTGATGGTGCTGATCCATAACCTCGGCACACGGGCAGAAAAAAAGGTCGATAAAAAGCAGTTTGCGGCGTTTAAAAAAGTCAGGGGTAAGGCGCGTCTGCTGTTCCGTATGGCCGAGGCCACCGTTGACCAGCCGGATGGCGTCATAAAGGAGGTGGTCTATCCTGTGGTCTCACAGAAAATGCTGCAAAATCTGGTCGATGAATTTAAAACTCTGGGGGTAGATACTGAGCAGGAAGTTCAGGAATCCATGCGTTCCTCTTACGGTAGCCACTATCGCCGAATGTTGATGCCGGTACTGGACCGACTTGAGTTTCAGTCTGGTAATGCCCTGCACCGACCCGTTATTGACGCCATTCAAATTATTAAGGCAAACAGGGCCAACAATCAGCATTTCTATGCGGTGGGTGATGTGCCTGTTGACGGTATTATTCAGAAAAAATGGCGGGATATTGTCATCGTCCAAGGCAAATCCGGTGAAGAACGGATTAATCGTATCAACTATGAAATTTGTGTTTTACGGGCTTTACGTAAGAGTCTGCGTAACAAAGAAATTTGGGTCACAGGCGCTGACCGTTATCGTGATCCGGCAGAGGATCTCCCTGCCGATTTTGCTACTAATCGGGCCTATTATTATTCCTTGTTGCAGGCTCCCACTGATGTGACAACCTTTATTACTCAAATCAAAGACAGGATGCGCCACTGGCTCGGTACGCTAAATGAAAGCCTGCCAGATAATCCCAAACTTCGCATCAGGGAACA
The DNA here is from genome assembly GCF_965118895.1 of Rahnella inusitata. Taxonomy (GTDB): domain Bacteria; phylum Pseudomonadota; class Gammaproteobacteria; order Enterobacterales; family Enterobacteriaceae; genus Rahnella; species Rahnella inusitata_A. Next base: position 30,926 of record NZ_CBCPJJ010000029.1, read on the forward strand.
GGGGAAAAATCGTATCCACCTGACTCCGTTGGGCAAACAGATTGAGCCCCCCAACACAGCAGCACTGAAGCAGGAGATTGGCCAGCGCTGGGCCGATCTGGAGTTGATAGACATACTCAAGGAAGTGGATTTACGAGAGCATTTCTCGTCGTTATTTCGCACATCTGCCAGTCGGGAAGTTCTTGAACCAGAGGTATTGCAACACCGCTTGTTGTTATGTCTGTTTGGCCTCGGTACTAATGTAGGGCTGAAACGCATCGCCAGTCAGCAACCCCGCGTCAATTATGATGAATTGCGTTACGTTAAACGGCGATTTATTCAAAAAGATGCTTTGCGCTCAGCGATTTCACATATCGTGAACGGTATTTTCAGCATTCGCCAGTCTGCCATTTGGGGGAATGCGACAACATCCTGTGCCGCAGACTCCCGGAAGTTTGGTGCCTATGATCAAAATCTGATGACAGAATGGCATGCCCGCTATGGCGGGCGTGGCGTGATGATTTACTGGCATGTGGATACGCACTCAACGTGTATTTATTCACAATTACGCCGCTGTTCTTCATCTGAGGTGGCTGCCATGATGGAGGGCGTTCTGCGTCACTGTACCGACATGGAAATCAACCACCAGTATGTGGACAGCCATGGGCAAAGTGAGGTGGCCTTTGCGTTCAGTGATGTGCTGGGGTTCGATTTACTGCCCCGTCTGAAAGCGATCGCCAGACAGAAACTGTATGTGTGTGAAAAAGAGGATGCACAGTTGTACCCGCACCTGACCCCGATTTTAACTCGGGGGATCGACTGGGAGCTTATTGCACAACAGTATGACGAGATAATCAAATATACAGCGGCACTTAAAGTAGGAACGGCCGAACCCGAGGCCATATTGAGGCGATTCACCCGCAATAACATCCAGCACCCAACCTATAAGGCATTAGCGGAGTTGGGCAAAGCGATTAAGACCATCTTCCTCTGTCGCTATTTGCAAGATGAGTCGCTGCGTTGTGAAATTAATGCGGGCCTCAACGTCGTGGAAAACTGGAACAGCGCCAATGATTTTATTTTTTATGGTGAGCACGGTGAATTTACCAGCAACCGGACAGCGGATCAGGAGATATCGATGCTGTCATTGCATCTGCTGCAAATTAGTCTGGTCTATATCAATACATTGTTGATCCAGAATGTGCTGTCGGAGCCGACCTGGCGTCAGCGAATGACTGAAGAAGACTGGCGTGGTCTGACGCCATTGATATATCACCATGTTAATCCGTATGGCCGAATAGAGCTGGATATGGATCAGCGGCTGCCACTTGCTGCCTGATGTCTGTGGCAAGATGGATAAACGTATGCTGAGTTATCTCATTTTCGCATAACTCCTATTTTTATTGGAATTTCTGCAAAACAGGTAGTAAACATGGCTGTTCCCACAAACAAAGACGAATTGCTCAAAGCGATAGATTCAAACTTCAATAAACTCATTAAAGAATTGCGTGGTGTCCCGCTGTCGGTGGTCAATGAACACAGCTTGGATGGACATGCCAAGGGAACCCAGATGAGTGTTGCCAATCTTACCGCCTATCTGGTCGGGTGGAATGAATTGGTCTTGAAATGGCTCGACCGGGACGCGGCAGGTGAGCCGGTCGATTTTCCCGAAACCGGCTTCAAGTGGAACGAGCTGGGCCGCCTCGCACAGAAATTCTATCGCGACTATGAGGGCACCCCTTATCCTGAACTTATTGAGCATCTGGCAGCGGCAAAAGCCCGGATTGTATCGTTGATAGAGGCTCTTAGTAACGACGACCTATATGGCCGCTCATGGTATGAAAAATGGACGATGGGTCGCATGATTCAGTTCAACACGGCATCGCCTTACGCCAATGCGCGTGGACGGTTGCGGAAGTGGCTGAAGACAAAAGACATGTCGCATAAATCCTAAGTTTTGCGACTAATCAGGAAATCAACGAAAGCCTGGCTATTTTGTGTCGCAAAAGTATGGTGCGAAAGTCTATATTAACGATACATATTTGCGACAGATTGACTTGAGGTAAAGCCATGCTGATTGGTTACGCTCGCGTTTCGACTGACGACCAACATCTGGATGGTCAACGGAGTGTTTTGCGTGCAGCTGGATGCCAGCTTATTTATGAAGAAAAGATATCCGGTGCCAAACGAAAACGACCTGAGCTTACGCGCTTACTCGAGCATTTACGTGAAGGAGATATCGTGGTTGTCAGCCGACTGGACCGCCTGGCAAGGTCAACCCAGGATTTGCTGGAACTGGTCGACATATTTCAACATACCAGTGTAGGTCTGCGTTCTCTGGCTGAACCCTGGGCCGATACAACATCACCATCCGGAAAGATGGTTCTCACAATCTTTGCTGGTATAGCTGAGTTTGAGAGAGCACTGATCTCTGAACGAACCAGTGCAGGCCGACACGCAGCGAAAATGAAAGGAGTACGCTTCGGCCGCCCGATGAAATTAAGTGTTGAGCAGGTAGCTTTGGGGAGGAGACTCATTTCAGAAGGTCGCTCTGTTCGGGATACAGCCCGGATCCTTAACTGTCACCATGCAACGCTTTATCGTGCACTTAACAATGTAGTGGGCCTGCCTGACGAAGAGTTAGATACTGTACAAATCGTTTTTGATACAAATCGTTAAAGCCAGATGTCGCATTTTGCAGCTTCGCTCCCACTGGGCCTCATAGGGGTCAGTTTGGATATCGAAAATTATTGTACTATAAGGACTTCCCCGGCATGTCAAAGCCGGTATTTATGGTTTCTGTCTGCTCTTCAGTAAAAATAAAGGGGAGAGACTGCGGTACTATAAACGGCCATGATCGGGTCCGCTTGGAAAAAGGGAATTATCCTACTATAAGGGCTTCCCCGAACAGTCAACGCCGGTTTTTAATTTCTGTCTGTTCATCAATGAAAGGCAAGGGATAAGACTGCGCTACTATAAACGGTCATGCTGAATCGCTAGTGATTCGGACCCTGATGAAAGACGCTCGTGAGATCCTCCTTCGTTAATCGGATAGTGATATCCAGTAGGATATGCAGATACTTCTCACGGGGGTCTAACCCTTTACCATCAACAATTTACAGTTCAGTTACTACTCAGTTAAATTTTTCATGTTGTTGAATACAGTCTGAAGTCATCGCCGTAATGTAATGATGCCCAGCACAACCTCGCATTCTTGGCGGCGATTGCAACGACAGCACGCCAGTATCCCCGCCTACCAATCAACGAGCAGACCCAACGGCTAAACGGGTCCGTTCTATTCTCTGCCCCTACCATTACAGAACGGGCTCCCTGGACCAGTAGGGTTCGCAGATAGGCATCACCCGCTTTTGTTATCCTGCCAAGCTTTGATTTTCCGCCACTACTGTATTGTGATGGCGTTAGCCCCAACCAGGCTGCCAGTTGGCGCCCGTTCTTAAAATCATGGGCATTGCCAATACTGGCGACCAGCGCACTCGCTGTGGTGGGCCCAACACCTTTCAGTTCCATTAACTGCTGGCTGCGATGATCTGTTTTGGCCACACGAGATAATACCCTGTCATATTCGGCGATTTTCTCTTCAATATTAGTGACATGTGTCAATAGATCATCAATGCACAGCCTAACCTGTACTGGCAGAGTTTCCTTCTGGTCAGAAACAACATGACGCAGAGCATCAGTGCTTTGTGGGGCAATAACCCCGAATTCAGATATCAGGCCCCGAAGACGGTTATACGTTGCTGTTCTTTCCTGGATAAATCCCTGTCTTGTCCGATGTAAGCATTGCATTGCCTGCTGGCTTTCGTCTTTGACTGGTACAAAGCGCATATGCGGCCGCTGCACTGCCTCACAAATAGCTATTGCATCAGCTGCATCATTTTTCCCGGTCTTACCCGCCATGCGATAGGGTGAGACAAATTTCGGAGCCATCAACCGGACATCATGGCCATACTGCCTGAATAATCTTGCCCAATAGTGGGCACCCGAGCAGGCTTCCATTCCAATGACACAGGGAGGTAAACCTGCGATGAGTTCAGAAAGTGCTGCACGCGACACCTTGGGTTTAACCAGAACAGCTTTACCATTTTGGTCAATGCAGTGAACAGCAAACACATTTTTAGCAAGATCGATACCGACAGTGGTGATGGTCATAACGAATCCCTCTGGGTCAATGTTTATCCTATGATTGCACGAAAGTTAATCAGGCGCATATCTAGGGGAAGTCCCTTCCATTCGTTAAGCGTTTTAAGCTAACGGGTGATTTCGTTCCATTGAGCGCGAACCCCTGACCGTAAGGGATGTACGAAATGATCCGGCTGTCCGTTAATGGTTTTGCTTACTTTCGGACATGTTGTCTACATGCTGTACGTAATCGTTCGGTTTCGGACGTTTAAGTCACATGCACGTTAACTGTCGGTATTCATCGCCTCACTAGTACTACTCTGCTAGTTCATCATGTTCTTCGAGAGCATATTCAAAATCGGCAACAAGCAAGAAATTTTCTATCCTATAAGCCTGATTTAACTTAATTCGTTGGTATCTTTCGTTCAATAATCGCCATGCTGTTTTCCGTAGTACCATCGGTACGGATTCATCTTTTAAAATACGCATGAGCACAGAACAGGTTGTCAGAAAAGCAGCGTCCTTACGTTTTCGGTAATACGCATCAGTCGAACAAACCGCAATGATCTCGATTGATTCAGGGTGATGACAGATAGCATTAACCGTAGTTTGTTCATGTATCTGTGCCTTGAGTTCAGCCTGAATTTTTGATTGATGATACATAGCCTTGAGATAGCTAAACATGATTTCCCCATCAAACAGTAAGTCGTGTCAATTCCTAGAGTTAACACATTTCTGATCATGACTCACACGTTACGTTCAGTCGGTAGCCATCTGTGCAAAAAATGCGCTTAGCGTAGGATAATTTCCTTTTTCCAAGCGGACCC
>NZ_CBCPJJ010000030.1:0-2575 GCF_965118895.1 Rahnella inusitata
TTGTTACGCTGTAAACCGAAACTTGTTGAGATTGTTTCATTGGAGCGATTGTTTCATCTGCTGATTGAGCAGCATTGATATTGAAAGAAACATACAGTAATCGCGAATTCAGATAATAAGTGCAACGCTCGGTCATGTTAGATGGAAGGACGGTTAGCTACTGATAAGCTATCCTGCTCTTCCGACCAAAGATGAGCGAGTAAGTATGAAGTATCAGCAACTAACCGAAGGACAACGATACCAGATATCGATACTGCGTGAGGATAATTTATCCTGCCATGAGATAGGTATCCGTATCGGTGTAAGCAAGTCCACGGTCTCCCGTGAACTGAGGCGTAACACTTCAGATACTGGTTATAACCCACAACAGGCACACCAGAAGTGCTGTGATAGGCGGCTGTCATCTGCCAAAAGGACAATTCCTCAGCAGACCATAGATTTCGTGATATTTGCTCTGGAGTGGAAGTGGAGTCCTGAGCAAATAAGTGCAATTGGCAGTCAGCCATGAATGGATTTACCAGTATATCTATGCGGATAAGCGTAGCGGTGGCGAGTTGTACAGGCATCTTAGGCAGGGCAAACGGCGATATCGTAAGGGCTACGGGCAGAAACGAGGGCGCATCCCTGACGCGGTATCCATTGAGCTACGGCCGTCAGTCGTCGATGACCGTAGCCGTCTGGGGGACTGGGAGGCCGATTTGGTGCAGGGTAAACAGGGCACTGGTGCTATCGTGACACTGGCAGAACGCAAAAGCCGTATTTACCTGACAAAAAAGGTGTTTTCAAAGGATGCGGTGGAAGTCAGTAAGGCCATTATCTCACTGCTGAGTGAGTATCAGGATGTATGTCACACAATAACGTTCGATAACGGTCTAGAATTTAGTGAGCACAAGGCGATAGCAGAAGCACTGAACGCAGATACGTACTTTGCCCATCCGTATGCCTCGCATGAGCGTGGGCTGAACGAGAATACGAATGGGTTGTTAAGACAGTTTATCCCGAAAGGAACAGACCTGCGGACAGTGACAGAAGAAGACTTACAACGCTATCAGGGAGCGTTGAACAGCAGGCCACGCAAGTGTCTGGGGTTCAGACAACCTTCGGTGGTGTTTGCGGAGCTAAGAAAGGCGGCTTAGCGTTGCACTTCGGACTTGAATCCGCCAATGATGACATATAAAAACTAATCACTACTGATAATTGCAGTACGGAGAACGTAATGGCTATATTTTCTGAATCGCCGGATAAACCGGTTACCATGAGTAAAAATGAAATCGACAAAACATACCGTTACTGGCGTTTGCATCTGATGATCGTCAGTTATATCGGGTATGCTGTCTTTTATTTCACCAGAAAGAGTTTTAACTTCGTCATGCCGGAAATGCTGGCTGACCTGGGAATAACCAAAGCAGATATCGGGATGGTCGGGACGGCCTTCTATTTAACGTACGGAGCATCCAAGTTCCTTTCCGGTATTATCGGTGACCGTTCAAATCCGCGCTGGTTTATGGGGTTAGGCCTTATTATGTCCGGTGTGGTAAATATTCTGTTTGGCCTGACATCTTCTATTCCGGTATTTATTGCCTTATGGATGATTAATGCCTTCTTTCAGGGCTGGGGCTGGCCGCCGTGTTCTAAAATACTGAATACCTGGTATTCCCGTAATGAGCGTGGTTTCTGGTGGTCAATCTGGAATACATCCCATAATATCGGCGGTGCTATTATTCCTATCCTGTCAGGGAGTGTGGCACTGTGGTTAGGCTGGCGTTACGGGATGATTATTCCGGGAGTAATTGCGATTGTTGTCGGTCTGCTGCTCTGCTTCTTATTGCGTGACCGTCCGCGTTCAATGGGGTTGCCGACTGTCGGTGAGTGGCGCAATGACCAGGTGGAAATTGCCCATGAAGAGCAGGGACTCGGTTTATCACGCTGGGCTATTCTCAAAGAGTATATTTTTAAAAATAAAATTATCTGGGTACTGGCGCTTTCATATGCAGTGATTTATGTCATCCGTACCGGGATTAACGACTGGGGTAACTTATATCTGATTGAAACGCACCATTATGATCTGTTAACCGCAAATGCCACGGTAATGATGTTTGAAATCGGTGGTTTCTTTGGCGCGATTGTGGCCGGCTGGGGCTCGGACTTATTATTCAAGGGCAACCGTTCACAGATGAACGTGATTTATACCCTGGGTATTATCATCTCAGCGGTGTGTTTATGGGCGGTCCCGATTGACAGCAAATACGTGTTCTCCGCGCTGTTCTTTATGACCGGTTTCTTTATTTTCGGGCCGCAGTTCCTGATTGCGATGGCTGCCGCAGAAAACTCACATAAATATGCGTCCGGCGCATCAACCGGGTTTGTCAGCTTATTTGCCTATATCGGGGCATCTGCTGCCGGTTATCCGCTGTCCAAAGTGATTGAGGGATATCAGTGGAACGGATTCTACGGGTTGTTAGTGATATTGTCTGTGGTGCTTGTGGTACTGCTGTTTATTGCTATGCAACTGCAATCAGCAAAAAATTGCAGAAAAACAGTATAATCACGAAGCGCGAATTCAGATAATAAGTGC
>NZ_CBCPJJ010000031.1:0-20147 GCF_965118895.1 Rahnella inusitata
TGCAGGAGATGCTGGCTGAACGCGGAGTGAATGTCGATCACTCCACGATTTACCGCTGGGTTCAGCGTTATGCGCCTGAAATGGAAAAACGGCTGCGCTGGTACTGGCGTAACCCTTCCGATCTTTGCCCGTGGCACATGGATGAAACCTACGTGAAGGTCAATGGCCGCTGGGCGTATCTGTACCGGGCCGTCGACAGCCGGGGCCGCACTGTCGATTTTTATCTCTCCTCCCGTCGTAACAGCAAAGCTGCATACCGGTTTCTGGGTAAAATCCTCAACAACGTGAAGAAGTGGCAGATCCCGCGATTCATCAACACGGATAAAGCGCCCGCCTATGGTCGCGCGCTTGCTCTGCTCAAACGCGAAGGCCGGTGCCCGTCTGACGTTGAACACCGACAGATTAAGTACCGGAACAACGTGATTGAATGCGATCATGGCAAACTGAAACGGATAATCGGCGCCACGCTGGGATTTAAATCCATGAAGACGGCTTACGCCACCATCAAAGGTATTGAGGTGATGCGTGCACTACGCAAAGGCCAGGCCTCAGCATTTTATTATGGTGATCCCCTGGGCGAAATGCGCCTGGTAAGCAGAGTTTTTGAAATGTAAGGCCTTTGAATAAGACAAAAGGCTGCCTCATCGCTAACTTTGCAACAGTGCCCCTAATCGTGTTCAGCAGAATAGCCGGAGGAAGTTTCCTACTGTCGATAAGAAAGGATTGGCACAGGGAGTGTGAATATCGAAACACCATCACAGAATAATGCCAGATAGAAATGCGATAGTAGGGTTGGATATTTAAATAAGGAGCATCCCGACTTAAAATGAATATGACTGCGTAACCAGGCGCAATAAAAAAAGCGAAAGAATCGCTTTTATTCTGGTTGTTTTTTCGAAGAGTGACCGTTTTCTGAGATGACAAGAAATAAGGAAGTCCTATGATCGCTAGCGGAATAGTTCAAAAACTGAATGCGCAAATGAATCAGGAGTTTTATACCTCAAATTTGTATCTTCAGCTCAGCCAGAGGTGCAGCGAGAATAGCCTTAATGGCACCGCACTATTTTTGCGTCATCAGGCGCAAAATACGGTGACGCAAATGATGCGCATGTACGAATACATCAAACAGAGCGGCGCCACGCCGGTGTTACAGGAGCAACACGCCCGGTGCGGTGAATTTTCCACGCTGGAAGATCTGTTTGAGCAGACGGTAAGCGATTACCAGAAGCGCATTAATGCGCTGACCTCTTTGACGGAAGACGCCCAGGCAGCAAACGATAAGTCAGCGATTAACTTCCTGAAGCGATACAGAAAAGAGGAAATCGTGGACGGGACGCTGTTGCAAATCATTCTGGATGAAGTCCGCAGCGCTAAAAAAGCGGGCATCAACATGCAGCAAACCGACCACTATCTGGTTGGCGTGATCGATCGCTATCACTAAATCAATTTCGCAGTACGAGGAGGTTTTACGCCTCCTCAGAAAATCTGTTTTACATCAGAAACAGAGGTTTATGCCAGTGAACATTTGATACCCAACACGTCATAGTGATTTTTTAACTTAGCGTTTTTATATCGTGCCAAAAATGTCTCTGCTTGTGTCTTTATATTAAGGAAGGTGCGAATAAGCAGGTCATTTCTTCCCAAGCTGACTCGCTGATTAAAATTTCGCGGATCTGGGCCGATTTTTTTCCCGCAAACACATCGAATCAGCCTATTTAGGCTATTTTTTCCACCATTTCTGGCGTTATTTCCGGTTTTTACTGAGATCTCTCCCACTGACGTATCATTTGGTCCACCCGAAACAGGTTGGCCAGGGTGAATAACATCGCCAGTTGGTTATCGTTTTTCAGCAGCCCCTTGTATCTGGCTTTCACGAAGCCGAACTGCCGCTTGATGATGCGAAACGGGTGCTCCACCCTGGCACGGATGCTGGCTTTCATGTATTCGATGTTGATGGCCGTTTTGTTCTTGCGCGGATGCTGCTTCAAGGTTTTTACCCTGCCGGGACGCTCGGCGATCAGCCAGTCCACATCCACCTCGGCCAGCTCCTCGCGCTGTGGCGCTCCTTGGTAGCCGGCATCGGCTGAGACAAATTGCTCCTCTCCATGAAGCAGATTACCCAGCTGATTGAGGTCATGCTCGTTGGCCGCGGTGGTGACCAGGCTGTGGGTCAGGCCACTCTTGGCATCGACACCAATGTGGGCCTTCATGCCAAAGTGCCACTGATTGCCTTTCTTGGTCTGATGCATCTCCGGATCGCGTTGCTGCTCTTTGTTCCTGGTAGAGCTGGGTGCCTCAATGATGGTGGCATCCACCAAAGTGCCTTGGGTCATCATGACGCCTGCTTCGGCCAGCCAGCGATTGATGGTCTTGAACAATTGACGGGCCAGTTGATGCTGCTCGAGCAGGTGGCGGAAATTCATGATGGTGGTGCGATCCGGCAGGGCGCTATCCAGGGATAATCGGGCAAACAGGCGCATGGAGGCGATTTCGTACAGGGCATCTTCCATGGCACCGTCGCTCAGGTTGTACCAATGCTGCATGCAGTGAATACGCAGCATGGTCTCCAGCGGATAGGGCCGTCGGCCATTGCCCGCCTTGGGATAAAACGGCTCGATGACAGCGGTCATATTCTGCCATGGCAGAATCTGCTCCATGCGGGAGAGGAAAATCTCTTTTCGGGTCTGACGGCGCTTAGTGCTGAATTCACTATCGGCGAAGGTGAGTTGATGGCTCATGATGTCCCTCTGGGATGCGCTCCGGATGAATATGATGATCTCATATCAGGAACTTGTTCGCACCTTCCCTAAGTCACCGGCGGCTTGCCTGCCACACATTGAACATTACAGACCAATTAGCACTTTGTCACCGGGGAAAGATGTAAAGATTATGTATAAATAGATTGGCTTAGAAGTGACATTTCAACTTTGGAGAAACAGGTGACATTTTAAACTTGCTTTAACAAAATTTTGGGACTGACCGAAACAAAAAGGCCAGCCCCGGAGGGCTGGCTATTCAGTACAGGGCAATGACAGGTTTCTTGATGCCGCAGGCGTGAGCGTAGCGGGTCAGTGTGTCGATGCTGGCTTTGGTGATGTTGTTTTCCAGGCGAGAAATAACCGGAGGTGTAACCCCCATGCGTTCAGCAACCTGCGCTTTTGTCAGGTTGTCATGCTTGCGCCATTCCGCAAGCAGCTCCCTGAGCTTTTCCTTACGTTCTTCTTCCTGCCATGCAGCGCGATATTCATCGTCCTGCATCCACTCGTTATGCAGTTCTTTATGGCTTACCAGTTTCATTAAGTACCTCCGCTAACCGCTTTTTGGCGAGATCGATTTCTTTCGCTGGCGTTTTCTGTGACTTCTTGATGAAAACACGGAGCATGATGATGGTATTGCCTTTGTGGTATACCCAGATTCCCCTGGCTATGTCCGTCCCCATCGTGCGGATCTCAAAAAGTCCATCGCCCAGGGGCTTCGTGTCCGGCTCCCGCAGTAATCGGGCGTCATACTCCAGTTTGCCGATGAGACGGTCAAACTTCACCCTGATTTTTACGGGTAATGCTGTGGCTTCTTCCCTGGCTTCCGGGTGATAAACAACGCTAAACATGTGACCTCCCATTTCTATTAATATTAACCTATAGGCTAATTTCAGACAAGGTAGAATTAACCTATAAGCTAATTTTGTTGGCAGTTATCGTGGCTACCCGGTCACTACCCTGTTAGCGTGAGTTTTCGTTCCACTGAGGAACGGGGATTTATGCGCGTTAGCGCATGTAAGGCGGCAGGATGAAATGACAGGTAGCACCGAGGGTTAGCCGCCGATACCAGTGAGGGATCGAAAGGGATCGCCTATCCATCCCTTCACCTTGCAAAGCCATATTCCGCTAAAAGCGGCTCAGAGGCTTTTGTGCGCGGTCGGAGTGGTCACAACAAGGGGACGTCTCAGAAAACGGAAAATAAAGCACGTTAAGCCCATTGCAGACTCTAGATATTGACGAGTACGTCGGGTTTTCTCTTGTTTGAGTTGCCTCTTGTGGTAAGATAGTAATCAATTACTATCTTACCAGGAGTGCTCGTGGACACCCATCCAAAGCATCTGCCGGCCGATGAACGTCGTGCCGTAACTGTCGAGTCCGTCGTGGCGCTTGCCGGTTCGCAAAACCCAAGCGAGATAACCACTGCGGCTATCGCTAAACACATGAACTTGACCCAGGGTGCGCTGTTTCGGCACTTCCCGAACAAGGAAGCCATTTGGCAGGCGGTCATGGAGTGGGTAGCAGAGCGCCTATTAGCCAGAATCGATCGATCCGCACAAGGAATCGAGTCGCCCTTGGCAGCCATGGAGGCGATGTTCATGAGTCATATCGAATTCGTAGCTGAGCACCCAGGCGTGCCAAGAATGATGTTTGGTGAGCTTCAGCGTGCCGAATCGACACCGGCCAAGCGCATGGTGCAAACCTTGATTCAGCGCTACGGCGAACGTTTGCATCGTCTCATCGAGAAAGGCAAGGCCAGCGGCGAGTTGTCTCCCTCGCTTGACAACGAGGCGGCGGCAACGCTGTTCATTGGCACGATCCAGGGCTTGGTCATGCAATCGCTGTTAGCGGGTGATGTGGGACGTATGCACCGCGATGCGCCGCGCGTCTTTGCAATTTATCGGCGTGGCATAAGGAGTGCGCAATGAAAAAGTTACCCTTGCAAGGCCGCACCCTGGCACTGCTTGCCGTCATCATTCCTTTGCTGGTGCTTTTTATTTATGTCGGTCTGCGATCAGGGCCGCTCGCCCCGGTCGCTGTGACGGTGGCAAGCGTGGAATCACGGGCTATCACACCGGCGCTGTTCGGCATCGGCACGGTGGAGGCGCGCTACACCTACAAGATCGGGCCGACGTTTGCCGGGCGCGTCAAACGCCTGGAGGTGCATGTAGGCGGCCAGGTCAAGGCCGGACAGGTGCTCGGCGAGATGGAGCCGGTCGACCTTGATGATCGGGTGCGCTCACAGGAGTCTGTATTCAAGCGGGCGGAAGCGGCTTTGCGCGAGGCAGAAGCCCGGCAAGCCTACGCGCAAACCCAGGCGCGCCGCTATGAGCAATTGTTTGCGGTGCGCTCGACCAGCGAGGAAATCGTCACCACCAAGCGGCAGGAACTGCAGATCGCCGATGCCGCCCTATCCGCCGCTCGGGAAGATATTGCCCGGGCACGCTCCGACCGCGAAGCACTCGTCGCGCAGCGGAGCAATCTGCGCCTGATCGCGCCGGTCGACGGTGTAGTCGCCGTGCGCGATGCCGATCCCGGCACGACCATCGTCGCGGGCCAGGCCGTGGTGGAAGTGATCGACCCCAAGAGTTTGTGGATCAATGTGCGCTTCGACCAGATCAGCGCATCGGGGCTGGCTGGGGGGCTGCCGGCTCATATCGTCCTGCGTTCGCGTGGTGGCCAGACCTTGAAAGGTCGCGTGCTGCGGGTGGAACCCAAGGCCGACGCGGTAACCGAGGAAACGCTTGCCAAGGTGACATTCGATAACAAACCAGAACCTTTGCCACCAGTGGGTGAACTGGCCGAAGTCACGGTTGACTTGCCGGCGCTCCCGGCCGCTCCACTGATCCCCAACGCTGCCGTCCAGCGTGAAGGCGATAAAGTTGGTGTCTGGCAAATCGTGGATGGTGATCTGCATTTCTCCCCGGTCAAGCTCGGCACTTCCGACCTCAATGGTTACGTGCAGGTGCGCGAAGGGCTCAAGAATGGGGACCAGGTTGTGACCTATAGCGAAAAGGCACTGACGGCGCGCAGCCGCATCCATGTGGTCGAGCATATCCCGGGAGTTTCACGATGATCAGCCTGGCCGGCCGCGACATTCTCCATGCCTGGGGGAAATTCGTCTTCACCGGCATCGGTCTGGGTCTGCTGATCGGCGTCACCCTAGTCATGGCTGGGGTGTACCGAGGCATGGTGGACGACGGCAAGGCGTTGCTCGACAACAGTGGCGCTGACCTTTGGGTGGTGCAAAAGGATACTCTGGGTCCTTATGCGGAGTCGTCCAGCCTCAACGATGACGTGTATCGCGCCATTCTCGCCATGCCGGGAGTCTCACAGGCAGCGAACGCGACCTACCTGACCATGCAGGTACGCAAGGGCGAGAGTGATGTACGCACCATGGTGGTCGGCATCGCGCCCGGTGCGTTGGGGGCTACACCCGGATGGCCTCCTTATCTCGTCGCTGGACGCCAGATCACGCGCGGTCACTACGAGGCTGTGGCCGACATCGCCACCGGCTTCAAACTGGGAGATCGTCTTGCCATTCGCCGCAATCATTACACCGTCGTGGGGCTGACACGGCGCATGGTGTCGTCCAGCGGCGACCCGATGGTATTCATTCCGCTCAAAGATGCCCAGGAGGCCCAGTTCCTCAAGGACAACGATGCCATCTGGCAAAGCCGGCGTCGCACCGAAGCCAACCCGGTCTTCAATCGACCCGGTGATCCAGGTTTGCTGGATGCCGTGATTGCTTCACAGAGCAGCAACGCGTTCGTCAATGCCGTGCTGGTCACTCTGAAACCTGGTCATGCGCCGGACGAGGTTGCCGAATCCATCCAGCGCTGGAAGCGTTTGACGGTCTACACCCGGGCACAGATGGAAGACATCCTCGTCGGCAAGCTGATCGCCACCTCGGCCAAGCAGATCGGCATGTTCCTTGTGATTCTGGCCATCGTTAGCGCGGCCATCGTTGCCTTCATCATCTATTCGCTGACGATGGACAAAATCCGTGAGATCGCGGTGTTGAAGCTCATCGGCACACGCAACCGAACCATCGCCGCGATGATCATGCAGCAGGCGCTCGCCCTGGGCGTGATTGGCTTCGTGGTCGGCAAGATCACAGCCACCTTTTCAGCACCGGCTTTTCCAAAATATGTCCTGCTCACGCCAATGGATTCTGTCGCCGGTTTTTTTGCCGTGCTCGTGATCTGCGTTCTAGCTAGCCTCGTCGCCATTCGCATAGCACTCAAGGTCGATCCGGCCGAAGCCATTGGAGGTTGAGATGAGTGGCAAAGGGATACACATCGAAAGTTTAAGCAAGCGGTATGGCGATGGTGACACCGCTGTCTTTGCCTTGAGAGACGTGAATATGCATGTTGCGCCTGGTGAAGTGGTGGGACTGATCGGCCCTTCCGGGTCCGGCAAGAGCACGCTGCTCAAGTGTCTGGGTGCGGTGATCGAACCGACCGCCGGTCGCATGACGCTGGGCGATGAAGTGATCTACGCCGATGGCTGGAAAGTCCGCGACCTGCGCGCCTTACGGCGTGACAAGATCGGTTTCGTTTTCCAGGCGCCGTACCTGATTCCGTTTCTCGATGTCACCGACAACGTGGCGCTGCTGCCGATGCTTGCAGGCGTCGCGAATGGAGAGTCGCGCGCGAAGGCACTGGAATTGCTCACAGCGCTTGATGTGCAACACCGAGCTCGCGCAATGCCCTCGCAACTCTCCGGTGGCGAGCAGCAACGGGTCGCCATCGCGCGCGGACTGGTCAATCGTCCGCCGGTGATCCTGGCTGATGAACCCACTGCGCCGCTGGATTCCGAGCGCGCCATGGCTGTAATCCGCATCCTCAACGACATGGCCCGGAAGTTCGAGACCGCCATCATCGTCGTCACCCATGACGAAAAGATCATCCCCACATTCAAGCGCATCTACCACATCCGCGACGGCGTGACCCATGAGGAAGCTGGCGAAGGGCGGGAGTTCGAATGAGAGAACGATTGAATTACAGGAGAATTTCATGACCCACCGCAAACACAGCCACGCATTTGGAACTATCACCCTGACCGTTACGGCCTGCCTGCTTTTATGGGGTTTTCAGTTGCCAGCTTGGGCTGGTGACGCTACCCAGGTTGAGCCACTGGCGCTACGCAAGATCATGCAGGAACTCGGGCGCAACATGCAGGCTATTACCGGTGCGATTTCGCAGGAGAAATGGGTTCAGGTCGTTCAGCTCGCCCCAAAAGTTGCTGCACACCCCGAGCCACCGCTTACTGAAAAAATGCGCATCCTTGCTTACCTCGGCGCTGATGCGACCAAGTTCAGAAACTTTGACGCGCAGACTCACGAGGCGGCGCTGGCCATGAAGCTGGCTGCTGCGAGCAGCGACGGCAAGGCGGTGATCCAATCATTCGCCCTATCTGTCCCCGCTGGGGTGGGAGCATATCAACCTGACCGGCGATTACCTATGGCGCAGCAGTGCCAAGGTCGGTGCGGGGAAGTTCAGGCCATTGCGACCGCTGCCACCGGCTTAGCGTGCTTTATTTTCCGTTTTCTGAGACGACCCCCTTATGGCAGCACTTTAAATTGAGTCTCATACAGTATCTGTTTTCTTTCTCTTCATCTCTCATGACCTGCTGCCCACTTACAGACTCCAGGGTAAAGCAAAAAATTCTCCACCGGTGAGCAGAGTATATTGCATATGCCAGTTTATGAGTGTATATATAGCATATGCCAATAAGGAGCCTTCATGCCAAGACCCAGAATTCCCCGTAACATCTGTGGCCGCCCTGCGGATACCTGTTTTAAGCCCAATGCGCGACCGATGAGCCAGCTTGAACATGTTCATTTAAAAGAAGATGAGTTTGAAGCGTTACGGCTGGTCGATTTACTGGGCATGCAACAGCAGGAAGCGGCTGTTGCAATGGGGGTTTCAAGGCAGACACTGGCCAATGTCCTGAAAGCAGCCCGTTTTAAGGTTGTGGACTGTCTCACTCAGGGCAAGGCCTTAATAATGCACTCTGAAAGGGAAGGAGTTACACAAGATGATCACAGCCATTCCAGTGAATGACGACCGGGTAGCAAATCATTTTACCAAAGCGAGTCACCTTGTCCTGGTGGATGAGCGCGGTGTGGAGCTCAGCCGGACAGAAAATCCCGCGCTGGGCGCAGATTGTTCAGGTAAACGGAAGCTGGTTGACCTGCTGGTTCAACAGCAAGTCAGCCGCGTTGTGGTCCGTAACATCGGGGAACGGATGCTGGGTAAATTACTGGGGCATCAGATCGCGGTGTACCAGACTGACTGTGGTCGTCGTTTGTTCACTGAACTGTGTGATCC
This sequence comes from Rahnella inusitata, assembly GCF_965118895.1. Classification (GTDB taxonomy): domain Bacteria; phylum Pseudomonadota; class Gammaproteobacteria; order Enterobacterales; family Enterobacteriaceae; genus Rahnella; species Rahnella inusitata_A. Next base: position 9,092 of record NZ_CBCPJJ010000031.1, read on the forward strand.
GGATACCCGTGTTCTGACTGAACTGAATAAGCCGGAGCAGGGACGCCAGTCCTTTCATCATGAGGCGAAAGGGAAAAAATGCTGTCACTCTGACGGGAACACAGCAGAAAATGCGTGCCAGGGTGGGCGTCAGCATCATCACGGAAACGGGCGCTGTTGCCATTCATGAGTTTATTTCATCACGGGCGGTGATTTTTATCAGACCCGTATTGTGTATAAACCAGGAGCCGGAATGTGTGGAGGAGGCAGTAATGATGCCGGGGGAGCCCCTCAGCTGACTGAATTCCGGATGCCTCCCGTCAGTACAACCGGACGCTGAGCAGAAACAGATGAATTGTTATCTTGATGCCAGAAAGGCCCATACCTGTTGTATGGTCTGTAGTTCCCGCGACAACAACCCTGATACGGTGAACTTAATGTTTTCAGAGCACCCGGATGGCTCTGTATGTGCGGACTACACGGCCAATCACAGGCATCAGGGGTATACGGGTCTTTTACATGGCGGAATGACGAGTACCCTGCTGGATGCAGCAATGACTCATTGTTTGTTCATGCAGGGTGTGCAAGCCCTGACGGCTGAACTGACGGTAAGATTCATTTCACCCGTTTGTACCGGAGACAAACTGATGGTATGTGCCAGACTGCTTGGGCAACGCAGGGGGATTTACCTGCTTGAAGCATGGCTGACAAAAGGACAGCAGACAGTGGCACGTGCCACGGCGAAATTCATTGTTCCGTCGCAGGATATTGCTCTGGCGCATCGCTAGTGTGACAGACGACAGGTGTACCTGGTTATTATAAAAATTTGAGGCGTGTTTTGCTCAGACCGGAAAGAATAATCGCATATCGTATATTCCACTGAAACCGTGTAAGAGGTAGTTATGAGTAAACAAATCATTGATATTGGTATTGCTGAATCATCCCGGGTGGAGATTGCAGACGGTCTGTCCCGGCTTCTTGCTGACACCTATACCCTGTATATAAAAACACATTACTATCACTGGAATGTAACTGGCCCCATGTTTAATAGCTTACATTTAATGTTTGAAAATCAATACAATGAGTTGGCCACCGCCGTTGATGATATTGCTGAACGTATACGCTCGCTCGGATGTTTCGCGCCCGGCACATATCATGAATTTTCACGTTTAACTGCGGTTAATGAAGACAAGGATATTCCGGCAGCAAAAAACATGATTGAAAATCTTGTCCAGGGCCAGGAGACCGTGGTTAAAACCGCACGCTCTTTATTCCCGATCGTTAATAGTGGGAATGATGAAGCCACTGCGGATCTGCTTACACAACGTATCCAGTTGCATGAGAAAACCGCCTGGATGTTGCGTAGCCTGCTTGAATGATGTCACCCGGTAGCAGCAGAGATAAACAGTTTGTCAGCCACAGGCCATTTCTGACGCAGCAGTATCACTGCGTGCCTGTGGCTCTTTTATCTGACCGGAATAGGGGTCTGAAGCCCAGTCGTACGGAAACGTACGCTAAGTGTGTTTTTTAACCACTTCGTTTAATCCCTTACAGTACGGTTAGATATGTAAGCTCCTGTGGTTGCCGAAAAATACCCTCCGATAAAGAAAGAGGGCTGTTACCCGGTATAGATTGTTATGCACTCAAAAAAGTTGTGGGGTAAGCGAGGGAGGTTTATCTGTAGATAGCACAGGAGCAATTTTAGACCCCAGCAAATCAAATTGTGGTATTTTCAACGGCTGGATAGCTGAAAAGGCACTGTTCCCATTTGTTCTTGCGACATTTCTAGTAAACATCAATATCCGGCCAAGAGCATTAACACCATAGAAGGAGTCTTTTTCCTTTCGAGCTCCCCAAAAAATATCCTTCTCTGAATGCTCAACAATAAATTTATCACCTGTGGAGTCCAGTAAAAGATAAAATGAGTCCCAATTCTGACAAAGTTTTGAAAAAACAGCCCATTTCATAATGGATATTCGATTTGAATCCCATCCCTGTCTAGTGAGGTGTGTATTTTTTCTGGCAATTTTCTTAGCCATCATGGGATTCGATTCAGATAAAATTTCCAACTGGAGAGATGGATGATTTGGAAAACGACAAGCTTGATAAAGAATCTCGCTTGATTGAATTCGCACATTGTTCACTACCAAATCAAATCCAGCGCACATATTTGACAAACCGCCCCACTGTTCAGTTGTCTTTCTAAAAACAACTGATTCTGACGATTGGTAAGAATGACAAACCACAGTTTTCAAGCGTAATACCCTCGTCTTTTCATTAAGGGATACCAGCAGTCAATAGCTGCATTGCCTGTTTCTTCATAGCTCCCCCACCAAAAAACAAGAGGTGTATTGTTAGGGCAATTTCTATAAGAAAAAACGTTCCCGCCAAACCCAAAACCATGGTACGTACTAAATCCAAGAGGTTTCATTGATTTTTTAGGTGAAGCGCTCTTACTGATTATGTGGAAGCCAATGGATGAAAATATTTTCTCTATTCTTCTTCTATCCGACTCATTACCTAGAATACATTTATCATTAGAACCAATTCTAAAGAAATTAGGCCGATATAATTCTACATCCAGCAGACCTTTCTCCTCCAATACCTCATTGCAAGGAACCAGTTCAGGGAAGTAAGTACTTGTGTTCCATGAGTAACCGTTAGAAATTGAATTTTCCACATCACCCCAAAATCGTTTGTTGAAGTGAAAATCAATGTCAAGCCCATTGTCTTCAACAAAATCACACAGCCTTCTTTTTAAGTTATAAAAACCTTGTGAGTGAATGAGAAAAGCGACAATCCGTATATTCACTTTATCCAACTTCAGGTCATTTATAATTTTCTCAATGTCATCACCAATTAATTTACCAGAAAATGAGAAGTCATCTAAGTATGTTATATATCTGAATTTTGAGAAGTCAGACTTATCATCATCGAGAGATAGAACGGGAAGCGATAATTGAATCTCATCTAGTATGAAATTATTTAGTTTTTCTGTTATTTCCTCTTGACTGCCGCCATGAGATTGAATGCTGACAAAACAATCACTTCTAAAGTGTTTTTCGTTATTTTTATTTTTTGCTATACCTCGCAATAAGTTATCATAACGAGTTTCTGAATAATAATTTACAGAAAGCAAGTTATATGTGTGCTTAAGGACGAACTCTCTATCCTCAGGATCAAACTGCGATATCCACTTTTTGACATGAAGATCAATGCTTGCGATGGATTCTCTATCAACCACCTCAGGTAAATATTTATAGTCTTTTATTATTAAAGATATTTTTGAGATTATTTCATTAAGAATTCCGTTCATGCTTATCTCCAGTAATATATAGCCATGAAATGATTCCATGGAACATTTTGTAGAGGCTTAATAACCAAGTCTTTTTAATTCAGTGGCAAGCCTTTTTAAGCTTTCATCTAAATACTTCTCATTTTCGTTTAATTCTTTACCCATTAATGTTATGTGATGTTTAAGTTCTGGGTTATCAGTTGATCTGTTAACAGGAAAATCATCTAGTGACCTTAGGTTGTTGTCATTACGGCAATAGTCAATTGCTATGCAGACCAGAGATGCCAGGTCTATAACCCTGTGTAGAGGTAATTCTTCTGATTGACGGGACCATTTATCTCCAGGGTTTCGCCAAACTTTAGCTGACAATTCAGTCCATCCAGCTGTATTCCATTGAGCAATTCCAATTGAAAGCCCTTTTGCATCACTATCCCCGGCATAGGGCCCATCAATGTCATCATAATTTGGAACTTCAAGAATTGGTTTGTGCTTAAGGTGTGTTGGGATTTTCATTATTGCCCTTACTTAGTAATGTTTGTGAATTCTATGATTACATAAATCATAAACATTTGTAAAATGAAATTAATGTCAATATAAGCTATACCCTAACCTGACGTCAGGTCAGATAATGAAAAACTGTCAGAATAAAGTCACTTCGCCTATTTATTGACACAAGTAATTAAAGGTCATAGATTCTTTCCTGACACATTCAGTACTGGAGGCGTATGAAAGGTCAACGTATTGGCTATATCAGGGTAAGTAGCTTTGACCAGAACCCAGAGCGGCAACTGGATCAGTCTCAGGTGGATAAAGTCTTTGTCGATAAAGCATCGGGTAAAGATACCCAGCGGCCAGAGCTGGATTCACTGTTGTCATTCGTGCGTGATGGAGACATCGTGGTAGTTCACAGTATGGATAGACTGGCTCGTAACCTCGATGATTTGCGCCGTCTGGTGCAAAAGCTTACCCATAAGGGAGTCCGTATTGAATTTGTTAAAGAATGTCTGACATTCACTGGCGAAGATTCACCTATGGCAAACCTGATGCTCTCGGTGATGGGGGCTTTTGCCGAGTTCGAACGTTCTTTAATCCATGAACGTCAGCGTGAAGGGATCGCTTTAGCTAGGCTGCGTGGAGCTTACCGTGGACGGAAAAAATCACTGTCTTCGGAACAACAAATTGAAGTACGACAGCGGGCCAAAAATGGTGAGCAAAAAGCCCAGCTTGCTCGTGAGTTCGGTATTAGCCGTGAAACGCTGTATCAATATCTAAAACAGTCTGATTAACATCTTATTTTTATGTGATTTGTAGCCAGGGAGGCACTTTTGCCAGCAGATTTTTTAAACACGGAACAACGTACCAGTTATGGTCAGTTCTCTGGTGAGCCTAACGACATTCAGCTTGCTCGTTTCTTTCTGCTGGACGAAGTGGATATGGATTTCATTAACAACAGGCGCGGAAGGGCAAACCGTCTGGCGGTGGCATTGCTGATTGGCAGCGTTCGATTTCTTGGCACATGGCCTCATGACCTGTCAGCGATCCCGGTCAACGTACTGTGGTTTGTTGCCCGACAGCTGGGAATATCCGATACGGGTGTTCTGTCCGACTACTCCAGAAGAGAAACCACGCTGCGTGAACATCAGGCTCTGGTCCGTAGTCAGTATGGCTATCGTGATTTTTCGTGGCCATGGACCTTCAGACTGAGCCGGTTACTGTTCACCCGCAGCTGGCTCAGCAACGAACGGCCGGGTTTGCTTTTCGATCTGGCGACCAGCTGGCTTCTGCAAAATAAAATACTGTTGCCGGGCGTCACCACGCTGACCCGTCTGATATCCGAAATACGTGAAAAATCAGCTAGCAGACTCTGGTCTCGCCTGTCCGGACTGGCATCAGACGAGCAGGGATCATTACTTGAGGAATTGTTACAGGTGCCTGATGGAATACGCACCTCACGTTTTGACCAGTTAAGAAAGGGGCCTGTTGTCATCAGTGGGCCAGCGTTTAACCAGGCAATTACGCGCTACCTGAAACTTAAAGCATTTGGTATGCAAGATCTGGATTTCACCGGTATTCCTCCGGTGCGTTTCAATGCACTCGCCCGGTATGCGGATATGATTTCAGTGTACAAAATAGCCCGGATGCCGCCCGCAAGACGAACAGCGATGCTGGTTGCCTTTGTCCGTTCTTGCGAAATATCGGCACTGGATGACGCGCTGGACGTCCTGGATGGAGTTATTGCTGATATCGGCCGGGAGGCGAAAAAAATTGGGCAGAAAAAACGCCTGAGAACTTTGAAAGATCTTGATAAATCAGCATTAGAACTGGCAAATATCTGCTCGATGCTTCTGGATGAAAATGTCGACAGTGAATTGCTCCGCTCGACAATATTTGAAAAATTCCCTCCGGCCAGGCTGGCCGACACCATCACATTTATAAACGCTATTGCCCGGCCTCCTGACGCCAGTTTTCACGATGAAATGGTGGAACAGTATGGAAGAGTCCGCCGTTTTCTTCCCTGTTTGCTGGAAAATATTGAATTCAGCGCCGCTCCGGCAGGTGAAACAACGCTGGAGGCTATACGCTACCTTGCGGCGATCCGATCAACCCGGAGGCAGCATATTGATGATGCGCCAATGGCGATAATTACCGGCCCCTGGAAGCGACTCTGCTATGGCAAAGACGGTCATTTATCCCGACAGGGCTATACCCTCTGTGTTATGAATAAGTTACAAGACAGCCTGAGGCGACGGGATATTTACGTCGCACGGAGCGAACGCTGGGGAGATCCACGGGCTAAACTTCTCCAGGGTCAGGACTGGCAAACTAACAGAGTGCAGGTGTATCGCTCCCTCGGGCATCCCCTCAACGCTGGAGAGGCCGTCAATGCGCTGACCCGGCAGCTCGATACGGTGTACCGACAGGTCGCTAAAAATTTTGCTGATAATCAGGCCGTTTCGCTGGATTTCACAGGTAAACGCACGAAGCTGACCATTGCTCATCTGAACGGACTGGATGAGCCGCCGACGCTGAAGTTACTCTCAAAACGCATATCTGGCCTGCTGCCTGTTGTCGATCTGACCGAACTCCTTCTTGAAATTAACGCGCATACAGGGTTTGCAGATGAATTTACCCACGCAAGCGAAGCAGGCGCGCGTATGGATGACCTGACAGTCAGTATCTGTGCAGTATTGCTGGCTGAAGCCTGTAATATTGGTATGGAGCCCTTTATTCGACCCAATATTCCGGCGCTGACTCGTTATCGTCTGAGCTGGACCAAACAAAATTATCTCAGGGCTGAAACGCTGGTAAAAGCAAACGCCAGACTGGTTGATTATCAGTCTACCCTGCCTCTGGCTCAGAAATGGGGCGGTGGTGAGGTGGCTTCTGCGGACGGTATGCGATTTATAGCCCCAGTACGAACGGTCCATGCAGGTCCCAACCGAAAATATTTTGGTTCCAGCCGTGGGATCACCTGGTACAACTTCATTTCAGATCAATACTCCGGATTTCATGGCGTTGTCGTTCCTGGCACGTTGCGGGATTCCATATTTGTACTGGAAGGCCTGCTGGAGCAGCAAACCGGACTCAACCCGACAGAGATAATGACAGATACAGCGGGTTCCAGTGACCTGATCTTCGGTCTTTTCTGGTTGCTGGGCTATCAGTTCTCTCCCCGCCTGGCTGATACCGGAGCCTCTGTGTTCTGGCGAGTTGATAAAGATGCAGACTATGGTGTATTGAATGACATCGCCCGCAATGCTGCCAATGCCCGGAAGATAGAGCAACACTGGGATGACATGATGCGTATGGCCGGTTCTCTGACGCTGGGGACAATCCGGGCGTCAGTTTTGATTCGTTCGTTGCTGAACAGCGATCGCCCTTCAGGGTTAACACAGGCAATTATCGAAGCCGGAAAAATAAATAAGACACTGTATCTGCTGAATTATATTGATGATGAAGAATACCGACGTCGCATTCTGACCCAGCTTAACCGGGGAGAAAGCAGACATGCTGTCGCCAGAGCCATTTGTCACGGGCAGAAAGGCGAGATCAGAAAACGCTATCAGGACGGGCAGGAGGAGCAGTTGGGCGCTCTGGGGCTGGTAACCAATGCTGTTGTGCTCTGGAATACCATTTATATGCAGGCCGCGCTGACACATTTACGTGAGGAGGGCGAAACCCTTAATGAAGACGATGAATCCCGGTTGTCACCACTGCGCCATGCGCATATCAATATGCTGGGTCACTACACATTCACTCTGGCAGAGCAGGTAACAAAAGGACAGCTAAGGCCACTTAAGCAAGCGGAAGAGAGCGATGAATGGCCTCTATAATTGTCTATTGTCATGGCAACCAAAATACCAAATTGATTAAAAAACGTACTTAGCGTACGTTTTCGTACGGTTGGGCTTCAGACCCCGAATAGTATAAAAACCGATAAATCAACCAGTAAACCTGTGAGCGGGCAAGTGATTAAACAGTCCGGAAAGGGATTGCCGGCGGGTATATCCGAATCACTGTCGTTTTCCCGTTACAGTTTCGTCCAGGCACTTCATAGCCTCAACAAGTTTATGATCCACTGATAAAACGGTTTGCAGAGAAAGCAGAATCATATTATTCGTTGTTATGGTTTCCTTTACCTGTCCCGGCCTGCGGACAGTAAAGAGTATATAAGGTATTTAACAACGTCATGATCCGGTTATCCCCGATACGGTAATATACCATTTTACCAGCCCGTCGGGTCTCAACCAGCTTCAGGCGGCGCATGACGCCAAGCTGCTGAGACAACGTCGGCTGAGTAATCCCGACCGCCGCTTCGAGTTCGGACACATTCGCTTCTCCCTGGCTTAACTGGCACATCAACAGCAACCGGTCGCTGTTGGCTAGTCCCCGTAAAACATCCGCTGCCCTCAGGGCCGCATTTTTCATATCAGTCTGACGTTTTGTGTCTTCATTCATTTGCATTGATGATTTCTCATATTATGTGTTTTTATATAATATATTTTAGTATAATGATAGTGGCATAATTTTGCCACCGTGTTCGCCAGGTCTGCAGCGTCCAGCTGACCCGGGTAACTAATTATATCTGGCAGGCATTTTGCCCCGAGTGAACAGAGAGGATGTAATGAAAATAGTGATAGTTGGTGGTGTTGCCGGTGGCGCATCCGCTGCAGCCAGGGCTCGCCGGTTGTCAGAGGATGTCAGTATTGTTGTGTTTGAACGGGGAAGCGATGTCTCTTTCGCCAACTGTGGATTGCCTTATCATATAGGCGGAAATATTCCCTTACGGCAGTCACTTATTCTTAAGACTCCGGAGGATTTTAAATCCCGCTTTAACATAGACGTCCGTACCTGCCATGAAGTGACGTCAGTGGATCCGGTTAATAAAACTGTAACAGTTAATAATTTGATCTCAGGCGAGATCCATACCGAAGTATGGGATCGTCTGCTCCTCAGTACCGGAGCCGCGCCGGTTGTCCCTCCTTTGCCCGGGCTACAGCAAGAGGGAGTCTTTACGCTCCGAAATCTTACTGACATGGATGCTATCCTGGCGTGGATTGAGCAACATAACGTCGCTCACACCACGCTTGTCGGGGGGGGGTTCATCGGACTTGAAGTGATGGAGGCTCTGAGCGAACGGGGGATCCGTGTCACTCTGCTGGAGATGGGGGAACAGGTTATGGCTCCGGTTGATCCTGAAATGGCATCAGTCCTGCATCAGGAAATCCGGAATCATGGCGTGGATCTGCGTCTCAGAACGGCACTCACCGAGGTACTGCGGACAGAAACGGGATTCCGCGTTGCACTGTCTGACGGTGGCTTTGTGCAGACCGACATGGTTATTCTCGCCATCGGGGTAAAACCTGAGAACAGCCTTGCCACATTAGCCGGGCTCGAAGTGGGTAAACGTGGAGGCATATGTGTCAATGCTTGTATGCAGACCAGTATCCCTGACATCTACGCCGTGGGGGATGCAGTTGAAACACCTGACCTTGTTTTTCAGGAACCCGCTAATATTCCTCTGGCTGGGCCCGCCAACCGCCAGGGACGCATTGCTGCTGATAACATGCTTGATCACCACAGCCTTTACCATGGCAGTCAGGGGACATCCATTTGTAAGGTATTTTCGCTGAGTATTGGCAGCGTCGGTGCGAATGAAAAGCAACTGAAAGCCCACGGCACCCGATACGAGAAGGTTTACGTCCATGCTGCTGATCATGCCGGTTACTACCCGGGGGCAACGATGATCAGTCTTAAACTGCTGTTCAGCCCCGATACTGGCAAAATTCTCGGGGCCCAGGCGTCAGGGAAAAAAGGGGTTGATAAACGCATCGATGTCCTGGCTGTCGCACAGCGTGCGGGACTTACCGTCAACGATCTTGAGCATCTGGAGCTGACTTATGCTCCTCCTTTTAACAGTGCAAGGGACGTTGTTAACCAGGCTGGAATGGTGGCGGCAAATGTCATCAAGGGAGATACGGTCATCTGTCATGTCCGCGATGTGTTACAACGGGTACCGGGCAGTTATTGTTTACTTGATATTCGCTCTCCTGCAGAACTGAAACAATTTGGCGAATATCCTGACGCGCTATCCATTCCACTGGATTCCCTGCGGGAGAATCTTGAAAAAGTGCCTAAAGATAAAGAGATTTTTATAGGGTGCCAGAGTGGCCTGCGCGGGCATGTGGCATACCGTATTCTTCAGGCCCACGGCTTCAGGACATATAATCTGAGTGGTGGCTTTATAACCTGGCAGGCGGTAACGGAGTCAATAAGTAAATAAGAGATGAGGTGCCATACACATGGCACCCTGAATCGCCACAGGTTTAACAGTGAAGTGGTCTGCTGAATTTGTTCACCTGAACAGAGGTGTGGACTGACCCCGCACCGTTATAAGGACAGTTATGAAAAAAATAACTTTTCAGATCAGGCATATAATGTCAGATTCATGGTCACTATAGGAATGGCAAGGACTGGATTTTCATTTTGCAGCCATCAGGCTGCTTAGTTCAGAGATAGGTCTGTGTAATGCGTAACTTCGTGACTCGATTGAGAGTATGGTTTCCGCCCCCACTCATCTTATTGCTGTTTTTCGTCACTGATGTGTTGACTGCAATCCCGCGTTTTACCTTCGACATCGTGAATATAGTGCTAAGCGTGTTGCTGACCGGTGTTTGTATTACCATGATACTGCACACCGCTTGGCAGATGAGCACGAACGGCACGACGCTTAATCCGCTTCATCCGGATAGAACCACCAAGCTGGTAACTGTCGGTTGTTACGCATGGAGTCGAAACCCTATTTACCTTGGAATGAGCGGGCTCCAGTTATCCGTTGCTCTCTGCTTTGGCAGCCTGGTGGGGATACTTGCTGTACCGTTGTTTATGTTTGTAGTAGCCAGATTACATATCCATGTTGAAGAGGTACAGCTTCGAAAACGTTTCGGGTTGGAATGGGAACGCTATACCCAACGGGTTCGTCGCTGGTTATAGCAACCCCGTGGTGTTGCAGGAGACAAATAAGGGGTCAGTTTGGAGATCGGAAATTTTTGTACGTTAAGCACATTATTTAACCAATTAGGATACGTAAGTGATTGATTTATCGTCAGTGGCTATCGCTTTTAGGTTGTCGCTCTTGCTGTATCGCATTTAGGTTATCCGATTAAGACAAAATCCCCTGAAAACGCTGTATAGCGCGGGAGTACACCCTATTGCTACAGGTAAGCCTGTTCAAAAAACAGGCTTACCGTACAATAATTCTCTATATCCAAACTGACCCCT
>NZ_CBCPJJ010000032.1:0-6536 GCF_965118895.1 Rahnella inusitata
TTACTTGTCATTTTCTTTCAGCCAATTATCGACCAAATCCTTTATCACATCAGTAATAGATGTACCTTGTTTTGCACACGCAGCTTTGAAGCGGGTATGTATCTCTTCATCAAAGTTAACGTTGACTCTCTTTTGCTTTCCCGTGGGTGTGCTATTGACGACTTTTTCAAGATCTCGATGCTCACCGAAACTCATTGTTTTTGATGTATGTTGCTTAGTTAGTGCCATACATAACCTCTAATATGCTGAAATGAGTATATGAGTTTTTACTCAAATGATTCGAGTATTTCTCGCGTCAGAATGGCTATCTCGCCCTTTGCTGCTCCATCGTTGGTATCGAAAACGCTCTCACCCTCCATGACGGATTTAACGTAACTTTGGCGTTGTGTGATCGCAGTTTTAAACGGCTTAATACCCGTCTGAGCAATGCTATCTTTCAGAACGTTAAGCATGGTGGCTTGTTCGATTTTCCGTGTGATGAGGAATCGAGCTTCTACCGGACGATTATAAGCCTGGGCTTCCAGTACCGTGACGACAGAACCGGCAGCGGAAAAATCCAAAGGGCTGGGTGTTACCGGGATGATAATCAGGTCGCTGACCATCACCGCTGCGGAAGTAATAACTGACAGAGAACCGGCTCCATCAATAATCACAAAGTCATATTCAGCCAGATCTTTTCTTACCTGGTAAACGTCTTTCTCTGATGCTGCGGTGTAAACATCGAATGCTGCTTTCTCTGCTTTATTCCAGTTAGTCAGGCTCATCTGTGGGTCTGTATCTACAACTGCAATTTTTTTACCCGAACTGGCAAGGCAGCTACTGACGTTGATTGTTGCAGTCGTTTTACCGGAGCCACCTTTAGGGTTGAGGAACGCGATAATTTTCATGTCTAAACCTCATTTGTGTGTTTACTCATTTGAGTTTAATTATACACAAAAACACAAATGAGTAAATGTGTTTTTTATGTGTAAATGAGTATATGAGTGTTTTTTTTGAGTGTTGGAACTGGCGGGAATTTTGGTTTAGGCTTCTCTCAATAGATTATTGCCAACCTCCATCGTATTCATTCCAGCCCTGATTAGTTGCATCATTGGTTAGCGTCATATCATCGACCACGCAGTTACGTATCTCAGCTGTGCGGTATATCTCGTCGAAAAGTTCGTCAATCTGCTCTTTCAAATCGGCCTCATCGCTATACGTAAAAATCAGGCTGTACTCATTGTTGTCCAACACCTTTCCGTCATAGTCGCACTCAACCAGCCAGGCAATATCTTCTCTGACCTTTTTCTTCCCACGGGTAAATTTGCTGCCGTTCTGCACCGGCACCCACAGTGTGGCTGTCACGGAAAATGCGGTAGCACTCTCAGACTGCCCGGAAAGAGAGGGGAGGGCTGTAACTGGGGGACACTGTTTAATCGCCCGGCTAATGGTGCCACGACTGCAATTGATGGTCTTCTGAACCTGGCTCCAGGAGCTGCCGCTGGCCAGCAGCCGGTTAATGGCATCATAGCGATGTTGGTTAACCTTTCTGCCCTGGTATTTGCCCTCAGCTTTTGCTTTGGCGATCCCCTGTTTCTGGCGTTCCCGCCGCTGCTCATAGTCGCGTCTGGCCACTGCGGCCAGCATATCGAGCAGCATGTCATTGATGGCCGAAAACATCCGGTTATCAAAATCGGTCAGCCCCGGAGATAAATGCAGCCAGGTAGTGGGAACATTAACGGCCACGACTCTTATATCTTTCCTGGCAATCATTTTCTTGAGCGTGATCCAGTCATTCCCGGCCAGTCGTGAAAGGCGGTCAACATCTTCAATAAGTAAGATGTCGCGCTGCCGACAGTCTTTCAGCAGCCGGAAAAGCTCAGGACGTTCCAGGCGTGAACCTGACTCATTTTCAATATAATAGTTACAGATGGCCAGCCCGTGCTCAGTGGCGAAAGTATCGATAGAGCTACGTGCTCGTGATGCATCCTGTTCGGACGTGGAGGCACGAAGATAAGCGCGAACAAAGCAGGTCGGTACTGTTTGGGTCATTTTTGAGAACCGGTTCTGTTTAAGTGTGTCGTGTGTGTTTAAACAGTACCAGCTTGCAGTGGTACGAGGAAGGTATACTCAAACCGAACCAAAAAAGAGCTTAGTTAAGTGACCTTGTCACTACTTGTGACAAATAAAGACATCGTAAAGACGCGATAAAGACACATAATGATTTACATTGTAAATCATCCATAAAGACAACAAGAAATTTACAATATAAAGATACTGTAAAGACACCATTATATTTACTTTCGCTTTACGTTATAAAGAATATGAGCTATAAAGACAATATAAAGACATGCACGTCTTTACGATAGAAAGACGACGTAAAGACAATTAATCATTTACAACGTAAAGATAAGGAGCATCAAAATGGGAAAAATTTTACTGGTGGTTTCAGATAAAGGTGGGGTAGGGAAGAGTACCTACGTTGCCAATACAGCATCAATGCTGGTTAACAAAGCCAAATCGGTGATCATCCTGAAAACGGATAAGAACAACGATTTGCTGAGCTGGAATGAAAAACGCCGTGGGCATGGTCTTCCCACAGTTACGGTGTACGAAGCATACGGTAATGTAAGTAAGGAAATTAACCGCCTGAGCAAGCTGTGCGACGTTCTGATTGTTGACTGCCCCGGCCATGACAGCCTGGAGTTCCGTAGCGCACTGACAGTATCAGATATCATGATAACGCTCGTTAAGGCTTCTTCAGACTTCGAAAGTGAAACCCTGACCAGCGTAACCGAAAAAGTCCGTATGGCTCAGAAATCAAACTCTGCACTGCAACCCTGGGTATTGCTGACCAGAATAAACCCGAGCAAACCACGACACATTAAAGCAGCCATTGAACTGGATAAACTCTTACGGTCAGACAGTGTATGGATACAGCCACTGAAAACACGTATGTCAGAGCTGGATGTTTTTGAAAGTGCCTGTAATGAAGGGGCAGGGGTGCATGATGTAAGCCGCGCATCCAGCTTGACGAAAGCGAAAGCACAGATTGAATTACTGGCTCAGGAAATCGGGATTGTTTAATCATTTCAATAGAATGAAGTAAAGATTTACATTGTAAATACAAAATAAAGACACTATGCTATTTACACGTATTCAGTATATGAGGATTGTTATATGGCTTTAAAACTAAAAACGCCCGTTGTTCCAGCAACAGAAGAACAGGCAACAAATGCAGAAACCGCGCGCTTTATCTCCGGCGCTAACAGGAAGCCAGCAACAGGTAAAGCAAAGCTGGTAAATTTCCGGCTTTCCGAAGCCTTTGATGAAATCCTTGAGGCTGAGGCAATCAGAACGGGACAGAGCAGGACGACAGTTCTTAAAGCAGCGCTGGCCGCATTCGATAACCTGGACGAGAACCAGAAAAATCACTGGTTACTGGAATCAGCAAAAATTTAACCATAAAACACGGATGATAGATTTATGCGGTATCTGACTGAACGGATATTTCAACTCTATAAGCTTACCGATCACTATAAACTGACCACAGCAACTTATAAAAATCTGGAAGATATAAAGTTAGTTAAGCCAACAGCAGACGCGAATACAGTATTACAACTAGAGGCATTGTTCAGCGACTACTCTTTGAGATACGTTGATAAGAGTCTAGCTGAAATTCTGAGCACCATAATAAGTACAGAAAGAAAACAAATTCAGGATTTCGATTTTAACAAAATTCAGTCTCTGACGGCCTCGAAGAGCTTTGGAACTGGTTGGCATAAGGTAATCAATGGCAGCTGGTTCAAGGACGTTTATTCGTGGGGTAGGGGGATGTACCCCGCAGAAAATCTAAAAGCTGAAGATATGTCAGACTGGCATAATAATGTATGGCATATAGAGCATGAGGGTTTCTACACTCGCGATCCGATTAATATCACATACTATTCATGGCTGGACAGATATGTAGCCTCGAACAGCGGTGGATCTCACCATGCAGCAATGGTCGTTTATCAGTCTGTCAGAGACAATTTGGAGTATAAGCGGGAAGCTATCATTGAGCAGCTAGCCATAAACAACGACTGTATTGAAAGGCTAGAAAATGAATATTATTCATTTATTTTTAAAGCTAAGAAGCCTCTAAAAGCAGGAGGGTTTTCATTTAAACATGAATTCATAAATATATTAGAAGTTGTGGTAGGCAACAACATTCACCAACTTAGTCCCGTTTATTATCATTCTGATATCAATTTCATTTTCATCCAGAAAAATAAACTTAAAATGAATAATAAAATATTTCTGAACTGGCTTTCAGCAGGCATCACTAGCGGGAAGATAATATCGTTCCCTGAGTATCTTAAAAACCCCTCATACTTCCATCACGCCTGTTACTCTCACGAACTCGACTCAATCACTCTTGGTGATCCTTGCAGAGAATACAAATAAAATTCAAACCCTAGACTTCATATAAAACGACAAGGCTATTCTGTGTCAGAAGGTCTGACAGATTATTGCAAATGATAACGGCAATACCCACTTCTTCCAGTACAGCAGCATCAGATACTTCTTCGAAGCTGATTACCAGAATTGGCTTCTGCTCCTTCAGGTCGAAAATAATTATTGGCAGTGTGATACTATTAATCGATTCGAACTCTTTAAAAAATGCTTCAGAGCCATATTCACTTGAAGGAAAAAGAATCTCACTTAATCTGACACCATAAAAAACATGATAGTTTTCTTTGATATTATCCTTTAAAATATTAACAGCCTTTGCATATTTATCATTAATAAATTCTTTTACGCTAAATTTCATAATTCCTCCAACAAGAACCGACTGTAGGTCAACGGGCAAACGTAGCGGAATGGCGTCGCAGACGTCATTTTGCGGCGTTTGCCCTATCCTGCATCACAGTGAAAAACACTACCCCATCATACATAAATTTGAGTGCGGTAAACCGGCTAGACAAGGCAAAGAACGGGCTATGACGGTTATTCATGCTCAGTGTCCGTGTGCGCCTCGGTAGCATCAGGAACAAGAAGCCGATACCAGGGCGTCTTTTTGTTCATCAGCTCTACCAGCGGTGCGGATAACAAACTCAAAACCCAGACGCAGCCAATAACTGGGATGGTAAAATTTTGTGCCGTCCAGAACTGGTGATCAAGATGAAACCAGGTTACGACACAAATCAATCCACCTATCCAGAATATCACCGTACTGAATGCGCCCAGGATCGCCAACGTAATAACTGAAATCAGATGCAGTGTTCCCGCAGTCAGAAGACGAAGATAAAACCAACTCCACTTAATGTACTTCAGAAGCGGGTTCCCGGTTTTCTCCTTTAAGTGTTTTTTTCGCTCACTGGCTATTTCTCGTTTTAATCGATTGCGATCTGCACCTTGAGGAAATTCGTAGATCTTAGCCATAGTTCACCTCATTTTTTCTTTGGTGGTACTTTCTTATCGAATTCTTGAAGGAAAAGTTTATCTTCATCACTTAAACAATTTTGGTCGCTATCTTCGTTCCCTGAAAACTCCTCCTCATCAACTACAAAATCGAACTGTAACTTGCTAACTTTGCGTCCTTCTTTTTCGAAAACGGAAACACTAATTAATGATATTTCTGTTTTTTTCTTTATCTCAGCAATAGCTTTATTTAGCACGTCCCTTTTGAAAATTGGAAACTCAGGATATTTATATTCAGTACCACCGTTACTATCAAATGTATAAGCTATTAACTCATCTTTTAACTCTTCAAGTGAAATTACAAATGAATTTTTTTTCTTGAAGTTAGAGTAATTTTTTCTTATCAATTGGTATAAGGATGAAGAATATTGACTGCTAAGGCGGAGGCTTGCAGTTAGCAATTGCGTTGTAAATTTATTTCTTTTACCAATAAGGCTCGATATGTAGGGTTCAATAGTTCTTGTAAACTTGAGTGATAGGAATCCTTCATCATGAGAATACGCAATCCATTCGATGATATTTAAATCCATTTCTTCAGGCATATTTTTAGAATTAAATGGAAGGTTAAGCTCTTTAGCCAAAGCTACAATATCATCTCCTCTTAACGATATTCTGCTTGATCCTAAAAGCTTAGCTCCCTCTTTTAACTGCCTATAGGCCAGTGAAGGGGTTATTTTTGCAAGAGAAGCTAAATCCTCTGCTTTAATTTTGAATACACGCCCTCTTTCGAGAGGTTCTTTACTATCAATAGGAGCTAGCGCCATATACATGACACGTTTAGCGGGTAATGGAAGCTGAGCCAAAGTGTGGTTTAACTCATTTCTGTGACGAATCTTTGTTTTTTTACTCACATCCATCATAGCTTTAACTCTCATGATCACCTCATTCGTTTACTATATCCTACTCATCAAAACATGAGAGTCAATTTATTTGTTCTCATGATGGCGACGTACTATCCACTCATGTTTAGCTGATTCAAGAATGCCTAGGATGTGTCAGAAGTCGGGCTATCCTGGACAAAGTAGGTTAAATAAGACACTGTTTTCATAGCAATACGAAGATCCAAAGATCTTCTTATATAACTGTGAATTACA
>NZ_CBCPJJ010000033.1:0-38752 GCF_965118895.1 Rahnella inusitata
TGGCGTTGTTGCTAAAGTTATCGCTTAATCGCTGATAATTAAGAGCAAAAAAAGGGTGCCTCGGCACCCTTTTTTATTGCCTGAATTTCACGCAAAAAAACATGTCTTCGCATTTGCAATAATAACCATTCTCATTTACAGTTAGGGTAAGTTATATGCGAAGTGTGGTTTATATGTACGTGTGTTTGTGCAATTCAGTCAGTGATAAAACAATCAGACAGGCAGTAAGGCGTTACCAGCCCCAAACGTTTCAACAGCTCAGAAATTTTGTCCCGGTCGGGACCCAATGTGGCAAATGTGTTCGCGCGGCACGTCAGATAATGGAAGACGAATTACAGCAGATTCCAGAGTTCAAAAACATCGCGTAAAAATACTTCGATAAAAAATGTGCCTTTTTTTTGACTTACTCTGTACCGGATCTACGCTTTAGATACCGGAACGGAGGAGTTACCTATGAAAGGCGATAAAAAAGTCATTGCACACCTCAATAAACTTCTTGGAAATGAACTGGTTGCTATCAATCAGTACTTTTTGCATGCCCGTATGTTCAAAAACTGGGGGTTGATGCGCCTCAATGGTATCGAGTATCACGAGTCGATCGACGAAATGAAGCATGCTGATATTTACATTGAGCGCATTTTATTCCTCGAAGGTCTTCCAAACCTGCAAGATCTCGGCAAACTCAACATTGGTGAAGATGTCGAAGAGATGCTGAAGTCAGATTTGCTTCTCGAACTGGAAGGTGCGAAAGATCTGCGTGAAGCAATCGCGTACGCGGACTCCGTTCATGATTACGTCAGCCGAGATATTATGATCACAATTCTGGCTGACGAGGAGCATCACATCGACTGGCTGGAAACAGAGATTGAACTGATAGGACGTATCGGACTGCAAAACTATATTCAGTCGCAGCTGAAAGAAGAATCGCAGTAGTCATTCTGTTTATAAAAACATCAGCCAGAATGTTGGACTTTGCTGGCTGATGTAACTGATCATTCCCGCGATGGCGAGGCAAGGCCCAAAGGGGATCGTCGTTATCGTTCTTCCCGCCAAACGCCCCGTCAGTGCAATACAGACTCCCATAACAGAGGATGTAATACAGATCACCGGTAAGCTTTGCCATCCCATCCAGGCACCCAATGCCGCGAGTAGTTTAAAGTCACCATACCCCATTCCTTCACGCCCCGTGACGAATTTGAACCCCCAGTAAAGACACCATAAAACCAGATAGCCCGCTACTGCTCCGAAGACGGCGTCTTCCAGCTGCACCCCGTTTATCAAAGTGTGAGACAGCAATCCTATCCACAGAAGCGGCAGAGTCAGACTATCGGGTAACAAGTAACTTTTGAGATCGATGAGTGTGAGCGTCAGCAGGAAACTGCACAACGTAAATGCAAAAAGAAGAGAAAGTGGCGTGACGAAGAAAAAGGTGAGGATGAAAAAAAGTAAACCACACATTGCCTCGACCAACGGGTAGCTCATGGGTATACGGATGCTGCAATAGTGGCATCGGCCTCTCAGGATGAGCCAACTCAACAAAGGAATGTTTTGCCACGCCTTTAGTGTGTGCTTACACGAAGGGCAGTGCGATGCTGGATAACAGAGGTTAATTTTTTCGGAGACTTTCTCATTGAGGCTGAATATTAATAGTGAGCGATAAACCACGACATTGATAAAGCTGCCGATCAAAAGCCCTAGAATCAAAGCCGCAGAATGGATGAATTCAGCTGGTATGGCAGCGATCGTCCGTGTTGATGTCCAATAGTCCATGTGATTCTCTGAAATATGCTGCCTTAACGCAGCGTGAGTTGCGGTACCGTCAGCAGGTTAGCCGTAACTCTACTTTGAGACATGGCGATACTGACGACTTTGATATTGTGCGTTTTTTCTAAATATTCGATCCATCTCAGGAAAGACTCATATTCAACGTTCTCTATTTTCACTGACATGCCTTTTTCATCCTGCCCTACCTGAGTGAAAACCACTCCGAACTTAGCCGACGTCGTGACGAGCGTTGGCGCGAGTTTTTCTTTCGGAAAGGTTTTACCCTGATGACGATGGCTGCTTTCGGAGATATCGGCGACATATTTCAGGAAGCTAATATGCTGGCTGATGCGGGCACGACTGGCATCAATTTGTGCATTGATCGGGGCAATGATGGCATACCATATCGTTGCAATGATCAACAGTATGCCGCCGCTCATTAATAAGTACTGTTCGCGGGAATTCTTCGCTAAAAACCATGCTTTCATTTTTTTTCCCTGTTTCTCAAGGTGACAGTGACACCCTGTGCTGTCGAAGTTAAACCAAAAGGTTGAAAATGAAACTGATCGGCGCTGAGCTCTATAAAGTTATCCAGTGACCGGGCATCCGGCGCGATTACCTGGAGAGTAAGTTCTGGTTCCTCCGTTTTAAAATCCAGACTATTGATTTCAATGCCTGGGATCTGGCTTTGCATCTTCGTCAGTTTTGCCAGCGTTGGCAGAAATTGAGCGGGTGACTTTTTAATGTCCTGTTCGAAGTAAAAGCGCAGATTTTTTTCGTGTTTTTGAGTGGGGAACCATTCGGTATAAACCGCTCTGGTTTGTTCTTCCAACTGACTTTCATAGTGGCGGGCTTGCCAAAATAGGAACAGCTGTGAACCGAAAGCAAAAAATAACGTGACCGCTACCGAAGACAATGCAATGACGGGTAAAACTTTGGTCCACGCAGAATGTGGTTTTTTAACTGCAAACTTTCCCTGCATAAGATTCAGAGAAGGTGATGGCTCTGCGCGGTTAAGCAAAATCATCGGGTGCTCGTGATTTGCCCTACGAATGATATCTCTTTTGCACTCCGTCGGACTATAGGATGTGACGGCCTCAGGTGCGGCGATGGTCAGGTAAGTTTCAAGCCAGCTGTCTTCAACGATGCAGGCCGAAAAGGGTGACTGGCGGATGAGCCATTGTTCCTCCAGCCTGACCATCGACCATCCTGATTCATTAACCGGCAGTAGCGTGGCATCAGCATAAACTTCTGTCACCTCCAATCCTGCGTCACTGAAATGTGATAGCCAGTTCTTCAGGTAGTTTTCATCAATACCGGCGACGTGCAGCAGCTTATCTTCCTGAGCCAGTACCACCCAATGAAGATTTTCCACATCTCCGGCCACGCTTTCCTCTGTCATATAGGAAAGCAGCGTGTCCAAATTTTTGACGCGGCGTTCAGGCAGCGTCACGGTGCGGAAAATCACCTGACTGGCAGGCAGCAGCAGGCCAATACTTTGGCTGCCGGCTTCTTCTGACAGTTGAGCCAATTGCAGAGTATTTTCCAGCCTGAACGTGTGCTCAGGCCGTGAAGAAGTATTCCTGAACCACCAGGCCGGCTCATCCCTGTGGATGCCCGTACGGACATAAATTCTGGTGGCAGAGGTCTGTTCACTTAACATTATTCAAGTATCCGATAGCGTCGCTGGTAAATCTTAATAGAGCTGTCATCTTTGTTAAAAAACAAGGAACTACTCATCGTATTCTTTTGGTCACCGGTGCTGCCCTGGCTGTAAAGCGTGAAGAAACGGCTTCTGACAGTGAGTAGCGGTTTGATAGCGGCAAAGTCAGGTGCAATAGTGAAGCGTTGTTTTTTAACTTCTTGCAGGAAAAGGTCCACTGAATTCCAGCCATTTAACGGGCGGGCAGTGAGTATTTTCTTAGCGTCATCCGTTGTAATTTCTCCCAGAAACATAGCCGAAAGCAGTGGAGCCTGCGCCTCAGCCAGGGTATTGACGTTAATCTGCTGAGTTTCTTCCGGTAGCACGCATAACTGATTGCGAATCTGAGCCACAATTTCGCGGGGGAAATCGGGTAACAGGGCGAGTTCATTTAATGAGTAAATCTCATGCTTAACAGCACTTCCCGAAGTCGCTTGTTTTTTATACTCTTTGCTTTCTGCACCCGCGGAACGTACCTGATCGTCTATATCCAGATAGTCACTCAGTGAGTCGACAAATCTTTCTGTTTCGGCGCGATTGCTCCCCGCGTCGATCAGCAGCTGACGGAGAACACGAGTGTTGTAGGGTTCTTCTTTGGTCACGCTATCTGGCTGATTCTGCTGCAGACTGTTGATATTGAAACAGGCCTGCCCGTCGACGATGACATAATTCACCGCAGATCCATCTTCATTATCGGTCTCGCCAGTCTGTGCCCAGGATTGATTGAGGTTATTGTTTTGCGGCGTATCCTTGAGGTCTCGTCGTAATTTTTGAATGGCGATTTGTTCGGCGTCATGGGCCAGCCATTGTAATTGCTGCTGATTCAGCAGAAACATTTGCGTCTGCCATGTACTTTGAAACTGCAGGGTCATTTTTGCGGCCAGCGCTGCCATAATCGCCAGGATTAACAGAACCATCAGCAAGGCTGCACCACGTTGTCTATTCATTTGCCGCTTGCTTCTGCGTATCAGTGGCGGCCGGTATCGCGGGCATAGCTGAGCCTTGAATATTCGTTTGTGGATCTGCGGCCGGGGTGGCAGGCAATGTATCGGGCAGCCTGAACACGCGTCGGATTTTTCCTGTCCCTTCGACTTCAATCGTCACTTCGACTCCTGCGGGTAAAGTATCGATTCCTTTCCACTCAGTTTTCCAGTCGCCCTCATAAAACCTGAGTCCGAATGAGGTAACACCTCCCCGCAGCATTATTACGTCAGTTGCTTTTTCAATGCCTGAGGGCAATGTGCGGGAGCTGCGCGTTAAGGAAGCGTCGGAGAGTTGCCAGGTCACTTCCTGCAAATCACTGGCTGACATCACCTGCAGGGAGTTCATGCTGTCCAGTGTGGTGAATTTGAGCAATCCTGGTGTACTGTACAAAATTGGCTCAACGGCGTTCTCACGACGTAAAATAATCTGAGTAAGGTCTCTCTCCATCTGGGCAAAGGTTCGCTGAATTTGCAAAAGCTTTGTGGTGCGCTCTTCCACGACGCTGCTGGTTTTAACCGATGCCGATAAAATTTGGTATGCGAGCAGGCTAAGCATCGCAAAGATCATCATGGCAATCATCACTTCGATGAGGGTGAAGCCGCGTTGTTTATTTCTGAGTGAGGGCATTATCTTCCTTCGGCTCCGAAGCAAAGCGGGCATATAGAGACAATGAAGGGTTAGGCGTTTCTTTCTCCACACGAACATCGATCCGCAGTAGGCTAATGTCGTTGTTTTCATCCCTCATTGAATTCAATTCAAGAAACCAGATTTCATCTGCCATTTCCGTTTTATTGATTATTTGGGTTTCGGCAGTGACGTTAGCCTTCAGACTCAACTCAGTCAGTGTGTTATCGGCGACCCAGCTGGCGAATAAACTTTGCTGAAAATGTGTCACGGCATTCATTTGCGACGTGATGCTGTTTAGTAAGGCCATTGCGCTGACAGAGAAAATCGCCATTGCGATCATCACTTCTAAGATTGTCATCCCATCCTGCTTTTGTTTTTTTTGCATCAGTCTTCCCCGGTGATCACTTTGAGTATCAGAGGAAGCTGACCGGCAGAAGAAAGTGTGCAGCAAAGTCCATCACCCGATGAGGCAGAGAATTGCATATTGAAAACCGTGACGCGGCCATCGGGCATAAAAACGATCTGCGGTATGGTACTCAGGGACTTATTCAGGTCTTGAGGCGACAGAAAAATCGCCTCTTCGTCTTCAAACTTTCCCTGGCTTTCGAGGCGTGCGCTGGGAAGAGCAATCCATTTTGGCTCTTCGTTGTTGGGAATTAACGGCTGCGATGTTGCGAGAATAACAAACTGATATTCATTCGGAGTCATTGCCAGCCCGGTCGGCACACCCGTCATGGTTGCATATTGGGCTGTGTACTCCATTAACGACATCATCTTTTCGGCTTGTCGGATTTGCGCGTTGTTAGCTGGCAGGATCAATATGACTACCATCGCGGTACTGGCCATAATTGCCAGTACCAACATGATTTCCATTAGGGTGAATCCGGCTGCCTTGTGGATAGACAAGATTATTTCTTCTCGACCCAGTTGGTGATGTCGTCTGCCGTGTTCGCTTCGCCATCCGGGCCTGCAGAAAAGACATCAATATTTCCGTGATCTCCGGGACTCACCAACAGATATTCATTTCCCCATGGGTCGGCGGGCAGGCGTTTGATATAGCCATCGGCATTATAATTTGTCGGCCGAGGGTCATTTTTAGGTTCGGCAATCAGAGACTGCAGGCCTTGCTCTGTGGTTGGATAGCGGTGGTTATCCAGTTTGTACATGTCCAGCGCATTTTCAAGAGCGACAATATCGCTGACTGCTTTTTGCTTATCCGCTTTTTCCTTGTTTCCCATGAGATTAGGTACAACAAGGGCCGCCAGGATCCCCAAAATGACGATGACAACCATCAGTTCCATCAGGGTAAAACCGCGCTGTTTTTGGCTAACGGTATCTGTATTGATTGCTTGATTCTGCATGAGAAGTTCCTTAACTGACCAAATTATTGAGTTGAAGAATGGGTTGTAAAATAGACATGACGATAAAGAGAACAATGCTTGCCATAGAGACAATCAGCAGGGGTTCAAAAATGGCCAACGCCATTGAAAGTCGGTGTTGCATCAACTTGTCTTGATTATCGGCTGCGCGGGCCATCAGTTCGCCTAATCGCCCGCTTTGCTCACCTGAGGCAATCATGTAAAGCATCATTGGGGGAAACATATGCGTTTGTTCCAGCGCATTAAAAAGAGAGGTACCCTGACGAACATTTTCGGCAGCCTGCAGAAAAAGCCGGTGAATGTGCACGTTGCTGATGCCGGCTGTTGAGATCTTCATAGCATCCAGTAAAGGAACGCCGCTGGATTGCAAAATACTCAGAGTACGTGCATAGCGAGCGCTGTTGACTGCCCGGATTAATGGACCCGCTACCATGATTTGAAGCAATAAGGTGTGGAACCGTGCCAGTTGCTTTGGACTGCGCAGAGCCAGTTTTAGTGATATCACTATGCCAGCGGCCCCCAGTGAAATAGGTAACCAGAAGGTCTGGAGGAAGCCACTGACGGCAATCAAAATGCGCGTAGTCAACGGCAAAGCATGTCGGAGATGGACAAACTGCTCGATAATTTGTGGAACCACTGCAACCAGGAGGATGACAATGACCAGGATGGCGACCAACGTCAGCATAAGGGGATAAATCATTGCCTGAGTGAGTTTGCTTTTTATTTGCTGGCGGATTTCATTGTAGTCGGCCATTTTCTCCAGCACGGCACCGAGCTGCCCCGTCCTTTCTCCGGCAGTCACCAGCGTTTTGAACATTGGATCAAAAATACGGGGATAGTCAGAGAACGCATCGGCCAGCGTGTGGCCTTCAACGACTTTATTCCGCACAGTGGCCAGGACCTTTGCAAAGGCGGCATGTTCAGTTTGTCGTGCAATTACATTCAGCGCCGCTTCGATGGGAAGAGCTGCATTGATTAATGTCGCTAACTGACGAGAAAACAGAGACACGGCGTGCGAAGGAACCTTAATTCGCTTACCGCTTTTTTTTATCATCTGGGAAGAAATGGAAAGACCGACGGGCCGGATCCCCAGCAGAGTAATACCTTGTTCGCGAAGAATTTGACGCGCGTGGCGTAAGGAATCAGCCTCGAGGGTAGCGCGCAGATCTTTTCCTGTCGCAGTGATGCCATGATAAGAAAACTGACTCATTGACCACCTGCGAATGTTTCATGCTCAGTGGTTACTCTGATGATTTCCTCAAGAGTCGTTTCGCCACTAATTGTTTTAAGAAGCCCATTTTCGCGAAGACTACGGCTGCGTTGACGAAGAATTTTCTCTATTGCCATCTCATCTTCATTTTGATGAATGGCTTTACGCAACTGGTCATCAACAATCAGACATTCATGAATAGCTGTTCGGCCTTTGTAACCACTAAACCGGCATTGCGGGCATCCCTCTGCCCTGAAAAGCAATTGCGGTGGCTGCGGCAGGAAAGCGAAATGTGCCTGTTGCACTGCATCTATTTCCACCGGCTGTGCGCAATGTTGGCATAGTCGCCGGACCAGTCTCTGGGCAACCACGCCAAGCAGGGAAGATGCCAGAAGAAAGGGCTCGAGACCCATGTCGCGTAAACGGGTAATCGCGCCGATAGCGCTGTTCGTATGCAACGTCGACATGACAAGGTGACCTGTGAGTGAAGCCTGAACGGCTATCTGCGCTGTTTCACCATCACGAATTTCTCCGACCATTACCACGTCTGGGTCCTGACGCAGGATCGCCCGCAAACCCAGAGCAAATGTCATGCTAACCCGCGGATTAACCTGAGTCTGCCCCACGCCTTCGAGCTCATATTCGATAGGGTCTTCCACCGTCAGGATGTTACGTTCCTGAGTATTCAGCGCCGCCATGACGGCATAAAGTGTTGTGCTCTTTCCAGACCCTGTTGGACCAGTGACAAGAATGATGCCATGGGGCTTTTGAATCAGAGATGTAAGCGTCTTCTGATCCGTCTGGCTGAGGCCAAGCTGCGCGATGCTCAGTGAGATATTGTTTTTATCGAGCAGGCGCATCACGACTCTTTCACCGTATTGGGCCGGAATGGTGGATACACGTATATCAATCGACCTATGGCCCAGACGTAAGGAAATACGCCCATCCTGCGGTAATCGTTTCTCAGCGATATCCAGTTTGGCCATTACTTTAATACGAGAAATTAAAAAGGGCGCCAGCTTGCGAACCGGTTGCAATATTTGCCGCAGTACACCATCCACGCGAAACCTTATGCTCAGCGTGCGTTCGAATGTTTCGATATGAATGTCTGAAGCCCCCTCTTTGACGGCTTCAGACAAAATGGCATTTATCAGTCGAATAATCGGGGAATTTTCATCACTGGCGAGCAGATCTTCATTGTCTGGTACTTCTTCAGACAGTGAGAGTAAATCGACATTGTCATCCATATCGTCCATGATTTTTTGCGAGGCTCCGCGGTTTTGCTGATAAGTCTCCGACAGCTTTTCCTCAAACGCCTGAGTACTCAACAATCTGATGTTGTCCCACAGCCCGGCCACACGGCGTACTTCAATGAGCGTTTCGGGTTGCACATCTTCCCGGCAGAAAAGGACCCCATCTTCCAATGCAACGCCTTTCTGCCGTGCGTAGGAGTAGGGCAGCCCTTTTAAGAGGGCTGCTTCATTTTGTAAACCGTCGCATTCATATTCTTCAGTACTCATTTTCACTGTTCACTGAATGGATTACGTGGAGTATTGTTCGTATCGAAGGATGATTTTTCAGCCGGTACGGCAGGTTTTATCACCGGATAATCCGGAAGCATCGGGCGATGGGTTGGCGTGATAAGATCATTATTATCTTCTTCTTTGCGCTGTTTTTGGGTCTTCTGGAAACTCGAGTATTTTTGCGCCGAAACAGATTTGTATATTTCATCATCCCGGATAATTGTTGGTCTGATAAAGACCATCAGATTTCGTTTCGCCGTTTCTGTTGAGGTGTAACGGAAAAGATTACCGATCCAGGGAATATCGCCCAGCAGGGGAACTTTGGATTTAGTTTCTTTAGAGCTGTCGTCAAGCAGACCACCGAGTACCACGGTTTCACCGGTTTTTACCAATACGGCATTCTGAATGGTGCGGGTATTAAACGTTGGGCCAAGAGTGGAGTCGGTTGAGGTATCCACACTGGAGACTTCCTGCTCTATTTCCATGAGTACAGCATCACCCTCATTAATCTGCGGAGTGACTTTGAGCTTGGTTCCCACCGTTTTGTAAACTACGCTACTGTATATATTATCGCCCGAAGTCGTCTGTGAACCGGAGAGCGAGGGAACCTCCTGACCAACGTTGAAAGAGGCTTCTTTGTTATCAAGGGTCACAATACTTGGGGTTGCGAGAATATCGTTTTTATTACTGGTTGAAAGCGCCGTCAGTAGAACATTCCAATCTCCACTAAAGAAGCCTGCAGCCATTCCGTTGAAACTTTGCATCGTCGAGGCCAGTGCGCTGTCACTACTGATAACACCGTCTTTCTTGTACTTGCGTACGCCTGCTGCAACAGTCGATAAAGGAGCTCCAGTACCGGTGAACTGTGTTCCACCGACGTTGTTATTGCTCCACTGAATCCCGAGGTTGAGGCCATTTCCGTCTTGCACCTCGACAATAATTGCCTCCACCAGAACCTGCGCACGTCTGATATCCAGTTTTGCAATGACCTGTTCAAGTGATTGCATAACATCCTTTTGAGCGGTGATCACAATGGAGTTGGTTTGCTCATCAGCCGTAATGCTCATATTTTTATCGGAGGACCCTGCCGACTGTGCCGTTTTACCGTCTTTCATCTTCTCGGTGATGCCAGTAAGTACAGGGACTATTTTCTCAGCTTTGGCATAATTCAGATAAAATACGCGGGTATTACCTTGTGTTGACTGATCGCGATCGAGTTCTTTCACAAGCTTGATGGTGTCCCGTCGGACATATTCCGGGCCACTGATGACCAGAGTATTGGTGCGCTCATCGGCAACGATTTTTGCTTGTAACAGAGAGGTAGATTGCCCCTTCGTCTCTTCTCGTACCAGATTGTTGACCAGTTCTGCCATTTCTGATGCGGAGCCATATTTTAATTTAATCGTTTGTCGTTGCTGGCTTCCCATTTGATCAACCCGATCCACCACTTCTATCAAACGATTCACAACTGAAGCGCGTCCGGTGAGCAGTAACACATTTGAGGGCTCATAATGTACGACATTGCCAACACCGGTAGTGTCATTCATCTGGCGTAACAAAGGAGCTAGTTCTCGGACCGGAACATTTTTGAGTGAAACAATTCGGGTAATAATTTCATCACCACGGCCCGGCTTTAAACTGTCAGCGACGGGTACACCCGCCGTTTTTGCATTCGCAGAGCGCACAACTTTCAGTAATCCATTATCCATCGGCACAACGGAGTAACCATAAACATCAAGAACACTTAAGAAAAATTGGTAGTACTGATCTTCATTAAGAATATCGTAACTTCTTACGGATATACTCCCCTGGACTGAAGGGTCGACTAATATGGTTTTATTCAAGTTCTTACTCACGATATCGATAAATTCATTGATATCAGTATTCTTGAAACTGGCTGTAAAATCCGCAGCTTGAGTGAGTAACGGCGTAAGCAATAAAGTAAATAACGAATTTTTAATTAGGTTCTGAATGATTCTAGTCATGGTTGTTCACGTCGAGAGACGTCTCAAGTGTTGCGAGATTAATGTAAATGTTCTGAGCCTGACCAGCCCCTATAACAGTAAATTGAACATCTCGTAGGCTTTGTAGGGTTGCCATGAGAACTTCTGATGATTTAGGATTCTCAAGAGGTTGGCCATTTATTTTCACGACTAATTCATTATTAATCAGCCCCATACTTTTATAAATTTTTGTCTGGGTCTTCGGATTAACGCGATAGCCAATAAACGTCGACTTCTCGTAAACAGGCGTGACAGCGAGATAGTCACTGAGTCTTTTTACCTGAATAACAGAAGGTGCAGTCGGTGCAGGCTTTGACGAGGTTGATTCTCTTCTTATCTCCATAACGAACGTCTGTATTGCATCATTGTGGCGGATTTGCACTGATTCTGGAGTGATGACACTGACATACGCATCTTCGATATCCGTCAACTTCTCACCTTCACGGTAGCTGTGTTGTTCGTTGGAACCTTGAATTATTGCTAAGGAAAGCCTGTTATTACTGCTGTAAACTACCCCCTTGAGACTCAGATCCAATGGCTCTACCTGGTTGTTATTCTGGGGTGAGCTTGTGGACTCCTGAGCAACGACATTCCATTTGAATAACGTTGCCGGGATTACAGAGGTTACTGGTATTGGTTTTGTTAAAAATTGATGCTGGGAATAATAATTATTTGAAATATTCAGGAAATATATAATATAAGCTGTAGATGCAAAGCATAGTGCGATTATTGCAATCACTATAAAAATGTATTTACTGTGTAGCATGGTAGAAGAGTTATTGATTTTTATTCTCAGCTTTAAATGTAGTCATTTTCAGGTATTATTACCCCTGGGTGTAATAAAATGAGTATACTACCCGTCAATGCGGTAAGTTACAAATACACTTTATTTTTAGTATTGATAAATAATATATTTGCTAGTTTTACTATTTTTTATATGAATGAATACAAGGGGTGACCCTTCTTCTATTCGAAGGTTAAGGTAATGTTTCTAGAGTATTTTGGTTTTTCTTTCTCACCTTTCAGTACCAGGACGTTTTTCAATAGCGAGCGGTATTCAGCGATACTTGATTATTTAATAGATAAAATTAATCAAGGCCAACCTATCGTTGTTCATGGAAATGAAGGGACGGGGAAAACCTCATTAGTTCAGACTTTGTTGTTAAAAAGCAGCAGGATGGGAGCCTATTATATAGTATCCCCTGATACCCAGTGTAAAGACCTCGAGAGTTTCGTTGCGAAACTTATGACATTAAAAAAAACGCGTTCGCTTTCCACCAGCTTGTTACTCAACAAAATTTCAGAAGCATTTAAGGCATCCACAAATTTTGATGAAGGTCTTGTACTCGTCTTCGATCATGCTGAAAACCTCAATGATGAATGCCTGACTTTTCTTGATGGATTATCACGCTATCTCTGCGATGAGCGTTTTTCAATCATATTGATCGTAAGTGGGTCCAGATTAAGCCCGCATTCTTTTAAGCAATTTTCCAAACATAATAAGAGATTAGAATATCAGCACGATGGTTTTAATGTTCAGGAATGCCATGCTTTTATAAGCAGCAGAATCAGTGAAGCAGGTGGGGGACGAGAGCTTGTTGATCGCGCCGGGGCCAGGATGATCCATAAAGCTTCAGGAGGTCGGCCAGGGACCATCGCACAAATCACCGAAAATGCTCTGCGTTGTGCATTTATAGACCGATCACCTGTCGTGAAGCCACGTCATCTCAGTCAGGCTCTCACCTACATGGGGCTCCCCTCCCGTTCGAGAAGCTGCTTTATTAGTCTTATGCTTATTTATGCCTTATTAGGAAGTGTGATTGGCTGGACCTACTACCAGTATGCGGCGCCATTTTTAACCTCTCACTTATTCGTAGCACCATCGTTAAAAGAAGTACCCGCGCCAGCGTTGCGTATAGAGGATATGGCCAATGATAAACGTGATGGCATAAAACAACTCTTCCATATCTGGGGATACGATGTACCTCTGGCTGATGCATTCTGCGACCAAGCCGACAGGGCGCAACTGGTTTGCAAGGAAGGGAAAGGAACGCTGGATGAGTTGGTGGCAGGCGGACAACCCTGGCTGGCATCCATGAATATCGGAAATAAAAAGATCTATGCAGGTGTGGTCAGAATTACTGATAGACATATTGACCTGCTGATAAAGGATAAAACGTGGACGGTGGAGCGCAACTGGTTCAATGCAGTCTGGTCGGGTGATTTTATACAGTTTCAGTTAACGACGCCTGACGGTAAAAAAACGATAAATCAAAACAGTTCTCTTGAAGACACCGTTTGGCTTGATGCAGTGCTCAGCAACATTTTGCACTTACCTTCCGGCCTGAATGGGGAATGGGACACAGAATTGAAAGATAAGATCAAACTTTTCCAAAAGCGTGAAGGCCTTAATGTTGACAGCCAGGTTGGACCCGGGACTCTGCAGCGTATTGCTAAAAGCCTGAACAAAGCACCTGAGCTCATTGTCGATGATGGCACTGAGGGGAAACGCTAAATGCAGAACATTTATATCGCGGCTTATCAAAGCAAACTCAAAAATTGCAAGGTCGTTCTGGCTTTATCTGCAAAACATAAAAAAGCATACCTTTTATTCTCCCTGGTCTTTGTCCTCTGTGTTTCCCTGGGCATTGCTGCGGGAAGTGCATTACATATCGTATGGCAGCACATAAATAAAGAGGAGAAGGAGGCGATCACGCAGCCACAAGTGTTGCCGTACGTGTTTTCAAATGTGCATTATATTTTTGAATCAAAAATTCTGCCTGAGCGAGTTATCAAAAAAGAGCGTAACGTCAAAAGTGACGAGGCCACTCTTCAAGAGCCCTGGGAGGATGAGGATGATGGAACGGTCAATCCTGCAGAGGAAGAGGGTATTGATGCGAGCGATGATACGAAAAGTCCCTCTGCAACCACCGTATCAGAAGCTTTAAGTGTTGAGCAACTTCTCAAAAAAGCGCTCAGTGAGCAGAAAAAGGCCGAAAAATAGGGGAGTTGTAAAATAACTCCCTGCCTTCTTAACAGGCAAAATGCAGGATTTTTTGCTGTATAGATGAAGAGGTAAGCATCAGCGTAAAATTACAGCGATTTAGCACCAATGTGGTTGCTTAATCTTCCTGAGTACGTATAATGCGCGGGCTTACCTAATATTGGTAAGCCTGATTCAATCTGAATCAGCTGGCCAATGAGTTTACTCGCTGGTCAACAATACTCCCGATATGGGGGTTATGTGAAGAACGATTACACTCTCCCATCAATCGAAATGGGTATGAGGAGTAATCATTTACGTTTAAAATAATTGGAGCTCTGGTCTCATGCAGAACCAAAGAATCCGTATCCGCCTGAAAGCGTTTGATCATCGTTTGATCGATCAATCAACTGCGGAAATCGTTGAGACCGCGAAGCGCACTGGTGCGCAAGTTCGTGGTCCAATCCCGCTGCCGACCCGCAAAGAGCGTTTTACTATCCTGATTTCTCCGCACGTCAATAAAGATGCGCGCGATCAGTATGAAATTCGCACTCATAAGCGTCTGGTTGACATCGTTGAGCCAACCGAGAAAACCGTTGATGCTCTGATGCGTCTGGATCTGGCTGCTGGTGTAGACGTGCAGATCAGCCTGGGTTAATCAGGGTCATTGACGATTGAGAGGTTGAAACAATGATTGGTTTAGTCGGTAAGAAAGTGGGCATGACTCGTATCTTCACAGAAGATGGCGTTTCAATCCCAGTAACCGTTATCGAAATTGAAGCAAACCGCGTTACTCAGGTCAAAGACCTGGACAACGATGGTTACCGTGCTGTGCAGGTTACTACTGGTAGCAAAAAAGCTAACCGTGTAACCAAACCAGAAGCGGGTCACTTCGCTAAAGCTGGCGTAGAAGCTGGCCGCGGTCTGTGGGAATTCCGCCTTGCAGAAGGTGAAGAATTTACTGCAGGTCAGAACATTAGCGTTGAAATTTTCGCAGACGTTAAGAAAGTCGATGTTACCGGTACTTCTAAAGGTAAAGGTTTTGCTGGCACAGTTAAGCGCTGGAACTTCCGTACCCAAGATGCTACCCATGGTAACTCCTTGGCACACCGTGGACATGGTTCAATCGGTCAGAACCAGACTCCAGGTAAAGTGTTCAAAGGTAAGAAAATGGCAGGCCAACTGGGTAACGAACGTGTAACCGTTCAGAGCCTGGATGTAGTACGTGTTGATGCTGAGCGCAACCTGCTACTGGTCAAGGGTGCTGTTCCGGGTGCTACCGGTGGCAACCTGATCGTTAAACCTGCTGTTAAGGCTTAACGTCGAGGAGATAGGAATGGAATTAGTAGTGAAAGACGCGCAAAGCGCGCTGACTGTTTCCGAAACTACCTTCGGGCGTGATTTCAATGAAGCGCTTGTACACCAGGTCGTTGTTGCTTATGCAGCAGGTGCCCGTCAAGGTACTCGCGCTCAGAAGACCCGTGCTGAAGTAACTGGTTCCGGTAAAAAACCTTGGCGTCAGAAAGGTACTGGCCGTGCGCGTGCAGGTTCTGTAAAGAGCCCAATCTGGCGTTCCGGTGGTGTAACCTTCGCTGCAAAGCCACAGGACCACAGTCAAAAAGTAAATAAAAAGATGTACCGCGGCGCGCTGAAAAGCATTCTGTCCGAACTGGTACGTCAAGATCGTCTGATCGTTGTCGAAACGTTCTCTGTAGAAGCGCCTAAAACTAAGCTGCTGGCACAGAAACTGAAAGACATGGCTCTGGAAGACGTGCTGATTGTAACTGGCGAAGTCGACGAGAATCTGTTCCTGGCCGCACGTAACCTGTACAAGGTTGACGTTCGCGATGTAGCAGGTATCGATCCAGTAAGCCTGATCGCCTTCGACAAAGTGGTTATGACTGCTGACGCTGTGAAGCAAGTTGAGGAGATGCTGGCATGATTCGTGAAGAACGTCTGCTGAAAGTGCTGCGCGCGCCGCACGTTTCTGAAAAAGCTTCTACCGCGATGGAAAAGAACAATACCATCGTACTCAAAGTTGCCAAAGACGCGACTAAAGCAGAAATCAAAGCTGCGGTTTCGAAACTGTTTGAAGTCGAAGTCGAAGACGTAAACACCTTGCTGGTTAAAGGCAAAGTGAAACGTCAGGGTCAGCGTGTTGGTCGTCGTAGCGACTGGAAAAAAGCTTACGTCACCCTGAAAGAAGGCCAGAATCTGGACTTCATCAGCGGCGCTGAGTAAGTCGGAGGAGTAAGAAACAATGGCAATTGTTAAATGTAAACCTACATCTCCGGGTCGTCGCCACGTTGTTAAAGTGGTTAACCCTGAGCTGCATAAGGGTAAACCTTTTGCCCCGCTGCTTGAAAAATTGAGCAAAAGCGGTGGCCGTAACAACAATGGCCGTATCACCACCCGTCATATCGGTGGTGGCCACAAACAGCATTACCGTCTTGTTGACTTCAAACGCAACAAAGATGGCATCGCTGCAGTGGTTGAGCGTCTGGAGTACGATCCGAACCGTTCCGCGAACATCGCGCTGGTTCTGTACAAAGACGGTGAACGCCGTTACATCCTGGCGCCGAAAGGCCTGAAAGTAGGTGATCAGATCCAATCTGGTGTTGATGCTGCAATCAAGACAGGTAACACCCTGCCTATGCGCAACATCCCAGTAGGTTCAACGGTTCACAACGTAGAAATGAAACCAGGTAAAGGCGGCCAGATGGCTCGCTCAGCTGGTGCCTACGTTCAGATCGTTGCTCGTGACGGTTCCTACGTGACTCTGCGTCTGCGCTCTGGCGAAATGCGTAAAGTTCAGATTGATTGCCGTGCCACCTTAGGTGAAGTCGGTAACTCTGAACACATGCTTCGCGTTCTGGGTAAAGCAGGTGCAAGTCGTTGGCGTGGTATTCGTCCTACCGTTCGCGGTACTGCGATGAACCCAGTCGATCACCCACACGGTGGTGGTGAAGGTCGTAACTTTGGTAAGCACCCGGTAACCCCGTGGGGCGTTCAAACCAAAGGTAAGAAGACCCGTAGCAACAAGCGTACTGATAAATTCATTGTACGTCGCCGTAGTAAAAAATAATTAGAGGATAAGCCATGCCACGTTCTCTCAAGAAAGGTCCTTTTATTGACCTGCACTTGCTGAAGAAGGTAGAGAAAGCGGTGGAAAGCGGTGACAAGAAGCCTTTGCGCACTTGGTCCCGTCGTTCAACGATCTTTCCTAACATGATCGGTTTGACCATCGCTGTCCATAATGGTCGTCAGCACGTACCAGTGTTCGTTTCCGATGAAATGGTCGGTCACAAACTGGGTGAATTCGCGCCGACTCGTACTTATCGCGGCCATGCGGCTGATAAAAAAGCTAAAAAGCGCTAAGGTAGGAGGAAGAGATGGAAACTATAGCTAAACATCGCCACGCTCGTTCTTCTGCTCAGAAGGTTCGCCTTGTTGCAGACCTGATCCGCGGTAAGAAAGTGTCGCAAGCTCTGGAAACTTTGGCCTACACCAACAAGAAAGCTGCTGGTCTGGTTAAGAAGGTGCTGGAGTCTGCCATTGCTAACGCAGAACACAACGATGGCGCTGACATCGATGATCTGAAAGTCACGAAGATTTTCGTAGACGAAGGCCCAAGCATGAAGCGCATTATGCCGCGTGCTAAAGGTCGTGCAGATCGCATCCTGAAGCGCACCAGCCACATTACTGTGGTTGTGTCCGATCGCTGAGACTCTGGAGACTAGCAATGGGTCAGAAAGTACATCCTAATGGTATTCGCCTAGGTATTGTCAAACCTTGGAATTCTACTTGGTATGCAAATACCAAAGATTTCGCTGACAACCTGGACAGCGACTTTAAAGTTCGCCAGTTCCTGACTAAGGAATTAGCGAAAGCTTCCGTTTCTCGCATCGTTATCGAGCGTCCAGCGAAGAGCATCCGTGTGACTATTCACACCGCTCGTCCTGGCATCGTAATCGGCAAGAAAGGTGAAGATGTCGAAAAACTGCGTAAGGTCGTAGCGGATATCGCTGGCGTTCCTGCGCAGATTAACATCGCCGAGATCCGTAAACCGGAACTGGACGCTAAATTGGTTGCTGACAGCATCACTTCACAGCTGGAACGTCGCGTTATGTTCCGTCGTGCTATGAAGCGTGCTGTACAGAACGCAATGCGTCTTGGCGCTAAAGGTATCAAAGTTGAAGTAAGCGGCCGCCTTGGCGGTGCTGAAATTGCGCGTACCGAATGGTACCGTGAAGGTCGTGTTCCGTTGCATACACTGCGTGCGGATATCGATTACAACACATCTGAAGCGCACACCACTTACGGTGTAATCGGCGTTAAGGTATGGATCTTCAAAGGTGAGATCCTGGGTGGTATGGCTGCAGTTGAACAACCGGAACCGGCTGCTCAACCTAAAAAGCAGCAGCGTAAAGGCCGCAAGTAAGGAGAGTCGCTGATGTTACAACCAAAGCGTACAAAATTCCGTAAGGTGCACAAGGGCCGCAACCGTGGTCTTGCGCAAGGTACGGATGTGAGCTTCGGCACTTACGGTCTGAAAGCTGTTGGCCGTGGTCGTCTGACTGCTCGTCAAATTGAAGCAGCACGTCGTGCGATGACCCGTGCAGTTAAGCGTCAAGGTAAGATCTGGATCCGAGTATTCCCGGACAAACCGATCACCGAGAAACCGCTCGAAGTTCGTATGGGTAAAGGTAAAGGCAACGTAGAGTATTGGGTTGCTTTGATTCAGCCTGGTAAAGTCCTGTATGAAATGGACGGTGTGCCTGAAGAGCTGGCTCGTGAAGCCTTCCAGCTGGCAGCAGCCAAACTGCCTATCAAAACCACCTTTGTAACTAAGACGGTGATGTAATGAAAGCACAAGAGCTGCGCGAAAAAAGCGTGGAAGAGCTGAACACTGAGTTGCTGAACCTTTTGCGTGAGCAGTTTAACCTGCGCATGCAAACGGCAAGCGGCCAGTTGCAGCAAACACACCTGTTGAAACAAGTGCGTCGTGATGTTGCACGTGTGAAAACTTTACTGACTGAAAAGGCGGGTGCGTAATGACTGATAAGATCCGTACTCTGCAGGGTCGTGTAATCAGTGACAAAATGGAGAAATCCATCGTTGTTGCGATTGAGCGTGTGGTGAAGCACCCGATTTACGGGAAATTCATCAAGCGTACGACCAAATTGCACGTACATGACGAGAACAATGAATGTGGTATCGGCGACGTTGTTGAAATCAGCGAATGCCGTCCACTGTCTAAGACTAAGTCTTGGACCTTGGTTCGCGTTGTAGAGAAAGCGATTCTGTAATACAGTAGCGCTTCTCAAAAATAGATAAACGGCTCATGCACGTGAGCCGTTTATTTTTTCTACCCATAATCGGGAACCGGTGTTATAATGCCGCGCCCTCATATTGTGGGGATTTCTTAATGACCTATCCTGGGTCCTAAGTTGTAGTTGACATTAGCGGAGCACTAACATGATCCAAGAACAGACTATGCTGACCGTGGCCGACAACTCCGGTGCACGTCGCGTAATGTGTATCAAGGTTCTAGGTGGCTCGCACCGTCGCTACGCAGGCGTCGGCGACATCATCAAAATTACCATCAAGGAAGCAATTCCTCGCGGTAAGGTGAAGAAAGGCGATGTGCTGAAGGCGGTAGTGGTGCGCACCAAGAAGGGTGTTCGTCGCCCGGACGGTTCTGTCATTCGCTTCGATGGTAATGCTTGCGTTATTTTAAACAATAACAGCGAACAGCCAATCGGCACGCGTATTTTTGGGCCGGTAACTCGTGAACTGCGTAATGAGAAGTTCATGAAAATTATCTCTCTGGCACCAGAAGTACTCTAAGGAGCGAAACCATGGCAGCGAAAATCCGTCGTGATGACGAAGTTATCCTGCTTACCGGTAAAGATAAAGGTAAGCGCGGTAAAGTAAAAAATGTCCTGACTTCTGGTAAGGTCATTGTTGAAGGTATCAACCTGGTTAAGAAACATCAGAAGCCTGTACCGGCCCTGAACCAACCAGGTGGCATCGTTGAAAAAGAAGCTGCAATTCCGGTTTCTAACGTTGCACTCTTCAACACGGCTACTGGCAAGGCGGACCGTGTAGGCTTTAGATTCGAAGACGGCAAAAAAGTACGTTTCTTCAAATCTAACAGCGTAACTATCAAGTAATTTGGAGTAGTACGATGGCGAAACTGCATGATTACTACAAAGACGATGTCGTAAAAAAACTCATGGCTGAGTTTGGTTACAATTCTGTCATGCAAGTCCCTCGGGTCGAGAAGATCACCCTGAACATGGGTGTTGGTGAAGCGATCGCTGACAAGAAACTGCTGGATAACGCAGCAGCTGACCTGGCAGCAATCTCCGGTCAAAAACCGTTGATCACCAAAGCACGCAAATCAGTTGCAGGCTTCAAAATCCGTCAGGGCTATCCGATCGGCTGTAAAGTAACCCTCCGCGGCGAACGCATGTGGGAGTTCTTTGAGCGTCTGGTCTCCATTGCTGTACCACGTATTCGTGACTTCCGCGGCTTGTCTGCTAAGTCTTTCGATGGTCGTGGTAACTACAGCATGGGCGTGCGTGAACAGATCATCTTCCCGGAAATCGATTATGATAAAGTCGATCGCGTTCGTGGTTTAGATATTACTATCACCACTACTGCGAAATCCGATGATGAAGGCCGTGCATTGCTGACAGCCTTTAACTTCCCGTTCCGCAAGTAAGGCAGGGTTACTAATGGCTAAGCAATCCATGAAAGCACGCGAAGTCGTTCGCGTAAAACTGGCTGATAAATACCGCGCTAAACGCGAGGAATTGAAAGCTATTATCTCTGGTGTGAACTCATCCGACGAAGATCGTTGGGATGCGGTTCTTAAGCTGCAGTCTCTGCCGCGTGATTCCAGCCCGTCTCGTCAGCGTAACCGCTGCCGTCAAACTGGTCGTCCGCATGCTTTCCTGCGGAAGTTCGGGTTGAGCCGTATTAAGGTCCGTGAAGCCGCTATGCGCGGTGAAATTCCGGGTCTTAAAAAGGCTAGCTGGTAATTGTCACCAATTGAATCACGGGAGTAAAGACAGATGAGCATGCAAGATCCGATCGCGGATATGCTGACCCGTATCCGTAACGGTCAAGCCGCGAACAAAGTTGCGGTCACCATGCCTTCCTCCAAGCTGAAAGTGGCTATTGCCAACGTGCTGAAGGAAGAAGGCTATATTGAAGAATTTAAAATCGAAGGCGACGCCAAACCTGAACTGGAATTAGTACTTAAGTACTTCCAGGGTAAGGCAGTGGTAGAAAGCATTCAACGTATCAGCCGTCCTGGTCTGCGCATCTACAAGAAAAAAGATGAGCTGCCAAAAGTTATGGCCGGTATGGGTATCGCTGTTATTTCTACCTCTAAAGGTGTTATGACTGATCGTTCAGCTCGCCAGGCTGGTCTTGGTGGCGAGATTATCTGCTACGTAGCTTAATCGGGAGGAAAGCATGTCTCGTGTTGCAAAAGCACCCGTCGTCATTCCTGCCGGCGTAGAGGTAAAACTCAACGGTCAGGTTATTTCGATTAAGGGTAAAAACGGCGAGCTGTCACGTACTATCCATGACGCCGTTGTTGTTAAACAGGAAGAAAATACACTGACTTTCGGTCCAAACGAAGGTTTTGTAGACGGATGGGCCCAAGCGGGTACCACTCGTGCACTGTTGAACTCAATGGTTATAGGTGTTACCGACGGCTTCACTAAAAAGCTTCAATTGGTAGGTGTTGGTTATCGTGCTGCTGTTAAAGGCAACGTGGTGAATTTAGCCTTAGGCTTCTCTCACCCGGTCGATCACCAATTGCCGGAAGGCGTTACTGCAGAATGTCCGACCCAGACTGAAATCGTGCTGAAAGGCGCTGATAAACAAGTCATTGGTCAGGTTGCTGCAGATTTACGTGCCTACCGTCGTCCTGAGCCTTATAAAGGCAAGGGTGTCCGTTACGCCGACGAAGTCGTGCGTACCAAAGAGGCTAAGAAGAAGTAAGGTAACACTATGGATAAGAAATCTGCTCGTATCCGTCGTGCGACCCGCGCACGCCGCAAGCTCAAGGAATTGGGTGCGACTCGCCTGGTGGTACATCGTACCCCGCGTCATATTTACGCACAGGTTATCGCACCAAACGGTTCTGAAGTATTAGTTGCTGCATCTACTGTAGAAAAAACTATTACTGAGCAACTGAAGTATACCGGCAACAAAGATGCTGCCACTGCTGTAGGTAAAGCTATCGCAGAACGCGCATTGGAAAAAGGGATCACGAAAGTATCCTTTGACCGTTCCGGTTTCCAATATCATGGTCGAGTCCAGGCACTGGCAGATGCTGCCCGTGAAGCTGGCCTTCAGTTCTAAGGAAGAGGTTTAAGATGGCTCACATCGAAAAACAAGCTGGCGAACTGCAGGAAAAGCTGATCGCGGTAAACCGCGTATCTAAAACCGTAAAAGGTGGCCGTATCTTCAGCTTTACCGCACTGACAGTAGTTGGTGATGGTAACGGTCGCGTTGGTTTTGGCTACGGCAAAGCACGCGAAGTTCCGGCAGCGATCCAGAAAGCGATGGAAAAAGCCCGTCGCAACATGATGAATGTCGCGCTGAACAGCGGCACCCTGCAGCATCCTGTTAAAGGTGCTCATACGGGTTCCCGTGTGTTCATGCAGCCGGCTTCCGAAGGTACCGGTATTATCGCCGGTGGTGCAATGCGCGCCGTCCTGGAAGTTGCAGGGGTTCATAACGTATTGGCTAAAGCTTATGGTTCTACAAACCCGATCAACGTGGTTCGTGCAACTATTGATGCTCTGGCAAATATGAAATCCCCACAAATGGTCGCTGCCAAGCGTGGTAAATCCGTTGAAGAAATTCTGGGGTAATTAACCATGGCAAAGACTATTAAAGTTACACAAACTCGCAGTTCCATTGGCCGTCTGCCGAAGCATAAAGCTACTCTGCTGGGCCTGGGTCTGCGTCGTATTGGTCACACCGTTGAGCGCGAGGATACTCCTGCTGTACGCGGTATGATCAACCTGGTTTCCTACATGGTTAAGGTTGAGGAGTAAGAGATGCGTTTAAATACTCTGTCTCCGGCTGATGGTGCCAAACAAGCGCCTAAGCGTGTAGGTCGTGGTATTGGTTCTGGCCTGGGTAAAACCGCTGGTCGTGGTCACAAAGGTCAGAACTCACGTTCTGGCGGTGGCGTACGTCGTGGTTTTGAAGGTGGTCAGATGCCTTTATATCGTCGTTTGCCGAAATTCGGCTTCACCTCCCGCAAAGCTATGATCACGGCAGAAGTACGTCTGTCTGAACTGGCTCTGGTGGAAGGCGACGTGATCGACCTGAACGCGCTGAAAGCCGCTAACGTAGTTGGTATCCAGATCGAATTCGCGAAAGTCATCCTTTCAGGCGAAGTCGGTCGTGCGGTAACTCTGCGTGGTTTGCGTGTCACCAAAGGCGCTCGTGTTGCTATCGAAGCTGCTGGCGGTAAAATTGAGGAATAAGTAGCAGATGGCTAAGCAACCGGGGTTAGATTTCCAAAGTGCCAAGGGTGGACTAGGCGAACTGAAGCGCAGACTTTTGTTTGTTATCGGTGCGCTGATTGTTTTCCGTATCGGCTCTTTTATTCCGATCCCTGGTATTGATGCCACTGTACTTGCCAAATTGCTCGA
Organism: Rahnella inusitata; assembly: GCF_965118895.1. Taxonomy (GTDB): domain Bacteria; phylum Pseudomonadota; class Gammaproteobacteria; order Enterobacterales; family Enterobacteriaceae; genus Rahnella; species Rahnella inusitata_A. Next base: position 23,868 of record NZ_CBCPJJ010000033.1, read on the forward strand.
ACAGCAAAGAGGCACCATCATTGAAATGTTTAACATGTTCTCTGGTGGCGCCCTTAGCCGTGCTTCAATCTTTGCTCTGGGGATCATGCCGTACATTTCGGCATCGATCATTATCCAGCTGTTAACGGTGGTTCATCCAGCGTTAGCAGAAATAAAGAAAGAAGGGGAGGCTGGCCGTCGTAAGATAAGCCAGTACACCCGTTACGGTACGCTGGTGTTGGCAGTGTTCCAGTCGATTGGTATTGCTACCGGTCTTCCGAACATGCCTGGTATGCAGGGCCTGGTGTTAAATCCAGGCTTTGCATTCTACTTTACTGCAGTTGTGAGCTTGGTTACCGGGACAATGTTCCTGATGTGGCTAGGTGAGCAGATTACTGAACGAGGTATCGGTAACGGTATTTCGATCATCATCTTTGCAGGTATCGTAGCGGGTCTCCCGCCAGCAGTTGCCCATACTATCGAACAAGCTCGGCAAGGCGACCTGCACTTCCTCCTGTTGCTGTTGGTTGCAGTTTTAGTGTTTGCAGTGACTTTCTTTGTGGTGTTTGTTGAACGTGGTCAACGTCGTATCGTCGTTAATTACGCTAAACGCCAACAAGGCCGTCGTGTCTATGCAGCACAGAGCACGCACTTACCGTTGAAAGTGAATATGGCTGGTGTTATTCCTGCTATCTTCGCTTCCAGCATCATTCTGTTCCCTGCCACGATTGCATCATGGTTTGGGGGCGGGACTGGTTGGAACTGGCTGACTACGATTTCGCTGTATTTGCAGCCTGGACAACCGCTTTATGTGTTACTCTATGCGACTGCAATCATCTTCTTCTGTTTCTTTTATACTGCGTTGGTGTTCAACCCGCGTGAGACAGCAGATAACCTGAAGAAGTCCGGTGCATTTGTACCAGGAATTCGTCCGGGAGAGCAAACGGCGAAGTACATCGATAAAGTAATGACTCGTTTAACCTTAATCGGTGCGATGTATATTACTTTCATCTGCCTTATCCCGGAGTTCATGCGTGACGCGATGAAAGTTCCATTCTACTTTGGTGGTACTTCTCTACTCATCGTAGTCGTCGTCATTATGGACTTTATGGCTCAAGTGCAAACTCTGATGATGTCAAGTCAGTATGAGTCTGCATTGAAGAAAGCAAACCTGAAAGGCTATAACCGCTAATCTGGTGCGTTTGAGAAGTTACGGAGAGTAAAAATGAAAGTTCGTGCTTCCGTCAAGAAATTATGTCGTAACTGCAAAATTGTTAAGCGTAACGGTATCGTTCGCGTAATCTGCAGCGCAGAACCGAAGCATAAACAGCGTCAAGGCTGATTATCTCGCATATTTTTCTTGCAAAGTTGGGTTGAGCTGGCTAGATTAGCCAGCCAATCTTTTGTATGTAAGCAGCAATACTATTTGAGTATCCTGAAAACGGGCTTTTCAGAATGGTGTTGCCGTATATAAATAGTAGGAGTGCATAGTGGCCCGTATAGCAGGCATTAACATTCCTGATCAGAAACATACCGTGATCGCATTAACTTCGATCTACGGCATCGGCAAAACCCGCTCACAGTCTATCTGTGCAGCATCCGGTATTGCTGAAAATGTTAAGATCAGTGAGCTGTCTGAAGAGCAAATCGAAAAACTGCGTGACGAAGTTGCCAAGTTCATTGTTGAAGGTGATCTGCGTCGTGAAGTCACCCTGAGCATCAAGCGTCTTATGGACCTTGGAACTTATCGTGGTTTGCGTCATCGTCGTGGTCTTCCAGTACGCGGTCAGCGTACCAAGACTAACGCACGTACCCGTAAGGGTCCGCGTAAACCGATCAAGAAATAATCGGGGTGATTGAATAAATGGCAAAGGCACCTGTTCGTACACGTAAACGTGTAAGAAAACAAGTCTCTGACGGCGTGGCTCATATCCATGCTTCTTTCAACAACACCATTGTTACCATTACCGATCGTCAGGGTAATGCTTTGGGTTGGGCAACAGCTGGTGGTTCCGGTTTCCGTGGTTCTCGTAAATCCACTCCGTTCGCAGCTCAGGTTGCAGCAGAGCGCTGCGCAGATGCAGTGAAAGAATACGGTATCAAGAATCTGGAAGTTATGGTTAAAGGACCTGGTCCTGGTCGTGAGTCTACTATCCGCGCGTTAAACGCGGCTGGTTTCCGCATCACTAATATTACTGATGTGACTCCTATCCCTCATAACGGTTGTCGTCCGCCGAAAAAGCGTCGCGTTTAACGCTGCTTTTAGGTTTGTTGGAGAGAGAAAATGGCAAGATATTTGGGTCCTAAGCTCAAGCTTAGCCGTCGTGAGGGCACAGATTTATTCCTTAAATCTGGCGTTCGCGCGATCGATACCAAGTGTAAAATTGAACAAGCTCCTGGTCAGCATGGTGCGCGTAAACCGCGTCTGTCTGATTACGGTGTACAGTTACGTGAAAAGCAAAAAGTTCGCCGTATCTTCGGTGTTCTTGAGCGTCAGTTCCGTAACTATTATAAAGAAGCAGCACGCCTGAAAGGCAACACCGGTGAAAACCTGTTGCAACTCCTGGAAGGTCGTTTGGACAACGTTGTTTATCGTATGGGCTTCGGCGCTACTCGTGCGGAATCGCGCCAGTTAGTTAGCCACAAAGCTATCATGGTAAACGGTCGCGTTGTTAACATCGCTTCTTATCAGGTATCTCCGAATGACGTTGTCAGCATCCGAGAGAAAGCTAAAAAGCAATCTCGCGTGAAGGCCGCTTTGGAGTTGGCTGAACAGCGTGAAAAGCCGACTTGGCTTGAAGTTGATGCTGCTAAGATGGAAGGTGTGTTCAAGCGTATGCCTGAACGTACTGATCTGTCTTCCGACATTAACGAACACCTGATCGTCGAGCTTTACTCTAAGTAAAGCTTAGTACCAAAGAGAGGACACAATGCAGGGTTCTGTGACAGAGTTTCTAAAACCGCGCCTGGTAGATATCGAGCAAGTCAGTTCGACGCACGCCAAGGTGACCCTTGAGCCTTTAGAACGTGGCTTTGGCCATACTTTAGGCAACGCACTGCGCCGTATTCTGCTTTCATCCATGCCGGGTTGCGCGGTGACCGAGGTTGAGATTGATGGTGTACTGCATGAGTACAGCACCAAAGAAGGCGTACAGGAAGATATCCTGGAAATCCTGCTCAACCTGAAAGGGCTGGCGGTGAGAGTTCAAGGGAAAGATGAAGTTATTCTTACCCTGAATAAGTCTGGCATTGGCCCTGTGACTGCAGCCGACATTACCCATGATGGTGATGTCGAAATCGTCAAGCCGCAACATGTCATTTGCCACCTGACCGATGAAAACGCTGCTATTAGCATGCGTATCAAAGTTCAACGTGGTCGAGGTTATGTACCGGCGTCTGCCCGAATTCATTCGGAAGAAGATGAGCGCCCAATTGGTCGTCTGTTAGTAGATGCATGCTACAGCCCTGTAGAGCGAATTGCCTACAATGTTGAAGCAGCGCGTGTAGAACAGCGTACCGATTTGGACAAGCTGGTTATCGAAATGGAAACCAACGGCACGATCGATCCTGAAGAGGCGATCCGTCGTGCGGCAACCATTCTTGCTGAACAACTTGAAGCTTTCGTTGATTTACGTGATGTACGTCAACCGGAAGTCAAAGAAGAGAAGCCGGAATTCGATCCAATCCTGCTGCGCCCTGTTGACGATCTGGAATTGACTGTCCGCTCTGCTAACTGCCTTAAGGCAGAAGCAATCCACTACATCGGTGATCTGGTACAGCGTACCGAGGTTGAGTTACTTAAAACACCTAACCTGGGTAAAAAATCTCTTACTGAGATCAAAGACGTACTTGCGTCCCGTGGTTTGTCACTAGGCATGCGCCTGGAAAACTGGCCACCAGCAAGTATTGCTGACGAGTAACCGGATCACAGGTTAAGGTTTTACTGAGAAGGATAAGGTCATGCGCCATCGTAAGAGTGGTCGTCAACTGAACCGTAACAGCAGCCACCGACAGGCTATGTTCCGTAACATGGCCGGCTCTTTGGTTCGTCATGAGATCATCAAGACGACCCTGCCGAAAGCGAAAGAGCTGCGTCGCGTTGTTGAGCCGCTGATTACTCTTGCCAAGACCGACAACGTTGCAAATCGTCGTCTGGCATTCGCCCGTACTCGTGATAACGAGATCGTGGCAAAACTGTTTAATGAACTGGGCCCGCGTTTCGCGAGCCGTGCCGGTGGTTACACTCGTATTCTTAAGTGTGGTTTCCGTGCAGGCGACAATGCGCCGATGGCATACATCGAGCTCGTTGATCGTGCAGAGTCAAAAGCAGAAGTAGCAACTGCTGAATAATCTGTAGATGCATGAAAAAACCGGGCTTGCCCGGTTTTTTTTACATCCAAAATTCCGTCTCCCCTAAGTCACCGCATCCCTAAATTCATGCTACTCACAATTAATCTGGCATTCGCGCTATGCTAACGGAATCAACCTAGTTGCTATTGCAGGGGCCAGAGCCATGTTTCTTATTGATCAATGGGTTGAAAAACACATTAAAGACGCCAGTGAGAACGGTGAGTTTGATAACCTTGCTGGCCAGGGCAAGCCATTGGTTTTAGATGACGACAGTGCTGTACCTGAAGAGCTACGAACTGCATATCGTATTCTCAAAAATTCCGGGTATTTACCTCCTGAATTGCAAGACCGAAAGGAGGCTATCGAGTTAAATCATATGCTGAGAAGCCTGATGCCTGATAATCCTGAGTTTTGTGCTATTGATAAGAGGCTCAACGTCCTTAAGCTGCGGCTGCAGCAGGCAGGCATTAGTACGGATTTTCTTGAAGGTCCCTACAGAGATGAACTAAATAAAAAGTTTAAAGGTGTATAACTATGCTTAAAATTGGTGAATTAGCCAGGCTCGCTAATGTTTCTAGCGATACCATTCGCTACTATGAAAAACAGGGCATGATGAGTTCAACAGTGCGTAATGGCTCTGGGTATCGCCAATACGATGACAGTGACCTTCAGAGACTGCGTTTCATTCGTTATGCAAAATCGACAGGATTTACACTTGAAGCAATAAAGGAGCTGCTTTCAATCCGTATCGATCCAGCGCACCACACCTGTCAGGGGTCGAAGTCCATTGTTGAAGAACGACTTGCCGAGGTGGAGCTTAAACTTAAGGAACTGATGCAGATGCGTGAATCGTTACAGAGGTTGAGCAAAGCCTGCTGCGGCTCAGCTCATTCCAGCGTCAGTTGCTCAATTTTAGAAGCATTAGAGGATGGGGCTGGGAAGGTGGCATAAAAACCGCTTTCGAAGAAGTGATCAAGGCAGTATGATTCGCTGGCATTTTATGCAGTCGTTTTTACACAGAGGAATCTATGAGTAACTATAAGCACCAAAGAGGCACAATTCAGGATAATGCACTGCAAGCACTTTTACATGACCCACTATTTAAGCAACGCGTTGAAAAGAACCTGAAAGGGAAAGGCAGTTACCGCCGTAAAGAAAAGAATGGGAAAGGGAGTTATCTGGAGGGCAGTGTTGAGTGTTCGTTCGAATATTCAACACTGCCCTTCTTAAAGCAAGGTCATCCTGTACACTGAGTTTGTTAGAATTTCGGTGTCTGTTGTTCTTTCAATAAGTCGCGGATTTCAGCTAACAGTGTTTCTTCAGCAGTAGGTTTTGGTGGTGCTACCGGCACATCTTCTTTCTTGCGGCGCATTTTATTCATAAATGTAATCGCGCAGAAGATCGCTAATGCCACGATGATGAAGTCAAAAATATTCTGAATGAAAACACCGTAATGCATTACTACAGCAGGTACGGTTCCCTGAGCTTCTCTAAGTACCAATGCAAATTGTTTAAAATCTACCCCACCAATGAGTAAACCCAGCGGGGGCATAATAATATCAGCAACCAGCGATGAAACGATTTTCCCAAAAGCAGCACCGATGATCACACCAACGGCCAGGTCAACCACGTTGCCTCGCATGGCAAACTCACGAAACTCTTTCATAAAACTCATAAAACTCTCCTTGGCAAATTCAACAATTGTGTCAAACAAAGTAAAGACCATTTGCAGCGTCTTCGCTACAAAACTTGACCTCTAATCTCTCATTCATGCAAAAAATCATACCCATTGATGTCTTATAAGAAGAACGGGCTCGGCTGGAACAGCCGTTCCACATCTCTTACAAACTTCTTATCGGTTATGAACATGACGACGTGGTCGCCCTGTTGGATCCTGCTGTTTCCGTTAGCAATAATGACTTCGTTACCACGAACAATTGCGCCTATAGTTGTACCTGGCGGCAACTTAATTTGTTCGACCGTACGTCCAACAACTTTGGATGTCGTTTCGTCGCCGTGAGCGATAGCCTCGATAGCTTCGGCCACGCCACGACGCAATGATGACACACTGACAATGTCAGCTTTTCGAACATGGCCGAGCAATGCTGAGATGGTGGCCTGCTGCGGAGAAATCGCAATATCGATTACGCTCCCCTGAACAAGGTCGACGTAGGCACTACGTTGGATTAACACCATCGCTTTCTTAGCACCCATGCGTTTTGCCAACATCGCGGACATTATATTGGCCTCATCGTCGTTGGTGATGGCAATGAAGACATCGACCTGTTCGATGTGCTCCTCAGCCAACAGTTCTTGGTCAGAAGCATCACCGTAAAACACAATCGTGTCCTGTAAGAGTTCCGCCAATTCGGCCGCACGTTGCTGATCGCGTTCAATCAATTTAACGCTGTAATTTTTCTCCAGCCTTTGTGCCAGACCCGCGCCGACGTTACCACCTCCTACGATCATGATACGTTTGTAGGGTTTCTCAAGTCGCTGAAGCTCACTCATTACGGCGCGAATATGTTGAGATGCTGCGACGAAGAATACTTCATCACCGGCTTCAATAATCGTTGAACCCTGAGGGCGGATAGGACGTTCCTGGCGGAAGATTGCTGCCACACGAGTTTCAATGTGAGGCATGTGTTCGCGCATTGATGAGAGCGCATTCCCAACTAGCGGGCCACCGTAGTAGGCTTTCACTGCCGCAATACTGACTTTGCCCTCTGCAAAGTTAACCACCTGAAGCGCACCTGGGTATTCAATCAGCTTGTAGATGTAGTCTGTGACTAGTTGCTCAGGTGAAATCAGATGGTCGATAGGGACGGCTTCAGGATGGAAAAGCTTCTCTGATTCGCGGATATATTCTGTCGAGCGAATACGGGCAATACGGTTAGGGGTGTTAAACAGCGAATAAGCTATCTGACAGGCCACCATATTGGTTTCATCTGAATTGGTGACTGCAACCAGCATATCGGCATCTTCCGCGCCGGCTTCACGCAAAACGCGAGGATGGGAACCGTGGCCCTGAACGACACGTAGATCAAATTTATCCTGAAGCTGACGCAAACGAACTGTATTGGTATCTACAACGGTTATATCGTTGTTTTCACCTACCAGGTTTTCGGCGAGTGTTCCGCCAACCTGCCCGGCGCCGAGAATGATTATTTTCATATGACTCTCTGCTTTGCCTTAAAATATCAGCCTGAGAAGTAAACGCTAGTGGAGGCGTTTAATTTTTTATCAGTTTAGCGTAATAGAAACCGTCACCATCTTCAGCGTGTGGAAGATTTTGTCGGCCCGGCTTTTCCGCTGTACCTGTTTCGACCAGCGTCGCATCAGGATGCACCTCTAAAAATGCAGCAATTTGTTCGCTGTTTTCGTCAGGCAGAATGGAGCAGGTGGCATACACCATCACACCCTGGCTTTTCAGGTGTGGCCAGACGGCCTCCAGGATTTCTTTCTGCAGCTTAGCCAGTTCAGCAATATCACTATCACGGCGTAGCCATTTAATATCAGGATGTCGACGAATAACACCGGTTGCAGAGCACGGCGCATCGAGCAAGATGCGATCGAAGATGCGGTCACCCGCCCAACTCTGCGGCTCGCGGCCATCACCCTGTTTGACTTCCGCATTCAGCTTCAGACGCTGTAGATTCTCATGAACGCGTTTCAGGCGTTGTTCATCAACATCTACCGCCAGAACATGTGCTTTCGGAGCCGCTTCCAAAATATGCGTGGTTTTTCCGCCCGGCGCGCAACATAAGTCGAGGATCATCTCGCCATCTTGAGGATCCAGCAGATCAACGCTGCCTTGTGCCGATGCATCCTGAACCGTTACCCAGCCTTGTGCGAAACCCGGCAGCAGATTCACCTGACAGGGCGTTACGAGACGCAGCGCGTCCCGATATTCCGCATGAGGGACTGCTTCAATCTGCGCTTCGTTCAGTAAATTTAAATACTCTTCACGTGAATGATGAATGCGGTTGACGCGCAACCACATCGGAGGCCTTTGGTTATTGGCATCAACGATATTCTCCCATTCTGTGGGATAGGCTTTTTTGAGACGTTTTAGTAACCAGCTCGGGTGAAGATGGCGGCTGTCGTTATTGGACATTCGCGGAAGTAGTTCTTCCTGCTGTCGCTGGAACTGACGCAGAACCCCGTTGATCAGGCCCTTGAGTTGCGGCCGTTTAAGAGCAACGGCACCCTCAACTGTCTCCGCCAAGATGGCATGGGCGGGAATGCGTGTATGTATTAGCTGATATAAGCCAACCATGAGCAAATAATGCAGGGTTCGCTGTTTGCCGGTGAGTGGTTTCGCCATCAGTTGCTGCAAACACCATTCGAGTTGAGGCAATACCCGGAGCGTGCCGAAACAGAGTTCCTGTAGTAAGCCGCGGTCTTTATCGGAGATGTTTTTCTGCAAACCGGGTAGAACAGTAGAAAGTGACAAACCTTTGTCTAATACCTGGCTAATAGCTTGAGCTGCAATACTTCGGAGATTATAGGCTGTTTTCATAGTCAAAGAAGCTGACCAGTGTCAGCATTATTATGGAGATAAGCCCGACATTAAGCCGGGCATAGTCACAATGGTCAGGCTATACGGGTGCCTGCGGTAAACCATTCACGACGAGAGTTCAGCAAATCCTGAGCGGACATTGCCTTTTTACCTGAAGGTTGTAGTTGGGTGATATTCAGAACACCTTTAGCGGTCGCAATCTGAATCCCCTTTTTATCTGCGGCAACAATTGTTCCCGGCAGCGCACTACTTTCATCAGGTAAACATTCTGCTTGCCAGACTTTTACCGGCTGATCGTCAATCATGAAGAAACTGACGGGCCATGGATTAAATGCGCGAATGCAACGTTCAAGCTGCTCAGCGGACAACGACCAGTCCAATCGCGCTTCCTCTTTGCTAAGTTTCTCAGCATAGGTGACGAGCTCTTCATCCTGAACTTCTGGTCGGGCAGTGCCGTTTGCCAGTTGCTTCAGAGTTTCCAGCATGCCTGACGGGCCGAGCTCTGCCAGCTTGTTATAAAGTGACGCACTGGTATCTTCAGGCAGGATATCGCACTCAACTTTGTGCAGCATATCACCAGTGTCCAGGCCAACGTCCATTTGCATAATAGTGATGCCGGTTTTAGCATCGCCTGCCCAGAGTGAACGCTGAATAGGAGCAGCTCCACGCCAGCGCGGCAGGAGTGAGCCATGGACATTGATACAGCCCAGTTTAGGCATTTCAAGCACGGCTTTGGGTAGAATTATCCCGTATGCGACAACCACCATGATGTCTGCTTCTAATTCAGAAACCAGCAGCTGATTTTCTTCCGGGCGCAGAGACTTAGGCTGAAAGACCGGTATGTTGTTGGCTTCTGCAAGCACTTTTACCGGGCTTGCCGTCAGTTTATTTCCGCGTCCGGCAGGGCGATCGGGTTGTGTGAAAACACCAACAACCTGATGTTCAGATGTTAAAAGCGCGTCAAGATGACGCGCTGCAAAATCGGGGGTACCTGCAAATATAATCCGCAAAGCAGTGTCCTGTAATCGACGAATATTAGTCAGCCCGGGCGTTCAGCTTGGCCATCTTTTCCATTTTCTGACGGATGCGCTGACGTTTCAGTGGAGACAAGTAATCCACAAACAATACGCCTACAAGATGATCCATTTCATGCTGAATACAAATGGCCAGCAGATCATCTGCTTCAAGCTCAAAGCTTTTGCCATCGCGATCCAGTGCACGAATTTTCACTTTCTCAGCACGCGGAACAAGCGCACGTTGATCAGGGATCGACAGGCAACCTTCTTCAATCCCGGTTTCGCCGCTTTTTTCCAGCAATTCAGGATTGATGAGAACCAGACGTTCGTCGCGGTTTTCGGAAACGTCGATCACGATTATCCGCTGATGGATATTGACCTGAGTCGCCGCCAAGCCAATGCCTTCCTCTGCATACATCGTTTCAAACATATCATCCACGATTTGCTGGATTTTGGCGTCAACTTCTTTGACCGGTTTTGCAGTAATGCGAAGCCGCTCGTCTGGGAAATGTAATATCTGTAATACGGACATATTTTTCTGGATCTTTATTCAAATGATTGAAGATATATAGACTCTATTCTAGACATTTTCAGCTCCGATTGACAGCATCCTGTGCCAATAGAATCAGTCGCCGGTAGGCATTGCGCGGAGCGGAGTTATGACATTACAGGAAGTATGGATTCGTTTGTCGATGGTAAAACGTCTCGATGCACATAGCGCAGAGGGAATCATTCGGGCTCTCTACAGCCATGGGAATTATTCAGAGTCTGAGCTATTTTACTGTGGACTCTTGCCGGAGCAGATTACGGATTTTCTAAAGCTCAATCCGCAATGGATCTCAACGTCTTTGAAATGGCTGGAACGTGATAACTGTCATCTCGTGACGTATAACAGTCCTCTCTATCCTCCTCTGCTCTCACAGATATCGTCACCACCGTTGGTTCTGTTTGTCGAGGGGCCGCCTGATTTATTGTCTTCACCTCAGTTAGCTATGGTCGGGAGCCGCCATTACACCCACTACGGCGAGCAATATGCGCAGGTTTTTGCGGGCGGATTGGTCAGTAGCGGTTTCACTGTCACCAGTGGCCTCGCCATGGGTATTGATGGAATCAGTCATAAAGCGACGCTCGACGCAGAGGGAAAAACCATTGCCGTACTGGGAAGTGGATTAATGAATCGCTACCCATCGCTTCACTCGGCGCTGGCAGATCGTATTCTTGAGCGGGGAGGCATGTTAGTTTCTGAGCATTTAGTAACGATGCCTCCCGTTGCCGCCAACTTCCCACGTCGTAATCGGATTATCAGTGGCCTGAGTGTCGGCGTTCTTGTGGTTGAAGCAACATTGCGAAGCGGATCGCTGATCACTGCTCGTTATGCGCTGGAGCAGGGAAGAGAAGTTTTTGCTTTACCCGGGCCGCTGGGAAGTCAGACGTCTGAGGGAACGCACTGGCTTATCCGGCAGGGGGCGTATCTGGTCACAGAACCCAACGATATCGCCGAACATATAGGCAGCGGGCTGACATGGTTTCCGGCCATCGCGACATCACCAGCCTGCAAAACTCCAGCGAATGAGAAAATTTATCCTTCTGAGGCGATTTTTTGTGCGCAAGATGACGAAGTTAAATTGCCATTTGCTGATGTGTTGGCTAACGTAGAATATGAGGTGACATCTGTTGACGTCGTCGCCGAACGTGCCGGCCAACCTGTGCCAGAAGTGGTGGGTAAACTACTCGAGCTGGAGTTAGCAGGATGGATCGCAGCTGTACCCGGCGGCTATGTCCGAATTAAGAGGGCAGGCCATGTTCGACGTACTAATGTACTTATTTGAAACTTACATTCACAACGAAGCGGAGATGAATGTTGACGAGGATAGGTTAACGGATGACTTGACGGAGGCTGGTTTCCACCGGGCTGATATTCACAATGCGCTGAATTGGCTTGAAAAACTTGCGGATATGCAAGAGGGTGGTACCCCATCTTACATGCTGGATTCCGATCCTTCAGCATTACGAGTCTACACCGATGAGGAAACGAATCGGTTAGATTGCACATGTCGTGGTTTTTTATTGTTCCTGGAACAGATTAAAGTTTTGAATTTCGATACCAGGGAGATGGTTATCGATCGTGTTATGGCTCTGGACACTGAAGAATTTGATCTCGAAGATCTTAAGTGGGTGGTGCTGATGGTTCTCTTTAATATTCCCGGATATGAAAGTGCATATCAGCAAATGGAAGAGCTGTTATTTGAAGTTAATGAAGGTTATCTGCATTAAGGGATAACGGGTAAAACATAGCGTATGACAAAAGCAGCATTTTTTGCTGAGAAGCAGAATGAATCCTGTCCGGAATGCGGGGCCGGTTTGGTGATCCGTAGCGGTCGCCACGGCCCTTTTCTCAGTTGTTCTTCTTACCCAGCATGTCAGTACATCCGCCCGCTAAAAGCTCAGGCTGACGGACATATCGTTAAAGTGTTGGACGGCCAGCTCTGCCCCAAATGTGAGTCGACACTTGTTTTGCGTCAGGGACGTTATGGGATGTTTATAGGATGTAGCCAGTATCCGGAATGTGATCATAGTGAAGTGATCGACAAACCCGAAGAAACGAGTCTGAGTTGTCCGCAGTGTGGCAAAGGCCATCTGTTACAACGGAAGTCGCGTTTTGGTAAAGTCTTCCATGCGTGTGATCGCTATCCTGATTGCCAGTTTGCGATTAACAATAAACCCGTTGCAGGCGAATGTGCACAATGCCATTACCCGTTGTTAATGGAAAAGAAAACCGCGCAAGGTATTAAGTTATTTTGTGCCAGCAAATTATGCGGTAAAGCCGTAGAAACGTAAGATAATCCAAAAATGAATAAAGAAGTTAACGACTCATTTAGCACAGTGCTTGCCGCATTGCAGAAGCAGCAAGTGATTGCATATCCAACAGAGGCGGTATTTGGGCTTGGATGCGATCCGGACAGTGAAAGTGCAGTAGAAGCACTACTGGCGCTGAAAAAACGTCCTAAAGATAAAGGGCTGATTCTTATTGCGGAGAATTATGAGCAACTCCTTTCTTATATAGATGACTCGTCCCTGACCGAGCAACAACGTCAGATGATACATTCATCCTGGCCGGGACCGGTAACCTGGGTGATGCCAGCGAAGGCATCTACGCCAGACTGGCTGACTGGTCGTTTCTCTTCACTTGCCGTGCGCGTTACTGATCATCCTTTAGTGAAAGAGCTCTGCCTGAAATTTGGCAAGCCACTGGTATCGACCAGCGCCAACCTCAACGGACAGCCTCCGTGTCGTGTTGCAGAAGAAGTGAGCCAACAATTTGGAAAGGATTTCCCCGTCCTGGCAGGTCAAGTCGGCGGAAGGAAAAATCCATCAGAAATTCGGGATGCCCTCACCGGCAACCTTATTCGTCAAGGCTAAGGAACAAAGGTCATGCCAACTTTTGCGGTATTTGGGAATCCCATCAGTCATAGCAAATCCCCACGGATTCACGCACTCTTCGCCAACCAGACAGGGTTAGAGCATACCTATGGGACGATACTGGCGCCGCACGAAGAATTCGAAGAAACGCTGAGATCCTTTTTTCACGGCGGAGCTCGGGGTGCAAATATTACCGTGCCTTTCAAAGAACGTGCTTTTGCCGAGTCCGATGAACTCACCGATCGCGCGGCACTTTCTGGCGCGGTGAATACTTTGAAGAAGCTTGAAGACGGTCGCCTGCTTGGTGATAACACAGACGGCATCGGGATGTTGAGCGATCTCGAACGTCTGAATCTTATCAGAAGTAGCGATCGGGTTTTGTTGGTGGGTGCCGGCGGTGCAGCCCGGGGGGTTATCCTTCCTTTACTGTCTTACGGTTGTTCTGTCGTCGTCACTAACCGTACCTTTGAGCGGGCGCAGCACTTAAGCCATATCTTTGAAAGCAGAGGCGAGATCCAGGCCATCGCTCTGAATGATCTGGCAACCGAATCTTTCGATTTGATTATTAACGCCACGGCCTCAGGTATTAAAGGCGAGATCCCGGCGATCCCCACAGAGGTTCTAACGCCGCAGGCCCGTATTTACGACATGTACTATCAGGCTGGCCCGACACCCTTTATAGATTGGGCTCAAAAGAACGGCGTAACCGAGTATGCGGATGGATTAGGGATGCTGGTCGGTCAGGCCGCCCATGCATTCCAGCTATGGCATGGCGTAATGCCTGACATCGAACCCGTGCTGGCGCAATTGCAGAAAGATTTACTGGGCTGATAATGGAACCTGAAGAGGGTTTCAGGTTCCCTGACGTGTTCTTATTACTCTTCTGAAAGATACACATCTTTCCAGGTCACATAGTTATTTGAAGAGTAAGTTAATCCAGCCAGCTCTTCAGACGTCAGCTCCCGAACCTGTTTTACAGGACTTCCTAAATAGAGATAGCCACTTTCCAGACGTTTTCCTGGAGGCACCAGACTTCCTGCCCCAATCATAACGTCATCTTCAATGATCGCCCCGTCCAGCAGTATAGATCCCATTCCCACCAGAACACGACTTCCGATCGTACAACCATGCAGCATAGCTTTGTGTCCGACTGTCACATCCTCACCAATAATAAGAGGATGGCCTTCAGGATTGTGGCGCGACTGATGGGTGACGTGTAGCACGCTGCCATCCTGAACATTGGTTCGACAGCCGATAACGACATGATTCACATCACCACGAATAACAACCAATGGCCAGATACTGACGTCGTCCGCGAGAGCGACATCCCCAATGACAACGCTGGAAGAGTCAACCATGACCTTTTCTCCCAGAGTTGGCACTAATCCCTGATATGCACGTAAAGCCTGAGACATATGTAAGTACCTCATAGTTGAGTTTTAACACTGGCAATATAGTTCGGGTGAGATGAAATACCAATTCGTCGGCATCAAGATTGGTGTTAAAACCCGCGGATCGGGTGAGATCTCTGCGAAGGGGTGGAAAAACACGCAGTCGATCCTTTTATTCGAAATTAATGCTTGTGCAAAAAATTCGGA
>NZ_CBCPJJ010000034.1:0-23627 GCF_965118895.1 Rahnella inusitata
AGGTGTTGTTGCTAAAGTTATCGCTTAATTGTTGATAGACTTTTTTGTCACTATACGTTGACGCAATACACACTAAAAGGGCATCATTCGATGCCCTTTTTTTCTACGCTGTGGCGCGAGAACCTATCTCATCAGCGATTTATACGTCATAATCATTGGTGAGATAGGCTCTGAGATATAGCGTAAAACACCGAATTGCGCTCGAGTAGAGCATCGATCGGTTTGGTTTGCCTCGCAATGCGAGGCAAAGTTGTTTGTTCTGAATCATTGTGACGGGTTGGTTTATGAGTGCGAATACCGAGGCTCAAGGGAGCGGGCGCGGCCTGGAAGCGGTAAAGTGGCTGGTTGTTGCCGTTTTGTTGGTTGTAGCTATTGTCGGTAACTATTATTACCGTGCATACAGCCTGCCGTTACGCGCGTTAGCCGTAGTAGTTGTTATCGCAATTGCAGGTGCAGTGGCTTTATTGACCACTAAAGGCAAGGCGACGGTTGCGTTTGCTCGTGAAGCGCGCACCGAAGTACGTAAAGTCATTTGGCCAACGCGCCAGGAAACATTGCATACCACACTGATCGTTGCTGCGGTGACTGCCGTTATGTCTCTGATTCTGTGGGGGCTGGATGGTATTTTAGTCCGCCTGGTATCTTTCATTACTGGTCTGAGGTTCTAAATGTCTGAAGCACCTAAAAAACGTTGGTACGTCGTTCAGGCGTTTTCTGGCTTTGAAGGCCGCGTAGCACAATCGCTGCGTGAGCACATCAAATTACATGACATGGAAGAGTTGTTTGGCGAAGTCATGGTTCCGACCGAAGAAGTGGTTGAGATCCGTGGTGGCCAGCGCCGCAAGAGCGAGCGCAAATTCTTCCCGGGTTATGTGCTGGTTCAGATGGTGATGAATGACGCCAGCTGGCACTTAGTACGCAGCGTTCCTCGTGTAATGGGCTTCATCGGTGGGACATCTGATCGTCCTGCGCCGATCAGCGACAAAGAAGTTGATGCGATCATGAATCGCCTGCAACAAGTGGGTGATAAACCACGTCCTAAAACATTGTTTGAACCAGGTGAACTGGTACGTGTTAGTGACGGTCCGTTTGCGGACTTCAATGGTGTGGTCGAAGAAGTGGATTACGAAAAAAGCCGCCTGAAAGTCTCTGTTTCCATCTTTGGCCGTGCAACACCGGTTGAACTGGACTTCGGTCAGGTAGAAAAAGGCTAACAACAACGTTCAATAATCATTAGAACAGATGTTGTACAGGGCGCGAAATTGAACTATAATTTCGCGCCTTTTGTTTTTATGCGCAGCCTCTGCGCATAAAACTGTAAAGTACTACAAATAACGGGGAGCCTCTTCAAACAGGCGATATCACCCAAACGAGGATATTTACCATGGCCAAGAAAGTACAAGCCTACGTTAAGCTGCAAGTTGCAGCTGGTATGGCAAACCCAAGTCCGCCAGTTGGTCCAGCATTGGGTCAACAAGGCGTGAACATCATGGAATTCTGTAAGGCGTTCAATGCTAAGACTGATAGCATGGAAAAAGGCCTGCCAATTCCTGTTGTTATTACTGTTTATTCTGACCGTTCTTTCACTTTCGTTACCAAAACCCCTCCTGCAGCAGTACTGCTGAAGAAAGCGGCTGGTATCAAGTCTGGTTCCGGCAAGCCGAACAAAGACAAAGTGGGTAAAGTAACGAGTGCTCAGGTTCGTGAAATCGCAGAAACCAAAGCTGCGGACATGACTGGTTCTGACGTTGAAGCGATGACTCGCTCCATCGAAGGTACTGCTCGTTCCATGGGCCTGGTAGTGGAGGATTAATAAATGGCTAAGCTGACCAAGCGCATGCGCGTGATCCGTGACAAAGTTGATGCTACTAAACAGTATGACATCACCGAAGCCGTTGCTCTGCTCAAAGAGCTGGCCACTGCTAAATTCGTAGAAAGCGTGGACGTTGCCGTTAATCTCGGTATCGACGCACGTAAATCTGATCAAAACGTTCGCGGTGCAACCGTTCTGCCACACGGCACCGGTCGTTCTGTTCGCGTTGCCGTCTTCGCCCAAGGTGCAAACGCTGAAGCTGCTAAAGCTGCAGGCGCTGAACTGGTAGGTATGGAAGATCTGGCCGATCAGATCAAAAAAGGCGAAATGAACTTCGACGTTGTTATCGCATCTCCAGATGCAATGCGCGTTGTTGGCCAATTAGGTCAGGTACTGGGTCCACGTGGCCTGATGCCTAACCCGAAAGTTGGTACTGTAACTCCTAACGTTGCCGAAGCAGTTAAGAACGCTAAAGCAGGTCAGGTTCGTTATCGTAACGACAAAAACGGCATCATCCATACCACTATTGGTAAAGTTGATTTCGAATCCGACAAGCTGAAAGAAAACCTTGAAGCTCTGTTGATCGCTCTGAAAAAAGCGAAGCCTTCCCAGGCTAAAGGCGTTTTCATCAAGAAAGTCAGCCTGTCCACCACCATGGGCGCCGGCGTTTCTGTTGATCAAAGCGGCCTGAGCGCAGTAGTTAACTAATTAACTACCTGTGTTTATCGCTTTACGCGGGTGGTGGATTTGTATAAAATCTATCGCCCGTTGTTTCGTTAACGCGAAACCAAGAATTTTTCGGTTGGAGCCTGGCCTATCCAGGCCTCCGTCCAAGACCGCAGGTGTCCCGAAAAGGACTTAATCCTTCCTGCGTAGACGGTGACAGAGCCTGAAGAAAGTATTTCTTTTTTATTCTTAATTAAGATTTGTCTTTGCTGGATTCTCTGCTCACCGTGTTTGAACGCTTGATATCGATCTCGATAACAAGTGATGTGAGTTCCGGGGATTTTCCCCGGCCAAATCCAGGAGCAAAAAGCTAATGGCATTAAATCTTCAAGACAAACAAGCGATTGTTGCTGAAGTCATCGAAGTAGCCAAAGGCGCGCTGTCTGCGGTTGTTGCGGATTCTCGCGGCGTAACTGTAGATAAAATGACTGAACTGCGTAAAGCAGGTCGTGAAGCTGGCGTTTATATGCGTGTTGTTCGCAACACCTTAATGCGCCGCGTCGTTGAAGGTACTCAGTTTGAGTGCCTGAAAGACACGTTTGTCGGTCCAACCTTGATTGCATTTTCTTCTGAACACCCAGGCGCTGCTGCCCGTCTGTTCAAAGATTTCGCTAAAGCGAATGCAAAATTTGAGGTTAAAGCTGCGGCCTTTGAAGGTGAGTTTATCTCTGCGGCTCAAATCGACCGCTTGGCAACTCTGCCTACTTACGAAGAAGCAATCGCACGCCTGATGGCAACCATGAAAGAAGCCTCTGCAGGCAAACTGGTTCGCACTCTGGCTGCTGTACGCGATCAGAAAGAAGCTGCGTAATCAGCCTTTCTTTTCTCGTTTATTTGCTTACGTATAAACTATTTCTGAATTCTAGGAACACTTGAAATGTCAATCACTAAAGAACAAATCATTGAAGGCGTTGCAGCTCTGTCTGTAATGGAAATCGTTGAACTGATCTCCGCTATGGAAGAAAAATTCGGCGTTTCTGCTGCTGCTGCTGTTGCAGGTCCTGCTGCTGCTGCTGAAGCTGTTGAAGAAAAAACTGAATTCGACGTTGTTCTGGCCGCTGTTGGCGCGAACAAAGTTGCAGTTATCAAAGCTGTTCGTACCGCGACTGGCCTGGGTCTGAAAGAAGCAAAAGACCTGGTTGAGTCTGCTCCAGCAGCTCTGAAAGAAGGCATCAGCAAAGACGACGCTGAAGCTCTGAAAAAATCTCTGGAAGAAGCTGGTGCTTCTGTTGAAGTTAAGTAAGTTTAACTTCCCGGAGTGCAGTCTGTCCTAACAGACTGATGGCTGGTGACTTTTTAGTCACCAGCCTTTTTGCGCTATAGAGTGTCAGTGGTGTTTCACACTGTTTGAGCACTGAACTACTCTAATATCTCTTCTTGAGACGCCTTAATATATTGATGCCGCTTGCTATGGCTCATCCATAGATAATGCACAACGAAATGATTTAAGAGTGATAGAAACAGATATTGCGGAAAGCGTCTCTGCTTTCCGGTCGACATAAACGGTGTTGCATGAACTGTCCTTATCAGGGCAGACAAGATTGGGTCACTGATCAGCGAGCTGAGGAACCCTATGGTTTACTCCTATACCGAGAAAAAACGCATTCGTAAGGATTTTGGTAAGCGTCCACAAGTTTTGGACATTCCCTTTCTCCTTTCTATCCAGCTTGACTCGTTCCAGAAGTTTATCGAGCAAGATCCGGAAGGTCAGCACGGTTTGGAAGCTGCATTCCGTTCTGTATTTCCAATCAAAAGCTACAGCGGCAATTCTGAGCTGCAATACGTTAGCTACCGTCTTGGTGAGCCAGTATTCGACGTTAAAGAATGCCAGATCCGCGGTGTAACTTTCTCTGCGCCATTGCGTGTGAAACTGCGTCTGGTTATCTACGAGCGTGAAGCACCAGAAGGTACGGTCAAAGACATCAAGGAACAAGAAGTCTATATGGGCGAAATTCCGCTCATGACCGAAAATGGTACCTTTGTGATTAACGGTACTGAGAGGGTTATCGTATCTCAGCTTCACCGTAGTCCAGGCGTATTCTTTGACAGTGATAAGGGTAAAACCCATTCATCGGGTAAAGTGCTGTACAACGCACGTATCATCCCTTATCGCGGTTCATGGTTAGATTTCGAGTTCGACCCGAAAGATAACCTGTTTGTGCGTATTGACCGTCGCCGTAAATTACCTGCGACGATCATTCTACGCGCATTGAGCTATACCACTGAACAGATCCTTGACCTGTTCTTTGAGAAGGTGACTTACCAGATCCGCGACAACAAGTTGCAGATGGAACTGGTACCTGAGCGCCTGCGCGGTGAAACAGCTTCTTTTGATATCGAAGCTGACGGCAAAGTCTACATCGAGAAAGGCCGCCGTATCACTGCTCGCCATATTCGTCAGCTTGAAAAAGACGACATTCAGCGCATCGAAGTTCCTGTTGAGTACATCGCAGGGAAAGTAGTTGCTAAAGACTACATCGACACTAATACCGGTGAGCTGATTGTCCCTGCGAACATGGAATTGTCTCTGGATCTGCTGGCTAAACTGAGCCAGGCCGGACACAAAACAATTGAAACACTGTTCACCAACGATCTCGATCATGGCGCGTACATGTCCGAGACCATCCGCGTCGACCCAACCAGCGATCGCTTGAGCGCATTGGTTGAGATCTACCGCATGATGCGTCCTGGTGAGCCACCAACGCGTGAAGCAGCTGAAACTCTGTTCGAAAACCTCTTCTTCTCTGAAGATCGTTACGACCTGTCTGCTGTTGGCCGTATGAAGTTCAACCGCTCTCTGCTGCGTGATGAAATCGAAGGTTCAGGTATCCTGAGCAAAGACGACATCATTCAGGTCATGAGAAAACTGATCGGCATCCGTAACGGTCAGGGCGAAGTGGATGATATCGACCACTTGGGCAACCGTCGTATTCGTTCTGTCGGCGAAATGGCTGAAAACCAATTCCGTGTCGGCCTGGTTCGTGTTGAGCGTGCCGTTAAAGAGCGTCTGTCTCTGGGTGACCTCGACACACTGATGCCTCAGGACATGATCAACGCCAAGCCGATTTCGGCTGCGGTGAAAGAGTTCTTCGGCTCAAGCCAGCTGTCACAATTTATGGACCAGAACAACCCGTTGTCTGAGATCACGCACAAACGTCGTATCTCTGCACTGGGCCCGGGCGGTTTGACCCGTGAACGTGCTGGCTTTGAAGTTCGAGACGTACACCCGACTCACTACGGTCGCGTATGTCCAATCGAAACGCCAGAAGGTCCAAACATCGGTCTGATCAACTCCTTGTCTGTTTATGCACAGACCAATGAGTATGGTTTCCTGGAAACCCCTTACCGCCGAGTGCGTGAAGGTATGGTTACCGATGAAATTAACTACCTGTCTGCCATCGAAGAAGGCAACTTTGTTATCGCTCAGGCGAACTCCAACCTGGATGACGAAGGCCACTTCCTGGAAGATTTAGTCACTTGTCGTAGCAAAGGCGAATCGAGCCTGTTCAGCCGCGACCAGGTTGACTACATGGACGTTTCTACCCAGCAGATCGTATCCGTTGGTGCTTCACTGATTCCATTCCTGGAACACGATGACGCCAACCGTGCATTGATGGGTGCGAACATGCAACGTCAGGCAGTTCCAACTCTGCGTGCTGATAAGCCGCTGGTAGGTACTGGTATGGAACGTGCTGTTGCGGTTGACTCCGGTGTTACTGCCGTTGCCAAACGTGGTGGTACTGTTCAGTACGTGGATGCATCCCGTATCGTTATTCGTGTTAACGAAGAAGAGATGAATCCAGGCGAAGCAGGTATCGACATTTATAACCTGACTAAGTACACCCGTTCTAACCAGAACACCTGCATTAACCAGATGCCGTGTGTGAATCTGGGCGAGCCAATCGAGCGCGGTGACGTGCTGGCAGATGGTCCGTCAACAGATCTGGGCGAACTGGCACTGGGTCAGAACATGCGTGTCGCGTTCATGCCTTGGAATGGTTACAACTTCGAAGACTCCATCTTGGTCTCCGAACGTGTTGTGCAGGAAGATCGCTTCACGACTATCCATATCCAGGAACTGGCATGTGTGTCCCGCGACACCAAGTTAGGGCCTGAAGAGATCACCGCTGATATCCCTAACGTGGGTGAAGCTGCGCTCTCCAAACTGGATGAGTCCGGTATCGTATATATCGGTGCTGAAGTGACCGGTGGTGACATTCTGGTCGGTAAAGTAACGCCTAAAGGCGAAACCCAGCTGACTCCAGAAGAGAAACTGCTGCGTGCGATCTTCGGTGAGAAAGCGTCTGATGTTAAAGACTCTTCTCTGCGTGTACCAAACGGCGTTTCCGGTACGATTATTGACGTGCAAGTCTTTACCCGCGATGGCGTGGAAAAAGATAAGCGTGCGTTAGAAATCGAAGAAATGCAGCTGAAACAGGCTAAGAAAGACCTGACTGAAGAGCTGCAAATCCTGGAAGCTGGTCTGTTTGCACGTATCCAGTCTGCGCTGGTTGCTGGCGGTGTTGAAGCCGATAAGCTGGGCAAATTGCCACGCGATCGTTGGCTTGAACTGTCATTGACTGATGAAGACAAACAGAATCAGTTGGAACAGCTTGCTGAACAGTACGACGAACTGAAATCCGAGTTTGAGAAAAAACTCGAAGCTAAACGTCGTAAAATCACTCAGGGCGATGACCTGGCACCAGGTGTGCTGAAAATCGTTAAAGTGTATCTGGCCGTTAAACGTCAGATCCAACCTGGTGACAAAATGGCAGGCCGCCACGGTAACAAAGGTGTTATCTCCAAGATCAACCCGATCGAAGATATGCCTTACGATGAAAACGGGACTCCTGTTGATATCGTACTGAACCCGCTGGGCGTTCCATCACGTATGAACATTGGTCAGATTTTAGAAACCCACCTGGGTATGGCCGCGAAAGGTATTGGTGAAAAAATCAATGCCATGCTTAAGAAACATGAAGAAGTTTCTAAGCTGCGCGAGTTCATCCAGCGTGCCTATGATCTGGGCGACGACGTACGTCAGAAAGTTGATCTGACCACCTTCACCGATGATGAAGTATTGCGCCTGGCTGAAAACCTGAAAAAGGGTATGCCAATTGCAACACCAGTCTTCGACGGTGCGAAAGAGACAGAGATCAAGCAACTGCTTGAAATGGGCGGCGTCCCAACCTCTGGCCAGATCACACTGTTTGACGGCCGTACCGGCGAGCAATTTGAGCGCCAGGTTACCGTCGGCTACATGTACATGCTGAAACTGAACCACCTGGTTGACGATAAGATGCATGCGCGTTCTACCGGTTCTTACAGCCTTGTTACTCAGCAACCGCTGGGTGGTAAAGCACAGTTCGGTGGTCAGCGCTTCGGTGAGATGGAAGTGTGGGCACTGGAAGCATACGGTGCCGCTTATACCCTGCAGGAAATGCTGACTGTTAAGTCCGATGACGTGAACGGCCGTACCAAGATGTATAAAAACATCGTGGATGGCGATCACCGGATGGAACCAGGCATGCCGGAATCCTTCAACGTATTGTTGAAAGAAATCCGCTCTCTGGGTATCAACATCGAGCTGGAAGACGAGTAAGTACTCGAATTCGCACTGATCACAGGGGCACCTGTCTGTTTAGCAATAAACATCAGGTGCCTAACAGGTCTAACCCGACGGGAGCTAATCCGTGAAAGACTTACTAAAGTTTCTGAAAGCGCAAACTAAAACCGAAGAGTTTGATGCGATCAAAATTGCTCTGGCATCGCCAGACATGATCCGTTCTTGGTCTTTTGGTGAAGTTAAGAAGCCAGAAACCATTAACTACCGTACGTTCAAACCAGAACGTGACGGCCTTTTCTGTGCCCGTATTTTCGGACCAGTAAAAGACTACGAATGCCTGTGCGGTAAGTACAAGCGTTTAAAACATCGCGGCGTGATCTGCGAGAAGTGCGGCGTTGAAGTGACCCAGACTAAAGTACGCCGTGAGCGTATGGGCCACATCGAGCTGGCTTCCCCGACTGCACATATCTGGTTCCTGAAATCGCTGCCATCGCGCATCGGTTTGCTGTTGGATATGCCACTGCGTGACATCGAACGTGTCCTGTACTTCGAATCCTATGTGGTTATCGAAGGCGGCATGACTAACCTCGAAAAACGCCAGATCCTGACTGAAGAGCAGTATCTGGATGCGTTGGAAGAGTTTGGTGATGAGTTCGACGCGAAGATGGGTGCAGAAGCTATCCAGGCCCTGTTGAAAAACATGGATCTGGAAGCAGAGTGCGAGCAACTGCGTGAAGAGTTGAACGAAACCAACTCCGAAACCAAACGTAAAAAGCTGACCAAGCGTATCAAGCTGCTGGAAGCGTTCGTTCAGTCTGGTAACAAGCCAGAGTGGATGATCCTGACCGTGCTGCCGGTACTGCCGCCAGACTTGCGTCCATTGGTTCCGTTGGACGGCGGCCGTTTCGCAACGTCGGATCTGAACGATCTGTATCGTCGCGTAATCAACCGTAACAACCGTCTGAAACGCCTGCTGGATCTGGCTGCGCCAGACATCATCGTACGTAACGAAAAACGTATGCTGCAAGAAGCGGTAGATGCTTTGCTGGATAACGGCCGTCGCGGTCGTGCAATCACCGGCTCTAACAAGCGTCCGCTGAAATCTCTGGCAGACATGATTAAAGGTAAACAGGGTCGTTTCCGTCAGAACTTGCTGGGTAAACGTGTCGACTACTCTGGTCGTTCCGTTATCACCGTAGGTCCATACCTGCGTCTGCACCAGTGTGGTCTGCCGAAGAAAATGGCACTGGAACTGTTCAAACCGTTCATCTACGGCAAACTTGAGCTGCGTGGCCTCGCCACCACCATCAAAGCCGCTAAGAAAATGGTTGAGCGCGAAGAAGCTGTCGTTTGGGATATCCTGGACGAAGTTATCCGCGAACACCCGGTACTGCTGAACCGTGCACCAACCCTGCACCGTTTGGGTATCCAGGCGTTTGAACCGGTTCTGATCGAAGGTAAAGCAATCCAGCTGCACCCGCTGGTTTGTGCGGCATACAACGCCGACTTCGATGGTGACCAGATGGCTGTTCACGTACCGCTGACGCTGGAAGCCCAGCTTGAAGCGCGTGCGTTGATGATGTCTACCAACAACATCCTGTCACCTGCGAACGGCGAGCCAATCATCGTTCCTTCCCAGGACGTTGTATTGGGTCTGTACTACATGACCCGTGACTGTGTTAACGCCAAAGGCGAAGGCATGGTTCTGACCGGTCCTAAAGAAGCTGAGCGTATTTATCGCGGCGGTCTGGCCTCTCTGCATGCGCGTGTCAAAGTGCGTATTACCGAAGAGATCAAAAATACCGAAGGCGAAGTTACGCACAAGACGTCGATTATCGACACGACTGTAGGTCGCGCCATCCTTTGGATGATCGTACCTAAAGGTCTGCCGTTCTCTATCGTCAACCAGCCTCTCGGTAAAAAAGCTATCTCCAAAATGCTGAACACCTGTTACCGCATTTTGGGCTTGAAGCCGACCGTTATTTTTGCTGACCAGATCATGTACACCGGTTTTGCTTACGCTGCCCGTTCAGGCGCGTCAGTAGGTATCGATGACATGGTAATCCCTGCGAAGAAAGCAGAGATCATCGAAGAAGCAGAAACCGAAGTTGCTGAAATCCAGGAGCAGTTCCAGTCTGGTTTAGTTACCGCTGGCGAACGCTACAACAAAGTGATCGATATCTGGGCTGCAGCGAACGAACGTGTTGCTAAAGCAATGATGGAAAACTTGTCTGTGGAAGACGTCGTCAACCGTGACGGTGTTGTTGAACAGCAGGTTTCCTTCAACAGTATCTTTATGATGGCCGACTCTGGTGCGCGTGGTTCTGCAGCACAGATTCGTCAGCTGGCCGGTATGCGTGGCCTGATGGCTAAGCCGGATGGTTCCATCATTGAAACGCCAATCACCGCGAACTTCCGTGAAGGTCTGAACGTACTCCAGTACTTCATCTCCACTCACGGTGCTCGTAAAGGCCTGGCGGATACCGCACTTAAAACGGCAAACTCCGGTTATCTGACCCGTCGTCTGGTTGACGTGGCGCAGGATCTGGTTGTTACCGAAGACGACTGTGGTACACACGAAGGCATCATGATGACTCCGGTCATCGAAGGTGGCGACGTTAAAGAACCACTGCGCGAACGTGTTCTGGGTCGTGTGACTGCTGAAGATATCATCAAGCCGGGTACGGCGGATATCCTGGTTCCACGTAACACCCTGCTTCACGAGAAGACGTGTGATCTGTTAGAAGAGAACTCAGTCGACAGCGTGAAAGTACGTTCAGTCGTAAGTTGCGAAACCGATTTTGGTGTGTGTGCAAACTGCTACGGTCGCGATCTGGCACGTGGTCACATCATCAACAAAGGTGAAGCGATCGGTGTTATTGCAGCACAGTCCATCGGTGAGCCGGGTACCCAGCTGACGATGCGTACGTTCCACATCGGTGGTGCGGCATCTCGTGCGGCAGCAGAATCAAGTATCCAGGTTAAGAACACGGGTACGATTAAACTGAGCAACCACAAGCACGTTAGCAACTCTAACGGCAAACTGGTTATCACATCCCGTAACACTGAGCTGAAATTGATCGACGAATTCGGTCGTACCAAAGAAAGCTATAAAGTGCCTTACGGTTCCGTGATGGGCAAAGGTGATGGCGCTTCAGTTAACGGCGGCGAGACCGTAGCTAACTGGGATCCACATACAATGCCAGTTATCAGTGAAGTGAGTGGTTTCATTCGCTTTGCCGATATGGTTGATACTCAGACCATCACACGTCAGACAGATGACCTGACCGGTTTGTCCTCTCTGGTTGTTCTGGATTCTGCAGAACGTACTGGTAGCGGTAAAGACCTGCGTCCGGCACTGAAAATCGTTGATGCGAAAGGCGACGACGTATTGATCCCAGGTACAGATATGCCTGCTCAATACTTCCTGCCAGGTAAAGCGATTGTTCAGCTGGAAGATGGTACGCAGATCCACTCTGGTGACACCCTGGCGCGTATTCCTCAGGAATCCGGCGGTACCAAGGACATCACCGGTGGTCTGCCACGCGTTGCTGACCTGTTCGAAGCACGTCGTCCGAAAGAGCCTGCAATCCTTGCTGAAATCAGCGGGATCATCTCCTTCGGTAAAGAAACCAAAGGCAAACGTCGTCTGGTAATTTCTCCGTTGGATGGCAGTGATGCTTACGAAGAAATGATCCCTAAATGGCGTCAGCTGAACGTGTTCGAAGGCGAAATTGTGGAACGTGGTGACGTCGTATCCGACGGCCCTGAGTCTCCGCACGACATTCTGCGTCTTCGTGGTGTTCATGCGGTTACCCGCTACATCACCAACGAAGTGCAGGAAGTTTACCGTCTGCAAGGCGTTAAGATTAACGATAAACACATTGAAGTTATCGTTCGTCAGATGTTGCGTAAAGGCACCATCGTTAGCGCTGGTGGCACAGACTTCCTGGAAGGCGAGCAGGCAGAAATGTCTCGCGTTAAAATCGCTAACCGTAAGCTGGAAGCTGAAGGCAAAATCACGGCAACATTTAGCCGTGACCTGCTCGGTATTACCAAAGCCTCTTTGGCAACCGAGTCCTTCATCTCCGCTGCGTCGTTCCAGGAAACCACGCGCGTTCTTACCGAAGCGGCTGTTGCCGGTAAACGTGATGAACTGCGTGGCCTGAAAGAGAACGTTATCGTGGGTCGTCTGATCCCAGCCGGTACCGGTTACTCTTATCATCAGGAACGTGCACGTCGTAAAGCACAGGGTGATGTGCCAGTTGCACCGCCAGTGAGCGCGGACGAAGCAACGGCTAACCTGGCTGAACTTCTGAACGCAGGTTTCGGTAACAGCAACGACGAGTAATCGTCTTCTGTCGAAACATAGAGCCGCTCCCTCGGGAGCGGTTTTTTTTTGCCTGAAATTCATCGGGCAGTGTAAGAAATGAAAGGATTAGAGGAACCGGAACAGGGTACTGGACGATACCCGTTCCGGCTGTTGTGGAAGCAGCGCCGGGGTATATGGCGCCGGCCGGTTGCGAATGTGCAGCGGCAAACGCACAGTAATACGGCCGCTAATGATGCGCGAGTGGCAAAATTCCGTTATGGAATCTGTATTCCTGAGAGTTTACCTGTTTGCTGTGGAACGACATTTTCCTGCGTGGCGCGCCCAAAAAAAATGTCCCAGTCTTTCCACACCGGTTGAAGCCCTGCCTGCGTTAAGGCTGAGGCAACGCGCTGTGGTGAGCGGTTGTCATGTGGCGCGAATTGCTCCAGCTCAGGATGGTCGTCCGCATATCCGCCGGGCTGTGTTTTGGATCCGGCGCTGACAGTATTGATCGCAAGAGGAATAACATGATCGCGGAACCAGGGCGACTCACGCGTCGATAATGACAGCTCGACGTCCGGAGCCAGCATGCGGAAAGCGCATATCAGCTGCACCAGCTGGTTTTCCTCCAGCAGGGACGCCGGTTCGATTCCGCCGGTGCAAGGCCGTAACCGTGGAAACGCCACCGAGTAACGGCTTTGCCAGTAGTTTTGTTGCAGATACAGCAAATGTTCGGCCACCATGTAGCTGTCGGTTCGCCAGTTGCCTGAAAGCCCGAACAGCGCACCCAACCCGATCTTATCGATCCCCGCCCGTCCTAGCCTGTCGGGCGTTTCCAGTCGCCAGAAAAAATCCTGCTTCTGGCCGCGTAAATGGTGCAAGGCGTAAGTCGGCGCGTGGTACGTTTCCTGATAAACCAGCACGCCATCGAGCCCCAGCGTTTTGAGTTCGGCGTAGTCTTCCTGCGACAGCGGCTGAACTTCGATCATCAGCGAATCAAAATGGCTGCGTATGGCTGGAAAATGGCGGCGAAAATAGTCCATACCAACTTTTGTTTTATGCTCGCCGGTGACCAGCAACAAATGTTTGAATCCCAGAGCGTTCAGCGCTTCGCATTCTCTGCCAATTTCCTCTTCATCCAGCGTTTTACGTTTGATCTTATTGCTCATAGAAAAACCGCAATAGGTACATTCGTTCGCGCAAAGATTAGAAAGATACAGTGGGGCGAAGAAATTCACCGTATTACCGAAACGCTGACGTGTGAGCTGTTGTGCCCGCTGCGCCATCTGTTCGAGATACGGCAGTGCAGCAGGGGAAATCAGCGCCATAAAATCTTCGCGCGTGATTTTATTAAGGCTCAGCGCCCGTTCTACGTCCCTGGCGCTTTTACTGTTGATGCGCAGGGAAATATCATCCCAGTCGAGCGCTGACCAGACATCAGTAAACTTATTCATGAGGCTGCCTGCGTTGACGTCAGAAAGCCGGTCAGCGGGCTGGATGCGCTCGCCTGCCTTTGCCTGCCGCCTAATCCGCTCTGCCGGGCGATGACACCAGCTTCAACGGCCAGACGAAACGCCGTCGCCATGGCCACCGGATCGCCGGCAACCGCAATCGCCGTATTCACCAGCACGGCGTCCGCTCCCATTTCCAGCGCTTCGGCCGCCTGACTCGGGGCGCCGATCCCCGCATCCACCACAACGGGCACCCGCGCTTGTTCGATGATGATGTGCAGAAACTCGCGGGTTTGTAGGCCCTGATTGGAACCAATGGGTGCGCCCAGCGGCATCACGGCAGCACAGCCTGCTTCTTCCAGCCGCTTGCATAAGACCGGATCCGCACTGCAATACGGCAAAACTACGAATCCCTGCTTTACCAAAATTTCTGCTGCCTTAAGTGTCTCCACCGCATCAGGCAGCAGGTATTTCACGTCCGGATGGATTTCGAGTTTTATCCAATTAGTCCCCAGCGCTTCCCGTGCCAGTTGTGCGGCAAATACCGCTTCTTCCGCCGTTTTGGCCCCGGACGTATTGGGCAATAAACGCACACCGAGCTGTTGCAGAGGCAAAAGAATGTCGTCTCCGCCGCGACGCAGATCGACACGTTTCATTGCCATCGTCACCAGCTGTGAACCGGATGCCGTCAGCGCATGCTGCATCAGGGCTGCACTGGCGAATTTTCCTGTTCCGGTGAACAGATGTGAGGTGAAGGTCGTATCAGCAATTTTTAACATGTCATCCTCCGGCTATCGCCTGAAAAAGCAAAACGTGATCGCCGTCTTTCAGTAAGTGGGAAAGCCAGTTATCGCGGGGAATAATGACCTGATTGACCGCCAGCGCGCTGCCTTCAACACTGAGTGCCAGCAGATTGAGCAGGTCGAGCAGCGTCAGCGGTTCAGTAAAATGGTGCGGTTCATCGTTAACCTGAATATTCATGCATGACCTCCGCAGACAGTGCAGGAGGCCGAGCGGGTGAGTTGCAGAGAACGCCAGTTTTGTGTTTTTCCGTCGAACAGCCGGAGTTTTCCGCTCAGCGTGCTAGATAAACCCGCCAGTAATTTCAGGGCCTCTAACGCCTGAAGCGTGCCGATCGTACCAACAACCGGCCCGAGAACGCCGGACGTCCGGCAGTTTCGTTGTACGATTTCCTGATCGGGATACAGGCAGGCGTAGCAGCCGTGAGCATAAGGCGCTTCGATCACTAACAACTGCCCGCCAAATCCGACGGCACTTCCGCTGATTAATGTTTTGCCCGCAGATACGCATGCGTGATTGATCGCATGCCGCGTTTCCATGTTATCGCTGCAATCCAAAACGAGGTCGACAGTGGCGACAGCATTACGTAACGCTTCGCCGGCTAGCCTTTCAGTGAGCGCGACGATTTCACATAACGGATTCAGGCGCAGTAATTCGCGCTTTGCTACGGTAGCTTTAGGTTGATCCAGATCGCCGGTACGGTAGAGGATTTGCCGCTGAAGATTGGTGAGATGGAGTTTGTCGTCGTCGGCCAGCAGTAACGTGCCGACACCGGCCGCCGCCAGATAAAGTGCCGCCGGTGACCCAAGCCCGCCGAGCCCGACGATAAGCACTTTCGCCGCCGCTAATTTCTCCTGCGCCTGCGGGCCAAATTCTTCCAGCATCAGTTGGCGGCTGTAGCGCATAAAGGCCGCATCGTTAAGCATCTTCG
Organism: Rahnella inusitata; assembly: GCF_965118895.1. Taxonomy (GTDB): domain Bacteria; phylum Pseudomonadota; class Gammaproteobacteria; order Enterobacterales; family Enterobacteriaceae; genus Rahnella; species Rahnella inusitata_A. The sequence goes on from NZ_CBCPJJ010000034.1 coordinate 15,601, forward strand.
GGCACCTTACTGGCGCACAGAGCCAGCAGTTCGGCGGTGGCTACGCGCCAGTCGGGTGCCTGTGTAATGGCGCTGACGACGGCAATACTGCCGACGCCGCAGTCGAGAACTGACGGCGCGCGATCAATGCTGATCCCACCAATGGCTACCGTCGGAAAACTGCCGTTGAGCTGCTTAATGTGTCGGGTCAATTCCGCCAAACCCTGCGGAGCCGACGGCATATCTTTGGTCTGCGTCGGGAAAATATGCCCGAGTGCGATATAAGAAGGATTGACCACTACAGCGCGCGCCAGCTCGGCATCGTCATGTGTCGAAACACCCAGACGTAAGCCCGCCTGATAAATTGCATTAAGATCGGCGGTATCCAGATCTTCCTGACCCAGATGCACACCGTAAGCCTGATGCTTTACCGCCAGACGCCAGTAATCATTGATGAACAACCGCGCCTGAAAGCGTCGCCCTAGCGCAATAGCTTCAATAATGGCGGGTTCGACCTCAGCATCAGGTAAATCTTTTACGCGCAGTTGCAGCGTTTTAACGCCCGCCTCCAGCAGACGGGCAATCCATTCCACAGTATCGACGACCGGATATAAACCGAGATGGAAGGGGACTGCCGGGAATTTTTGCGCTGACGTCATCATTTTCCCGCCTCCGTGCTCAGATCTGCCGGATGATAAAGCTCGCTGCCCCGCGAACGGAATTCGGCAGACATCTGAGCCATGCCGGATTCTACGATTTCAACCGGTTGGGCTTTCGCCTCCAGCGCGGCGGCATAATCGCGGACTTCCTGAGTGATTTTCATCGAGCAGAATTTTGGCCCACACATTGAACAGAAGTGCGCGACTTTGCCGGATTCCTGCGGCAGGGTTTCATCGTGATAAGCGCGGGCGGTGGCGGGATCGAGTGCCAGATTGAACTGGTCTTCCCAGCGGAATTCGAAACGTGCTTTCGACATAGCGTTATCGCGGATTTGTGCGCCCGGATGTCCTTTGGCCAAATCCGCCGCGTGTGCTGCAATTTTATAGGTGATCAGCCCCTGTTTGACGTCTTCCTTGTTCGGCAGGCCGAGGTGCTCTTTCGGTGTGACGTAACACAGCATAGCGCAGCCGAACCAGCCGATCATGGCGGCACCGATGCCTGAAGTGAAATGGTCATAGCCTGGTGCGATATCGGTGGTCAGCGGCCCCAGCGTATAAAACGGCGCTTCGTGGCAATGCTCCAGTTCTTCGGTCATGTTACGGCGGATCATCTGCATCGGCACATGCCCCGGCCCTTCGATCATCACCTGCACATCATATTCCCACGCGATTTTAGTCAGTTCGCCCAGCGTGTGCAGCTCTGCAAACTGTGCTTCGTCGTTCGCGTCCTGAATCGACCCCGGACGCAGGCCGTCACCCAGCGAGAGTGAAACGTCGTAAGCGGCGCAGATTTCACAAATCTCGCGGAAATTCTCGTAGAGGAAACTTTCACGATGATGCGAAAGACACCATTTGGCCATGATCGATCCGCCGCGCGAGACAATACCGGTCAGACGTTTGGCGGTCATCGGCACATAGCGCAGCAACACACCGGCGTGAATAGTGAAGTAATCGACACCCTGTTCGGCCTGTTCCAGCAGCGTATCGCGGAACATTTCCCAGTTAAGATCTTCAGCGACGCCGTTTACTTTTTCCAGTGCCTGATAGATTGGCACCGTACCAATGGGTACCGGGCTGTTACGCAGGATCCATTCGCGGGTTTCGTGGATATAGCGGCCGGTTGAGAGATCCATCACCGTGTCCGCCCCCCAGCGCGTTGACCAGACCAGCTTCTCAACTTCTTCTTCGATGGACGACGTCACCGCTGAATTGCCGATATTGGCGTTCACTTTCACCAGGAAGTTTCGCCCGATAATCATTGGTTCCGATTCCGGATGGTTGATATTGGCCGGGATAATGGCGCGACCGGCGGCGACTTCCTGACGCACGAATTCAGCCGTGATATTGGCGGGCAGATGCGCGCCGAAACTTTCCCCCGGATGTTGCTGGCGCAATACTTCCCCCCGGATCCGTTCGCGTCCCATATTTTCGCGGATGGCGATGAATTCCATTTCTGGCGTAATTATCCCCTGGCGCGCGTAGTGCAGCTGCGTGACGTTTTTTCCCGCTTTCGCTTTACGCGGACGCGGTAGAAGTTCGAAGCGCAAATGATCTAAGCCTTCGTCGGCCAGACGTTGTTGGGTAAAACCGGAGCTGACCTGCGGAAGTTCTTCGGTGTCTGCCCGTTCAGCTATCCAGCTGGCGCGGCATTTTGCCAGACCAGCATGGACGTCAATCGAGGCTTCAGGGTCACCGTAAGGTCCGGCCGTTTCATACACCGGAATCGCTTCGTTTTCTTCATATTGCGGAGCGTCTTTACCGCCGCCGACCAGTGTCGGACTGAGCTGGATTTCACGCATGGGAACGCGGATATCTGCGCGACCGCCTTGCAGATAGATTCGGCGGGAGTTGGGAAATGCTTCTCCCTGCAGACTGTCGATAAATGACTGAGCCTGTGCGCGCTGTTCGCGGCGGTTGGTGGGTTTCTTTTTAGAGGTAACGGATTTTTGGGTACTCGACATAGCAAATTCCTCGTGTTCTACGAATAGAAAAAACGTGATGGAAAATTGCTTGTCTGGAGGTTTACGGCAGGAGTAAAAATGGGCGGTTTAGCGCAGGCGGCCGTTTTCAGGCTGAGGCCAAATCGCGCTAAACGCATAACATTACTCTTGTTCCCTTCGCGGGTACTAACCCGATCAGGTTCCGCGGATCCCGAATTAACGGTCTCAGCCTGGCGTAATTTCGTGAGGAAATTATGCGCTAGGCACTCCGACAAGAAGCCTCAATATAGGAGGCCGTTTTGAAAACTACAACTAAAACTACACCCTGTGCAGGATTTGTTCCTGAGACCGGTTACGCCGGTCTGGCGAGATGATCATCATTGGCGGGCGGTAATGGCGCGCCATTAACAGGATCAAAGGCCAGAATAATCAATTGATCTTCCAGCTGAAAACGCGCATCCAACGCTTCACCGATATCGGATAATGCATAATGGAAGGCAAACGCATTGTCATCATCAATATCATTTTCTGTGTAACTGTCATGGAAAGCCATGATAGCTTCAGTATTGAGCTCCAGAGCGGGATATATTTTGGACGCCTGAGATCTGACTGAGCTGCCTGCGCTCGCGACTTCATCGATGATGCGTTGATAAAGATGGAAATGGCCGGCAGAGAGGTAGTCCACTAGGTTGTGGCAAAAGTTATCCAACGCTTTTTCATTCAGCGGAGTATGTTTTTCTTTATTGGGTTTCAGGCCGACCAGTGTGCAGTATGAAACCAGCAATTCTTTGCGGGCGTGCAGCCATTGGTCGACTAACTCATTACTGCCACCAACGCGTTGGGTCAGTCTTTCCAGACGATTTAGCATGGTTGACTCCGTGAGCGGTAAAAAAGTAATCCGTTTTGGAAGGGTTACTAATATGTAAATATCTGTCTCAGATTGTCAGTCTCAACGAGGTTATGCAACAACAATTATGGAATTACAGATCACAGAGCAACATAACGGCTGGTGGGTTATCAGCCACGAAGGCAAGCTGTGGCTGCCTGAGGGTGAACTGCCGTTTGGCAGCGCGACGCAATTCTCTCTGACCGGTAAAACCGCGCGCCAGATTGGCGAGTGGCAGGGCGAACCGGTCTGGCTGGTGCGTCAGGCGATGCACAACCATATGGTCTCGGCGCGTCAGTTACTCGATAAGGATCGCGGATTATTCCAGCTGGTCGGACGCGGTGTGCAACTGGCTGAATTTTATCGTTCTCACAAGTTTTGCGGTTACTGCGGCCATGAAATGCAGGTCAGCAAAACTGAATGGGCCGCGCTCTGCGGGCACTGCCGTGAACGTTATTATCCGCAGATTGCGCCGTGCATTATTGTCGCTATCCGCCGTGGCGACGAAATTTTGCTGGCGCAGCATGTCCGTCACCGCAACGGTATTCACACCGTGCTGGCCGGTTTTGTCGAAGTAGGCGAAACGCTCGAGGAAACTGTGGCACGCGAAGTGATGGAAGAGAGCAACGTGCGAGTGAAAAACGTGCGCTACGTCAGTTCGCAGCCGTGGCCTTTTCCAAATTCCCTGATGATGGCCTTTATGGCTGATTATGACAGCGGCGATATTCGTCATGATCCTAAAGAGCTGCTGAACGCGGGCTGGTATCGTTATGACGCACTGCCCATGTTACCGCCGCCGGGCACCATTGCGCGCAGGCTTATCGAAGACACTGTGGCGCTCTGCCGCGCGGCGAGCGATGAAGACGACGTGTAGCGCAAGTGTTGCGTGATAGAATACCGTCAGATTATTGCCGTGCCGCCCGAATATTGAAGGAAAGAAACAGAATGAATGAGTTGAAAAACGACTGCTACCTGCGCGCCCTGTTACGTCAGCCCGTGGATATCACACCGGTATGGATGATGCGTCAGGCTGGCCGCTATTTGCCGGAATACAAAGAAACCCGCGCCGTGGCCGGTGATTTTATGTCGCTGTGCAAGAATGCCGAACTGGCCTGCGAAGTGACGCTGCAGCCGCTGCGTCGCTATCCGCTGGATGCCGCGATTTTGTTCTCTGACATCCTGACCATTCCGGATGCGATGGGGCTGGGGTTGTATTTCGAAGCCGGTGAAGGCCCTCGTTTTTCCTCTCCGCTAACCAATCGCGCTGACGTAGAAAAATTGCCAATCCCGGATCCGGAAATGGAACTGGGTTACGTGATGAATGCGGTTCGCACCATCCGTAAAAATCTTAAAGGTGAAGTGCCGCTTATCGGTTTCTCCGGGAGCCCGTGGACGCTGGCAACGTATATGGTCGAAGGCGGCAGCAGTAAAGCGTTCACCAAAATCAAAAAGATGATGTATGCCGAACCGGCGACCATGCATCTGTTGCTGGATAAAGTCGCCGACAGCGTGATTTTGTATCTCAACGCCCAAATTAAAGCAGGCGCGCAGTCCGTGATGATTTTTGACACCTGGGGCGGCGTGCTGACGCCACGCGATTACCGCGAATTCTCCCTGAACTACATGCATAAAATCGTCGATGGCCTGATCCGTGAAAATGAAGGGCGCCGCGTGCCGGTTACGCTCTTCACCAAAGGTGGCGGACAGTGGCTGGAAGCGATGGCTGCGACCGGTTGTGATGCACTCGGTCTTGACTGGACGACGGACATTGCTGATGCGCGTCGTCGCGTGGGTGATAAAGTGGCGATTCAGGGCAACATGGATCCCTCCATGCTGTACGCCTCTCCGGTGCGCATTGAGCAGGAAGTAGAAACCATTTTGGCAGGCTTCGGGAAAGGTAACGGCCATGTGTTTAATCTCGGTCACGGCATCCATCAGGATGTGCCGCCAGAAAACGCCGGTGCCTTCGTGGAAGCGGTGCACAGCCTGTCGCGCCAGTATCACGAGTAAGACTGAAAGATGATCGACACGCGCGCGTTACGTGAAGAGCAGCGGATCCTGGCTGATCGCATAACACTGCAGGATCCGCCTGATTTCACCACTCCGACGTTGATTGCCGGCGTGGACGTTGGCTTTGAGCAGGGCGGCGATGTCACGCGCGCCGCGGTGGCGGTACTGCGCTATCCCTCGCTTGAGCTGGTGGAATATCAGATTGCCCGCGTGCCTACCGTGATGCCCTATATTCCCGGTTTCCTCTCTTTTCGCGAACTACCCGCGTTGTTGCAGGCCTGGCAGCAACTCACGTCGAGCCCTGATTTAGTGCTGGTCGACGGGCAGGGGATTGCACACCCACGCCGTCTTGGCGTCGCCAGCCATTTTGGTCTGATGATCGACGTGCCGACCATCGGTGTGGCTAAAAGCCGTTTATGCGGCCAGTTTTTGCCTCTCAATGAGGCGCTGTACAGCCAGCAGGCGTTGTACGAGGGTGATGAACAGATTGGCTGGGTGTGGCGCAGTAAGCTACGCTGTAATCCATTGTTCATCTCGCCAGGCAATCGCATCAGCATGGAATCGGCGCTGTATTGGGTCGAACATTGTATGCGGCAATATCGTTTGCCGGAGCCAACGCGTTGGGCGGATGCCGTCGCGTCCAATCGGGCAGCGTTTCAACGCTGGCAACGGTTGAGTGATGATCTTTAGGAATCAAGGAATAGGGATATTGATTTATTTCAGGTAAACTCCCGCGCAGAAAAGTTAACGAGATCAACTCATGTTACGTAATCCAATTCATTTACGTCTCGAAAAGCTGGAAAGCTGGCAACACGTGACGTTTATGGCGAGCTTGTGTGAACGCATGTACCCCAACTATCAGGCCTTCTGTCTGGAAACCGGGTTTGGCGAGCCGCAGGTTTACCGCCGCATCCTGGATCTCATCTGGGAAACGCTGGTGGTAAAAGACGCCAAGGTCAATTTTGACTCACAGCTCGAAAAGCTGGAGGAGGCGGTGCCTTCTTCAGATGATTACGACCTCTATGGGGTTTACCCGGCCATTGATGCCTGTATCGCATTAGGCGAATTGATCCATTCGCGTCTGAGCGGCGAAACTCTCTCTCACGCCGTTGCGGTAAGCGAAACATCGATTCGTACCGTCGCAATGCTGGAGATGACTCAGGCCGGTAAAGAAATGACCGATGAAGAGCTGAAAGTGATCCCAGCTGTCGAAGAGGAATGGGACATCCAATGGGAGATTTTTCGCCTGTTGGCTGACTGTGAGGAGCGGGACCTGGAATTAATAAAAGGGTTACGTTCTGACCTGCGTGAAGCCGCTGTCAGTAACATTGGCATAAATTTAGCGCAATAAGGCAAGAAAACGTGATTTAACGCCTGATTTGTCGTGCCTTAAGGCTTCACATCCGCACCCTGTCTGGTCTACATTTGGGGTGCGTAAAAAAAGTGGCTATCGGTGCGTGTATGCAGGAGGGTGCTGTCAATCGGCATATCCGTCGCACTCGATGCTTTGCAAACGATAAACACACTGTAAAGGATAACTTATGAACAAGACTCAACTGATTGATGTAATTGCGGACAAAGCTGATCTTTCCAAAGCACAGGCCAAAGTTGCTCTTGAATCTACTCTGTCTGCTATTACCGAGTCTCTGAAAGAAGGTGATGCTGTACAATTAGTTGGTTTCGGGACTTTCAAGGTAAATCATCGTAACGAGCGTACTGGTCGTAACCCGCAGACTGGTAAAGAAATCAAAATCGCAGCTGCCAACGTGCCTGCGTTCGTTTCTGGTAAAGCTCTGAAAGACGCTGTTAAGTAATTGCTTGCAGTGAAAAGAATAAGCGGAGGGGCCTTTAAGCCCCTTCAGTTTATCACCCCCAGACTGGTAGCAGGTTTACTGGTGCTTGGTCTGGTGGGTTGCAGTTCAAAAAACACCACCCCGCAGTTCTTCGCCAGTGGTTATGTTGCCGATCAGGGCATCAACCGCTTATGGCGCGAAAACAATGCGCAGAACCAACCTCAAACTATTCTCAACGTCTACAGCCCCTATTTTGGTGGCGATACGGTGATTACCCGATACGAATTTCAGGATGGGCAAGTCCACCTTGTCAAAGAAACCCATGCAACCAAAACTGATTTGGGCGTAATGCTGCGTTTCGATGAGGGCGGTAATGTCAGCTTTATGCAGCGGCAGCTTCCTGAACGACGGGAAAAATTATCCTCAGATGACATCGAACGCTATAAATATGAAGCGGCCAAAATCCTCGATGTCAGCAGCGCACTGCAGGCAGGTAATGTCCGGCTGATTCAGGCTCGCTGGCGGCAAGGTGTGATTACCACCTGCGCGGGCGAGCAGGTAACGCCAAATCTTACGGTGCGTTCGCAGGTCTGGCTGGCAAAACGGGCCAGCCGCAGTAATGATCACCTTGGTTTAGCCTGGCTCACCGCGCCGGAAGGCAACGAATTACTGTTAGTCGCCAATGAAGATTTCTGCAGCTGGGAACCCAAAGAGTCCGATCTCTGATTTCCCGCCGCAAAAGAAAAGGCACGCCGAAGCG
>NZ_CBCPJJ010000035.1:0-12315 GCF_965118895.1 Rahnella inusitata
CTGGTTTTTTGCTTTCTGGTATTAACAAAATTTTCTTCGCAATTCCGCACGTTCAAATCCCCCTTTCGCAACCGCATTAATCGCTCAGACTTATCCCATAAAGCCATATTAAACCTACATTTGAACTGATACATTGCAGTTTGAACATTCCGCAAATTTATAGGATGTAAAATGCCCTCGCTGATAACCCTGAATGCCTGCCGACATTTCTCCGGAAGAAAGCTGTTTCTTAAGCAAAAAGCATAGGCGCTGAAAGCGTGCTCAAGGTTGGGAGACGTTGACCATGGCTGCAACAACAGAAGCCGTACTCCCGCATCAGTTCGATGAAATTAATGCGCCAGTACCTGCCCAGAATCCTGCTAATTTACTCACTACTAAAATTCCGCACATGATTTAAATCGTTTTTCATCACAAAAACCTGCCAGAATATATGCCAAAAAATGAAGACTTCGGTAAGGTCACGTGTAAACTATTCTTACAAACTCTACTTTATAAATAGAACGGCTTATGCTGATTGTCTGTATTTTTAGTATATAAAGGTAAAATATCGCCAACGCAATTGAACGTAATTACCTGATGCAGTGAAAACTCAGGATATTCGAGACAGGGAGATAGGGATGCAAATGATTTATCTGATTGAAAATCAAATAGTCTTTAATCCGGAGGATAACTCACTTTCATTACCGGACGATACTGAAAGTAAGATCACGGTATCTAATCCTGCGCGGAGAATATTATCATTGCTCATTGAGCAGCATGGCACCGTTGTGCAACGTGAAACATTCTTTAAAAAAGTATGGGATGATTATGGGTTGACAGCCAGTAATAACAACCTTAATCATTGCATCAGTAAATTACGCAAAGTGGTTTCAACACTGGGTTATACCGGCGAATTAATCATCACTGTGCCTAAAGTCGGTTTTATCATTAAGAAAGAAACGGAAATTACTGCACAGTTCGAGTTGAACATTACTCAGGAAAAAACCGAACCGCTTGCGGAAGAAACGAATGCGTTACCGGAAATCATGCCGGCTGACCTCCCTCACACCGAACCGCAGGCACCGCCAGCAGCTCTTTGTGAACCTGTAGAGCAGAGCGAGGCATTTACTGTCACCGAAAAAACTCACTATAAGTATCCTTTTATTTTCACGACATTTTTTCTGTTATCTTTTGCTGTCTGGGGGCTACATACGCTGCAAGGCGTGCTGACCGATCCCAAAGCCAGACTGCAGGTCAGTAAGATCGGCGTCTGCGACTTGTATTCAACTGCGCCAGTGTCGAAATCCAGAAAACAGGATTTTATACTGCTGGCTCAGAATTTCATCCTGAAAAATAACATGACGTGCACACCGGGGAATATATTTGTATTTCAAACTGAGCAATTCACCACGCCAATTAACACCGGTTCAGTGCGTGATTTTATGGCGCAATGCAGCACGAATGACTCTCACAAAATCAACATTTGCATAAGTTATTATGCCAATGACAGGACAACGCATGATAAGTTTTAAAACATGGCCATCACCCGGCCTGAAAAGCACCTCATTGATACTATTAATGGCAGTGACGTTGCTGGCAGCAAACTTATACGGGACGTCAGTAAAAAACAATAAGTTTGCCTTCCCTGTCAATACGTCATGCAGAGGAAATATGATTGTAGAACCGAGTTACGATAATGAGAGAGCCCGACTGACAAGCTCGCTTTATTTCAGCTTCCTCGATAATAATAAGATCCTTATTTCTCTTAGCGGAACGGGGTATTTATATGACAACGCAGGTAAGATCATCGAACGAAAAACCATACTGCGGAACATCTATTTTGATTATGTACATGAGGGTAAATCAACAGATACCTATTCCCTTACCAGTACTCAAATTAACATCGACAGCTTAGACACTATGGACTGGAAGATGTCATCTCTGTTATTGATGAACAGTTTTTTTCTGACTGGCCATACGGACACGCTGGTCCTCAAAAAATATGATGAAAACACCATGTTAATTGAGAGTAATCAGTCTCCGATTATGATGTGTGTGTTCAAAAGTGAGATCTGAAATCGCATCCTTGCGTACTGGTTATTTGTAGTACAGATAGAGATCAAAACCGCAGGCCTGCGCATAGCGGGCCAGCGTATTAAAACTGGCATGAGCCGGGCGCTTCTCAAGGCGAGTGATCGCCGGAGGCGTCACTCCAAGCCGTCTGGCCAGCTCGGTTTTACTCAGTCCAGCATCCTCCCGGATAGTCTGCAACATGGCATGAATTTGCGTTTCGGCGATGAGTTCGGGCGCCTGCGCGGAATAAATCGGTTCTTCCAGCGCCTGAGCGCGTAATTTAGCCGTTCTTAGCATGTCGTTCTCCCTGTTCTGAAATGGGGTCAGTAGTAATTGATCTTGACGATCACTGACGCATCAAACTGTCCAAGTGAAAGTGTTTTCCCCGGTATTGCGCTGAGTTTGGCAGTGAAATTTTTGGTGACTTCATTGACGTTATTTAGCTCAGCAAAGTTGTCATAGCGATTAAAGGTAATCGCCTGATCTTTATCGTTATAAAGCATCAGTTTCGTGCCGTTCGCCAAATCGATAGCAGTGTTATCGAGTAACGGGCTGGCCGTCGAGAATTCGGCCTGCAACGAGAAGTTGTCCAGACATCCCTGTTTAACCGCCTTGATAGCGAAAGGCAGCGAAATGCCCGAAGAACGTGAAAGTGTGGTGCTTTGAATTGCGCCAAAATCAACAATCTGCGATTCCGGATACACTTTTAAATCCGAGCCGCAGGCCAGAAAGCGGATCCCCTGTAATCCCGACAGGTTGTATTTAAGGTTTTTCGCCCCAGGTGATTTGTTTATCCCTCTGCTGCCGTCGAGCTGGAAGACCGTGAACTGATCCGCGCCCTGATAGTGCCCGCTGGAAGGGGCGTTGCCGCTGACCTTGATATACAGACGGAAGGTTACATTGACAGTAACATTCTGCCCTCTTCGGATCGGTGTACTGTTAGTGCTAAGTCGTTGTTCGTTCTGCTCGAGATCCTGCCCGTTGTAGCTGACGCCCAGCAGCAATCCCTCTCCAATCGACTGGGACTTCGGGTTGAAGTAGAAATGCACAACGTCTACGATCGAGCCGAGCACGTTATCGCAGTACGCTGTGACGTTGATATCGTTCGATTCCCAGACTTTGGTTCCCACTGGCACATTTGCCGGGATCGCCAGCTGCCCCACCGGAATGGCCGGTTTATCCACAATGCCTGTGCCTTTCTCCACGCAGTCCAGCGCCAGCGCGCCGCGGGAAAATAGGAATAGCAGGCTAAACATTATCGTCCGCCACCACGTTGCTTTAAAAACTTCAGGCATAACCATTCCCTACCTTTCAGATAAACCGTTTTATATACAAAGAGTTCGCGCTGGTATTATTTAAGGGCATCCTTGCTGATGCGCTGACATTGCACCGCGGAACATGTGTATTGATTGATCTGTAAGCCGCCGTAATCGTCCATGTAACCCAGGCTATAGGCCGTGCTGACATATTGGCTGCCGGTAAGCGATTGTGTGTCAAAGGGTGCGAGCATGACGCTGTCAAAGCCCGGTACGTTACCTTTATTGTCTTTCCCCAGATAACCCACCGTGATGTAAAACGGAGTCGGATTGGTGAGTTTTAGCCCGTCACTCAGGCGGCTTACCTGGAGTTGCTCCTGCCAGTTCCCCTTTACCAACTTGCGTAATTCTGCAGGTCGGAAGAACAGTTTCACCCGGCTTTGAATCGCCACCTGCATGACGTTCGCCATGTCGCTCTTTGGTGGCACTTCACGCACATTGAAATAAAACAGAGATTCACGGTCCTTGGGCAACGCGGCAGTTTCCGGCAGTTGTAGGATACGGATCTGGCTTTTCTGACCAGCATCAATACGTTGCATCGGTGGCAACGCGACCAGTGGAGAAGTGATTTTTTCGCCCTGCGCATTCTCCAGCCAAACCTGCGCCAGATACGGCAAATCCTTGCTCTGGTTTTCCAACATCACGCTGACAGATTTATCACTGGCGTTGTAAATGATGCGCGTCCGGTCAAGGTTCACGGCAGCGAGCACCGGTTGGATCATTCCGGCAATCATGAGTAATGCGCCACTGAGTCGTAAAATCGGGTTGTTCATCCGGTCATTCCTTTCCTGATTGGATCTGATTTCATGCTGTTGTCTGCACGCTTATGTGCAAGGTAATAACATCTGGCCACTTTGGCTGGCAGGCGACGACGGCACCTGAATACGGCACTGGTTTTCGTCTCCCCACCTTACAGTCAGTGATTTCTCGCCAGACACACCGGCCAGGTAGGCCAGCCCGCCGTCGCCGATAAGCCCCGCTTCAAAGCCGGAACTGTTGTCGGTAACAGAAGCCCCTAGTGGTGGATAACTGCCATCGGCCAGACGGATCACCGCCATCAAACGCTCGCCTTTAATCGCGCGTATTTTGCGAAAACCTATCGCCCCTTCGGTGAGCGTCTTGCTGACCACCGAGCTGTAGACTTCTACGTCATCCGGCAAATGGTTGACGTCTACGCGGATATCCGATGTCTGATAGCTTGAGACGCCATTTACCACCGCAATCCCGTAATCGTTAGTGACTGATGCGCCGTCGCTTATCGGAATACCTTTCACACCGGTAGAGATCATCATTCGTGGTTCACTGCCTGCGCTGCTTTGATGTAAAGCCGCACCTGCGGCCGTCGCTGTCAGCGAGCCATACCAGTTGGCACTTACAGAACGGTAATCGTTGTTTTTCACGCTGCCATTCGCGCCAAATTGCCCGTACGGCGACATGTGTTGATAGTTTGCGCGGAAAATGCCGTCGCCTTTTTGCAGGTCAGGGCTGTTGCCACCCGCACCGACGCGCCAGCTGTTATTAGGATCCTGGCTGTTGTAATAGGAAGCGGTTTGCGAGAAGCCACCCTGCGAATCCTTCTGTGCGTCGTAACTGATTTGTTGCCCTGACGACAGCGGCAGGCTGAACGACAGGAACATCTGGTTTTCATCCGTATCCCGGTACTTGAGCTTGCTGGCGGAAAAGGTGCCGGAGATGCCGGTAAACGTCCCGATGTCGAAAATCTTGCTCACTGACACGCTGTAGTTGTTGCTCGGGTTCTCATTCCAGTAGACCTTATGCGTGGCCGACAGATAGAGGGTGATCGCCGGCCATGGCAGATACTGGTTAGCCGTCACGGTGTAGGTTTGTTTATCGTCACGGGAATAACCGTCGCCGTTGACCTTGTCGAGATACTGACTGAACGACATGAAGGTTTTTTCCGTGAAACGATAACCGGCAAAAGTGATCTGGCTGCCCGTGGATTCAAACCGCTTGGAATAGTTGGCTCGGTAGCTGAAACCCGTCTGTTTACCCGCCACCGGCACCGTGGCTGATGAACGCGTTACGTCGAAAGAGACCGCACCCAGTTTTTGCAGATTTTGACCAACGCCCAACGCCTGCGCCTGATAGTTACCGGTAGTGGAAATCAGCCCGCCGTAGAGCGAGAAGTCATTCATCGCCCCCCAGGACATTTCCCCGCTGTAAAAACCCGGCTGTAAAACACGGTTGTTACTGCCGGTTGTCGGCTTGCCCATCGCGGTCTTAAAACGCACCTGCCCTTTACGGGTCAGGAAGGGAATCGTGGCGGTGGTGACCTGATATGTCGTCACGCTGCCGTTTTCTTCTTCGATCTTAACGTCCAATGCGCCCTGCACGGCTTCGGTCAGATCCTGAACCACAAATGGTCCCGGCGAGACGTTAGTCTGATAAATTACCCGGCCGTTTTGACTGATGCTCACTTTGGCGTTGGTTTTCGCAATCCCGGTTACTTGCGGCGCATAACCGCGCAGAGACGGTGGCAGCATCCGCTGATCGCTGTTGACTGACACACCGACAAAACGAAATGAATCAAAGATATCGGAGTTGAAATACGTCTGGCCGCCTGTCAGACGCGCGCCGATTGAGGGCAATGCACGAAACAGATAGGTTTGCGTCCAGGTAAATTTATCGTTTGAAGGGCTGCCTGACGTCCGGGCGGCGGAATACTGATAATCCGCACGTGCACGCCACGGCCCAAGATTGAACCCGGTCGTTCCATAGCTGCTGAGGCTGGTCGAGCTGGCGCCTTGCTGAGGAATATACTTACTGCCCAGCAGGTTGTAATCGAGCAACGCACCATTCACGCCCTCATCCCACTGGGAAGGCGGCACCCAGTTCTCATCATGAAAGGTTAGCCACGCCTGCGGAATGCTGATGTTCAGCGTTTGCTTTTCCTGATCGTAACGCGCAGTCACTTCTTTCTCCTGGTCCAGAGAAGTACATCGACCCTGATGCCAGAGCGTGAGTTTTGCGCGCGCCACTTTGGTCAGATCGAATTTATCGACCAGAGAAGGCGTCAGGCACAGGCGACTATTCTTACTGTCGTCTGTCGGGATGTATTTAATGAGGCTTTGATCGCCAAGCGTACGGCCATTCAATACCACGTCTAAAAGGTATTCGCCGGGAGCGATATAATTAGCGGTCTGGAAACGTGAGAGATCGACATTATTGCGATCGGCAGAATCAATAAAGTTTACGTTGAACTCGACAGCGAAGCTTTCGACGAAAATAAAGCATCCTGAAAATAAGAAAATACACCACGTGGTAATTTTCTTTACTGCTGACGTTCCGCCCAAGACAAACAACATAATTACGCCACTTTTTTATTTTTATAGATCCAGCACGGAACCCCGATGCACCCGAAAAATAAAGGGGAGAGGACTCCCCTTAATAAAAAAGCCGATTACTTATAGTTCAGAGCGTAAGTTGCCTGAGAAACAATAGTACCGGTTGAGACAGGCTGGGTATTGGACTCCACACGCGCCGCAAACACCAGTTCGTTGTTACCGGTGACAAGGTTGATGTCTTTAGAGGTATCACCCACCTTCAGTAAGTCGCCGTTCGCATCGATCAAACGAATGCCCGCACCTTTCGCGCTGCCGGTGTTAGCCAGCAATTCTGTTGCACTGCTGTCAGGTGTACCCGCAAATGAAACCGCTACTTTAGACATTGCCGGATATTCAACGGAGCCCACAGTTTGCGCGGTCAGGTTACAATCTTGCAGATGAATGGTGTAGTTAACGTTCTGAGAATACTTATTGCCCGTTTCCAGTACTTTATTCGCGACCTGACCCATATCGACGTTAATGTCTTCATCGCCTGGAGCAATGGAACAAGGTGCGTTAATAACGGTACCGGTGAAGTGAATACGGCCAGAACCTTGATCGGTACCTGTAGGAGGAGTCCCGGTTGCGTCTTCGGCAAAGGCTGAAGCAGAAAT
This sequence comes from Rahnella inusitata, assembly GCF_965118895.1. Taxonomy (GTDB): domain Bacteria; phylum Pseudomonadota; class Gammaproteobacteria; order Enterobacterales; family Enterobacteriaceae; genus Rahnella; species Rahnella inusitata_A. The sequence goes on from NZ_CBCPJJ010000035.1 coordinate 7,327, forward strand.
AATGGCAGATAAAGCAATAATCAGTGTCTTGTTCTTAGCGTTAAACATAATTTGTCCTTGAGATTTTAACGGTATTTATTAAGCCATGAGCTATTAAGCGATATTTTTCGCTGTACCGAAGAGAGCACCCCTCTCTTGCCAGATCAATATACTGATATTTACGTTTTGACGTTATAATAATTTGCACAATGCAAATATTAAGAACTTTACCCCGCTATTAATATTTAAATCTCATCTTTATGAAGGGGAATTAACTTATAGGTAAAAATTATTAACATTAAATGTTACACCTTGAATGAAAATCACTCCTATTTATGAGCAGAATTAAGCTTTATTTAACCGAATGATTACGTTTTATTTAAATTAATTTAACTTTTACGCATTTATGGACGCAATTTCGCCCTCAGAGATCATAAAAATCCTTCCACAGGTCAACAATATTATGCCGTCGAAAGGTTGGATATTCGGTTCAGGATCATTTTCGTTATAAAACTTCTTTCATCATCTGTTCAGTTAATTGAGGGAAAACATGTTTAATGCTTTGCTCCGTTAACTCTCCTGAACTTATGTGTCATGCCCCACAGCGATGTTGCAGATATCCTGCTGCTTTATCCCTGCTTGCGTGATCTGACACCCAAAAAGCAAACAAAGCCCTGATGCAAACTACACTTAACCTTTGATTGACATATGATTAACAAATCAAAGGAGAAAAATCATGAGCCATGTTTATAAGCATCCTATTCCTGCCTCTGTGGCAGAACGTACCCTGATCACACCTGAGAAATATCAACAGTACTATCAACAGTCTGTAGAGGACCCGGATACATTTTGGGGGGAGCAGGCTAAAGTTCTCGACTGGATCAAACTTTTCACAAAAGTTAAGAACACCTCTTTTGCTCCCGGAAATATCGATATTCGCTGGTTTGAAGACGGTACTCTTAATCTGGCGGCCAACTGTCTTGATCGTCATCTGGCAGAAAAAGGCGACCAGACAGCATTAATATGGGAAGGCGATGATCCGAATGCTGAAAATCAGCATGTCACCTACAAACAACTTCACCATGACGTGTGTCAGTTTGCCAATGTGCTGAAAGGCCTGGGCGTGAAGAAAGGCGATGTGGTGGCTATTTATATGCCGATGGTACCGGAAGCGGCCGTGGCGATGCTGGCGTGTGCCCGTATCGGCGCAGTGCATTCGGTAATATTTGCCGGATTCTCACCGGAAGCTGTCGCTGGACGCATTGTCGATTCCAGTGCAAAAGTTGTGATCACCGCGGATGAAGGCTTGCGCGCAGGCAGAACTATTCCGCTGAAACAAAACGTCGATGACGCTCTGAAAAATCCTTCAGTGACCAGCGTCACTCACTCCATCATTTTCAAACGCACCGGTAAACAGGGCGAATGGAAAGAAGGGCGCGATATCTGGTGGCATGATGCTGTAGAAGGGATATCAGCGGAGTGCCCTGCAGAAGAAATGAATGCTGAAGATCCGCTGTTCATCCTCTATACCTCCGGCTCAACCGGTAAACCGAAAGGTGTATTGCACACCACCGGCGGTTATCTGGTGTATGCAGCCCTGACCTTCAAGTATACCTTCGACTATCACGATGGTGATATCTACTGGTGTACCGCTGACGTCGGGTGGGTTACCGGCCATAGTTATTTACTCTACGGCCCGCTGGCCTGTGGTGCCATCAGCCTGATGTTCGAAGGCGTACCGAATTATCCGACGCCGGCACGTATGGCCCAGGTGATTGATAAACACAAAGTGAATATTCTCTATACCGCGCCAACCGCGATACGTGCGCTGATGGCCGAAGGGGATAAAGCCGTGAAGGGCACCAGCCGGGAATCACTACGAATTATGGGGTCAGTGGGCGAGCCGATTAACCCTGAAGCCTGGGAGTGGTACTACAAAACTATCGGTAACAGTAAATGTCCAATCGTTGATACGTGGTGGCAAACCGAAACCGGCGGTTTTATGATCACGCCGCTGCCAGGCGCGACTGAACTGAAAGCGGGATCAGCCACGCGTCCTTTCTTCGGCGTACAACCTGCGCTGGTCGATAACGAAGGTATACCTCAGGAAGGTGCCTGCGAAGGTAATCTGGTTATCACTGATTCATGGCCGGGTCAGGCGCGCACCCTGTTTGGCGATCATGACCGTTTCGAGCAGACCTACTTCTCTACGTTTAAAAACATGTACTTCAGCGGTGATGGTGCTCGTCGTGATGAAGACGGTTACTACTGGATAACCGGTCGCGTAGATGATGTGCTAAATATTTCCGGCCATCGTTTGGGTACCGCAGAAATTGAATCAGCACTGGTCTCACATCCTAAAATCGCCGAGGCCGCTGTAGTGGGCATCCCACACAGCATCAAAGGTCAGGCTATTTATGCCTACATCACACTTAATCACGGCGAAGAACCTTCCCCGGAACTCTATACGGAAGTCAGAAATTGGGTGCGTAAAGAGATAGGTTCCATTGCGACGCCCGACATTCTTCACTGGACCGATTCACTACCTAAAACCCGATCCGGCAAAATTATGCGACGCATTCTGCGCAAAATTGCCGCCGGAGATACAAGCAATCTGGGAGATACCTCTACGCTGGCGGACCCTGGTGTAGTCGAAAAATTGTTGGAAGAAAAACAATCAATGAAAGTGCCATCGTAATTTTCACCGCCCTGGCGCGGTGAACTCTATCAATGCCTCAAAGGAGTCACTGAGATGAATGATCTCATTTATCAGAGAGTTGTAAATAATCCGCGCTTCAGGGAATTGGTGCAAAAACGTAGCCGCTTTGCCTGGTTGCTTTCAGGTATCACATTGGCGATGTATGTCGCCTTCATCCTGCTGATTGCGTTTGATCCGCAGTGGCTGGGCACCCCACTTTATGAAGGCGCTACGATCACACGCGGGATCCCGGTGGGTGTCGGGTTGATTGTGATTTCATTCGTTCTCACCGGTATTTATGTCATCCGCGCCAATGGTGAGTTTGACCGACTCACCGCCGACATCATCCGTGAGGTGCAGCCATGAATACGCGCCGCGGTTCGCTGCTTCTGATGCTTTCGACAGCCTTCCCTTTCAGCGCCTTTGCGGCAGAAGGCATTGCCGGTGAAGTAAAACGTCAGCCACTGAATATTGAAGCTATCGTGATGTTTGTGCTGTTCGTTGGCGCAACACTTTACATTACTTACTGGGCCTCTAAACGAACCCGCTCCCGTCAGGACTATTACACAGCGGGTGGTAAAATTACCGGACTGCAAAATGGTATGGCTATCGCGGGGGATTTCATGTCTGCCGCGTCTTTCCTGGGGATCTCCGCACTGGTTTATACGTCAGGTTATGACGGCCTGATTTACTCCATTGGTTTCCTTATTGGCTGGCCAATCATTTTATTCCTGATTGCCGAGCGCCTTCGCAATCTTGGCAAGTACACCTTTGCTGATGTGGCATCTTACCGGCTTAAACAGAAACCCATCCGTGTACTCTCAGCCTGTGGCTCGCTGGTAGTCGTCGCACTATATTTGATCGCCCAGATGGTCGGTGCGGGTAAACTGATTCAGCTGCTGTTCGGTCTGAACTATCATGTTGCCGTCGTACTGGTCGGGATCCTGATGGTAATGTACGTGCTGTTCGGCGGCATGCTGGCCACGACCTGGGTGCAAATAATCAAAGCTATTCTGCTATTAGCCGGCGCGACATTTATGGCCGTGATGGTTATGAAATCCGTCAACTTTAACTTCAACACGCTCTTCATTCAGGCTGTGGCATCTCATCCTAAAGGTATCGCGATAATGAGTCCCGGAGGGTTAGTATCCGACCCTATATCGGCACTGTCCCTCGGCCTGGCATTAATGTTCGGTACAGCCGGGTTGCCACATATTCTGATGCGGTTTTTCACCGTCAATGACGCTAAAGAAGCCCGCAAAAGCGTGTTTTATGCCACTGGATTCATTGGTTATTTCTATATTCTGACTTTCATTATTGGCTTTGGCGCCATAGTACTGGTGGGCTCTAATCCGGCCTTCAAAGATGCAAGCGGCATCCTGCTGGGCGGTAACAATATGGCAGCAGTTCATTTGGCTGATGCCGTCGGTGGCAGTTTCTTCCTCGGCTTCATATCTGCCGTCGCGTTCGCTACTATCTTAGCCGTCGTGGCTGGGTTAACACTTGCGGGTGCGTCAGCTGTTTCACACGATCTTTATGCCAGCGTAATTAAAGACGGAAAAGCTACAGAGCGCGATGAGCTACGCGTATCAAAGATCACGGTCATCATTCTCGGAATTGTGGCTATCGGGTTGGGTATTTTGTTTGAAAAACAGAATATTGCGTTCATGGTCGGTTTAGCATTCTCGATTGCCGCGAGTTGTAACTTCCCGATTATCATTCTGTCGATGTATTGGGCGAAGCTGACGACGCGCGGGGCAATGATTGGCGGCTGGCTCGGATTGCTGACGGCTGTGATCCTGATGATCCTAGGACCTACCATTTGGGTGCAGATTTTGGGGCATGCGAAACCAATCTATCCGTACGAATATCCAGCACTTTTCTCAATGATTGTTGCTTTTGTAGGTACCTGGTTCTTCTCGATTACCGACCACTCGCTTGAAGGACAGAAGGAGAGAGAACGCTTTTATCCACAGTTCGTACGTTCGCAAACTGGCATTGGGATTTCGCAAAGCTCTAATCACTGATTTGTTGAACACTCAGATACCTGAAATGCAAAAGGCCATCCTAGCGGATGGCCTTTTTATTGGTAGATATTTACTCATACATCGCATAGTAAAAAACCCTGTACGTCAGTACAGGGTTTGCCACTTATTTGATGCCTGGCAGCTAATGAACTACTCCGTGACTTACCCTTCGGGTCTCGTTGCTGCACAACGTTCATTCTGTCCTACTTTCTTCTTGCGTAGCCAGCGGCCAGATAGTCACAAAGACAAAAGCCCCGTACTTTCGTACGGGGCTTTTGTCTTTTT
>NZ_CBCPJJ010000036.1:0-7155 GCF_965118895.1 Rahnella inusitata
TATCGACGGCCCGCAAATCGCCATCGTCACCGGCCCGCCGGGGGAAGAAATCTTCTGCGACGAGCACGGCCGCGTGCGGGTGAAGTTCGCGTGGGATCGCTACAACAAAGCCGACAACTACAGCTCCTGCTGGATCCGCGTCTCGCAGGCGTGGGCGGGCACCGGCTTTGGCAACATCGCCATCCCGCGCGTCGGGCAGGAAGTGATCGTCGATTTCCTCAACGGCGACCCGGATCAGCCAATCATCACCGGCCGCACCTACCACGCCAGCAACCGCTCCCCCGGCAGTCTTCCGGGCACCAAAACTCAGATGGCGATCCGCTCGCAGACGTACAAAGGCAACGGCTACAACGAGCTGATGTTCGAGGACGCAACCCGTCAGGAACTTCTGTCGATGCATGCGCAGAAGGATATGAAAACGGTGGTGCTGAACAACCGCATGACCGACGTGGCCGTAGACCATACGGAAACCGTGGGGAAAGGGCAGACGGTGACGGTTGGGAAAGAGAAGGCGGGAGGGCATGACCAAAAGACGACCGTGGCGAATGATCGCGAGATTAAGGTCGGCAACGACCAAAAACTCGATATTGGGCATGACCACCGTACCACTGTGGGAAATGACCAGCATCTGGATGTGACAAATGACCGGCATGCCAAAGTCGGCAACAACCAAAGTAGCGAGGTTACAGGAGGCGATACTGAAAAAGTCACAAAATCTCAGGACATCACGATCGGTGAAAGTTACACGCTGACGGTAAAAGAGAGTCTGATCATTAAAGTGGGGGAGTGCCTGCTGAAAATGAATAAGGACGGGACGATTACGTTGAATGGCGTAAAAATCCTGCTGGATGCGGAGCAAGACATTAAACAAGTTTCAGGGAAAGTGAATATCAACTGATGATGAATCTAAAAACAGGTATTGCGCCTGTGCTCGCGGAGCAATATGCCGATATGTTATCGCTGGATTTTCGTCGACGAAATGGTCTTCTGGAATCCTATCACCATAATACTGACGACCTGGTTAAGTGGGATAAGCGTCTACAAACTTACATTGGAGGATTGCTTTATCTTAAAGACGACGCTTGTGCTTATTTGGAGTCTCAACTTGAATCGCCATTGAGTTGTGGCGATGTGTTTGCCATAGGTACTTTTTCTTCCCATTCGGGTAATTATAGACTACTTGAGGGATGTATGGGGCTTATACAAGCAATGCCGCATTTACTCTCTGCGGTTGAACCTTTAGTTGCATGGTCTGCTTCAAAGTCGTCATTTTTGGATTTAGCGATATTTAGCCCGGTTGTTGGTGTCATAGCAGCATATCAAACAGGTGTTGCTTCGCAGATGCCAGTATTAACTAATATTGAAATTAGCAGATTGACTACACTGCCAATAGCAATACCCGGATTGATTTATGTACTTTACCACCAGCAACATCCAAACTATTTTTCACTGATCAGTCAACTTGCCAATTCGTCGGATGTTCAGATCAGTCTGGGGGTAATAAAAGCAATATTGGAGCGTAATTTACCGTATCGGGATATTTCAATTGAATTGTTACTTATCAGACTTATCGAGTGTAGTAGTGGTAAGGTTCGTGAGCGAGCGGTTATGTTGTATCTGCTTAATACGGATTGTGTAACAGTTAACTGCCTTAATTTACTCAGCCAGAAATCATCAGACAAACGCCTTTATCTGAAGGCACTTGGCATGTCGGGTATACCGGAAAATATCTCCATACTCAGTGAGTATCTTGAGTCACCAGAATATGCCCGTCTGAGCGCTGCTTCAATCGTTATGATTACGGGCAGTAGTCTGGAACAGGCTGGCTGGAAGAGTGAAATTTCGCTTCTCTCATCGACTTATCATAACGATCAACACGATATCATCCCAGTGAATGAGTCTGATGAGGCACTCAGTTGGCCCGACAAGACTGCTTTTCAGAGATGGTGGAATATTAATTCCAGCAACTTTGATAAGTCCTCTCCTTATATTGGTGGCTATCCTGTGACAGTTGCAGGGCTAAAAACAGTATTGCATCAGGGTTTACTTGCGTTACATCCTTTGGCTGTTGCTCGTCTGCAATATCTTAAGCAAGAGGTAAGCTCTCTTTCAACTCCCTCTTTTCTTCGTAAACCCAGATGGTAATGAAGATAAGGATAAATAATCATGTTAATTACAGAAAATAAAAAAATATCAGAATCTGATAATTCAAAATGTGAAGCCCCTCAGGAAATTGTTTTTCATTCAGAGAAAAAAATAACGCTCAGTTGTGGGAAATCAAGCATCACTCTCTATCCCAACGGAAAAATTGTGCTGAAAGGCGACTATATCCTCAGCGATGCTGAAGGCGTTAATCGTCTTTCTGGTGGGCGTATCGATCTTAACTAAGGAACACAGAATGTGGAACCTCAAAAATGATACGCCTTATCGTGCTGAAAGAGGATGGTATAGAGATGTTAATGGCGCTGAAGTTTGGACTGTGGCGGTGAAAGCGACCTATGATATTCGAACCGATGGCTCAACCTTATTATCCTCATCTTTACCTGTAAATAGTGGCGTAACAATGTTTTCCAATAGTGATGAGATGTTGTATGAAACAGATTTAGGGCCGGAGAAAAACGCAACTGATATTCTGTTATTGGGACATGCGTGGGCGCCAAATAATACGCCGGTTAGCACAGTATTTATTGGTATGAAAGTTGCCGGGATATGCCGTCTTGCGAAAGTGAGTGGGGTACGAGTTTGGGATGGGGGAACCTACCATACTCCCACTAAATTTCTGAGAACACCCTTACGATATCCCTTTATGGCGTGCGGGTGTTTGCCTGACGCTGATGTTTGTAATCCTCTTGGAGTTGCCGTTGATGAGACGCCAGTGAAGGGGAAATCACAGCTTCCACAAATAGAGTTTTTATCTGACTCAGGTTACCCGGGATTTGGCGTCGTTCCTCGCCATTGGCCGGAGCGATTACGACATGCTGGTGTTTATGATCAACGTTGGCAGGAAACGCGCTCCCCATTATTACCGGAAGATTTTGATTCTCGTTTTTGGCAAATAGCACCTCCTCCACAGTATGCCGCCGGACAATTACGAGGGAATGAGGTCGTCACGTTGGCGAACCTTACGCCGCCGTCATTCAGCAAATCAAATATTATCAGTTTCGCAATCCCAAAAATTTCTTTGAATTTCAGAACCGAGTTTACCGATGACAGTGTGAGCGTACACAGAGCGAAGTTACATACGGTCATTATTGAGCCAGATTATCCACGCCTGAGTGTGGTATGGCATACGACATTACCATGCCACCGAAAAGTCAATATGTTGGACGTCACGACGATTACAGAGAAAAAACGTCTGCATCCGCGCCCACCGGTTCTGCAAGCGCAGTTCAAAGAGTGGGAGCAATTAATATGAGTGTCGGAATTATCGCGGCTGGTTGTTCGTTCCCATCGGGGCCGACGCTGGCATTGGCTGATATCGCTGTCAGAACACAATTTTCACTCACGCGACAGCATCCTTTTGTTGTCGATCGTTGCGATAAGCCGGTGAAAGCCAGTTATTTTCCTCAGCATGAATTAACTTTCGACATTTCACGCTGGCAGGTGATTGCAGACAATGCAGTAGAGGATGCGTTGCTATCAGCCGGAGAATATGCGGCTTTGCCATCGCGCCTCTGGTTGATATTACCTCCAGCTGAACGACCTGGCGTTCCCTTAACATTGGCATCAGCGCTAACTGCATCAATATCATTACGCCTGCCAGATTGCCTACAGATTGTGGTGCTGCGGGGCGGCCATGCAGAGGCGGGGAATGCCATTCTTCAGATCCGCCAGCTGCAGACGCAGGATCGCGCATTGACTATTGATATCGTCGTCGCCGTCGAGAGCTGGTTACCGCCTGAAACGCTGATGTGGCTTGAAGATCAACACCTGCTCCATAACAGCCACTCTTTTTATAAAGGCGAAGCCCGAAGTAATCCTTACGGAAGGATCCCCAGTGAAGGCGCTGCGGTACTGATACTGGTACAGGAAAAATCCCTGCCCTGTTGGTGTCATTTACAAGGGATTTCAACAGGCCAAGAACGCGTTTTGCGTGATGATGACCAACCCTGCCTCGCTCTCGGGCTTAGCGGTGCTGCTCAGGCAGCGATAAAACTAGCCAATACCAATGCGGTTTCGCATCTTTTTACCGATGTAAACGGTGAGATTTATCGCTTTGATGAATATGGCTTTACGCTATCTCGGCTGAGCGGCGTTCTTAGGGATAATTTTCAGCGGGTTGCGCCAGTACTTGCCAGCGGCGACCTTGGGTGTGCGAGCTTGATAACACATTTGGCATTGGCCGCATGGCAATTAAAAGCAGAAACAGAAACCGGCACTGAAACAGGTATTTTAGTGCTATCGAGTTCGGATGATCATCAGCGCTGTGCTGTCGTGCTGAAGCCATTAATCCAGGGAGTGGAAAAACATGATAACCATCAATATTAATGGGTTAACTCTATGTCATAAAGGCAGTGGCGGGATCACTCACAACACCTTACCAGATGTCTGTAAAACCCCGCCTTTTGCCATACCTGTTCCCTATGAAAATGAAGCGTATTCAGCTGATCTAACGAACGGCACAAGCAGCGTCTTTGCAGACGGTGGCAATATGATCGCCAACTTCGGTTCGATGTTTGCGCGCAGCGTTTATGATGAATCTGGCTCAATGGGCGGGGTCAAATCTGGCACAAACAGGGCGGAAGCTGACTGGATTAGCCACTCATTTGACGTGTTCTTCGAAGGTAAGCCCGCATGCCGGTTAACTGACAAGATGTTCATGAATCATCGAAATACGGTGAATATGGCGGGTCTTGTTCAGGACCCACTTCCGCAACTGGCGGAAGAAATCCGTGTGGCGGATCTTCCCACGACCGGTGCCGAAGTGAACAGTAAAGATGAAGACAAACTTAATCCGATGCCCTGCATCGTTATTCTGATTCATGGTGTGAACGATGTGGGTGAAGCCTACCAGAATCAGGAAACGGGTATTGTTAACGGGCTGAAAAAGCGGCTCAGTCGCACCGATTTATGCGCGCATGAGTGGCGAAACTACCTCGCCATTCCTGGTCAAAACGTGCAGAAAAATAGTTCCGCACCGGGACGTTCGCCCGTCATTCCCTTTTACTGGGGCTATAAGCCCGTCACGCACGATGATTATGTTGCCGACCAGAAACGTTATCGTGACGAAGTCAGTAAATTAAGCGATGGTGCGAAGGTGCCCTACGATGCCTACCAGGAAAATGATCCGAAAAAGATGGCTGCTCAGGGAAATGATGGGCACAACAGCGTGAAGTTTCAGAACGACTGTTTCAAAAATGCCCTTGATTCACACTTTGCCAAAAATGGTGGCACCTTTGCCAATGCGACAACCAATATCCCTGATATGCTGGGGCCGGGTTCGAATGGCATGGTGGTCGCAGCGGCAGGTTTTGGCACTTTGTATGCCAACGGTGGAGATTACACGCATCCCATTTACCACAATCCGCATCGTATCTATCAGTTCTTTGCCGCACAGCGGTTGGCCGATTTGATACGTCAAATCCGTGCTAATCCTGTCACTGAAAATGATGTGATCAATATTGTCGCCCATAGTCAGGGCACCATTATCACCATGCTGGCGAACATGATTGTGAAACAAATGGGGTACGATCCGGTAAATTGCACGATCCTCAATCACTCACCGTACTCGCTGGAAAGCCGTTTTAGTGAAAACCTTCAGGAAGGGCATCACCAGACCACTGACGCACGTCAAAAAACGTTCAAAAATTTCTGTAAACTGATGGCGACGCAGTACAAAGGTGGCTCCCATACGGAGAATGAAATTGCCGATTTCGAGGATTTATCTGTACTTGGGGGGGCGGATCAGAACCACTGGCATAGCGATCCGCGTTTCAACCGTAACAATAATGGCAAGGTTTACAATTATTTTTGCCCGGATGATGGCACCGTTTCGCTACAGAATATTAAAGGTTTTGGCTGGCGTGGTATAGAACAGGAGATTTCTCGGGAGATCCCTAATTTGTATCAGCGTGTATTTTATCAGCACGGCGTGGTGGGAAATAAACCCGAAAGAAAACCATTTTCAATGCCCATAAAACAAGTCGGCGATTTCAAAACTACGCCAGTGATGAACGCCAGTTATAACTATCAGGATGTGATAGTCAACGGTGAGGAATTACCTGAAACCTTTACCTTTAAACTGATGGGTGAGGACAATCATCCTGATGATGATCCGAAAACCTGTGACACACCTTATGAGGGGGATATTAATCCGGAAAGCCCCGATCAGAATATTTCATATTCTGCGAAGGCAGGTGTCATCAGTCGGACAAATAAAGCCAACTATCCGGTTGGGCAATATGAGTATCGTGAGCTTGCGCCGGGTTCCGTACTAAATAACGAGCAACTGACCACCGAGAGTGCTTGGCTGAAAAGAGAAGTGATTTATGGTGTAATTACTGGTAGCCGTGAATATAAAGGTAAGCAATTAACCTGGCTTAAAACGCGTGAAGAACTGGAAAAGGAATGGATGGCAACTGATCCTGTTGCTTACAGTCAACATTCATCCATCGTGATGAGTGAATTTTCTCCTTCTCATGCAATGGCGTTTGATTTGGCTATAGGTCAGTGTAAAGCATTTGATTATCAGGAAGGAAAATTTTGGGAAGACTTGCTGCACCGGGCTGACTGGCGCGACCCGAAAAATGGTGATGACTTAACTGCGCAATATTATTTGACGGGTAGACTAAACTTACCTACAACAAAAGATTTTATGAATAAACCTGATGATATATTACCATCTGGTAATTTTGGCGTGGTAAATAATTATGGTCCACGACAACAGCAAAAAATTCGTACCCGCAGGGAAATTGCTTTAGGAATTCCTCATGATATTAATGCAGATATGATATCCATTGCTCAGTGGGATATGCCGAAATCTCTTAATGATGAAGAGCTTAAATAATAGGGACATAAATGAAAGGATTTAAAATAATAGTGGCATTAACTTTTTTGCTGGTTTGTACAGCAAGTGCTAAAGACCAACCTATTCAAGTAGTTTATCGTTTCGACGACCATCGCTACCTCGAGCTTAAAGGTTGGGGCTGCCAGGGA
>NZ_CBCPJJ010000037.1:0-6854 GCF_965118895.1 Rahnella inusitata
ACGCGCGCCGTTGCTACTTCGCCCTTTGCCGCGAAAGAACTCACCGAGAGATGACATTTAACCTGAAGGGGACTTGAAGAATGCACACACAAAACGTCAAAACCGCCGCTCCTGAATCTTCCGAAAGATGTGGCAGTGACATGTCATGCACAGTATTTGAGGACAGTACGATCACCGCATCACTGGTGTCAGAAAACCGTCGTCTGGCGTTTCTCCCTGCGCTGTTTGGTCGCCTGTTTATGCAAGGTGAACAGATTGCCTATAACTGGCTCAAGAAGAACAGCGAGAACTACGAAGGCGCATATTGGAAGTTTTATAACTTGTCAGGTGGCGGTCACTATCTCGCACCGCAAGTTGATGAACCTATCGAACTGGCGGTGATATCGAACTACTACCAAGGAAGTGTTTCAGGTGATGCAGCGGGGATCATTGCAACAATGTATGCGCTTAACGCATTAATTCATCATTGTTATGAAAAAGGTGATGACGCATTACAGGAAACGCTGACCCGTCATTATTACAAGCTGCGCGAATTCGCAGGGGAGCACGCAGAGGGATGCAGCATTTTCGGGGCAATTGACTGATTTCGTAGGGTTGCCGTCCCGCGCGGGGAGGCAGTTTCAAACGCAGGTGATCACTAAAGGCTCAGGCCGCGCTTAAAACCCCCCAGCGGGCTGCGCCCGCCAGTTCCTGAGACAGAAGGCGGCTCCGCCGCCCCCTCTTCTCCGGTATGTGTCGGGGGCTTGTCTCTCTCTTCCCTTACTGTCTCTTCCTCTCCGGGCTTTCTCTCTTCTTCCTGGTCATCGATGGCCGGCGATGCTGTTACCCCAATAAAATCCACACCCAGGGCATGGCCCCCTTCGGCTCCCGACCTGCGGCCGGTCGTCGAGCCCGACTGCGCTAACCGGCAAGCCGGCAAGCTTCGCGGAATCCCTCCGGGGTTCCGGCCTGACGGCTAGGGTCTGATGGCAACGGCCAGGTCAACACCCGCAGCCGGCTTCGCCGCCGCACGGACACTGGCCGGTAAACCGGCCGCTAAGGTCGCCGCCTCGTTCCTCGCCGTCGGGTGTGTGCATTCTGCCGGTTTCAGGTTTTCCATCTCACGTTAAGCCCTTACGCGGAGGGCTGGGTGTAGCACCGTCACCCGCGTTAACGCAAGGGTGAAATGCACGCCTGCGGCGCCCTTGCGTTCCCACGCGCGCCGTTGCTACTTCGCCCTTTGCCGCGAAAGAACTCACCGAGAGATGACATTTAAACCAGAGGGGAAGACCAGCATGCACACACAAAACGTCAAGACCGCCGCTCACGAATCTTCCGAAAGATGGGGGGAAAGCAAGGGCGATCTCCTTCTACAGATACACAACATTTATGTTCGGGCGCAGTCTCGCCTCAAGCAAGGCTATGCCCTGTCTCAAAGCGAACCGACGCGCGACGGCGACCATCAGATCACGCTCCGCAAACAGGGTGAACTGGTGTGGCGGGGCTGGACGTTTGAACGCGATTTTCTGGCTGATTTACAGCGATACATCGGGGAGGCAACAGAAGGACAAGAGTAAGGCGCTGAAATTGAGGCAATAAAAAAGCAGGGTTTCCCCTGCTTCATAACGCCGGAAGGGAGGTGAACGCTCCCAGACCGGCACGACAATCTATAACAAGGAGTCACATCATGTCTGACAACAATACTAAAGCAGCTGCCGTTAAGAAATCCAGCGATAAAGTTTCAAAAGCGGTAAACGAGGCACTTAAGGCCGCGCTCGAGCAGGCGCAGATGGAGTTTGTGCCGCTTTCCTCGCTGGTGATATCTCCGCTGAACGTCCGCACCGTCCCGTATACGGCGAAGGAAGTCCGGCAAACGGCGGACTCGATCCATGCTATCGGGTTGCTGCAAAACTTAGTCATTCATTCATTGCCGGAGGGAATGAACGGCGTTGCGGCGGGTGGTAAGCGATTAACCAGCCTTAATATGCTCTTGGAAGAGGGAAATATGACGCCGGACACCCTCATTGCCGTGAAACGCCTGCCTGATGAACTTGCCCGCGCAGCCTCCATTATCGAGAACAGCGACCACAAAGTCATGCATCCGGCGGAGCAGATTGTGGGCTTCCGTGACCTTGCCGCCGAGGGAAAAACGGAAGCACAGATCGGTGCATTATTCGGGTACTCAAGCCGCCATGTGCAGCGCTGCCTGAAAATGGCCAGTCTGGCACCCGCGCTGCTGAAATTGCTCGCACAGGACGAAATCACTCTCGATATCTGTCAGGCGCTGTGCCTTGAAGACGATCAGCAACGGCAGGTCGAGGTCTGGGAAAGTGCGAAGAGTAACTATTATTCCCCGTCGGTTAACGTCATTAAAAACATGATCGTGCAAAGCGAGGTGAGCATTCTCAATAACCGCCTGTTTGCCTTTGTCGGTCGGGATACATATGAAGCCGCAGGCGGTCTGGTACGTGAAGACCTGTTCAGCGGCGAAAACGGGGAGGGGTTCGCAGACAAATCCCTGCTCACCACGCTGGCAGAGCAAAAACTGGCGGCTGCGGCGCAGGCCATTCAGACGGAGGAAGGCTGGTCGTGGAGCCTCTCACGCTGGAGCGGCATCACCTCCCGTGGCGATGACCGCACAGCGTATCGCCTGCTGGACGCGCCGGAACCTGTCTACGCAGAAGGGGAAGAGGCCGCGCAGGGTGTGCTGATCGAACAGCGCGATGCGCTGGAAACCGATGAAGATGACTCCGTGTATCAGGAGCAAATTGACGCTATTGAAGAACGCGCAATCAGTAGGGGGTGGACGGAGGAACAGAAAGCGTCCGGCGGCGTGGTGGTGTCGTATAACAACGGTTATATGCATATCCAGCGCGGTGTGTGCAAGCTTGAGCCGGTGGAAACGCCTGTTGAAAACGTTGTCACGCTGGTAAATGAGACGCCAAAAGCCGTGGATCAGGTCTCCGCAACCCTCGTTACCGCCATGTCCAGCGAGAGAACGCTGGCTGTCCAAGCCGCGCTCTCCCAGCAGCCGAACGTCGGCTTGGCGTTGCTGACGTGGAAATACTGCCTCGCGGCCTTCGGAAAATTGGGTAAGGCATCGCCGCTGAGAGTAAATATGACCGTGGAGCGCGGCACACTGGTGACAGCGTCACTCTCCGGTGACGAAGGGAAAGCGTTTCAGTGGCTTGAGCAGGAAAAAGAGCGGGTGCTCTCAACGTTTCCCGAAGACTGGACAGCCAGCTTTACGTGGCTTCTCGACTGGCAGCAAGCTGACGTGTCGATGTTGCTTGGATTCTGCGTGGCGTTTGGCATCGATGGTGTGCAGGATCGGATTTACGGCAAAACGAAGGACAGCGCACTGGACTCGCTGGAAAGTACGCTGAATTTTGACTTACGCGACTGGTGGCAGCCGACCGCAGCGGGGTATTTCTGCAAAATCAGCAAAGATCAGATTGTTGACGTGCTGAACCAAAACGGCCTCAGCGGCGTAGCGGTCGAGGCGGCGAAACTCAAGCGGAGCGAAGCCGCCGTGCTGGCCGAGAAAGCGATAGGGGAAACCCGCTGGGTGCCGGAGTGGATGAAAGCACTGGTGACGGAGACAGAAACCGCGCAGAACGAACTTCCTTCCACTGACACCACGGCAAACGCCGCCTGATTCGGAGATACCGCCCGAAAGGGCGGTATGTAACATAATGAAAAATACCCAAACTGCTTTGCTCACGAATATTGCGGGTTGCCAGCCAGCCGGTGCGGACGTGTTGGCGGGGCTGCACGGTAATGTCGGTAAGTTGTTTACCGATTCTGTTTTGCAAAATATAGAGTTACCGGTCGCATGGTCTGTCGATGCCCCCGATCCTGAAGAAGAGGGGTTTATGCCGACCTGCTGCGTGCTGACTCCGGCATCCGGCATCAGGGTCATATTCGGATTTGGCGGCTCCGATGCGCCGTACTGGACGATGGGACTTTTGTTTAATGCCGGTCAGTCAGTCGCGTGGGTGTTCGTCTCTGAGGATATCGGGAGTGTGTCTGTCTTGAACCTTGAGCGTGAAATTCGGCGTCTCGATGAGTATATCCACGCCGGATATACCGACGCTGACAGGCTCGCGGCGGTGCTACGATTCACGGGGGTGGCGGTATGATCCCCAACTCACGCGCGTTAGTCCCCCTGCATCCCCAACGCCGAGCGGTTATGCAAGCTATCGGTTATGTCGAAAATCGCAGTGAAACCGCCCACCGGCAGGGAAAGTATCCCTATGCCAGCGCCTTTTTCCGGTTTATGGGCAGGCCAGCGATAGCTTTAGACGATATCCGCATGGTAGACGGGTGCTTTGATCCCAAGGACCGGAAGAGGCCGAGTAAAGCGCGATATCTTGCCGCCATCGATGTGCTGATTTCGACGCGGGGGGCATCATGCCTTTCGCCCCTGTCCGACAGCGTCGGTCGCAGCCTGTTTCCTGAAGTCGATAACATGGCTCGGCAGCGCGGGGAACAGCGTGCCGTTCTCAACGCAAACCGCAAAAGAAATGTCGAAGCGAAGACTGAGGAAATGAAGCGGCGGCACTATGAGAGCCAGCTGGGACAGGCCGAAATAGAACTGGCGTTTTGTACTCCGAGCACGGTCAGATCGTGGTACTCGGCATGGTCGCGCAGAGAATTGCATCTCCACGATTTGGGTGAGCTGGTATATGCGTGGATTTCTCGGTTCCCCAGCCTGATGCATTTCGACCGCTACTTTGTTCGCTACGAACCTCTTTGGGCAGTGATGCTGGAAGTTAACCGGCACGCTGATGAGCAAAGCGAGTTTGAGGCTTACCTTGACCGGCTGATGCTTCCGAATCGCCTGTCTGACCTGGAAAAAAAACACAGATAAACCGCCAGGCTGCTGCGGCTACGCCGCGGCGGCTCTGCTTAATCTCCGGTATGTGTCGGGGGCTTGTCTCTCTCTTCTCTTACTGTCTCTTTCTCTCCGGGCAACTCTTCTGATTCGTCATGCAGCTGCTGCGCGTCATTCTGTCAGTGATTGGTATTTCCGAACTTCTCATGATTATTTTCCCCCAGAAGGATCACCCCTACGACATGGCCCCCTTCGGCTCCCGACCTGCGGCCGGTCGTCGAGCCCGACTGCGCTAACCGGCAAGCCGGTAAGCTTCGCGGAATCCCTTCGGGGTTCCGGCCTGACGGCTAGGGTCTGATGGCAACGGCCAGGTCAACACCCGCAGCCGGCTCCGCCGCCGCACAGACACTGGCCGGTAAACCGGCCGCTAAGGTCGCCACGCCGTTCCGTCGTGTCGGGTGCGTTCATTCTGTCCGGGCTGTCCGGCGAGCCATCGCTCAGCCAGCCCTTTCGCGCGGGCTTAAACGTAGCACCGCCTGGTCATTCCCCAAGGGGTGAAATGCACTTCGCCAAAACTTTTTCTCGTGCCTCGTAAAACTGTTGTCTCCGCCCCTTGTTGCCTGCCTGCGTTGGTACTCCGTTGCCCTTGCCGCGAAAGAACTCACTGAGAGATGGACTAACCACCGAAGGGGAACAACCAGAATGAACACACAGAACGTCAAGACCGCCGCTCCTGAATCTACTGAAAGATGGGGTAAGACATACGAGATCCTTTTAGCAGAGGGTGTGAAGGGTGGCAAACCCGAAGAGTACGACGTTTACGGTTTTGAGACGCTAAAGGCGTTGCAGGCGTTTCGTAAAAAGTATCCTGAGCAAATGAAAATGGCATACAGCTATACGCTCAGTTCAGGCACGACCAAGGCCGGAAGCCATATTTCTGTGTGCGACGCGGAACATTTTAAGGCGTTTAACAAGTTGGTTAAGGCGTCAGGCATTGAAATTTGATCAACAACCGAGGGCGGGAACGTCCCCCCGTTGGAGTGAATTTTATATTGGTGAGTTAAGGAAAAAAGAATGATCTATTACATCACCGACCAGACAAAAGGAGAGCCGGACATTTTAACGCCGGTTCGACATGAAACCCTGATTATCAGAACGCTCGACGGGGCTGAAATATTCAGGCAGCAGGCACCACAGGACGGCTGGACGCATGACCAGTTAATCACTGTTCAGCCGGATGATAACGGGGAAGGCTCAGATGCCTATTTAGGCGCTTCGTGGGTTGGTTCAACAGAAGTTTAGTGGGAATGGCGGGCTCCTCCCGCCATGAAAATCCAGGAGAAACACCATGCACACACAAAACGTCAAGACCGCCGCTCCTGAATCTTCCGAAAGATGGGGGGGAAACCCTCTGTCAGCCGACACGCAAACTCCGCGTGATCACGTCATGTTGATTGTTGCCATGCTCGATACCGGCATGGGCTTTCATTTCGTCTCACATCCGACATTGTCCGGTAGTAATTCAAATCTTTGGTTCCCGCTGCCTGACGGTCTGGAACTGTTGGCTGCTGTCGAACAAGTCATGGTAATGAACCACGCAGCCAACAATGTTGTCAGGCTGGAACTCTTCCACGAAGGTGACGGGCACGCCGATTACCGAGTCGTTTTCAATCGCGAAATCAGGGTGTGCTGAGACAAAGGGCGGGGCGATACATGCCCTGCCCGTTAATGATGGATATCTGCACGTAGCCTGAATGCCGCAAAAATCCCCAGCGGGCTGCGCCCGCCAGTTCCTGAGACAGGCGGCGGCTGCGCCGCCCCTCTTCTCCGGTATGTGTCGGGGGCTTGTCTCTCTCTTCCCTTACTGTCTCTTCCTCTCCGGGCTTTTTCTCTTCTTCCTGGTCATCGATAGCCAGCGATGCTGTTACCCCAATAAATTCCACACCCAGGGCATGGCCCCCTTCGGCTCCCGACCTGCGGCCGGTCGTCGAGCCCGACTGCGCTAACCGGCAAGCCGGTAAGCTTCGCGGAATCCCTG
>NZ_CBCPJJ010000038.1:0-5130 GCF_965118895.1 Rahnella inusitata
CCGCGTGCCGTTGCTACTTCGCCCTTTGCCGCGAAAGAACTCACCGAGAGATGACATTTAACCTGAAGGGGACCTGAAGAATGCACACACAAAACGTCAAAACCGCCGCTCCTGAATCTTCCGAAAGATGGGGGGAGACATTCAAAGGATTAGGGCGTGAGAGCTGGAACGCCGCAACAGAGGCGGCTTATTGGGAAATTCGGGCGAAATCGTTTGTTACCGCACCCGTAGAGATTGACCTGCATAGATATATGGACGTGTTGGGCACGTTGCCGCCGCTGGACTGGCAGGGTGATCGGGACAGTGAGTCGTTTAAGTTTGCAGAAATGTACTGCGGGAGCGTAACGGACATATACGCGAAGTTTGAAGGCCGGTATTTCCATCTGCGTGATGAATACAGGCTGAACCATTCCGAGATCATTAAGCGCATTAAGGAGGCGATAGGACAGAAAGACAATATACAGAAATGAAAAAAGCAGACTTTCGTCTGCTCTCTCGTGCCGGTTTGTCCCTTAGAAAGCTAAACCGGCTATCAATACTCGATTGGAGTTAATGCTATGAATATCGACGCACAGATAATTGCATCCCCCGCGCCGTTTGTAAAGTCTGAGACGGCAAAAAAGCATCCGCGCATTGTGCGGGAACCGCTGAAAAGTCAGGAAATCGCCGTGCCGTTTAAAGCGTTGGGACGTCATATCGCCAAATGCCAGCGCAAACGCCAGTCCGTTAGGGTGCCCGCCATGCGGGGCAGTGAACTGGGACAGGTGCTGCGCACGCTGGAACTGAAACGGGCTTACGCCTGATGACCTTGCCGCCCTGCGGGGCGGCAATTCAATGACTTTTCAGAGGTGAACAATGCCGAACAAATTAATTTTTAAAGCGGAGACGCTGACGCCGGTCATTCAGGACGTGACGAAAAATGCGTGTGAGCTGTGGTTTTTGGCTGACGACGGTATTTATCTGACTGCGGCAGAAGCAACATTTATCCGAGAAAAGCGGAATATCTGTTATGCCGAAGGGTTTGATCCTGATTTGTGGGACAACGCAGGAGCGCATTTTGACGCGATTGATAGCGTGCTGGGCAACGGTGATATGTGGGAAAGCGTGAAGTTAGCGCCTGAAACGCTCGATGCCCTGTTAACCGGTAAGACAGATCTAGCGATTGAGGTGACAGATAACGGGTTTGTGTTTACTGCCCGCCAGCGTGAAGCGGATAAAACAGCATGAGCCAGTTATCGTTTGATTCGCTGTTTTCCTTGCCAGAAATGCCGGAGACCGTGGCGGTTAAGCCGGTAATCGTAACAACCGCGCCGCCTGCTGATGTGGTTTCACCTTCGCGGCCTGTGAAGGATAGCTCAGTTTCACTGCTGGATAATCACCGTAAAGAATTCGTGAAACTGTTCCGCGAAACTGCTCGCTATCACAACCGGTTTCAGGTGTTCAGGGATTTTGTAACGATGGCCGCCGTGGCTCTGGAAAATGCCTTTTTGCAGTGTGACGAGCTGGAGAATGAATATTTTCAGACGATTGCCGGTTATGAGAAAGACGACCTTAACCGCATGGCACGCCTGCTGGCTCTGGTGACGTCAGGTCTGGACGCGGGTATGTGCGATTTTCTGGGCTCCATTTTTATGGAACTGGAGATCAGTAGTAAGGAAATGGGGCAGTTTTTTACCCCATTCTCCCTGAGTGAGCTGATCGCGGGGCTGGTCATGGGGCAGCGCGTTCAGGAGCTGGCGGACGGTGCGCCCTATATTACCCTCGATGAGCCGACCTGCGGCGCGGGCGGTATGGTGATCGCGGCGGCAAAAGTGTTGCTCGACAGAGGCTACAACCCGCAAACGCAGTTGTTGGTACAGTGCACCGATCTGGATCCTGTGGCGGCGCGTATGTGCTACGTTCAGTTATCACTTTTGGGCATTCCCGCCTGCGTCAGGATCGGGAACTCTCTGAGCCAGAAAATCACCCGCGAAATGTACACGCCGTTTTGGTATCGCATTAAGGGCAGTCGCCGGACGTTCTGATAACAGGGCAGGGAGCATTCCCTGCTTTTTAGCTCGCCTAAAACCCGCCCGCCGGCGTACCGCCAGCCCAATCAGAGTGACGGGGCGGCTTCGCCGCCCTTTCTCTCCGTTATGTTGCGGGGGCTTGTCTCTCTCTTCCCTTGCTGTCTCTTTCTCTCCGGGCTTTCGCTCTTTTTCGCCGTGCAGCTGTTGTGCGTGATCCTGTATGTATTCCTCCTTTCAGCTCTTTTCCTGGTCGTTTTTGCTACCTTAAGTCACCCCCAGGACATGGCCCCCTTCGGCTCCCGACCTGCGGCCGGTCGTCGAGCCCGACTACGCTAACCGGCAAGCCGGTAAGCTTCGCGGAACCCCTGCGGGGTTCCGGCCTGACGGCTAGGGTCTGATGGCAACCGCCAGGTCAATCCCCGCAGGCGGCTACGCCGCCGCACAGACACTGGCCGGTAAACCGGCCGCTCAGGGCGACACACCGTTCCGGCGCGCGCGAATGTGTGCATTCTGTGGGGTACGGATTACCGGAGGGCAGGGTAAACTTTGTCCTATCAGCACAATATAGCCAGCGAGTTCAGCCCGTGAATCACAGAAAAAGAGGAAGGAGCCGCCAGTAAATCTACGCTAACAATAATGAATAGTTACAACATCGCTTGTGATTTTGAAGACCTCGCGCGATCGCTTTAACTTCGGTTGGCACATCATCGTTCCTGGCAGGAAAATAAAGTGCTGCATTTCGTCGGAGCGGATTCGTATGATTTGCTTTTTATTACATGCCCAAAAATGGGAGCTTGCAAAGAAATGGATGAGTGACAGCGCGAATAGCGAAAACTATCAGTGGAAGATATTTGGAGTATTACAGTCTATATAGCGGATGTTATTACCTGGCCCCAGGGACAGATGAAAATTCCATCTAATTATTTTGATGGTCATCTAACTGTCGATGTAGTTGGTGTAATTGCTTCTCTTTATGCTCTTAATGCGATGATTCACGTATGTTATGAGCACGGTTTATCCGAACTCCAGGCGAGACTCACTAAACAATATTATCTATTGCGAGATTATGCGAGTGAACATGCAGAAAGTGGTTTAATATTTAGTGCGAGTGATTGATCAACAAATTGTTTGGTCTTTAGTGGATATTTAAGTTGGCAATAGCCAAAAGGGATACCCACCGCATTCATTAAGGAACTGGAAAAGTGCTTGCATTATAGTTCTGTTTAAATAACAAAAATTATCAATGAAAAGCAGGCATTTGCCTGCTTTATATCTTATACGTTTTGGTTATTTTGTCCTGGGTAGCTATTAGTTTTTTCCGACTTAGATAGTTCTTCATCGATACTTTTGATTGCGCTTTTTAGAACCTTTGTAAAGTCTTCAGTTAAATCGATAGTTTTGCCTCTTTTCTCCAGTAATTTTTTCTTCTCAGTGTATTCGTCGATGACAGAGGAGGGACTATAGAACTGAAAACGTTTATTTGCCGTCTTTCCTTTCTCGATAATTTGTGCCATTTCTTTACCTTGCAGTGTGATACAAAAATGTATCATATTACGAGATCTGCATTCTTTCAACCGGCCATTCTGTGGAGGCAACTCCGCCTCCAATTTTGGCACCAATTTGCGCATGCGCAAATTATCGGCCTACGTCCCTTATCTGGCTCACCACATCCACCATATTTCTGCTTTCTGAGTCGTCTTATGACGATCTACTTGTTGCTGCGAAGGCGTTCTACGTTTTCGCATTGGTTGGCACCGTAACGGGTGCGGTACGCCGCTGCGCAGATGTCCCACGGTTTAGCACCGGTTGCCGCCGTTCAGGTATGCGGTACGCCGCTGCGCAGACGTCCCACGGTTTCGCACCGGTTGCCGCCGTTCCGGTATGCGGTACGCTGCTGCGCAGACGTCCCACGGTTTCGCACCGGTTGCCGCCGTTCCGGTATGCGGTACGCCGCTGCGCAGGCGTCCCACGGTTTCGCACCGGTTGTCGCCGTCCGGGTATGCGGTACGCCGCTGCGCAGACGCCCCACGGTTTCGCACCGGTTGCCGCCGTTCCGGTATGCGGTACGCCGCTGCGCAGACGTCCCACGGTTTCGCACCGGTTGCCGCCGTTCCGGTATGCGGTACGCCGCTGCGCAGGCGTCCCACGGATTCGCATTGATTGGCACCTTTCCGGTATGCGGTACGCCGACGCGCAGGCGTCCCACGGATTCGCATTGATTGGCATCGTTCCGGTATGCGGTACGCCGCTGCGCAGGCGTCCCACGGTTTCGCACCGGTTGCCGCCGTTCAGGTATGCGGTACGCCGCTGCGCAGACGTCCCACGGTTTCGCCCCGGTTGCCGCCGTTCCGGTATGCGGTACACTGCTGCGCAGGCGTCACACGGTTTCGCCCCGGTTGCCGCCGTTCCGGTATGCGGTACGCTGCTGCGCAGGCGTCCCACGGTTTCGCCCCGGTTGCCGCCGTTGCGGTATGCGGTACGCTGCTGCGCAGGCGTCCCACGGTTTCGCACTGGTTGGCACCGTTGCGGTATGCGGTACGCTGCTGCGCAGACGTCCCACTGCTTCGCATTCGTCGGCACCGTAGCGGGTGCGGTACGCCGCTGCGCAGACGTCCCACTGTTTCGCACTGGTTGGCACCGTTGCGGTATGCGGTACGCTGCTGCGCAGGCGTCCCACGGTTTCGCATTGATTGGCACCATTCCGGTATGCGGTACGCCGCTGCGCAGGCGTCCCACGGTTTCGCACTGGTTGGCACCGTTGCTGTATGCGGTACGCTGCTGCGCAGACGTCCCACTGCTTCGCATTAGTCGGCACCGTAGCGGGTGCGGTACGCTGCTGCGCAGACGTCCCACTGCTTCGCATTAGTCGGCACCGTAGCGGGTGCGGTACGCCGCTGCGCAGACGTCCCACTGTTTCGCACTGGTTGGCACCGTTGCTGTATGCGGTACGCTGCTGCGCAGACGTCCCACGGTTTCGCACTGGTTGGCACCGTTGCGGTATGCGGTACGCTGCTTCACAGACGTCCCACTGCTTCGCATTAGTTGGCTCCGTAGCGGTTCGGTACGCTGCTGCGCAGACGTCCCACTGCTTCGCATTAGTCGGCACCGTAGCGGGGTGCGG
>NZ_CBCPJJ010000039.1:0-3689 GCF_965118895.1 Rahnella inusitata
TAATTGTTAAGTACTTGATTGGTGCCGGCACCAAGAGTCGAACTCGGGACCTACTGATTACAAGTCAGTTGCTCTACCAACTGAGCTATGCCGGCATCAAGTGCTGCGCATTCTAGGGAGACTTTGCGGGGTATGCAACTAAAAAATTGCATGAATTGCTTCTTAGCTCATGTTTTATTCAAAAAATAGGGTTTTTCCCTCTTTCATCCCTATATCCGTGCAAATAACATCCAAATAACGCGCAATCCTTTCACAGGAAAATATCGGCTTCTCTGGCTTTTTATCACTGAGTTAATAAAAATAGGTGACAAATTGACAAGCGCTTATCGACTTTACACATAGCGGCTCTCACTTTTAACCCGGCAGGTATGTACCCGGCACCTCTTTCTTATCGTTCTTTTTCATTTACACTACTTTCTTAAAAAAATTTTAACTCAATCAAAGAAATCGTTAAGTTATAAGAAAAAGGTCTCCCCTGAAAACGAAGCTGTCTATAATATGCTGCTGGTTTACTGTCTGGAGTTGGCGTGAGCGCCTATCCTGACCTGCGCTAACAGGCAGACTTTAACTTATGAAAAAAAGAGACCCATCTTTGGCAACGCCTTACTTGCAGTTCGATCGTGCACAGTGGGCTGCTTTACGTGATTCAGTGCCGTTAACGCTCAAAGAAGCGGAAGTGGTGAACCTCAAAGGCATCAACGAGGACTTATCCCTCGAAGAAGTGGCTCAAATCTATTTGCCACTTTCACGTCTTCTAAATTTCTATATCAGTTCAAACCTGCGTCGGCAGGCTGTACTTGAGCAATTCCTGGGCACTGATGGCCAGAAGATCCCTTATGTCATTGGTATTGCAGGGAGTGTAGCTGTAGGGAAAAGCACCACGGCGCGCGTTCTGCAAGCGCTGTTAAGCCGCTGGCCAGAACATCGTTCTGTGGAACTGATCACAACTGATGGGTTCCTATATCCCAATAAGACGCTCCAGGAGCGTGGGATCATGAAGAAGAAAGGCTTCCCGCAGTCCTACGATATGCACCAGCTGGTCAATTTTGTTTCCGAAGTAAAATCTGGGGCGAAAACTGTTACCGCGCCGGTATATTCGCATTTGATTTATGATGTGATTCCAGAGGGAAATAAAGTTATTGAACAGCCAGACATCCTTATTCTTGAAGGACTAAACGTTTTACAAAGCGGCATGGACTATCCTCATGATCCGCATCGGGTATTTGTTTCAGATTTTGTCGATTTCTCAATATACGTTGATGCACCTGAAGATTTATTACAGGGCTGGTATATCAACCGCTTCCTGAAATTCCGTCAGGGTGCATTTTCCGATCCGGACTCTTATTTCCATCATTATGCAAAGTTGCCGGAAGAAGAGGCAGTGAACATCGCAACACAGTTATGGAACGAGATCAACGGATTGAATCTTAAGGAAAACATCCTTCCAACGAGAGAGCGGGCAAGCCTCATTTTGACCAAGAGTGCTAACCACGCGGTTGAAAATGTCAGATTGAGAAAGTAGGTTACCAGAATTGACAAGGAGAGCCACGGCTCTCCTTTTTTTTATTTCATCGCCCGCGCAGAGATATTTCCCCACCTATATAAGGCTTGATTATGCCATCCTGTTCTAACAATAAAGCGCCTTGTTGATCAATCCCACGTTCAATACCATGAATTTCCTGATCGCCGATCAGCAATTTCACCGGCCTGTCGAGGAAATTATCTAAGCCACGCCAACGACTAATAAAGGGTGCCAGTCCTTCTCTCTCAAAATGTAATAACGCAGCACGTAATTCTTTCAGTAGCATTGCTGTCAACTCATTGCGATCGATATTGACACCCGCTTCCTGCAAGTTTATCCAGCCCTGATTAATGGTATCCGCTGCTGGTTCGCGCATTTTAAGGTTAATGCCGGCACCGATAACCAACTGTGCTGCATCCCCGGTTTTCCCTGTCAGTTCAACCAGAATACCGGCCAGCTTTCTGTCTTTGAGATAAAGGTCATTAGGCCACTTTACCCTTACGTCTTCAGCCCCAAGCCGCTGAAGGACTTCAGCCATTACGATCCCAATAACCAGACTGAGACCCATTGCAGCAGCTGGACCTTGATCGAGTTTCCAGTACATTGAAAGATAGAGGTTGCTGCCAAATGGCGAAAACCATTTTCTTCCTCGACGTCCTCGTCCGGCCTGCTGGTATTCAGCAACACAAGCATCCCCCGAGCTCAGTTCACCGATCCTGTCGAGAAGGTATTGGTTGGTAGAATCAATGACGGGCAGAACATTTACGCGGCCCGCCGGCAGCATAGAATGAATTCTAGCTTCATCCAATAACTGGATTGGATGTGGAAGACTATATCCTTTGCCGGGTACAGTGAAAATATCCACACCCCAGTCGCGCACCG
The DNA here is from genome assembly GCF_965118895.1 of Rahnella inusitata. Classification (GTDB taxonomy): domain Bacteria; phylum Pseudomonadota; class Gammaproteobacteria; order Enterobacterales; family Enterobacteriaceae; genus Rahnella; species Rahnella inusitata_A. The sequence goes on from NZ_CBCPJJ010000039.1 coordinate 2,405, forward strand.
TTTGAATATGCTTGTTGATGGCGGCGCGGCTCATTCCCATTGCACCACCCAGTTGTTCACCAGAATGGAATTCACCGTCGGCCAGAATAGAAATTAAATGCAGGGGAACCGTAATATCTTTCATGACAGCGCCTCCACGGCATTCACTTCACCACCGGCGGCGATAAAACGAACCTCTGGTTCGAGCCAGATGCCAAACTTCGCAGCAACGGTATTTCGTACATGTTTTGCCAACGCACGAACATCAGCACTGCTTGCGTGATCTTTGTTGATCAACACCAGCGCCTGATTCTGATGCACGGCTGCTCCGCCAATACTGAACCCTTTAAGGTGCGCCTGTTCAACCAGCCAGCCTGCGGCTAGTTTTATCTGCCCGTTAGGCTGAGGGTAAGATGGCATGGAAGGAAATTCGCTGCGGATCTTTTCAGCGATGGCTGCATCAACCGTCGGATTCTTATAAAAACTGCCAGCATTACCGGTAATAGCGGGATCCGGCAGTTTACTCAAACGCATTGCACACACTGAATCGAAAATCTGGCGTGCTGTGACCGTTTGAGGATCAAAGTTAGTGAGATTTCCATAGGTCAGCTTAGGTTGCCAGTGCTTAGTCAGCTTAAAACCTACAGCGACAATGGCATAACCGTCCTTATATGCATGTTTGAAGATGCTTTCACGATATCCAAACTGGCATTCATCTGACTGAAGTCGGATTATCTTGCCCGTTTGCATGTCTAAGACGTCAACATAGTGGCAGACACTTTGCAGCTCAATGCCGTAGGCGCCAATGTTCTGAATCGGTGCAGACCCGACGCAGCCCGGGATCAATGCGAGATTTTCTAATCCAGGAATATTATTTTCGAGAGCGAAGCATACCAGTTGGTGCCAGTTCTCCCCGGCACCGACGTGCAATAGCCATTCATCTGCTCTCTCCGTCACTTCAATACCTTTGATTCTGTTCAGAACAACAGATCCGGTGAAATCTTCAAGAAACAGAACATTGCTACCCTCGCCTAACAATAGAAATGGCTGCTGTTTTTCTTGCGCCTTTTTCCATGCGTCTATCAGCTGAGTTGTATTATTTATATGCGTAATGACAGCAGCATGTGCAGCTAAAGAAAAGGTGTTCAGGGATTGAAGCGAGGTGTCGTCAGTCGACATAACATATTACTCATGAGTGACTTATTTGTGCATAGTTTAACTGATTCGATAACCTCTGGCGCAGCGTTTTATCAGCAGTCGGGAGGGCATGGAAAGAAAGATGCCGATTCAATGGCTGTCAAATCCC
>NZ_CBCPJJ010000040.1:0-3397 GCF_965118895.1 Rahnella inusitata
CGCCGAAGCGTGCCTTTTTTGATCGTCAGCCGGTAAGCCAGATTTACTGGTTGCGCTCGCGGTCAATGGCGCGGTAACCAATGTCTTTGCGGCAGAAACTGCCTTCCCAACGGATATCTTTCGCTAAATCGTAAGCACGCAGCTGAGCGGCTTCTACGGTTTTACCCAGCGCGGTCACACACAGCACGCGCCCCCCGCTGGTGACGACAAGTTCGTCCTGCAAACGGGTGCCCGCGTGGAACACTTTACCATCCGGTACTTCTTCGAGCGGTAAGCCATGAATGACTTCACCGTTCTGATAGTCGCCCGGATAACCCCCGGCCGCCAGCACAACGCCCAGCGAAGGACGCGGATCCCATTCTGAGGTCTTATCACCCAGACGACCTTCAGCACCCGCCAGACAAAGATCCACCAGATCTGAGCGCATGCGCAATATGATCGGCTGAGTTTCCGGATCGCCGAAGCGGCAGTTGAATTCGATCACTTTCGGCTGGCCATCAGCGGAGATCATCAGACCTGCATACAGGAAGCCGGTGTAAGTGTTGTTTTCAGCCGCCATTCCGCGCACGGTGGGCCAGATAACCTGATCCATCACGCGCTGGTGAATTTCATCAGTCACCACTGGCGCCGGAGAATAAGCGCCCATACCGCCGGTGTTCGGGCCGCTATCGCCATCCCCAACGCGCTTGTGATCCTGACTGGTCGCCATAGGCAGCACGTTCGTGCCGTCTACCATCACGATGAAACTGGCTTCTTCGCCATCGAGGAATTCTTCAATCACGATGCGGTGACCGGCGTCGCCGAAGGCATTGCCTGCCAGCATATCGTGAACGGCGTCTTCTGCTTCTTTCAGCGTCATCGCCACGATCACGCCTTTACCTGCCGCCAGACCGTCAGCCTTGATGACAATCGGCGCGCCTTTGCTGCGCAGATACGCCAGCGCAGGTTCGATATCGGTGAAGTTCTGGTAATCAGCACTTGGAATGTTGTGACGGGCGAGGAAATCTTTGGTGAAGGCTTTAGAACCTTCCAGCTGGGCGGCTTCCTGCGTAGGGCCAAAGATTTTCAGGCCCGCGGCGCGGAAAGCATCAACCACGCCAATCACTAGCGGCGCTTCAGGGCCGACAATCGTCAGACCGATGTCGTTACTTTTGGCAAAAGCCAGCAACCCGGCAACGTCAGTGGAGGCGATATCGACGTTTTCCAGCAAAGGTTCCAGCGCGGTACCGGCGTTGCCCGGCGCGACAAAGACTTTATCAGCCAGAGATGACTGCGATGCCTTCCACGCCAGCGCATGTTCCCGCCCGCCGTTACCGATAATTAAAATATTCATTCGAAGACTCCGGATGAGCGGGCGCATCGCACCCGCTGAAAGAAATTAATGACGGAAGTGACGCATATCGGTGAAGAGCATTGCAATGCCGTGTTCGTTGGCGGCTTTAATCACTTCATCATCACGGATTGAACCACCCGGCTGGATAACACAGGTGATGCCTACCGCAGCGGCGGCATCAATACCATCACGGAACGGGAAGAAGGCATCAGAAGCCATAACGGAACCTGCGACTTCCAGACCCTCATCCGCCGCTTTGATCCCCGCAATTTTGGCAGAGTAAACGCGGCTCATCTGGCCTGCGCCAATGCCGATGGTCATTTTGTCGCGCGCGTAAACAATGGCATTAGATTTAACGAATTTTGCCACTTTCCAGCAGAACAGGGCATCTGTGAGTTCCTGCTCCGTCGGCTGGCGCTCAGAGACGACGCGCAGCTCATTGGCATCCACCATGCCTAAATCGCGATCCTGAACCAGCAGGCCGCCGTTGACGCGTTTGAAGTCCAATGCTGCTTGCCGACCTTGCCACTGACCACAGGTCAGTACGCGGACGTTTTGTTTGGCTGCGGTCAGAGCCAGCGCTTCTTCGCTGACGGAAGGGGCGATGATCACCTCGACAAACTGACGGCTGATGATCGCTTTGGCGGTGTCAGCATCGAGCTCACGGTTGAAAGCGATGATGCCGCCGAAAGCGGACGTTGGGTCCGTCTGATAAGCGCGCTCGTAAGCGGCCAGGATGCTGTCGCCGATGGCCACACCGCAAGGGTTAGCGTGTTTGACGATCACACACGCAGGTTCCGCAAATTCTTTCACGCATTCCAGCGCAGCATCAGTATCGGCGATATTGTTATAGGAAAGCGCTTTGCCCTGAAGTTGAGTCGATGTCGCGACAGATGCCTCGCTGACGTTCTCTTCTATATAGAAGGCTGCATTCTGATGGCTGTTTTCACCATAACGCATATCTTGTTTCTTTATATAGCTCAGATTCAGCGTGCGGGGGAACTGTCCGGAGGCCGTTTCGGTATCGCCGTGGTAAGCCGGAACCATGGTGCCGAAGTAGTTGGCAATCATGCCGTCGTAAGAAGCGGTATGCTCGAAGGCTTTAATGGCCAGATTGAAACGGGTCTCCAGCGTCAGCGAGCTGTTGTTGGCATCCATCTCTTCAATCACAGCTGCGTAGTCGCTGCTCTTAACGACAATCGCCACATCTTTGTGGTTCTTCGCGGCAGAGCGAACCATGGTTGGCCCGCCAATATCAATGTTTTCTACGGCATCTTCCAGCGAACAGTCGGTGCGTGCGACGGTTTGTGCGAACGGATAAAGATTAACGACCACCATGTCGATTGGCGCGATAGCGTGCTGCGCCATAATTTCATCATCTTTCCCGCGACGACCGAGGATGCCACCGTGAACTTTCGGGTGCAGGGTTTTGACTCGTCCATCCATCATTTCCGGGAAACCCGTGTAGTCAGACACTTCGGTGACTGGCAGGCCGGCCTTAGCCAACAGACTTGCGGTTCCGCCAGTGGAAAGTAATTCGACGCCACGCTGTGAGAGTGCCTGGGCGAATTCTACGATACCGGCTTTGTCAGAAACACTGAGCAGAGCGCGGCGGATTGGACGAGATTGTTGCATGGTGGTTGTATCCTTGGCTTTGGAGTCGCAATAAAGAGCGTTATCTGAATTCAATGACGCTTTTCTTCTCTCTATATAGAGCAATTTGCAGAAAAACGTGGGATCGCGCTCAGATAACTTCCCTTCGGCGACTGACTTTTCATTTATAACCCATAAAGGGCGGCGAAAACTGACGCGCGAAATTGTAGCGAAAACGATTGCGCGACGCTCGCAAAATTTCAGTTTCCTGTTCCTTTGTGGATAAATCTGTGCAAAACAGGGTATAAGCTGTGGGGTTGCTGTGTAATGCAGCAAACAGTGATTTTTCTTAAAATTACCCCTTGCGGCCTGCTCAGAACTCCCTATAATGCCGCTCCATCGACAGGGAACAACGTGAACAACATCACGAAGTAACCGGGTCGGGAAAGATTAAAAACAGCGGCATCCGGT
>NZ_CBCPJJ010000041.1:0-3103 GCF_965118895.1 Rahnella inusitata
TTGCTCTTTAACAATCTGGAACAAGCTGAAAATTGAAACATTACAGCTGAACATCACTCTCCGTAGAAGTACTGAGTGGTGCTTTTGTCTGTAATAGAGTCTCTCAAATAATCGCAATGCGACGATGTCTTTTAAGACACCTTCGGGTTGTGAGGTTAAGCGACTAAGCGTACACGGTGGATGCCTAGGCAGTCAGAGGCGATGAAGGGCGTGCTAATCTGCGAAAAGCGTCGGTAAGGTGATATGAACCGTTATAACCGACGATACCCGAATGGGGAAACCCAGTGTGTTTCGACACACTATTGCATGGTGAATACATAGCCATGCAAGGCGAACCGGGGGAACTGAAACATCTAAGTACCCCGAGGAAAAGAAATCAACCGAGATTCCCCCAGTAGCGGCGAGCGAACGGGGAAGAGCCCAGAACCTGAATCAGTTTGTGCATTAGTGGAAGCGTCTGGAAAGTCGCACAGTATAGGGTGATAGTCCCGTACACAAAAATGCACTTATTGTGAGTTCGATGAGTAGGGCGGGACACGTGACATCCTGTCTGAATATGGGGGGACCATCCTCCAAGGCTAAATACTCCTGACTGACCGATAGTGAACCAGTACCGTGAGGGAAAGGCGAAAAGAACCCCGGCGAGGGGAGTGAAATAGAACCTGAAACCGTGTACGTACAAGCAGTGGGAGCCTACTTTGTTGGGTGACTGCGTACCTTTTGTATAATGGGTCAGCGACTTATATTTTGTAGCAAGGTTAACCGAATAGGGGAGCCGTAGGGAAACCGAGTCTTAACTGGGCGTCAAGTTGCAAGGTATAGACCCGAAACCCGGTGATCTAGCCATGGGCAGGTTGAAGGTTGGGTAACACTAACTGGAGGACCGAACCGACTAATGTTGAAAAATTAGCGGATGACTTGTGGCTGGGGGTGAAAGGCCAATCAAACCGGGAGATAGCTGGTTCTCCCCGAAAGCTATTTAGGTAGCGCCTCGTGAACTCATCTTCGGGGGTAGAGCACTGTTTCGACTAGGGGGCCATCCCGGCTTACCAACTCGATGCAAACTCCGAATACCGAAGAATGTTATCACGGGAGACACACGGCGGGTGCTAACGTCCGTCGTGAAGAGGGAAACAACCCAGACCGCCAGCTAAGGTCCCAAAGTCATGGTTAAGTGGGAAACGATGTGGGAAGGCATAGACAGCCAGGATGTTGGCTTAGAAGCAGCCATCATTTAAAGAAAGCGTAATAGCTCACTGGTCGAGTCGGCCTGCGCGGAAGATGTAACGGGGCTAAACCATGCACCGAAGCTGCGGCAGCGACGCTTAGGCGTTGTTGGGTAGGGGAGCGTTCTGTAAGCCGTCGAAGGTGACCTGTGAGGGTTGCTGGAGGTATCAGAAGTGCGAATGCTGACATAAGTAACGATAATGCGGGTGAAAAACCCGCACGCCGGAAGACCAAGGGTTCCTGTCCAACGTTAATCGGGGCAGGGTGAGTCGACCCCTAAGGCGAGGCTGAAAAGCGTAGTCGATGGGAAGCTGGTTAATATTCCAGCACTTGGTGTTACTGCGAAGGGGGGACGGAGAAGGCTAGGCTAGCCGGGCGACGGTTGTCCCGGTTCAAGCGTGTAGGGGGTGTGACTTGGTAAATCCGGTTGCATATTCAACCCTGAGGCGTGATAACGAGCCACTACGGTGGTGAAGTAGTTGATGCCATGCTTCCAGGAAAAGCCTCTAAGCTCCAGGTAACACGAAATCGTACCCCAAACCGACACAGGTGGTCAGGTAGAGAATACTCAGGCGCTTGAGAGAACTCGGGTGAAGGAACTAGGCAAAATGGTGCCGTAACTTCGGGAGAAGGCACGCTGGCGCGTAGGTGAAGAGACTTGCTCTCGGAGCCGAAGCCAGTCGCAGATACCAGCTGGCTGCAACTGTTTAATAAAAACACAGCACTGTGCAAACACGAAAGTGGACGTATACGGTGTGACGCCTGCCCGGTGCCGGAAGGTTAATTGATGGGGTTAGCAGCAATGCGAAGCTCTTGATCGAAGCCCCGGTAAACGGCGGCCGTAACTATAACGGTCCTAAGGTAGCGAAATTCCTTGTCGGGTAAGTTCCGACCTGCACGAATGGCGTAATGATGGCCAGGCTGTCTCCACCCGAGACTCAGTGAAATTGAACTCGCTGTGAAGATGCAGTGTACCCGCGGCAAGACGGAAAGACCCCGTGAACCTTTACTATAGCTTGACACTGAACATTGAGCCTTGATGTGTAGGATAGGTGGGAGGCTTTGAAGCGTGGACGCCAGTCTGCGTGGAGCCAACCTTGAAATACCACCCTTTAATGTTTGATGTTCTAACTCGGCCCCGTAATCCGGGGTGAGGACAGTGTCTGGTGGGTAGTTTGACTGGGGCGGTCTCCTCCTAAAGAGTAACGGAGGAGCACGAAGGTTAGCTAATCACGGTCGGACATCGTGAGGTTAGTGCAATGGCATAAGCTAGCTTGACTGCGAGAGTGACGGCTCGAGCAGGTACGAAAGTAGGTCATAGTGATCCGGTGGTTCTGAATGGAAGGGCCATCGCTCAACGGATAAAAGGTACTCCGGGGATAACAGGCTGATACCGCCCAAGAGTTCATATCGACGGCGGTGTTTGGCACCTCGATGTCGGCTCATCACATCCTGGGGCTGAAGTAGGTCCCAAGGGTACGGCTGTTCGCCGTTTAAAGTGGTACGCGAGCTGGGTTTAGAACGTCGTGAGACAGTTCGGTCCCTATCTGCCGTGGGCGTTGGAAGATTGAGAGGGGCTGCTCCTAGTACGAGAGGACCGGAGTGGACGCATCACTGGTGTTCGGGTTGTCATGCCAATGGCATTGCCCGGTAGCTAAATGCGGAAAAGATAAGCGCTGAAAGCATCTAAGCGCGAAACTTGCCTCGAGATGAGTCTTCCCTGTGGCTTTAAGCCACCTGAAGGGACGTTTAAGACTAAGACGTTGATAGGCTGGGTGTGTAAGTGCAGCGATGCATTGAGCTAACCAGTACTAATGACCCGAGAGGCTTAACCTTACAACACCAAAGGTGTTTTAGAGTGACTCTGCTGCGCGAG
>NZ_CBCPJJ010000042.1:0-2192 GCF_965118895.1 Rahnella inusitata
AATTTGCGTCTGGCCAGCATTGAACTCCGCCAGCAGGCGCGGACCTTCCCACAGGAAACGCGTTTCCCTTTCGCTGTGCTTTTCAGCATCAGCCGTCACGCCGTCCATGCGCTGATAGCGTACCCGCTTGCTGATACGTCTCCCAAGCGGGTCATAACAAAAGCTAACGACACATTCCGGCTGCGTATGACTGATGGGTTGATGCAGCACTTCCACCAGCCGGTGTTCGCTGTCGTAACGGTAACGCCAGCGTTGGTTGTGGGTACTTTTTTGGGTGGTTCTGCCGTAAATGTCGTACTGGTAATCAACGTCTTTATGCTGTGCCACGGGGTTGTGCATACAAGGTCAGTGGTCATGAAAAAAACGTTTTAAAGTGTTAAACGGTTTTTTAAGAAAGGTTCTGGTCTTATTCGTTCAGTTTAAAAGAGGTGATTAAATTTCGATTTCCTTAACCCTATTTTTATTTCTATTTAAGGTCTAAAGCATTTTTAGCTGATCCATTGTAGATGAAATTATTCCAAACAAAGTCTTTTATTAAGTCCATTTAAACTTACCATCTCGACTAAATGATCGGCGCTATACTACATCCAAAATATGAAGAACGCCGTAAAATCGGCGCTTCAGAGGATGGCAGTTTAACAGACTGAACGAATAAAACAGCTGGGAGTTCAGGGGGTAGTTTCCTGGCTGTTTATTTTCTACTACCAATTTTTTCTACGCAATCATCATTAATAAATATTTTGGTTTGACCTCTTATCCAACCAAAAGGAAAAGACAAATAATTTTCAGTGCTTGATAGGTGACTGCTTATTTCAATAAATATATCACGCTCATCTAAGAATAATCTTGCATTATAGGGAAAATCATTTTTACCATAACCATATTAGACTCCTAACAGCATTTTTTTATTTTAACAGGAAAAGTTATCGATCATGATATTTTATGATCGATAACATGTTTTTTTTGGGGTAACAATACTCATTACAAAATGACAATATTAATTCAACAGGTATCATTATTCTCCATGATTTCTTCCTGGTTCAGATGAAAAACTGGAAGGGTTTTAATACCAGTATGGACATAATCAGAATGCTCTACAGTATGGGAGTCGCCATGCTGCCCTTTCCAACTAATAGATATGCATATTATTGCCATTCTTGAAATAAAGAGCGCCTAGAAATCGGCGCTCCAATCTTGTATAATAAAACACCCTAACTTTCAATGGCTAGTTTTTATTTGTTGCTTTAATAAGTTGTTAAGTAGTGACCTCATGTGTTCTAAAACATATCCTGGAGGGAGGAAAGATTCTCTGATAACTTTTGAGTTAAATTTCTTCCAGATAACTCTGTCACATTGCTTAATGGACAGCAAAATAAAAATTTCCCCATCGAAACATGGAGTTAAATTTAATGTTATCCAAATGGATTCTAATTCATGGGACTCTCTCCAATCCGTTGATTCCTCATAACCATTAACCACATATATATAAACTGATTCTTTATCTAAGTGGTTAATTTTATCAGCCAAAGAATAATCATAATTATTTATCTTAGTCTCTATTAAAGAGATTAGTGTGTGAAGTAACGTATATTCATCATTATTTCCTAACTCCTCATGTTCACAAAAAATGGACGCGCTAGCAAAATGCCCATCAGTTTCTAAACGAATAGAAAAAAGAGCTTTATCACCAATAATTAAATTACCCACATTTACCTCCTGACCCTTTAAACTTAGCAGACATTTGGTTAAAGCGATTACGAATCCATTGTGGGATTTTTAATCCTCTAACAGATCTTTCTCTACCATTCCAATGTACTTGACCATTTTGCCCTTGATAGCGATAGAACTCGCCTTCACTATTTTGCCCATACCATGTGCGACCTTCTGAATCACTCGGTACGGATCTTTGGTAGACATCTTCTGCGTCTGGAGGTAAAGGCGTAGTTTTACTGCCACCGCCTCTAAAATCGGGCGAGGAAGAATCATGATGTGCTGCAGCATCATATACTGGTTTACGGCCATGATAAGGAGATTCTGACTTGTTTAACCCCCACGGATCCACCCACCCCAACGCATTCGGCGCATACTGATAAAGATTCAGTCCGCCCGCCAGCCCTATCGGGTCATGCTGGGTAAATCGCCCTGAGTCCGGATCATAGTAACGGTGTAAATTATAATGGAGGCCGGTTTCT
>NZ_CBCPJJ010000043.1:0-1694 GCF_965118895.1 Rahnella inusitata
AAAAAATATCAAGTCTTAGAGTGACCAAGCAGTAATTCATTTAGTTGAATTATTACGAAGTAATCTTTGAGCACCGCTTAACGTGTTTAAGCAAATCGAACTTTTAATTGAAGAGTTTGATCATGGCTCAGATTGAACGCTGGCGGCAGGCCTAACACATGCAAGTCGAGCGGTAGCACAGGAGAGCTTGCTCTCTGGGTGACGAGCGGCGGACGGGTGAGTAATGTCTGGGAAACTGCCTGATGGAGGGGGATAACTACTGGAAACGGTAGCTAATACCGCATGACCTCGCAAGAGCAAAGTGGGGGACCTTCGGGCCTCACGCCATCGGATGTGCCCAGATGGGATTAGCTAGTAGGTGGGGTAATGGCTCACCTAGGCGACGATCCCTAGCTGGTCTGAGAGGATGACCAGCCACACTGGAACTGAGACACGGTCCAGACTCCTACGGGAGGCAGCAGTGGGGAATATTGCACAATGGGCGCAAGCCTGATGCAGCCATGCCGCGTGTGTGAAGAAGGCCTTAGGGTTGTAAAGCACTTTCAGCGAGGAGGAAGGCGTTGCAGTTAATAGCTGCAGCGATTGACGTTACTCGCAGAAGAAGCACCGGCTAACTCCGTGCCAGCAGCCGCGGTAATACGGAGGGTGCAAGCGTTAATCGGAATTACTGGGCGTAAAGCGCACGCAGGCGGTTTGTTAAGTCAGATGTGAAATCCCCGAGCTTAACTTGGGAACTGCATTTGAAACTGGCAAGCTAGAGTCTTGTAGAGGGGGGTAGAATTCCAGGTGTAGCGGTGAAATGCGTAGAGATCTGGAGGAATACCGGTGGCGAAGGCGGCCCCCTGGACAAAGACTGACGCTCAGGTGCGAAAGCGTGGGGAGCAAACAGGATTAGATACCCTGGTAGTCCACGCTGTAAACGATGTCGACTTGGAGGTTGTGCCCTTGAGGCGTGGCTTCCGGAGCTAACGCGTTAAGTCGACCGCCTGGGGAGTACGGCCGCAAGGTTAAAACTCAAATGAATTGACGGGGGCCCGCACAAGCGGTGGAGCATGTGGTTTAATTCGATGCAACGCGAAGAACCTTACCTACTCTTGACATCCACGGAATTCGCTAGAGATAGCTTAGTGCCTTCGGGAACCGTGAGACAGGTGCTGCATGGCTGTCGTCAGCTCGTGTTGTGAAATGTTGGGTTAAGTCCCGCAACGAGCGCAACCCTTATCCTTTGTTGCCAGCGAGTAATGTCGGGAACTCAAAGGAGACTGCCGGTGATAAACCGGAGGAAGGTGGGGATGACGTCAAGTCATCATGGCCCTTACGAGTAGGGCTACACACGTGCTACAATGGCATATACAAAGAGAAGCAAACTCGCGAGAGCAAGCGGACCTCATAAAGTATGTCGTAGTCCGGATTGGAGTCTGCAACTCGACTCCATGAAGTCGGAATCGCTAGTAATCGTAGATCAGAATGCTACGGTGAATACGTTCCCGGGCCTTGTACACACCGCCCGTCACACCATGGGAGTGGGTTGCAAAAGAAGTAGGTAGCTTAACCTTCGGGAGGGCGCTTACCACTTTGTGATTCATGACTGGGGTGAAGTCGTAACAAGGTAACCGTAGGGGAACCTGCGGTTGGATCACCTCCTTACCTAAAGATACGCATTGTGCAGTGTCCACACAGATTGTCTGATGAAA
>NZ_CBCPJJ010000044.1:0-1414 GCF_965118895.1 Rahnella inusitata
TAATGCCGGTCACTTAAGGTGACCGGCATTGTTTTTTAAGGGATATTTCGACCTTTTTTCTCTCACTTCCCTTGTATATTCCCGCTCGCGCCTCGAGGGCAGTTTTAGCATCGCTGCGTTGCTGTAAAAATGCTTCAGATGACCAGGGATCGCTCCCGCTGATGCCCACGGCAGCCCGATTAACAACCGTAATATCTCTGACACTGCACCGCTAAAACTCAGCTGATAAGGCAGATAATCTCCCTTCAGGCTGAACGCCATCTTGATCATCTGATAACGAATAAGGTTATAAGTTAGCAGGATACCCCACAGCTCCTGCCTCACCAGTTCAGGAAGTTTGCTTCTCAACGCCCACCGGTTCCCCAGTAAAAACTGCTTAGTCTCCCGGTACCCTAACTCGATTTCCCAGCGATGCTTATAAAGCTCCGCCACGCTGGCCGCCGGATAACGCATCGCATCCGTCATTGACGTCAGCACCTGCCGTTCAACGCCATTGACCTTCCGACGGATAAGCCGCACGGTCATTTCCTCCGGCAGACCTTCCCACTGTTTTCTGGCCTGCGGTGACGTTTTCAGCCGTATCAGCTCGTCCTGTTTGCCGAGCTTACACACCACCTCGTACTGCGTGTTCTTTTTCAGCGGCGTCAGCCAGTGGCGATTTTCGCCCGCATTATGCCAGTCATGTAGCAGCCCTAAAGAGTAAAAACCCTTATCAAACAGCGTAATACTGTTATCCGGCGCGCTGTCTGCCAGCTGTGCCGCCAGGCGCATCTCGTTAACGTTGTAACTGTCCATCACACTGGCCCGCAGCAGGTGGCTGCTCAGCTCCATCAGGCATACCATGCGGACCTGAGGATATCCGCGTTCACCGTGCTGATTCGACGCCTTACCGAAGGCCTCTGCATTTTCAGGCGTGTCCTGCGTATGCCAGACAACGCCATCGACGGCATTGAGTGTCAGTCCGTGCCAGAGGGGATGTTTTGCCTCTGCATGCCAGTGTTGCTGAGTGATATCAAACAGAACCCGGATGGCATCTTCACCTAACGTTTTTCTGCGGGCAATGACGGAGCTGGGTGCGGTGAATGAGCGTCCGGTTCGGTCAACAATATCCATCAGATTAACGATATGACTCATAGGCTTATTGTTGAATATAGCCATGCCGATAACCAGCCAGACCATGGACTCGAGGGGGAGTTTACGCTTGCGCAGTGTGACGGTGTCAGTGAGAGAAAAAGCTTGCTGAATGAGGTCAGGAGACAGGAGGTCAGCGAGGCTTTGAACTTCATCTGGGGCAGTGAGATTGATAATACCGAGAGCTTGTGAAAGTTCCATTTAAAAAGGGTCCATGTTGAGCATGAACCCTTTTTACACGAGCCACTGGATCGGTCAACTGATCCTTAAACGATCAGCATTA
>NZ_CBCPJJ010000045.1:0-1142 GCF_965118895.1 Rahnella inusitata
TTTGAACGTACAAAACCGCACGTTAACGTTGGTACTATCGGCCACGTTGACCACGGTAAAACTACCCTGACTGCAGCAATCACTACCGTTCTGGCTAAAACCTACGGCGGTTCTGCACGCGCATTCGACCAGATCGATAACGCACCAGAAGAAAAAGCTCGTGGTATCACCATCAACACTTCACACGTTGAATATGACACCCCAAGCCGTCACTACGCGCACGTTGACTGCCCAGGCCACGCCGACTATGTGAAAAACATGATCACCGGTGCTGCTCAGATGGACGGCGCAATCCTGGTTGTTGCTGCAACTGATGGCCCTATGCCACAGACCCGTGAACACATCCTGTTGGGCCGCCAGGTTGGCGTTCCATACATGATCGTATTCATGAACAAATGCGACATGGTTGATGACGAAGAGCTGCTGGAATTGGTAGAAATGGAAGTTCGTGAACTTCTTTCTCTGTACGAATTCCCAGGCGACGACATCCCAGTTGTTCGTGGTTCAGCGCTGAAAGCACTGGAAGGCGAAGCTGAGTGGGAAGCTAAAATCATCGAACTGGCCGGTTACCTGGACAGCTACATCCCAGAACCAGAACGTGCTATCGACCAGCCGTTCCTGCTGCCAATCGAAGACGTATTCTCCATCTCCGGCCGTGGTACTGTTGTTACCGGTCGTGTAGAGCGCGGTATTGTTAAAGTCGGCGAAGAAGTTGAAATCGTTGGTATCAAAGATACTGTGAAATCAACGTGTACTGGCGTTGAAATGTTCCGCAAACTGCTTGACGAAGGTCGTGCAGGCGAGAACGTTGGTGTTCTGCTGCGTGGTATCAAGCGTGAAGACATCGAACGTGGTCAGGTTCTGGCTAAACCAGGTTCAATCAAACCACACACTACCTTTGACTCAGAAGTTTATATCCTGAGCAAAGACGAAGGCGGCCGTCATACTCCGTTCTTCAAAGGCTACCGTCCACAGTTCTACTTCCGTACAACTGACGTGACCGGTACCATCGAACTGCCAGAAGGCGTTGAGATGGTAATGCCTGGTGACAACATCAACATGGTTGTTACCCTGATCCATCCAATCGCGATGGACCAAGGTCTGCGTTTCGCAATCCGTGAAGGTGGCCGTACCGTAGGTGC
>NZ_CBCPJJ010000046.1:0-1055 GCF_965118895.1 Rahnella inusitata
CGGGATTAACCTGTATGCTTATGCTAAAAATCCGCTTATTTGGATCGATCCACTTGGGTTAGCGGGTTGTAATGCTCAATTTGATTCAAGAAAAGAAGCTTTTAGAGCTGTGAAAAGGGATGCAGGAATACCGATGAGGCAGCAACCAACTGCTGTTAATAAAGTACCGTTAACAGATAGAAATAGTCATCAATTAATGGATGCAAATCACAATCCTATTTCAACAAAGGAATATCATTATACTCGCCCTGATGGTTCTAAAATTGTAATACAAGAACACTCGACTGGGCATATATATGGCCCACCGGGAACGCCGGGTAATCAAGGTCCTCACTTCAACCTTAGGACATATGACTATGAATCAGGACATGGTTCAAGGAATATTAGCCTTAGAGGTTTACCTGAACATTATGAATTTCCAGGAGGGTTGTAATTATGTGGTTTGATTATGCTTATGGGAAAGAAAAAATTATTCATATGTTTAATAATGAGCTATCTTTATCTGGAGTGGAATTTGATAAACTTATATATCATGATGTTTCAAGGTTGACTATTTTTTTTAATAGCAGGAAGCTTCCTTCTGTTATGCCAAAAAAATGGATTGAAACTACATTTAATAGCCTCTCTATTTCATTAACATTTACTGAAGTTTTGGCATTGAAAATTGATGGTGGAAGAATGGGTTTTGAATGTACGCCTATTGTTGATTTAGTTAATGGTTCGACCAGATTTATTATTGAAAATGAAGGGTTCGAGTTTTTATGCATTTCGAACTTTATGTTTATAGATAATATAGTTCCTTATTTAGATGATCGTTGGGTTGGATAATTAAAAATAGCCAAAAAGACTCTCCATTTTCCCGGCTATTTTTATATTGATAGGTACTTATTGTCATAAATTTTCATCCCCCAGAGCGCCGATTTTGCGGCGCTCTGCATCTCCCGGCAAGCCTGTTTAATATCCCGCAACTGGCTTCTCAGGGCTTCCCGCTCATGTTTTAGCCGTCCAATTCGTAGCAGTCCAGAACCAGCACAATACAACCATCGGTTATTTTA
>NZ_CBCPJJ010000047.1:0-748 GCF_965118895.1 Rahnella inusitata
CCCATGCCGATTTCGCCTTTCCAGCTTCGGTATTTTTTAGCCCGCACACGTGCCTGCACACCCATTTCAGCCATAAGACGGCTGACCTTTTTATGATTCACCCGCAGCCCCTGATTATGCAGTGCGGCAGTGACGCGCCGGTAGCCGTAGCGCCGTTTGTGGCGGATGGCTATCTGCCGGATGATATTGCACAGCGCCACATCGCAACCGATCGCTTCACGCGATTGCCACCAGTACCAGGTGCTACGTGGCAGCATCGCGGATTTCAGCAGGTCACGCAGACGATGCTCGCCGATTAATGCCCTGATGGCGTTGATTTTTTCTTCTGTTCCGCTTTTGCTTTCATCAGGGCGTCTAACTTTTCGTGGTAAGCACGTTCAGCGCGCAGATAGCGGACTTCTTCCAGCAGTTCTGCGGGCGTCATTTCTTCAGGCTGTTTTGCGGGTTTTTGAGCTTTCTGCGCCATGTGTTTTCTCTCTTTCTCTGCCGGGGCGGTGGCCTTTGTGGCCTCCTGAACCCAGCGTCCGACAGTCTTGTAGTCAGAAATATTAAACCGCGCAGCGGCGGTACGCATAGAAAGATGTTCACGAAGTACGACATCTGCCACGTGGGCACGAAAATGGGCAGGATAGGTGATGGATGTTTTGGCTAATAAAGCGGCCTGACCGTGAAGCCGGTAAGCCGCAGTCCATGCCCGAAGTGAAGAAGCGGGAACCTGATATTGGCGGGCAGTGAGTTTGTAGCCGTC
>NZ_CBCPJJ010000048.1:0-708 GCF_965118895.1 Rahnella inusitata
CGCGGTTTAGGCTTGGGCGTGGGGCGCCAGGTTTGGGTGGAAGGGATGACTTCAAACTCGGTATTGAGCGTGGTTCCCTGGCCTTCCTGACCAATCCGCGCCTGCGGCTGATCGCCGTGCATCTCGATGGCGACCACCTGCCAGTTGGCGTTCAGGTCTTCACGCGGATGGTCGGTCAGGGCAAAGCGCACGCCGGGATAAAACTGCGGCGAGTTGGTGCTGCCAATCACCACGTCGGCGTTGTTGCGCCAGCCTTCCATCTGATATTTGGCGAAATCGGCGCCGTGCTGCTCGTCTTTGAATCGTCCCGGGTAATCGAACACGTCATACACCGTGTGCTGGTGAACCATATTTGAGGCTTTTTCCTGATACTGCGCCTGCCAGTTCGGCGCGGTGAAGGTGTAATCCTGCGTGATGACCCTGGAAGGGCGAACCTGCGCAGTGCGGCGGAAGTTGTTGATGCAGTAGGTGGCCGCTTCGGACGCGGCGTTCGGGTTATACGCAAACGCGCCGATGCTGATCAGTGCGCTGCAGTTGTCTGCGAAGGTGAGCTTCTGATCGTTGGCCTTGAGGAACTCTTCCTCGTAAAAGAAAATCCCCTCTTCGGCGAGCAGCCGCGAAATAAAATCGTAATCGCTTTCCATAAACTGGACGCAAAACTCGCGCCAGTTGTGGCTGGAGCGAAACAGCGTGTCGTGTTTAAGCACC
>NZ_CBCPJJ010000049.1:0-589 GCF_965118895.1 Rahnella inusitata
ACCCTGGCAGCCCCAACCTTTAAGCTCGAGGTAGCGATGGTCGTCGAAACGATAAACTACTTGAATAGGTTGGTCTTTAGCACTTGCTGTACAAACCAGCAACAAAGTTAATGCCACTATTATTTTAAATCCTTTCATTTATGTCCCTATTATTTAAGCTCTTCATCATTAAGAGATTTCGGCATATCCCATTGCGCAGGCCAGATATTTTCTGAGCTAACCTGTTTTACCCGCGTCCATATCACAGCGCATATGATCCCAACCCTGATAGTTTTTTACTTCGGGGATTTGTTGGGGTAAATCTTGCCAGTTGGTTTTGAATTGGGAGGTGTTTTCTTTCAGCCCGAGTTTGGTCATATAAACCATTCCCCACCCTTCCCCCGGTGCACTTGGCTTAAGAATATGATGGGCACCGTCTTCAGCGGTGAACGGTATACCAGGCCCACCGGGTAGGATACGTGGGTCTTCAAAAGGTTTCGACGACATATACAGGCTGTGCTTTGTCTGTAAAAAACCCTGATCGTTAACCACGGTGAAGGACAGAACATCTTCGTAGGAAGGCGCATTACCTCCGTCAGGCTCGTTGGAA
>NZ_CBCPJJ010000050.1:0-511 GCF_965118895.1 Rahnella inusitata
GCATATGCGCTGTGATATGGACGCGGGGAAAACTGATTAACTCAGAAAATATCTGGCCTGCGCAATGGGATATGCCTAAACCACTGAAGGACTCAGGATTAAAATAACAGGGAAACTAACAATGAAAGGATTAGCCATACTGATGCTGGTAGTAGCAGTTACAGGGTGTCAGTTCAGACCGCAGCAACCGCCCACGCAGGTGGTTTACCGTTTCGACGACCATCGCTATCTGGAACTAACCGGATATGACTGTGAAGGTGAGCTATGGTTCACTGATACGCAGCGGGGTATACACTCTCAGTTATATTTACAGTTTTATCGGATCTTTACCCGTAAATTTGTTCACCCTTCAGAACGTTATATTGCTGTTCCTGCCTGGGACGTTAGTGGTTTTAGGGTCTCAAAAGACAATGGTCTGACATGGGAAAACGTAGGATTTTCATCCGGGCCTAATGAATCTAGTGGAATGGATCGTGCTTCTCGTGAGGATGTCACGTCCTTTACGGTAGTA
>NZ_CBCPJJ010000051.1:0-500 GCF_965118895.1 Rahnella inusitata
TGACGGGCGTGCGCAGCGCCGTGCCGTTCAGCGACGTGCGTTATCACTATGACGACGCGGACCGCCTCACCGGCCATGACGATATCTCCGCCGAACCGCAGTTTTTTCGTTACGACCCGGCCTCCAACCCGCTGGATACGGCTCTCAACATCGCCTCATGGCCGCACAACCGCGTGGCACAGCATAACGACGTTGATTACCAGTACGACATTTACGGCAGAACCACCCAAAAAAGTACCCACAATCAACGCTGGCGTTACCGTTACGACAGCGAACACCGGCTGGTGGAAGTGCTGCATCAACCCATCAGTCATACGCAACCGGAATGTGTCGCTAGCTTTTGTTATGACCCGCTTGGAAGACGTATCAGCAAGCGGGTACGCTATCAGCGCATGGACGGCGTGACGGCTGATGCTGAAAAGCACAGCGAAAGGGAAACGCGTTTCCTGTGGGAAGGTCCGCGCCTGCTGGCGGAATTTTCGGGCAAGAATTCGCAGGTC